>JBAZXI010000005.1:0-200061 GCA_041659925.1 Sphingomonas sp.
GCTATGAAGTTCACGCTGAACTGGCTCAAGGAGCATCTCGACACCGATGCCGGGCTCGACACGATCGTCGAGACGCTGACGCGGGTCGGGCTCGAGGTCGAGGGGGTGGAGAATCCCGGTGCGAAGCTGGCGGCGTTCCGCGTCGCGCGCGTGCTGAGCGCCGAGCGCCATCCGCAGGCCGACAAGCTGCAGGTGCTGTCGGTCGATGCCGGTGACGGGCCGTTGCAAGTGGTGTGCGGCGCGCCCAATGCGCGTGCCGGGCTGGTCGGCGTGTTCGGCATGCCGGGTGCGGTGGTGCCGGCGAACGGCATGGTGCTGAAGGTGGCGGAAATTCGCGGCGTCGAATCGAACGGCATGATGTGCTCGACGCGTGAGCTCGAGCTGGGCGATGATCATGACGGCATTATCGAGCTGCCCGGCGATGCGCCGGTCGGCACGCCGTACCCCGATTATGCGGGCCTCAACGATGCGGTGATCGACGTGTCGGTGACGCCCAACAAGCAGGATTGCATGGGCGTGCGCGGCATCGCGCGCGACCTGGCGGCGGCCGGGCTCGGCACGTTGAAGCCGCTGGCCGTGGCCTATCGCCGCGACGCGATCGCGCCGGTGGCGGGCGAGGGTCCGGGGCCGGACGTGCGCACCGAGGACCCCGAAGGCTGCCCGGCCTTCTATGCACAGGGCGTGTCGGGGGTGACCAACGGCGCCGCGCCGGCATGGATGCGGCATTTCCTCACCGCGATCGGGCAGAAGCCGATCTCGGCGCTGGTCGACATCACCAATTTCGTCTCGGTCGATCTCGGCCGGCCGCTGCACGTCTATGACAAGGCGAAGCTCAGCGGCGGGCTCGTCGCGCGCAAGGCGCGGGACGGCGAGCAGGTGCTGGCGCTCAACGGCAAGAGCTATACGCTCGACGCGTCGATGACAGTGATCGCCGACGATGTCGCGGTGCACGATATCGGCGGCATCATGGGCGGCGAGCATTCGGGCGTGTCCGACGGCACGACCGACGTGATCATCGAATGCGCGTTCTTCGACCCCGACCATATCGCGCGGACGGGCCAGAAGCTGGCGCTGACCAGCGATGCGCGGCAGCGCTTCGAACGCGGGGTCGACCCGGCGTTCCTCGACGACGGCCTCGCCATCGCGACGATGCTGGTGCTGGAGCATTGCGGCGGCACGGCGAGCGGCATCACGCGCGCCGGCACACCGCCGGTCGAGGCGCGCAGCATCGCCTATGACCCGGCGCGCGCCGAAACGCTGGGCGGGCTTGCCGTCCCGGCTGAGCGGCAGAAGGACATTCTCGAACGGCTCGGCTTCACCGTCGATGGCGGCTGGAACGTCACCGTGCCGAGCTGGCGCCGCGATGTCGAGGGCAGCGCCGACCTGGTCGAGGAAGTGATCCGCATCGAGGGCATCGACAAGGTCCCATCGACCCCGCTCGACCGCGTGCCCGGCGTGGCCAAACCGACCGCGACGCCCGAGCAGAAGCTGGAGCGCCGCGCCCGCCGCGCCGCCGC
The DNA here is from genome assembly GCA_041659925.1 of Sphingomonas sp. Classification (GTDB taxonomy): domain Bacteria; phylum Pseudomonadota; class Alphaproteobacteria; order Sphingomonadales; family Sphingomonadaceae; genus Sphingomonas. Next base: position 1,518 of record JBAZXI010000005.1, read on the forward strand.
CGCGCGCGGGCTGAACGAGGCGGTGACGTGGAGCTTCCTGTCCGATGCCGAGGCGGCGCCGTTCGGCGGTGGGGCATGGCGGCTCGCCAACCCGATCAGCGAGGACCTCAAGGTGATGCGCCCGTCGCTGTTGCCGGGGCTGCTCTCGGCGGCGGCGCGCAACATGAAGCGCGGCGCCGATGGCGTGCGGCTGTTCGAGATCGGGCGGCGCTATCTGGCCGATGCCGAGCGCGCGACGCTCGGCGTGGTGCTGGCCGGCGAGCGCAGCGCCAAGAGCTGGGCGAGCGGCAAGGCAACGCAATTCGATGCGTTCGACGCCAAGGCCGAGGCGCTGGCGCTGCTTGCTGCCGCAGGGGCGCCGGTCGACAATCTCCAGGTGATGGGTGAGGCGGGCGACGCCTGGCATCCGGGCCAGTCGGGCACGCTCAGGCTCGGGCCGAAGACGGTGCTGGCGGCGTTCGGCATGGTCCATCCGCTGACCGCCAGGGCCTATGATCTCGACGGCCCCGTCGCGGCGGTCGAGCTGTATCTCGACGCGATCCCGCCCAAGCGGGCGAGTGGCTTCATGCGGCCCGCCTATACGCCGCCGGCGTTGCAGGCGGTGAAGCGCGACTTCGCCTTCACCGTGCCCGCCGGCCTGACCGCCGACGCGCTGGTCCGCGCGGCGCGCGGCGCCGATAAGGCGGCGATCACCGGCGCGCGGCTGTTCGACCTGTTCGAACGCGACGGCGTGCGCTCGATGGCGGTCGAGGTGACGCTGCAGCCGGCAGAGAAGAGCTTCACCGACGAGGAACTAAAGGCGGTGGCCGACAAGGTCGTCGCGGCGGCGGCGAAGCTGGGGGCGGTGTTGCGTGGCTGAACAGGACGCCGAGTATGAGCGCATGAAGCGCCTGCTCGGCATCTTCTTCACCGATGCGCTGGGCCACCCTGCTGACAGCCCGGCCAACCCGTTGAACGCGCTGGCGGCGATCGCGGAGAAGCAGCCCGCCGCCGCCCGCAAGGGACTGGCCATGGCGATCAACGACATCGTCGAGATGTCGAACGACCAGCCGCCCGACTATGTCCGGACGCTCGACGCGCATCTGACGGCACAGGGTGCCATGACGTTGAGCGAGGCACGAGCGCGCTTCTCCAAGAGGCTGAAGGCGATCCTGCGGCGCGGGACGCTGAAGGACGAAACGGAATATTATCTCGCGCGCAATGCCGTCGATCTGGCGGCGCCGGAGGATGCGGCGCGGTTGCAGGCGATGATCGGCGCGTTCGAGAACGCCTCCGCGGCACCGCACGAATGATGATCGAACGCTTCCTCGACGACCGGCTTCGCGCCAAGATGGAAGACCCTGACGACGTCGAGTATATGACGGTGATCGTCCCAGGCGATCTCGACCCGTTCGATCGCCACTTTCGCTTCAGCATCCACATCGACGCCGAGCTACGGCTGGCGGGACTGGGTTGCAGCGAAGGCGGCGGGACGCTGATGAGCGAGGAAGACGAGGACGGCGAGAGCGAAATCCTGTTCTGCGTTTGCGACGTCGATGCGACTGACGTCGATGGCGCGCGGGCGCTGTTGCGGCTCCATCTGCCCGAGCTGGGATGTCCCGAGGGGACGTTGATCCAATATGGCGATGCGCTGGAGGATCGGTTCGATGGGAACCATTGGCGACTGGCGCTGTCACGGACGATCGAAGGCTATGACTAACTGGTTCGCAGGCGGACCGGGGTCACGCCGCAAGCGAGCAAAAAGAGCCTCCCCGACGAGGCACTGAAGACGGCAGCCGACAAGGTCATCGCGGTGGCGGCGAAACTGGGAGCGGTGTTGCGGGGTAGCTTTGGCATGAGTCCCGACGCCTTCTCTTGCCCGCCGGTAGGGATGCGATATTGTTCGTCGATGCGCTCGCTATTACTCGTTATGCTTCTGGTAGCCTTGGGTGCGTGCGAAAGGCGAATTGATATCGTCGGTGCGAGAAGACTGCCCGATCTCGTGAAAGACTCTGGGACTCCAGCCGGCAAAGAGCTCGTTGCCCAGCTTCCGATCGACATCACTCAGGATAGCTTCAGAAGGCTTGCAGGGCGAAAATCGCCCGTGAATTTCATCCTGTATCATTGCGACGATCCCGAAGGCCGCCGATCGGACACCAAATTGTCCGTCGGAGGAACGCTGATCCGCGGCTGGCACCGAGAGTGGCCCACTGAATCACAATGGAGGGACATCGAAAAAGCCAACCTTATATCGGACGGGAAACCCGTGACGATTTTGGTCGAACACACCGCAAGTCTTTTGGATGATGATGATTATTTGTGCGGCCATTTCGAACGGGACTTTTCAGTTGATCCGTTGGGCACCGCCAAAATGAGTCGGAGCATCCACTTTCCCCAAATTCGGAAAGCCGTACACAAATGGTCAGATTAAGCGGCTGACGCACTTCGGGTGCGGTTACCGCAAGATTCGGAATGCGTTCGCTACCGCCTACGCTACACCGCGCAGCATGACCGACCCCGCCTTCCCCGCCCTGACCCGCGCCGCCGAAGCCGCCATCGCCTATCGCCGCGACGTGGCGGCGGCGGAGCGCACGCCGGTGGCGCGCTACGCCGAGATGCTCGAAGCCTTTGCCGGGCCGGTGCCCGAGACGGGCGGCGAGGGTGAGGCGATCATCGCCGAGCTGGTCGAACGCGCAACGCCGGGGATTCGCGCCTCGACCGGGCCGCGCTTCTTCGGCTGGGTGATCGGGCAGTCGCATCCGACCGGGGTGGCGGCCGACTGGCTGACCTCGGCCTGGGGGCAGAATGCCGCCAATCTTTCCGCCGCGCCTGCCGCGTCGGCGATCGAGGCGGTGGCGGCGGGATGGTTGCTCGATCTGCTCGGGTTGCCGGCGAGCGCGTCGGTCGGCTTCGTCACCGGAGCGACGGTGGCCAATTTCGTCTGCCTTGCCGCGGCGCGAAGCGAGGTGTTGCGGCGGGTCGGCTGGGATGTCGAGGCGGACGGCATGTTCGGTGCGCCGCCGATCACCGTGCTGATCGGCGCGGACGCGCATGCCACGGTGTTTTCGGGGCTGAAATATCTCGGGCTCGGTGCGAAGCGGGTGCAGACGATCGCCACCGACGCGGCCGGGCGGATGTTGCCGACCGCCTTTGCCGCAGCGCTGAACGCCGCTGACGGGCCGGTGATCGCAATCGCCCAGGCCGGACAGATCAATACGGGCGCGAGCGACCCGTTCGCCGAGATCGGGCCGATGGCGTGCGAGGCCAATGCCTGGCTGCATGTCGACGGCGCATTCGGGCTATGGGCGCAGGCCTGCCCCGACCGCGCGCACCTGACGCGCGGGGTAGAGCTGGCGGACAGCTGGGCGACCGACGGTCACAAATGGCTGCAAACGCCGTATGATTCGGGCTTCGCGATCGTCCGCGACGCGGAGGCGCACCGCCGCGCCATGGCGATCACCGCGAGCTATCTGCCGCCGGCCGAGGGCGCCGAGCGCGACCCCTCGGCCTATGTCCCCGAACTGTCGCGCCGCGCGCGCGGTTTTCCGGCCTGGGCGATGATCCGCCAGCTCGGCCGGCGCGGGATCGCCGAGATGGTCGAGCGGCATTGCCGGACCGCCGCCGAGATGAGCGCGCGGATCGCCGCCGAGCCGGGCGTGGCGCTGATCCTCGAACCCGAACTCAACCAGTTCATGCTGCGTTTCGGCGACAGCGACGACGCGACACGGGCGGTGATCGCGCGGGTGCAGGCGGATGCGGTGGCCTATGTCGGCGGCGCGGCCTGGCGTGGCCAATGGGTGATGCGCGTATCGGTCACCTCGGGCGCGACGACGATCGACGAGGGGCGGATCGCCGCCGATGCGGTGATCGCGGCGTGGAGAGCCGTGCGTGACTGATACGCCGATCGAGATTGCCGGCGACGGGCTGTCCGCGGGCGATCAACCCGTTCGGGGCGGAGCTGGTCTCGCTACGCGCCGCCGAAGCCGCGACCGCCCCTGTCGGCCGGGCTTTCAGGGACGCGGGAGACACGCTAGGTTCGGGATGAAAACGATGCCGAACAAGGGGGTTGCGATGTCGCGAAGCATAGTCATCGTGTCGGCGATCCTCGCATTGCTGATCACACCGCCGAGCATTGCGCAGGACGCCACGCAACGGGCGACGCACGCGGCGCCGGCATCCTTTGCCACGACGGCCGCGTTGCGCGCCTATCTGCGCACTCTTGCTCGCCGCGCCGAACGGCGACGCGAGGCAGAATTGGCAGCGGCCGCGAAGGACGGCGGCAATAGCATCGTCGTCACGGGCGCGCGGGCACGCACGCCGACGATTACCAACAACCAGGAATCGGGCGTCGATGAAGGCGATCTCGTCAAGCTTTCCGGCAACACGCTGATCATCCTGCGGCGCGGGCGGCTGTTCACCGTCTCGATTGCGGGCGGCAGCATGCGGCCGATCGACGCGATCAACGCCTATGCGCCCGGCGTTGAGGCCGACGGCGACTGGTATGACGAGATGCTGGTGGCGGGCGATCACGTGATTGTGATCGGCTATAGCTATGAACGCGATGGCACCCAGATCAATCGCTTTCGCCTGCGCCGCGATGGCCACCTTGGCTTCGAGGATTCCTATCAGCTTCGTTCGAACGATTATTATTCCTCGCGCAACTACGCCTCGCGGCTGATCGGGGACCGGCTGATCTTCTACACCCCGCTCGATCTCGATTTCGATGCGGATGACCCTCTCGACGCGCTTCCCGCGCTCCGTCGCTGGCAGGCGGACGCGCCCAACCATGGCAAGTTTCACCCGATCATCACGCCGCGTCGCATCTACGTTCCCGCGGCACTGCGCACGTCGAGCGATGCGGACATCAAGATACTGCACACGATCACCAGTTGCGACGTGACCGCTCCGGTGATGACGTGCACCGCCACCGGGATGCTGGGGTCGTGGTCACGCAGCTTCTACGTGACGCGCGACGCCATGTATCTGTGGATCGCCGATGGCTGGTACCGACCACGCGGAGATCGCGCCTCGGCCTTCGTCTATCGCCTGCCGCTCGACGCCGACATGCCGGGCGCGGTGCAAGCACGCGGCGCGCCGGTCGATCAATTCTCGTTTCAGCAACGCGGTGGCCGGCTGCACGTCCTCGTGCGCGCCGATAGCGGCGGCGACGCGATGTGGCGGCCGGAAGTCAGCGCGGGCACACCCGCACTGGCCGATATCCCGCTCACGCTGTTTGGCAACGGCGCGCGCGAGGTGCCGCTATCGCACTATCGGCAACTGCCTTCGCCGGGCGAGAGCTGGGAGTTCCACAATCGCTTCGTCGGCAAGTTCCTGGTCTATGCTGGTGGCAGCGGCGAAGATGCCCAGGGGCAGGTCAAGGCAGCCCCCGTGTTCGTCGTACCGGTCGATGGTGGGCGCATCGCGCGCCTGGCGCCGACCCACAGCACCGACCGGATCGATCTGCTCGGCGACGACGCCATCATTGTCGGCGGAAACGGAGACGGGCTCAGCTTCACCACGATCGATTTGCCGCCGCGCAGCCCGATCCAGCTTGGCGCCAGCTTCACCTTGCCCGCCGCGAGCGAAGGCGAATCGCGCAGTCACGCCTATTTCTACAATGCGACATCGCCAGACGGCCGCACCGGCCTGCTCGGATTGCCGGTACGCCGCGAACTCGACCCAGCCAACGACAATGACGACCGGCAGGGCGCCGCCATGTTGTTCCTGCGGCGTGACCACGGCCGGCTTGCCGCTGGCGGGCAGATTGCCGGGCACGGCCTGGCCGGGGACGACGACAGCGACGACTGTGTCGCGTCCTGCACGGACTGGTATGGCAATGCGCGGCCGATCTTCATCGGCGACCGCATTTTCGCGCTGATGGGCTATGAGATGGTCGAGGCGACGATGCGCGACGGCAAGCTGATCGAGCGGGCGCGGACCAACTTCGCCCCGCGCCCTGCCGCCGCGACGCACTAGGTGTCCGCCTTGATCGAGATTGCCGGCGACGGGCTGTCCGCGGCGATCAACCCGTTCGGGGCCGAGCTGGTCTCGCTGCGCGACGCCGACGGGCGCGAACTGATGACCGATGCCGACCCGGTCTTCTGGACCGGGCATGCGCCGGTGCTGTTCCCGATCGTCGGGCGGCTGAACGGCGATATGCTGCGTATCGACGGCACGACCTATCCGATGAAGCAGCATGGCTTTGCGCGGCGCATGGCATTCGCGGTGACCGGGCATGACGCGCGCCGGGCGAGCTTTCGGCTGACCGACAATCCCGATACCCGCGCGGCCTATCCCTTCCCCTTCGTGCTGGAGATCGGCTTCGCGATCGATGGTGCGACGCTGACGATGGAGGTGCGGATCGCCAATCCCGGCGCGGCGGCGCTGCCGGCGAGTTTCGGCTGGCACCCGGCCTTTGCCTGGCCGCTGCCTTATGGCCAGGCGAAGGAGGCGCACCGCGTGACCTTCGCGGTGGACGAAACCGGTCCGCTCACGCTGCTGAACGGCGGGCTGGCGACGCCGGAACCCCAGCCTTCGCCGGTCGAGGGCCGCATGCTGTCACTCGACGATGCGCTGTTCGAACGTGATGCGCTGATCTGGAATCCGGTGCGCTCGCAGGCGGTGCGCTATGGCGCGCCGCACGGGCCGTCGCTCGACATCGCCTTTCCCGCCACGCCGCAGCTCGGCATCTGGACCAAGCCCGGCGCGCATTTCCTGTGCATCGAGCCATGGCACGGCATTGCCGACGCTGAAGGGTTCAACGGCGAGTTCCGCGACAAGCCCGGCATCTTCATGGTCGCGCCCGGTGCAGACTGGACCTGTTCAGCGAGCGTGACGTTGCGAAACTAAAGCGCTAGGGCGCGCGGGCAATGACGACCATCTCCGACCGCCGCACCTTCGCGATCATCTCCCACCCCGACGCCGGCAAGACCACGCTGACCGAGAAGCTGCTCTATTTCGGCGGCGCGATCCATCTCGCCGGCGAGGTCAAGGCACGTGGGCAGAACCGGCGCGCGCGCTCCGACTGGATGAAGATCGAGCAACAGCGCGGCATCTCGGTAACCTCGTCGGTGATGACCTTCGAGCGCGGTGGCATCACCTTCAACCTGCTCGACACGCCGGGACACGAGGATTTCAGCGAGGATACCTATCGCACGCTGACCGCGGTCGATTCGGCGGTGATGGTGATCGACGCGGCGCGCGGCATCGAGGCGCAGACGCGCAAGCTGTTCGAGGTGTGCCGGCTGCGTTCGGTGCCGATCATCACCTTCGTCAACAAGGTCGACCGCGAGGGCCGCCCGCCGTTCGAGCTGCTCGACGAGATCGCCGACATGCTCGCACTGGACGTGACGGCGATGAGCTGGCCGGTCGGCATGGGCAGCGATTTCGAGGGGGTGTACGACCTCCACGCCAACACGCTGAGCCAGCCCGAGGGGCCGTCGCGCGAGTTCATGGGCAAGTCGGTCGCCTTTGCCGGGCTCGACGACCCGAAGCTCGCCGCGACGATCTCCGCCAAGGGGCTCGAGACGCTGCGCGACGAGGCCGAGTTGGCGCTGGGCGGCTATGCGGCGTTCGACGTCGAGGCCTATCGCGCCGGCGACCTGACGCCGGTCTATTTCGGATCGGCGCTGAAGGATTTCGGCGTTGCCGAACTGATCGACGCGCTCGCCCGTTACGCACCCGGCCCGCGCCCGCAGCCGGCCGAGCCCGCGCCGGTCACCCCGGACCGCCCCGACGTCACCGGCTTCGTGTTCAAGGTCCAGGCGAACATGGACCCGCAACACCGCGACCGCATCGCCTTCATGCGGCTGTGCTCGGGGGTGTTCAAGCGCGGGATGAAGCTGACCCCGACGGGGCACGGCAAGCCGATCGCGATCCACTCGCCGATCCTGTTCTTCGCGCAAAACCGCGAGCTCGCCGACGAGGCGTTTCCGGGCGACATCATCGGCATTCCCAACCATGGCACGCTGCGTGTCGGCGACACGCTGAGCGAGCGCGCCGATGTGCGCTTTACCGGGCTGCCGAATTTCGCGCCCGAAATCCTGCGCCGCGTCGCCTTGAAGGACCCGACCAAGACCAAGCAGTTGCGCAAGGCGCTCGACGACATGGCCGAGGAGGGCGTGACGCAGGTCTTCTACCCCGATATCGGCGCCAACTGGATCGTCGGCGTGGTCGGGCAGCTGCAGCTCGAGGTGCTGCTGTCGCGGCTCGAGGCCGAGTACAAGGTCGATGCCGGGCTGGAGATGGCGCCCTACGAGACCGCGCGCTGGCTGTCGGCCGACACGCCGGCCGAGCTGAAGGCGTTCACCGACCTGCACAAGGGCGCGATGGCCAAGGACCGCGACGGCAACCCTGTGCTGCTCGCCAAATCGGCCTGGGAGGTCAATTATCTGGTCGAGCGCTATCCGGCGGTGAAGTTCGCCGCGACGCGCGAGCGCTGATCTTCGCCGTGATCCCGGCTTTCGCCGGGACCGCAGCAGCTTAGTCCACCCAGTCGTCCCGCAACGGCTTCGACGCCAGCCACATCAGCACCCCGGCGAGCAGGTACAACGACAGGCCGCCGAGCATGGCGTAGCGCAGCGCCTCGTCGCCGAAGCGCGCGGTGAGGCCATCGGACACCGCGCCAAGCACGAAACTGCCCGCGCCGAGCCCGATCAGATTGTTGATCAGCAGGAAGCTCGCCGAGGCGGTGGCGCGCATATGGGCCGGCACGAGATGCTGGACCGCCGTCACCACGGGCGCGAGCCACAGATAGACCAGCGCCTGCGGGATCAGGAAGAACAGGAAGGCGGCGGCGGTCGAGGTCGACATGATGCCGGCCGCGAACAAGGGCACCGCGACGAGGAAGGCGATTGCGGGCGCGCGGGCATAGATCGCACGATCGCGACCGCCGAAGCGATCGCCGACATAGCCGCCGAGCAGGATGCCCGGGACGCCGCCGATCAGCAGGATGGCGCCGTAGAATTGCGCGGTCTCGACGAGCCCCAGATGGAAGCTGCGCTTGAGCAGCGACGGCAGCCAGAAGGCGAGGCCGTAGCCGAGCATCGAACTCGACGCCGCGCCGAGCGCGAGCAGCCAGAAGCTCGGCTTGGCGGCGAGAATGGCGAATACCCGTCCGACCGGTGCGCGGCCCGCAACGGGCGCATCGCGCAGCGGCTCGCGGACGAGGAGGCGGAAGACCGGCGCGAGCAACAGGCCCGCCGCGCCGACGACGAAGAACGCCGTGCGCCAGTCGACCCGCGCGGCGATGTAGCCGCCGAGCAGCACGCCGGCGGCCGAGCCGAGCGGGATGCCGAGCGAATAGACCGACAACGCCCGGGCGCGGGCACGCGGCGGAAACATGTCGGCGATCACCGCATAGGAGGGCGCGATGCCGCCGGCCTCGCCGACGCCGACGCCGATGCGGGCGGCGAACAACTGACCGAAGCTCATCGCGAAGCCGCATGCCCCGGTGAACAGGCTCCACACGGCGAGGCTGAGCGTGATCACCCAGGTCCGACTGGTGCGATCGGCGATCCATGCGAGCGGGATCGCGAGCGTCGAATAGAGCAGTGCGAACGCCAGGCCCCCCAGCAGGCCGAGCTGCTTGTCGCTGAGCTGGAGGTCGGTCTTGATCGCCGAGGCGAGGATGCCGAGAATCTGCCGGTCGACGAAATTGAAGGTGTAGACGAGCAGCAGCATCGCCAGCGCGAAATTGCGGTAGCCGGTGCCGGCGGTCTTCTCGGTCACGTCAATTTCCTTCGACATGGAAAGGACCGGGCACTTCGCTGACGAAGCACCCGGTCCCCTTCCCCCTTTACCGTCGCCCCGAGGGGTGGCGGCTCAGAACTTGGCGGCCACCGTCACGAACACCTGGCGCGGGTTGCCGTAGAAGGCGGTCGCGATGCCTTCCTTGCCGAGCGTCGGGGTCACGCCGCCCGTCGGCGTATAGTTGATCGCACCCGTGTCCGCCTTGGCCGACAGATATTGATAGCCGCCGATCTTGTAATGCACGTCGGTCAGGTTCTTGCCGTGCACGCCGATCGAATATTTGCCGCCATCGAAGCTGTAGGTGATGTGCGCGTCGAGCAGGGTGTAGCCCGGCTGATCGAGGAACGGGGTGGCCGTCTCGAACTGATGCGTCAGGCTGCGATAGGACACGACGGTCGAGGCGTTGACCATGCCCGGGCCGGCCGGAAACGCCGCGCCGAGCGTACCCGAGAGCGTCCATTTCGGCGTGTTCTGGAACACGCGGTAGGCGGCGACATCGGTCCCGGTCGGGCCGATGAAGGTCTTGTACTTGGCGTCGATGTAACCAAGCGTACCTGCCAGCGTGATCGCCGATCCCGCGCCGGCAAAGCCCTGCGCCAGCCGTGCATTGGTTTCGAGCTCGACGCCGTTGATCCGTGCCTTGGCGGCGTTGGTGGTGATGCCGCAGAAATTGGGGGTGTTGTTGATAATGCAGCCGACCGAGCCGGGGATCTGCACATCGGTATAATCCGAATGGAAGCCGTCGATCGCCCAGGTCAGCGCGCGGTCGAAGGCTGCGCCCTTCCAGCCAATTTCATAGCTCTTCACCGATTCCGGCCGGAACAGCAGGTAGTTGTAGATTTCCTGATAGGTTGGCGTGGTCTCGGTCGGGAGCTTGGGCGCCGAGACGCCCGAGCCGCGCGGATCGAAGCCGCCCCCCTTGAAGCCTTCCGAAAAGGACAGGTAGAACATGTGCCGGTCGTTGGGTTTGAACGCGACCGACGCGCGCGGTGTGAAGCGCTTGAACAGCGCCCGACCCGTGAAATCGGTCGCCGGGCTGCCGAACGGCACCGGCGTGCCGCCGAACTCCGGCGTCAGGCCGAGATAATTGGCCTTGAACACATGCGACTTGCGCTCGTCCCAGGTGTAGCGGCCGCCCAGCGAAAGGCTGAACTGCGGCGTGAAGTCATAGGTGAAATCGCCATAGAATGACTCGGTCTCGGTCCGCACATCGCCCGCGGTATAGGCGTCGAACCCTGCGAACGTCGTGCCGAGCAACACGCCGAAGCCGGTCTGCGCCTTGGCGCCGAGATAATAGAAGCCGACGATGCCGTTGAGCTTGTCGCTCTTGTAGGAAAACTGGAATTCCTGGCTGGTCTGCTCGTTGCGATAGACCGCCGGCACGTCGACGTCGGCCGCAGGCAGCGAATCGAAATCGATCGGCGTGTAGGAGCGATCCTTGCGGAACGCGCTGATGCTCTTGAACGTCACATGGTCGCTCAGCTGCGCCTCGGCGGTGAGCGACAGGCCACCGGCCCAGATATCCTGGATCGGGTTGTTGAGCCCGGCCCGGGTGTCATAGACATTGGCGAGTACCGGCGCGCCGGACAACTGGCCCGGGATCAGGCGGTGTCCGTTGCGCGGATTCGACTTGTCGTGGGTATAGTCGCCGGTGAGGCGGATCGACATGCGCGAATCGGGCGATTCGAACTCGATCGTGCCGCGCACGGCCCAGATGTTCTTGTTATAATTGTCGATGCCGAGGTTGAGGTTCTTGCCGAAACCGTCGCGCGTCAGGCGCGCACCCGACAGGCCGATCTTGAACATGCTGCCGATCGGCGTCGACACGCCAATCACGCCATCGGCCTGATTGTAGCTGCCATAGGTGCCGCGCAGATTGACCTCGAGATGATCGGGCAGGCGCTTGGTGACGTACTTGACCGCGCCGCCGATCGTGTTCCGACCATAGAGCGTGCCCTGCGGGCCACGCAGCACCTCGATCCGCTCGATGTCGTAGATATCGAGCACAGCCGCCTGCGGACGGTTGAGATAGACATCGTCGAGATAGATGCCGACGCCAGCCTCGAAACCGGGGACCGGGTCCTGCTGGCCGACGCCGCGGATGAAGGCGGCGAGCGTCGAGTTGGTGCCGCGCGCGTCTTTCAGCGTGGTGTTCGGCACGGTGTTCTGAATGTCGGTGAGGTCGATGGCCCCGCTCTTGGCCAGCTTGTCGGCGGTGAAGGCGGTAACCGCGACCGGGGTCTGCAGCAGCGATTCCGAACGACGGCGCGCGGTGACGACGATGTCACCATTGTCGGCGGCGGCAGCCTGTTCGGCCGGCGTCGTGGCGGGCGTTTCCTGGGCGAAGGCGGGCGCGGCGGTCAGTGCGGCGAGCGCGGCGCCGGCGTAAAGCAAGGCTCGGGTGGAATTCGGGCGTGACATGGTAGATCTCCCCTCCTGCGGCGCCACATGGTGGTTCCCGGTCTGTTACCGGGTTGTGCGCCAGTTGAAGTCGCTATACTGAAACCTGAACCAGGTTTCAACTTGGAATGGGGAGGGCACGAAAAATGGGCGGAGAGCGTGTCCCATCGGCAACGCCGGGCAGTCGCGCCGACTTGCTGACGACGAGCGAAGGCAAGGCGCCGCGCACCGAACGCGGGCGCAAGACGCTGCGCGCGATCCTCGACGCGGCGGCGATCGAGTTCGGCGAGCGCGGTTTTCACGAGGCGTCGATCAGCGGGATCACGCGCCGCGCCGGCGTCGCGCTGGGGAGTTTCTATACCTATTTCGATTCGAAGGACGCGGTGTTCCGTGCGCTGGTCCGCGACATGTCGGATCGGGTGCGTGACGAGGTCGCCCCGGCGATTCGCGCCGCCAGCGGGCAGATCGCCGCCGAGCGCGCCGGCCTGCTCGCCTTCATGGAATTCGTGCAGGGGCACAAGGAGATCTACCGGATCATCGACGAAGCCGAATTCGTCGACCCGGAGAGTTTCCACCTGCACTACAACACCACCGCGGAGCGCATCGCCGCGCGCCTGCGGGCTGCCGCCGAACGCGGGGAGATTCGCGATGACGTCTCCGAGGTCCATGCCTGGGCGATCATGGGCATGAACGTCTTTCTGGGCCTGCGCTTCGGCGTGTGGGCCGAGGATCACGCCCCGGCCGACATCGCGGACACCATCGCCGACATGCTGGAGCGCGGTCTCGCCCGACGCTGAAGGACGAAAAGCGATTGACGCCGGCATTGCGCTGACCAACGATGGTGCGGAGGCGAAAGGGAGGCATTTTTGGCTGAACCGGACATGCGTCGTCGCGCCGACCGGGTCGATGCGCGATTCGGCGGGCCAGTCTCACTCCCCGGCGTGGCGCGGCTTCATGCCGTCGGCGAGCAATTGAATGCGAGTCCCAGGATCGTCGCGCAGCGCCACTTGAGTACCGCGCTGAACCGCGCCGCGGCGAACGGCGGCACGGTCGTGCAACGCGTCTACACCTACAAGAACGAGAAGGTCAGCGGCGGCAATGCACCCGCCAAGCGCCTTCCCCACGGAGTCGGCGCAAAGGACGCAGCCCGCCTGAGTCGCGCCGAGCGCGACTTCGGCACGCTCGCCAGCACGGCGGACTTCACGGCCGCGATCGGCAGCCTCCTACCCGGCGAGGGCGCCGAGGTCGATCTGGCTGCCGTCGCGCGGGCGGCCGCGCTCAAGCCCTATATGGACCTGCTGCCGCATCTGGCCGGGGAAGAGGACGGCACCGAAGGCAAGGGCGGCCATCTGCTCACCGCAATGCAGGCCAAATGGACGACCCGGCTACACGTCACCGGCGAGCAGGAGGCGGCGGGAATCTGGGAGGCAGAATGGAACCTGCTCAAGGATCCGGCCAAGGAGGCCAGCGGGACCAATCTCAGCTTCACCACCGCGAAGGCGAGCACGATGTTTCCGGCGGCCTGGTCGCAGGCGGATCTGGTCGGCGAGTTGAACGGATCGAACCAGGTGGTCGGGGGGCGCGAATTGCAACCGTCCGGCATCAAGGTGAAGAAAAGCGGCGATACCTTCTATCCCGTCTGGTGACGCGGGCGAAGCCGGTTATCGCGCCTTCACATAGCTCCCCGGCGCATCCTCGATCGCCTTGAGCTTGCCCTTGCCCGGCTTGCGCGCGCCCTTCGCCGGGACCGTCGCATTGCCCTGCCCGGCCAGCCAGTCGAGCCAGTCGGGCCACCAGCTGCCCTTGGTCTCGGTCGCCCCGGCGACGAAGTCGGCCAGCGTGTCGACCGGCGCCGCATTGGTCCAATATTGATATTTGCCCTGCGCCGGCGGGTTGACCACCCCGGCGATATGCCCCGAGGCCGCGAGCACGAACCTGATCGGCCCGGCGAACTGGTCGGTAATCTTCCAGACGCTTTCGGCCGGCGCGATATGGTCCTCGCGGCCCGCCTGGACATAGGACGGCGTCTTGACCTTGGTCAGGTCGATCGGCGTACCGAGCACGGACAAGGCGCCCGGCTTGACCAGCAGGTTGTCGCGATACAGGTCGGTCAGATAGCTCATGTGCCAGGCAGAGGGCAGGTTGGTCGTGTCGCTGTTCCAGTGCAGCAGGTCGAACGGCGCATAATCCTGGCCGAGCAGGTAGTTGTTGGTGACGTAGTTCCAGATCAGGTCGCGCCCGCGCAACAGGTTGAAGGTCGCCGCCATATAGCGCCCGTCGAGAAAACCGTCGGGTGACAGCGACTTGAGCATCCCCAGCATCTCGTCGTCGACGAAGTGGAGCAGTTCGCCGGCCTGGCCGAAATCGACCTGCGCGGTGAAGAAGGTCGCGCTCTTCACCTTTTTCGCCTGCTTGCGCGCGGCAAGCACCGCGAGCGTCGCCGCCAGCGTCGTCCCCGCGACGCAATAGCCGATCGTATGCACTGCGGGCACGTCGAGCAGATCGCGGATCGTGTCGATCACGTCGATCTGCGCGGCGATGTAATCATCCCATACGACATGCGCCATCGACGAATCGGCCGATCGCCACGAGACCATGAACACGGTGATGCCCTGGTCGACACACCAGCGGATGAAGCTCTTTTCCGCTGTCAGATCGAGGATATAGAAGCGGTTGATCCACGGCGGGAAGATCACCAGCGGCACGGCCAGCACCGCTTCGGTGGTCGGCGCGTACTGGATCAGTTCGTAGAGATCGGTGCGCCGGACGACCTTGCCCGGCGTCGTCGCGAGGTTGCGACCGACCTCGAAGGCATCGGGCGCGGTCTGCGTCATCTGCCCCTTGGCCATGTCGGCGAGCATGCGCTTCAGGCCGGTAAGCAGGTTTTCCCCGCCGGTTTCGATCGTCTTTTCGAGCACCAGCGGATTGGTCGTCGGAAAATTGGATGGGCTCATCGCGTCGACAAAGCCGCGCATGACGAACTGCATCTGCTGCTTCTGCTTCGCGTCGAGCCCGTCGAGCGCCGCGACATTGTCGAGCAGATAGTCGGCGATGAGGAAATAGCTCTGCCGGATCCAGTCGAACACCGGATTTTCGCGCCAGCGCGGATCGCGAAACCGCTTGTCACCGTCATGCGCGGAGGGCTCGGCCGCCGGCGCATGCGTCGGATCGATCATGCGCTGCCACAGGCCGAGGCTCTGATTCCAGAAATCGCGCGCCCGCGCGACCGTCGCCGGGTCGGTCAATCCGGGAATCGACGGCACCGTGTCGGTCACCGCCGGCAGGTCGAACCCCTGCTCCATCATCTGCTGCTGCAACCGACCGAGCAGCCACGTCCAGTGCTGCATCTCTTCGAGGCTCGGAATGGCCGCGGCGGGTGCGTCACCTTCGGCCATCAGCGCATGCGCCCGTCGGCAAGGCGGCGATGCGACGGCACGACCCCGGCCAGCGACGCGGCGATCGGTACCATGATCATAATTTCCTCTCCCCGGCGGCACGGCGGCGAATTTCATGCTACATAGCGCGACGTCGCCGCGTTGGCGACCACAGCCGAAAGCAAGATCGACCCATGTCTGACGAATTCTACCGCATCCGCCGCCTGCCCCCCTATGTCATCGCCGAAGTCAACGCGATGCGGGCACAGGCGCGTGCGGCGGGCGAGGACATCATCGATCTCGGCATGGGCAATCCCGACCTGCCGCCACCGCCGCACGTCATCGACAAATTGTGCGAAGTGGCGCGCAAGCCCGACGCGCATGGCTATTCCGCATCGAAGGGCATTCCCGGGCTGCGCAAGGCGCAGGCCAATTATTACGGGCGCCGCTTCGGCGTCGATCTCGACCCCGAAACCGAGGTCGTCGTGACGCTCGGTTCGAAGGAGGGCCTCGCCAACCTCGCCCAGGCGATCACCGCGCCGGGCGACGTCGTGCTCGCGCCGAACCCGAGCTATCCGATCCACACCTTCGGTTTCATCATCGCCGGCGCGACGATTCGCAGCGTGCCGACCACGCCCGACGAGCATTATTTCGAGGCGCTCGAGCGCGCCATGGCGTTCACCGTGCCGCGCCCCAGCGTGCTGGTGATGGGCTATCCGTCGAACCCCACCGCCGAGGTGGTCGACCTCGCCTTTTACGAGCGCGTCGTCGCCTTCGCCAAGGAGCACGGGCTGTGGGTGCTGTCCGATCTGGCCTATTCCGAACTTTATTATGACGACCAGCCGACCCCCTCGATCCTGCAGGTCAAGGGCGCAAAGGACGTCGCGGTCGAGTTCACCTCGCTGTCCAAGACCTATTCGATGGCCGGCTGGCGGATCGGCTTCGCGGTCGGCAACCAGAAGCTGATCGCCGCCCTGACGCGGGTGAAGTCCTATCTCGATTATGGCGCCTTTACGCCGATCCAGGCCGCCGCGGTCGCGGCAATCAATGGCCCGCAGGACATCGTCGAAGCCAACCGCAATCTCTATCGTCATCGCCGCGACGTGCTGGTCGAAAGCTTTGGCCGCGCCGGCTGGGAGATTCCTTCGCCGCGCGCCTCGATGTTCGCCTGGGCGCCGCTGCCGCCGGCGCTCCAGCATCTCGGCAGCCTCGAATTTTCCAAGCAATTGCTTACCCATGCCAAGGTCGCCGTGGCGCCGGGCGTGGGCTATGGCGAGAATGGCGAAGGTTATGTCAGGATCGCGATGGTCGAGAACGAGCAGCGGCTGCGGCAGGCGGCGCGCAACGTGAAACGCTACCTCACCAGCATGGGCGTCAACACCCCCGCGCAGCAAAGCGGCTAGGGCCCATGTTCCTCCTGCGCGGCGTCGAGAGCCACCCGCGATCGTTCGTCAAGGCGGTGTCGTGGCGCATGCTCGGCAGTATCGACTCGTTCGTGCTCGGCATGATCTTCACCGGCGGCGACGGCAAGGTCGCCGGCGCGATCGCGGGAACCGAGGTGGTCACCAAGATCTTCCTGTTCTATTTTCACGAGCGGGCCTGGTCGCTGGTGCGCTGGGGCCATCGCCTCGACACGCCGACCCTGGATCCGTCCGACGAAAGCACGCCGACCGCGCCGTGACGCCTGGCAGGCGATGCCGTGAAATAACGCGTCGGGCAACGCGCGCTTAACCTTGCGCTGCCATGGGTCGCATCGACCATGCGATTTTCACAGCTCCCGCGAACGCCGGCATTCCTGCCGGCGGTGATCGCCATCAGCTACGCGATCCTCGCCGCCACGGCGATCGCGTTGACGCGGCGAAGCGGCGGGATCGCGTTGATGTGGCTTGCCAATGGACCGCTGATCGCGGCGCTGGCAGCGGTATCCTATCGCCGATGGACCTCGCTGATCGTTGCGGCACTGATCGGCAGCATCGCGGCGTCACTCGCTTTCTCGCCCTTGTCGTCGGTCGCACCGATCTTCGCTGGGGCCAATATCGGCGAAGCGATGATTGCCGCCTGGCTGATCCGCCGCTTCGGGGTCGATCGCAGCCTGTTGAACGGCCTCCCGTCGATCGGCTTGTTCGTGGTCGCCGCCGCCATCGCCGCACCCCTGGTCAGCGGTGCTTTCGCGGCATTCGCGCTCGGCATGTTCCTGCCGCTCGATCCCGCGGCGACCCTGTTCGATTGGCAGCTCGGCCATGGCATCGGCAACCTCATCACCACGCCGCTCGCCTTGCTGTTCGCCCGGGCCGAGATCGACTGGCGCCAGTTCCGCACGGGACATGGCGCATGGCGGGCCATCGGCTGCCTCCTGCTCGTCGCGGGGACGGCGTTCGGCGTCTTTTACCAGAGCCGCCTGCCGCTTCTCTTCCTGCCGATCGTCCCGCTGCTCGTCGCGACCTTTTCGATGCAACGCTTCGGGGCCGCCGGCGGCGTGTTGATCATCGCGCTGGTCGGCGGGGTGATGACGCTTGGCGGCTCAGGGCCGACGATGCTGATTCATGGCGACCAGGCGACCCAACTCCAGCTGCTGCAATTCTACCTCGCCGTCCTGTTCATGACGGCGATGCCGGTCGCGGCAACCCTGCGGCAGCGCGACCGCCTGACCCTCGCCTTGCGGGAAAGCGAAGCGCGCTACCGCCTGCTCGCCGACAACGCCACCGACATCATGCTGACCCTCGACCCGGACGGAACGATCCGCTTCGCCTCGCCCTCGGTCCTCGAACTGGGTTATTTCGAACCCGATGCGTTGATTGGCGTCAACGCCGCGACGCTGGTATACGAGGCGGACCGCGCGCGCGTCAGCGGCGTCCACATCGCCGCGCTGCGGGCGCCCGATCGCACCTTCACGGTCGAATATCGCGCGACCCGCGCGGACGGCTCGCTCGGCTGGTTCGAGGCCAACACCCGCGCCGTTCAGGGGGCCGACGGCACGGTCGGCGCGGTCGTCAGCGCGCTTCGCGCGCTCGACGAGCGCAAGGAACGCGAGGCCGAGCTGGTGCGCGCCGCGGCGACCGACCCACTGACCGGCCTGCTCAACCGCGCCGCTTTCCGCCACGTCGCGAGCGAGGCGATGGCGGCGGCGCGGCAGGGCACGCCGTCAACGCTGGCGCTGCTCGATCTCGACCATTTCAAGGCGATCAACGATACGCACGGGCACGGCGTCGGCGACAGGGCGTTGCTGATGGCCGCCGACCTGCTGCGCGAGCATGTCCGCGCCGGCGACGTGGTCGGGCGTGTCGGCGGGGAGGAGTTCGCCATCCTGTTCCGTGGGCTCGGGCACGCCGCCGCGGCACCGATCTGCGACCGGATACGCAGCGTGCTGAGCGAACAGCGCCTGCCCGGCAGCGATATCGGCGTGACGATGAGCGCCGGCCTTGCCGAGCTGTGCCCCGGTTTCGGGCTCGATCCGATCTTCGCGGCCGCCGATCGCGCGCTCTATCGCGCCAAGGCGGCGGGTCGAAACCGGATTGCGGTGGAAAGCGAGCCGCTGTCCAGCTAGCGACGTCGCATGAACACTCGCCCCGGCTTCGCCTTTTCCACCCGCTTCAAGGTCCGCTATGCCGAGATCGATGGCCAGAAGGTCGTCTTCAACTCGCGCTATCTCGAATATGCCGATGTCGCGGTGACCGAATTTTGGGACTGGACCGGGATCGCCGCCGCGCTCGGCGCGGTGTGGCAGGAAACCGAGTTCCACGTCCGTCACACCGAGATCGACTATCTCAAGCCGTTCGTGCTCGGTGACACGGTCGAGGCGTTCGTCGCGGTGACGCGGCTCGGCAATTCCAGCCTCACCCAGCGTTTCGAGCTATGCCATGCGCAAAGCGGCGCGCTTCACACCGTCATCGAGATGGTGGTCGTCAACGTCCACCTGCCATCGGGCCAGCCGGCGCCGCTCGCGCCCGCGGTACGCGGCTTCCTCGAACGCCTGATCGGCTGAAGCTATTCCGCCGCGCGCGCAGCCGGCTCGTCATGATTGATATGCTCGCGCAGCGCCCAGTGCATGTCGTGCTTGGTCAGCACGCGCCCGTCCCATGAAGTCACCGCGACCGGGGCCACCGGCCGCATGTCGCGCGCATCGACCAGCACCGGGCTGGCCGGCGTTCCGGTTTCCCAGCGCTCGCCCCATTGGCGCAGCGCGACCATCGTCGGCAGCAGCGCCATGCCCTTCTCGGTCAGATTATATTCGATCTTGCGGCGATCGTCGGGCATCGCCTCGCGCGTCAGGATGCCATGCTCGACCAGCCGCGCGAGACGGTTGGCGAGGATGTTGCGCGCGATACCCAGTTCGGACTGGAATTCCTCGAAGTGATGCAGCCCGTTGAACGCGGCGCGCAGGATCATGAAAGACCAGCGTTCGCCCATCGCCTCCAGCGCCGCCGGCAGGCTGCACTTGACCAGTTCGCGCAAGGGCTCGCGGAGTTTCTCGTCCATCAATCCTCTACCCATATCACCAGCCTATCAAATTTCATGCCGTCATGGGAATGAAATATAAGTTTCTAGTTGCAACCAGCAACCTAATATACTAGGTAGTGATTCGCAACTGATAAAACAGGAGGTCCCC
The DNA here is from genome assembly GCA_041659925.1 of Sphingomonas sp. Classification (GTDB taxonomy): domain Bacteria; phylum Pseudomonadota; class Alphaproteobacteria; order Sphingomonadales; family Sphingomonadaceae; genus Sphingomonas. The sequence goes on from JBAZXI010000005.1 coordinate 21,627, forward strand.
CCATGATCCGTTCCACCGCTCTTTTCGCCGCCGCCATCGTGACGGCCACCCTGCTTTCGCCGATCGCGGCCGACGCGCAGGGCCCCGCTGGCTTCTACGTCGCGACCCCGGTCGCCACGCCGACGGCGTCCACCCTCATCACCAACTCGACGCTGTGGACCTTGCAGGACAGCGCCTACACCGCCAACCATGCGCCTGAGCGCCCCAACATCCTGTGCGAGCTGGTCGTCAAGCGCGTCGGTGCGCTTGCCAGCTTCTCGGCCGGCGGCAAGGCGTTCGACGCCGACGCGCTCGCCAAGTGCAACGCCCGCGCCAAATAAGCCCCCCTTCGATACCTCGTCCCCACGAGGCTTTCCTGAGCCCCCTTCGTCACCGGCGGAGGGGGCTTTTTTCACGCGGCAAATCCCTATTTTGTTGCAAAGCAACAGCAACGAACGCCATCTTGAACCCGTGTTGCGTCAATATGAACTCGTCGATCGGGTCCTGAGCTACGATCCGCAAGCCGACGAGGCGTTGCTCAACCGCGCCTATGTCTTTTCGCTACAGGCACATGGCAGCCAGAAGCGCGCCTCGGGCGACCCCTATTTCAGCCACCCGATCGAGGTCGCCGGCATCCTGACCGACCTCCATCTCGACGCCGAGACGATCGCCACCGCGATCCTCCACGACACCGTCGAGGACACCGTCGCCACGCCGGAGGAGATCGAGCGTGTCTTCGGGCCGAGCGTCGCGCGGCTGGTCGACGGCGTCACCAAGCTGTCGAAGATCGAGGCGCAGACCGAAAGCGAGCGCGCCGCCGAGAATCTGCGCAAGTTCCTGCTGGCGATGTCGGACGACATCCGCGTGCTGCTGGTCAAGCTGGCCGACCGGCTGCACAATATGCGCACGCTCCATCACATTCCCAAGCCCGAGAAGCGCCGCCGCATCGCGCGCGAGACGATGGACATCTACGCTCCGCTCGCCGAGCGGATCGGCATGTACGAGTTCATGAAGGAGATGCAGACGCTCGCCTTCAAGGAACTCGAGCCCGAAGCCTATGAGTCGATCGACAAGCGCCTCACCCAGCTGAAGGAGGGCGGCGGCGACCGCATCGCCAAGATCGGTTCGGGCCTCAAGCTGCTGCTGTCGCGCGCCGGGGTCGAGGCGGACATTTCGGGTCGCGAGAAGCACCCCTATTCGATCTGGCGGAAGATGGCCGAGCGGCACATCAGCTTCGAGCAGCTGTCGGACATCATGGCGTTTCGCGCGATCGTCCCGACCGAGGAGGATTGCTACCGCGCGCTCGGCATCATCCACCGGCGCTGGCCGATGGTGCCGGGGCGCTTCAAGGATTATATCTCGACCCCCAAGCGCAACGGCTATCGCTCGCTCCACACCAGCGTGATGCATGCCGACAATACCCGCGTCGAGATCCAGATCCGCACCGCGGCGATGCACGAGGAGGCCGAACTCGGCCTCGCCGCGCACTGGGCCTACAAGCAGAACAAGGTCCGCCCCGAGACGCAGGTGTCGTGGATTCGCGACCTGGTCGAGATTCTCGACCATGCCGAGAGCCCGGAAGAGCTGCTCGAACATACCCGCATGGCGATGTACCAGGACCGCATCTTCGCCTTCACCCCCAAGGGCGAGCTGCACCAGCTGCCCAAGGGCGCGACGCCGATCGATTTCGCCTATGCCGTCCATACCGACCTCGGCGACCAGGCGGTCGGCGCCAAGATCAACGGCCGCGTCGTGCCGTTGCGCACCGAAATCGCCAATGGCGACCAGGTGCAGATCCTGCGCTCCAAGGCGCAGGTGCCGCAGACGGCGTGGCTCAACTTCGCGATCACCGGCAAGGCGCGCGCCTCGATCCGCCGCTTCCTGCGCGTCAAGGAGCGTGAGGAGACGGAGAAACTCGGCCGCCAGCTCTATGACGATATCGTCGCGCGGTTGCCGGTGCCGATCGGGCCGGAAGCACTCAAGGCCGCGCTCAAGAAGCTGAAGCTCGCCGACGAGGCCGCGCTGCTCACGGCGGTCGCCCGTCGCCAGCTGGCCGATGCCGATGTCATGGAGGCGCTGATGCCCGGCGCCGGCGCATCGGCCGGCGCGACCGAGCGCGCGATGCCGCAACAGGCCGGCGCGATCTCGATCCGCGGGCTGGCGCGCGGCGTCGCATTCGATCTCGCCGAATGCTGCCACCCGATACCCGGCGACCGCATCGTCGGCCTGCGCCGGCCCAATGAGGGAATCGAGGTCCACACCATCGACTGCCCGTCGCTCGCCGACAGCGACGATGCCGACTGGGTCGATCTGTCCTGGGGCGACAAGGCCGAGGGCGCGACCGCGCGGATCGCCGTGGGGGTCAAGAACGAACCCGGCGCACTCGGCGTGATCGCGACGATCATCGGCCAGCAGCGCGCCAACATCGTCAACATGCGGCTCGACAACCGCGACAGCGGTTTCCACACCAACACGATCGATGTCGAGGTCCACGACCTCCAGCATCTCAGCAAGCTGATGACCGCCTTGCGCGCGGCGGACGCGGTCAACAATGTCGAGCGGGTTTAGCGCAAACCGCTCGCCGTTCGCCCTTTCGCCCGCGTAACATCCCACATGACGACGCGCCCGCGACCCGCTATGGAGCGCGCCCATGCACCGCCCCGCTTTGTCCATCGTCATCCCCTGCTACAACGAGGCCGCCTGCCTCGAACTGCTTCACGCCCGCGTCTCCGGCGCGGCGAAGGCGGCGGTCGGCGGCGATTACGAGATACTCTTCATCAACGACGGCTCGCGTGACGACAGCTGGCCGGCGATGCAGCGGCTCGCCGCGGCCGATCCGCGGCTGATCGCGATCAACCTGTCGCGCAATCACGGCCACCAGCTCGCGCTGACCGCCGGGCTCGACCTGTGCGCCGGCCAGCAGATCCTGATCATCGACGCCGATCTGCAGGACCCGCCCGAACTGCTCGGCGAGATGCGCGCGACCATGGCCGCCAGCCAGGCCGATGTGGTCTATGCGGTGCGCCGCAAGCGCGCCGGCGAGACGATCTTCAAGAAGCTTACCGCCGCGCTCTTCTACCGCATGCTCGACCGGCTGACCGACACGCCGATCCCGCTCGACACCGGCGATTTCCGCCTGATGTCCAGGCGCGCGCTCGACGCCTTCCTGTCGATGCCCGAACAGGCGCGCTTCATCCGCGGCATGGTCGCCTGGGTCGGCTTCCGCCAGGTGCCGTTCCTCTACGACCGCGCCGAGCGCCATGCCGGCGAGACCAATTATCCGCTCGGCAAGATGATCCGCCTCGCCTTCGATGCCGTCACGGGCTTCTCGACCGCGCCGCTGCGCTTCGCCAGCCATGTCGGACTCGCGCTGACCGGCGCGTCGCTGCTGTTGCTGGTCTATATCGCGTTCGGCTTCTTCTTCGGCCACGCCGTGCAGGGCTGGACCTCGACGATGCTGGTGGTCGTGCTGCTCGGCGCGGTGCAGATGTTCGTGCTCGGCATGATCGGCGAATATCTCGGCCGGCTCTATGTCGAATCGAAGCGCCGCCCGCTCTATCTCGTCGGCGATGTCGTCGGCCCGGTGCTGGGCCGCGCGACGCTCGGCTATCGCGCCGCCGAGGCGGACGGCGACACGAGCGTGACGATCGAGACGCCCGGCGACAGCGGCACCCGCCCGACCAGATGACGCTCGGCGCGGAAGATGCGCTCGAAGATCGCGTTGAGGAACGGCGGCGGCGGTGAATCGTCGCTGTCGTCCTTGCCCGTCAACCGGCCGATCAGCCGCGCCGCCACCGCGAGCGGGAACAGCAGCGAGTTGAAATAGCGCAGGCCGTTGTGGCGCAGGCCGGCTTTGGCGATCGCGGCATCGAGCGTGACCTTCGAATAGCGCCGGTGGTGGTGGTTGACGACGTCGTGCGCGCTCCACAGCCAGGCATGCGCCGGTACGGTAACGAGAATCTTGCCGCCCGGCGCGAGGCAATCCGCCATCGCCTTCAGCGCGGCGACATCGTCCTCGATATGCTCGACGACATCGAGCACCGCGATCAGATCGTAATGGCCGCGCGGCACGTCGGGCAGCTGCGGCAAGGGCGACGCGCTGACCGGGCGGCCGAGCCGCTCGCTGGCGATGGCACGCGCGGCGGGGTCGATCTCGATCGCGTCGACCGTGCCGAACGCGCCGAGCATCGGCAGGTTGTGCCCGGTACCGCAGCCGATTTCGAGAATCCGCGCATCCGCCGGGAGGTTACCCTCGCGGGTCAGATAGTCGGCGAGGATGTCGCGGCGTGCGCGATACCACCAGTGCGTCGAATCATGCGCCGCCATGCGGTCGTAGACAATGCGATCCATCAGATCCTGACCATGGCTTTAGCCGAACACCCATTGCCGGTTGAGCGCGAAGGTCGCGACCGGGATGACCGTGAACGCCGGGACCAGCGGGATCCAGGTCGCGCCGTGGAACAGCGGCCCGGTGATGATCCAGGTGAAGGCGAGATTGAGCAGCAGGCCAAAGCCCTGCACCAGCACGAATTTGAGGTGCTGGCGCCCGCTCTGGTCGCGCGTGCCATGCCCCTTGAAGCTCCACGCGCTGTGGAGGAAAAACCCCGCCGTCACCGCGACCGCAAAGGCGAACGGCACCGCGAACACGGCATGGCCCGGCGCGAACACATGGTTGGCGAGCGGCAGATAGACCGCGGAATAGATCACACTGGAAATCGCCCCGGCAATGCCGAAACGGATCAGCTGGCCGAGCAGCCCGCTCGTCCGCAGATGCGCCATCTGTCTGAGAATTACCGTCACGCCTTAACTTGCCCTTTGCGGGGCGTGCACTAGAGGAACTCCGTCGGGAGTGAAACCGGATTGTTCCGGGGAAATTGGGACGGAACGCTTGCACGACACTCCAGAACAGCCTTCCCTTGCCCGCGAGCGGGCTGGAAGCATCCCCTTTGCCCGCGAGATCGCGCAGGACTGGGTCAAGCTGACGTTGATCGCCTGGGCGGTGATCACGATTTTCTATGTGTTCCAGCGCTGGAACGCGATCCACTGGCTGTCGCTCGGCGACACCGACGACAATATGCGCCTGATGCAGGTCCGTGCGCTGCTCGACGGCCAGGGCTGGTACGACCTGCGCAATTATCGGCTCAACCCGCCGCTGGGCTTCGATATCCATTGGAGTCGCATCGTCGACCTGCCGATCGCCGGCCTGATCCTGATCCTCCGGCCCTTTGTCGGCACGCCCGAGGCCGAGCGCCTGGCCTGCGGCATCGCGCCGCTGCTGCCGTTCAGCCTGGCGATGCTCGGCGTCGCGGCGACCGCGCGGCGCCTCGTCGACAAGCTTTCCTGGCCGCTCGCCATCGTGCTGCTGCTCGGCTGCAGCGCGACGATGCTGATGTTCATGCCCGATCGCATCGATCATCATGGCTGGCAGCTGGCGATGCTCAGCCTGACCGTCGCCGGGCTGTGCGACCCGCGCGCGGCGCGCGGTGGCGCGATCGTCGGCGCCTCGACCGCGGTATCGCTGACGATCGGCCTCGAGATGCTGCCCTATGCCGCGATGGCCGGCGCGATCATCGCGCTGCGCTGGATCTGGGACCGCGCCGAGGCGCGACGCCTGACGGTCTATGCGCTGACCCTCGCCGGCGGCAGCAGCATCGGCTACGCCGCCTTCGCCTCCTACGCCAACCGCGTGCTGCGCTGCGACGCACTGACCCCGGTATGGCTGTCGGTGATGGTCGTCGCCGGGTTGCTGCTCTTCCTGCTCGCCCGCCTCAACCCCGCGCGGCGCGAGGTGCGGCTCGGCCTCGCCGTGCTCGCCGGCGCGGCGATCGTCGCGGGCTTCGCGCTGGTGTTTCCGCAATGCCTCGGTCGGCCCGAGCAGGTCTCGCCCGAGCTGGCACGGAACTGGCTGGACAATGTCCGCGAGGCCAAGCCGATCTACAAGCACCCGTTCCGCACCGCCTTCCCGATCGTCACGCTGCCGATCATCGGCCTGCTCGGCGCGATGCTCGCGACATGGCGCGCGCGCGGCACGCCGCGCCTGACCGGCTGGGCGGCGGTGCTGCTGTTCGGCACCTTCGCCGCCGCGATGCTGCTGTGGCAGGCGCGCGCCGGCCCGGCGGCACAGCTGCTCGCGGTTCCCGGCGCGACGGCGCTGGCGTGGATCGTGCTGCCCTGGTGCCTCGGCAGCCGCTCGGTGCTGATCCGCGTGTTCGGCACGGTCGGATCGTTCATCGCCATTTCCGGGCTGTTCGCCGGGCTGATCCTGACACCGTTCAATGTCAGGCTGTTCGGCATGAACATCGGCTACAAGCCCCCCGACCGTCCGAGCGCCTATATCCAGCGCGTCAACAATGCGAGCGGGCTGTGCCCGACAATCCCGGCGCTGCACCCGCTCGACCGCTTGCCGCCGCAGACCATCTTCACCTTCGTCGATCTTGGCCCGCGGCTGATCACCGTGACGCATCATGATGCGGTTGCCGGCCCCTATCACCGCAACGGCGACGCGATCCTCGACGTGCAACATGCCTTCACGGGCAGCGCCGAGCAGTTTCGCGCCATCGCCAGGCGGCATGGCGCGACGCTGCTGCTGACCTGCCCGAACATGGCGGAGTCGACCGTCTACCGCGCGCGCAGCCCCGGCGGCTTCTACGACCAGCTGGCACACAACAAGGTGCCCGACTGGCTCGAGCCGATCACCATGCCGGCGAAGTCGCCGCTAAGATTGTGGCGAATCCTATACTGACGCTCGGGCGCGGCGGTCACGCCGTGCCTCAGTGCGGCACGGCCGCGACGGGCGTGTCCATGCCGGCACTGGCCAGTTCGCGCTCGGCCTGGACGAAGCCGTAAGCGGGGACGATTTCGCCGGCGCGGTCGGCAACCGAATCCCATTGAGCGACAAGCCGCTCGCCGACGTCGGCGCCCGCGCCGATGTAGCGGCCCGACGACAGCGTGACGTTCGCGCTCGCGAAATGGCCGGCGCCGGCGCACAGGATCGCGCGCGTCGGCGCGTCGTCGTCGGTCAGGGCAAGCAGGCCGGGGCTAACCAGCGCCGGATCGAGCAGGCGCAAACCATCATCTGACAGCACGCCCCGCGTCATCTGGGTCGCCGCGGTGGGTGCGAGGCAGTTGACGCGAATGTCGTATTTCTCGCCCTCGATCGCCAGCGTCTGCATCAGGCCGACCAGCGCCATCTTGGCGGCACCGTAATTGGCCTGGCCGAAATTGCCGTAGAGCCCGGACGACGAGGTCGTCATGACGATCCGGCCATGGCGTTGCGCACGCATGATTTCCCATACCGCCTTGCTGCAGACGACGGCGCCCATCAGGTGGACGTCGATCACCAGCCGGAAATCGTCGAGCGTCATCTTGGCGAAGCTCCTGTCGCGCAGGATGCCGGCGTTGTTGACGAGAATGTCGACCCGCCCCCAATGCGCCATCACCTGCGCGACCATCGCGGCAACCGCCGCTTCGTCGCTGACCGAGGCGGCAATGGCGATGGCCTCACCCCCCGCCGCCGCAATCTCCGCGGCAACGATCTCCGCCGCCGCCAGGCCGAGATCGTTGACGACGACACGCGCGCCGTGCCGCGCCAGAAACAGCGCGTGCGCACGGCCCAGCCCGCCGCCGGCACCGGTGACGATCGCGACCCGTCCGTTGAGTGACATCAGAATCTCCCTCCCTGTTCTTGTCGGGAGGGCATAGCCATTAGATTATTCACTATCAATATAGTGAATATCATTCGGCATGCGGACGCACGCGAGCCCGGCGGCGGCTCACGGCCAGGCGTGGGTGGTCAGTGGGCGCTGCCGCGGCAGATCGACAGGAAGCCGCCGGCCATGAACAACGCCATATGCTCCTTCGCCGCGCGGAAATCCTCGCATTTGCACAGGCCACCGGACAGCTTGTCGATCCGCCCGGTCCGCGCCAGCGTCAGCATCAGCGCCCCGGTTACGAACTGATAGCCCCAGAAGATCCGCTCCTCCGGGCATTCGGGCAGGGCCTTTTTGAGCAGGTCGATGAGCCGCAGCACGACCGGGTCGAAATGCGTATCCATCAACTCGGTGCCCCATTCGGGCGTGTTGGCGACCTGCGCGGTGAGCTGGGCATAGTTCTTCCAGCCCGCACCACCCTCGATATAGAGGTCGAGATCGGTATCGAGGAACGCGCGCAGCGCGCCCTCGACCGTCGGCTTGCCGCCGCTCGCGGTCTCATAGTCGTCGAGTACGCGCATGCGTAACTCGCTGGTCACCACCGCCCGACGCGCGAACACCGCATCGAACAACGCCTTCTTGTCGGCGAAATAATAGTTGAGCAGCGTGTGATGAACGCCGACGCGCTTGGCCACTTCCTTCAACGTCACACCATGGAGGCCATGTTTGGAGAACAGGTCCTCGGCCGTATCGAGGATCTGCTCCATCGTTTCGGCGCGCTGCTCGGCCTTGCGCGGTTTTCGCGGCGGTTTCACATTCTGGGTCACCGCTTCGTCATTCCAGCGAGACAGGCCGACCGTCAAGCCATGTCACCCCCGATCCGCATAATATTCACCCGCATGAGAGTGTTTGTTTGACAGCGCGAGGTCGCGCTCACATGGTGGGCGCAACGCGATAACAAGCAGTCAGAGAGGGGATGCGTGGATATTCAGGCCACCACCGAAGCAGTGCCAACCGCGGCCACGCCGCGCGCGCGGCTCATGCTTTTCGCGCTGACCTTCGTCTATGTGATCAACTTCCTCGACCGCCAGCTGCTCGGCATCCTCGCCAAGCCGATCCAGGAAGCGTTGCACATCACCGATGGCCAGCTCGGCCTGATCGGCGGGCTGTATTTCGCGATGTTCTATTGCTTCATCGCCATCCCCGTCGGGTGGCTCGCCGATCGCACCAACCGCGTCGGCATCGTCTCGCTGGCCTGTACGATCTGGAGCGCGGCGACGATCTGCTGCGGGCTCGCCACGACCTTCCCGCAACTCGTCCTGGCGCGCATGACGGTCGGCTTCGGTGAGGCGGGCGGCGTGCCGCCCTCCTATGCGATCATCGCCGACAGCTTCCCGCCCGGCCGGCGCGGCGTGGCCTATGGCACCTTCAATCTCGGCCCGCCGATCGGCGCGGCACTGGGCATCGCCTTCGGCGCGTCGATCGCCGCGGCGTTCGACTGGCGCTATGCCTTTATCGGAATCGGTGCGGTTGGCGTCGTCACCGCCATCCTGATCAAGCTGCTGTTGCGCGAGCCGCCGCGCGGTCAGTTCGATCCCGTGCCGAGCCACCCGGTGGACCGCGTCGCCTTCTGGGGCGTGTTGCGGATGTTCTTCACCCACAAGGTGTTGATGCTCGCCGCGCTGGGCAGCGGCGCGACGCAGTTCGTCACCTATGGGCTGGGCAATTTCGCCGTGCTGTTCCTGATGCGCGAGAAGGGCATGGACTTCCACCAGGTCGCCCTGTGGTATGCACTGGCGGTGCTGATCGGCATGGGCTCGGGCATGGTCATTTCGGGTCGCGTGATCGACCGGCTGGCGCTGCGCTCACGGCAGATCTACGCCATTGGCCCCGCCATATCGCTGACGATCGCACTGCCCTTCTACGTCGCCTTCGTCTGGGCACCGACCTGGCCACTGGCGCTCGTCCTGCTCACCGTGGTGATGGTGCTGAACTATTTCTATCTCTCGGCCTCGGTCGCGCTGGTGCAGGAGGAGGTGCGGCCCGACCAGCGCGTGCTGGCCGGCGCGCTGCTGCTGCTGGTGATGAACTTCATCGGCCTTGGCCTCGGCCCGACCTATGTCGGCGCGGCGAGCGACTGGTTCGCCGCGCACGGCCACGCCCATGCGCTGCAAATTGCGCTCTACACGCTCACCCCCTTCTATCTGGTCGCCATCCTGCTGTTCCTCGGGCTGGCGCGTATCCTCCGTGCCGAAGGAAAGGTTGCCGCATGATGCCGTTTCGTCGCCTGATCGCTCTCGCCTGCCTGGCCCTGGCCGGCCCGGTCGCCGCGCAAGACGCCGGCCCCGTCGTCGACGCCCCGTCGGGCGCGGTGCGCGGACGGGCCGAGGGCGATATTCGCGTGTTCAAGGGCATTCCCTATGCCCTGCCACCGGTTCAGGGCCGGCGCTGGCAGCCGCCGGTGGCGATGCCGCGCTGGTCGGGCATGCGCGACGCGACCAGCTTCGGGCCGGCGTGCGTCCATCCGCAAAGCAAGGTCGTATCGGTCTATTCGGGCGAACAACTGCCGACGAGCGAGGATTGCCTGACGCTCAACGTGTGGGCGCCGGCCAAGGCCAGGGGTGCCCCGGTGTTCTTCTGGATTCACGGCGGCGCGTTGGTCAACGGCTCCAGCCGCGAGGCGATGTATGACGGCAAGCGGCTGGCCGAGCGTGGCGCGATCGTCGTGTCGATCAACTACCGGCTGGGTGTGCTCGGCTGGCTCGCACACCCGGGGTTGAGCGGCGAATCGACGCAGCGGATCTCGGGCAATTACGGGCTGCTCGACCAGATCGCCGCGCTCCGATGGGTGCACGCCAACATCGCCGCTTTCGGCGGCGATCCCGGCAATGTCACCATCGCGGGCGAATCCGCCGGCGGGCTGAGCGTGATGTATCTGCTCGAATCGCCGCCGGCACGCGGGCTGTTCGCCAAGGCGATCAGCGAGAGCGGTTACATGATCTCGATGCCCGATCTGAAAAAGAGCGTGTTCGGCGCGCCATCGGGCGAGGGTGCCGGGCAATTGCTGGCCGCCGCGCTGCATGCGCCCGACATCGCCACCCTGCGCGGCATGGACGCGCAGTCCCTGACCGACGGCGCGGCGGCGGTCGGCTTCGCCCCGTTCGGGCTGGTCGACGGCGTGGTGTTGCCACAGCAGATGGTCTCCGCCTTCGACGCGGGCAAGCAGGCACCGGTGCCGTTGCTGGTCGGCTTCAACCAGGGCGAGATACGCTCGCTGATGGTTCTTGCACCCAAGCCGCCGGCGAACGCCGCCGCCTATGAAGCCGCGATCCGCGACCGATATGGCGACCTCGCCGAGGCCTTTTTGCGGCTCTATCCGTCCGCGACCTACAAGGAGAGCATCCTCGCGACGACACGCGACTCGCTCTATGGCTGGACCGCGGAGCGCATGGCGCGAAAGCAGACCGCGCTCGGCCAGCCGGCCTATCTCTATCTGTTCGACCATGGCTATCCCGCGGCCGACGAGGCCGGCCTGCACGCGTTCCACGCCAGCGAACTGCCATTCGTGTTCGGCACGCTCGATCGCACGCCGCCGCATTGGCCGCCCGTGCCGGACACGCCATCCGAGCGGGCGCTGTCCGACGCGATGATCGATTACTGGACGAGCTTTGCGCGCGATGGCCGACCGGTGGCAGCCCACGCGCCGGCCTGGCCCGCCTTCGGATCGACCGAGGCCTATATGCACTTCACCGACACGCCACACCCCGAAACCAAGCTGATGCCCGGCATGTATGCGCTCAACGAAGCGGTGATGTGCCGTCGCAAGGCGACCGGCAAGATCGGATGGCACTGGAACGTCGGCCTCGCCGCGCCGAAGCTTCCCGAAAAGACGGCGGGATGCGAGTGAAGCCCGTCACGCGACGATAGAGCGCGATGGAGCGGGACATGATTTTGACCGATCGTATTTCGCTCTACCGGCTGAGCGGTCCCGCTTCGATCCGGCCTGCGGCAAAGTCGGTGCGCAGCCGGTTCTTGTCGATCTTGCCGGACGCGGCGAGCGGCATCGCGGCAATGTCCACGACCTGATCGGGAATCCACCAGTCCGCGACCTTGCCGCGCAACAGCGCGATCAAGGCGCGCGGGTCGCCGTCTTCACCGTGCCTTTCGACGATCAACACCGGTCGTTCGCCCCATTTGATATCCGGACGCCCGATCACCGCGACATGCCGCACGCTCGGGTGACGCCCGATGATCATCTCGATTTCGTTCGGATTGATCCACTCCCCGCCCGATTTGATGAGGTCCTTGGCCCGTCCGCAGATCGTCAGGTTGCCGGCGGCGTCGATCATCGCGAGGTCGCCGGTATCGAAATATCCTTCGTCATCGAGCGCATCGGACTCCGCCCCGAAATAGCGATCGATCACGCTGGCGCCCTTGACCTTGAGATGCCCGAGGATGTCGCGCTGCGGCACGAGCGTGTTGCCCGCGGCGTCGGTGAGCTTGAGATCGATGCCCATCGGCGGCCGGCCCGACGTGCGCGGCGATTCCGGCGTGGCGTGGGGCGGCGCGATGGTGCCGATCGGCGACAATTCCGTCATGCCCCAACTGGTCTGGACGCGCGCGCCAAGCCGCTCCTCGATCCGCGCGATCAACGCGTCGGGGCAGCTCGACCCCCCGATCAGCACGCGACGCAGCGCCGGCAGCGTCTCGCCCGTCGCCGCAAGATGATCGACCAGCCCGAGCCACACGGTCTGGACACCGACTGCGACGGTCACGCCCTCGTCGCGCATCAGCCGCGCCAGGCTGGCGCCGTCCATCGCGCGACCCGGCAGCACCAGCTTCGTGCCCACCGCCGGTGCGGCGAACGGCAACCCCCAGCCATTGGCATGGAACATCGGCACCGCGAGCAGCAGCACGTCGTCACCGGTCAGGCCGACCGCATCGGCCTGCAGCGCGCGCAGTGTATGGAGATAATTGGAGCGGTGCGTGTAGACGACACCCTTGGGGCTGCCGGTGGTCCCCGAGGTGTAGCAAAGCCCGGCGGCACTGTTCTCGTCGAAATCTCCCCACGGGCTGGCCGCGCCATGCGCCTCGAGCAGTTCCTCGAACGACCAGAGCCGCGCGCCATGTGGCGCCGGGCCGTCGGGCGCCGCGGCGTCCATCACGATGACATGCGCGATGCCCGGGCAGGACGGCGCCAGCGCGCATAGCAATGGCAGCAGATCAGCCGACACCGCGACGACACGGTCGTCGGCTTCATTGACCATCGCCGCGAGATGCGCGGCGGTCAGCCGCGGGTTGAGCGTGTGGCAGACGAACCCGGCGCCCATCGCGGCATAATAGATTTCGAGATGGTGCCGCGTGTTCCAGGCGAGGGTGGCGATCCGGTCGCCGAATTCGAGCCCCAGCGCGACCAGCGCGCCCGACATCCGGTTGCTGCGGGCGCGCAACGCGGCATAGCCGATGCGACCGCACGGCACACCCGCATCCGCTTCGACGATCTGCGTGTCACCAAACCACTTCGCGGCATGATCCAGAAATTTGTCTGCCGTCAGGCCGTAGGGTTGCATGACACCTTCGAGATTGGGGGACGGAAAGGGCACCGGCCGCTGCCCGGAAGGGGGCGGCGACCGGCGTTGAGCGGCATCAGAAGGTTTTCAGCACCTTGAGCCCGTACTGGCGTGGCGGACCGGCGAAATAGAGTCCGCTGTTGAGCGAGGCGGGATAGTGCTGGTTGTTGATGTTGGTGCCATAGGCGGTGAGCGTCCATGAACCGTGCTGCCAGGCCAACTGCGCGTTGACGACGTTCCGGTCGGTGAGCCGATCGCCGCGCGACGCATTCTCGAACAGGGTCGCCCATTGTGGCGCGATGTGGCCGTAGTTCACCCGCGGCGTGATCGTGTCGCTGTCGCCTACCTTGATCTCGTATTGCATGCCGATGTTGAAGGTGAAGTTCGGCGCATAGGTCTGCTCGCGGCCCTTGAGCGCGATGCACGTGACGCTCACGGGACCCGTGAGCGGATTGCATCCCGTGGTGGTCGCGGCGCGCGGATCGCTGGCGTAGAACTCGCCGAGCTCGCTGTGCAGCACGTTGACGCCCGCATCGAGCGAGAACCCGCCGAAATGAACCTCCGCATTGGCCTCGAAGCCGTAGATCTTCGTGCTGTGCGGCACGTTGAGCTCGATCCCGAAGGTCGGGTAGGTCGGGTAACCGATGATCACCTGGAAGTTGCGATAATCATTGTAGAAGCCGTCGACCGTCAGGCGCACGTGATTGCCCGCGAGATTGCTTTTCCAGCCGCCTTCGAACGACGTCACCTTTTCCGGTTCGAACGGTACCGGCAGACCGAGCCCGACCGGCACGTTGAGGCCGCCAGGGCGGAAGCCGGTTGCGACGAACGCGTAGAGATAGTTGCTCGGGTCGACCTTCCAGCCGAGCGACACCTTGTATGAGAAATTGTCCGACTTCGTCGTCTGGTCGTCGCGAAGATAGGTACCGTATTGCATCACATCGACATGATTGGTGGATTTGCTTGCGGTGTAACGCCCGCCCACCTCGACCTTGAAGGTGTCGGTGACATTGAAGCCGACCTGCCCGAAGATCGCCAGCGATCGCTCGGGGTTGCGCCCCGCGAGCCGGTACTGTGCCGTATTGAGATTTAGCGGGTAGGCCACGTCGATCACGAAATTGGTGTCGGGATGCAGGTAGAAATAGGTGTTCCACAGCCCGAAGGCGCCGATCAACCAGGTAAAGCGCTGGTGATCCGGCGATATGATATTGAATTCTTGTGAAACCTGCGTCTCGGTGACGTTGTCGAAGAAGTAGTAATTTTTCGTGCCCGTTGGCGAATTCGTGCCGTCGAGGTCCGTGCCGTAGCGAATGTTGGCATTCTGAAGGCTGGAGACCGAGCGGAATTTGATGCCACTGTCGGTGTCATACTCCATCTTCAGGATCGAGCGGACGAACTTGTCGCGCGCCTCCATCGGCGCATTGGCGGTGATATTGAACAGGTCGTGATAGCTGGGGTTGGGCGTGCTCGCGCCGGGAATCGTCTGGAAAAAATCGGTCGCCGGACTCGCCGGATAGCCGCCGAAATTCATGTAGCCGAGGTCGGTTTTCGACAGGATCGAGAAGTTCGCGCTCGGCTTCCACAGCAAGCTGAGGCGCCCGGCAACCATGCCGAGATCACCGTTGTGGCTGGTATAGGCCGCGCCGGCGGGGCCGGTAACGTGAAAGAAGCCGTCGCGCCGTTCCCCATAGAACGAGACTCGCGCGGCAAAGGTGTCGCTCACCGGCAGGTTGATCGCACCCTGTGCGCCAGCGTCGTTGTAATTGCCGTAATTGGCGTTGAAATAGCCGTGCGTGCCGCCGTTGATGATCGGGTCGTTGGTATTGACGAACACCGCGCCGCCCGTCGCGTTCTGGCCGACGATCGTGCCCTGCGGCCCACGCAGCACCTGGATGTTGGCGATATCGTAATAAGGCTCGCCCTGGACGTAGCCCGGGAAGGTCGGCACGCCGTCGCGGTAGACGATCACGCCGGTCGTGGTCTGGGCGTTGTGCTCGGCCTTGCCGATGCCGCGTACGTTGAAATCATTGCCCTGGCCGAAATTGTTGACCACCACGCTGGGCGTCGCGAACTGCAGCGCATCGACGTTCACGACGCCCTTGTTCGCCAGATCGGTGCCGCTGAGCACCGATACCGAGGCCGCCGTGGTCATCAGATTCTCGTTACGGCGCTGTGCCGTCACGACGATGTCGGGCGTGGCATCGGCCGTATCGCTCCCGGCGGGCGGTGGTGTCGTTTGCGCACTGGCGGTGCCGCAACTGCCGAATGCCAGCGCCGACGCGCTCAACAAAAATGCCCAGGCCTTCATATACCCTCCCCTTCGTCGCTTATAATGCGCTCTCCGGCGCCGATGGCCCTCCGTGCCGCAAATCGACCGGGTTTTCAACATTAATTCTCACAAGAGTGAATATGGTCGGGGCGCGGATCGCGGTCGGTGCCATGACCCGGGATGAGCTCGTGGTTCGCCGGCGCGCGCGACAAGGCAGAGGCCCAGTCGTACCGTCATGGAAGCGTCATCGCCTTCACCTAGTGCGAGCGTGCGGCGCTCGCCGCGATGGAGAACGCCATGGCTCTTGCCCCTCGCCTGCCTCACAATCGCGCGGTGCGCGCCGCAGTGCATCGCCACGAGCATCTTTCGAAACAGGGATTGCTCGAACGCGCCTTCACCTTCGCGTTCAGGGGGCTGGTCTATGCGCAGATCTGGGAAGACCCGGCGGTCGACATGGAGGCGCTGGCGATCACGCCCGATTGCCATGTCGTGACGATCGCCTCGGGCGGGTGCAATGTGCTGAGTTATCTCACTGCCGACCCGCGCGCGATCACCGCCGTCGACCTCAACACCGCGCATATCGCGCTCAACCGGCTCAAGCTCGCCGCCGCGCGGCACCTGCCCGACCATGCGAGCTTCCACCGCTTTTTCGCGCGCGCCGACAGCAAGGCGAACATCGCCGCCTATCGCGACCATGTCCGCCCGCATCTCGACGAGCCGACGCGGCGCTATTGGGAGGGGCGCGACCTGATCGGCCGGCGGCGCATCGGCGGCTTCGCCCACGGCGTCTACAAGCGCGGGCTGCTTGGCCGCTTCATCGGCGCGGCGCACCTGCTGGCGCGCTTGAACGGCATCGACCCGGGCGCGGTCCTGCGTGCGACGTCAATCGAGGAGCAGCGCGCGATCTTCGACCGAGACTATGCGCCGCTGTTCGACAAGGGCTTCATCCGCTGGCTGACCGACCAGCCCGCCTCGCTGTTCGGCCTGGGCATTCCCCCGGCGCAATATGAGGCGCTGGCGGGCGAGGAAAAGATGGCGACGGTGCTGCGCGCGCGGCTCGAAAAGCTCGCCTGCGACTTCGACATTCGCGACAATTATTTCGCATGGCAGGCCTTCGGGCGCGGCTATGGCGACGGGCCGCACGCCCCCTTGCCGCCCTATCTGCAACACGCGCATCACGAGGCGGTGGTCGAGCGCGCCGAACGCGTCGAGGTGCGGCACATCAACTTCACCGACTATCTGCGCACGCGGCCGGACGCATCGCTCGACCGCTATGTCCTGCTCGACGCGCAGGACTGGATGACCGATGCGCAGCTGGGTGCGTTGTGGGGCGAGATCACGCGCACGGCGCGCCCCGGCGCGCGGGTGCTGTTCCGCACCGCCGGAACGCCAAGCATCCTGCCCGGACGTGTACCGGCCGCGATCCTGGCGCGCTGGGATTATCGCGACGCGGAATCGCGCGACTATACGCGGCGCGATCGCTCCTCGATCTATGGCGGCGTGCATCTCTACATACTCGGCGCGGGCGCCTGAACATGGACAGCCATGCCGGGCGAATGGACGCGATCTACCGTACGCAGCGCCATTTCTACGACCTGACGCGCAAATATTACCTGCTCGGACGCGACGGGCTGATCCGCACACTGGCACCGCCGCCGGGTGGAACGGTGCTGGAAATCGGCTGCGGCACCGGGCGCAACCTGATCGCGGCGGCGCGGGCATGGCCCGAGGCGCGACTGTACGGGATCGATATTTCCGAGGCGATGCTCGAAACCGCGCGCGCCAAGGTCGCACGCGCGGGGCTGAGCGGGCGGATCACGCTGGCGCGCGGCGACGCGACCGGGTTCGATGCCGCCGCGCTGTTCGGCGTCGCGACGTTCGACCGCGTGTTCCAGAGCTATACGCTGTCGATGATCCCCGACTGGCAGGGCGCGATCCGCGAGGGCGCGGCGAAGCTCGCGCCGGGCGGGGAGCTTGCGGTGGTCGACTTCGGCCAGCAGGAGCGCCTGCCGCGCTGGTGGCGCGGCATGCTGTTCGCGTGGCTGGCGCGGTTCGATGTCGCGCCGCGCGCGCTGTTGCCGGATGCGTTGCGCGAGGTCGCGCTCGATGCCGGGCTGCGCGTCGAACTCGCCGCGCGCTATCGCGGCTATGCCTGGGCCGGGCGGCTGGTGCCGGCCTGATCGATCGCCCCGGCCGCGCCGTTCAGGCGGCCTGGCGCAATTCGAGCCGATCCCAGATTTCGACGAGCGCCCTGGTCAGCTCGCGCATCATCGCCTCGTCATGCGCCGGGCCGGGGGTGAAGCGCAGCCGCTCGGTGCCGCGCGGCACGGTCGGATAGTTGACCGGCTGGACGTAGACGCCATATTCGGCAAGCAGGATGTCGCTGATCTTCTTGGCTTTGACCGGATCGCCGACCATCACCGGCACGATATGCGTGTCGCCGAGCATGACGGGCACGCCGGCCTCGACCAGCATCGCCTTGAGCCGCGCGGCGGCGGCCTGCTGCGCGTCGCGCTCGGCGCTCGACGCCTTGAGGTGGCGCACGCTGGCCAGCGCGCCGGCGACCAGCACCGGTGCGAGGCTGGTGGTGAAGATGAACCCCGGGGCATAGCTGCGGATCACGTCGATGATCGTGCGGTCGGTGGCGATATAGCCGCCCATCACGCCGACCGCCTTGGCCAGCGTGCCCTCGATGATCGTCAGGCGGTGCGCGACATCGTCGCGTTCCGAGATGCCGCCGCCGCGCGCGCCGTACATCCCGACGGCATGAACCTCGTCGAGATAGGTCAGCGCGTTGTATTTGTCGGCGAGATCGCAGATCGCCGCGATCGGCGCGACGTCGCCCTCCATCGAATAGACGCTCTCGAACGCGATCAGCTTGGGCGCGGCGGGATCGGCTTCGGCGAGCAGTTGCTCGAGATGCGCCAGATCATTGTGGCGGAACACGCGCTTCTCGCAACCCGAATTGCGGATGCCCGCGATCATCGAGGCGTGGTTCAGCGCGTCGGAAAAGACGATGCAGCCCGGCAGCACCTTGGCCAGCGTTGCCAGCGTCGCGTCGTTCGAGACATAGCCCGAGGTGAACAGCAACGCGGCTTCCTTGCCGTGCAGATCGGCAAGCTCGTTCTCGAGGTCGACATGATAGTGCGTGTTGCCGCCGATATTGCGCGTGCCGCCCGAGCCCGCGCCGACATCGTGCAGCGCCTCTTCCATCGCCGCGATCACCGCCGGGTGCTGGCCCATCGCGAGATAGTCGTTCGAGCACCACACCGTCACCGGCTTGGGGCCGTTATGCCCGGCGAAACAGCGCGCGTTGGGAAACGCGCCCTTGTTGCGCAGGATGTCGATGAATACCCGATAGCGTCCCTCGGCGTGCAGCCGATCGATCGCCTGGGTGAAGATTCGGGAGTAGTCGACTCCCGCCTGCGCCGTGGCTTCCGCGTCCATGGCGCGCCCTTTAGCGCGAGATTGTGGCGATTTCCAGCACGGGAAATCGTTCAGACTGATCGATTCCGCGCCGCTCCATTTCGTTCGAGGCGCGACTCGGAACGGCGTGCTAAGGAAAGAAAATCGACCGCCCTGGAACCGAGCGCGCCGTCGATCGAGAATTCCGCGCTCCCGTTTATGTGCAGGAGTTACCTCATGCCCGCCGACCCGCCGGAGACCGCCGACTATCTCGCCCATCGCGAGGCGCAGGAGCGCGCGCTCGCGGCGAGCGCCGCCGAACCCTGCGCGCGCCGCATCCATCTCGACCTGGCGCAACGCTATGCCGATCGCCGCGCGGCGCTGATGACGCACCTGCAGCACGCGGCTTGAGGGCCTAGAGAGCCTCGATCGAATCGAGGCCGAAGCGCGCAAGGGCCGGCGCCAGCGCGTCGCTGGCAACGTCGCGCCGGGTGAACACGGCGACGCCGGGCACTGGCGCCGTCGGCCAATCCTGCCCCGCCGTCAGCGCCGCGACACGCCGGGCGATGCCCGGCCCGCCATCGACGAAGCGCACCGCGCGCGGTGCGGCGGCGGCCAGTTCGTCGACGACCAGCGGAAAATGCGTGCAGGCGTTGACGATGGTGTCGATCGCGTCACCACCGGGCTGGCCGAACAGTCCTTCGAGGATCGCGGCGTAGCGCGCCGGCGCGCCGGGCTCGCCACGCAGCTTTGCCTCGGCCAGTTCGACGAGTTCGGCGGAGCCGTGGCGCAACACGGTGCAGTCGCCGGCGAAGCGCGCCGCGAGATCGTCGACATAGGGCTGGCGCACGGTCGCCTCGGTTCCGAGCACGCCGATGGTGCGTGTCTTGCTGACCAGCGCGGCGGGCTTGATCGCGGGCACGGTGCCGACGATCGGCAGATCGAGCGCCTCGCGCACCGTCGCCAGCGCGATGGTCGAGGCGGTGTTGCAGGCGATGACGATCAACCTTGGCCGGAAGCGCTCGGCCAGCCGGCCGAGCAGCGCGGGAACGCGCGCGGCGATCTGCGCCTCGCTCTTGGTGCCATAGGGAAAGCCCGCCGAATCCGCGACATAGACGATGGGCATGTGCGGCAGCAGCGCGCGTGCCGGGGCGAGCACCGACAGCCCGCCGACACCGGAATCGAAAAACAGCACCGGCCGGGCATCGGTCATGTCCGGCCCCTAGTCTGGTGGGCGGGCAAGCTCAATGCCCGGCGTAGCGTATCGACAAGGGCTGCGCGGCGACGGGAAAGATGTCGCGGGCATGTAGGAGGGTGCGTGCAAATATTCGCGATGTAACGATCACCGGGCGCGACAAGTAACGGCGGGGTTTTGCGGGTCGAACTATGGCCTTTCGATCGACAGTAATGGATACCGTGATGGATCGTCGAATCGACGCGAGCGCCGGCTTTCCAACAGGCAATATTGGCGAAATTCACCCAACATCGCATGGTGATGTGCGGTAGCGACTGGGTCTTTTCTTGGTGAATTATGCGTATATTCGACATGGTGGCGGCTTTTTGTTTGCGGCCCGGGCGACGGTTGTCCAACAGCCGGAGAGCGGGCGGCATGTGCGGTGGACGGCAAGGATGGCGTATTGGGCGAAGGGGTTGAATCAGACCCGCGCGAGCACCGACGGTCCGTCGATGCAGGAATCGAGGCATCGGTCGTGAGGCGCGCCTCGACCTGACCGGAACGCGAGCGGAATCGTCTTGTCGGCACGCGCGTACCCGCTATGTTCGACGGCGCAATCAGGGGGCATGGTTTTGCTGAGCGAATATCTTTCGAAAGCGGCCGTGCTGGCGCTGGTGATCGGCTATCTGCTCGGCTCGATTCCGTTCGGGGTGATCCTGACCCGGCTCGCGGGCGCGGGGGACCTGCGGCAGATCGGCTCGGGCAATATCGGCGCGACCAACGTGCTGCGCACCGGACGCAAGGGGCTGGCGGCGGCGACGCTGCTGCTCGATGGCGCCAAGGGTTGGGGGGCGGTGGCACTGGTCGAGATGTGGCTCCCCGGGCTTGGTATCGTCGCCGCCTTTGGAGCGTTTATCGGCCATCTCTTCCCGGTGTGGCTGCGGTTTCGCGGTGGCAAGGGCGTGGCGACGCTGATGGGCATCGTGCTGGCGCTGCACTGGCCCTGCGCGGTGGTCTATGCCGCGGTGTGGCTCGGCGTGCTCGGCTTCGTGCGCATCTCGTCGCTGGCCGGCATGACCGCCGCGGTCAGCGCGCCGCTGAGCGCGGCATTTTTCGCGAAGTTCGACATCGTCGCGTTGCTCATCGTCCTGGCGCTGCTCGTGCTGTGGAAGCATCGCGGCAATATGGCGCGGCTGATGGCCGGCACCGAACCGCGCATCGGGGCCAGGCGCGACTGAGCCATGGCCGATGACGTCGCGATCGCCCGGCTGCGGTTGATCCGCACGCCCCAGATCGGCCCGGTCACCTATGCCCAGTTGATCGCGCGATTCGGCGACGCGGCGCGCGCCATCGAAGCCCTTCCCGAACTCGCCGCGCGCGGCGGCGGACGGGCACCGGTCGTCGCCCAACGCGCCATCGCCGAACGCGAATTGGCAAGCGTCGCCAGGCTCGGCGCCCGACATCTGTTTCTCGGCGATAGCGACTATCCCGATTTGCTGGCCCAGCTCGACGACGCGCCCGCCGCGATGATCGTGCGCGGCGATTGCGCGCTGATGAAGCGGCCGATGGTGGCGATGGTCGGCGCGCGCAATGCCTCGGCGGCGGCGTGTCGCTTCGCGCGACAGCTGGCCGCCGAGCTGGCACGCGAACGGGTCAGCGTCGTCTCGGGACTGGCGCGCGGGATCGATACCGCGGCGCATGTCGGCTCGATCGACGGTGGCACCATCGCGGTAATCGCCGGCGGCATCGATGTCGCTTATCCGCCGGAAAATGCCGAATTGCAGGAACGCATCGCGCAAGGCGGCCTGCTGATCGCCGAGCAACCGCCCGGCATCGAGCCGCGCGCGCGGCACTTCCCGCATCGCAACCGCATCATCGCCGGGCTGGCGCTGGGCACGGTGGTCGTCGAGGCGGCACCCAGATCGGGGTCGCTGATCACGGCGCGGCTGGCGGCCGAGGCGGGGCGCGAGGTGATGGCGGTCCCCGGCAGCCCGCTCGACCCGCGCGCGCAGGGCTGCAACGGCCTGATCCGCGACGGCGCGACGCTGGTGCAGAACGCCGCCGACATTCTCGAGACGATCCGCCCGATCGATGCGCGCATGGTCCGCGCCCCCGGCGCCAGGTTCGACGGGGCACCGCGCGAGGACATCGACGATGCGGCGCGGCGGGTGGTGATCGACCTGCTGGGCGCGGCGCCGGTCGCGGTCGATGAGGTGATACGCCAGTCGAATTTGGCGCCGGCCATCGTGCAGACGGTGCTGCTGGAACTCGAATTGGCCGGGCGCATCGAGCGCCATGCCGGTGGGCGGGTGAGCAACGTCTGACGGGAAGCGAGCAGGTAGATATGGAACGCGACATTACCGTTGGCGGCATCTTTGCCGAGACCGCACGCCTGTTCGGCGAGAATGCCGGGCTGGCCCTTGGCAGCATCGCCGGTCTCACGATTCTCAACGTGCTGATCGATCAACTGCCGGGGAGCAGCATGACGCTGCTGGGCGTCATCGCCAGTCTCAGCCTGCAATATTGGCTGATCCGACAGACCCTCGATCGGCGAGAGATGCTTGACGGCCGCGCCGGCTTCGCGGCCTTTTTCGGCGTAAACCTCCTGTCCGGCCTGGCGATCCTGTTGGGCTTCCTCGCGCTGATCGTCCCCGGCGTGCTCTTGCTGGTGCGATGGTCGGCCGCCGACGGCGCCTTATTGTCCGAAGGCGAAGGCATTTCCGCCGCGCTCGGCAGAAGCTGGCAGATCACGGCGCCGCATGCCTGGCCGATCGCCTGGGCGCTGTTGATCGTTTATGGGCCCGCTTTCGGCGTCGGCATCGGCCTGCAACTCGCGATGGGCGATACGATCCCGATCATGATCTCGGGGATTACGAATTTGCTGATCTTCACGGGCTCCGTCTTCTCCTGGCTGATGGGCCTCGCGATCTACGCGCTGTTGCGGCCCGGGACCGACGTCCTAGCCGAGGTGTTCGCGTGAGCGGCGTTCGATGACCGCGTCCGGCAGGGCATCGCGGCGCATCTATACCGTCGCCGGCATCTACGGCCTGATCATCCTGCTGCCGCTCTATTTCGGCGAGCATGCACTGGCGACGATGGGGCAGACGCTGACCCGGCCGGAATATTATTACGGCTTCATCGGCGCTGCCGCGTCGTTCCAGCTGGTCTATCTGATGATCGGGCGCGACCCGGTGCGCTTCCGCCCCTTGATGCCGGTAACGCTGATCGCCAAGTTGAGCTTCACCATTCCGGTGGCGGCGTTGTTCGCGTTCGGCCGCGTCGATCTTCCGACCATGATATTGGCAACGATCGACGCGTTGATCGGCGTTGCCTTCCTGTGGGCATGGCGGCACACCCCCGCCGCTTGACGTGCAGCCGATCGCCTCTCCATCCTCGCGCGTACACGTAAGGACATCCAAAACCGCTTATGCAGCTTGTCATCGTCGAATCGCCCGCCAAGGCGAAAACCATCGAAAAATATCTCGGCTCGGACTATCGCGTTCTCGCGAGCTACGGCCATGTCCGTGACCTGCCGCCGAAGGACGGATCGGTCGATCCCGATGACGGCTTCGCGATGGAGTGGGAGAATTATCCCGACAAGGCAAAGCAGCTGAAAGCCATTGCCGACCTGGCAAAGACCGCCGACCGCCTGATCCTGGCGACCGATCCGGATCGCGAGGGCGAGGCGATCAGCTGGCACGTCCAGGAAGTGCTGCGGGGCCGCAAGGCGCTGCCCAAGGAGGTCGAGCGCGTCACCTTCAACGCCATCACCAAGGCAACGGTGACCGAGGCGATGAAGCATCCGCGCGAACTCGATACCGACCTGATCGACGCCTATCGCGCACGCCGCGCGCTCGATTATCTCGTCGGCTTCACGCTGTCACCGGTGCTGTGGCGGAAGCTGCCGGGTGCCAAGTCGGCCGGGCGCGTGCAGTCGGTCGCGCTGCGCATCATCGTCGATCGCGAGCGTGAGATCGAGGCGTTCAAGGCGCAGGAATATTGGTCGGTCGCGGCCAATATGGAGCAGGACGGCACGCCGTTCGTCGCCCGGCTGGTGCGCTGGAACGGCGACAAGATCGACCGGCTGACGATCGGCACGGAAGGCGACGCGCTGAAAGCGAAAGCCGATGTCGAGGCCGGGCACTTCACCGTCCAGTCGGTCGAAACCAAGCCGGCGATGCGCAACCCGCCGCCGCCCTTCACCACCTCGACCCTGCAGCAGGAAGCGGCGCGCAAGCTCGGTTTCTCGGCGAGCCACACGATGCGCATCGCGCAGGGGCTCTACGAGGACGGCGTGATCACCTATATGCGGACCGACGGCGTGCAGATGGACGGCAGCGCCATCTCCGCCGCACGCAAGGCGGTCGCCGATCGCTATGACGCGAGCTACGTCCCCGACAAGCCGCGCCAGTACCAGACCAAGGCGAAGAACGCGCAGGAAGCGCATGAGGCGATCCGCCCGACCGATTTCAGCAGGAACAGCGCCGGCGGCGGCGACCATGCGCGGCTCTACGAGCTGATCTGGAAGCGCGCGCTGGCCAGCCAGATGGCCTCGGCGCGAATGGAGCGCACCACGGTCGAACTGGCCGACGGCACCGGGCGCCACGGGCTGCGCGCGACCGGGCAGGTCGTGTTGTTTCCCGGCTATCTCGCGCTGTACGAAGAAGGTTCGGACGACAGCGCCGACGAGGAATCGCGCCGCCTGCCGCGGATGCGCGACGGCGATGCGCCGGCCAAGAAATCGGTCGATGCCGAGCAGCATTTCACCCAGCCGCCGCCGCGCTTTTCCGAAGCGTCGCTGGTCAAGCGGCTGGAAGAACTCGGCATCGGGCGCCCCTCGACCTATGCCTCGATCATCCAGACGCTCAAGGACCGGGCCTATGTGAAGATCGAGAAGAACCGCTTCTTCGCCGAGGAGAGCGGGCGACTGGTGACGGCGTTCCTCGAACGCTTTTTCGAGAAATATGTCGGTTACGACTTCACCGCCGGTCTCGAGGACGAACTCGACGAGGTTTCCGGCGGCCGGGCGCAATGGCAGGCGGTGCTCGAGCGCTTCTGGAAGGATTTCAAGCCGCGCACCAACGAGGTGATGGAACAGAAGCCCTCCGAAGTGACGGCGGCGCTCGACCTGTTCCTCGAACCCTATCTTTTCCCCGCAAAGGAAGACGGCGCGGACCCGCGGCTTTGCCCGAATTGCGGCACCGGCCGGCTCGCGCTGCGCGGTGGCAAGTTCGGCGCGTTCGTCGCCTGCCCCAACTATCCGGAATGCAAATATACCCGCCGCTTCGGCCAGGGTGGCGGCGAGGAAGCGGTCGCGGAGAATGAGACGCTGGGCACCGACCCGGCAAGCGGGCTGCCGATCGAGCGCAAGTCGGGACGGTTCGGCCCCTATATCCAGCTTGGCGAGGGCAAGGAGGCGAAGCGCGCCTCGATCCCCAAGGATATCCCCGAGCTCGACCTGGAATGGGCGATCAAATTGCTGTCACTGCCGCGTGAAGTCGGCACGCATCCCGAGAGCGGCAAGCCGATCATGGCGTCGATCGGTCGCTATGGCCCCTATCTGGCGCATGACGGCAAATATGCCCGGCTGCAGTCGACCGCCGAGGTGTTCGAAACGGGGATGAACGCGGCGGTGGTCAAGCTGGCGGAAGCGGCGGCGGGCGGCGGACGGCCGCAGCGCGGCTCGCGCGAGCCCTTGAAGGTGCTCGGCCTGCATCCGCGTACCGAGCTCGAACTGAAGCTGATGGAGGGTCGCTACGGCGCCTATGTCACCGACGGCACGACCAATGCGACCCTGCCCAAGGGGCTGGAAAAGGATGCGCTGACGCTGGAGGAAGCGGCGCAGCTGATCGATGCGCGCGCCGCGGCGGCGCCGGCAAAGGGCAAGAAGAAGGCACCGGCGAAGAAGGCGGCCGCCAGGAAGGCGCCGGCAAAGAAGAAGGCGCCGGCCAAGGCCGCCGCGAAGAAATAGTCAGGCCGCGCGCGGCGTCGTCATCTGGAGCCAGGCGCGGGCGGCCTTCTGCGCCTCGGATATCTCGCGTGCGGTCATTTCCTCGGCGATCTCGCTGCGGCAAGCCTGCGCCGCCTCGCTGCCGGCGACGGCGGCGAGGTTGAACCATTTGTGCGCCTCGATCAGGTCGACATCGATCCCGGCGGCGCCGCTCGAAAAGACCATGCCGAGATCATAATAGGCGTCGATGTTGCCGCGCGCCGCATCGGCCATTCGGCTTTCGATGAGGAACTGCGCACTCTTCAGGCTGTTGCCCATGTCACGAAACCCCCGTTCAATCCTGCAGGACCGAATTTGGGCCGAAGGCTTTCAACAAATGGTTAACGCGGTTAACCCTGTTTTGCGGGTACCTCGATATTGTCGATCAGCCGGGTCGAACCCATCCGCGCGGCGGCGAGCAGACGACGAGGCCGCGCCTGGTCCGGCTGCTCGTTCAGCGTCTCGGCATCGACCAGCGTGACATAATCGACAACGAAGCCCGCAGCGGCCAGCGCGTCCCGCGCGGCGGCGACGGCGGCCTCGGGTGCGCCGCCCTTTTCGATCGCCCGGGCCGCGACGCCGAGTGCGCGCGGCAAGGCCACCGCGCGGGCGCGCTCGGCGTCGTCGAGATAGATGTTGCGCGACGACAGCGCGAGGCCGTCATCGTCTCGCTGGGTCGGCACACCGGCGATCTCGACGTGCATGTCGAGATCGGCGACCATCCGGCGGATCACCGCCAGCTGCTGGAAATCCTTCTCGCCGAAATAGGCGATGTCGGGCGTCACCTGGTTGAACAGCTTGGCAACGACGGTCGCGACGCCGTCGAAATGCCCCGGGCGGGCGGCGCCATCGAGACCTTCGCTGACACCCGCGACCGAAACCGTCGTCGCGAAGCCGTCCGGATACATCGCCTCGACCGGCGGCAGCCAGAGCAGGTCGCAGCCCGCTTCGCCCAGCATCCGCGCATCGGCGATTTCCTTGCGCGGATAGCGGCCGAGATCCTCACCGGCGCCGAACTGTTTGGGATTGACGAAGATCGACGCGACGATCCGCGTGCCCGGGCGCTTGGCCGCCTCGACCAGCGCCATATGGCCGGCGTGCAGCGCGCCCATGGTGGGCACGAGCGCGACGCGCGCGCCCTCGCCACGGAAGGTCGCGACGGCGTCGCGCAGTTCGGCAATGGTACGGACGGTGTGCACGGTACGAAACAGACCCTTCGACAAGGACGGGCGGGCCTTCTATGGGGGGCCGGACGCACGATCAACACGGGAATTTACGAACCGATGGGGGCTGGCAAGCCGCATGTCATCGTCTTCGCCAACGAAAAGGGCGGAACGGGCAAATCGACCACGGCGGTGCACGTCGCGATCGCGCTGCAGGTGCGCGGCGCGCGCGTATCCGCGCTCGATCTCGATCATCGCCAGCGGACGCTGGGGCGCTATCTGGACAATCGCGCCGAAACGCGGAAGCGCAGCGGTACCGACCTGCCGATCCCGCGCCATGCGACGCATGACGGCGCGACGCTCGACGATTTCGAGGCGCAGTTCGCCGCGCTGGGCGAGGACAGCGATTATCTGGTGATCGACACGCCGGGCCGCGACGACCCGTTCGCCCGGCTCGCCGCGCAGCGCGCCGATACGCTGGTCACCCCGATGAACGACAGTTTCGTCGATTTCGACCTGATCGGCCAGGTCGACCCCGACACCTACAAGGTGACGCGCCCGAGCTTCTACGCCGAGCTGATCTGGGACGCGCGCAAGGCACGCGCCAAGGCCGATGGCTCGACGATCGACTGGGTGGTGCTGAGGAACCGCGTGCAGCATGTCGAGGCGCGCAACATGCGCCGCGTGTCCGAAGCGCTCGACCAGCTCGCCAAGCGCGTCGGCTTCCGCATCATCCCCGGCCTCGGCGAGCGCGTCATCTATCGCGAACTGTTCCCCAAGGGCCTGACGATGCTCGACGCGCGGGAATTCGGCGGGATGGGCCTGGCGCATGTCGCCGCGCGGCAGGAACTGCGCGAGATGATGTCGGCGCTCGGCCTGCCCGAGCCGGCAATGCCGTTGTTCGCCGCCGGATGAAGGGCCTGCTGCTCGCCGTTCTGGTGGCATATGTCGGCTGGTGGCTGTGGCAGGGACCCAAGCACAAGCCGCGACCGATGCCGCCGCCGCGACCGAGCGAGGAAAGCGCCGCACTGGCGGTGCTAGGCCTGGGCGACGGCGCCGACGAGGACGAAATCCGCGCCGCGCATCGTCGCCTGCTCCAGGCGGTGCACCCCGATCATGGCGGCTCGGCCGAGTTGACGCGCCGCGTCAACGCCGCGCGCGACCTGTTGCTCAGGCGCCGTGCCCGCGATTGAACTTTCCGCGCGCTCACCGATTGGGTGGTCAGCGCCACACAACAGGAAGCCAGATGACACATAGCTTCAATCCCACCAGTCTTCGCGAATATGACATCCGCGGCATTGTCGGCGAGACGCTCGGCACCGCCGACGCGACCGCGATCGGCCGCGGCTTCGCCACCGTGGTGCGCCGCGCCGGCGGCACGCGCGTCGCGGTCGGCTATGACGGGCGCACCACCTCGCCCGAACTGGAGCGCGCGCTGATCGCCGGGCTGACCGCCTCGGGCGTCGACGTCGTACGCGTCGGCATGGGCCCGACGCCGATGCTCTATTATGCCGAGGCGGTGCTCGAGGTCGATGGCGGCATCGAGATCACCGGCAGCCACAACCCGGCCGAATATAACGGCTTCAAGATGGTGCTGCAGCACCGCCCCTTCTTCGGCGAGGACATCCAGTTGCTCGGCCGGATGGCCGAGGCCGGCGACTGGGAGACGGCGGAAACGCCCGGCAATGTGACCGACGCCGACATCATGGACGATTATGTCGGGCGGCTGCTCGCCGGCTATGCCGGCGGTGCCTATCGGATCGGCTGGGATGCCGGCAATGGCGCCGCCGGGCCGGTGATCGAGAAGCTCGTCAAGCTGCTGCCGGGCGAGCATCACCTGCTCTACACCGATGTCGACGGCACCTTCCCCAACCACCATCCCGACCCGACCGAGGAAAAGAACCTCGCCGACCTGAAGAAGCTGGTCGCCGACAACCAGCTCGATTTCGGTTTCGCGTTCGACGGCGATGGCGACCGGATCGGCGCGATCGACGGGACCGGGCGGGTGATCTGGGGCGACCAGCTGCTGGCGATCCTTGCCGAGCCGGTGCTCAGGGAGCTGCCGGGCGCGACGATCATCGCCGACGTCAAGGCGAGCCAGGCGCTGTACGACCGTATCGCCGAACTGGGCGGCAAGCCGGTGATGTGGAAGACCGGGCACAGCCTGATCAAGACCAAGATGAAGGAAACCGGCGCGCCGCTGGCCGGCGAGATGAGCGGCCACATCTTCTTCGCGCATGAATTTTACGGCTTCGACGACGCGCAATATGCCGCCGTGCGCCTGATCCGCGCGGTGCACATGATCGGCAAGTCGATGACCGAGATCCGCGGCGCGATGCCGGCGATGGTCAATACGCCCGAAATGCGCTTCCAGGTCGACGAGAGCCGCAAGTTCGCGGTGATCGACGAGGTGCTCGACCGGCTCGAGGCATCGGGCGCCGAGGTCAACCGCACCGACGGCGCACGCGTCAACACGCCCGATGGCTGGTGGCTGCTGCGCGCCTCGAACACGCAGGACGTGCTGGTGGCGCGCGCCGAGGCCAAGGACCAGGCCGGGCTCGACCGGCTGCTCGCGCAGATCGACGAGCAGCTTGCGCTCAGTGGCTTGCGGCGTGGGCCGCAGGCCGGCCACTGAGTCGGGCTACCGGGGAAGAAGATTGTTCACGCGAAGACGCGAAGATGTGGCGCTGGCCGCGCCGTACGACGTCAACGCAACCGTGCCATCTGTGACAAGGTCGAAGACCTGCGCTTGCGCTAACCCGATCTTCTTCGCGTCTCCGCGCCTTCGCGTGAACGAATTCGTCCCCGCCGGAGCTTCGTGCCTCCGCAGGAAGGGCTGGCAATCCGGGCGGAGTGCGACCACTTAGGGTGCGTGTTCCGCCCCACCCAGATCATTCGCGTCGTCGACCTCGAGACCACCGGCCAGGCGCCGCCGACCCACGGCGTGTGCGAGATTGGCTGGCAGGACGTCGCGCTGGGCGAGGATGGGCGCTGGGAGATCTGGGGCGAGGGCGGGCAGCGCTTCGTCAACCCCGGCCGGCCGATCCCGCCGATCACCCAGGCGATCCACCATATTCTCGACGAGCAGGTCGCCGACGCGCCATTCTGGCACGATGTCGCGCGCCCGGTGCTCGACCCGTGGCCGCGCCGCGTCGCGCTCGCCGCGCACCGCGCCGATTTCGAGCAGCAATATTGCACCGCGGCGCTGACCCACAATGCCGACTGGATCTGCACCTGGAAATGCGCGCTGCGCCTGTGGGCGGACGCGCCGAGCTTTTCCAACCAGGTACTGCGCTACTGGCGCAAGCCGGCGGGAATCGAGCATGAGCGCGGCCTGCCGGCGCACCGCGCCTTTCCCGATGCCTATGTCACCGCCTTCCACCTGCGCGACATGCTCAACGAGGTCGGCGTCGCGCAGCTGATCGCCTGGTCGAACGTGCCCGGCATATTGCCGCGCGTGCGCTTCGGCCCCGATCGCGGCAAGAGCTGGCAGGAGATCGAGGAAGAGGTACTGATCGGCTTTCTCGGCGACCGCGACATCGACGTGCGCTTCACCGCCGAGACCGAACTCGCGCGGCGGCGTGGCGGCGGGTCGATCGGGCGCCAGACGACGCTGCAGGGGTCGCTGCTTTAGCGCGTGCTGCGAGCTATTCGCGATCAAGCACGCGACCACGGGGAATCTGGAGCGCCGCCACGGGATCAGCGCATCGGCTTGACGAACTTGTAGATGAACTGGTCGGTCCGGCCGCGAATCGTCTTGTCGAACACCGGCTTGGCGTGATCGTCGGCCGGATTGGCGAGCAGGCGGCTTTCGCCGACGAAGCGGAAGCCGGCGGCGATCACCTGTTTCTTCACGATCGCCGGGTCGATGCGATGCAGCGTGTCGGTATCGCGCATTCCCGAACCGGCGGCCGCGACATGATCGATGACGAGATACACGCCGCCGGGCCTGAGCGCGGCGAACACCGCCTTGTTGAGCACGGCCGGGTCGATGTTGCCCATGAACTTGTCGGGATAGTCGTGATAATTCTGCGCGGTGAACACCAGGTCGACCCGTTCGGGCACCGCCAGGCTGTCCGCCGGCTGCACGGCGCCGGTCACGTTGGCGAAGCCCGGTGTCTTCGAGAGCGCGTCGTAATCGACGACGTTGCGATGCGCCTCGTCGGCATAGGGCTTGGGCCAGATGCCGTAGACATGGCCCCGCGGCCCAACGACCCTGGCGAACAGCCGCGTCCAATAGGCGCCGCCGGGAATCAGGTCGAGCACCTTGCCGCCGGGCTTGAGCCCGGCAAAGGCGACGATCTCGGGACCGTGCCGCCGCGCATCGTCGGGCGCCTGGGCGGCGCGCGCCGGATCGGCGGCCGCGCGCGCGATATAGGCCGGCAGCCTTGCCGGCGGTGCGGCGCTGGTCGAACTGGCGACGGGGAACAGCAGCATCGCGACGAGCGGCAGGGCGGCGCGCGGGATCGGTGGCATCGGGCAACTCCCTTTGGTGATGTACCGATATATGACAGAGAGACGGGCGCTCGGCCAGCGGCGAGATGCGTTCGCCGCGTCGGGACGCGATCTCGGCGGGGCGTCCGCCCGCCGGGAAATGCCCTCCGCCACAGGGACCGGCCGAGCCGACGGCATCCCCCGAAACAGGCGGAAAACGCCCCGCGCGACAGGCGATTTCCGATATTCTCTGGACTCTTGCGGCGAAGACCCTGATAATTTGCTCCGAAATGGATGATCTGGCGTTATCTCGTTTGAATCATCGGCAGCGCGAATGCCTGCGCCTGGTTTATCGCAACCTCGAAGCCAAGGAGATCGCCCGCGAACTCGGGCTGTCGCCGCATACCGTCGTCGAGCATCTGCGCGACGCGCGACGCGTGCTCGGAGCCTCGCGCAGCATGCACGCGGCACGCATGCTGGTCGAATATGAACGAGACAATCGGATTGGGTACGAGCCGGTTGGGGTAACCGGCAATCGGAATAGTGGCACTACCTCGAACGTCCCGACCGCGACATTGGGTGTTGCGGTGGGGGTCCGAGAATTTCGGAAAAATAGATATAATTTCAGCTACCTGGAGCGGCTTGGCCTCATCATTGGTATCGCCGTCGGCGCCATTGCGCTGACGGGAGCACTGGCGATGGGCGCCCATGTCTTCACCCAGGTTCTGCTGGAACGACATATCGATTTTTCCGGCTCGGCTCATCGACGATAGTCGCGGCCTCTCATTGCCGCGGCAATGGGAGGGTATAATGCGCAAAGAACGTCTCGACGCCGTTTCGACAGTCACCCCGCTGTTCCGCCAGGCAGAGCTGTCTTCCGACACCGCGGCTGCCGATGCCGCCGAATGTATCGCTGCGATGCTACGCGTCCGCGCGGCCAACAATCTGCCGATCGGCACCGGCGTCGAAATGATCAGCATGCTGACCAAGGCGCTGTCCGCACAGGTCGAGGCGCGCGAGCTCTTCATTGAGGCGCATCGCCTGACGCCGCAGGTTCTTGGCGCGCTCGGGCTTCGCGGCTTCGGCGAAGGCGACGGCGTGTGCCCACCGACGGGCGGCATTGGCGAGCAGCCAGTTCCGGCACCGTTGAAGATCGTAGCATGATCAGCGCTGCGAACTTGACGGCCGCACCAGATCATGATCGATCCTCCCGCGATGCGCATCGCAATCTTCTACCTGCTGCTGATGGGATCGTGTGGTTACGCGATTTGGCGGGGCGGGGCGCCGGAGCGCATTACGGGCTGGCTGCTGATCGCCGCTGCGATGCTGACCTTGGTGGTGGGACATCCCGCCCAGTACAGCCGCCTCGAACTCGGCATGTTCCTGATCGATTTGGCGTTGCTGATCGCTCTGGTGGTCATCGCGCTCAAGGCCGACCGACTGTGGCCAATGGTGCTCGCCGCACTGCATCTGGACAGCACGGCGGTGCACATCCTCAAGCTGTTCGACACGGAACTCATCCGGGTCACCTATGCGGTGATGATCGTCATGTGGAGTTATCCCATGCTCCTGATCCTGGCGATCGGCACGCTGCGCCACCAGCGACGGCTGGCGCGGTTTGGCGAGGATCGGGCGTGGAGTCTGGCTATGGATCGATTTGCGGGGGAGACCGCTGATGTCACTCGATATGATACCGTCACCCACCCCGGCGATGGACCTTGGGGATCACGTGGCGGCGATCGCGGCACGCGCGGCCAGCGCGACTGACGGGCACAGCGACCATGTCGCGACCGCCTATCGGCTGTATCGCGAGCGCCGCGCCCGGCTGCAGTCCTTTTCGCAATCCTTCTCGATCTTCGGCGAGCCGGGCTGGGACATCCTGCTCGAAATCTACCTCGCCGATACGATCGGACGGGCGATGTGCGTCGGCACGGCATGCCTGGCTGCGGACGTCGCGCAGACCACCGGGCTGCGCTGGCTGGCCAAGCTCGAGAAGATCGGCCTGGTGTTACGCCAGGACGACCCCACCGACGGGCGGCGCGGGCTGGTGATGCTGACGTCGCGCGGACGCGCGGAGATGGAACGATATCTCGCGCGGATCGCCGACGAGGAAGACTGATTGATGTGCAGCGTACGCCCCGCACGGGGCGTACTCTTAATGGACCCATTAAAGCCGCTGAAAACTAGCCCTATGGCCATATAAACTATCAGCTTGGGCGCAATTAAACCAACCTACTTCTCTAAATGGACTCAATTAGGCCGCCTCGCCTCGACGAGCGATCAGTTCGAACACATCTAGCGCCTCCCTGCGCTTGTAACACGCTTGAACATGGGCGCGCTGCTCGAGGATGCTGACGATCCCCGACGATCTGAGCTTGTTGATGACCTTCTTTATTGACGTGCCCGTCAGGCGTTGGATCTCCACCGCTGTTATCATCTCCCGCTCGAACGCCTCGATAGACTCCACGCATGGCTGCCAGACCGCACCGCCACGAGCGGTCCGGCGCAGAGCAAATCGCAACATCTTCGCCTTCTTGAGCGCGGTCATTGTCTTCGTCGTGATCCCCAATCTCGAACAGCCTTGAGCGTAGGAGATCGTCGCCTCCGAACCCGCGGGATCCTCGAACGCGCAGGCTTCCCTAGCCTCCTGTCTGAACACAATCAGGCTTGGAACGCCCGCCTTACCCCGCAGCCGGCCCGCCACGCGCAATCGTCCCTCACGAAGAGCGCGGTAGACGTCGGCCCACCTGCGCTTGATCAGCGTTGCCTGCATCACCTCCACCATGTCGGGCGGGACGACGTCGAACACCGGCATGCGGGCGGCGTCGCGAAGGAGCGCAGTCACGCCTCCCACGTCGTAGCGGTAGGTCATCCAGGCCCCTCGAACCGCTCCCGGCAACCGCTCGCCGGCGGATCCATCCGGCGTGGAATGGATCTGGGGGACCCGAATCCCCATCGCTGCCGCGAGGTCCTCCAATCGGCCGGTGCGGCGACCTGATTCGCCATCGGCGACCGTCGCGGTGCCGTGGTGTCCGGCGGGCTCGTCGTTTCGGGAGCCGTGGGGCGGAATGCGCCGCCCCCAGAGCTCGGTCTCCCTCACATTGCGCAGCGCCGAGCCGGCATGCTCTCCCAGCTGCCGCTTGAAATGCATCAGCGACGCCTCGTCAGCAGGGTGGCTCCGATCGAGCCAGGCCCACAGCTCGCCGTAGAGCTGACCCGGCGTCCTTGCAGTTCCACGCGCCGCCGCGCGATCGAGCACCTGAAACAATTCCGCACCACCGGCGCCAAGGATGCACGCGCCACGGGCGGCCAGTTCCATGCGAACCTCCGGATCGAGGCTGCTGGGGACGAGACGCCTTGGTCCGAACTCGTCCAGGATGCCCATGCGAGACGCCAAACCCGACATCGTGCGAACACTCATGCCTTCAGCCCAGGCCGGCGCCTTTCGCCCAAGCATGACCTGCGTCAGGACCCGATCGAAGTTCTCGACGGGCTCTCCGGCCTGCATGCCCGCAAGGTCCTCCCCGCAGTCGCAGCGATCGGGTCTGAGGTTCACCAAGCGCGCCGGTTTCTCGCATGACGGACAGGTCGATGCCAGCGGCACACCGTGTGTCGGGCATCCGATGATCTCCTCAAGGTCCCACCAGAATCGTCTGTATGGCCGACATTCCAGGGGACCGTCATGCCGCTCTAGGTCCTCGGTCAGGCAACTTGGACACCAGCGGCCACTCGAGTTCCCGGGCATGAGACGTCCCGCGCGTTCGATCAGCACGCTCCCTATGACGAAGCCGCGGTCGGTCCTGACCGGGGTCGATGCCCGGATCAATTCCTCCGCGATGCCCGACATCCTGGCCAGGATGTCCAGTTTACGCCCCGATGCCATCGCATTGAGTGTGAAGAAGGGGAAATGCCGAATGTCCGCGAGGAACTTGCTCAGCGTCGGACTGCCACGCCTCGTAGCCAGTCGCCGCAACAGCGAGATTGACCTCTCATGGGGCCGGTATCGCACGGTGAGCGGCAGGAGGCCGATCGCATTCTCGTCCTGCAGGGTCCG
The DNA here is from genome assembly GCA_041659925.1 of Sphingomonas sp. GTDB lineage: Bacteria > Pseudomonadota > Alphaproteobacteria > Sphingomonadales > Sphingomonadaceae > Sphingomonas. The sequence goes on from JBAZXI010000005.1 coordinate 57,313, forward strand.
CTTCATCAATGCACCGTCGGGACGTCGGCACGCAGGTATATCAGCTGTCGACATTCGGGCGGCCCGAACCTCGGCATGATCCCGGCGGCGGCAAGCGTCCTCAAGACGCTCCTCGATGAAGTGCGCTTCAAACGGGCAAGCTCCACCGCTGTCACGTGCTCCGCGAAGAAGCGCTCAACGCGGTCCCGCGCGACGCCGTCGCCGGTTCGCGGTCCGAAGACCCCCTCCCGGACGAGTCGGAGCGCCGCGTCGTGGTGGATCCCACCCAAGCGCGCGACGGCTTCGACTCCCAACGTCTCGCCAGGCTCGCGCAGACCGGCGAGGTCCGACTGGCGGACCAACACGGCCCGCAGTCCTTCGTCGACCGTCCCGCACCTAGCGATTCTGATCCGATTGGAAAGTATGCCGCCGCACGCGGTCGCCAGCGACACGGACATGTTGCGGCATGCCACCGGCAGCGGGACGAGGCCATCCGGAACGGTTACCGTCGCGCGGGCGAGGACGGCCTCCGTCACATCCGCCGCAGTCGGATTACCGACGTCCAGCAGCTCCGCAATCCGGGGGTCACGCATCAGACCGCGCGCTTGTGAACGCCCAATGCGGAGGTGCGCCGCCGGCGGAGCATGTCGCAATTGACCCATCCCATCGACAACGCGCGGGTCGATGGCGAACGCGACGCCACGACGCGAACCCTCGGGGACGGCGTCACGCGCATCGAGAAGCCGCCGGGTCGTGGCATAGGAGCGACCGAGGCGCCTCGCCGCCTCGGTCGCGGAGATAGTCGGCGGGACGCTGGCGCCGAGACGCTCCTCGTCGCGAGCGATCACGCCGTGCGCCACGGCGTGGTCGCGCAGGACCGGCGCAACCAGCTCGGCGGTGGCGCGGGGGGCGTCACCGACGCATATCTCGGAATACAGCCAGCCATAGGTCGCCATCAGCCCGTCGGCGGCCGCGGCGGGCGCCCTAGCGACGAGCGCATCGAGAAGGCCGCGAAAGCTGCCCGGCCATCCGATCGCCACGGCAAGCCCGTGCACGCGGTCGCCGGGCAGGTCACCATCCACCCGGCGCGGCTTCACCGCCCGCCGTTCAAGACGGGCCGCGCCGAGAAGCTCCATGGTCCTGATGGCATCGACTAGGGGCATAGCGTCAAGGACCGGCACAACCTTCGTGGGACCATAGCTCAGTCGGGACACGACGTAGGCGGCTACGGATGGATCGGCGCTCTCCGCCCCTCGCGCGTCGTGCACCGCTCCGCACCTGCACCCCAGCAGCCCCATCCGCCAGGTCTGCGCATCGCCGCATGCGCGGCAATGCTCTAGCATGCGAACGCCGTGCTCGGGGCAGGCATCGACCGACCTGACGTCCCACCACGCCCGGCTGGTCGTCCACCATTCCGGCGGGACGCCGACCATGCCCGCCGTCGAGCGATCCTCGTCAACGCAGACCGGGCAGCGCCTCCTTGTTCGCATCGACCAGTCCCCCAGTCGCAGGACCTGGCCGCGGAGCGATACGGTCCTCGTCGCGGGCAGGACGATCGGCGAATGGCCCTGAACCTCGTCAGCATCGAGGCCCGCGCGCTGCGCGAAGGAACGGACGGCGACCCCCTTGGCGAGATTGGCCAGCGGATGCCCGATCCCACGCGCGAACCGGAGCGGATCTGACGCGCCCCACCTCGAGCCCAGCCGCGCGGCGGCGGCATGGCACGGCTCGAACTCCCGGGCCCGGATGGTCAGGGGGAAGCGCGCGTCCATAAGCTCACACGTTTGCGCTCGAGCGCTGGCTGAGCCTGCGGCGCCCCCGTCGTTCCGCCTCGGCGTCGGCCGCGGCCTTTGCCGCGGTCGCCACCTGCGCGGCCCAGATGTCCTTGACCTTGTCCGCCTTGCACAGGAACGGGTTCTGCGATGGAGGAACGGAGGGCCGTGGCTTCGCCGGCTTCAGCAGGACGTCGCAATCGAAATCGATCGCCTGCTGCTCGACCTCCTTGCGGCGCAGGTCGGTCCACACCTCGCCCAGCAGCTTCCGGTCGAAGTCGCGTCCAGCCTCAGCCGCACGACGCAGGGTCGCCACGAGCAGCTTCGACACGATGCCGACATGGCCGCCGGTGGCGACGTAGATGCGGCGCGCGAGGTCGAACTCCTTGAGGCCGACGGGCGCACCCAAACCGAGCCGGAGGTCGAAGACCTCGAGCAGGGTGCGGAAGTTGCGCTGGCCCTCGGCCGTGTCCCAGCGATACGGGGAGAGGACGATGTCCTCCTCGGTGCGGCGCTCCAACCCGTAGCCGGTGTTGAGGTTGAGGATCCTCGGAGCGCCCGCCAGCACGAACTGCGCCTTCACGACGTTGAGCAGCGAGACGAGGAACTTCGCGACGGCGTCGGTGTCGACGCCGAAGATGCGGTCCGCCTCGTCCAGCATGATCATGAGCGTGTGGTGCTTCTGAACGAGGTTCGCGATCTCCTCGATGATGTGCGCGGAGTTCCAGTCGCGCGGGACGTCGTGCTGCATGGCGCGGAATATGGCCTCGACCACGCCCTTCTTCGTGCACGGGCTCGGCATCTCCGCGAGCACCGCCGTGATGCGCAGCCCGTCGTCGTCGCGCACGTCGTCGAACCGACGCTTGTGCAGCCTCAGGAGCGTGGTCTTTCCGGCGCCGGGCTCGCCCGTCAGCATCAGCAGATGACCGGGTTGCGGCGCGCGGCCATCGAGCGGCACGCTGCGCAACTGGTGCATGCGCAGAGCCTTCTGCGCCGTCTCCAGGGACGGGTGGGGGATGATCCCATTCTCGAGTCTGGCCGCGAGCGTCGCGGCTTCGACCTCGCCCGGCTCATAGCCCTGCAGATCGCTCACGACTGCATCTTCCGGATGAGCAGTAGCGCCGCGGCGTCGATGTCGGCGAGGAGCGACGCATCGGTCGCGGGCGTCGCGACGGCGGGGGTATTCTCCGCGTCGTCGGCGTCGGCGTCGACCTCATCTTCGGAGGGCGTCGTGTCGTTCGCCGGTGGCGCGAGCAGGACCTGCGCTGCGGGAGGCAGCAGCCGCTCGGCCGAGCCGAAGCCCGGCACTGGCGTGAACGTCTCGCCCATGTCGCCATATTTCGCCCACTTGAGGGCGGTGGCCAGCGTCGTCCCGCCCTCCAGCGCCTCGGCGCGTGTCGCCTCCACGCGGATGCGGGCCTGTTCGAGATCTTCGACACAGGGCTCCTCGCCGCGTTCGAGGTGGTCGATGGCGTCCCCTTTCCAGATGGCATACTGCAGCTCGGACACGCCATCGGTCAGGGCGAAGTCGATGTTGCGGATCTCCTGCCATCCCTCGCCCTCGACCAGGATCCAGATGCGCCCGAGGTCGGCGCGGTCGCGCCGGAAGGTCCACATGCGGTCCTTGGCGCCGTTGCGGCGGAGAAGGCGGGCGAGCAGGGGCTCGTCCACGTAGATCTGGTTCTTGATGTGAATGCCGGTCGAAAGGATCTTGCGCTGGAATATCTCGCCCGTGATGCGGAACGCGTGATCGGGGTCGGGCGCCCAGCGCACGCCGTAGCGCTCCACCAGCATGGTCCAAGCCTGGTGCGGCGTCATCTCGCGGCCGTATTTGCGGAGGAGCGCCGGGTGCGGCGTCTGGTGGTAGTCGTCGACGATCCACTCCACGATGAGCCGGTCGAACTCGGGCCTGTCCACCTTCGCACGCTTGGCCGAGTTGTAGGTGTCGGCGTTCCATGCCTTCGTCGTGCCCTCCTGGAGATCGAAGACGCGCACATGGAAGGTGCGGAAAATCCTCTCGACGGCCGCCTTCAACCAAGGCTTCCGGCCCGGCAGCGCGATCGGATAGACGTGGAGCAAGAGGCATGCCGTCCGGAAGCTGCGGCTCAGGAACTCCTTGCCCCGATCGCTGATTAGCCACTCGACCAGCCCGAAGCAGGGCCAATCGTTCTTCAGCCCCGGGAAGGCCGAGAGGTCCTTCTCATACATGCTGTGCGCGAGCGCGCGCTGGACCGTCATGTAGCTCGGCGGAAGGAAGCTGACGTGGATCCCGATGATGCACTTGGTGGCGCGGTCGAGGAACACGGTGATCCAGGGCCGCCCAATCGGTCGACCGTTCTCGTCGACGACGACCAGGTCAACCAGGCAATGGTCGACCTCGACCTCCTCCAGCGGACGGTCGGGCAGATCGCGGAGGACGAAGATGCCGAACTGGAGCCAAGCGGCCTTCTTGCCCTCGCGCTTAACGCAGCGGTCGTAGGCGTCGTAGTGCTTCTTCAGGAAGCGCCGGAAGGTGCGTGACGCGACAAAGGGGATACCGCTGGCCTCGCAGAGCTTCCGGTAGAATTCGTAGGCGACCTGCTTCGAACGCCTGATCAGGTCGAGGTAGGCCCCCTTAGCGGCCTCCTCCATCAACTGGTAGGTGTCCTTCTCGTCCTCGGACTTCGCGACCGGGTAGCGAGGATCGCGAAAGCCCCGCTTCTCGTAGTCGGGCATGAGGGCCATCTCGTTCCGTCCGGAATCGCTCCACACGGAGAACCACGTCGAGGCGGTTGACGGCTGGGGCCTCTTCACGACCTTCATGCGGATCGGTTCCGCATCGGCATCCGCGCCGTCGCGGCGGCGCACCTTGGTAGCGGCTTCCGTCGCCGCCTCGCGCTCGCGGTCCTGCCATTCGGCGGACATCCGCTCCCAGACGTCCGGGATCACTGCCGTAGCCGCGGCGTCCACGCTGCGGTAAGTATCGCGGACGGCATCGATGGCCTCGACGAACGCCAGGCGGCGGAGGCATTCGCGCTGGCAATGCGGCGGCCATGCGTCGAACGCCGACTTCAACTTGGCGGCGACACGCTCGTCGAGACCTTCCAGGTCACAGGCCCAGCGACGCAGGCGCCGGTCATTGTAGGCGATGACCAGGTCGAGGTCGGCCATGAATTCGGTTGTGTCTGCGCCGTGCGGCTGGACGACCCACCCGCCGCGCGTGCGCTTGACCACCTTCAGCAGGTTGTCGGAGGGGTCTCCGATCTGCAGCGTGTCGCCGACATTGATCGCCAGCCTGTTCGAAGGAACGTGCTCCATCACCAGTAGACCTCCAGATCGTCGTCGATCGCCGCGCCGAGCGCGACGGCCACGTCACGATGGCCCACCAGACCGAGAAGGCAGTTGCGCAACCGCACGTCCAAGCCCGCAGCGCGAAGCGCGCCGAGGCGGCAGGGAGACGTGAACGAGCGCAAGATCATATGCACCTTGCGCGCCTCGACTGGATCGATGGCCGTCGCCGCCGCGTGGATCCAGCGCGCGTTGGATAGCCTTCGACCCACACGCAGAGCCTCGCGGGGGCAAAGGCGGTGGATCGCGTCCCGGGCGGCGCTCTCGGAATCGATCGAGTCGATCCGCCCCTTGAGCGTCGGGTCCGCACCGAACCGGGCCCCCGGCTTCACCTGGAAGTAACAGCGCTCGCCGTGCAGCGACGCGGCGAACACGTCCGGCACGTAGCTGGTCCAGCGCGATCCGTTGTGGACCCGGAAGCGCTCGGGCTGCGAAACCAGCTCGACCGTGCGGTAGTCGACGTCGAGCATGACGAGCAGGTCGCGCTCTCCCGCACTCTCGAAGACCAGCCGCCTCGACGTGGTCAGGGACATGAACTCACCGGTGCACGACTGCGAACTCGTGCGTCGCGAAGGATCACGGACGAGGTCGGCGGCGAGGTCCCCGAAAAGAAGCCCGGCGCCGGCGCGATACTGGTTCCGTGGCGTCGGAACGATCAGGCCGGGCGAGGGCTGGGTCGCCGTCACGGCTTCGGGCCCCGGCGTGCTGCAGTCCCGCAGGCGGGTGGCCGAGATTCCGACATGCAATGGTGGAGAACCCTCGACAGCGACCCGGCGGAGAATTCAGAAGACATCGTTGGACGCCCGGTGGATCATGCTGTCGTCGCTGAACTCGTGCTCCTCGGGCGACCAGAGCTTGCCTTCGCGGATGAGGTGGCGGACGGCTGCTTCGACCGCGCACCGCGAGCCGAGCGCGGACACCAGGTATCCGAACGACAGGGCGGGGCCGCACCTGTTGAAGATGCCCAGCAGGGATTGCGCGTCATCCAATAGCCGCGCGAGCCGGGCGCGCCGGCGGAAGGCAGAGCGGCCCGTTTCGGAACGGTTGTCGACAACTGGCCCCTCCAGAGCATCGTCGCTGATGCGGGCACGGATCCGCTTCGCCTCCATCGAACGCCACACGCCCATCGGGGCCGTGGGTGCGCCGCTCGGGAAGCTGACCTCGGCCCGCGCATCGAGCCAGCCCCGGTCCCCCTCGACCCGAACCGATCCCGAGAGCGTGATAAGCGGCCTGCCGATCGGCGTGCCGTTCGCGTCGACGACGATCAGGTCGAGCGGGATCTGGCGATTGAACGCCAGCTTCATCTCCCGGCGCAGGTCGAACCACCGCTGGATCAACCCCATCCGCCGCCGCACCGCATCGTAGGAGACGAAGGGGAGTCCCGCGCCATCCAGTTCATTGAGGGCTCGTGCATGGGCCATCTTGGCGCAGGGCCGGACCGGGGGGAGGAACTCGGTGCCGATCGCGTGGGCGAGCACCCGCTCGACCCTTTCGCTGAGGCGTCCGCCCGTGAACGTCCATCCGTCGAAGCTCAGTGCCATCCGCCACCCCCCGCCGGTGCGGAAAGCTGGCAGGCCTCCACCAGCGTCGCGCCGGAGAGGTAGCCGGGCGTCAGGACGCGGATGGCCTCGCGCCCGACGAGTTCGAGCACCGCGAAGCGCGCAGCCACCCGCGAGCCGAGGGCCGCGACGACGGCCTCGAACGGCACGGGGGCTGCCGATCCTCTCAGCAGCGCCAGCACTGCGTCCGTGGCGAACGAGCCGATCGGGCGGAGCGTCGCGTGGATGGCGAGCGGGCCGAGAACGCCCGACCCCGGCTCCGAGGCCGTTGCCGACATCGCCTGGCGAACCTGTTCGAACGCCATCGCACGGTAGTGGCGCTCCACCACGCCCTTCGCGGAAGCCCGCATCGTTGGAACCAGCCCCGTCACCGGTCGCGCCGTCGCGACCTCACATTCCATTCCACCCATATAAGAATACCCACCCTACTTGAACGTGATAGTAACAAGAGAGGAAAAGCTGTGCCCTGTCAATCCTATTCCGACCACGTTCCTTCGTGGCAGCGTGCGCTGACGCGCTTCTTGCTGCCGCATGAACGATCGCCTATCGTCCCCCGCGATGATGCAGGGGCGTTCATGACGACCGACGGCGAGGACTGGCGGGACGATCCGCGCTGGCTCGAGCTGACGCTGGAGAAGCGCGCGGAGGCGCTGAAACGTAGAGACGTCATCGAGCGCTACCTCGCGCTCGAGAGGCGTTCCGCCGAACAGGCCGATCGTTTCGCTGCCGAACTCGGCATCGGCCGATCGCGGTTCTACGGTCTGTGCAAGCTGTGGGAGCGGACGGGATCACCCATCCCGCTGGCGCCCTACAGCGAACCGGTCGTGCCGAAGCGGCCCTCGGTCAAGGCCGAACGCGCCGCGGAGATCGAGACCAGGATCGGAAGCGCGCTCGGCTCGACCCGCGACCGGACTCCGAACGTCATCGTCGACGCGGTGGCCCGCGGCTGGGACGACAAGACCAAGCCGCCGGCGCGCGAGACGCTACGGCGCTTCGTGCTGCAGGCCATAGCCAAGGAGGAGGCCGGCAACGGCGAGCTGCTCCGCCGCGAGGCGAACGAGGTGGCCCGCGGCTTCGGCGAGGTCATCGTCTTCGACCACTGCCTGGTCGACATCTTCGCCGAGGACCGGCCGTTCCCCAGGCGTCCGACCCTCACGTTGGCGATTGACCTGTTCACCGGCGCGCCGGTCGGCCACGCCGTCGCCCTGGCGCCGCCAAGCGCCGACATGATCGTCGCTGCCATCGCCGACGCGACGCTGCGGTCGGCGAACCTCTCCGGTGTGCCGGTGCGGCCGCGGATCGTCTTCGGATCCAGCTATTCAGCCGACTGGACACGGCTGTTCAAGCGGTTCAGGTCGTCGGGCATCGTGATGTCGGGACGCCGGTCGCCCGAACTCCCGTTCGGCGCGCCGACCGCCCGGCTCGTGGGCCCGCGACTCGGCCGACTGCGCCTGCTGGCGCGGGCCGGACACGAGGAGGATGGGGCGACGGCCGGCTTTGATGCCAGCGTCCATCCGGTGCTTTCGCTCGAGCAGGCGAGGGCCGTCATCGTCACGAACCTCGCCACCGTCCTCGCCGAGCGGCTGGGCGACAGCGGCGGTCGGCCGCTGTCCTTCGACCTCGTCGAAGAAGACGACTGACCGCTTCGCGTTAACCGAAAATACCGCGACGCCGACTACCGTCGGCGGATGCCGCAATATCCCGAAATCCAATGGCTGCTCGACCTGCTGCCGACGGTCAGGCACGACGAGGTGGCGGCAGCGATCGCGGGCGCCGGCCTCACCAGGCTGCCACCGATGACGGTTGGAAGCAGCCACCCTCTAGGATATCTCCTGCAGGTCGATCAGCGCCGGGTCATCGTCCCTGACGCCTTCGGGCCCAAGCGGCGCGCCAGGCGGCTGCAGGAATTCGCCGATGCCCTGCGAGCGAGTCGCGGTGCCGAGATCCGCGAATGCCTGATAGCGATCGACGGCCGCTTGCTGTGGGATCCGCCCGCCTGGGCATGGCGCTGCTCCCGGGTGCTCCGCGACGCGCTGGCGATGGCAGGTATGCCGGCGGAGGACATGCTCGACCGCGTGCGCTGGGCACCGACGAACAGTAACGCGCTGCCGATAGACGTCCACATCAAGGACCCGACGACCGGTCGCCCCAATAGGGTCGCGTCGCTCAGCGTCGAGCGCCCGCCGATCGGCGACCTGCTGCGCGCCACCATCGATCTGGGCAGCGGTGTCATCTACCGCGAGGGCGGTGACGACACGTTCCTGTCGACCCGGCACGAGATCGTGGCGCGCGGCCACCGGATCGCCGCCACGCTCTCGGTCGCGCTGAGCGGAAGGCAGGTTTCGTCGCTCATAGGTCACCCGCTGCTCGCCAGACCCGAATACGCCATACGCAAGGCATGGACGGGGCGGAACTACACGCGGGCCATCATCGACGTGCCCGAGTGCTCGCTGGCCCGCCTGCCTGGCAGGTTCGGGGCTATCCTGCCCGAGCACGACCGATCCGATCTCGCCACGTCGCCATGGCGGTGAGGGCGGCCGGCGCGGTTACTGAAGACGGCGGTATCTGCCGCCGGCGTCGATGCGGTCTACGATCGGCGCTGACGCGCGCGGTCGATATTCCGGCGAGTAGACCTCCAGCCGCAGCCATTCGCGCTCCTCGTCGAGGCGGTCGACCGCGACCTCGCGCATCCACTCGCTGGACGCGCCGTTCCAGAAATACCCCCGGCGGCGGAGAACGTCCTTGCGGTCGTAGTGCGCACCGTGCGCCCGGACGAGCCAGCCGCCCCGCTCGGCCCCGGCGATGACGTGCGACAGCACCGAGGAGCCATCGCCCAACCGGTGCCGCAGCAACTGGATCAGCGCATCGACGTCGTCACCCGCCCGGTGCGCTTCGTAGAACCAGCCCGCCTGATCCAATAGCCAGCGCAACGCGCGACCCTCGTAACCGGCCGCCGCCCAGTCGACCTCCTCCATGCTGCACGACCAGCGCAGGCCGGCAGCGGCCGGCAGACGCTTCTCGACGAACGGCCGGTCGAACCGGCTGTTGTGCGCCACCACCAGCGACGCGGATAACATCAGTTCGATCGCTGCGCCGTCGTCGATCTCGCGGCCAGCGAGGTCGGTGTCGGAGAGACCCGTGAGCCGGGCCACGACCGGATCCAGCGGCCGACCAGGGTCTTCGAGCCACGAGAACGGCGCGTCCAGTGCGACGATCTCGCCGGCGGACGTGAATCTGAAGCGCCTCAGCGCGAGCTCGACTATGGTGTCGGTGACGGGATCGAGGCCGGTCGTCTCGGTGTCGAGACAGATGCCGATCCGCGATCCGGACGTGGGGCCGAACGACACGCGCCGGTCGGGCAACGCGACACGCTCCAGCACCCTGAAGCGGCCATCGGCCAGCAAAAGCCGCTTCGCGCGTTCAACGTCGGATTCGTCGGAATCGTCCACCGCGCAGAACTCAGTGGACCGTGTGGCTGGTCGCGGCGACCTGGTTGAGGAGCAGCAGCAGGACGCGGCGGAACCCGACCTCGCCGTCGTCGACGAGCAGATCGCGGATCGAGCGTCCGCCGAAAGCAGCACGCGCGTCATGCACCCAGGCGGCCGCGAGCGCATCCTCCACCCCCACGATCAGGCGCAGCTGCTCCACGACGATGAGGCGGCGCGCGCGCTGCGCCACGACGGGCGGGATGGCCTCGCCGCCGTTCTCGGCCGCCTGGCCGATCCAGCGGTCGAGGATCTGCTCGCCGACGCCGACCACCTTGGCCGCCTCGGCGCTGTCCCAGCGCCAGTGCCACATCAGGTAGACGAGGTCGGCGAGGAGCAGCGCGCGCCGGTCGGCGACGTCGTTGGCGCGCACGTATCCGGGCGTCGTCGGCCGGTGGTCGGCGTGGGTCGAGATCCACATGTCGCCGCGCTCGAGCGAGAGCTCGCCCATCGGCCGGCCGTCGCGGCACCCCGCGACGTAGAGGAACACGTCGGAATAGGAATCCGCCCCGACGGCATCCAAGGTCACGACCACGTTGGTCAGCATGTCCATGAGTTGCGGGAGGCCTTGCGCCCTCGCGGCGACAGTCTCTTTCATAGGTAGTCCCTTTCGTCAGTCCCTTTCAACATCCGGCGCCCGGCGCCGACGCACGGGACATCCCGCGCATCTGAACCCTGACACGGATGTCAAGGTTATGTCAAGAACGAAAAGAGAACGGGCTGAACCGGCGGTAAATTAGTTTTGCGTAAGTCTTGGTCGGTAGCACCGAAAGCGCCACTCGATGCCTCATGACTTGGCCAGCCCTCCCGAAAGTCCATCGATGATCGGGCAGTCCGGGCGTCCGTCCCCATGGCAACTTGCGGCCAGGTCGAGCAGCGCGCCGCGCATCCGCTCCAGGGCGGCGGCCTTGCGGCCGAGGTCCTCCGCACGTGCGAGCGCCAGGGCCTTCACGTCCGCGCTCGCCCGGTCGCGGTCGTGCCACAGCGAAAGCAGATCGGCGATCTCGGCGATCGGAAAGCCAAGATCGCGTGCGTTGGCGATGAAGAGCAGCCGATGGACGTCGGAATCCGAGTAATCGCGATAGCCGCTGTCGCGGCGCGGCGGCGGCGGAATCAGGGATAGCTTCTCGTAGTGGCGGATCATCCGCTGCGAGACCCCGCTCGCCTTCGATGCCTGGCCGATGTTCATCTCACCCGATTGTATGACGACGGCATCAGAACGAGAAGCGGAAATCCCGCGGTTGGACGGCTACGGGATGAGTATGCCTATGCCGGCCGCGAGGGGGCGGGCGGGCCGCTGCTCAGCACCTCCACGCGCTCAAGGGTCACCAGCCCGATGCCGGTCGTCGCGGCCATGCCCGCCCAGAAGTCCCGGACGCGGCCCTCCTCGTCGACTATCTCGACGATGACCGGGAAATTGTGATCGATAAGCCCGCGCCGGTGCAGATGCGCGCCATGGCCGAAGCCGGCGGCGGCGCGCTGGACGGTCGCGCCAAGCAAGCCGGCCTCACGCGCCCGGTCGAGCACGAAGTCGAACCCGCGCCGGTCACCAACCATAGCGGCCTCGTCGGTGTAGACCCTGAGCAGGAAATGAGGTTGCGCTTCCATGTCTTGACTCCTTCGGACTAGCTGCGCGGGTGGAGGTCGCGACGCCCGCCGTGACGATCACTTCACGGGGACGGTCCCCTCCGGCGTTCCGCGTGCGGAAGCGCGTCTTCCCATCAGGCGCGCCGCCCAGGCGGTTATGGCGGGAAGCACCAGCAGCGTCAGCGCCGTCGAGGTGATGAGACCCCCAATGACCACCGTCGCCAGGGGCCGCTGGACCTCGGCGCCGGTCCCGGTCGCGACCGCCATCGGCACGAACCCGAGGCTCGCGACGAGCGCCGTCATCAGGACAGGGCGCACGCGCTCCATCGCGCCGTCGATGATCGCCTGGTCGTCGCCGGCGCCGTCCTCGCGGTGCTTGCGGATCGCGCTCATCATGACGAGTCCGTTGAGCACGGCGACGCCCGACAGCGCGATGAACCCGACGGCGGCCGTGATCGAGAACGGGATGCCCCGCAGCAGCAGGGCGAACACGCCCCCCGCCAGCGCCATCGGCACCGCGCTGAACACGATCGCGGCGGGCACGAGCCCTCCCAGGGCCATGTAGAGCAGCGCGTAGATGGCGAGGAAGCAGATCGGCACCACGATCATCAGCCGCAGGCGCGCGGACTGAAGGCTCTCGAACGTGCCACCCCACGCCGTATACATGCCCGGCGGCAGGTCGAGCGCCCCGATCCTCGCCTGGGCCTCCTGCACGAACCCGCCGAGGTCGCGCCCGCGCACATTGACCTGGACGACGACCATGCGCTTGCCGTTCTCGCGACTGATCTGGTTCAACCCCTGGGTGTAGCTGAACCGTGCGACCTCGCGTAGCGGGATCGATCGCGCCACCTGACCCTCGGACGTCGGCAGCATCACCGGGATCGCACCGAGCGTCTCGAGGTCGTCGCGCTGCGCGTCGGGCAGGCGGACGACCACCGCGAAGCGTCGGTCGCCCTCGAACAGGAGGCCAGCCTCGCGACCCCCGAGCGCCGCAGCCACCGTATTCGCCACCTCCTCCACGGACAGGCCGTATCGCGCGACGGCCGGACGATCGATCTGGACGTCGAAGGTCGGTGCACCCGACGTCTGCTCGGCGCTCACGTCGCCTGCGCCGGGTATCGCCCGAAGCACGTCGGCGACGCGCAGCGCCTGGCGCGTCATCTGCTCCAGGTCATCGCCATACAGCTTCACCGCGACGTCCGCCCGGACGCCGGCGATCAACTCGTTGAAGCGCATCTGGATCGGCTGCTGGATCTCTGTCCGATTCCCGATCAGCGGCCGCATCTTCGCTTCGATGCGGCGAAGGATGTCGTCCTTGCTGTTCACGCCCGCAGGCCAGTCCTTCTCCGGCTTGGGTATGAAGTAGGTGTCGGACGCGTTCGGCGGCATCGGGTCTGTGCCGAGGTCGGCGTTGCCGTTCTTCGAAAAGACCAGCGCCGCCTCGGGCAGCGACTTCAGCGCGTTCTCGATGCGCAGCTGCATCTGCGTCGACTGGTCGATCGACGCCGACGGCACCCGGAAGTTCGTCACGGTGATGTCCTTCTCGTCGAGCTGTGGCATGAACTCCTCGCCGAGCAGGCCGAAGCACAGGACCGCCGCCAGGAACACTCCGGCGCCGCCCGCGATGAACGGCCCCGGCCGGCCGACCGCCCGTCGCAGCGCGGGCTCATACCTCTCCTTGAACCAGCGGATCGGCTTGACCTCGGTCTCGCTGACGCGACCCCTGATCAGCAGCGCGATCATCGCCGGCACGAAGGTCACCGACAGGACGAAGGCAGACGCCAGCGCCACCATCAGCGTCACCGCCATCGGAGCGAAGGTCTTGCCCTCGACGCCCTGGAAGGTGAGCAGCGGCACGAAGACGAGGAAGATTATGAGCTGGCCGTAGACGGTCGGTCGCACCATCTCCTGCGCCGCGAGCGTCGTCTCCTCCATTCGCTCCCCGCGCGTGAGGAGGCGACCCTCGTGCTCCTGCCTCTCCGCCAACCTCCTGAGCGCGTTCTCGACGATGATAACGGCACCGTCGACAATGAGCCCGAAGTCGAGTGCGCCTAGGCTCATCAGGTTGCCTGACACCCCGAGGCCGTTCATGCCGGACGCGGTCATCAGCATCGTGACGGGGATGACGGCGGCGGTGATGAGCGCGGCCCGGATGTTGCCGAGCAGCAGGAACAGGACGACGATGACGAGCAGGGCGCCCTCGGTCAGGTTCCTCTCGACCGTCGCGATGGTGGCGTTGACGAGCTTGGAGCGGTTGTAGACCGCTTCCGCGAAGACGTCGGGCGGCATAGACCGGCCGACTTCGGTGAGCTTATCGGCCGCGGCGTTCGCGACGATGCGGCTGTTGCTGCCGACGAGCATCAGCACGGTCGAGATGACCGCCTCCGATCCCATGCGGCTACCCGACCCGGTGCGGACCGCGCCGCCGATCACGACCTGTCCGACGTCCTTCACGCGGACCGGCGCGCCACCGCGCGTCGCGACGACCGCATCCTCGATCTCCTCCATGGACTTCAGGCGCGCGTCGGCGCGGACCAGGAAGCTCTCCCCGGCCCGGCGCACGTAGTTGGATCCCGCGGACAGGTTCGCCCGCTCGAGTGCGTCCGCAAGCTCGGTGAAGGAGAGGCCGTAGGTGGCGAGAGCGTTGAGGTTGGGCTCGACCAGATACTGCTTCACGTAGCCGCCGTTGCTGTCGACGCCAGCCACGCCCTTCACGGCGCGCATCTGCGGCCGGATGATCCAGTCCTGCACGGTGCGCAGATACGCGGCCCTGGCCAGCTCGGTCGTCAGGCGCTCGCCCTCGGGGGTCAGATAGCTGCCATCCGATTGCCAGCCGGGCTTGCCGTCGACCGCCTTCACGCCCTTCCCATCGGGATGGCGGAACGCGACCGAATAGAAGAAGATCTCCCCGAGTCCGGTGGATAGCGGCGCGAGGTTGGGCTGCACCCCCGCGGGCAAGCTGCCCGTGGCCTGTGCCAGGCGCTCGGTCACCTGCTGGCGGGCGAAGTATATGTCTGTGCTGTCGGTGAACACCGCGGTCACCTGGCTGAAGCCATTGCGCGAGAAGGACCGGGTCATCTCGAGCCCAGGGATGCCAGCGAGCGCCGTCTCGACGGGGAACGTGACCTGCTTCTCGATGTCGACCGGGCCGAGGGTCGGGGCGAACGTGCTGATCTGGACCTGCCGGTTTGTGACGTCCGGCACCGCGTCGATCGGCAGCTTGGTGATCTGCCATGCGCCAAAGCCCACCACGACGAGCGTCAGGAGCGCGACGAGCCATCGCATCCTGACCGAGACCAAGAGGATGCGCGCGATCATTCGTCGCCTCCCTCGTTCTTCTCAAGCTCGGCCTTGAGCAGGAAGGCGTTGGTCGTGGCAATTGGGGTCCCGGCGCGCAGGCCGGTGGTGATCGCCGCGAGGCCGCCACTGCGGCTGCCGATCTGCACGGTGCGCGCCTTGAAACCGCGCGGCGTGCGGACGAAGACGACGGTGCGGTCGCCGATCGTCTGGACCGCGTCCTGCGGGACCATCACTCCCGACTTCGCCGCTCCCCCGCTCGCGAAGATGCGCGCCTGGGCGAGCTGGCCCGGGACGAGCAGGCTTCCACCTGCGGTCGGCTCGACGAGGACGGTCGCTGCGCGGGTGGTCGGATCGACGACGCCAGTCGCGGACCGGACCCGGCCCTCGATGGTGCGGCCATCGCTGGTGGTCAGCTCGACCCGATCTCCGGCACGCACCCGGGGCGCGTCGGCAGGGGGGAGGCTGGCGGTGACCTGCAGGCGCGTGGGGTCGGCGACGCGAAAGAGCTCGGTCTCCGCGGCGACGAACTGGCCGAGGTTGGCGGTCGCTGCGGTCAGCCTCCCCGTCACCGGGCTGACGACCGCGACCGACCGCCCGTCGCCGGACAGGCGGACGGTGCCCGCAGCCGCGCTCGCGCGGCGGGCGTCGGCCTGGGCGACGGCGAGGTTCGCCTGCGCCGTCTCGTAATCCGCGCGAGGCGACACGCCCTGCGCAAGCAGCGACCGCTCGCGCGCGAGCTGCTTGGACGCCAGGGCGACCCGCGCACCGGCCGCGTCGCGATCGGCGGCAATGGTCGAGGCGTCGCGGCTCTCGACCAAAGCCAGCGTCTCGCCGGCGCGGACAGGATCGCCGATCCGCTTGAAGATGCGCGTCACGGTCCCGGGCGCGCGGGCGGTCAGCACCGCCTCCGCGTCCGGGGTAGCCTCGACCGTGGCCGAGGCCGGGATGGCCGCATCAAGTTGGCCCGCCATGGCACCCGCCACGGTGATGGCGGACGTGCGGATGCCCTCGGCGCCGATCTCGACCTCGTCGCTCGGCACACCCGGCGCAGACGCGGTCGCCTGCGGGGCGGGCGGGGGAGGCTGCGTCAGGCGAGCGGCGCCGAATCCAAGCGCCGCTGCCGCGGCGAGGCCGAGCGCAGCGCCGTAAAGTCTGTTCCTGTCGTTCATTTGACCGGTCCTCCGGTGATGGCCACGCCCTGCAGGCTGGCGAGTTGGGCTAGCGCGTCGAGGCGGGCAGAGGTGGCGTCGACGCCGACGCCCCGAGCGACCCCGAGACCGTGACGGGCGATCAGCAGTTCGCTCAACGGGGACTTGCCGGCCTCGTAGGCGATGCGTGCAAGGCGGTAGGTCTCGCGCGCGGTCGCCATCGTGCGGGCGGCGGCGGCGACGCGGGCGTCGGCCGCGTCGACCAGCGCGAGCGCGGCGCGGACGTTGGCCTCCGTCTCCATCCTGGCACCTGCGATCCTCGCGTCGGCGCCACGCACCTCGGCCTCGGCTGCAGCGACGTTGCCCCGGTTCCGGTCGAAGATGCTGAGCGGGACCGAGACGCCCGCCACCAGCGCGGTGGCGCGGTCGCCCGCGAGGCGCCGGACGCCGATCTGGCCGGTGACGTCCGGGATCGCACGCCTCCGCTCGGCGGCGACGCGCCGCGCCGCGGCGTCGCGTTCGGCGACGGCAGTCAGATACGCCGTGCTCCGCAGCGGGTCGACGGGACCGTAGACGGCGCGAGGGTCGGACTGGTCGAGCAGCGACTCCGATACGCCGGTAAACGGCGTCTCGACGCCGGCGAGTGCAGACAACCGGGCCAACGCCGCGGTGCGGGTCGCCTTCGCCGCCTCGAGCGCGGCGCGTGCGGCATTGAGGTCCGTCTCCGCCTGGAGCGCGCGCAGCCGCGCCTCCTTGCCGGCGTTCACCAGCGCGTTGGCAACCCGCAGGTCGGCCCCGGCCTCCTCGACCTCGTCGTCCGCGATCGCGATCCGGCGGTCCGCGACCTCCACCGCCACATATGCCAGCGCCAGCTCATAGGCGAAGGCGACGCGGGCCTGCTGCGCCCGGGCTTGCGCGGCCACGACGCCGGCCTCACCGGCCGCGATCCGCGCCGAGCGCTTGCCGCCGATCTCGAACGGCTGGCTGTATTGCAGCGTCGTCTCGCTGCGGCCGAACCCGCCATAGGGCGATGTTCCGGCGAAGTTCTCGCCATAGACGCTCACCGTCGGGTTCGGCCGCGCCCGCGCCTGTTCGGAGAACCCCTTCGCGCGA
The DNA here is from genome assembly GCA_041659925.1 of Sphingomonas sp. Lineage (GTDB taxonomy): Bacteria > Pseudomonadota > Alphaproteobacteria > Sphingomonadales > Sphingomonadaceae > Sphingomonas. The sequence goes on from JBAZXI010000005.1 coordinate 74,583, forward strand.
TCGACGTCGGCCTCAATCGCCCTTATCCGCGGTGAATCCTGCGCCTGCCGCAGCAGCTGCGCGAATGGCGGCGCGGGCTCCGCCCACGCCGGGACAGCGAGCGCCCAGCCCGCCAGTCCGCCGAGCAGCGCCACGAGGCGCCGCCGGCCGAAGTTGCCGTTCATATTTCCTGATTCCTTGCACGAGTGATCCACGGCGCGCCGGAGCGCGCCCCGACAGGATCAGACGCGCGGGGGGCGCAGCAGCGATGGCGGCGCGAGCGCCCCGGGCATGACGACGCTAGCAGGCAGCCAGAGCCTGTCGGCCGCCGCGGCGTAGGGCCGCGCGACACTCACGCCGGGCAGGTCGATTCCCTCGCCGGCCATGTGCGCCGCGACGTGGATGGCGGCATCGGGGTCTGCCGGCACCCTATCTCCGTGGACGTGGATTACCGACACCCGATGGGCCGGCTCGCCGATCTGGACGGTCGCGCCATGCCAGCTAGAGAGCGCGGTCATGCCGATGACCGCGATGAACGCGAGCAGGGCGCCAAGCACCGGGGCGAGGGGACGGCGGACGGACACGCGGCGCATGCTAGCCATCCGGCTCGACGGGGGCAAGGAAGCCGCACGCGTCACCGGCTTGGCCACCGAGGGTGGTGGCGGTCGATCACGAAGGCGTGGTCGGCGGCCCCATGGGCCACCCGATGCGGATGGTCGGCCGCGAGGTCGCCATGGTCGTGCGCGACGACGTCGGGGTCGTTGGCCGGCCAGAGCCATAGCGCCATCACGGTCCCTACCGCGGCGGTCGCCGCCATCGCGCCAAACGCATACGCCATGCCCACCTTCGCCCCGAGCTGGCCCACGAGCGGATAGCAGATGAGCCAGCAGACGTGACTAAGCGCGAACTGCGCCGCGAAGAGCGGGGGCCGGTCCTCGGCGTTGGCGGAACGGCGCAGCAGGCGCCCGGACGGCGTGACGCTGGCCGAATAGGCGATGCCCAGCACCACCCAGCCGCCGAGCAATACATGCCAGTAGGTAGTGCCGTGCGCCATAACGACGGAGGCTGCGGACATGGCTGCCAGCGTGACCGCCATCAGCGCGGCGGCGATCAGCATCACCGTGCGGTCGCCGACGCGATCCAGGACGCGCGGCAGCGTCAGCGCCGCGGTGATGGAGCCGCCGCCGAACGCCGCCAGGGTGAGAGCGACGTCGCGTTGGCCGAAGCCCAGGCCCTTCACGATGACGACGGTGTTGACGATCACCATGGCGCTCGCCGCGGCGGCCGCCAGGGTCAGCGCAAGCAGTCCCCGCAACCGCGGCGTGCTCAGGTAGATGCGGATGCCACGGGTCGTCTTGTCGTAGATGCCGCCCTGGTCCTTCGAGGGCTCGGGCCGCGGCAGAACGGTGGACACGACCAGGAGGCCGGACGCGACGAAGCCTACGGCGGTGCCGCTGAACAGCCAGTGGTAATTGATCGCCGTGAGCAGCGCCGCCGCCAGGATCGGACTGGTCAGGCTCTCCATGTCGTAGGCGAGCCGCGACAGGGACAACGCCCGGGTGTAGTCGCGTTCGTCGGGCAGGACGTCGGGGATCGTCGCCTGGAACGTCGGCGTGAACGCGGCAGAGGCGGACTGCAGCACGAAGATCAGGACGTAGACCTGCCAGACCTGATCGACGAACGGAAGACAGGCGGCGACCGCGGCGCGGACGACGTCCATGCATACGAGCAGAGCGCGGCGAGGCACGCGGTTGGCGAACGCGCCCACCACCGGCGCGACACCGATATACGCGACCATCTTGATCGCCAGCGCCGTCCCTAGCACGGCGCCGGCGTCGCCCCCGGCGATGTCGTAAGCCAGCAGCCCGAGGGCAACGGTTGCCAGCCCGGTCCCCACCAGGGCGATGACCTGGGCGAGGAAAAGGTGACGATAGGTGCGGTTGGCGAGGACGGAAAGCACGCGGGCCAACTATCCCCAGGGGGGGATACTGTCCAGCCGAATCGATGGCGCTCGACAGGGTCGCCGAGACCGAGCTAGATGCGGACATGGCCCATCACGCCCACGCCAGCCATCCCGCCATCGTCAAGCGGCTGAACCGCGCCGCCGGCCACCTGCGCAGCATCGTCGGCATGATCGGGGAGGAGCGCCCCTGCGTCGACATCGCGCAGCAGCTACAGGCGGTCGAGAACGCGGTCGCGAGCGCCAAGCGCGCCCTGATCAACGACCATATCGACCATTGCCTCGTGCACGCCGAGGATGGCGATGGTCCACGGCAGGCGATCGAGCAATTCCGGGCAATATCGAAATACTGGAGATAGGTGGCGACAGGGCGGCCGCGCGGGGATCTCACCCCCGGCGCGGCCTCGCCGGCGGCGTTATCTCAGGCCGTCGCAGGCTGCCGGCAATTTAAGCCGATTCATGGCGCGTGCAACACGCTCCGCTAAAGAACCGAGCCGCTCGGGGACAAACGTGCCTCGTCCTCGGCGAGTTCGACCCGCGCACGCCGTCGTCCAGCGCGAGCAAGGGATTGGCGCCCGTGCCGGATGTCCATCGCGCCGACTGGAATGCTAAATCCGCGTGACTGATAACCGGCGCGAAGGTGTTTACAGAAGTTGGATTGCAGCGGTTGCCAGCGGCAACAGGAGGAAAAAAGCTCCGGAACGTCGATGGCCAGACATGACCATCGAGGAACACAGAAATGCTCGTCGACCGCATCGACAACACCGAGCCGTATCGCATCCTCATCGACAGCCATACGCCACTCCGCATCGTGCTTACATCGAAGGCCATGCTCGAGCGGGGCGGGATGGTCGAACCGCTATGGCACCGCGACGCCGGCGACGGCCGATCGTTCAACGCCCTGCTCCACTGGACCGCGATCAGGCGCGATCGCTGGATGGAATGGGGACGGCTCGCCGAGGCGCTCGGGCGCCCGGCATTCTACCGGCACATGCGCGAGCGCATGGAGATCGAGCCCCCGGCCGAGTGCATCGGGACGGTGGTAACCCGGCTGGACGATCCGGCCGAGATCATGATCGGGGAATCGATGCGTGGACCGCAGGGCCTGTTCACCCAGCCGCTCCACTTCCACCGCTTCGCCTCGCCCGCGGCCCGCGACCGCTTCTACGAGTGGATGTATTCCGACGACAACCTGCATGCCGTCGAGGCGCTCTGCCAGCTCGGTTACGCCGAGGGCGCGATTGCGCTCGGCGAGAGGTTGAACGAGCTCGCCACCTCGCCGCAGATGGGCAACCGCGCCGAACGCCGACGGCGCGCCAGGGCGGCGACCAAGACCGCCCGGCAACCCGTGACAGCGGCCTGAGGGTGGGGCCGCGAGGTCGCCAGTGTGCCGTGCCACGCCGTGGCATCCGACTCGGGCATACACGAAGTCACCATTCACCTCGGCAAGGCCGCGCGCGACATCTACACTCCCGATCTTTGGCTGGGCTCGGCACCAGACCGGGCGGGCCATCGAGGGCATCAACCTTCGAACACGCGACTTCCGCGAGTGGCCCTCAGCCGACCGACAACAGCTCAGAGCTCAACGCCATGCTATAGTCGGATGAAATGGACCGTATCTTCGATCTTGCGGGATAGCGCGACGCCCTTCTCCACAAGCCGCCGGGCCGCGCGCGCGACGTCCCACTCCAGTTCATCCACGGCCTGAGCCAGCGCCTCAGCATCCATCAGATGACGCGTGTCCATCGCCGCGAGCACCCTGGGTTCCAGCGCGGGATCGAAGCTCGGCTCGCGGTTGTCTTGCTCGAAGCGGCCGCACCAAAGGATCGCGCCACGCCAGACGATGAAGTGGCTGCCGCAGCCACCGTCGCGCCAGACCGATGGATACAGCGTGACGCCTCCGCCGCGGGTGTAGAGCCGCCATGCCTTGCCGGCACGAGGGTCGAGGTTGATCGACAGGGTCTCACCGCATCCGTCGGGACAGGCGATCAGCAGGGCGCGCGGCCGACCGCGGCTGACGAGGGCGGCGTTCCCAGGCTCCCGCAGGAACCCCTCCGCCTCGTCGCGATACGCCGCCTCGCCCACGACCGACAGCCGGCGCACCGGCCGCTTCACGTCGGATCCTCGGACGAATCGACGCGCCTGACCGGCAGCTCCCACGTGTCGCCTTTCACAAAAGCGCCCGCGGGCGAGCAAGCCACGCAGCGCGGATGCTTCGCCACCGCCATCTCCTTCACCCGGCCGCGGATACCATCATAGTGAAGATGCCGGGGCTTGGTCGGCACCGTTGTCACCGCGCCGAGCATCATCGTCATCGCCAGTGAAGTGACGGTCGAGTTGATCGTGATCACCGCAGGCTGGGGTTCGCGCGCGCCCTGGACGTAGGGATCGGCCGCGCGCTGTTCATGGCTTTGCAGCTCGCGACGGATCTGCTCGGCGTCGAGCGCGCCGGCGCAGGTCAGACAGGGCACGCCCGGCGCGAGCATTTGCACGCGCCCGGTGATGTGTGTGACGCCATCCTCGCCTACCGTGATGCTTACGCCCATGTCGATCGCTGGCACGACATACTGGAATGCCGCCTGGTTCACCACCGCGCGGCTGGCGTGCGAATCGGTGCAGATCAGCACGAAGTCGTAGGTCGGCAGGAGCTCGGCGATCCGCTCGTCCACGATGTCGGCGCGGAGCGGCGTCACCCGTGCCGCCGGGTTAATCGCCCGAATCATGCGCGCGGCGACCTCGACCTTCGGCACTCCGACGTCGTCCGGTGTTGAGCCGACCAAGCGGTTCAGGTTGGTCTCGTCCACGACGTCGGGATCGATCACCGTCACGCGCGCGGCGCCGAGATGAGCCAGCTGCTGGCAGGCGAGCGAGCCCGTGCCGCCCGCGCCGATCACCGCGAAGTGAAGGTGACGCACGAGCCGCTGGCCGGGTTCGCCGAACGCCCGGACCTGCCGGTCGTGGCGATCATCGACCGCGCCGCCCGGGAACTCCGAATGAAGGACGAGGCGCTCACCCACCTCCCATACCGGAACGTCACCGCCGCCTCCGAGACGACGCGCGCAGCAGCCATCGCGGCCGATCACCATCGCCAGGTGCGGCACCGCCGCGCCGCGCCGCGACAGATAGGGCCCAAGCTCGGCCTCCCCGTCGTCGTCGACGACCGAGAAGCTGGGGCAGCCGGCGGCGTCGGGATGGGTATGGATCACGATCACGGCCATCCCTGTCACCCGGCTGCGATTTGCCACCTCGACCAGGAACGACGCCTTCAGCACCGCCGACACGCGGTCGCGCCGCTCATAGGCGTCGTCCGGCACCGCGGCGGCCTCGGACACGATCCAGGCATCGGCCCGCTCCACGTAGTGGGCGTATGCGATCGCACAGCTCTCGACCTTGCGCGCCGCGAGAAGCGCGGCGGCAAGGGTTCCAAGGACCGGCGCGGCGAAGCGAACCCCGCTCACTGCACCCTCCCCAGGCGATCGATGATCGAATTCATCCATGACGACAGTGTGTCGCGGTTCGGATCCCAAGGCCCGGTAAGGTGCCACGAGAACCACAAGCCCTGATCCCCGCTGTCGGGGATCGCGTTGGGTCCCGAGCTCTGGGGGATGGCGCCGCTGGCCAGACGCAGGTCGGCCTCCGCCCAGAAGCAGTCGGGCTGGGCGAAAGGATAGCCGGGCGGGATGAGGAAGCGGATGGCGGTCGAGGCCTTCGACCAGCCGTGCGGCAGACGCACGCCGGGCACGGTGACGAGCGTGGTGCCGCTCGCCGTCGTGTCGACGTGCGCCTCGCCGAAGCGCTCCCGCAGCTCGTCGAGCTGCATGGTGACGACGCCCGACATCAGCCGAAGTTCGCCTTAGGGACCGACGAGAAGCGGCGCACGCCGTGCTTCGGGGCGAGGCTGACGACCTCGTCGTCCGCCACGATGCGGTCCGGATCGTCCCCATGGCCCTCGAGCGCCAAGTCGTGCGACGGATCCCAACCGGGCACCATCGCCTTGATCTGGGCGCCGGTCAGGCTCTCGTGCTCGGTCTCATACGGATTGCCGTTGACGAGGAAGCGATAGGTCGACGTGTGCGGCGCGGTGATGAACCGTTCGACACCATTGCCCGTCAGGTCGACCGTCGTGCCCGGCTCGATCAGGCGGTCCATCCCGCCACGCACCTCGAGGAACACCGCCTCGTGCGCGCCGATGCCCGCCAGCGCGCGCAGCACCGTCTCGGGGATCGTCGAGTTGCCCCAGACGATGGCGCTCTCGTTCAACTTGAAGCGGTAGAGCGGGTCACCGCTGAACGCGACGAAGCGGTGGACGGCGCGGTCGCGCAGATCGACCTCCTCGTCGGCGCGGACGTCCTCGAAGTCGCCATCGGCGGTGATCACGAACAGGGCGTGGTCGTCGACCGGGGTGGCGCCGGCGGCCTTCAGGATCTGGCGACCGATCGGAACGGGATCGTCGAGCAGGAGCGGGTGGAAGTCTACGCCATCCTTCGCGAACGAGACGCGGAGGCGACTGTCACGGAGGGGACGTCCCTCGGCGATGGCGTCGTGGACATCGTCGACGTCATCGTGGGTGTTGGTATCGGTCATCTTGTTATTTCCTCGTTGGATCGCGGCGAAGTTGCGGCGTCCTAAGAGGTAAATCGCCGGACGAGCGTGCGACCGGTAACGATGATCAGAGATTCTTTTCGAGCGCCCCGGCGCGGACATCGCCGCATATGAAGAACGAGGGGCAGGTGGGGCATGTCCGCTCAGACCTGTTGGGTTTGAACCTGCCATCGCCGATCGCCGTCAGCGCCGCCGACAGCTTATCCCGATGCCTGCCCAGCGCGCGTGGCTCGAACGATACGGTCGTGGTGGGCTCGTCCTCGGACAGGTGCAGAACCTCGACCAGGCAACCGGGAAGCGACGACGCGGTGGCGATGTGAAACGCGGCGTCGGATATCGATTGTCCTGACGTCGACATGCGATGGCCGGTCCGCACGATGCGCGCGACGACGGTTCCGGCGCTGGTCGCGATCACGTCGTCGGCCCGCGCGATAACGATGGCGCCGTCAAGGGCGGCATCGAAGTCTCGAATATCAAGCCGCGTCCCGCCCGACCTCGACGCGGCGAACCGCTGGACCAGCGACAACGCCACGTCGCGGTGCAGATCGAATTCGACCGTAGCGAGCGGACCGGCCTGCCAAGTCGCATCGAACAGCTCGCGCACTTGTGCTGAGGCGTGGGCATCGCACTCGACCGCGGCCAACCGCTCGACCACGGCGCGCACCACGTCGTGCATTTGCGAAAGCGTCGTGGAAGTCCGACGACCCCCAACGCCAAGAACGTGCGTGTAGAGGAAGCGGCGGGGACACCGGACGTAGAGGTCGAGCTGCGCAGTCGTGATCGTGATCGGACGCGACAGCCTTATCGGTAAGGACGCCATCTCCGGGTCGGTGGGCCGAAGCGGATTAGCCGCCGCCGTGCGCGGGTCCGTCGGACCGATGCGCGCGATGAAGGGCGACGGATTTCGCCGGCGCCCACCCCCATCCCTCGTCGCTGAATACAGATGCAGCCGATCGCGCGCCCGCGACAGCGCGACGTAGAACAGGCATTCCTGCTCCATCCGATGATCCGTGGCCGCCAGCGCCACGGTGCCGCCTTCGCCACCCTCGATCATACCGTCGGGCACCGGGCAGGCCGGAGTCCTTGCCGCACTCGGCATCGAGTTGGGATTCAAGCCCATCACATGCACGGCCGGGAACTCAAGGCCCTTACTACCGTGTATCGTCATCAACCGCACCGCCTCGATGCCCTGCGCGGCTTGGGGAAGCTGCCGCAGGTCCCGTTCATCGGCGAGGAGCACGAGGCGCCGTATCTTGTCTAGAAGCCGTTGGACCGGAAGGCCGGGGCCCGCGCCTTCGGTTCGGAGAAAGCCCATCAGCTGCCATATCGCGATCCCCATCGCCCGTGTGGCCACATCATCCGTGTCGGCGAGCAGCGCCGCCGTTCTGGTCCAGTCGAGAAGCACCCGCGCGAGCACGAGCCAAGGGTGATCATTCGGTCCGAACCCGTCGAGCAGGTCGGCCAGTCGCTCAAGCGTCGCTTGGTCGGCCTGGGTCAGTCCGGCGAGGTCGGCATAGACGTCCGTCCAGCCCAAGGGCGCCGGATCCGCATCGCGCAACGCCTGCATGACTCCAGCGGCTCCCGCGAGCGACAGGTCCATGGGAAGCCCGTCCAGCGCCGGCGACCGGACCAGCGCCATCGCGCGCCTGTCGATCAGCATCGACAGCAGCGACAGCAGGTCCTTCACCTCAGGCCGGTCGAAAAGGTTGCCCAGGTAGAGCACAGGTATGCCGCGACGCTCCAGTTCGCGACCGATGCGGGCGAGCCGATCGTTGCCAGGACAGAGCACCGCCTGGCCACGCAGTCCCACCTCGGGCACCAGCACCCTGATCTCCTCGGCGAGCGCATCGGCCTCGTCATCATTGTCTCCGAACGACACATGCCGGGGAAGCACACCGGGGCCAGCCCGGTCAGCGGTCAGCCGGGCGTCACCCGCGCCGGCCACCATGTCGGCGCCGAACGTCGAGAATGCGCCGACAATCGCAGGCGTGGACCTGTAGTTGATGCGGAGGCGGCCAACAGCCGCACCCGGGAAGTCGTCGGTCGCGAAGCGCGCCATGCTGTATGACGACGCCCCGCGGAACCGATAGATCGCCTGCCGCGCGTCCCCAACCGCCCACAAACCCTCGCCTCGCTCGGTCAGGCGTCGGAGAAGCCGCACGCTGCTCCTGTTCACGTCCTGGTATTCGTCGACGAGGACGTGGGCGTAGCGGTCCCGCAGTTGGGTCGCGATCTCCGGCCTTTGCTCGAGCAGCATAACCGGCAATGAGACGAGATCGCCGAAATCCACCGCGCACGCCTGCCGCTTCAATTCCTCGTAACGCCCGAACACCAAGGCCACCTCGGCGCACCGCTCGGCGGCGATTCGCTCATCGTCGCCCGCCGCCGTGTCGACCATGGAATTCGCCAGCTCGGCGAAACGCACGGCGTCGGCGACCTCGTCCTTCGCGCGGCTGATCGCCGACAGCATGTCCTTCAGGCGCCGTGACGGATCCCAGAGTTCGCGATGATGCACGAGCCCAAGCGATAGGTAGTCCTGCTCTAGAAGGCCGACCGCCTCGGACCGGTCCATCAGACGCGGCTCCTTCTCAAAGCCCAGCTCGCGGTGGAAGCGGCGGACGATGTCGAGGCCGAAAGCATGGAACGTGCCCACCCACAACGCCGCCGCGACGTCGGGCCGCTGGGCGGCAATGCGATCGGCGAGTTCGCCCGCCGCCTTGTTCGAGAAGGTCAAGATCAGGATGCTTCGCGGGTCGACCCCCTCGTCGAGCAGCGACACGATGCGGCCTACCAAGGTCTGGGTCTTGCCCGTGCCCGGTCCGGCTTCGAGCAGATAGGGCTCTCCGCGGTGACTAGCCGCCGCAAGCTGATCGTCGTTGAGCGGACGGACTGGTTCGGGGTTAGTCGGCGCCGAAGGTTCGATGGGGGGAAGCAGCAACGCGTCGAGGAGCTGCTGCGCGACCGCGTCGAACGGTGCGCCGGTCCGCTGCGCCATCTCGCTGGCGGTCATCCCGCCGAGATGCAGGTTCCGCACGCGCGATCTCGGTATGAGCAACTCGCGGGCGAACAGGTCCATCTGGATTTCGCGTCGCTGACGCCTGCTGTAGTCGGCGACCCTGTCCTCGCCGACGGGCGCCGCCTCGGCGGAGCGGGCCGGCTCAATCGCAACGGCGACGTGCTCGCCCAGGTCGTCGCCGAGCAGGGCGTGACCAAGCTCATGACTTACGAGGAAGGCGCGGTAGAAGTCGTTGCCCAGATCCTCGTGCCGTATCGCACGCGCCGCCGGGTCGAAGACGGCCCTGCCCCCGGCCAGCAGCGGACTTCCCGGCGCCACCGGCTCGACATCGATGTCGAGCCTGGCGGCTACGAAGCCGACCAGCGCAAGGGGAAGCCATGGATCGACGCCGGCGGAAACGGCTTCGGCGTGCAACGCCTCGGCGCGCTGCCGGGCAACCTCCACGGCGTCCAACTGTCAATCCTCGTCGGCGAGAAGCCGGACCCGGTCCTCCTCGGGCACGCGCGCGTCGATGAGCAGCTGCTCGAACGATATCTTCGTGCCCGCCGGGCGGGGTGCGTCGTCGGACTTGAAGCTCAGCCCTTCCGACAGGCGGGGGACTCCACCAAGGAAGCCCCGAAGTCCGTCCAGGGTCGCGTTCAGCTCCCGCGCCAGCGCGCGAAGGAAGCGATCGGGCACGGTGGCGACGTCGACGATGCGCGTGCGGAAGCCCTCGACGACACCGCTCGGCACACCGAGGCCAACCCTGACCTCGCGCAACGTTCCGGCCGATGCGGCGGCAAAGGGGTCGCTGACGGGCGCCAACGCTGCGGTCATCGCCATCGTGCTCTGGAACGAGTCCCACGCGGAATCCAGCCAGGCCTCGTCGGTCGGGGCGCTCGCCACGGTTGCGGCGTCTTGCAGCCGAAGCTCCAGCGACATGTCGACGATGTGCTCGGCATACGCCGGATGCGCACGCAGATAACGCTCGAGCGTCGCCCCGTCGTGCGACGGCTCGGCGGCGAATTCGTGCAGGATCTCCTCCAGCTCGAAGCGATCTATGTCAGTCATCAGTCATTCCAATACCCAGCGTCTCGCGTATTTTCAGTATCGCGGCGTCACGCCTGTTGCGGACAGTCTTCTCCACCACGTCCAGCACCTTTCTGATCGACAGCACATCATCGTCCGAAGAATCGAGCGGCATGTCCTGAAGTATCATTTCAATGACCCTGCGCTGCTTGTCCGGTAACGAATCAATCGCCGCAGCCACGCGGGACCGGTAAATCGGGTCGTCGGAAAGTAGCTCCTGGGCGATGTCGAGGCTGCCGACGGCATGCTCGACCTCAATCGACGGCTCGTTCGTCTCGCCATCACGCTCGAGTGGCTGGGTTCTTGCCGAATCGCGGCGGAAGGCCCGGTTCGAGGTTGATCGCAACGTCGCCACGGCATCCGCGAACATCACTTCGAAATAGTCGAGACCCGGGCCTGGCGCATGCAGGTCCTCGCTCAGCTTCTGATTGAAGGCATCCTTCACGCGATCCCGCGCCGCTGCGGCGTGCACGTTCTCGCGTTCCCCTATCCGCTCCCCCTGAACCCTCGGCAGCATGGCGTCGACCCGCCGCATCAGTGCGCGGTAGAGGTCGCGAAAGTAGGTGCTGCCGTTATCGTATCGCGTTTGCCTGAGCAGATGCACGACGCACTCGGACGGGATATACGTCGGTGAGCGCGGATCGCGGACCGCCAACGAGGCGAGCACCTCTTCCCGCGGCATGTCCAGAAGCGAACCGAGCGCGGCCTCCACCTCGGGCCGACGGGTGTAGAGCGTCCCGTCCCTGCGTGTCCGAGTCAGTGAAGTGGGGGTCACGCCGTGCGTGCTCGATGCCAAGTTCGGCCTACCTAAACAGTTGATTCAACCGACCATAACGCTCGGCCGATGGATGCGCGAGGTCAAGTGCAACCAGACCGGATCGTCGTGGTGGTCGACGGGCGCCCCCGACCAACCTCAACCGCCCTTCAGGTGGCGCAGCTTCCTTGCGGTCACCTCGTCAGACAGGCGCCGGGGCACCATGTCGACCGTGCCGGTGTATTGCGCGCCCTTCGCGGTCTCGGTGGCCGGCGCGTTGTCGCAATCCGCGACCTGGTGGAAGAAGAGCTGTGCGATCGCCTGCCCGGGATAGAGCGTGAGCGGGGTTTCGCCGAGGTTCCGCAGCTCGAGCGTCAGACTGCCGGCGAAATTGGGATGGATACCCACCGCGGTGGCGACGATGAGGCCTAGGCGTCCCCACGTCGAGCGACCGACTACATATGCCATCAGATCGGGCGGCAGCCGCAGATATTCCAGCGTCTGCGCCAGAAGGAACTGGTGCGGGTGGATGGTGATCTTGCGGCCGAGCGGGATGAACTCGCGCCGATAGAGAGCGGAAAGCGTCGTCAGCGACGTTTCTTCGGAAAACTCGTCGATCGAGCCGTGACGGGATGGCGTCGCGAGGCAGAAGTCGAAGCCTAGCCGAACGTCTACCGCCGCCTGACCCGGCTTGATCTGTGCGGTCGGCTCGAGGAGCGGACTGACAACGAGCCGCTTGACGGGATCCTTCTCGGCCAGCCGGTCGATGATCGCCTTGGACGACAGGGCCGTCACGGGCACTCGTCCCAAGTCATCCGCGCCTCGGCCAGTTCGACGCCCTTCAGCAACAGCTCGTGCAGCTTCTCCATCTTTGGAGTATCGGGATCTCCGCCGGGGGGACCCTCCGCCCTTATCTCGTCCAGCTTGGTCAGCAACGCCGCCCAGCCGACGTTCAGGTTCCCTGCCAGGGCCGTCGCTTCGACCGTCTCGCCATCGCGGCGTTCGATCGGCGGGATGAGTTCGCACAGCGGCTTGAGATGGTAGCTGAGATCGGCCTCGAGCCGATCGGCGCCGTATAGCATCGCGGCGCTGTCGCGGTTGAGCACCGTCTCGGCCTCTGTGAAAAGAACGTGCGCCACCTGCTCGGCGACGTGCAGCATGGCCACGCAGACGGCGGAGTGCTCGGCGCTATGCTTGACCTTGAGGCTGGCGAACAGGGTGTCGTCATCCGGCAACAGCGCGACGTGCGGGCTGTTGGTGTCCTCCTCTATCTTCAGTCCGGTGATGGCCTCGAAAACGTCGCAATGGCTTGGCGAGCCGGCGCTAAGTTTGGCGAGAATCAGCTTGCGCCGCAGCTCGGACGGTGGGTGTGACGGACTGATGCCGTAACCGCCACCCGCTATCTCGAAGAAACCGCCGAGGGCGAAGAAAAACGCGGGTCCGGCGACGAGCAGCCCGACGGCGTCCGACACGAACTCCTGGGCCCAGGACGCAAGGATTGCCTGAGCCGCGAACATGGTCTCGCGCGATTTGGTCATCCCCTCTGCAGCGTAGCGGGCTTCGAGCGCCGCGTGGAACGGTGCGAAGTCCACGCTGCCGGGCGGCAGCTGGATCTTGTCTTGAATGGCGTGACCGAGTTCATGGCCAACGATGGCGAAGTGCGGAAGCATGCCCAATGCCTGGCTCGGCAAGGTCAGCCGCATGAACGGCCACTTCACCGCCTGCAATGCAGCGGTGAGTGAAGGGGCTGGGTCGTCGAGGTTGTTCAACGACCTGTCGAGGTAGAAGCGCGCAAGCTCGTAGTTCGCCACATGGTCGGCGCGGAAGAATATGGTGTTGGTGATGCCCAGCCCATCCACCCAACGCTGGAAAGGCTTCACGATCTGGTGTGGGATCTGGTCTGCGTCGGCCCCATCCAGCTCGCGCAGCAGCTTATACGCCTCGCTACCAAGCATCTCGGCGTCGATGATCCGCTTGCTCGCGTCGGCGTCGAGCGTCGCCGGGCTCCCGGCGACCGCCAGATATCCGAGCGCCGTGTCCAGCATGCCCGAGATGACGTCGAGCCACTTCTCGGGCCCTCGGTGATGCCCCGGATAGACGACGCCGCGAAGCCTAGTCACCTCCCCCCTTAGTCGCTCGAGGAAGAAGGCGGCGGCCTGACGGCTCAGGTCTATCGTGGCCCTAGTTGTAATGGACGTCCCTTACCGTGGCGAGCGGCGTGAGGTTCCTGTCGCGCTCCAGCGCCGAGAGCAGCCTGGCGAGAAGATCCTCCACGGATGCGGTCTGGACGGGCGGCACCGCCTCGTCCTGCCCCACGCGCTGCAGCACATCGCGCGCCTCGGCTAGGCGGTGGGGCAGATCGGCGACAGATCCGCTCAGGTAACGGTCGAAGAGCGAATAGCGCTCGAACGCCGAGCGCTCGCTGAGGGCAAACGTCAAGCTATGCTCCTGCAGCGCCCCCGATCCACGGTCGGCCTCGGTCACGATCTCGAGCAGGCCATCAAGAACGCGTCCGCGATCCTGACCGGTGTCACGTCCGTCGAGTAAAGCAATTCCGTTTCGCAGCGCGTGCTGAAGCCCGAGATCCCGGGAGGGTTCCATTCCGAATCTCATGTCGCTTCTCCTGCCCTCAGAACCGATCGTGACACCAAACGGCTTCCGCCGTCCAGTAGCGCCGCGCTCATCAAGAGATCATTAACATGCAGAACAAAGTATGAACATGCTCGATCTTGATTGGCGTTTACTTTGAGTTGTGTAGCATAACTCATAATATGCTCTTGGCAAACTCCCCTTACGTCGACGTCGTGAAAGCATCGGCACTCAGCGGTCTGTCGGTCCACATGATTACCTATCTGGGCCGGATCGATGTGGTGCATCCGACGGGCGCTGGGGGGCGGGGCCGGCGTCGGCTCTACACGTTCAACGACGTCCTTTTCCTGCGTGTGATCGCCGAACTGCTCGGGCGGGGTATCGAGGTGAAGCGGCTCGGCACCGCGCTGAAGCGAGCCAAGGCAGAGGCAGACCTGTGGGGCGACGTCAGGGCAGCCCCACGACACTATCTGGTAACCGACGGGACCGAGGTCTTTCTACGCCGCAAGGGACGGCTCGAATCCAAGACAGTCGACCGGCAGCTTACTTTCGCGTTTGTCCTCGATCTCGGCCATGCCCACGCGCCGATCGTCGCAGGTTGGCCCTCGACGGCCGACCACGGCTGACCAACGACGTGATTGATCGCAGACCGTGATCGCATTGGCTCGCACGCCCCCGAGCTTTGGAATCAGCCGGGCGCCCTGGGCGTCAACTACCGGCGCGCCTGACACGACCCTCAACAAGGCGCGCGGAGGCGAGCGATCCTTCCCGGCTGAGCGCCCGCGCCGAGAAGCTCGTCGACCGACATCCGGCGGACGAACTCCACCTCGACCGCATCGGCCAGGCGCAGAGCGGTGCGTATCCGTCGTCGCGCCTTCGCCTCGCGCGGTTCCCATACCGCGTAGTATCCGACGCCGCGTTCCTCCCCGCCTTCGATGCAAACGAGCCATCCGGCCATCCTCGATGTCCTCGCTCCGCAATCCGGCGATCGACCGGCGACGCCTTCAGATTAGGGACGACGCTGAGCGACAGAACCTCAGCATCCCGCCTGGCAGAAGTTCAACGCGCGCATGGCGACGACCAACCGGACCTCACGGCCTCGCGTGGCGTTCGGCCCTTGCCGCCTGCCAGACCTCCTTAGCGGCATCCGCATTGATCACCGCGATCAGGAGTCCGACGACCAGGTCCGGCCATGCGTCGCGCGTCCAAACGGTCGCAATCGCGGCGCCGATGATCGCGAGGTTGGCGAACGCATCGTTGCGGGCGGAAAGATAGGCGGCCTTGGTGAGACTGCCCTCATGGTTCCGGAAGCGTGTCAACACGACTGCGCAGGTCAGGTTGACGGCAAGGGCACCTGCCGCCGCGAGCGTTAACGGTATCGGGTCCGGCGCCACGGGCACGTTGAACTTCTGCCAAGCGGTCCAAAGCGTCGCGAGGCCGGGAACGAGCAACATTAGTGCCAGGCCCATGCCCAACCTCGCACGGTTGCGGACACTCCAGCCCAAGCCCAGCAGGATCAGCAGATTGACCGAGGCATCCTCGAGGAAATCGACGCTGTCGGCGAACAAAGAGACGGACCGGATCGCCGAGGCCACCGCGAACTCGAGACCGAAATAGGCCAGGTTCGCCAACGCGACGAATAGCACGGCACGCGCCAGCGGGCGTTTATCCTCGAGAATCGGCATCGAACCTGCCCCATGAGCGACGCTAGTCGCGAGCTAGACCGATGCTGTCGCGCCCGCCGGGTCGCGCAGCAAGTGCGATCAGAGCTTCGTCGCGTTCAGCCGCAAGGCGTTTGTCACCACGGTGAAGCTCGACAGCGCCATCGCGGCCCCCGCGATCATCGGC
This sequence comes from Sphingomonas sp., assembly GCA_041659925.1. GTDB lineage: Bacteria > Pseudomonadota > Alphaproteobacteria > Sphingomonadales > Sphingomonadaceae > Sphingomonas. The sequence goes on from JBAZXI010000005.1 coordinate 90,399, forward strand.
GACAGCAGGATGCCGGCGACCGGATACAGCACGCCGGCTGCGACCGGCACGCCGATCCCGTTGAACAGGAAAGAGAAGAACAAATTCTGGCGGATGTTGCGCATCGTCGCCTTCGCCAGACGCCGCGCGCGCACCATCGCGGCGAGGTCGCCCTTGGTCAGCGTCACGCCCGCGCTCTCGATCGCGACATCGGTCCCGGTGCCCATCGCGACGCCGACGTCCGCTGCGGCGAGCGCGGGGGCGTCGTTGATCCCGTCACCCGCCATGGCGACCACCGCACCCTTCGCGCGCAACTCGGCGACGATGCGCGCCTTGTCCTCGGGACGGAGACCGGCGTGGACCTCGTCGATGCCGCCAATCGCGTTGGCGACCGCCTTCGCGGTCGCCTCGGCGTCGCCCGTCAGCATCACAATCCGGAGGCCCCCCTCGCGCAACGCCGCGATCGCCGGGCCGGCGGATTCCTTGACCGGGTCCGTCACGACGAGGATGCCCGCAAGCCGTCCGTCGATCGCGACGAACATCGCGCTCGCGCCGGTGCCGCGATGGAGCTCCGCCGAGATCCCGAGCGGAGCGGCATCCGCGCCGACCCGCTCCATCTGTTCCGCGTTGCCGATCGCCACCAGCCGCCCGCCGACCGACCCGCTGACGCCCAGCCCCGTCTGCGACTCGAAATCGCGCGCCACGACCGTCTCCAGGCCCTGATCACGTGCGGCGTCGACGATGGCGCGCGCGAGCGGATGCTCGGATCGAGCCTCGACGGCGGCAGCCGCCGAAAGGACATCCGCCGGGAAGAAGCCGGACGCGACCTCGACGTCGACGAGCCTCGGGCGGCCCTCGGTAAGCGTGCCCGTCTTGTCGATGACCAGCGTGTCGACGCGCTCGAGCAGCTGCAGAGCCTCGGCTTCCTTGACCAGCACCCCGGCGTGCGCCCCGCGTCCGGTGCCGACCATGATCGACATCGGCGTCGCGAGACCGAGCGCGCAGGGACAGGCGATGATCAGCACGGCGATCGCGTTCAGCAGGGCGTGGCCGAAGCGCGGCTCGGGCCCGACGAGGCTCCAGACCGCGAAAGTCACGATGGCGACCAAGACGACGAGCGGCACGAACCAGCCGGAAACACGGTCCGCCACAGCCTGGATCGGCGCACGGCTGCGCTGCGCCTGCGCGACCATGCTCACGATGCGCGCCAGAACGGTGTCCGAGCCGACCGCCCGCGCCTCGATCGTGAGCGAACCCGTGCCGTTGACGGTGCCGCCGGTCACTTCGGCGCCGACCTCCTTCAGGACCGGCGCGGGCTCGCCGGTCAGCATCGCCTCGTCGACCGCCGAGCGGCCATCGACGACGACACCGTCCACCGGAACGGCCTCGCCGGGGCGGACGCGCAAGCGGTCGCCCAGGATCACCTCGTCCAGCGGCACCTCGTGCTCAACGCCATCCGCGCCGACCTTTACAGCTGTCTTCGGCGCAAGGTCGAGCAGCGCCCGGATCGCGCGTCCCGTCGCCGCGCGTGCGCGCAGCTCAAGCACCTGGCCGAGCAGGACCAAAGTCACCACCACGGCCGCCGCCTCGTAGTAGACAGGAACCATGCCGTGCATGCGGAAGGTGCCGGGGAAAATGCCCGGCGCGACGGTCGCCACAACGCTGTAGGCGAACGCCGCGCCGACTCCGATCGACACCAACGTGAACATGTTGAGGCGCCAGGTGACGATCGAGGTCCAGCCGCGCTGGAAGAACGGAAGGCCGGCCCACAGCACGACCGGTGCCGCGAAGAACAGCTGAACCCAGGGATTCCACGCGACCGGCACCAGCGCAATGCCCATTGCCTCCGCGACCATGGACACCGCGAGCAGCGGAACGGTCAGCGCGCCCGCCACCCAGACCCGGCGCGTGAAGTCGACCAGCTCGGGATTGGGCGCGTCGTCGAGCGACGGCTCCTCCGGCTCGAGCGCCATGCCGCAGATCGGGCACGTCCCCGGGCCGTCGCGGCGGATCACAGGGTGCATCGGGCACGTCCACATCGTGCCAGGCGACGCCTGCGGCGCGGCACGCGGCGCATCGCCAAGGTATCGATCGGGATCGGCGACGAACTTCGCGCGGCAGCCGGCGGAGCAGAAATGGTGCTCGACACCGGCGTGTTCGGCGTGGTGCGCCGTCGCCGCCGGATCGACCTGCATGCCGCAGACCGGGTCCATCACCGTCGCGCCTTCGGTCCTGCGATGCCCGCCGCAGCAGCCGTTCCCCGTAGCCTTTGAGCCGTGTCCGTGATCGTGCATGTCGGTCCTCCAACACCCTAGATGGTGTTTGACATCATGTCAGGGTCAAGAGCTTTCCCGCGCCGCCACCCATGAGGGGATACGCACCGCGGCGCGTATCCCCTCCGACAGGAAGGAACCGTGCCCAACGCCGACGGCGCGCTGCCCGGCCTGATCGCCGGGGCGGGCTTCACCGGCGGCGCCGAATCGATGGTCATCCCCACGCCGTCGGGATCGATCAGCGTCTTCAACGCCACCACGGTCGGCTGAAACCGATCCGCCGCGGGCGATCGCACTCGAAACGGCGTCTCGAACGCGCTAGTCCGGATCAACCCGACGGAGGAACGATGACCACGCCCACGCTAACTAGCGCCACGCACGAACAGCACCGCCCCGAGCGCAAGCGGCACCGCGAGGCGATCGCGCGGTGCGGCGGCGGGGCCAAGACCATCCCGAGCAGCGTCGCGTGACTTCCGGGGCGGTCACGGCGCCGAACGGCGCGACGCTCGTCAACCTCGCGGTGGGCGACCTGGACATCCTCGTCCACCGCACCTTCTCGTTCGACCGATTCGTCGATCTGCTCCGCCGCCGCGAGAACGGGCTCGTCAGCCCGGGCCTATGGGACGATCCGTTCGAGAACTTCCTGCTGGCGCACACGCTCGTCCGCACGCCCGACGGCGAACTCGGAACGCTCGAGCCGCTCGCGGCCGATTGGTATGGGCAGTGCTGGACCGCGACCGCCGACAGCGACGCCATGTGGCGCATATACAGCGCGACGCACACCGGCATCAAGGCGACCGCGCGGCTAGGTGACCTTCTCGACGGCCTCGCCACGTCGGTCAGCCTCACCGCACGGCTGCAGGCGTTCGCCGGCAGGGTGGAATACCACGACCAGCAGGCGATCGCCGCGCACATGTCCTCGCTGACGTTCACCGACCTCGCGCTAGGCGGCACCAACGACCGCTTCGCCGAACTGCTCTGCGTGAAGCGCGAGGCGTTCGCGCACGAGGACGAGATCCGGTTGCTCTATTGCGACGTCGATCGGAAACAGACCGACGGCAAGGTCTACCGATACGGCTTCGACCCGAACACGGTCCTCGCTTCGGTCGAGGTCGATCCGCGCATGTCAAATCAGGACGCGGCCACCGTGATCGCCAAGCTGCGGGCGGGGGGCCTGACCGTGCCGGCGGCCAGATCGACGCTATACGACGCGCCGTCGTTCACCATACCGCTAGAATAGACCACCCCGCCACGGCTCGGCCCGAGGATTCTGGCCCAGTCGCCGTGACGCTACCGCCCGATGCGGCCGATCACGCCGAAAAGCTCGGCGGTGAACGAGGTTAGCAGCTCGACAACGGCAGCCCTGAACACCACGATGCACAGCACGAGGGCGAGCAGCCATGGCACGAAGCTCAGGGACTGCTCGCTGATCGAGGTCGCCGCCTGGATGACGCCGACGATTAGGCCCACCACCATCACGGGGACGGGTAGCACGGCGCAGATCAGTCCCGCGACCACCAGCATCCTGCCAGTCTCGTCGAGGAGCAGCGACCCGTCCATCAGGCTCTGGTGCGGCCGATGGCGTCGGCCATGCGCATCGACCGCGGGCGCGTCACATCGCGGATTCGGTCGGCTGCAGCGTCCCTAGCCACGCCACCAGCGCGAGCACCAGCACCGCGAAACCCGTCTCCAGCGCGAGGCTCATCCTGAGCGCGGCGACGGCACCACCATGGTCCTGCGCGTCGATCCGCGCGGCGAGCGCGGGTGTCAGGCGGTAGCGGTTGGCGGCCGCGAAGCCGAGCATCGCCGCGAAAAGTAGCAACTTGGCGATGAGCAGCTGGCCGTAGAGCGTGCCGGGCAAGGACAGGACGTTGGCAGCGCCTACCAGCAGCCAGGCGTTTACTAGGCCGGTGACCACGATGACGGCCACCACCACCGTCCCGACCAGTGAGAATCCGTCGAGCGCGCGGTGCGTCGCCCACAGATGCGGGTGATCGATGCGGGCGGATGGCCGGGCGACGAGCAGCAGGAGGAATGCGAGGGCGCCGACCCAAATCCCCGCTGCTAGAAGGTGGGCGATGTCGGCGGCGAGGTGCAGCCAGCCGACCGCGTCTTCGTCCATCGCGCCGTGCCCCGCCCAGGCGAGACCACCGAGCGCGACCGCGCCACCGAAGCTGGCGGCCCACAGCGCGGACACTGCCCGCCGCCGGAATAGCGTGGCGGCTGCGACGACCAGCGCGAGACCGCCGATCCGGGCAATCCAGGCCTTGCCGAGCGACATGCCCTTCAGGACCATGGCGACACTCTCCGCATCGACTTGGGCGAGGGGGACGCCTGCCATCGATGCGGAGAGGACCGCCAGACCGAGGATCGAGAGAACTATCCCGATCAGTCCGGCGGATGCGAGAAGGGCCGGCAGCGGAAGGGAGCCACGGACATGCGGCGCGCAGAGCGCGAAGAAGGCCATGCCGAACGCCAGCGCCAGATCCAGATAGAGCGCGAACCGGACGACGACGTCGAGCGTGGTCAGGTCACTTCACCTTGAAGGCGTAGCTGCCCTGCACGCGGTGCGTGTCCGTAGAGACGACGTGCCAGTCGAGCTTGTAGCCGCCGCGCGGCAACGGCTTCGCCAGTGTCACGACCACCGTCTTGCCGTCCGGGGCGATCGCCGTCGCGACGGTCATCCTCATCGGCGACGACATCTTCATGCCGGGCATGTCGGTCATCACCAGCTCCACCCCGGAGAAGTTGGCAACGAGGGTTTCGGAAAAGGTCAGCTGCAGCCTGGCCGGTGAGGCGACTACCGAGTTGGGAGCGGGGGTGGCGGTAAGCAGCTTGGGGTGGGCGACGGCTGGCGCCGCCGCGAGAAGGGCGGCGGTAGCCGCAATAAGGCCGAAACGCATTCATCGAACTCCATGGGCCGGCCAGTCGCCGGCACGATGAATACGCGGGCTGAGGCGATGGCCCTCAATCGTGTTATTCCGGAGCCCGCTGCGCGGTGCGGCTGCCTCACGAACATGAAGGTGTCGGAAGGCGCTGCTGGGAAAAACCGAGGGCGGACGCGCTCAGGTGCGTATCGCCATCCGAAGGAACTGGAGCAAGACAATGCAGACCGACATCGACACGGCGCTGCGCCGGCTATCGGCGCCCGACCACCCCGGCCTCGAAGGCATCGAGGACGCGGTCATGGCCGGCGTCCGCGCGCAGCGTGACACGCGGACCGGGATCAGGATGGCCGCATTCGCAGGCGTCGGCGCGGTCGCGCTGGGGACGATGGCGGCTGGCCCCGGCACGCCGCCCGCGTCCGCCGCCCCGCTCGCGCCGTTCGGCGTGTCCGCGCCGCTCGCCCCCTCGACCCTGCTGGCGGCCGACCGGTGAGGACAGCCAGGCTCACCGCGATCGTCGCTATCATCGCCTTCGTCGCGGCGGTCGCCGGCGTGTGGGTCGGCCGCACGCTGATCTCGCCCAGCCACCGGCAGGGATCGGAGCTGCACGATGTCCTGCACCACCAGCTCAACCTCGACGACCGCCAGAAGTCACAGCTGGAGGCGCTCGAGCAGAGGTTCGCCGTGCGCCGGCGCGCGCTGGAACTCCAGCTCAGGTCGGACAACGCCAGGCTGGCCGACGCCATCCAGGCCGAGCACGGCATCGGCCCGCGCGTGACGGCCGCCGTCGATGCGTCGCACGGCGCGATGGGCGAGCTGCAGAAAGAGACGCTCGCCCACATCTTCGCGATGCGTGGCATCCTGCGGCGGGACCAAGCGGCCGCGTTCGACCGCGCAGTGGTCAAGTCGCTCACCGCCGACGCCCAGTGAGACCCGACTACGGCTCGCTCCCGGACGGGGAGCTCGCCACGCTCGCCGCGGCGGGAGGCGATGCCGCCTTCTCCGAGATGCTGCGTCGCCACCGCAGCCACGTCTACCGCCTGATCGTCGGGAACGTGGCCGACGCCGACGAGGCGCTCGACCTCACGCAGGAGACGTTCGTCTCCGCGCACCGCGCGCTGCGCCGCTACGATCCCGAACGGCCGATGCGCGCGTGGCTCGCTGCGATCGCGATCAACAAGTGCCGCGACTGGGGACGGCGTCGCGCGGTCAGGCGCTTTCTGACCTTCGCGCGCTCGATCGACGAGGTCGTCGAAGCGGTGCCGGCCGAAGACCCGGGGCACGACGTCGTCGCCGCCGACCGGCAGGAGCTGGACAGGCTGCGGCGCGAGATCGCCGACCTGCCCGCGTCGCTGCGCGAGCCGCTAGTGCTGCACACCGTCGAGGGGATGAGCCAGGCCGAGACCGCCGCGGTCCTCTCGATCACCGAGAAGGCCGTCGAGACGCGCCTGCGGCGCGCACGCATCAAGCTCGCCGAGCGGCTCGGCCGCTAGATCCGCATCACGCCGCCAAGACCAGCGCGCCGATAAGATGGACCCGGCCGCTCGCGTCGCGGCTGCTCGATCAACGCAGCGATCTCACTAATCCAGCCCCACGTGCAACGGCCTTGACCCTGCCACGGTGTCAAGCGGCAGACGTCCCGGCGGCGCGAGATTCCTTGAGGGGTCGCCCGGGGCGCCGCGTAGTCGATTGAAAGGAAGCTGTTCCATGCCAGGGGCCAACATGAACGAGACGATCGACCGACGGACGCTGCTGCGGGGCGCGGGAATCGGCGTGAGCAGCCTTGCACTCGCCGGCTGGATGCCCGCTTGGGCGCAGAGCGTCTCGGCCGGACTCGCGTCCGACCTGCCGACCGCGTCGGGCGAGGACATCACGCTTAGGATCGCTCGCCAGACGATGATGATCGACGGCCGCCCGTCACGGGCGATCGGGATCAACGGCACGGTCCCGGCTCCGCTGATCCGCCTGCGCGAAGGCCAGAACGTGCGGCTAAAGGTGATCAACGACCTGGACGAGGACAGCTCGATCCACTGGCACGGGCTACTCGTTCCGACCCAGTTCGACGGCGTGCCGGGCGTCTCGTTCCCCGGCATCAAGCCGCGCTCGACGTTCCTCTACGAGTTCCCGATCCGCCAGAACGGCACATACTGGTATCACAGCCACTCGGGCATGCAGGAGCAGTTCGGCCACTACGGGCCGATCGTCATCGACCCCGCCGGCGCGGATCCCGTGAAGTTCGACCGCGAGCACGTCATCGTGCTTTCCGACCACAGCCAGCTTTCGCCGGAGTCGATCTTCCGGCGGATGAAGGTCGATCCCGGCCACTTCAACCGCCAGCGCCAGACACTCGCCGGACTGCTCGCGGGCCGTGATCAGCGGCTCAAGGAGCGCGTCGACTGGGGCAAGATGCGGATGGACCCGACCGACATCTCGGACGCGACGGGCGCCGCCTACACCTACCTCGTCAACGGCCACGGCCCGTTCGACAACTGGACCGCGCTGTTCACGCCCAGCGAGCGGGTGCGGTTGCGCGTCATCAACGCGTCGTCGATGACGACCTTCAACGTGCGCATCCCGGGGCTGCGCCTGACCATCGTCCAGGCCGACGGGCAGAACGTGATGCCGGTCGAGGTGGACGAGTTCCAGATCGGGGTGGCCGAGACCTACGACGCGATCGTCACGCCGACCGAGGACAAGGCGTTCACACTGGTCGGCGAGGCGATCGACCGGTCGGGCATGGCCCGCGCGACGCTTGCGCCCCGCGCCGGCATGGCTGCCGCGGTCCCGCCGCTCCGCCCGCGTCCCATCGCCACGATGAAGGACATGGGCATGGACATGGCCAGCATGTCGGCGACGGGCGGCGACCAGCCCGACGGAATGGCCGGCATGGACATGTCGAAGGGCGCCATGCCGGGGATGAACATGTCCGGCGGCCAGACGAGCGGCGCCAAGGCAATGGAGCCCGGCATGTCGATGCCGCAGGGGCGCGGCGTCGACCCCACCGCCGAGCAGAACCGCTCGGCGACACTGGGCGGCGCGCTGCCGGCGATGCCCGGCATGTCGAAGGATGACTCGATGGCGGGCATGGCCGGCGGATCCGGTGACATGGGCGCGATGAAAATGCGCGACTTCTCCTACGCGCCCGAGGTCAGAAAGGGGCCAGGCGTGCAGACCATCTCGCCGATGCCGATGGACCGCACCGGCGAACCGGGGCAGGGCCTGGAGGACGTCGGCCACCGCGTGCTCGTCTACAAGGATCTGATGGCGCTCGAGCGCAACCCCGACGTGCGCGCGCCGTCACGCAGCCTGGACATCCACCTGACCGGCAACATGGAGCGGTTCATGTGGGCGTTCGACGGCGTGAAGATGTCGGACACGATGGAGCCGTTTCCGTTCATTCAAGATGAGCGGGTGCGCTTCAACCTCATCAACGACACGATGATGGGGCACCCCATCCACATCCACGGTCACTTCTTCGAGTTGGTCACCGGCCACGGGGACCATGCGCCAAGAAAGCACACCGTGATCGTCCAGCCCGGCAGCAAGGTGACGTGGGATCTCACCGCCGATGCGGTCGGCGACTGGGCGTTCCACTGCCACCTCCTTTACCACATGATGGCGGGGATGATGCGGACGGTGAGCGTGCGGCCCAAGGGAGAGGCCGCATGACCCGTCTCGCCGCCGCGCTCGCGGCCGCCTCGGCGCTGGCACTCGCGGCGCCTTCCGCCGCGCTCGCCCAGTCGATGCAGGGCATGCCTGGCATGAAGATGCCGATGCCCGCAAAGAAGCCTGCGGCCAAGAAGCCCGCGACACGCAAACCTCAAGCAGGCAAGGCCACCTCCCAAGCCCGGCCTAGTATCGCGGCGAAAAAGCGGGCTCGAGGTCCCAGCGCTTCGCGCGCCGATGCGATGCCGGGCATGGATATGCGACGGCCCGCTGCCGGGGCGAGTCCGCTGGGCGCGGTGCCCGGAATGGGCATGAGCGGCGGCAAGGCAAGCGGAGCGGAGGCGATGCCCGGCATGGACATGTCCGGCAAGGGTCAGCCGCCGGCGGCGATGCCCGGGATGGCGATGCCCAGCGGCCCGATGGCGGGAATGGAGATGACGGGCACGGCCCTTCCGGCCGGCGACGCGCCACCTCCACCTGCGCCGAGCGACCACTACGCCGACCGGTTCTTCCCGGCGGCCGCTATGTCACGCGCCCGCGGCGACATGATGCGCGAGCAGGGCGGCCGGCCCTTCTATCAGGTCATGTTCAACCTCGCCGAGTATCAGGTCCGCAACGGCCGTGACGGTTACCGCTGGGACGGCGAAGGCTGGTTCGGCGGTGACATAAACCGCCTCACCGTCAAGACCGAGGGCGGGGGGACCTTCCGCGAAGGCGTCGATTCGGCGGAGGTGCAGGCACTCTACAGCCGCGCGATCGGACCCTATTTCAACCTCCAGGCCGGCGTCCGCCACGATTTCCGGCCGACCCCGAACCGCACCTACGCGACGATCGGGTTCGAGGGCCTCGCGCCATACATGTTCGAGGTCGCCGGTGCGGCGTTCATTTCGCCGCAGGGCGAGGTGCTGGGCAGGCTGGAGGGCTATTACGACCAGCGCATCACGCAGCGCCTCGTGCTCCAGCCGCGCGTCGAGTTCAACCTGTCGGCGCAGGACATGCGCGCCCAGCGCCTCGGCGCAGGGCTGACCAACGCCGAGCTGGGACTTCGGCTCCGCTACGAGATCACGCGCCAGTTCGCGCCCTATGTCGGCGTGTCATACGAGGCCAAGACCGGCCGCACCGCCGACTACGCGCGTGCTGACGGGATGAAGCCGACGTCGACGAGCCTCGTCGCCGGCGTGCGGCTCTGGTTCTGAAATCGATGAGCCACGAGCGAAGGGGAGGACGAAGATGACGCGGATCAACTGGAGGCACCACCTGCCGAGCGTCACGTTCATCGGCGCGAGCGTCGTCATGCTGGTCATCGCGACCGCCGCATTTCTCTACTCCGGCTTCTACAACATCGCCGCCGACGATCCCCACACGCGACCGGTCTATGCACTGCTGGAAAGTTTGCGCGATCGGTCGATCGCCGTGCGCGCACGGGGAATCCAGCCCCCCGCCGACCTGACCTCTCCTCAGCGGGTGGCGGTCGGGGCGGGCCTCTACAACGAGATGTGCTCCGGCTGCCACCTCGGCCCGGGCGTCGAGGCCTCCGAGATGAGCGAGGGCCTCTACCCGCAGGCGCCCCTCCTGTCCGAAATCCAGGACCTGACCGCCGGCCAGCAGTTCTGGGTGATCAAGCACGGCGTCAAGCTGAGCGCCATGCCGGCCTGGGGTGAGCTGCCCCCTTCTGAGTGGTCCATCGACTATGACAGTCTGGATCGAGGAAGGGACGACGAATGCCTGCGAAGAAGCACAAGCCCGAGGAGATCATCGGGAAGCTGCGTGAGGTTGAGATCATGCTGGGCCAGGGCGGCACGACCGCGGAGGCGTGCCGGCGGATCGCGGTCAGCGAGCAGACTTACTATCGCTGGCGCAAGGAATATGGTGGTCTGAAGACGGATCAGGCTCGCCGGATGAAGGACCTGGAGAAGGAGAACCTGCGGCTGCGCCGCGCGATCTCGGACCTGACGCTGGACAAGCTCATCCTGCAGGAGGCCGCCCGGGGAAACTTCTGAGCCCTGCGCGGCGTCGGCGCTGTATCGACCAGGTGAAAGAGGTGCTGGACGTATCCGAGCGACGCGTATGCCGCGTGCTCGGCCAACACCGGTCGACGCAGCGCAAGATGCCGTGCGGGGCAGATGACGAGCAAGCGCTGACCGAAGACATCGTCGCGCTGGCCAAGCAGTACGGCCGATACGGCTACCGCCGGGTGACCGCATTGCTGCACGCGGCGGGTTGGTCAGTGAACCATAAGCGTGTGGAGCGGATCTGGCGGCGTGAGGGGCTGAAGGTGCCGCAGAAGCAACCTAAACGTGGCCGGCTGTGGTTGAACGACGGCTCGTGCATCCGGCTACGGCCTGAGTATCCGGGGCATGTCTGGGCATACGACTTTGTGGAGGCCCGAACACACGACGGGCGCAAGTTCCGCATTCTAACCATCATCGACGAGGCTAGCCGTGAATGTCTGGCGCTCATCGTTGCGCGCCAGCTCAAGCACGAGGATGTGCTGGCGGCCTTAGCCGAGCTGTTCATCGAGCGGGGGCCGCCCGCGCATATCCGGTCGGACAATGGCAGCGAGTTCATCGCTACCGCGGTTCAGAAATGGCTCGGGCAGGTCGGCGTGACGACGCTCTACATTGCACCAGGCTCGCCTTGGGAGAACGGCTACAACGAGAGCTTCAACGGCTCGCTTCGCGACGAGCTGCTCAATGGCGAGATCTTCTATAGCCTCGTTGAGGCAAAAGTGCTGACCGAGGCGTGGCGACGTCACTACAACACCGTCCGACCGCACAGCAGCCTGGGCTACCGCCCGCCGGCACCAGAAGCGGCCAGACCGCCATTGCCGGCCTCCGGTTCCGCTTCGCTCCACCTACGACCGGCAATGGCGGCGGAGACCACGATGCACTAACTATCTACCCGGACCACCCGGTGGGGGCTGCTCACATCGTCGGAGATCGACCGCCCCTACCTCACGCCGGTAGCGATCGATCTCAGCCGTCCACTGGACGCCAACGCCGTGGCGGTCCTGGCGGTGATCGCGAACCCCGACCTCAAGGCGCTCCGCGCACGGGCCGGCGTCTCGGAGGCGCAGGTGTTCGCGGCCCGGCTGATGCCGGATCCCACGCTCAACCTCGGCGTCAGCAAGGTCCTGAGCGGTCCCGACACGATGCTCGACCTGCTGAGCGCGCTGGGTCTCGACATCAATTCACTCAGGACCAGGGGCGCCCGCATCGCGCAGGCGCGGTCGGCTACCGCGCAGGTCCGGCTCGATCTGGCCTGGAACGAATGGCAGGCCGCGGGGCAGGCCCGTCTGCAGGCCGCGCGGACCGTGCTGCTGGGGCAGAACGTGGCGCTGGCGAACGCGACGCGCGACAGCGCTCGATCGCTGCTCGACCGCACGCTGCGTGCCGCCGGTCGCGGTGACATCGCGGGCGGACAGGTCCAGGCGGCGGCCACCGCGCTGGCCGACGCGGAGTCCAAGGCGAGGACCGCGGAAACCGACCTCGGCACGGCGCGCTTCGCGCTCAGCCGCCTCCTCGGCCTTCCGCCGACGTATCCGCTCGCGCTCGCCCCGCCCATCACGGTCGACACGCCGCTCGACGGCGATCGTCTGTTCGCGCTCGCCCGCGTCAACCGTTACGACATCGCGGCGCTGCTGGCGGGCTACCAGTCGCAGGAGGCAGCGCTTCGCAAGGCGATCCTGGATCAGTTCCCGACGCTCAATCTCACGCTGACCTCCAATCGAGACACCGCAGGCAACCTTATCGTGGGTCCGTCGATCGACTTCACGCTGCCGCTGTGGAACCGGAACCGTGGCGGCATCGCGGTGGAGAAGGCGACGCGCGAGGCGCTCAAGGCCGAATACGAAGCGCGCCTGTTCCAGACGCGGTCGGATATCGCAGCAGCAGTCGCGGGAATCGAGCTAGCGCGGCGCCAGCGGGACGCGGCACTGCGGGATCTGCCGTCGGCGCAGCGCTACGCGGACGCCAGCCGCCGGGCCGCCCGGCGGGGTGACTTGGCCGCCGCCACCGCGGAGACCGCCGAGCAGGTGCTGCGCGACAAGCAGATACTGCTCGCCCAGAGCGAGCAGGCGATCGCCGAGCAGATGATCGCGCTCGAGCTACTAACCGGAACGCCAAGGGAAGCATGGACGCAATGAACCGATGGTCTATTCTCGCCCCTCTGCTGCTGCTGGGCGCCTGCTCGGGATCCGGCGACGCGGGCGACACCGCCGCGCAGCCCGTGGCGCTCGTCAAGCTAGCGCCCGCCACGCAGGGGGCGGCTCCGCGGCAGCTCACGGTCTACGGCGCCGCCGAGCCGGGCCCCGCCGGCAAGATGTCCCTGGCGGCGCCGGCAGAGTCGAAGGTAGTCGCGATCGACGCGCCGCCGGGCACGGCGGTCCGTGCGGGCCAGACGGTTGTCCGCCTGGCGCCCTCGGCTGTCACCCGCGCCGACGCGGCGAAGGCCGCCAGTGACGCCGCGGCGGCGGACAAGGCGCTCGCGCGTGCCCTCCGGCTTAGAAGCGATGGGCTGTCCAGCGACGCCGATGTCGAAGCCGCGCGCGCGGCTGCGGCTTCCGCGAACGCCCTGAAGGCGAGCTTCTCCGACCGCACCGGCGGTCTCACCCTTCGGGCACCCGCCGCGGGCATCGTGGACGCGGTCCCGGTCGTCATCGGGGACCTTCTCCAGCCGGGAGCCGCAGTCGCCTCCGTCACCAGGACAGGTGACGTGCGGGTGAAGTTCGGCATTGACCCCGACGGTGCGCGCTCGGTTCGGCCCGGGATGCGCCTGCACATCGCCGGCGTGGGAAGCCGGCCGCCGATCGACGCGCTTGTCGAATCGGTCAGCGTCGCGGTCGACGCGCAAACCAGGCTGGCATCGCTCTACGCCCGGCTGCCCGCAGGCAGCGGCATCGTCGCGGGTGAGGCTCTCACGGCGACGGTCGAGCTCCCCGACACCTCGGCGGGCATCTCCGTCCCCTACGCCGCGCTGCTGGACGATGCCGGACAGCCATACGTGTTCGCGGTGGCGGGAGGGGTCGCGCACCGGCGCAATGTCACCGTGGCGCCGTCCAGCGGCGACCGCGTCACGATCACGCAGGGCTTGCGGGCGGGCGACCGCGTCGTCGTGGAGGGGGGAACAGCCCTCGAGGACGGGATGAAGGTGCGGACGCGATGAAAGACGCGCTCCAGCGGCACGCCCGCGCCCTCTGGCTGGCTGCCGTCCTCGTCATCGTCGGCGGCGTGTTCGCCGCGACGCGGATGCCGGTCAGCCTCTTCCCGCACATCGACTTCCCGCGCGTCGTGGTCGCGGTGGACGCGGGCGACCGCGATGCTCAGCAGATGGCCGCCGAGATCACCCGGCCGATCGAGATCGCGCTCCGCGCCGTCCCGGGCGTCACGCGCGTGCGCTCGACGACCAGTCGCGGCTCGGCAGAGGTGGCGGTCGACTTCCCATGGACCCAGGACATGGTGGCGGCGACCCTCGCGACGCAGACGGCGCTCGCGACCACGCTGCCCAATCTTCCGCCGGGCACCAAGTTCGAGGTCAGGCGGTCGGATCCGACCATCTTCCCGGTCATCGGCGTCGCGCTCACCTCGAAGACGCTAGACCAAAACGCGCTGCGTCAGATCGCGGAGCTGCAGGTGCGGCCGGCGCTGACGGCGGTCCAGAGCGTCGCCGGCGTGGACATCCTCGGCGGGGCACCCCGCGAGCTGGCGGTCGATGTCGATCCCGGCAAGGCGCAGGCGCTCGGACTCTCGCTGGATGCGATCGCCACGTCGCTCGGCAAGAGCAACGCAGTCAAGGGCGTCGGCAAGCTCGAGGACCGCCACCGCCTCTACCTCGTCCTGAGCGAGAACCGGCTCGCGTCCATCGCCGATCTCGCGGCGACGCCGGTGAAGGGCGGAACCACGGGCGGTGCCGGCCTGGTCACTCTCGGCCAGATCGCCACGATCCAACCGTCCGTCGAGCCGAGCTACACGAAGGTGACATCGGGTGGGCAGGAAGCCGTGCTCGTCAACATCCGACAGTCGCTCACCGGTGACACGGTGCGCATCGTCAAGGACGTGGACGCGCGATTGAAGACGCTGGGGCTTCCGCCCAGCGTTACCGTCACGCCCTTCTACGACCAGTCGGAGCTCGTGACCGGGGCGGCCAACGCCGTGCGCGACGCCATCCTGATCGGAGCCGTCCTCGCGGGCCTGGTGCTGTTCCTGTTCCTGCGCTCGGGAAGGCTCATGCTGATCACCGGCGTCATGCTGCCCGCCGTGCTCGCCTCCACCTGCCTCATCCTCTTCGCGCTCGGCATGAGCTTCAACATGATGACGCTGGGCGGGATGGCCGCGGCGGTCGGCCTGGTGGTCGACGACGCGGTGGTCATGCTCGAGCACATCATGCGGCGGCTCCAGGAGCGAGCCGGGTCGGTCCCCGAAGCTGCGCGCGAGATGTCGAAACCGCTGTTCGGATCGACCGCCGCGACGATCGTGGTGTTTACGCCCCTAGCGTTCGTGAGTGGCGTCACCGGCGGATTCTTCAAGGCGCTCGCGCTCACGATGGTCGGAGCCCTCGGCCTGTCGCTGCTGTTCGCCCGGTTCCTGCTCCCACTGATCGCGGAGCGGTGGGTGCGCGACAAGGACGTCGAGGCGGCTGATCGCGCCGGCAACTTCCTCAAACGGCTCGAGCGGTGGAACGGAAAGGCGACCGACCGCGCGCTGGCGCGGCCGCGCCTGTTCGCGGCGCTGCTGGGGCTGGGCATGGCGGTGCTTGGGTATGCGGCCTGGAACCACGTCCCGTCTGGATTCATGCCGGCGATGGACGAAGGTGGCTTCATCCTCGACTACAAGGCGCAGCCCGGCGCGGCGCTGACCGATACCGACCGACTGCTCCAACAGGTCGAGCAGATCATCGTCGCGACGCCCGAGGTCGCCAGCTACTCGCGGCGCACCGGCGTGCAGCTCGGCGGCGGCCTGACCGAGGCCGACGAGGGCGACTTCTTCATTCGCCTCAAGGGCGGTTCCAGGCGCTCGATCGACGCCGTCATGGCCGACATCCGACAGCAGGCCGAAGCGAAGGTTCCCGGTCTCCAGATCGAGACGGCGCAGCTGATGGAGGACCTGATCGGCGACCTGACGGCCGTGCCCCAGCCGATCGAGGTGAAGCTCTTCGGGGACGATCCCAAAGTCCTCGCCGACTCGGCCAAGCGCGTCGGCGAGACGATCGGGAAGATCACCGGCATCGTCGAAGTCGTCGACGGCCTTCGCGTCGCCGGCGACGCGCTGACCATCAAGGTGGACCCGGCGGCGGCCCTTCAGCAGGGACTGGATCCCGACGCCGTCTCGACCCAGGTCGAGGCGCTGGTCGCGGGGTCGGCGGCGACGAGGCTCCGCATCGGCGAGCAGCTCGTCACCGTCCGGGTCAGGGCGCCAACGGGTCTTCGCTCACGTGCGGTCGATGTGGCGGCGCTGCCGCTCGTCGCCCCGGACGGGCATCTCGTTCGCGTCGGACAGGTCGCCACGGTCTCCGTCACGCCGGGCCAGCAACAGATCACGAGGGAGGATCTGGCCCCGTTCATCGCGGTCACGGCGAGGCTCGAGGGGCGAGACCTCGGCTCAGGCATGAAGGACGTGCGCGCGGCGGTCGCCAGGCTGAATCTGCCCGCCTCGGTGCGCGTGGACTATGGCGGACTCTACGCGCAGCAGCAGCAGAGCTTCGCCGACCTCACGGTCGTGTTTCTCGCCGCCCTGCTCCTAACCGCGCTTCTCCTCACCCTCCTGTTCGAGAACATCGTCTGGACGGCCTCGGCGATCGCCACCGTCCTGCTCTCGGCGGCGGCGGTGCTGTGCGGTCTGTGGATCACCGGCATTGAGCTCGACATATCGGCACTGATGGGCCTGACGATGGTCGTCGGCATGGTGACCGAGCTCGTCATCTTCTTCCTGGCGGAACTGCCGCCGGGACAGCTGGCGGATCTGACGTCGCTTCGCGAGGCGGGAGAGAAGCGCCTGCGGCCGATCCTGATGTCGGCACTGATCGCGGTGCTCACCCTGGCGCCGCTAGCGGTGGGCATCTCGCGCGGCGCCGGACTCCAGCGGCCGCTGGCGACCGCGATCATCTTCGGGCTCACGGCGGCGGTGCCGCTGGTCCTGCTATTCCTGCCCGCGTGCATCGTCGCGTTGACGAGGTCTGCCGCAAGAAGTGCCACCGCGGCGCGGCCAGCCGATACCGCGTCCGCCAATGGCGGGAAGTAATCGAGACGCTGGTGGTCGGTCGGCATCAAGTGGTTTGAGAGGTGTAAGCAGTCGAGCTTGGTGTTCCGGCAAATCGGGTTGATCGGCAGCTGTCAGCGTAAGAACCGCTCCGACGTTTCAGGTTCAAGGCCCGCGGGGATGGATGAGTCGTTAACCCTGTCGGCGCAATTGATCCGATGTGATCCTGACCTGGACCTACCTCATACGCCCCACGCGCGCCCAGCACCGTCTGCTGGAGGCGGCGCTCGAGCGGGAGCGGCAGCTCTACAACGCGGCGCTCGAGGAACGGATCGGTGCTTGGCGCAAGGCGGGCAAGTCCATCACCAAGTTCGACCAGATGAAGTCACTGACGGCGATCAGGTCCGATGATCCATTGGGCCATGGTGCCGGTCCGGTTACCATGGGACGCTGGACGCTCGGCGAGCTAGACAAGGCGATGCAGAGCTTCTTCGCGCGCGTGAAGAAGGGCGGCACCGCCGGATTTCCGAGGTTCCGGTCCTACGCTCGCTGGCGCACCTTCGGCTTGGCGGAGTGGCGCGGGATCCGAATCACGGGTGACCGACTGTCGCTCAAGGGGTTCGACCGCCCGATCCGGATCAACATGCATCGCCCGCTGCCATTGGACGCGGTTCCGAAGCGGGCATCGCTGACGCGCAAGGGGCGGCGTTGGTTCCTCAACATCGCGATCGAGACCGGCGCGGTAATCGAGACCCACTCCGGCACCGGCGGCGCGGTCGGGATCGACGCCGGCGTGGAAAGCCTCGCCACTCTGTCCGACGGCATTAAGTTCCTGAATGCCCAGCCGGGCAGGCGCAATGCTGCCGCCATGACACGTGCTCAGCGCGCCCTGGCGCGCTGCAGACGCGGCTCGCGCCGGCGACTGAAGGCGCGCGCGAGGCTCGCGCGACTGAACGAACGGGTCGCTAATGCCCGGGCGACGCATCTGCACAAGGTCACGGCCGTCGCGGCACGCTTCTACTCAACCATCGTGGTCGAAAATCTGGCGCTGCGGAACATGGTGCGTAGCGCAAAGGGTAGCGTTGAAAGACCGGGGGCCAACGTTAAAGCGAAGAGCGGCCTCAACCGCTCGATCCATGACACCGGGATGGGCAAGCTCATCCAGTTGCTGACTTACAAGGCGGAGCGATCCGGAGGTCGGCTGATCAAGGTGAACGCACGCTACACGTCGCAGGACTGCTCGGGCTGCGGCGCGCGCGTGCCAAAGACGCTGAGCGTCAGAACACATAGCTGCACCGCTTGCGGACTAGTCCTCGACCGCGACTGGAACGCGGCCAGGAACGTCCTGGCGCGCGGCCTTGCGAAGGCAAGCGAGGGGGTTTAATCCCTCGGGGAGCGCAACGTGGCCGGTCACGGCGTGCGTGCTCTCGGAACCCTCGTCATCGGGATCAACCCGATGCTCGAGATCTGGCACGGATTGCGCCGCAATGCGGATCACCGAGATTTGCCGGAGAACCAAGCAGGTCCACGATCTCGTCGGTTTCGTCGGCCTCGAGCCCACGGGACCGCGGTCGGCCTCCTCCAACTCTCCGCCGAGCTCGTTCGCGCCGGGGTGCTCGACGAGGCGGCGGTCGATCGCATCAAGAACGCCATCGCGAACGACCTCGCGCTCTCGAGGCCCGGATCGATCTCGAAGGAAGAGTTCAGGCGGACCACGCGTCTGCGGCTCGATCGATTGTTCTCCGGCGAGGACAGCCTTCCCCTCCACCAATCAACCCCCGACAAGTCGGACTAAGTCGCGGCTGGCCAGACCGGTCGGAACGCGGTCAGCATCATCTCCTAGGCCGAGACTTTCGGCTTGGTGAAACGCGCCTGCCCGGGCGCAGTTGATTGCGGTCAGCCGCCGGGTTCGTCAGGCGAGGCGACGCTGACGGGGGTCCGTCGTCCCGCCGTGCCGATCAGCCAGAGCCCGGCGACGACCATCGGGACGGTCAGCCACTGGCCCATGTGCAGCCCGGTCCGCGCGGCGAACTGGACAAGCTGCGCATCGGGTTCGCGAAAGAACTCGACCGTGAAGCGGGCCAGACCGTAGCCGATCAGGAACGCGCCCACCAAGGCGCCCGGCCTGCGCCGGGCATCCGTGCGCCAGAACAGGAAGGCGAGGAGCGCGAACAGCGCGAGGCCCTCGAGGCCGGCCTCGTAGAGCTGGCTCGGATGACGTGCCAGACCGTCGCCCGACCTGGGGAAGACGATCGCCCAGGGCACGTCGGAAGGCTTTCCCCACAGCTCGCCGTTAACAAAGTTCGCGAGGCGCCCGAAGAGCAATCCCAGGGGCGCGCAGCATGCGACATAGTCGTGCACCCGGAGCCAGCTAAGGCCATGCCGCCTCGAGAAGAAGGCGATGCCGAGCGAGACGCCGAGCGCACCGCCGTGGAACGACATCCCGCCGTCCCACAGCCGAAGAAGCGCGAGTGGATGGATGAACATCCCGGGATCGTAGAAAACGGCGTAGCCCAACCGCCCACCGAGGATCACGCCCAGCGTCGCGTAGAACACGAGGTCCTCGACCTGCCGACGGACCATGGGCGCGGCAGGCTGCGCGAGCAGGCGCAGCAGATACCACCCGCCCGCGGCGATTCCGGCAATGTAGGCGATCGAATACCACCGGATGTCCAGCGGCCCGAGAGAGAGCGCGATCGGGTTCAGGTGGAGGTCCGCGAAGTTCAGATGGTTGCCTGACGGCGGCATAGGTTCTTCCATGAGCGATGGATTGGCAGTTGCGGCACGGGATCGCGCTCAGAAACGCCAACGGGCTGCCGGGTCGCATTACGGCCCCCGACCCGAACGCTCAAGTCGGTGACGGCGGGCGCACTATCCCCTTGCTCGCTCACGCGGCCTGCGCTTCTAACGACAGTCCGGCGATGGTAGATCGACCGGCCGGCACGGATGCCGGTCCCAAGGACCCGCTATGCGCAGATCATGGAGAATATGCTTGCTGGCCGGCGCCGCGTCCGCGAGCCTGTCGTTCGGCGGCTGCGCGTCGCAACGCGCTTTCCGCGGCCAGATGCTGCTCGTGCCGGGGCAGCCCGTTGTCGTCGTGAGAACCTGGGCGAGGGCCGAGACCGAAGGCCTCGTCGTCGGTGGCGACGTCAAGAGAGCGGAAGGGCAACGCGGGCGGGTTCGAGGCCATCTCCATTTGGTCGGCCGGGACTCCGAAGGCCGCATCGTGGCGAGCACCGACGCTCCGTGGGGGGACTTCATCGCCCGCCGGTTCCACCTGGCCTACTTTCGGGCGTTGCTCAGGACCGATCGCGCAACGTCGATAGCGTCCGTCACCGTCGTGGGAGTTTCAGATCCAGCGCCATAGCGGGCAGACTGTCCATGGTTATGCCGCAGCCATAACGGGACTGGGCCAATTCTTGGAGCGCCCTCGAAGGTAGCATCGAGCAAAGGCAGCGCAAACGTTAAAGGGGAAGCGTCTACGGTCGGCCGAACGACCCTCTCATCGGAACGAATTGCACGGGCCCCAACGACTCCATAGTCACATCGCCTGCTGACCTGGTTGTCACGATCAATTCCTCGGCACCAACCGAGCCGATCGGCATCACAAGTCGACCGCCAATTTTTAGCTGCGCCACCAACGGCGGGGGCGCAGCCGCCGCGCCGGCGGCGACGACAATGGCATCGAATGGTGCCATGCAGGGGCTCCCCAAACTTCCGTCGCCGGTCTCTACGCGAACTCGGTCGTAGCCCAAATCGCTCAATCTGGTTCGTGCTGAATCGGCGAGTTCCGAAATGACCTCGATTGAGACGACCGACGATGCGAGTTCAGCAAGAACGGCTGCCTGATATCCGCTGCCCGTCCCTACATCGAGCACAGATGAGCCGGCTGTAATGCCGGCCGCCGCCGTCATTGCCGCAACCACGATCGGATTTGAGATCGACTGCCCGTGGCCGATGTCGCCCGCCATCGGCAAATACGCCAATGGCGCGAACTCGATCGGGACAAATCGTTCCCTCGGCACTGACCCCATTGCCGCCAGCGCCCGCCTGAGATCCGTATGGTCCAAACTCGTATCGGCGGACAACCGGTTCCAGATCAGCTGCAATAACTGCCTCCGGCGTTCGGACGGCGAGGTCGGTTGGGCGCACGCCCACGCCAGGAGGGTCTCCCCATCGTAGCCTGGACTGAGCGGCCAACCTTCCGAGTGGGAGGGCATCGAGCCTGTTTCGAGCTCGGCCGCCATCCCCAGGTCGTGCCCCATCTCGATAAACCTTGCGAGCAACGCATCGAAACGCGCCGTCAACGATACCTCCGCAGTTTCAAGAACAGACGCGTTCCTCTCGAAGCCAGGACGCCACCAGATGGTTTGTCCGCAGGTCAATCTCGCGCGGAATCGAAAGTTAGTGCGGGCGACGACCGTGTCGGTCAGCATCGTCGTGCTGCCCCGCCACCATTGCGGTTGGTCCTCGTCAGCAGCGCATCGGATCCGAAGAAGCTAGGCGCGGCGGCCCCACAGCCACGCCCCCGTAGCCAAGGGGAAGAGTTTGCCGATCCGGGTGATCAGAGCCAACGCACACGCTAGCGCGGTCCAAGCTCCTCCCCGCTAGCTTGCCGCGGCAACGGTGCCACTGCTGCCGAGCACGTTGATGGTAAAGGCGATGACGCCGATGCTGAAGATAAAGGCCATCATCGCGTGGAGCGTTGCGACCTTGCGCACGCGCGTCGACGTTATGTCGGTGTCCGACGTCTGGAATGTCATGCCGAGGCAGAACGCGAAATACACGAATTCCCAGAAGAACGGCTCGGCCGCGCCGGGGAACGCGATGCCGCCGGCATCGCCGCCGTCAGGTCCCACCTGATAGTAGCTGTGCGCATAGTGGAGCGCGAAGATAGAATTGGTGAAGAGCCAGCTGCACAGAAGCGTGGCGATGATCAGTCCGATCGCTGGCGACGAGTGAGCTTGCTTGGCCGCAAGCTCGACTGCAAGCGCGCCGAGGACGGCAAGCATTATGAGTGCAGCGAGCAACAGCAGCACGGCCCGGTTGGCATCGTTGGCGGCCGCCTGCCGCCGCATGGCCGCGGCAGCACGGATCCGCGACAGCGGCCATAGCGAGCAGAGGAACACGACTGAGCCGAGATCGAAGCCGCCGAGCAGCGCGTGTCGGAGATCGGCGCTCTGAGCAAAGAGCGTGGTGCCCCCCGTAGCGCACGCGAAGAAGAGCAGGAAGCGCGGCGGTGCAAGCCACCGGCCGACTCCCCAGCTGCGGTCCGACGCGCGAGCGGGCGCCATGCGCCGCCAGGTCACGCGTCGGTTGGCCTTGCGTCAACCTCGGGAGCCGCGGCCGTCACGCGCGCGCAAGGTTCGGGAGGGGACGGCTTCGACTATCTGGGTCGGAGATCATTGTTCATGACCTTGTTCCACGCGATGACGAAGTCCGTCACGAATTTCTGCTGGGCGTCGTCCTGGGCATAGACCTCGGCAACAGCGCGAAGTTCGGAGTTGGACCCGAAGATCAAGTCGACGGGCGACGCTGTCCATCGCATCCGACCCGAGGCGCGATCCCTGCCTTCGTAGAGCGCCGGGCTTGTCGTCGACTTCGTCCAGACGGTCCGCATGTCGAGCAGGTTGACGAAAAAGTCGTTGCTCAGCGTGCCCGGCCGGGTCGTCAGCACCCCGACGGACGAGTTGCCCGAATTGGCGCTCAACGCGCGCATTCCGCCGACCAGCACTGTCATCTCCGGAACCGACAGGTCGAGCAAATAAGCGCGCTCGACCAAGGCATCGGTCGGTGAAAGCCTGTCGGCTGGATCGTAATAATTGCGGAAGCCGTCGGCCGTGGGTTCCATCGCCGTATATCCGCTGATGTCGGTCTGCTCTTGCGTCGCATCTACCCGCCCGGCGACGAACGGCACATCGACCTTGAAACCGCGTTCTGCGGCCGCATGTTCGATCGCGGCGTCGCCGGCGAGGACGATCAAATCCGCGAGCGACACGTCCGGCCCGCCGTCGCGGTTGAAGTCCTGTCGGATGACCGCGAGCCGTTGCAGCACAGCCACGAGTTCTTGCGGAGAATTCGCGAGCCAGTGGATTTGCGGCTCGAGCCGCACGCGCCCGCCGTTCGCGCCACCCCGCATGTCGGTCTTGCGGTAGCTCGCGGCGGAGGCCCAAGCGGTCCTGATGAGCGCCGCGTCGCTGACCCCCGAATCGAGGACCATCCTCTTGATACGCTTGACCTCGGCGTCGCCTATGACCTTGCCGGGCGCTGCGGGGAGGGGATCCTGCCAGGAAAATTCCTGCGCCGGGATCTCGTTGCCGAGATAGAAACGTCGCGGGCCCATATCGCGGTGGATCAGCTTGAACCACGCCGCCGCCCAGGCCTTGTCGAACGCCGTCGGATCGTTCTTGTAGCGCAATGCGATCGCCCGATACGTGGGGTCCATCTTGAGCGCCAGATCGGTGGTGAACATCATCAACGGATGCTTCCTGGACGGGTCCGTGGCATCTGGCGTCATCGTGCTTGCCGACAGAACCTTGGGTCGCCACTGGCTGGCCCCGGCCGGGCTCTTCGTCAACACCCAGTCGTTATCGAACAGGTTCGACAGATACTCGTGGGTGAACTTGGCTGGCTGACTGGTCCAGGCGCCTTCCAGTCCCGAGCCCACCGCGTCAGCCCCTGTTCCCGTCCCGCACCCGCTTTCCCAGCCCAGGCCCTGCTTCTCGATACCGGCCGCGCTCGGCGCATCCCCGACGCACGTCTTGGGGCGGGCGCCGTGCGCCTTGCCGAACGTGTGCCCACCCGCGATCAGGGCGACAGTCTCCTCGTCGTTCATACCCATGTTGCCAAAGGTGGCGCGAATTTCCTTCGCGGCGGCAAGCGGGTCGGGCGTCCCGTTCGGGCCTTCCGGATTGACATAGATGAGTCCCATCTGCGACGCGGCTAGCGGCTTCTTGATGACGCCGGGCGCGGTGTGGCGCCGATCGGCCAGCATCTTCGTCTCAGGACCCCAGTAGGTCTGGTCCGCCTCCCACTCGTCGCGACGGCCGAAGGCGAAGCCGAGCGTCTTGAATCCCATCTGCTCGAGGGAGACGTTCCCGGTCAGCTCCATCAGATCAGACCAGCTGATCTTCGACCCGTATTTCTGCTTTATCGGCCAAAGCAGGCGCCGCGCCTTGTCGAGATTTACATTGTCGGGCCAGCTATTGAGCGGCTCGAAACGCTGTTGCGCCCCGCCGGCGCCACCCCGGCCGTCGGCCTGCCGATAGGTCCCGGCGCTGTGCCACGCCATTCGAATGAAGAACGGCCCATAGTTGCCATAGTCTGACGGCCACCAAGGCTGCGACGTCGTCAGAACCTTCCCGATGTCCTTCTTCAACGCCGCAACATCGAGCGTCTCGACCTGCCGCCGATAATCGTAGTCGCCGCCCATTGGATCTGACTTCGCAGCATCCTGGCGGAGCGGGCTGAGATCCAGCAGGTCGGGGAACCACTGCTGGTTGGTCTTGCCTTCGACCTGGGCCGAGACCGGGCTGGTGACGGCTAGCGCCAAGACTGCGGTCGAGCAGAGGATTGCGATGGTCAAGCGAGCCCTTGGCATGTCGATATCTCCAGTAGAGTAGAGGCAGATTGCTACGCGCTGGCACCGTTGCGAGCGGTTCCGGCGCGCAGTTCGCAGGGGCTTGGCTCTAGGTGCGACCAAGACCGCCTCCGCAGGGATTTCGCGAGTGAGAGGCGCCGGCCGGCCTCGGGGGGTGAGAGGCCGACCGACGCCTGCGGCTGGCGCCCGAACGGGGAGAGGCGCCAGCGCAGCCTGATTGCCGTGTTCCTTGCGGCATGAACACATCGTCGGGCGTCTGCCGTTCGCGCAAGACCATTGCAGAACTCCCTGCCGCCCGAACAGCGACGTCCGTCCTATCGGCCTCAGTTCTGACGCGAACCTGACGAACCGCTGCAGCGCCTGTTTTTACTGGGCTCGCTCAACCGTCAGGTTTTGGTCAGATAATGCTGTCAGCGCGACAGCGGTGTGCGATCACGCCCTCGAAGGAAGCTGATGCCTAACTATCCTCGCGGCGCGAACGATCTTCACCACGGTGGCTACGGTCCTCTTGAGCCGGCCAGTGGCGTTGTGGCCGGGGGGTTGTCGCAGACGCCGCATCCCGACGCGACGACCGGAGGCCTTGCGTTGCGGGGCGGTGACGAGACGCCCAAGCCGCTCCGGATGCGGATAGGTAGTGGCGTCGCGACGACTTCGCTCGGCGTCGGCCGCACCGACCTCGACGATCAACGCCTGCACGGATCTCCCAAGTCGTCCGCCAATGGCCTACAAGCGGCCCTCCACTGGAACCCACGGTAGCCATGCGCCTGCTGCTCATTGAGGACAATGCGAGGCTTGCCAGCTTGATCCGCGAGGGACTGGATCGGCAAGGCTTCGCCGTCGATTGGTATGAAACGATCGAAGGAGCGGAACTGGCGTTGAAAATCGCCGTCTACGACCTCATGCTGCTCGATCTGGGCTTGCCCGACGGCGACGGGCTCAACTTGGTCCGCAACGTGCGACAGCAGAAAAATGCCGTCCCGATCCTTGTTCTGACGGCGCGGGGTGGCCTCGACGACCGGGTGAACGGGCTCGATGCCGGCGCCGACGACTATCTGGTCAAACCGTTCCAAATTCCCGAGCTGGCGGCGCGATGCCGCGCCTTGCTGCGCCGTCCGGGTGCCTCGCTCGGTGTCCAATTGGCCGCGGGAAACGTATTGTTCGATTCGACCGTCCGGTCGGTTGTCATCGCCGGCCGACCAGTCGAGGCCTCGCCGCGGGAAGTCGATCTGCTCGAGGCGCTGCTTCGGCGTGCGGGAATGGTCGTCGCCAAGCCGACGCTGGAAAACGCTCTCTACTCCATGGATGCCGAGGTGACGCCCAATGCGCTGGAGGCGTCAGTCTCGCGGCTGCGTAAACGGCTGGCGGCAGCGGGCGCGGACGTAAGGGTTCGCACGGTCCACGGTGTGGGTTACGCGCTCTTCGCGCCGACGCCCGCCGATGGTTGAGCCGGTCCCCAGCGCGCGTGGCGGCGGGCCGACGCTATTTCGCCAGATCGCGACTCGGCTGGCGCTCTTCACGCTGCTGTTCGCCGGGCTCGACGTGGCTATCGTCGTGGTGACCTACAGCCGCCAACCCGAGGCGCTCGCCGAGGAGCTTCTGACCCTGGAAGCGTCGAAGGCAGGGGCCGGGGCGGCACTGCCTGCGGAGCTCCACGCCGGACCGCCGGGCGCCATGCAATGGTCGGCACGCTATGTCGAGCCAGACGCCCCCGAACTCCAGCCTACGATGCCGGGAACCCCGCGCGACGGTGCGTCGCCATTGGTGGATTGGACGCGGCGAGAAACGGCACCCCGCGGCTATCGCATCTCAGGCGTGCGCGCGGTCGACGACGGGGGCAAGCGACGGTGGCTCGCAATGCAATTCGAGGCGGATGGCATCCGGCCCTACATCCCCGTCATCGTGAACGAAATCGTCCAGCACGTGCTTCTCCCGCTGATCCCGCTGTCGCTCCTTCTCCTCCTCTTCAACGTCTTCGCGGTCCGTCGCGTGCTCCAGCCATTGCGGCGCGCCGAGCTCGAGGTCGATGCGCTGGATCCCGGCAACGCCGTCATGCGGCTTTCCGAACCGCTCGCGCCCCGCGAGGTCAACACGCTCGTGCGCGCCGTGAACCGCGCGTTGGCGCGGCTGGACCGAACTCTGGCGATACTGCGCGGCTTCACCGCGAACGCCGCGCACGAGTTGCGCACCCCGCTGTCCATCATGCAATTATCGCTCGACCGGCTGCCCGCGGGCAAGGTCCGGGATGATCTGCAGGCAGACGCGCGATACTTGACCAGGCTCGTCGAACAGATGCTCGACCTGGCCCAAGCCGACGCGCTCGCCAGCGCGGGGCACAATCCGTTCGACCTGGCCGACGTCGGACGCGAGGTCGTGGCCGCCATGGCGCCCAAGGCGTTTGCGGAGCACCGCGAGCTTCGGTTCGAAAGCAGGGGCGATACGCAGACGGTCGGTCATGCCGAAGCGGTGTTCCGCATCTATCGCAACCTGATCGACAACGCCCTCAAGCACGCACCGGGCACGACGCCGGTTGACGTGACGGCCGGCCCGGGACCGCAGCTTTCGGTTCGCGACTACGGCATCGGCATCGCGGCCGAGGACATGCCGCACCTGTTCGAGCGATTCTGGCGAAGGGATCGGCGTGCGTCGGACGGCGCCGGCCTCGGTCTGGGGATCGTCCAACGGCTCGTCGAAGCACATGGCGGCACGATCTCGGTCGAGAATGCCCAGGGCGGCGGTGCGAAATTCACCGTGCGCCTTCCGTCCACAGGTGCTTGGCAATCGGGATAGCCCGACGCCCAGCGCAGGAGTGCCGGCCCTGCGCCCATCATTCTCGAAGGAAAGCTCAAAGTTGGATATGCCCACATCACATTCGGCGGCTCATGGCGAGGCGCATTTCCTGACGCGCATCGGATGGTTGCGAGCTGCAGTCCTCGGCGCAAACGATGGCCTGCTCTCCACCTCGAGCCTGATGGTTGGCGTGGCGGCGGCCGCTGCGGCACCGGGCCAGATCATTCTCACCGGTGTCGCCGGGATCGCGGCAGGCGCGATGGCGATGGCCGCCGGCGAATACGTGTCGGTCAGCTCCCAGGCGGACTCGGAGAACGCGGACATCGAGCGCGAACGTCGCGAGCATCTCGCAGATCCGGAATATGAGCGGCGCGAGCTGGTCGCGATCTACGTCGATCGCGGCTTGCCACATCCCTTGGCCGAGCAGGTCGCGGACGCCCTGTCCGAAAACGGAGCGCTCGAGGCACATCTTCGCGACGAATTGGGTATCAGCGATCACAGCATCGCTCGGCCGGCCCAAGCGGCAATCGCTTCGGCGGCGTCGTTCGTCACTGGCGGGATCGTCCCCCTTCTGACTGTCCTCCTCGTCGCAGAGGCGAGCGCAATCTGGGCAATTTCCGCCGTCGCGATCTTCGCGCTGGCACTCTTGGGTGCGGCCGGCGCCAAAGCTGGCGGCGCACCGCTTGCCGCCGCGATCGTGCGCGTCGTCCTGTTCGGCTCACTGGCGATGGCAACGACCGCAGGCGTCGGACGCATCTTTCATGTCGCCGCGGGCTAGCATCCTCCGAAAGAGCAGGACGAGAACGACGTGTTCCACGATAACCAGTTTCCGGGGCCGTCCCGTAAGCGAAGACATGCAATGCTTCGGCCGGTCTGGATCCCGATCATGGCTGCGATCCTTGGCGGAAGCCTAGTCGTCGCCGGGCTGTCCGGGGTGGATCCGCACAAGCTGTCTGCGGGGAGCATCGCGCTATCCGTCCTCGCGATTTGCTATGCGCTGTTCGTCCTCGCCCGGTCACGAGCACGCTTCGACAGAATCAGCGCAAAGCTCGATGCGATCATCGCCGACACAAGCGGCGGAACGGCGGAAGCCCTGAGAACGACGTCCGACCAGAATGATCCGGCTGCTCGATTGCCGCTGAGAAAGGGATCTACGATGAGCAGGAAGCGAGATGAGACCGGCATTGCACTGGCGCGACCAGCGGCATCGCGGCCTGACGACCGTTACACAGCAACGGCGCGCCTGTTCCACTGGACCGTCGTTGCCCTCATAGTCGCACAGTTCGCCATCGCGTGGACGATGCCGGACATAGGGCGAAATACCAGTCCGACCGGGTTGGTCGGATGGCACCTTTCAATCGGCGCAACGATTCTGGTCATCGCGTTGGCACGCCTGGGTTGGCGGATGTTGCATCCGGCACCGCCGGCCCCGAGCGACCTTCCCGTCATCCTGGCGCATACGTCCCGGCTCACGCATGCCGGCCTCTATCTGCTGCTGATCGCGCTTCCCATCATGGGCTGGGCGAATGCGAACGCGCGCGGCTGGGACGTCTCGCTGTTCGGCGCGATCCCGCTTCCGCGGCTGGTGCCGACCGGCGCAGCTTTCGGTCGTTCGATGGGCGACGTGCATGCCACGACGGCCATCATACTGCTCGTCCTGATCGGCTTGCACGTCGTGGGGGCGCTGTATCACGCGCTGATCCTTCGCGACCGGACGCTCCAGCGCATGCTGTGACGTGCCGGCGCGGCGTCGAAAACTCACCCAATCTCTTGTGTAGGAATCTGCGTTGCTCTTGCTCGATCGCCTGTTGACCAAGCTCATAAAATCCGGCCCGCTTTCGGTCATCGACAGCAAAGGGCCGCGTGCGGCGTTACGGCAACGCAAGCCCGGTCACTGTGCCGGTGACCATCCGTCTCGTGGATCGCATCACGCCCTGGCGGATCGCGGCGAACCCGGTGAAAGGGGCGGGCGAGGCCTACATGGACGGACGCCTCGTGATCGAGGACGGCGACATCCAGTCCTTCCTCGATCTGATCGGCCACAACGCCCGATGGGATGCCGACAATCCGACAAGGGTCGCGCTGTGGCGCGCCCAACGGATCGGGTCGAAGCTCGATGTCTGGAACTGGCAGCGGCGGTCTAAGCGCAACGTCGCCCATCACTATGATCTGTCGGGGTCGCTCTACGACCTCTTTCTCGACCAGGATCGTCAATATAGCTGCGCCTATTTCCAGCGTGCCGACACCTCCCTCGAGCAAGCTCAATTCGACAAGAAGGCGCATATCGCCGCGAAACTTTCGCTGGAGCCTGGGCAGCGCGTGCTGGACATCGGCTGCGGGTGGGGTGGCATGGCGCTCTACCTGCACGAGGTCGCCGATGTGGACGTTCTCGGCATCACGCTGTCCGAGGAACAGCTGAAAATCGCTCGCGCACGCGCGGCGGCAGCTGGCGTCGCGGACCGCGTGCAGTTCGAACTGATGGACTATCGGAACGTCACCGGCCGGTTCGATCGCATCGTGTCCGTCGGCATGTTCGAGCACGTCGGCCCACCCCACTACCGCACCTTCTTCAGGAAGTGCTGCGACCTCCTCACGCCGGACGGGGTCATGCTCCTCCACACGATCGGCCGTGCCGACGGACCCGGCGCAACCGATCCGTGGCTCGCGAAATACATCTTCCCCGGTGGCTACGTCCCCGCGCTCAGCCAAATCGTTCCGGAGATCGAGAGATCATACTTGTGGCTGACCGACCTCGAGGTGCTGCGGCTTCACTACGCATACACGCTGGAAGCATGGCTCGACCGTGTGAATCGCAATCGCGCGGCGATCGTCGCTCTATACGACGAGCGGTTCGTTCGGATGTGGCAGTTCTACCTCGCCGCATCGATCAGCGCGTTTCGTCACGACGGGCATTGCGTTCATCAGCTTCAGCTCACGCGGAAGCGGGACGCGGTGCCGATCGTCCGGGACTATATGCTCGCCGGCGAGCGAGCGTTGAACGCAAGCGGTCCGGAAGCGAGCACGAACGTGGCCGGCAAAGATTCGTGGCGCAACGAGGCGGCTAAGGACCCCACCCATGCTTCCTGAGCGATCATTGGGAAAATATAATGTTGGCCGCACACCGCCGCCACACCGTGGCGTGGCTGGGCCGCCGTGCCCGCCTTGCCTTGGCTCAGTGCCTTCCGGCCAGCGCAACGGTATGGCCGCCCTGTCGCGTGTTCCGAGGCTGCCATGCCGTTCACCATTGTCCTGCTGAATGACACCACCGAGTTGGGGTCGATCCCGCGCGGTGAGAGCCTGAGGGAAGCGACCGCCTATGCGCTGAGCCGTTTCGCGGTCGAACGCGTGCGTCACCAGGCAACCGAAGTCCAGGTCCGCAACGAGTTCGGCGACATCCTGTTTCGTCACAAGCCGGAATAGCTGGCCTTGATCCTAAATCCGGCCTCGCGGCGTGCGCTTGACGGGCCCGGCGTTGACGTGGGTATTGTCGACTGGCGCTCGCTCGGTTGCTCCAGCTGGTCGTGCGTCGCTGCCTTCGCTGTCGGGTTCGCATTTCCCGCAACCGCCAAGGCGCAAGACGCACCGCCCTCCCTGACCCTCGCTGTGCGGGATACTGCTGATCTGTGGATTGTGACGAGCGGCAGCGATCCCGGAACCGTGGGTCTGAACAAGCTACAGCTATCCGCAACGCTGAACGGCGACCGCGCTGGTTTCACAGGCTGGAGCCTCCATGGCCAAGTGTTTCGCGCCGATGGCGGCAGTCTGAGCGCTCGCCTTGGCGATATCCAGACCGCCGACAACATCGAGACCGCGCCGGTCACGCGGCTGTTCGAGGCCTGGCTACAAAAATCGTTAGGCACGGGCGATCGCACGCTCGCGCTCCGTGCGGGACTCCTGGATTACAACGCCGACTTCGACTCGCTTGATACGGCCAGCCTGTTCCTGAATTCATCCCACGGCATCGGCGCGGATGTCGCGCGCAGTGGTCGTAACGGGCCCTCGATCTTCCCGGTAAGCGCTTTCGGCGTGAGGGCGGCGTTCTCGCCCTCGGCGACATGGACCTTCCGGTTGGCCGTCTTCGACGGCGTGCCGGGCGACCCGGCAGACCCACGTCGGTTCGTGACCGTCCGGTTGCGGCCCGGCGATGGCGCGCTCATCTCGTCCCAGGTCGATTATCACCTTTCGGACAAGGCACGGATCGCGCTCGGCGCGTGGCAATACTCGCGCCCGCTGCCACAAGTCGCGCAACCGACAACGTCGGCGCTCGATCACGGCATCTATGCGGCGATCGAAGGGCCCTTGCCCGGACAGGACAAGATCAGCGGCTGGCTTCGTATCGGCTACGCCGCCGGGAACGTGCAACCGATCAGGAGCTATTTCGGGGCAGGCGTCGTGGTCAAGGCGCCCTTGCCCCGTCGACCTGACGATCGCCTCGGCTTCGCCTTGGCGCGCGCGAGCGTGAGCGCCGACAATGCGGGCTTGCCCCTTGTCGGCGCGGAAACCAGCCTCGAGGCGACGTATCAATTCAAGGTGAGCGACGGCTTGGCACTCCAGCCCGAAAGCCAATACATCTTCCGTCCGTCCGGCCGGTCCGACGCGCGTGGTGGGTTCGCGTTTGGACTGCGCCTCATCTTCACGGCCGGCTATCCGCGCAAGGCACCCGCCACGCAATCCAGCGATCCGACCGTTCCCCCGGACGGTCCGCAGCCGCCAGACCAGTCTTCGGACAAACCGTCGTGAAGCCAGGAACATCGAGGCGCACCCCGGCGCCTGAAGTCTTGCTAATTCTCGGAGCACAGCATGGTTGACGAAGCAGCGGCGACGGACGCGCCCGATGCGATCAAACGGCCCACGCGACCCAAGCTGCTGGAGGTCTTGGGTCCGGGACTGATCACCGGCGCTTCCGACGACGACCCGAGCGGGATTGCGACCTATTCCCAGGCAGGAGCCCAGTTCGGCTACGGCCTGGGCTGGGTGATGCTGTTCAGCTGGCCGCTGATGTGCGCGATCCAGGAAATCAGCGCGCGGATCGGCCGCGTTACGGGACGCGGAATAGCTGGCAACCTTTATCGTCACTACCCAGCGCCCATCGTATACGCGCTCGTCTTCCTGTTGGTCGTCGCGAACACCATCAACCTGGGCGCGGATCTGGGGGCGATGGCAGCCGCGCTCAAACTCCTGATCGGTGGGCCGCAGCTTCTGTATGTCGCGGCGTTCGCGGTTGTCTCACTGCTGTTGGAAGTGTTCGTCCGCTACTCGCGGTATGTGTCGGTGCTGAAATGGCTGACCATCTCGCTGTTCGCCTATGTCGGCGTCGCGTTGGTCTCGCACATTCCCTGGGGCACGGTGGCCAAGGCGCTCGTGGTCCCGACCCTGTCCTCCGACCCAAAATATTTGACGGTGATCGTCGCCATCCTGGGGACGACGATCAGTCCGTATCTGTTCTTCTGGCAATCCGAGGCGGAGGTCGAGGAGATCAAGGAAACAACGGGCGCAAGGCCGCTCGAGAAAGCGCCGGAGCAAGCGCCGACTGAACTCAAGCGCATCCGTTTTGACACGCTGATCGGCATGGGCCTCTCCAATCTCGTGGCATTGTTCATCATATTGACGACCGCAGCCACACTCCACGCCCACAATATGACCGACATCCAGACTTCCGCGCAGGCAGCCGAGGCGCTCAGGCCAATCGCCGGACAATTCGCCTTCCTCGTATTCGCGCTCGGGATCATCGGCACCGGTCTGCTGGCGCTCCCGGTCCTCGCCGGTTCGGCGGCTTACGCGCTTGGCGAGACTTTCGGGTGGCACGTCGGGCTCTCGCGCACCTTGACGAGGGCGAAGGGGTTCTATGGCGCGATCGCCGCCGCCACCGTCATCGGCGGCCTCATCAACTTCACGCCCATCGATCCCATAAAGGCGCTGTTCTGGAGCGCCGTGATCAACGGGGTCGTTGCCGCCCCGGTCATGTTCATGATGATGCTGCTCTCCTCGAACCGCGAGGCGATGGGGGAGTTCCCACTGCCGACCGTCCTCAGGGCCATCGGATGGATTGCGACCGCGGTGATGGCTGCGGCGGCGGTCGGCATGTTCGCGACCTGGAACGCGTAGAGAGCCGGTGTCGGGTCGTAGGATCGATGGGGTCGGTGGGCGGCGGGCGGTCTCCGCAGTTCGCGTGACGCCCACCGTTCCCAAGGCGGGAGTTCGCGCCGTCACGCCCTGACCTCAACCCGACGGGATAGGCCGTGATCGGCCGGCGCGCCCGAATTTCCACCTGCCGCTCCACGGGGAGCAACTCGCCGGACCCGTTATTCTCACCCTTCCGGCGGCTCCAGCATGCGGAAACCTGACGCGGCGGCGTCATGGGATACGAATGGGGAAGGCTCCGATTGTCTGCCGCGAGATCCTAACGCGCATATCCCGATGCCGGCGGCGTCGCGGCCTCCGATTCCCCGACCTTCTGCCTGCACCGCTGCTGGACCGAGACGGGCCATTCGCGAGCTTGAGGGGCCCGACGGTGGACGGCGCCCCATCCTCGAATATCATCCGGCCGTCCTCCACAGTTTCCATCAGTGAGCCTGCTTCCGTTGGCTTCGCGGAGGCACCTTAGAAAATGGCCCCGCCATCCTCCGCTGCCAGCCGCACCCAGCCGACAAGAGCGGGGTTCGGTGCACAAAGCGGAACGCGTCGAATCATCCTCGCGACCGTCGGCACCCAGGGTGATCTTCACCCGTTCATCGCTATCGGGAAAGCCTTGCAGAGCCGTGGCTTCGTTCCGATCCTCGCCGTGGCAGACGATCAGGTCGGAAAGTGCCGCCGTGCTGGGCTGGACGCGGTCTCCATCCTGCCCGGATTCGAGGTGACGGCGAAACACATGGGGTTAAGCCATGAGGACGCGGTCCGCCGCATCATGGGAAACCAGCGTGTGATGCTCGAGCAGGTGCTGCTTCGCGACTTGTCGACATGTGCCGCCGCGCTGGACTCTGCGTCAACGGACGTCGCAGCAATCGTCGCCTCGATCTTCGTCATCGCGGCGCCGATCGTGGCCGAGAAGAGGGACGTGCCGCTGGTTTCGGTCATACTCCAGCCGATGGCCATGCTGTCGGCGTTCGACGCCCCCCGCACCCCGGATTTCTGGATGATGCTCCATCACCCCGTCGGCGCGGTTTCCGCGCGCTGGAATCGGGCGGCCTACGCGACGCTCCGCTGGCTGCTCGACCGCCTTTACGGCCGCCGGATCGATCGCGTCCGCGCAGAGCATGGCCTGCCGCCGGCCGGCGCTCGCAATCTGCTGGATCCTCCAAAGCACGCGCGGCTGCGGCTGGGATGCTATTCGGCGCAGCTAGCCCAATTGCCCCCGGATGCCGCCGCCGCGACTCGCATCGTCGGCTTCCCGCTGTTCGACAGCGAAAGCGGTGCTCCGGAGATGCTCGAACCGACGGTGAAGGAATTCCTGGCCGCCGGCGCACCGCCGTTGATCTTCACGCTCGGCACCTTCGCGGTCGACGGGGCAGGTAGTTTCTACGAAACGGCGGCTCAAATCGCACGGCATATGGGGATGCGGGCGATCCTGCTTGTCGGCGGGACCGAGCCGGTCGGCGTGCATGCCGACGTGCTACGCATTGGCTACGCTCCGCACTCGCTCCTATTCTCGCGCTCGGCGGCCATCGTCCATCACGGCGGCGTTGGAACGACGGGGCAGGCACTTAGAGCCGGCAGGCCGCAACTGATCGTGCCCCACATGGGCGATCAGCACGACCATGCACACCGCATCATGCGATTGGGGGCAGGGCTGCGGTTGCACCGGCGCCGCTTCACGCTGTCGCGGGCGGCTAAGCTGATCGAAACCCTGCTAAGCGAGCCGTCATATCGCTTCGTCGCCGAACGCATCGCCCGCGACATGACGGAGGAACACGGCGCGGAGGCCGCGGCGGATGCGATCATCCGGGCGATAGGCGAACCGCGTGCGTAGCGTCATTCCACTGCCATCTCACACTAACCACAACTGTTCCGCTGGTAACGATCGTGGGGTTTCCGCCCCGACAACCCGGTCGGTCTGGCCCAGCCAGATAGCACTTGACCCTATAGCAGCTACAGGGTGCATTGCGGCGACATGACTTCGAGACGAGCCGACCACCATGGTCTGTAGCAGTTGCCCGACCGATGCTCCCTCCCGTCCGGATCCACGCTGGCGCCGCGTGCTGTGGATCGCGCTCGGGATAAACCTTGCGATGTTCGCCGGCGAGATATTCGCCGGCATCGCGTCCGGATCGCGCTCGCTCCAGGCAGACGCGCTCGACTTCCTCGGCGATGCAGCGAACTACGCGATCAGCCTCGGCGTCGCCGGTCTGGCGCTGCGCTGGCGATCGCGAGCCGCGCTGCTGAAGGGCGGGACCATCCTCGCGTTTGGGCTCTACGTGCTGGTCACGACAGTCATCGCCGCGTTCGGGACCCGAGTGCCGCAGGGCGAGACAATGGGCGTCGTCGGCATTTTGGCCCTCGCTGCCAACGGCGTCGTCGCGCTGATGTTGTTCCGCTACCGCACGGGCGACGCGAACATGCGCTCGGTCTGGATCTGCTCGCGCAACGACGCGATCGGCAACCTCGCCGTGGTCGCGGCGGCCGCCGGGGTGCTGGGCACCGGCACGCAGTGGCCCGATCTCGCCGTCGCAGCGATCATGGCTGCGCTTGGCGTGTCGGGTGGACTGCAGATCCTCCTGCAGGCGAACGAGGAACTGAGGTCGGAGAGGGAAAAGTGCGATCTCGGCGCGACTTCCACGCAGCCGAATATCGTGACCGAATAGCGGTTCCGGCATGCTGGCACTGACCTACACCGTATTTCCCCTACTTGCGGTCCTCATAGGGGCGGTCGTCGCGGTGCTCCAACCACCGGGCCCGAAGCTGTCGAGCGCGATCCAGCATCTCGCGGCCGGGGGTGGTCTTCGCCGCCGCTGCAGCCGAGATCCTGCCGCAGGTCGTCCACGGTGGATCGCCGGCCGCGACGCTGATCGGGGGCGCCGCCGGCGTGGCGGCGATGCTGTCGCTGAAGTCGCTCGAGGGCCGCTTCGAAGGACCGCTCGGCATGCTCGGCGCGGTCGGCACCGACATCCTGATCGACGGACTGGTGCTCGGGCTGGCGTTCATCGCGGGGGCCAAGGCCGGCATCCTCCTGACGGTCGCGCTGACGCTCGAGGTGCTGTTCCTCGGCGTGACCGTGACCGAGGAACTGGGGGAGACGGTTCGCTCTAAGGCCCGGATCGTCGCCACCACCGCAGGCCTCGGGCTGCTTCTGCCGGCCGGCGTGCTGCTGGCGACGCCCATCGCAGGCTTCCCGCCCGCGGTCATCGCCGGGTTTCTCAGCTTCGGGTTGATCGCGCTGCTCTACCTGGTGACCGAGGAGCTGCTGGTCGAGGCGCACGCCAAGCCCGACAGCCCCCTCATCAGCGCTATGTTCTTCGTCGGCTTCCTCGGCCTGCTCCTGCTTGAGGAAGTGATGGGCTGAGATCATAACGCCTGCGAATAGCATCCGCGACCCGATCATGCCTGTAACCGGCCGGGGTCGTCGCGCGAACGACTAAGCAGGGTCCGATTGACAGCCCTGACCGAACACCACAGGATGATGACGTGAAGCGCATCGCCACCCTGCTTCTCCTGCTGGGAGTGATCGTCGGTCTCGCCGGCCGGCCGGTGCAGGCGGCGACACCGCCCATGGCCGCGATGAGCATGGCGAAGATGTCGCAGGCCGACATGGCGGCGATGCCCGACTGCATGGCCAAGATGTCGAAGGACGCCGAGCACAAGCCGTGCAAGTGCGGCATGGGTGGATGCATCGCGATGATGGCCTCGGGCGTCAGCTTCATGCTCGCTGACGGAATGTCAGCGATCGCGCCTACCGCCTCGAGTAAGCGGACGGATCGTCCATCACCCATAGCGGCGCTGCGAGGCAGATCGACCGCACCGGAACCCGAGCCGCCCACACTCCTTGGTTGAACCGAACGGCGCCGGAATGCGCCCCGCCGCGTCGTGCCCAGCACGCGCCGCGGGGTGACCGTCCGACGCCCCACCGCGTCAAAACCAAGGAAATCACCATGAACATCTACCTCCGCGCCGCCGCGATGGCGGCCGCGCTCGCCTCGTCCGCCTCGGCCATTCCGGCCTTCGCCGACACGACCTCCGCTTCGCAGACCCGCCACTTCGAGTGGCGAACCCAACCGTCCTACGGTCCCCGCGCGCCCACGCGAGCGCCGGTCCGTGTGTGGGTCGATGGCGACCGGCCGATGGCCGCAGGTTGCGACTGCCCGATGATGCGCGGCACCCAAGCGCCGGCGTCCGCCTGCATGGGCATGTCCGCGAATGATCGCGCCGACCCAAGAGGCTGAACGGGCCGCCGACGCGGGGGTGCTGCCGGTGGTCGATCCATCGCCCGCACCTCCGCGCGGAGGACGCCCGTGCACTTCCCATCCACCGGGAGACCGTGATGAAGGCACTATGCATACTACTGCTCGGCGCGGCGCTACCCTCGGCAGCGCTGGCCGGTCCGTTGACGTTCGACGACGCGCTGGCCAAGGCGAAGGCGGGCGCGCCATCGGTGAAGGCCAAGGCGCTGAGCGCCGACGCGACGCGCTCCGCCCGGATCGCAGCCGGCCAGCTTCCCGATCCGAAGCTCGCGCTCGGGATCGACAGCTTCCCGATCTCGGGGCCGCTGGCGTTCCAACCCTCGCGCGACAATTTCACCTGGGCGAGGGTCGGGGTATCGCAGGACATCCCCAACCTCGCCAAGCGCCGGGCGCAGCGCGGCCGGGCCGACGCAGAAATCGCGGTCGCCGACGCCGGGACGCTCGTCGAGATCCGCACGGTTGAGGTGCAGACCGCGATCGCCTGGATCAACCTCGCCTATGCCGAACGCCGGCTCGTCGCGCTCGACGAGGTGCTCGCCAGGCTCGGCCGCATCGTGCGGACGACGCCCAGCGCGGTCGCTTCGGGCAACGCCCGTCCGGCGCAGACGCTTGCGGGGCGCGCCGCGCTCGCCCGGCTGCAGGACCGCCGCGACGAGCTCGTGTCGGCGGTCGCGCGCGCCAAGGCGGACCTCACGCGGTGGACCGGCGAAGCCGATCCCGAGATCGCCGGCGCGGTTCCAGACCTGACCGTCGATCCGGCAAGGCTCCGAGCGGGACTGGAGCGGCATCCCTCGCTCGCCCTGCTGACGGCGCAGGCCGGCCGGGCGGACGCCGACCTGCGGCTCGCGCAGGCCGACCGCCGGCCGGACCTCGGCGTCGACCTCTCCTACCAGCGCCGCGACCCCCGCTTCGGCGACTACGTATCGGCGGGCGTCACGATCGGCCTTCCGCTATTCAAGAAGCGACGGCAGGATCCACTGATCGCCGCACGCACAGCCGATGCCGGCAGCGCACGCGCCGACGCAGACGCCGCCCTACGGGCGCTGACTGCCGACCTCGAGGCCGGCCTCGCCGACCACGTCATGCACCACGACCAATGGATGCGCGCGCGAGACGTGCTCCAGCCGCTCGCGCAGGAGCGGGTGACGCTGGAACTGGCCAGCTATGCCGCAGGGCGTGCCAGCCTGGTCGACCTAGTCGACGCGCATAGCGCGCTCGCCGACGCGATCCTCGAGACGCTCGGCCGCGAGGCAACTGATGCCGCCGATGGCATCCGGCTCAACCTCCTGTTCGGGAATACCGACCGATGACCCTCAACTCGCTTCAGCGTTCGCAGCTTGCAGCCGCCTTCGCCGCCGTCGCGCTCGCGGCGGGCGCGGGCGGCTTCTATCTGGCGGGATCGAAGGACGCAGCGCCCGGTGCCAGCGTGCCGACGGCCCGCAAGCCGCTCTATTGGTATGACCCGATGGTTCCGGGGGAGCATTACGACAATCCGGATTCGCTCTCGTCGATGGGCATGAAGACGGTCCCGAAATACGCCGATAACAGCGGCGGTCCGGCCGCCGCTTCGGGTGTCAGGATCGATCCGTCGTCTATGCAGAGCCTCGGCATCCGGCTCGCGACCGCGACCAACGGCGCGCTGGCCGGCTCGCTCGAGGTCACCGGGTCGATCGACTTCAACCAGCGCGACGTCGCCGTCATCCAGGCGCGCGCCGCCGGTTTCATCCAGCGCGTCTATGGCCGCGCGCCCGGCGACGTTATCCGCGCGGGGGCGCCGATCGCCGACGTGCTGGTCCCCGAATGGGGCGGTGCGCAAGGCGAATACGCGGCGGTGGCGAAGACCGGGGATCCGGCGCTGATCGCGGCGGCGCGGCAGCGGCTCCGGCTGCTCGGCGCGCCCGGCGGCGCGACAAGCGGGCGCGGCATGACCACCATCCGCAGCCCGATCAGCGGGGTGATCACCACGCTCGACGCGCGTGCCGGCGTGACGCTCGCGGCCGGGCAGATGCTCGCCCAGGTCAACGGACTTGGCACCGTGTGGCTCAATGCCGCCGTGCCCGAAGTCCGCGCCGCCGATGTGCGCATCGGCCAGCCGGCAAACGCCGAGCTCGCAGGATTCCCCGGCGAGCGCTTCACCGGGCGCGTCATCGCCGTGCTGCCGACCGCGCAGGCCGACAGCCGGACGCTGACCGTGCGGATCGAACTCGCCAACCGCGACGGTCGGCTGCGTCCCGGCATGTTCGCGACCGTGCATCTCGGTGATACGTCCCGTTCTGCGCTGCTCGTGCCGAGCGAGGCGGTTATCCGCACCGGAAAGCGCACGCTCGTCATGCTCGCCGACGGCAAGGGAAAATTCCGGCCAGCCGAAGTGCGCATAGGCCGCGAGGCCGGCGGCCAGACCGAGATCCTCGCCGGGCTTTCAGCTGGCGAGAAGGTTGTCGCCTCGGGCCAGTTCCTGCTCGACAGCGAGGCGAGCCTGACCGGCATCGCGGCCCGTCCCATCGCAGGCGACGCCAAGTGATCGCCCGGATCATCGAGGCGTCGGTCCGGCTACGCATTCTCGTCCTGCTGGCAGCACTGACGCTCGTCGTCATCGGCGTCGGCGCGCTCCGCTCGACCCCGGTCGACGCGCTGCCCGACCTGTCCGACGTGCAGGTCATCATCCGCACGACCTATCCGGGGCAGGCGCCGCGCATCGTCGAGGACCAGGTCACCTATCCGATCGCCACCACCATGCTCTCGGTGCCGGGGGCCCGCGTTGTGCGCGGCTATTCGTTCGTCGGCGACAGCTTCGTCTATGTGCTGTTCGACGAGGGCACCGACCTCTATTGGGCGCGAAGCCGCGTGCTCGAATATCTGAGTCAGGTGCAGGGCCGGCTACCCGATGGGGCAAAGGCGTCGCTCGGTCCCGACGCGACCGGGGTGGGATGGATCTACGAATATGCCCTGGTCGACCGCAGCGGGCGTCACGACCTCGCCCAGCTGCGCAGCATCCAGGACTGGTTCCTGCGCTACGAGCTGAAGACGGTGCCGGGCGTCGCCGAGGTCGCCAGCATCGGCGGGATGGTCAAGCAGTATCAGGTCGTCCTCGATCCCCAGAAGCTCGCCTCCTACGGCATCACACATGAGGCGGTGATCGAGGCGCTGAAGCGCGGCAATCAGGAAAGCGGCGGCTCGGTGCTGGAGATGGCCGAGGCCGAATACATCGTCCGCTCGACCGGCTATCTCGCCTCGCTCGACGACTTTCGAGCGATCCCCTTGAAGACCGTTGGCGGCACGCCGGTGACGCTCGGCGACGTCGCGACGGTCCAGGTCGGACCCGACATGCGGCGCGGCGTCGCCGAACTGAACGGCGAGGGCGAGGTCGCCGGCGGCGTCATCGTTATGCGGCAGGGCAAGAACGCGCGCGAGATCATCGACGGTGTGCGGACGAGGCTCGCCGAACTCAAGAAAAGCCTGCCACCGGGCGTCGAGGTGGTAACGACCTACGACCGTTCCGGGCTGATCGACCGCGCGGTCGACAACCTCACCGGCAAGCTGATCGAGGAGTTCATCGTCGTCGCGCTCGTCTGCGCGCTGTTCCTGTGGCACGCGCGCTCGGCGCTGGTCGCGATCCTGACGCTGCCACTCGGTATCCTGGCGGCCTTCATCGCGATGCGCGTCCAGGGGCTGAACGCCAACATCCTGTCACTCGGCGGCATCGCGATCGCGATCGGCGCGATGGTCGATGCAGCGGTGGTGATGATCGAGAACGCGCACAAGCATCTGGAACATTGGACACGCGACCATCCGGACGAGACGCTGTCGCAGCTGGAACGCTGGCGCGTCATCACGGCCGCGGCGGTCGAGGTCGGGCCAGCGCTGTTCCTCTCGCTGCTGATCATCACCTTCTCGTTCGTGCCGATCTTCTCGCTGCAGGGTCAGGAAGGACGGCTGTTCGCGCCGCTCGCCTTCACCAAGACCTATGCGATGGGCGGCGCCGCGCTCCTGTCGATCACCCTGATCCCGGTGCTGATGGGATACCTGATCCGCGGACGCATCCCTTCGGAGGGCGCCAATCCGATCAACCGCGCGCTCACCCGCGTCTACCGCCCCGCACTCGACTGGGTGCTGGCGCGGCCAAAGCAGGCGCTGGTCATCGCCGGGCTGGTGTTCGCCACCAGCATCTGGCCGATCAGCCAGCTCGGCGGCGAGTTCATACCGCAGATGAACGAGGGCGACCTGCTCTACATGCCCTCGGCACTGCCGGGCATCTCGACCGCGAAGGCCGGACAGCTGCTGCAACTGACCGACCGAATGATCAAGACCGTGCCCGAGGTCGAGAGCGTGTTCGGCAAGGCCGGCCGCGCCGACACCGCGACCGATCCCGCGCCGCTCGAGATGTTCGAGACGACCATCCGGTTCAAGCCGAACGACCAGTGGCGGCCCGGAATGACCCAGGCGAAGCTGATCGACGAGCTCGATCGCGCGGTCAGGGTGCCGGGGCTCGCCAACTTCTGGATCCCCCCGATCCGCAACCGCATCGACATGCTGTCGACGGGCATCAAGAGTCCGATCGGCATTAAGGTCGCGGGCTCGAATCTGGCCGAGATCGACGCCACGGCGCGCGAGATCGAACAGGTCGCGAAGACGGTGCCCGGGGTGAGTTCGGCGCTCGCCGAGCGCCTCACCGGCGGGCGCTACATTGATGTCAACATCAACCGGGCGGCGGCGGCGCGCTACGGACTCAACATCGCCGACGTCCAGTCGGTTGTGTCGAGCGCGATCGGCGGCGAGACGGTCGGTCAGACGGTCGAGGGGCTCGCGCGCTATCCGATCAGCGTGCGCTACGCGCGAGAGCTCCGCGACAGCGTGGATGCCTTGCGCAACCTACCGGTCCTGACGCCGTCACTGCTGCAGGTCACGCTCGGCACGGTCGCCGACATCAGCGTCAGCGACGGCCCGCCGATGCTACGCACCGAGAACGGGCGACCTGTGACCTGGATTTACGTCGACGGTCGCGGCGCTCCGCTGACGACGATCGTCGGCAATCTCCAGCAGGCCATCGCCGCCAAGGTGAAGCTGCCGCCTGGCATCAGCGTCAGCTACACCGGCCAGTTCGAGTTCCTCCGACGCGCCATCGAACGTCTGAAGATCGTCGTGCCCGCGACGCTGCTGATCATCTTCCTGCTGCTCTACGCGACGTTCCGGCGGCTCGACGAGGCGGCACTCGTGATGGGCACGCTGCCGTTCGCGCTGACGGGAGGCGTCTGGCTGCTCTACCTGCTCGGCTACAACCAGTCGGTCGCGACTGGGGTCGGGTTCATCGCGCTTGCCGGGGTGTCGGCCGAGTTCGGAGTGGTGATGCTGATCTACCTGAAGCACGCACTCGCCGATCGCGGGCCGGCACCGGATGGCGATGAGGTCAAAGCGGCGGTCCGCGAAGGCGCGCTGCTGCGGGTGCGCCCCAAAGCGATGACGGTCGCGGTGATCCTCGCCGGACTCCTGCCGATCCTGGTTGGCACCGGCACGGGCTCGGAGGTGATGAGCCGCATTGCCGCACCGATGATCGGCGGCATGCTGACGGCGCCGCTGCTCTCGATGCTGGTCATTCCTGCGGCCTATCTGCTCATGCGTCGCCGCCAGCTTTAGGTCCTACGACGCCTGCGGCCGGGCGGATACCCTCTTCTCGCCGACGCTCCTCGCTTATGTGGTGGAGATAGAGCGCTGATCCTCCCCGGAGACGAGTCCCAGCTTCGCAGCCTTTGGCAGCTGTCCCTCCAGTTCATCGCGGGCATGATCTGTCGAAGCGGCCAACGTCTCGCGAAGGGTCGGCGTGCGAAATACCCGCGCGCGCCTTCGTGCGCACGCACGATCTGCGGTGTCTATCCGTGAATCATTCGGCATTTCTTAGAGTGTTTCTGAAAAAAAATGGCGGGCGCGAGCGCCACGCAGGGTGCCCAAGCGCCTTTACGCAGGGGGGCGGCAGCGGCCGCCGTCGAACCGCGAAAGCGGTTTCAGCGATCCCATCAGGAGAGAGGAAAAGAGATGCAGCCCTGAGCCAGCCGCCCCAGCGACCTCACAATCGACAACTTAACATCCGTGCGCGCCGACCGCGCCAGCGACGAGATTTCCACATCACCACAGCGCCGACGCCTCCGCGCCGAAAGGACAATCATGAACACCGCATTCGACCTTAGAACCATGAACCACATGGTCACCGCGATCAGCCACGAGATGAGCACACCCACGCGCAAGCCGCGCCCGGAGTGCGATACGCTGTTCATAGGAGGTCCGGTCCCCAACGACCGAGACCAGCACGAACTCGCGCAGTTCGGCCTGCGCAAGAACTGGAAGATCGTCTACCCGTCGTTCGACGCGGCGAACCCTCTACGCGGTCCGGTGACCTATCACGTCGTCGTGACCGACGGACTCAACGAGACGATGGTCCTGCCGGACGGCCGCCTCTGGAAGAGGGACCGCCGCAGCCAGGCGGTCATCGTGTTCGCCAAGCTCGGCATCACGATCAAGGTAAGCTCGAAGGGCCGTCTCGTCGCCCGCGGGATGGCCGGACAATACCACGACCACGGCTACGACCTCGCCCTGGAGGCCGTGACGGCGCGGGCGGCGCGCGAGCCGGGCCACATCCCCGTCGTCTCCACCATCGGGATGCTCCCCGCGGTGCTCGACATCCACACGATTAACCAGGTGTTCGCGAACGCGGAGTGAGCGAAGGGAGGGTCCGTCACGCGGACCCTTCACCCTTTCTGCGC
Source organism: Sphingomonas sp. (assembly GCA_041659925.1). Classification (GTDB taxonomy): domain Bacteria; phylum Pseudomonadota; class Alphaproteobacteria; order Sphingomonadales; family Sphingomonadaceae; genus Sphingomonas. The sequence goes on from JBAZXI010000005.1 coordinate 134,924, forward strand.
GCACGCGCGCGATTCACCAGAAGTTATTGAAGTGAATCAGCAGTTAGAGGGGAAAAGGTATTCAGCTTCGGGCAACCGCCCCAGCGGAGCTTACACACTCAAGCTCCTAAGATTCTCTTAACGCGGCGCCCGCAGGCGGCGCTTTTTCCCCTCATCAATTCAACCCGAAACAAAATCCGAGCCACCGAAAACCGCTCGCTGCACAGCCGCGCGCGTGCTCGCGAAAGGAGAGAACATGATCGCCACACTGCCACACGATCCCCGGATCGACAATCGCAACGCCCACATCTTCGCGGTCAAGGCAATGCTCGCGAAGCCGCCCCATCCAGCCGAAGACACCGAAAGCGTGATGTGGGTGGGCGCCAACCGCGCACCCGGCGACACCCAGGACCTGGTCCTCGGAGAGATGGCGGCATCCGTCTGCCGCGACGCGATCCTGCTTGTGTTCGACAACCTGCGTGGCAGCGACGCTCCGCGCGGCTTCACGGTGATAACGATCGGCGACCACCCCAAGATCTGGCCTGGCTGCCGCCTCTGGGCGCCAGTCAACGGCGGACCCGCGCTGCTCATCGCGAAGGATGGCTGCAGCTTTGGCTGGGACGGCAGGTTGCTCGTCCGGGGCGCCCGCCGGCCGCGGGCCGCCATCGACCGGGGACTTGCGCGGGCGCGTTCGATCCTGCACCGCGAAGTCCAGGCGGTGACTGCCGAGCAGGCCGGGATATACGTCCGTGTCGGGATCGGAGACGTCAGTTAAGAGCTCGTCTGAGCCTTTCCGGCAGGTTGTCCCAGTCAATCTCGTCCATCGGCACCCACCTCGCAGCCTCGACATAGAAGGCGATCGGATAGTCCGTCTCCAGCCGGTCGGACCTTCCAATTGGATGCATCGCGGAAGAATTGACGTTGCCCGCCGTCGATGACCACAGGGTCGGCGGTGCGTCGGCGCTAGAGCCTTCGCGTCACCAGGCGCTCGCCGAGGCAGAGCGAGCAGATGTCGCGGCGGCGCTCGAAACCGGCGCTCCCGGCGACTTCCCTAACCTTGATGTTCGCCGCCTGGGTGCTCCCCAAGCCGAGCCTCTCGGCCACGCACATGTCGCAGACCGGAGCCGGCGACAGGCGGGATATAAAGGCATGGACGCGGTCAATCACGACGACGACAAAGCAGATCGGTCCCTGCCGCACAAGGCGGCGGTCGATGTAGGGATGTGTCGTCGGACGCGTCCGGCGCCGCAAGCCCACAGGGCTGCGCACCTATCGACCAGGTGCCGATCGATCAGCCGCTTCCGCGGCTGGGCATCCCGACAGCCCACCGGCTCCAGCGGCGCGGCAAAAGGCGCTCAGCGGGGGCGGCCAACGCCCAGACGGACGTCGCGACAACGTTGCTCTTGCTGCTCTAGCAACTTGTCGATGCTTCGCCGACGCGCGGGACCCGTCATGTGCGGGTGGCTGGCATTGGGCGAGCAAATCAGCAATTCGGGGCCGCATGGCGAGCTTCTGGGGCAGTTCCGCCGACAGCCGCTGCCGGCAGGCTGGTGTAGAGACACTGGCAGTCGCAGTAGCAGACCCCACGAAACACACGGTGAACCACCGATGTCGGACATGACGCGCCTCGGATCAAAGTGACGCAGCTGTGACGTAGGTCCCCACCGCGATGACGACGCTGGCGAACGCGCGCTCAAGCATTCCCTTCCGCGAGCTGAGCAACCGGCCGAGCGACATGCCTGCTAGAGTTCCCGCCACTCCGCCGATGATCAGCAGCGACGTCATCGTCCAGTCCACAAAGCCCGACGCAGCATAAGAGGTCGCGGTGGTCAGCCCCAGGGCGGTGACGATCACGAGCGATGTTCCTACCGCATAGGACAGCGGCATGGACGTAGCGAGGATCAAGCCTGGGACGATCAGGAACCCTCCCCCGATGCCGAAGAAGCCAGCGGCAAACCCGACGCCAAAACCAATCGGCAGGAGCCGGGGCAGCAGCGTCGCGGCGCTGTCACGGGTCAGCCGAACGTCGGGCACATCGAGGGCGCGCCGCTTGCGCAGCATTGACAGCCCGACCCCGATCATCAGCAGACCAAAAAATACCAGTAGGCGCTTTCCATCGATCGACTTGCCGAGTTCCGCACCGAGGGCGGCACCGGCCACGCCCGAAAGCGCGAATACACCGGCGCATCGCCATTTCACACGGCCAGCCCGGGCGTGGCCGACCAGGCTAGCGAGCGCGTTTGCGGTCACCGCGACCGAAGCCGTGCCAATCGCGGCGTGCGGCGAGGCGACGCCGACCACATAGATTAAGAGTGGCACGGCCAGTATCGACCCGCCGCCGCCGACCAAGCCGAGAACGAGGCCGATTAGACAGCCCGACGCAAGCGCCGCGATGATGGTGATGACCGCCATGTCGGCCTCACGCAGCCGCGCGCCGGTTCCACGGCATCACCCGGAGCAGGCTGCCCATCCCGCACCAGCCGGTCACTCCGGAGAATACCAACCCGGCGCCAACAAACGCGGATAGTCCAAAGAACGGTGGCGCGACGAAAAGGCCCAGCAGCAGACCCGCTAGAACCAGTGAACCCGCCGTGATCTGCACCTGACGCATGATCTCGAGCGGCTGGGAGCGATCGGCGACCGTCGCGAACCCGGCGTCGCGCCACGCATCGATGCCGCCGTCGAGGATAAAGGTGGGCACATCGCCCACAGCTTCGTCGAGTAGAATTGCGTTGGCCGCTGTGCGCATCCCGGAGCGGCAATGGAATACTACCGTCCTCCCGTCGCGGGGTAGCGCGGAGATGCGTTCGAGCGGCAGGTTGATCGCACCGGGGATGCGCTCCCGCGCATGTTCGTCGGCACCGCGAATATCGACGAGGCGTGCGCCGGCATCGATCGCTGTGCGGGCCTCGGCGGGAGTGAGGGTTCTGATCGTCATCGCATCAATCCTTGCAGTAAAGCTGGTAAAGGGTGGCGAGGAGTGTTTCGACGCGAGGATCGGCAATCCGATACCAAAGCGTCTGACTTTGACGCCGGAAGCCGATAAGGCCCTCTTCGCGCATTCTCGCGAGATGCTGCGAACAGGCCGATTGAGACAGGCCGACCTCGCGGGCGAGGTCGCTGACGGTCATCTCGCCATGCTCCACTAGCTTGCACAGCAGCATCAGTCGGCGCGCGTTGCCGATCGCTTTCAGTGTGTCCGCGACCTCCCCCGCCTTCGCCTCGAAGGTCGCGAGGTCCATCGTCGGCGGCTTTAGCATCCAAGAAACTCCATAAGGCATTGCTTAAATAGCAATCGCTAATATATAGTCAAGGCATTCGCGGAGGACGATCATGACCCAGCCAGCTATCGAAGCCTTCTTCGACGAGCCCACCAACACGATAAGCTACCTCGTCGGCGATCCGGCCACCCGCGCCGCAGCCATTATCGACCCCGTGTTGGACTTCGATCTCGCCAGCGGCATAGCCGACACCCGATCGGCGGAACGGATCATCGCCTTTGCCCGAGAGCATGACTGGCGGATCGAGATGGTGCTGGAGACGCATGCTCACGCGGATCATCTGTCGGCAGCGCCGTTCATCAAGGCGCATACCGGGGCTTGGATCGGCATCGGCGCGCATATCCGCGACGTCCAGCGTCTCTTTCGCCCGGTTTTCGCGATGACAGACTTAAACACCGATGGATCCGACTTCGACCGCCTATTCGACGACGGCGAGCGCTTCGCGATTGGCGGCTTGGAAGTCGAAGCGCTGCACGTTCCTGGCCACACACCGGCGGACCTCGCCTATTTAATCGGACACTCTGCGTTCGTCGGTGATACGTTGTTCATGCCAGACTACGGCACCGCGCGCGCCGACTTCCCCGGAGGCGATGCGCGCACGCTGTATCGTTCGATCCGTCGCCTGCTATCGCTTCCAGACCAGACGAGGCTGTTCCTATGTCACGACTACAAGGCGCCGGGGCGTGACGAATATCGCTGGGAGACGACTGTGGGAGAGCAGCGTCGTTCGAGCGTGCACGTCCATGACGGCGTCACTGAAGATGAGTTCGTGGCCATGCGCGAGCGTCGCGATGCCGGACTGTCCGTTCCGAAATTATTGCTGCCATCGATCCAGGTGAATATCCGGGCTGGCCACTTCGCCGAGGCGGAGGCGAATGGCGTCGCATACCTGCGAATACCGGTGAAATGGAGAGGGCCGAAAAGCGAAATGTGAGTGGGGCTATCTCTACCACACTGGGTTCGTCAGACATGGTCGTGACTAGCGCGGGCTTGCGACAGAAGCTAGAAAAGGCATGCATCTGAAAAGGTCGATAACGCGCAAGGAGTTCGCCCAACTACTGGTCGTTGTCCTGGTTGGGTGGTTCATTGGCGCGCTGCTGAGAGACGTTGCCCCGGTGGGTCGCGATGTCGGCGCAAATCCGATAGCGCGCGCGATGCTTGAGGACGAAGTCTCGCCCTCTTGGACGGTCGGCGCGCCAACGCTCTCCGTAGTGGTGTTCACAGACTATCAGTGTCCCGCATGCAAGCTGGCGAGCCCGGCGTTTCATGCGGCCGTCGCACGGGATGGCCACACGCGCGTAATATATCGCGATTGGCCGATCTTCGGCCTACGGTCGGAACGCGCTGCCCGTGTCGCCATCGCTGCCGCCCGCCAAGGCATCTACCCCGCGCTACATGACCGGCTCATGGCGGAACGGCGCGTTATCGACGAAATGGTGCTGCGCGAAGACTTGGAGGCAGCCGGCGGCAATTGGGCGATGACGCAGCGTGATCTTCGGGCGCATGCGAACGATATCGACGCACAACTGGAGCGGAACAGCCGGGATGCCGCGTCGTTGAAGGTCGCTGGGACGCCGGCTTACCTGATAGGCCCGCTGCTCGTCACCGGCGCACTCGACGAATCCGGGTTTACCAAGGCCATCGTCGCCGCGCGCGCCCAAGTCCGATAGTGTCGCCAACAAGCGTCGTGCCAAAATGTCGGAGACGAGCGTCCCAGTGGGACCCGCCAGCTTAATCGAGTCCAACAACAGTCTAATTGAGGCCAAGGGGAGCCTATTTGGGTCCGTTAAGACGTACGCTTCACACGTCGAGATTGGCGACACTCAGCGCGTTTTCCTGGATGAACTCGCGACGCGGTTCGACCACGTCGCCCATCAGCCGGGTGAAGATCTCGTCGGCGACGTCGGCCTGCTCGATCTCGACGCGCAGCATCGAGCGGTTCTGCGGATCGAGCGTGGTTTCCCACAATTGCTCGGCGTTCATCTCGCCCAGCCCCTTGTAGCGCGAGATCGCCAGGCCCTTGCGACCGGCGGCGAGGATCGCGTCGAGCAACTGGCTCGGCCGCGCGACCATCGTCTCGCCCTTGCCGAGCACGACCGGCGCGTCGTCATCCTCTTCGGTCGCGGCATCGACCTCGGCCTGCGCCGCGGCGGCGGCCTTGCTCGAGACGAGCCGGGCGGTCTGCGCGAAGCTGTCGCCCTGTTCCTGGGCAAGCGCATGCAGCTTGCGCGCCTCGGCCGACACCAGGAAAGCGGCCTCGATGATGTGGTGATCGGTCACGCCGCGCCACGCGCGCTCGAAATGGATGCCGCCCTCCTCGGTCAGCACCGCCGTCCAGCGCGCCTCGGGGTCGGCCGCGATCAATCCCCTGGTCACCTCGGCGACGCGCGCCTCGCGCTCGTTGCGCGACGCCGCCGGATCGAGCGCACCGCCCATCGCCAGCGCCTCGACCATCGTCGGGTCGTAGCGCCGCGGAACATAGCGCATCAGGGTGCGCATGCGGCGGGCATGATCGACCAGCGAGCGCAGATCGGCGCCCGAACGCGGCCCGCCGGCGCCTTCGAGTATCGTTGTCGCGACGCCGTTTTCGACGAGATATTCGTCGAGCGCATTGTCATCCTTGAGATAGACCTCGCTGCGGCCGCGCGTCGCCTTGTAGAGCGGCGGCTGGGCGATGAAGAGATGCCCGTTGGTGATGATCTCGGGCATCTGCCGGTAGAAAAAGGTCAGCAGCAACGTGCGGATATGCGCGCCGTCGACATCGGCGTCGGTCATGATGACGATCTTGTGGTAGCGCAGCTTCTCGACGTTGAAGTCGTCGCGGCCGATACCGGTGCCCATCGCCTGGATCAAGGTGCCGATCTCGCGGCTCGACAGCATGCGATCGAAACGCGCGCGCTCGACGTTGAGGATCTTGCCGCGCAAGGGCAGGATCGCCTGGAAATGGCGATCACGGCCCTGCTTGGCCGAACCGCCGGCCGAATCGCCCTCGACCAGAAACAGTTCGGACTTGGCCGGATCACGCTCCTGGCAGTCGGCGAGCTTGCCGGGCAGCGAGGCGATGTCCATCACGCCCTTGCGCCGCGTCAGTTCGCGCGCCTTCTTGGCGGCCTCGCGCGCGGCGGCGGCGTCGATCACCTTGCCGACGATCGCACGGCCATGCGCGGGATTTTCCTCGAGCCATTCGGCGAGCTTGTCGGCCATCAGGCTTTCGAGCGGCTGGCGCACCTCGGACGAGACGAGCTTGTCCTTGGTCTGCGAACTGAACTTGGGATCGGGCAGCTTGACCGAGACGATCGCGGTCAGCCCCTCGCGCATGTCGTCGCCGGTCAGCGTGACCTTCTCCTTTTTCAGGAGCCCCGACTTTTCGGCATAATTGTTGATCGTGCGCGTCAGCGCGGCGCGGAAGGCGGCGAGATGAGTGCCGCCGTCACGCTGCGGGATGTTGTTGGTGAAGGCGAGGACGTTCTCGTAATAGCTGTCATTCCACTCGAGCGCGACGTCGATCGTCACGTCGTCGCGCGTGCCGGAGATCGCCACCGGCTCGGGCATCAACGCCACCTTGTTGCGGTCGAGATACTTCACGAACGCGGCGATACCGCCCTCGTAATAGAGTTCGACCGTCCTGGTCTCCTCATGCCGCGCGTCGCTGAGGAACAGCCGCACACCCGAATTGAGGAACGCCAGCTCGCGATAGCGATGCTCGAGCTTGTCGAAATCGAACTCGGTGATCTTGAAGGTCGCCGGGCTCGGGAAGAAGGTGACCCGGGTGCCCTTCTTGTCCGGCGCGGGACCGACGATCTTGAGCGGCGCGACCGCGTCGCCGAAGGCGAAGCGCATATAATGCTCCTGCCCATCGCGCCAGATCGTCAGATCGAGCCATTCGCTGAGCGCATTGACCACCGACACGCCGACGCCGTGCAACCCGCCCGAAACCTTGTAGGCATTGTCGTCCGACGTGTTCTCGAACTTACCGCCAGCATGGAGCTGGGTCATGATGACCTCGGCCGCCGAAACGCCTTCTTCGGTGTGGATGCCGGTCGGGATGCCGCGACCATTGTCGGTCACCGAGACCGAGCCGTCGGGGTTCAAGGTGATGTCGATGCGGTCGCAATGCCCGGCCAGCGCCTCGTCGATCGCGTTGTCGGAGACCTCGAACACCATGTGGTGGAGGCCCGAACCATCATCGGTATCGCCGATATACATGCCGGGGCGTTTGCGGACGGCGTCCAGGCCCTTCAGGACCTTGATCGAATCGGCGCCGTAATCGCCCTGGTTGGGCGTGTTGGGATTATTGTTTTCGGGTGTGGTTGCCATACCAAGCATATAGGGATTGAAGGTGCGATAAGGAAGCAAAATGGGCAGCGGCGAGACGATGCGCGAGGAGGCTGGGTGGAGCTTGGGCCGCCGTGCGCTGCTGGGCGGTTTGGCGGCGGGTTTCATCTTGCCGGGCCCCCTGGACGCGGAGCCTGAAGCGACGGTCGCGCCACGGCTTTTTGCCGGCACGGCCTTGCGCGACAATCGTCTCGCGCTCGGCTTCGAAAAGGTGAATTTGCCCTTGCCGGCCGTGAGGGTTTCGAACGGTGCCGGCACCATCGATTTCGACAGCCTTTCCGGCAAGACGCGGATCGTGACTCTTTGGGCGGAATGGTGCGTACCGTGCCTGGTCGAGGCACGCGACTTCGCCGCTCTGCGTCGGCGCTACGCCGGACCCGATTTCGACATCGTCGCGGTACTGACCGGGAGCGCGGAGAAGCTCGATTATGCCGGTGCGGCGGCGCGTCTGCATCAATCGCGCGTCGATGGCCTGCCGCTGCTGGTCGAGCGCGATGGCGGCCGTCGCCTGTTGCTCAGCCTTTCACCGGGGCCGAGCGGTCAGGGTTCCCTGCCATGCACGCTGCTCGTCGACGCGAGCGGCCGCGTCCGCGGTCGCAGCCACGGTGCACCGTTTGGCGGGCCCGTTGCGCGTGATGCGGCGGGCAAGCCGGTCTTGCGTGTTCTCAATCAGGCCGACAAGCAGGCCCTGCTCGCCAGTGACCGAACGACCTTGTGGGCGACACCGGCAGGCGACGCGCTGGTCACCGCGCTGCGCAGCGGTCTGCCGCGGTGATCGCCGCTGCCCTCTCCCGCATGGCGGGAGAGGGCGCAACGTCACTTGTCGATGATGAACGGCAATTGCCCGCCACTACCCATATAGGTTGGCAGCTTTCCGTCCCATTTCTCGATCGCGCGCTGGCGCAGGATCTCGGGATTGGCGCGTAGCGCCTCGCCCTCGATCGTCGATGACCGCGCCTTGCCCTCGGCATCGGCGATGCGCGCGGCGGCGTTGGCCTGGACGGTCGCGACATTCGCCTGGGCGGCGAGCGCGGCCTGTTCATTGGCGATCTTGGTGTTGATCTGGCTCAGCACCTGTTCGGGCATGCGGATGTTCGACGCCCAGTAGAGCTGCTCGATATGCAGGCCGAAAGGCTCGAAATAGCGCGAGGCATCACGCAGCACCGAGGCGATCAGCGCGGCCTTTTTCGGGCCGTAGATTTCCTCGACCCCGAGATTGGCGGATTCGTCGTTGAGCGCGGAGCGGATCGCATTGCGCATCGGCCCCTCGACGATGCCGCGCATTTCGGTGCGGTATTTCTGGAACAGGATCGGGGCCTTCACCGGGTCCACGCGATAAGCGACCGAGATATCGGCCGAGAGGTTCAGGCCATTCCTGTCCTGGAAGGTGAAGCTCTCGTCATTCTCGGCACCTTCATGCGTGTTCGCTGTCCAGGCATAGGTCGAGGTATAGACCGGATATTCGTAGATATTCGTGCCAAACGGCGTGAAATACCAGCCCACGCCAAGCGCGTTGCCGGACACGCCCGCGGACGAGCCGAAATTGCTGACCTTGATGCCGACATGGCCAGGCTCGACCCGGCTGCATGAGGTCATTGGTACGAAGATGAGCACCACCAGCATCAAGCCGATCGTGCCGGCGATACGGAAGCGGAAACGGTCAATCATCCATTTTCTCCGAAGAGGATGCGATTTCACGGCCAAGCGTGATGGTTGCGAGATAGCCGCCGCCGAGCGCGATTACCGCGATCAGCGCGGCGACGACGTTCGCGGCGTCATTGTGCAGGTTGAACAGCGTTGGGATGAGATAGGCGAAGCTCGCCAGCTCGATAAACAGCACGGCGCAACATCGCAGCACGAAGCCAACGAGCCACAAATCCGACGATTTCATATAGGGATGGCCCTCTTCTCCCACGAAGGCGGGGAGGACGCAGCGCATCGATTGGTGCGCTGGCGATATTATCGTGATTCGTCGATTTGGTTGCAAGTGAAACCGGACAAAACCGACCGCACGCGGTTGGTACGCGACCGGGCGCCGGGTGGGATAACCACCCGACGCCCGGATCTTGTCCGCCGGGCTTAATCGCCGCGCGAGAAGCGATCGGCGCGCTGGCCGAGCAGGGTCACCTCGACGCGGCGGTTCTGGCGCATGCCATCAGGCGTGGCGTTGCTCGCGACGGGGTTCGCTTCGCCATGGCCCCGCACCACGAAGCGCGCGCGGACCACGCCCATCGCATCGAGCGCCGACCGGACGCTGGCCGCACGACGCTCCGAAAGCGCCTGGTTATGCGCATCCGAGCCGCGTGAATCGGTATAGCCGTCGATCGCGACGCGCACGCCCGGCTCGGACTTGAGATAGGCGGCAAGCGGCCGCAGCTTGTCGATCGCGCCGGGGCGCAGCACGTTGCTGTCGGTCTTGAAGAGCACGTCTTCCTGCAGGTTCAGCGTCGCACCGCGCGCGGTCTGGCGGAAGCCATAGTCGCGCATCGCGCGATGGTCCCAGCCGCCGCGCTGTTGCGGCACGACCACCGCACGGTCGCGGCTGTCCCAGTCGAAGCGATCGCGGCGCGGGCCGGCGACGTCGGCAAAGGCACGATTGGCGGCGCGCGCCTCGCGCGGGCTGATCCAGCCGTTTCGATCGCGATCGAAATTGCGCATCACGAAAGCGCGGCCACGCGGGGTCGAGCGCAGCTCCGGATATAATATCCGGACGCCCGAGCCGACCAGTTCATAGCGGCGCTCGCCGGCGCGGCCACCGCTCCAGTCCCACCGATCCTGTGCCCCGGCGGGGCCGGCGGCGGCGAGGGCCAGCGCCGACATGGCGGCGGTGGTAAAAGTCTTTGCGAACCTGTTCATCATTCTTCTCCACGGCCCCGCCGTCAGACGGGAATGGCGGCGAACGATTGAACAGCGGCTGAGTGGCGCCGACAGGCGAGGTTCAGTGGCGGTCGAACCCCGCGCCGCCGACCGCGATCCGCGTCGCCGCGCCGCCGACCTCGGCGAAAAGCGCGGGCTCGGTGCCCGTCATCCAGATCTGCCCCTTGCCGGCCAGCCGATCGAACAACGCGGCGCGGCGTGACGGATCGAGATGTGCAGCCACCTCGTCGAGCAGCAGGAGCGGGGTGCGACCGGTGCGCTCGGTGACGAGATCGGCATGCGCCAATATCAGACCGAGGAGCAGCGCCTTCTGCTCGCCGGTCGAACACAGGGCGGCCGGTTGCCCCTTGCCGAGATGCGTGACGGCGAGATCGCTGCGATGCGGCCCAAGGAGCGCGCGGCCGGCGGCGGCGTCGCGCGCTCGCCCCTTCGCCAGGTCGACGGCCAGCGTGCCATCGACATCGCTCCATCCTTCCAGTGCCAGACCGGCGCGGGCGAACGGCCCCTCGGGCGCATCGGCCAGCCGTAGCGCGAGCGCGCCGACCGTGTCGCGCCGCGCCGCGTCGATCGCCGCACCATGTTCGGCCATCTGCAGTTCGAGCGCGGTCAGCCATTCGGGGTCGGCCGGACGGTCCTCGGCGAGCAGCCGATTGCGTGCGCGCATCGCTGCCTCGTAGCGATTGCTGTGCACGGCGTGCGCGGGCGCCAATGCCAATGCCAGCCGATCGAGGAAGCGCCGACGTTCGCTCGCGGCGGCGGCAAACAGCCGGTCCATCGCGGGGGTCAGCCACAAGACGGTCAGCCATTCGGCCAGCGCGGTCGCCGCCGCCGCCGCGCCATTGACCCGTACCACGCGCCGCTCGACCGCGGGCGGCTGGGTGCCCGTGGCGATCACCGTGGTGTCGGCCAACGTCGCCGCCACACCGAATCCACCCGGCCCGCCTTGCCGTGCCATCTCGCCGAGCGAAGCGCGGCGCAGACCCCGACCCGGCGCGAGCAGCGACACCGCCTCGAGAATGTTGGTCTTTCCCGCGCCATTGTCGCCGGTCAGCACGACGAAGCCCGGCCCGGTCGTGAGGGCCAGATCGGCATGATTGCGGAAATCGGTCAGGACAAGGCGCGACAGCATCGCACCCGCCTTAGCGGGGAATTGTCGCGCGCGTCAGCCTCAGGCGGCGAGTTGCTTCGGCGCGGCGGGCTTATCGCCGCCGCGCTGGCTGAGATAGGAGGACATCGCCTCACCCAGTTCGCGCTGCGCCCTGTGATAGGCGACCGGTTCGCCCAATCCGAGCCGCGCACGCGCCGCATCGATCGGCTCGTGAAGCAGCTGGAGATAATCCTCGGCGGCGAGCCACTTCGCTTTCTTGCCGCGGCGATATCCTTCCCACACCGCCCTGGCGAACAGCGTACCTTTGGTCACGCGCAGGCTCTTGAGCGCGGCGGCGCCGCCGATGAACGCCCAGCCGAGCCCACCGACCTGTGCGTAACTGAACGCGACCAATGCGCCCTCGCCCATGCTCTCATCGGCCTTGTAGCCGGTCAGCACGTGCCAGATGTCATGCGTGTCGCGGATGCGCCGGCCGAACCACGCATAGGGGTGCCGCATATCCTCTTCGCGATTGATCTTCGATACTTCGGCGAGGCCATCGGCGGAATAGCCGGTGCTTTCGAGGAAATGCCGATAGGCCGCGCCGACCGTGCCAGGCGCGAATTGCCTGGCGAAACCGGGCTGCGAAAAGATCTGCGCCAGTTCGACCCGCTCATAGGCCATGCGGCCGCCTTCCTCGGTGGCGATGAAACGCGCATAGTTCATCGGCGCATTGCCGACGTTGAGCGCACGCATGATCCGGAACACCTGCGTGGTGTCGTCGCCGTTCGCCATCAACTTGCCAATCGCGTCGAACGCGGTGCGCCAGTCGCGGCGACCGGACGTGCCGGGGAACGGGGGTAGCTTGGCAGCCATAAGCGGGTTCCTTACTGACAATGATGTTAATAATCACTGCGACGCGAATCGTCAAGGTCGGCATATCCCAATCATGATGAAAGCCCGCTCACCGGGCGGGGCGCCGCGACGATTGCATCGGTGTGGCGGAGCATCTAACGTTGACCGGCGTATTGGCGGATAGTGGGCAAAATCCCAGCAACACGGGGCGAACGGGGCGACATGCAAGTTCTTTCCGAATTTATGCGCTTTCTGTTCGGCGCGCGGTCTCGCCTGATCCTTCTTCCGTTCGCGTTCTTTTTGCTGCTGTTCGCGATCGTGTTCGTCCTGGTTGAAGGCACCGCCTGGGCGCCGTTCGTTTACGCGCTCTTTTGACGTTGTCGGCGATGCCCAGATTGCATGTGCGCCCGGCGTTGCAGTCGGTCCTGTTGATGTTCTGCGGCGTCCTTCTCGCGTGCGTCGCCGGCGAAATCCTCGTCCGGATCGCAACCGCGAATCAGGAAAATTACGTCGTCGAAATGTGGCGCTATGCACGGCTCCTGAAGGAAAGGAGCCCGGACCCGAAGGTCGGGCATCAGAACCGTCCAAGCAGTTCGGCGCGCCTCGAAGGCGTCGATGTGAGTTTCAACGCGCTGGGCATGCGCGGCCCGATGCCGGATCCGCGCATCCCCGCGGACCGGACCGTCGTCATTCTCGGTGACTCGGTCGCCCTTGGCTGGGGTGTACCGGAGCAACAGACGCTGCGTGCCCAGCTCGCACGCGCGCTCGGCACGGATATCCAGGTGCTCAACGCCGGTGTCGGAAACATGAATCTCGCCCAGGTCGTCGCGCTTTGGTCGCATCTGCGGACACGGGTCCATGCCGGAACGATCATTGTCCTGGCGACGGCGCGATCCAGTGCCGTTCAACCTCCGGACACGACCAATTGGCTGGTCGAACACAGCGAACTCGCCGCGCTGACGGTGACCTTTTTTCGCCAGTCGATGAGCGGCGCGACGGGGCGCGATGGCCTGGTTGCCGCCTATCGGCGCGACTGGACGAACGGTGCGGGGCTCGATGCGATGCGCGGCGCCCTCGATCAGCTGAAACAGATGCAGGCCCAGCGCAAGCCCCGCATCATCGTCGCCTCGATGCCCGAGACGCACGACATGAAGCGCTATTCTCTGGGATTCATCACCGCGAGCCTGAAGCACGAGTCGCTTCAGCGTGGCTGGGAGTTCGTTGACCTGCTGCCCTTGTTTGGCGACGAACCGAGCGAGAATTTCACGGTCTCGCCGCAGGATGCGCACCCGAACGGCGAAGCCTTTCGCCGGATCGCGGCGCGATTGGCACCGATGGTGCAGCGCGCCGCCACGCCCCCACCCGGATGCAAGGCCGGGCCCGGCACCGGCCCGCAAGATTGCCCACCGGCGCACTGACTGGCTGCCGTGCTTTTCCAGCTACCGGTCTTTCTTTGCTTCCTCACGGTGTTTGCATCCCTGCTCGCGCTGTGTCCGCGTCGCTTCGTGCTGGCCTATGTCGTCGTCGCCAGCCTCATCTTCTATGCCTGGTGGAATCCACCCTATGTCGCGATATTGCTGGGGCTGATGATCTCGACATGGGCGATGGCCAGGCTGGTCTGGCGGCGACCATCTTTACTGTCGCTCACCATCGTCATTGCCCTGATTCCCCTGGCGCTGTTCAAATATACCGATTTTTTCCTGCGCACCGTGGGTACGCTGACCGGGAGGGAGGCGCCCCAGCTCCACTGGCTGCTGCCGCTGGGCATCTCGTTCGTTACCTTCACGATCATCAGCGTGCTGGTCGATACGGCGCGAAACCGCGCGGATCCGCCGCCCGACTTCTTGCGGCTGAGCGCGTACATCACCTTCTTCCCGCATCTGATAGCCGGGCCGATCCTCAGAATGCGCCAGGTGGTGCCCCAGCTGGATGGCATCCGCATCGACTGGCCCCGGATCGCGCCCAACCTCGGGTTGTTTGCCGTCGGCATGATGAAGAAGGTGCTGATCGCGGATCCGCTCGGCGGCTATGTCGACAGCGCATATGGCAATGTCGGCCAGTTGAGCGGCGCGGAAGCCCTGTTGGCGATGCTGGGCTTTTCGATCCAGATCTACTGCGATTTCGCCGCCTATTCCGATATGGCCATCGCGCTGGCGGGCATGTTCGGCATCGCCTTCCCGGAAAATTTCAAATCGCCCTATGCGGCGCCGAGCATGGGAGAAATCTGGCGGCGCTGGCACATGACGCTCAGCTTCTGGCTGCGCGACTATGTCTTCAAGCCGCTGCACCGCCACCTCCACAAATATAGCGGCCACGCCGCCATCATGGCGACCATGATGATATCGGGCCTGTGGCATGGCGCCAACTGGACGTTCGTAATCTGGGGCACCGCGCAGGGCATGCTCATGGTCGTCGACCATATGTCCGGCTATGCGCGATTCTCGGCGCGCGCGCGCGGGCCGCTGCTCTGGCTGTGCATCGCCCTGACCTTCATCGAATGGACGGTGCTGCTCGTCATCTTTCGCGCACCCTCGGCGCACATCGCTCGTTCGATGCTGGAAAGTGCGCTTGGCGCGCATGGCTGGCAGGTCTGGCCGCAACAGGCGGGCTTGATTCTGGGCCTGTCGGCACTGACCCTGGTGCTCCACACGCGCGACCAGGTCGGGCGGATCCGCGCTGCGGTTGCGCGCTTGCCGATAGCGCTGTCACTCCCGCTGGCACTGACGATCATTCTGGCCTGCACGATCCTCGCGGCCGGGCGACCGGAGAATTTCTATTATTTCGATTTCTGAGCGAGCGGAGCGACCGCCACCTTCGTCGCTGGACGGAAGAAGCCCGCGCCGACACGCCGTGCGATCGCGCGCGCCAGCACCGCCTGCCCCGTCGCCGACATATGCCCGGGCAGATCGATGAAATATGGCGGCTGTCCGTCGAAAGCGCCCGAGAGGTCGTAGACGCCGGCGATCGGCTGTTGCTCGAGCCGGCGGCGCAGCGCCACCGTGAGCGGCCCCATGAACCACTCGCCAGATTTCAGATTGGAGTGGTCGGCACGATTGCCGAACGGCGTGGGCGGGATGACGATCGCCAGCGGCACGCCGACGCGCCGGGCATAGGCAAGCGCGCTTTCGAGATCGTAGATCAGCCGGTCGACCTGCAACGCCACTTCTCGCGGTTCGGCGCAGCGCTGGGCATCGCGGCCGACCCTTCGGCTCTGCTGACGGACGAATAGCCGGGCGATGGCGAGACCGGGCTCCCGGCCGGGGTCGGAACCCGGAGGGGGCCGGCACTCGGTCAAATCCATCGGACCACTTACGAGGATGACGAAATCGAGTCGCATGCCCTTGTCGCGCAGCATGCGCCATGTCGTCATGCTCTGCCGCACTTTCTGCCCGGGGACCGCGAAGTTGCGCAGCGCCACCCCGGGAAGGGCGCGCTGCAAATTGGCGGCGAGCGTCTCGTCATCTAGATTGTACAAGCCGAATGCCTGCGAGGCGCCCAGCATCAGCCCTGTTGCGACGGGTGTGCGCACAGGTGGCGTCAGGCGCTCGCCATCCTGTCCGATATGGAAGCCGGGCCGGGAGATCGGCAGGGGTGTCGCGCCGATCGCGGTGCTCTCCTCGGCGACCCGCATGTCGGCGAAGAGATAGTAATCGCGCGCCGGTACCACGCCGCTGACCAGCGCGTTCGGATCGCGCGCTTTGGCGGTGTATTTGTTGAACCTGTTGCCGATGAGGTGCCGCTGGCTGAGGACGACATCGAAGATACCATCGGCAAGGCAGAACAGAATTGCGATGTAGAGCAGGCCGAGAAGGGCCATTTTGCCGTAACGCGACACGTCCCGCATCCGAAACCGGGAAAGGACGATGCTCATATCTTGCCCCTCTGATCGTCCGTCTTTCAATCTGGTGCGAAAGCGCGTTCACCAAACTCGCCGTCACGCGCACGTTGCTCGGACTTCTTCAACAAGCAATTGCCGATGGCAAGCATATCCAGATCGGTCGTCATGAAGCAGGCGAAGGCTTCCTCGGGCTGGCACACGATCGGCTCCCCGCGCTCGTTGAAGCTCGTATTCACCAGCGCCGGGCAGCCGGTGCGCGCCTTGAAGGCCGTGAGCAGACGATGGAAGCGATCGTTCGATCGGGCATCGACGGTCTGCACGCGCGCCGACGCGTCGACATGCGTCGTGGCGGGGAGATCGCAGGCGACCGGTCGCAAGGCTATTTCTTGCCCGCTCGACGGCGCGACGGCCGCATCATCGCGATGTGACGCCGCCAGTTCGGCGACGAACAGCATATAGGGCGAATCGCGGTCCAGGTCGAACCAGTCCGCCGCGTCTTCTTGCAGGATGGCGGGCGCGAACGGGCGAAAGCTCTCGCGCTTCTTGATCTTGAGGTTCAGCCGCGCCTGCATCGTCGCGGATCGCGGATCGGCGAGAATGGACCGGGCGCCAAGCGCGCGTGGGCCGAATTCCATCCGACCCTGGAACCAGCCCAGTGCCTCGCCCCGTTCCAGCGCATCGGCGCACGCCGCGATCAGATCGACGTCGTCCATCGACGTGAACCGCGCACCGCACGCCCGCAATCGCGCCTCGATGTCGCGCTGCTCGAACGCCGGGCCGAGCAGCGCGCCGTTCATCCCGTCGGGGGCGTCGGGCACGCGGCGCGGCTGGGACAATTGCAGGTGATAGGCGACGAGCGCCGCCCCGAGCGCCCCGCCCGAATCACCCGCGGCGGGCTGGATCCAGATTTCGCGAAAGGCGCCGTCGCGGCGCATTTTCCCATTGGCCACGCAGTTCAGTGCGACGCCGCCCGCCATGCACAGGTTGGGGCAGCCGGTTTCGCGGGCCAGCGCGCGCGTCATGCGCAGCACGGAGAGTTCCACGACCGCCTGCACCGACGCCGCCATGTCGGCATGGAACGGTTCGAGCGCCGATTCCGGCTCACGGGGCGGTCGGCCGAACAGCGCGTGAAAGCGCGGCGAGGTCATCGTCAGGCCGGTGCAATAGTCGAAATAGGATTGGTCGAGCCAGAACGAGCCATCGGCCTTGAGGTCGATCAGATTGTCGAGGATCAGGTCGCGGTACCGCGCCGTGCCATAGGGCGCCAACCCCATGAGCTTGTATTCGCCAGAATTTACCCTGAAGCCACAATAGGTTGTGAAGGCCGAATAGAGCAGGCCGAGCGAATGCGGGAAGCGGATTTCGCGCAGCATCTCGATCGACGCGCCCTTTCCAAGCCCCTGCGAGGTGGTCGTCCATTCGCCGACGCCATCCATCGTCAGGATCGCCGCTTCCTCGAATGGCGAGGGATAGAAGGCCGAGGCGGCGTGGCTGAGATGGTGCTCAGAAAAGAGCAGTCGTGTCGTTCCGCCGAGCGCCGGGTCGATATCGTCCAGCGCCCTTCCAATGGAGGTTTTCTGGAACAGCTTTTCGCGCAGCCACGTCGGGATCGCCGTGCGGAACGACGTGAATCCGCGCGGCGCCGTGGCGAGATAGGTGTGCAGCAGGCGTTCGAACTTGAGGAAAGGCTTGTCGTAATAGACGATGAAATCGATGTCGCCGCCGCGGCATCCCGCCTGGTCGAGGCAGTAACGCAGGGCATTGGCCGGGAAGGCGGCATCATGCTTGACCCGCGAGAAGCGCTCCTCTTCGGCCGCCGCGACGACGCGGCCGTCCTCGATGATCGCGGCGGCGCTGTTGTGGTAGAAGGCGGACAGGCCGACGATCCGGATACTCGTGCTCCTAATATTGATTTTCCATGCCGGCGGTGGGTTCGGCGGCGGGATCGCGCTTGATCCAATAGCTTGCCGCCGCGCGATCCGCACGCAGGCGAAGCGGGTCGATCCGGAAGACCGCGCGGATCACGAAACTGCCGGGGACGAAGATGGCGAAATAGATCAACGCCAGGAATATCGGGCTCATCACCTTCTGTATCCGGGTGCTGATCCAGTTGGTGGCCAGGCGAACCGCGTCCAGCCATTGCGGCCGCAGCAGCGACAACACCAAGACGAGGAGCGCGATGCCCAGCGGCAGGTAGCGCGGCGTGCCCGACCGCAACAACGGTGCGATCGCCACGACGCCGCACAACGCCGCGAGGCTCAGCCCGAATCGACGATTCGGATCCCTTGATCTCACAGGCGCGTTACCACCGTCTTCCCCACCATATTGCTCTGCCGTCCTGTAGGCGGGCATTTGCCGGGACGAAATTCGACCTTGTGTGGCAGCAACCACACCGCCCGGCAACACGCCATGGGTCGTTCCCGCAGATGACGATGTCGGCACATGGCCACGGCGTGACCGTCACCTGCGGCCTGCCGTCTGTCGCAGAAACGTCAGCAGGGTCGCACGATAGGCCGGCGACTCATCGTGCGACACGGGGGCATGATCGGCACCAATCGCCCACCACAGCCGCTTCGGCCAGCGAACCGCATTGTACTCGACCGGCGGGGTGTAACGGTCATGGGCGCCGCCGTGCGCGGCGCCGGAGCATCACACGCGCATCGGCATCAGCACATAGAGCGCCGGGCTCTTGTCATTCTCGCGGATCAGCGTCGGGGCGGCGGCATCGGCGAGGTGAACCTCGACCACGTCACCCTCGATCTGGCCGAGAATATCGAGCAGGTAGCGGCTATTGAAGCCGATCTCGAAGCCAAGCGCGGTATATTCGCCCGACACTTCCTCGGCGGCGGTACCGTTTTCCGGGCTGGTCACCGACAGCGTGATCTTGTCGCGATCGAGCGCCATCTTGACCGCGCGGGTCTTCTCGGTGGCGATGGTCGAGACGCGGTCGACGCCCTCCTCGAAGCTGCGCGGATCGATCTTGAGGATCTTGTCGTTGCCGGTCGGAATCACGCGGCTGTAATCCGGAAAGGTGCCGTCGATCAGCTTGGAGGTGAGCAGCGCCTGTCCGAGATCGAATCGGATCTTGGTCGGCGACAGCGACACGCCGACCGAACCGTCGATCTCGTCGAGCAGCTTGCGCAGCTCGGCGACACATTTCCGCGGAATGATCACGTCGGGCATGCTCTCGGCGCCATCGGGGCGCGCAATCGTCACGCGGGCGAGGCGGTGGCCATCGGTCGCGGCGGCCTTGAGCACCGGCAACGGATCGTCGGACACGTGCCAGAAGATGCCGTTGAGATAATAGCGCGTCTCTTCGGTCGAGATGGCGAAGCGCGTCTTGTCGATGATCTGCTTCAGGGTATCGGCCGGCAGCTCGAACGACACCGGCAGTTCGCCCTCGGCGATGACCGGGAAATCGTCGCGCGGCAAGGTGCCGAGCTGGAAGCGCGCGCGACCGGCCATGATCGTCATCTTGCCGTCGGCGGCGGCGAGCTGGACCTGGCTACCCTCGGGCAGCTTGCGTGCGATGTCGAACAGCGTGTGCGCCGACACCGTGGTCGCGCCGGGCTGATCGACGGCGGCGGCGACGCTCTCGTTGATCTGCAGGTCGAGGTCCGTCGCCATCAGCTTCAGCGTGCCCTCGGCGGTCGCCTCGATCAGCACGTTGGACAGGATCGGGATAGTGTTGCGCCGCTCCACCACGGACTGGACGTGGCTCAGCCCCTTGAGGAGGGTTGCGCGTTCGATCGTCGCCTTCATTTCCTGTCCCCCGGGGCCAACCCCGTTTCCTTCCCGCCGGCGCCGAGCGCCAAGGGCAATCCGCCGTGTCCTTTCCTTAACGACAAAAAGGGCCGGAGCAAGCGCTCCAGCCCTCTATTTATGTCCTATCTGCGAGCGAAACCGCCCCCAAAGCGAACAGGTTCAGCGTCGAGGCTCAAAAGCGAAAGCCAACCCCGGCGAGGACCTGATGGCGGTCCGTGTCGACGCTGAAATTGTTGGTGTTGCCGCCGCTGGCATATTCGAGTCGCGCATTGTTGTAGTTCGAATAGCGATATTCGATCTTGGCGTAGGTGTTGCGGCCGATCGACTGCTCGACACCCGCGCCGAGACGCCAGCCGTCGAGGTTGAAGTGCTGACCCGTGGTGGTCGTGCCGTCATTGGCCGTCAGGTCGAGCCGCTGGTTGGTGTAACCGCCCTTGGCATAGACCAGCGTGTTATGACCGGCCCGGATGCCGGCGCGCGCGCCGAGATACAGATCGCGGCCCGCCTTGACGCGGCCATAGCCGAGCGCCGCCGCGGCAACGGGATTGTTGCTCACCTTGGCGGTCGAGCCGGAGACTTCGCCTTCGGCACCCAATACGATCCCGCCGAGCGCGACATCATAGCCGAAATCGCCGCCATAGGTCAGACCCTCGGCCGCGTGGTCGTCGCTGATCGACGAACTCTGGCTGCTGCCGGCCTGCAATCTGTCATAGCCGAGCAAGACGCCGACGCGCGGGCCGGTGAAGGGATCGCGATCCTGCGCGAAAGCGGGGGCAGCGGCACCGAGCGCGATCGCCGACGCCGCGGCGGAGAGAATAAGCGTACGCATAACAAAACTCCATTCATCAACTGCCCGGGCGGACTAAAACCCGGGAGGCGCTGAATGCGCCGTTTCGCGGCAAGTTTCATGAACCTCAGACAACGAGGAAAGGCGTTGCAATTGCGCCACAGGAGGTTGAAATGGCGGCAATGAATACCAAGGCGCTGACCAGCACCAAGCGCCGCGGGCGCGACTTCATCGCCCGCCACGGCGAGACGGTGTTCAACGCCGCCGGCCGTTTGCAGGGCGACCATGCCCATACTCCGCTGACCCGGACGGGCTTCGCCCAGGCCGAGGAAATGGGCGCGGCATTACGCGCCGAACTGGGCGCCAGCCCGAGACTAACGCTGTGGGCCTCGCCGACTGGCCGGGCATTGCAGACGCTCGCGGTGATCGCCGAGCATCTCGAACTGGACTGGCACGCCGCCCACACCGACCCCCGGCTCGTCGAAATAGGCATGGGTAACTGGGGTGGGCGCTATTATGCCGACGTCGCCGGCGAGGTCGGTTCCATCATCGATCGCGAATTCGGGCTGCTGACGCCAGCGCCAGACGGCGAACCCTATCCGGCGATCGCCGCGCGCGTTTCAGCATGGCTCGACGATACCGATGGCGATGCCGGCGATCGGCTGGTGATCATGCATGGCATTTCCAGCCGGGTGCTGCGCGGCGTGATGACCGGCGCGCCCGACGTGCCGGGCTATGGCGCGCCCGCCGCGGCAAACCTGCCGCAAGGATCGGTGGTGATGATCGCGGGCGGTGTCGAGCATATCGTCCATAGCGGGCGCGGCGGCCTGCGCGCGTGAAGCGTCTGGTCGCGCTGCTCGCCATCCTCGCGACGCCGGTCGCCGCGCGCGAATCGCTCGGCATATTCGGCAGTTGGGGCGCGTTCACCGACCCCAGTCCGGCGCGCTGCTACGCGATCGCCCGGCCGGTCCAGGCGGGCGGTGCGGGGCACCCTTTCGCCAGCATCGCGACCTGGCCCGGGCAGGGCGCGCGCAACCAGCTGCACGTTCGCCTCAGCCGCGAACGCGATGCGCGGGCGCGGGTGACGCTGTCGGTCGGCGAGCGGCGTTTCGAACTGGTGGCCGGCAGCGCCGACGCCTGGGCGCCCGACGCGCGCACCGATGCGGCGATCGTCGTCGCGATCCGCGCCGGACGCAGCATGAGCGTCGAGACAATGGCGCGCAGTGGCGAGCCGTTCGCCGATGTCTATGCGTTGCGCGGCGCAGCTACCGCAATCGACGCGGCGTCGCTCGCCTGCATCGGTGGCGTGAAGGGCACCGCATCGCCCCCGTCGCCTTGACAGCCTAGCCGGCGTCCTCGGTCAGCGCGTGCGCCAGTTGGTCGCGCAGCGCCTGCAGCACGCCGAGATCCACCGCCGGCGCGCCGCGCTTGCGCTCGCTCGACAGCAGTTTCTGAACGCCGCGGATGGTATATCCCTCGTGGTTCAGCATCGCATTGATGCGCAGGACGAGCGCGACATCCTCGGGCCGATAATAGCGGCGGTTGCCAGCGCGTTGCAGCGGGCGCAACTGCGGGAAGCGCGTTTCCCAATAGCGCAGGATGTGCTGCGGCAGTCCGGTTTCGCGAGAGAGCTCGCCGATCGTGCGAAACGCACCCGCCGCCTTGTCGGAAGCGGCCACCATGTCAGGGGTCAGCCGGCGCTGACAATGCGATCGCGCATCATCTGGCTGGCCCGGAAGGTGAGGACACGGCGCGGTGCGATCGGCACCTCGACACCCGTTTTCGGGTTGCGGCCGATACGCTCGCCCTTGTCGCGCAGCACGAAGGTCCCGAAGCCGGAAATCTTCACATTCTCGCCCTTGGCGAGCGCCTCGCACATATGGCCGAGCACCTGCTCGACGAGCTTGGCGGAGTCGGCGCGCGAAAGACCAACCTGATGATGCAGCGCCTCAGCGAGGTCGGCTCGTGTTAATGTTCCCGCGGGCACCATCGGCTTCCCCCTCCTAGGTGGCAGGAAGCCTGTCTAACACAATGATTGGGCGAGTCGAAAGGCCTTTGTTACTTGTCCATGACACGGTAACCTAAGCCTTTTGGTTGAGAAAGCGCGACTTTGTTCCGGCCGGCTGCCGCGCGCTCAGTAACGCACCACCGCCGCACCCCAGGTAAACCCGCCACCCATCGCCTCGAGCACGATCAGGTCGCCACGCTTGATGCGGCCATCACGTACCGCCGTGTCGAGCGCCAGCGGGACCGACGCAGCCGACGTATTGGCGTGCTGATCGACCGTCACTACGACCTTTTCCGGTGCGAGGCCGAGCTTGCGGGCGGTCGCGTCGAGGATCCGGGCATTGGCCTGGTGCGGCACGACCCAGTCGACATCGCCGGCGACGAGGCCGGCGGCGTCGAGCGCCTCGCCCATTACGCTCGCCAGGTTGACCACGGCGTGGCGGAATACCTCGCGGCCCTTCATGCGCACCTTGCCGACCGTGCCGGTGGTCGACGGACCGCCATCGACATAGAGCAATTCGTTGTGGCGCCCGTCGGCGTGAAGCCGCATCGAGAGGATACCGCGACCGCTGTCGGCCTCGGCTTCGAGCACGACCGCGCCGGCACCGTCGCCGAACAGCACGCAGGTGGTGCGGTCCTCCCAGTCGAGCAACCGACTGAACGTCTCGGCACCGATCACCAGCGCGCGGCGCGCGCTGCCCGCGCGAATCATGCTGTCGGCGACCTGCAGCGCGTAGAGAAAGCCCGAGCACACCGCGGAAATGTCGAACGCGACGCAATCGTCGATACCCAGCATCGCCTGCACCGTGGTCGCGCTGGCCGGAAAGGTCTGGTCGGGCGTGGCGGTGGCAAGGACGATCAGGTCGATGTCGCTCGCGTCGCGCCCGGCGGCGGCGAGCGCGGCGCGGCAGGCATCGGCGGCGAGCGTCGCCGTCGTCTCGTCGGGGCCGGCAATGTAGCGAAAACGGATGCCGGTGCGCTCGACGATCCATTCGTCGGTAGTGTCGACCCGCTCGGCGAGCTCAGCGTTCGACACGCGGTGAACGGGCAAGGCGGAACCGGTACCGGCGATCACGCTGCGGATCATGCTACCGGTGCTCCTGCGGGTTGGACGAGGGCGGCGGCAAGCGCATCGATCTGCCGCAGATCCTCGCTGATCTTCCGCGTCAGATCGTCGCTGACCATCTTCGCGGCGGCGGCGATCGCGGTGGCGACGCCGATCTCGTTGGCGCCGCCATGACTTTTCACCACCAGGCCATTCAGGCCGAGGAAGACCGCGCCATTGTGATTGTTGGGGTCGAGATGATGGCGCAGCAACTCGGTCGCCGGGCGCGAGATGAGGAAGCCGAGCTTCGACCGGATCGAGCTGCGGAAGGCACGCTTGAGCAGATCGGCGACAAAGCGTGCCGTCCCCTCGGCGGTCTTGAGCGCGATATTGCCCGAAAAGCCGTCACACACGATCACGTCGACATCGCCACGCGACAATTTGTCGCCCTCGATATAGCCGACGAAGGTCATGGGCAGATGCGTCGCGGCCTTGAGCGCCTGCGCGGCATTGCGAATCTCTTCCGTACCCTTCTGGTCTTCGCTGCCGATATTGAGCAGCGCGACACGGGGTGAGGCGAGATCGAGCGTGGTACGGGCATAGGCCGCACCCATCACCGCGAACTGCGTCAGGTTGCGCGCATCGCATTCGGTGTTGGCGCCGAGATCGAGCACCACGGTATCGTTGGCGCCGAGCGACGGCATTAACCCGGCGAGCGCAGGTCGGTCGATCCCGGACATCGTGCGCAGCGACACCTTGGCCATCGCCATCAACGCGCCGGTATTGCCCGACGAGACCGCAGCGGCTGCCCGACCCTGTTTGACCAGGTCGATCGCAATGCCCATCGATGTCGTCTTGGCACGCCGCAGCGCCTGGCCCGGCTTTTCGCTCGAGCCGACCAGTCCAGGTGCGTGGACGATCTCCGAATGCGCGCTGAGATTGGGGTGATGCTTCAACCCCTCGCCGATCGCAACCTCGTCGCCGACAAGGAAGAAGCGCATGTTCTCGAACCGATGGCGCGCGCGCGCAACCCCGGCGAGCATCACTGCCAGCCCCTCATCGCCACCCATGGCGTCGACCGCAATCCAGGAGCTGTCAGACACGCTGGCCACCTGCTCCTGTGCCGTCGTGCTCAGCCTTCGACCGAGACGATCTCGCGGCCGTTATAATGGCCGCAGGACGCGCAGAGATTGTGCGGGCGCTTCAGCTCGCCACAGTTCGGGCATTCCTGGAACGCGGCGACGGTGAGCGAATCATGAGCGCGACGCATGCCGCGCTTGGACGGCGTAGTCTTTCTTTTCGGAACGGCCATTTCGGCGAAAACCTTTTGTCAGATCGATAGTTGCGACAAGCCCGGAAACACGGTCACGCAACCGATGGCTAGCCGGCCACGGTTGGCACCAGCGGCCGGACGCATCGCGAAGCTTGGCGCCTATAGCGATTCGCACGGGCGTTGCAACCCGGCGTCGCGACTGGCACGAAGCCCGGACGAAACAAACAACGGGGATGTCATGGACGGAATCATGTTGCCGGTCACGCTGATGGCGGCCGGCGGAAGCGCGTTGATCGCCTTCTGGCTGGCACTGCGTACCGGGGGGGCACGGCGTGCTGCCAAGGTCAGCATCGGCGACGGTGGCGACATGGCGCTGATCGCCCGGATGCGCGCCCAGGCCAATTTTACCGAATATACGCCCTTCATCCTGATCCTGATCGGGCTGATCGAGCTGACCAGCGGCACATCGATCTGGCTGTGGATCTGCGGTGCGCTGCTGCTGGTCGCCCGCGTCGCGCATGGGCTCGGCATGGACGGCGTGCGTGGCGGCCGAAGCTTCGGCACGGCGGCGACATTTCTGCTGCTGCTTGGCCTCGGCCTCTATGCGGTCGCGCTGCCATTCATCGCGACGCGCCACGCGCCGAAAACGATCGAACTGACGACGGTCCCGGCGCAGGGTTAATCCGGCTTTTCCCGTTCCGCGAGCGGGAGAGCCAAAGCGGTTCGCCCGCCGCGGCGCTTCACGCCGCCATTGCGCGGTCGCTGACGAACATGTTGGTCTCGCGCTCGTGCCCGAAATTGCTCGTCGGGCCGTGTCCGGGAATGAATACCGTGTCGTTGCCGAGCGGCCACAGCTTGGTGACGATCGATTCGAGCAGCTGCGGGTGACTGCCGAGCGGGAAGTCGGTGCGACCGATCGAGCCGGCGAACAACACATCGCCGACCAGCGCCAGCTTCGACGCCGGGTGGTGGAAGACCACATGGCCCGGCGTGTGCCCCGGCGTGTGGTAGACATCGAGCGTCAGGTTCCCGACCGTTACCGTATCGCCCTCGATCAGCCAGCGGTCGGGTTCGAACGGCACGCCGGTGATGCCGTAGTTGCGCCCATCCTCGTCGAGTCGCGCGATCCAGAAGCGGTCGGCCTCGTGCGGCCCCTCGATCGGTACGCCGAGCTCGTCGGCGAGCGGTTTGGCCGCGCCGCAATGATCGATGTGCCCATGGGTGAGGATGATCTTCTCGATCGTCACGCCGTGCTGCGCCGCCGCCGCCGTCAACCTGGGCAGATCGCCGCCGGGATCGACGGACGCGCCGCGCATCGTCGCGGTGCACCAGATCAGGCTGCAATTCTGCTGAAGCGGCGTGACCGGGACGATCGCCGCGCGCAAGGGAGGGTTTGCCATAGCCGCGAGATAGGCGGCTCGTCGATAGCGGGCAAGCCGGGGGTTGCCGAGCACCCCCTTGCCAGCGCATCTGGCGAGACGATGCTCGCCGCCGAGACCCAGCCTTTCATCCTGCTCGACGATGCCCGCCCGGGCGGATCGCCAGCGCGGCTCTATCGCGCGCCGCTGCGGGTGATCGTCGCGGACAGGCCGGGGGACGTTCCCGGTGCGCTGGCGGCGCTGCGCGCTGCGCGCGGCGATGGCCTGCATGTCGCGGGTTACCTGACCTATGAGGCGGGTGCGGCGCTGCAACCGCGCGCACCCGTGCTGCCGGATGAGGGCCCCGTCCTGTGGTTCGGCGTCTTCGACCGCTTCGACGAATTCGCGCCCGACGTGGTGCCGGCGCTCCTGCCCGACCCCGACGGCGCGTGGGCCGGCGCGCCGCGCCCGTCGATCGATCGCGCGACCTATGATTCGCGCCTGGCACGCGTCCAGGCGCTGATCGAGGCTGGCGATATCTACCAGGCAAATCTGACCTATCGCGCCGCCGTGGCGATGCAGGGCGATCCACTGGCGCTCTATGCCCGGCTGCGCGCGGCGTCGCACGCGGGCTATGGGGCGATCGTGGCGACCGGCGCGCGCACGTTCCTGTCGCTGTCGCCCGAACTGTTCTTCGCGCTGGAAGGCGACCGACTGATCTGCCGGCCGATGAAGGGTACCGCGCCGCGCGGCGCGACGCCACAGGAGGACCGTGCACGCGCGGCGGAGCTCGCCGGCGATGCCAAGCAACGCGCCGAAAATCTGATGATCGTCGACCTGATGCGCAACGACCTGTCGCGCGTCGCGGTGGCGGGGAGTGTCGCGGTGCCGGCACTGTTCGCGGTCGAGACCTATCCGACGGTGCTGCAGATGACCTCGACCGTGACCGCCATGCTCGACCCCGGCCGCGACGCGATCGACGTTATCGCGGCGCTGTTTCCGTGCGGATCGATCACTGGCGCCCCCAAGTTGCGCGCGATGGAAGTGATCGCCGAGGTCGAGGCGGCGCCGCGCGGGCTCTATACCGGGTCGATTGGCCGGATCGACGCCGATGGCGACGCGCAGTTCAACGTGGCGATTCGCACGCTGGCGATCACCGATGGCGCCGCGGCACTCGGTCTCGGCTCGGGCATCGTCGCCGATTCGACCGCTGGCGAGGAATGGGCCGAGTGCGCCGCGAAGGGAGCGTTCGTCACCGCCGGCCAGCGTCGCTTCGACCTGATCGAGACGATGGCGTTCGACCCGGAGGCCGGCATCCCGCGCCTCGAACGCCATCTCGCGCGGATGAAGGCGAGCGCCGACATGCTGGGCTTCAGCTTCGATCGCCACGACGCCCGCAACGAGCTTCAGGCCGCGACCTTCCGCCTGCGCAACGCGCGGCGGATCCGGCTGGTGCTGGCGGCCTCGGGCGCGGTGGCGATCGAGGTTTCCCCGCTACCCGCGGCGCCCGCCACCCCGGCCCCGGTGGCAATCGTCCCGCTACCGGTCGCGACGCGCGATTTCCGGTTGCGCCACAAGACCAGCGACCGCGCTTTCTACGACACCGCCCGGATAGCATGCGGCGCGTTCGAGGCGGTCTTCGTCGACCCGCACGGCTATCTCACCGAGGGCAGCTTCACCTCGCTGTTCGTCGCGCGCGACGGCATGCTGGTCACGCCGCCGTTGTCGCGTGGGCTGTTGCCCGGCGTGTTGCGTGCCGAATTGATCGACGCCGGTCGGGCAATCGAGGGCGAGTTGACGCCGGACGATCTCGCCGGTGAATTCTTCATCGGCAATGCGCTGCGCGGTTTGATGCCGGCGATTGTTGCGATGGCGAAGGAAAGCGAGCTATAGCGCCGCCGCTTCCTGAACCGAAGGGCCCCATCATGCACCCGTCCGCCGCGCTTGCCCGCATCAAGCCCTCGCCGACCCTGGCGATCACCACGCGGACGCTGGAGCTCAAGCGCGCGGGTGTCGACGTGATCGGCCTCGGCGCCGGCGAGCCCGATTTCGATACGCCCGACTTCGTCAAGGAAGCCGCGATCAAGGCGATTCGCGACGGCAAGACCAAATACACCAATGTCGACGGTACCCCCGAGCTGAAGGAGGCGATCGCCGCCAAGTTCCAGCGCGACAACGACCTCGCCTACACCACCGACCAGATCACCGTGAACGTCGGCGGCAAGCACACCCTGTTCAACGCGATCGTCGCGACCGTCGATGCCGGCGACGAGGTGATCGTCCCCGCGCCCTATTGGGTCAGCTACCCCGACGTCGTGCTGTTCGCCGGCGGAACGCCGGTGTTCGTTCCCGCCGGTCCCGAGCAGAACTACAAGCTCAACCCGGCCCAGCTCGAGGCGGCGATCACCCCGCGCACCAAATGGGTGATCCTCAATTCGCCGTCCAACCCGACCGGCGCGGCCTATTCGGTCGCCGAGCTCAAGGCGTTGGGCGCGGTGCTGGAGCGCCATCCGCATGTCTGGATCTTCGCCGACGACATGTACGAGCATATCATCTATGACGGCTTCGAATTCGCCACCATCGCCCAGGTCTGCCCGTCGCTCTACGAACGCACGCTGACCGTCAACGGCTGCTCCAAGGCCTATGCCATGACCGGCTGGCGCATCGGCTTTGCCGGTGGCGCGTCATGGCTGATCAAGGCGATGGCGAAACTGCAGTCGCAGTCGACCAGCAACCCCTGTTCGATCGCCCAGGCCGCGGCGGTCGCCGCGCTCAATGGCGACCAGAGCTTCCTCGCCGGACGCGCCGCCGCCTTCCAGTCGCGCCGCGATCTCGTCGTGTCGATGCTCAACCAGGCCAGCGGCATCACCTGCCCGCGTCCCGAGGGCGCCTTCTACGTCTATCCCGAGCTGTCGGGGCTGATCGGCAAGACAACGCCCAAAGGCATGCTGATCGATTCGGACGAGGCGTTCGCCACCTATCTGCTCGACGAGGCGCGTGTCGCCGTGGTGCAGGGCGCGGCGTTCGGGCTCTCGCCCGCGATGCGCATCAGCTACGCGACGTCGGACGAATTGCTCCGCAGCGCCTGCGAGCGCATCCAGGCGGCGTGCTCGGCGCTGCGGTAGAGCGCGACATCGGACAGGCCGGGTTCAGCTTGGCCAGGCAAGAACGCCGTTGCCGAGGCGCCGCGCGACGCGCGCCGTCGCGCGGCCACAGGAACGAGAAGGACGATTTCGCATGCGCACCTTTTTGCGCTCCGGTTTCACGTGGCGGCTGGTGGGCGGGTTCGTCCTCGGCGCGTTGAGTGTGGCGGCATTCCACCCGGCCGGCGCCGCGCCGGCACCGCGGCACGACATCGCGACGACCGCGCACGGCCTGTAACCATCCGCGCCGCGCAGGCGAACCAAGGCGGTACCACCCGCTTCGGAAATTTCGGAAGGCCGTCATGATCAAGCCAGCATTGTTCGCCACCGCCACCATCGCCGTCGGCGTCTTCGCATTGCTGGGTGGCGCCGCGCAGGCCGAACGCGCCGTGCCGATCCCGGTCGCCGCGCATGACGTGGCGCGCACCGCGCGGCCGCAGGTCGCGGTGCTGGCCGGTGGCTGCTTCTGGGGCATGGAGGCGGTGTTCGAGCATGTGAAGGGGGTCAAATCGGTCACGGCGGGCTATGCCGGTGGCACCCGCGACACCGCGACATATGATCAGGTGTCGAGCGAAACGACCGGCCATGCCGAGGCGATCCGCATCGTCTTCGATCCCGCGCAGGTCAGCTACGCCACGCTGCTGCGGGTCTATTTCTCGATCGCGCACGACCCGACCGAGCTCAACCGGCAGGGACCGGACAGCGGTACGAGCTATCGCTCGGCGATCTTCCCGCAGAGCCGGGCGCAACGCGCGGTCGCGGCGGCCTATATTGCCCAGCTCGGCAAGGCCCATGTCTTCCCCGCGCCGATCGTGACGAAACTGGAGGCGGGAAGCTTCTTCCCGGCCGAGGCCTATCACCAGCATTTTTACGACCGCAACCCGAACCATCCGTACATCGTCCACTGGGACAAGCCCAAGGTCGCGGCGTTCAAGGCCGGCTTCCCGGCGCTGGCGCGCTAGAGCGGGCTGCGTTTCGATGGAAACGCAGCCCGCTCCAGATTCCCTGTGGTCGCGTGCTTGATCGCGAATAGCCGGATTCCACCTATTCGCAGCACGCGCTAGGCCGCGAGCGGAAACCTCAGCAGCCGGTCCTCGACCGGCACCAGCGCCTCGGCCGCGGAGCCGACGGCCCGGACGATTTCGGGATGCCCGGCATCGAGCCCGCCGGTCAACGCGCCATATGCCGGCAGGATCAGCTTGGTCGGCGTCGCGATGAAACAGCGCCGCGAAATGCTGCGCCCGCGCACCCGCAATCGCAGCCTGGGGTGGAAATGACCCGACAGTTCGGGCCGCGTGTCGCCCGACTCGGCTTCGTGGCGCAGGACGATGCCGTCGACCAGGGCCTCGTCGACGACCTCGCCGCCACAGCGACCGGCCATGCCGATGTCATGGTTGCCGGTGATCCAGGTCCAGCGCCGCGTCGCGGTCAGCGCGCCCAGCAGATCCCGTGCGCGCGGCGGAAGTCGCTCGCTGCCCGCGGCGTCGTGAAAGCTGTCGCCGAGGCACCAGATTTCTTCCGCGCCGCTCGCTTCGACCAGCGCGCCGAGCGCGGTCAGCGTGGCGATCGAATCATAGGGCGGGAGCATCTGGCCGAATCGGGCGAACCAGCTGGCCTTCTCGAAATGCAGGTCGGCGACGAGCAGCGCGCGCCGCGCCGGCCAGTAAAGTGCCCCTTCGGGAAGCGCGGCAAGCGCGTGGCCAGCGAACGAAAAGGGAACCATTGCCATGCTATGACGTCTTGAAGGGACAGGATCAACCACTTCGGGGTGCTTACGAATCCACTTGCGCTGCGGTGCAACAAGCGTAAAGCGCGCCGTCTCAACCGACAGGCCGTTTCACACGCATGTCATCCGTCCCCGAACAAGCCGGGCCGCACGACCATCCCCACCCCGCCCTGATCGCGCTGACCATTGGCGCGATCGGCGTGGTGTTTGGCGACATCGGCACGAGCCCGCTCTACGCGTTCCGCGAGGCACTCAAACTTGCCGCCGATGACGGCGTCGTGGCGAACGAGATTTTCGGGGTGCTGAGCCTGGCCCTGTGGTCGCTGACCCTCGTCGTTTCGGTAAAATATGTCCTGTTCCTGATGCGTGCCGACAACCAGGGCGAGGGCGGCGTGCTGGCGCTGACCGCGCTGGCGCGGCGAGCGCTCGGCCGACGATCGAAGATCGCGCTGACGCTTGGAGCGGCCGGCGCGGCGCTGTTCTACGGCGATGCGATCATCACCCCGGCACTGTCGGTGCTGTCGGCGGTGGAGGGACTGCGCACCCTGCCCGGCGCGGGCGAGATGTTCGACGAACAGACCATCATGGGGATCACCATCGCCATCCTGGTCGGGCTGTTCCTGATCCAGGCGCGCGGCACCGCGCGGGTGTCGAAGCTGTTCGGCCCGGTGTGCATCCTGTGGTTCCTCGCGATCGGCGGGCTGGGCCTGTGGCATATCGCCGACGAGCCTTCGATCCTCGCGGTGGCCAACCCCGTTTATGCCGTCAGCTTCATGGCGACGCACGGCACGATCGGGTTGTTCGTGCTCGGCGCGGTATTCCTGACCGTGACCGGCGCCGAGGCGCTGACCGCCGACATGGGCCATTTCGGCGTGCTGCCGATCCGCATTGGCTGGTTCGCATTGGCCTTTCCGGCGCTGACACTCAACTATCTCGGCCAGGGTGCCTATGCGCTCCACGCGCTGGAGGCGGCGCAGGCCGCGCACCAGCCCTTCGCCAACCAGGACTGGTTCTTCCTGATGGCGCCCGACACGCTGCGCCCGTGGCTGATCATACTCGCCGGCCTCGCGACGATCATCGCCAGCCAGGCGGTGATCACCGGCGCCTATTCGCTGACCCAGCAGGCGATCCAGCTCGGCCTGTTGCCGCGGCTGCGCATCCGCCAGACCTCGGCATCGCATGCCGGGCAGATCTACCTGCCGGCGATCAACTGGCTACTGCTCGTCGGCGTGCTGGTGCTGGTGGTGCAGTTCCGCAATTCCTCCGCCATGGCGGCGGCCTATGGCATCGCCGTGACGGGGACGATGGTCGTCACCACCTGCCTTGCCTATATCGTCGTGCGGCATCGCTGGAACTGGCGCCGCCCGACCGCGCTCGCGGTGATCGTGCCGTTCCTGACGCTCGACCTGATCTTCTTCGGCGCCAATGTCCTGCGTGTCATCGAGGGCGGCTGGGTGCCGCTGGTGATTGGCTGCTGCATCGGCCTGCTGATCTTCACCTGGGTGCGCGGGCGCGGCATCGTGCGCGCGTTCGAACTGCGCCAGAGCATCCCGCTTGCCGATCTCGCCGCCGCGCTGGCCAAGCGCCCGCCCGAGCGGGTCGAGGGCACGGCGGTGTTTCTCACCTCGAATCCCGAATCCGCGCCCGGCGCGCTGCTGCACAATCTCAAGCACAACAAGGTACTGCACGAGCGCAACCTGATCGTCAGCGTGCGCACCGCCGACCGGCCGATGACCGACCCCGACAAGCGCGCCACGATGACGCGGATCGACGACAATTTCACCGCCGTGGTGTTGCATTACGGCTTCATGGAATCACCCGACGTCCCGCGCGACCTCGGCTTCGAGCATGCCGGCGAACGCCGCCTGCTCAACCCGGCCAAGACGAGCTATTTCATTGGCCGCAACACGATCAAGCCATCGGCCGACGAGGGCATGCCGCTATGGCAGGACCAGATCTTCATGTTCCTGCAGAGAAACGCCGCCGACCCGACCGAATTCCTCAAGATCCCGCCCGGCAAGGTGCTCGAGCTGGGCGAGCAGGTGACGGTCTGATCTGCCATCACCGCGGCGGCCCGGCCTATCCGGCGTAAGCCTTGACCAGATTGTAGAGATAATCCCGCGCGTCATAGAGCGAGCTCTTGCGGATCCGCTCGTTGAGCCCGTGCACGCCGTTGAAATCGGCGTCGAGGAAGGTGCCCGGGGCGCCATAGACCGGAATGCCGATCGCTTCGAAGAAGATGCCGTCGGTCGCGCCGGTCGACATCAGCGGCAGCAGCGGCAGGCCCGGGAAATGCTTCGCCGCGACCGCACGCATCGGCCCGAGAATCTTCGGGTCGAGCGCCGGCGGGATCGCCGTCGGGCGGATCGGCGCGTTGGCGGTCACCGTGACATTGGGCCCGGCCAGCCGTTGCAGCGTGGCGAGCGTCTCGTCGACCGTCTCGCCGGGAAAGATCCGGCAATTGACGTTGGCGGTGGCGCGCTGCGGCAACGCGTTCTCCGCATGGCCGGCGCTCAGCAGCGTCGCGACGCAGGTGGTGCGCAGCGTCGAATGCAGCGCCTTGTCGCGGCTGATCAGCGCATCGGCGGCCTTGTCGGTCGGATCGGCGAGCAGGCGCTTGATCGCGTCGGCGACCGGCACCGGGACCGCCGCCGCGGTCGCCGCGAAAAAGGCGCGCGTCGTATCGGTGAACTTCACCGGAAACTCGTAACCCCGCACCGCCTCGAGCGCGTCAGCGAGCTGATAGATCGCGTTGTCGGGCACCGGCTGCGAGCTGTGCCCGCCGGGGTTGGTCGCCGTGAAGGTATAATTCTGCGCCGCCTTCTCGCCGACCTGGACGGCGAGCAGCTGGCGGTTGCCCTTTTCGTCGAGCCGCCCGCCGCCGCCCTCGTTGAGCGCGAATTCGGCGGCGATCAGATCGGGCTTGTTCCTGGCCAGCCATTCGGCGCCATTGAAGGCGAAGGTCGTCTCCTCGCCACAGGTCAGCGCCAGCTTGATCGTGCGCCTGGGCTTGTAGCCGCTGGTCTTGAAGCGAACCATCGCGTCGGCCCACACCGCCGCCATCGCCTTGTCGTCGACGGTACCGCGCGCATAATAATAATTGCCCTCTTCGATCAGCGTGAAGGGGTTGCGCACCCAGTCCTCGCGCTTGGCCTCGACGACATCGAGATGACCGAGCAGCAGCATTGGCTTCACGCGCTTGTCGCTGCCCGGCAAGACCGCGACGAGGCCGCCCTCGCGCGGGTGATCCGGCACCGAAAATTGCGTGATGTCGGCATCCGTATAGCCCGCCGCCCTGAGCCGCGTGGCGATCTGGGCGGCGGCCTTGGTGCAGCTGCCGACCGACAACGAGGTGTTGGTCTCGACCAGCTCCTTGTAGAGACCGAAAAAGGCCTGGCGATCGGGCGTCATCGTCTGCGCCGCCACCGCGAGCGGCAGCACCCCCAACGCCGCGGCGCAGCCGCCCAACAAAGCTCGTCCGATCGATCGCATGTGCCTGCCCCCCTGGAATGTCAGGGCGCGAGGCTAGGGTCCAACGCGGCGCGTCGCAACCACCGTCAATCGACGATAGCTTCCTTGGGCAGCACGAGGCGCAACGTGCGATTGGGAAAGTCGATCTGAACGCGCTTGAACATCTTCATCGCATCCATCCCGAGCATCAGCGCCGGGCGCTTGATCATGTTGAAACGCTTGAACGGCTCGGCGTCGGCGAAGGCGACCGGAAGGTTGTTGAAACTCAGCCCGGCAACCTTGATCTGGTCGACCTGGGCATAGTCGGCGACCAGCACGTCACCGGTCACGCCAAGCAGGGAAATGCTCGTCATTCCCTTGGTGCTCCGCGACACCGTGCGACGCAGCGCCATATTGCCCATGGTAACCACCGAACCGGTATCCACGATCACCTGGATGCGCCGGCCGTGATAATAGGCATCGGTCACCACGAGCTGCCCGAGCACGCTGCGCGCGTGAACGATCACTTCGCCATAAGCGGCGGCCGGTTCGTGTCTCCGCAAGGTGGAGGGCGTGACAGCCATCTGCTGACGCTCGAAATCGATCACAACCTTGTGGCCCTGTAGTGTATCGAGCCCGAGCAGCCCGAGCGCGCCGAGATTGCGCGATTCGAGCGCCGGCGCCTCGATCCGCGTCCCGCCCAGCACGCCGACGCTGAGCGCCGGAATGACGAAGGTGCCGAAGACACCGGTACCCGACATCGAGGTCACATTGATCGTCGGCCCCGGGGCAAGCCCGAGCCTGCCGGCCAGTTCGCGCGAGATGACGGTGCGCTGCGCGCCGGTGTCGACGATGAAATGATAGGGCCCACCGACGCCGATCGTCACCGGCACGGTCATCCGGTCACTGGCGTCGCCGAAATCGAGCAATTGGCCGTCGGATGTCGCAGTGGGCGGCGCCTCGGCCGGCGGCGCGGGCTGCATGGCGGGTTGCAGCGACGTCCCCGGCAAGGCGGCGGCAGCCGCGAACGACAAGGCAAAGGCCAGACCCATCTCCATGGCTGGAAGCTACGCCCGATTCGGTCCCATCACAAGTGAAACAAAAGCGCCATGAAATGGTCCCATGGAAGGCCGCGACGATGCGTTGCCGGCACGATGCCGGCAAGGTCATCGCCTCGTTCTTCCGGAAGGGCCGAACAGCCTTGAGCAGCGTGGTTCTCGCGATTACCGGGACGCTCGGCGATCTTCACCCCTTTCTGGCGCTGGCCTTGCGGCTGCGCGCCGATGGGCTCTCGCCGATCGTCGCGGCGATGGAGGACTATCGCGCGGTGGTCGAGGCCGAGGGCATCGCCTTCCACGCCGTGCGACCCGGCGCGCGGGAAATGGCCGCGACCGGCCTCGACGAGGCGGCGGTGGCGCGCGCGGTGACCGGCGATCTGCGCGCCGGGTTCGACATCATGTTGCCGCATATCGCCCAGACCGTCGAAGACCTGCGCGCGGTGATGGCGGATGCCGATCTGGTGATCTGCGGGACACTCGCGGCGGTGGCGCGAATCGTCGCTGAATCCGCCGGGGTCCCGGTGGTAACGGTCGCGCTGCAACCGATGAGCTTCCTCTCGGTCGCCGAGCCGCCGACGATGCGCGAAATGCCGTTCCTGCCCACGCTGCGCAAGACCTGCGGTCCCGCCGTGGTGCGCATGCTTTACGCGCTGGCGAGCGCGCAGGGGCGACCGAGCATGCGCCCGGTCACCCGCCTGCGCCACGAGCTTGGTCTGCCGGCGGTTCGCGACGAACTGCTCGACGGGCCACGCCGCAGCGAGCGGATCTTCGCGATGTATCCGCCGGCTTTCGCCGCGCTGCCGAGCGACGCCCCGTGCCAGGCACGGGGCGCGGGCTTCGCATATTATGACGGCCGCGACGGGACGACCGGCACGCTGGCGCCGGCGCTGACGAGGTTTCTTGATGCCGGACCCGCGCCGCTGGTGTTCACGCTCGGCAGTTTCGTCACCTATGCGCCGGGCAATTTCTACACCGCCAGTGCGCAGGTCGCGCGGCGGCTCGGGCGGCGTGCGATCCTGCTCGTCGGCGACCATGCGCTGCGCGACTATGCCGGGCTGGCAGACGACGATATCGCGGTCGCCGGCTATGCACCGCACTCGCTGCTGTTCCCGCGCGCCGCGGCGGTGATCCAGCATGGCGGCATGGGCACCACCGCACAGGCCCTGCGCGCCGGCGTGCCGCAACTGGTCTGCCCGTTCTTCGGCGACCAGTTCGACAATGCCCGGCGGTTGCATCGGCTCGGCGTGGCGCGCGTGGTGGCGTTGCGCCGCTACGGCACACGTCGCGCCGTCGCGGCGCTGGGCCGGCTGCTCGACTCGCCCGACGCCGCCGACCGCGCCCGCGCGCTCGCCCCGCAAATGACCCGCGACGATGGCCCGGCGATCATCGCCCACTGGGTCACCGAACGCCTCGCCCATCGCCCGGACGGACACCGCCTCGTCGCCTGAGCGGATGAGCGGCACCGACGAGCAATTCGTTTTAAACTTCGGTGCTCAGCGCACGGGCGAAGGGAATATTTGTTCGCGCAGAGGCGCGAAGGCGCAGAGGGGTTTCGCGAGATGCGGCGAAACGGCAAGGCTGTTATGTCATGTGCGCTGTACCGTCGAATAGGCTTGCGCTGACGCGCAGCGGCCCAACCACACGAAAATCTCCGCGCCTCTGCGCCTTTGCGCGAACAAATTCTTTCTTGCCAGGTGTCGCGCCGCAGCAACCATGGCAGAACGTCAGTCCAGTCGCATCGCCACCGCCGCCAGCGCCTCCGCCTCGATCAGCAGCGCATCGTCGGCCAGGCCTTGCGCGACATGCTCGCGCCCGATCAGTGTCAGCACCGGCACGGCGAGCGGCGAGACGCGGTCGAGATCGACATGCAGCATCGTGCCCTGCGCGCGGTCGAGCAGGTCGGCGAGCCGCCCGACATCGGTCATCCGCGCGCGCGCATCGGCCCAGGCGGCCTGGAGTAGCAGATGCCCGGGCTCATATTTGCGCAGCACGTCATAGATCAGGTCGGTCGAGAAGGTGACCTGCCTGCCGGTCTTGCGCTTGCCGGGATGCTGGCGCTCGACGAGCCCACCGATCACCGCCACCTCGCGAAAGGCGCGCCTGAGCAGCGATGAGCCCTGCACCCAGTCGACGAACTCGTCCTCGAGGATATCGGGCGAGAACAATGCCGCCGGATCGGTCACCGGATCGAGCGAATAGGTGGCGAGCGAATAGTCGCTCGCGACGAAGCCGATCGGCTTAAGCCCCTGCGTCTCCATCCGCCGCGTCAGCAGCATGCCGAGCGACTGGTGCGCGTTCCACCCCTCGAAGCTGTAGGCGACCATGAAATGCCGCCGCTCATGCGGGAAGGTCTCGACCAGCAATTGCCCAGGTTGCGGCAACACCGAGCGGTAGCGCTGCACTTCGAGCCATTCGCGCACGTCATCGGGGAAGCTCGGCCATGCCGCCGGCGTGGCGAGAAAGCCGCGTACCCGGTCGGCGAGATTGGTCGACAACGGCATGCGCGCGCCGCCATAGGTCGGGATGCGCGCCGGGCGACTGGTCGCGCGGACCACGACATCCTCGGTATCGACGCGTTCGACCTCGAGGCTCATGCCGGCAAAGAAGAAAGTATCGCGCGGGCTCAGCGTCGCCGCGAAACCCTCCTCGACCCGGCCGAGCGAGCGGCCGTTCCTGAAGCGCACGCTGAGCATCGTCGCCTCGACGATGATCCCGGCGTTGAGCCGGTGCTGCGCGACGAAGCGCGGGTGCGAGACGCGCCACGATCCGTCGGGCTCCTGCACCAGTCGCCGGAACTTGTCATAGGCCTTGAGCGCATAGCCGCCGTCGCGGATGAAACCGAGCACCTGCTCGAACACGCCCGCGTCGAGCGCCGAATAGGGCAGCGCCGAGCGTATCTCGTCGAGCATCGCCGCCTGCTGGAACGGCGCGGCGCAGGCGCACGCCATGACATGCTGCGCCAGCACGTCGAGCGCACCGGGGCGGAAGACGTCGGGGTCGAGCTCACCCGCCGTGACGGCATCGAGCGCGGCGCGCGCCTCGAGATATTCGAAGCGGTTGCCCGGCACGAGCACCGCCTCGCTCGGCTCGTCGAGCCGGTGGTTGGAGCGGCCGATGCGCTGCAACAGCCGCGACGAGCCCTTGGGCGCGCCCATCTGGATGACGCAATCGACATCGCCCCAGTCGACCCCGAGATCGAGGCTTGCCGTCGCGACCAGCCCGCGCAGTCGCCCCGCCGCCATCGCCGCCTCG
Source organism: Sphingomonas sp. (assembly GCA_041659925.1). Lineage (GTDB taxonomy): Bacteria > Pseudomonadota > Alphaproteobacteria > Sphingomonadales > Sphingomonadaceae > Sphingomonas. Next base: position 174,040 of record JBAZXI010000005.1, read on the forward strand.
ACCTTGCGCCGCGCCTCGAGGCTGAGCGAACCATGATGGATGCCGATCGGCAGCTGCATCGCATTGGCCTTCCACAGATCCTGGAAGATCAGCTCGGCAAGGCTGCGCGTGTTGCAGAAGATGATCGAGGTTCTGTGCGTCTCGATCTCGGCCATCACCTGTTCGGCGGCATAACGCCCCGAATGCCCCGCCCAGGGCACACGCCCCTCGGGCAGCAATATGGTGATGTCGGGGTCGGCGCCCTTGTCGCCGATCACCAGCGCGACCTGGTCGATATCGCCATCGGGCGCGAGCCAGGCGCGATAGCCGTCCGGATCGGCTACCGTCGCCGACAGCGCGACGCGGCGCAGCCCCGGCGCGAGCCGTTGCAGCCGCGCCATGCACAGGCTGAGCAGGTCGCCACGCTTGCCGGTGGCAAAGGCATGAACCTCGTCGATGACGATCGTCCTGAGCCCGGCGAACATCGTCATGCTGTCGGGATAGCTGAGCAACAGCGACAGCGATTCGGGCGTGGTCAGCAGGATCTGCGGCGGCCGCGCGCGCTGGCGCGCCTTGCGGTCGGACGGCGTGTCGCCGGTGCGCGTCTCGACGCGCAAGCTCAGCCCCATCTCGTCGATCGGCGTCAACAGGTTGCGCTGCACGTCGACCGCCAGCGCCTTGAGCGGCGAGACATAGAGCGTGTGCAGCCCCTCGGTCGGATCCTCGATCAGCTCGCTCAACGTCGGCAGGAAACCGGCCAGCGTCTTGCCCGCGCCGGTCGCCGCGACGAGCAGCGCGTGCCGCCCGGCGCGCCCTTGCGCCAGCATGTCGAGCTGATGCCGCCGCGGCGCCCAGCCGCGCGACGCGAACCAGTCGGTGAGGGGGGCAGGAAGGTCGTGATTCATTCAAGCCCCTCCCCTTCAGGGGAGGGGTTGGGGTGGGGCAGTGCCGCATAATCTGTGTTCGCGGATAGGCCCCACCCCCAGCCCAGTGGCGGGTCGGTCAGGCCCCCGGACTGACCTGAACCCTGCGGGGCAGGGTTCACCCGCCACTCCTGAAGGGGAGGGGAGAAAGTGGAGTGGGAACTCAATCTCATCTCGCCCATATAGGCATGATGGCGAAGCTCGGCGACTGGATCGATCCGCAACCCCAGGGCATCTATGTCGCGCCGGCCGATGCATGGATCGACCCCTCGACCCCGCAGGCACGCGCGCTGATCACGCACGGCCATGCCGACCATGCGCGCGGCGGACACGGCGCGATCTGGGCGACACCCGAGACGCTGGCGATCATGGCGACGCGCTACGGCCCGCAGCCGGGCAACCCGGTCGGCTATGGCGAAACGATCCGGCTCGGCGCGGTCGAGGTCAGCTATTTCCCCGCCGGCCATGTGCTCGGCTCGGCGCAGATCCTGCTCGAGCATCGCGGCGAGCGCATCGTCGTATCGGGCGATTACAAGCGCCGCCCCGACCCGACCTCCGCGCCGTTCGAACCCGTCGCCTGCGACGTGTTCGTCACCGAGGCGACCTTCGGCCTGCCGGTGCTCCGCCACCCCGATACCGGCTACGAGATCGACAAGCTGCTGGCCGCCTTGCACGCCAATCCCGAGCGCTGCGTGCTGGTCGGCGCCTATGCGCTGGGCAAGGCGCAGCGCGTCATCGCCGAACTGCGCGCGCGCGGCCATGCCGCGCCGATCTATCTCCACGGCGCGCTGCAACGGCTATGCGATCTCTATGCCGAACTCGGCGTCGAGCTGGGCGAGTTGATCCCCGTCGCGGGCGTGGCCAAGGCGGCGATCGCCGGCCATATCGTGCTGTGCCCGCCCTCGGCGCTCAACGATCGCTGGTCGCGCCGCCTGCCCGACCCGATCACCGCCATGGCGTCAGGCTGGATGCGCATCAGGCAACGCGCGCGCCAGCGGCTGGTCGAGCTGCCGCTGATCCTCAGCGACCATGCCGACTGGGACGAACTGACCGACACGCTTACCGAGATCGCGCCGCGTGAGGTCTGGGTCACGCATGGCCGCGAGGAAGCGCTGATCCACTGGTGCATGACGCGCCAGATCAAGGCGCGCGCGCTGGCGCTGGTCGGTTATGAGGACGAGGACGACTGAGCCGTCGCGATCAGGCGGTGGTCGCCGCCGCCTCGAACAGGGCGATATCCTCGCTCGATTCGCCATGCTCGCGCACCGCGCGTATGAAGTCATGCGAGCCGGGCTGCGCGAAATGCGTCTTCAGCGCCGCCATGTCGCGCCACTGCTCGTAGAAGAACAACCGCAGCGGATTCTCGCAATCGACCTGTACCGAATGCAGCAGGCAGCCATCCTCGAGACGCGAGCGATGGACATGAGCGAGGCTAGCCTCACGCAACGCGTCGAAACTGTCCGGGCGCGCGGTCACGCTGCCGGTGACGATGATCATTGCCCCGCTCCCCTCAATACCTATGATATACGCCGGAAAAAGTGACGTTCAGACCACCGCACTGATCATTATCATCGACGACGAGATAAGGGCCGATCAGCTCCATCGCCGCCTGACACTGACCATAATTGCGTGCTCGTTCCCCAAAGATGATATGGCGACCATTGGGCCGCGCGCGGTCGTCAAGCTCGCCAGTGTTCACATTACCCTTCTCATATTCGCCGGGAATACGGCTCGCCCACGTCGCAAAGCCGCTGACCGCGAGAAAGCCGGGCCGCTTGTCGCGCTTGATCTCGAAATCGGCCCAATCGTGATCGAGGTTTTCCCAATGCCAGTTTCCGATCCATGATGCATGGGACATGGCGGGAGTCGGCACTACGGTCACGGCGGTACGCAACACCCAGCCGGCCGTCCAGTCGCCGTCCTTCACATAGTCAACATAGACGAACGGCCCCTGACTTTCGCTCGACAATACCAGGTCGCCGGGAACGACATAACCTTTGCGACGGCATTGGTCGGTCAGTGCCGGGCAGCCTTCGAACAAGCTCGTATGGTAGAAATACACGCGACCGCCCGGTCTTATTTTTGCCAGGCGGTAATCGCCTATGTGCGGCACATGTATCTGTGGCGTGGTCGGTATCTCACCCGCCAGCGGTGCAGCGCCCACCAAAGCCATCAAGCCGAGATAGCGCCACGCCATTGCCTGCCCCCATAGTGAGGCGCCGGCGATTCCGGCGCGGGCGAAGCATTGCGCAACGAACGGAACGAAGCAAGTACGCCGTGGCCGGCGGCTAAGCCCCCTCCAGCGCCCGCGCCCGGCGGCGCTGGACCGAGCTGCCGATGCCGATCGCCTCGCGATATTTGGCGACCGTGCGGCGCGCGAGGCCGAAGCCCTTGGCGTTGAGCAGGTCGACCAGCGTGTCGTCGCTGAGGATGTTGGCGCCCTCATTGGCGATCAGCGCGCGGATCGCGCTCTTGACCGCCTCGGCCGACACCGCGTCGCCGCCTTCCGACGACGACACGCCCGAGGTGAAGAAATATTTCAGCTCGAAGGTGCCGCGCGCGCAGCTGAGATATTTGTTGCTCGTCACCCGGCTGACGGTCGATTCGTGCATCTCGATCACATCGGCGACCTGGCGCAGCGTCATCGGCTTGAGGTGCGCGACGCCCTTCAGGAAAAAGGCTTCCTGCTGCTTCACGATCTCGGTCGCGACCTTGATGATCGTGCGCTGGCGCTGGTCGAGCGCCTTGACCAGCCAGTTGGCGCTGGCGAGGCATTCGCTGAGCCACGCCTTCGACGCCTTGTCCTGCGGACCCCTGGACAGCTCGGCATAATAGCTGCGATTGACCAGCACGCGCGGCAGCGTCGCGGCGTTGATCTCGATCGCCCAGCCGGTCTTGCGCTGCGCGACGAAGATGTCGGGCACGACGCTCTGCGCCGGCTCGCCGCCATAGCGGCAGCCGGGCTTGGGATCATAGCCGCGCAGCTCGCGGATCATGTCGGCCATGTCCTCGTCGTCGACCCCGCAGATGCGCTTCAGCCGCGCGAGATCGCCCCGCGCGAGAAGGTCGAGATTGTCGATCAGCCGCGCCATGCACGGATCGTAGCGATCGGCCTCCTTGGCCTGGAGCGTCAGGCACTCGGCGAGATCGCGCGCGCCGACCCCCGTCGGATCGAAGGTCTGGATCACGCCGAGCACATGCTCGACCCGCGCCAGCGGCACGCCGAGCCGGTTGGCGATGTCGAGCAGCGGCACCGTCAGATAGCCGGTCTCGTCGATCTGATCGATCAGGTGCGCGGCGATGAACGCGTCGGGACCGTCGACCGCGGTACCGGCCTGGGCGAGCAGGTGATCGGCAAGGCTCAGCGTCACATCGGCAAAACCGTCGAGATCGGGGCCGTCCTCGCTCGCGCCGCCAGCGCCGCTCGCACCGTTGAGGCCGAGCGAGCCATCGAGACCGCCACCGCTCGAATCCATCGCGTCGGCCGCGCTGTCATGATGGAAGGTCTCGGCGTCGAAATCGACATCGAGCGCCGCCTCGCCGCTATCGGCCCCGACCATGATCAACTCGTCGGCGCTCGCCGGTTCGTCGCGCGGTTCGGGCGCCGGCTCGCGCTCGACCGTCGGGCCGTCATCATCGGGCGCGCCCCCGTCGAGCAGCGGATTCTTCTCGATCTCCTCGGCGAGGAAGCCTTCGACCTCGAGATTCGACAGCGCGAGCAGGCGGATTGCCTGCTGCAGCTGCGGCGTCATCACCAGCGATTGGGACTGCCGCAGGTCGAGGCGAGGACCGAGCGCCATCGCCGCTACAGCGAGAAACCCTCGCCGAGGTACAGGCGGCGGACATTGGCGTCGGCGACGAGTTCCTCCGGCGAGCCGGTGAACAGCACGCGGCCATCATAGATGATATAGGCGCGGTCGACGATTTCGAGCGTCTCGCGAACATTGTGGTCGGTGATCAGCACACCGATGCCGCGTGTGCGCAGATCCTTCACCAGGTCACGAATGTCGGCGATCGAGATCGGGTCGATCCCGGCGAACGGCTCGTCGAGCAGCATGATCGACGGGTTGGCGGCAAGCGCGCGGGCGATTTCCGCACGCCGCCGCTCGCCCCCCGAAAGCGCCATCGCCGGCGCGTCGCGCAGCCGCGTGAGGCCGAATTCGTCGAGCAGCTTGTCGAGCCGGAGCTGGCGCGTCGCCGCGTCCGGCTCGGACAGTTCGAGTACGGTGCTGATGTTCTTTTCCACCGACAGGCCGCGGAAGATCGAGGTTTCCTGCGGCAGATAACCCAGCCCGAGGATCGCGCGGCGATACATCGGCAACCCGGTGATATCGACGCCGTCGAGCATGATGCGACCCGAATCGGGCTTCACCAACCCCATCACCGAATAGAAGCAGGTCGTCTTGCCGGCGCCGTTCGGCCCGAGCAGGCCGATGACCTCGCCGCGCCCGACCGAGACCGACACGTCGGTCAGCACCGCGCGCTTGTCATAGGACTTGGCGATCGAGACGACCGACAGCCCCTGCGCCACCGGCGCTTCGGTGATCGCTTCGATCTTGTCGAGGGTGTCGGATTGGCTCATCGCAGGTCCCGTGGTGACATTTCGACGTTACCGAAGACTTACCGCGCGGCCGCTTGGCAAGCTTCGTGCATGACTTTTGCACCCGACGCGTCGCGAAAGGAAGCGCGACCTGACGAAATGGGCAAAAAGAGCGGTTTAGCGCGTCGCTACTGGTTGCGCTTGGGCACCGAGAAGGTGCCCGTCACGCGGCCGCCGCTCTTGGTGACCCCATTGTCGCCGGTACGGCCACCGACCGATGACCCATCGATCACCGCGCGGCCGGTATCGAGATTGATCGTCAGGCGCGAGCCGTTGATCGTGTTGCCGGCCTGAATCAGCGTCACGCCGCCGAGCATGGTGACGATCCGCTTGTTGAGGTCATAGACGGCATATTGCCCGCGCGCGCTCTGGTCGGGACGCGTCACGACCACGCCACCCGAGGCATCGAGCCGCGAGACCTGCGGCGACCCGTCGATCACCTGGCCGGTATAGGCCACCGTCACGCGCGCGGCGTTGAGCGTCATCTCGGCCTGCTTGACCGAGACATTGCCTGACAGGATCGCGCGATTCGCCTTGTCCTGCAGCTCGATATGGTCGGCGCCGAAGTTGATCGGCGCGGCCGAATCATGGCGCGACTGGGCGTTGGCGGCGGCGGCGGCGACGAGCGCCGCCGTGGCGAGGAGGAGCGGGAGGCGCATCATGCGCGCCTATCTCGTCTTTCGCGGCACGATCCGCAAGCGCGCGTTGCCGTCGAGCGTCACGACGTGATTGTCGAGATCGGCGCTCAGCTGGTTCGCGCTGAACTGGCCCTGCGGCACCGTACCGGTCACCGCGCCATCACTGTGCAGGTGGCGCGTCTTGAGGTCGAGCGTGGCGTCATTGGTGTCGAGCGTGTAGCCGCCCGTCGCGACGACCTTGACCGGCCCGTTTATATGCACCTGTTCGGTCTGCATGTCATAGGCGCCATGCGGTGCCGTGACATTGGCCGGACCGTCCTTGAGCTGGATCTGGGCGGCGAGCGCATCGACACGCACGATCGGTTCGGTCGAGCTCTTCTGCACCGCCGAGCCGGCGGTCATGGTGAAGGGCTGGCCCTTGCCATCCTCGCCGCGATAGGTCGCCGCCTGGGTGCGCATCCGCTCCTTGGCGACCTCGACCTTCTTCTTGTCGAGCACGAACGACACGTCGCCACCGCTGAACAGCGGCATGAAGACGACGAACGCGGCAAGCATGCCGATCAGCATCGGCAGCACGATACGCAGACCGCCGATGACCCGGTCGTGGCTGCTGCCGGGCGCGGCCCAGATTTGCCGCGCCGTCGGCACCAGGACCATCGCGTCAGACATGCGCGAAGATGTCGACCTCCGGCCAGCCGGCGAGGTCGAGCCGCGCGCGATGCGGCAGGAAATCGAAGCAGCCTTGCGCCAGCGCGGTGCGCCCCTCGCGCGCGAGGCGCTTGTCGAGTTCGGTACGCATGGCGTGGAGGAAACGCACGTCGGAGGCGGCATAATCCTTCTGCGCCTCGCTCAATACCGGGCCGCCCCAGTCGGACGATTGCTGCGCCTTGGAAATGTCCTGGCCGAGCAGCTCGCGCACCAGTTCCTTGAGACCGTGACGGTCGGTGTAGGTCCGCACCAGCCGCGAGGCGATCTTGGTGCAATAGACCGGGCCGGCCTCGACGCCGAGATAATGCTCGATCGCGGCGAGATCGAAGCGCGCGAAATGATAGAGCTTCACCCGCGTCCGATCGGCAAGCAGCGCCTTGAGGTTGGGCGCGGCATAGTCGCTGCCGGGCGAGAAGCGCACAAGGTGCTCATCGGCGCCGCCATCGGACAATTGCACGACGCACAGCCGGTCGCGCGGCGTGAGCAGCCCCATCGTCTCGGTATCGACGGCGATGTCGACGCCGTCCGCGAACAGGCCGGCGGGAATGTCTTCTTCGTGGAGATATACGGTCATCGCGCGGGCCTAGCCGCGAAAGCCGGCTGGCTCAATGCCCCGCCGTGCGCGACGACTTGCGCCGCGCCGTGAGGTTGAGCGCCTCGACCACGCCGGCAAATGCCATCGCGCTATAGACATACCCCTTGGGGACATGGACGCCGAACCCGTCAGCGATCAGCACCACGCCAATCATCAGCAGAAAACCGAGCGCCAGCATCACGACGCTGGGATTGCGCGCGATGAACTCGGCGAGCGGGGTGGCGGCGAACAGCATCACGCCGACCGCGACGATCACCGCGACGATCATCACCGGCAAATCGTCGGTCATGCCGATCGCGGTGAGAATCGAATCGATCGAGAAGACCATGTCGAGCGCGAGGATCTGGATGATCGCCGCCCCGAAGCCGAGCAGCGCGCCGCCCTTCGCCTCATTTCCCTTCTCGACCGGATCGAGGCTGTGATGGATCTCGGTGGTTGCCTTGTAGAGCAGGAACACCCCGCCGGCGATCAGGATCAGGTCGCGAATCGACAGCGCGGTCTCGAAGACCGTGTGGCCGTCGGCGCCGACATGGGTCAGGCCGAGATCGATCAGCGGCGCGGTCATTCCGGCGATCCAGGCGATGGTCGAGAGCAGCGCAAGGCGCAGGACCAACGCCAGCCCGATGCCGAGTCGCCGCACGCGCTCGCGCTGCGCTGGAGGCAGCTTGTTCGACAGGATCGAAATGAAGATCAGGTTGTCGATGCCGAGCACGATTTCCATCACGATCAGCGTGACGAGGGCGGCCCAGGCGGCGGGATCGGTGACGAGCGAAAGGATCGACATGGGCCCGGCTGTGGCCCGGCGGCATCGGTCGCGCAAGTATCGCGGTCAACGCTGCCGCATTTTAGACGAATTCGTTCGCGGCATTCGCGATTTTAGTCTAGAACGAGTCGGCGGCGTGATTGGTTCAGCGCCCGGAGACCTGCGCTTCTCGTTCGGCGTAGCTCTTGTTTTGACGACGGAACGAGGCGGGAAGACGAACAGGGCATGAGTTTCGATAAAGGTGGCCGCGGCAATCGTGGCGGACGTGGCCGCGACAAGCGCGACGGTTTCGGCGGCGACGACTTTGGTGGCGGCAGCAGCTATGGCGGCGGCGATCGTTTCGGCGGTGGTGGTGATCGCTTCGGCGGTGGCGGCGATCGCTTCGGCGGTGGTGGCGGCTTCGGCGGCGGCGGCGGTGGTTATCGCGGCGGCGGTGGCGGCGGCTTCAGTGGCGGCGGCGGCGCAGGTCGCGGCATGCCCCCCCAGGTCGTTGGCGAAGGCACGGGCGTCGTCAAATTTTTCAATGGCCAGAAAGGCTTCGGCTTCGTCGTTCGCGATGATGGCGGCGAGGATGTGTTCGTTCACATCAGCGCGGTCGAGCAGGCCGGCCTGACCGGTCTGGCCGAAGGCCAGCCGCTCGGCTTCACGCTGGTCGATCGCGGCGGTCGCATCTCGGCGACCGATCTCAAGATCGACGGCGAGCCGATGGCGGTGGAAGAGCGTGGGCCGCGGCCCGAGCGCGCCGCTGGTGGTGATCGCGGTGGCGCGGGTGCGCCGCAGCGTCAGCTGACCGGCGAGAAGGCGACCGGCACGGTCAAGTTCTTCAACGCGATGAAGGGCTTCGGCTTCATTCAGCGCGACGATGGGCAGCCCGATGCATTCGTGCACATCTCGGCGGTCGAGCGTGCCGGCATGCCGACCCTCAACGAGGGCGACAAGCTGGAGTTCGAGCTCGAGGTCGATCGTCGCGGCAAATATGCCGCGGTGAACCTCTCGCCGATGAGCTGATCTAGCCGCAAGGCTGTGAAGGATAGACCCGGTGCGCCTCAGGCGCGCCGGGTTTTTCTTTGTCTCCAGCATGTTGCACAACGCGTAGTGGCAGTAGTCAGTTTCGCTGCCGGAGTATCACGATGCGCTATTTGTCGACCGCTGCCCGTGTCGCCATGCTTGCCGCCCCGGATCCGCGCAGCGGCAGGTTGCTCGATGGCGGCCATATCCCCGCGCTCGACGATGCTCGCGACATGAGCCGGCCGGGACTCGCGCAATGGCCCCGCTGACGATCGGCACGGCGACACGCGACGATCTCGCGCCACTGCACCGCCTGGTCGAAAGTGCCTATCGCGGCGATTCGGCACGACGCGGCTGGACCCATGAGGCCGACCTGCTCGACGGCCAGCGAATCGACGCGGAGACGCTCGCCGAAATGCTCGACGACCCCGCCCGGCGCATCCTCGTCGCGCGAGACGGACCTGTGCTGGCCGGCTGCGTTGCCGTGACCGATCAAGGCAAGGGCAGCTGCTATCTCGGGCTGCTGGCGGTCGACCCCGCGCGCCAGGCCCTCGGGCTCGGCCGGCAGTTGATCGCCGCCGCCGAGGAGGTCGCGCAACGGCGCTTCGCCGCGCGGCGGATCGAGATGACCGTGATCGTCCAGCGCGCGACGCTGATCGCCTGGTATGAACGCCGCGGCTATCGCCGGACGGGGGAAGTGCGACCCTTTCCCCATGGCGACACGCGCTTCGGCGTGCCGCTCGACGACGCGCTCGCCTTCGTCGTGCTCGCCCGCGACCTCGGCTAGGCGACGATTATCAGCGTCGCCCCGGTGAGAATGCCGAGCACCGCGACGATACGGCCGGGGGTCGCCTTCTCCCCCATCACCAGGATCGAAATCCCGAGCGCGGTGACCATCCCGGTCTCGCGCAGCGCGGCGAGCGGCGCGGTCGGGCCGAGCGACAGCGCGGTGAGCGCGAGACCATAAGTGGCGATCGACAACAGGCCGGCAGCGACACCCGGGCGCCATTGCTGACGCGCGGCAGCGATCATTTCGCCGCGCCCGATGACGAGGAAGATCGTGGGTACGATCGCGCCCATGATGACGAACAGCCAGACGATATAGCTGAGCGCCGCGGGCGCGGCACGGACCCCGGCGGCGTCGACCACGGTATAGGCGGCGATCGTCCCACCGGTCAGCACCGACCAGCCAAGCGCGGCGCGCCCGAGATGGCGGCCGGCGACGAGCAGGAACATCGCCCCGCCGATCAGCGCAATGCCGGCGACCTGCCAGGCACTGGCCGGCTGGCGCAGCAGGCCGAGCGTGACCAGTGCGGTGACCAGCGGCGCGGTGCCGCGCAGCACCGGATAGGCGGCCGAGAAATCCGCGACCTGATAGGCGCGGATAAGGGCATAGAGGTACAGCGCATGAATTGCCGCGCTTGCCGCCAGCCATCCCCATGCACCGGCCGGCAATGCGACGAACAAGGTGGCAGGCAACAGGACGATCGCGCTCGACCCATCGGTAAGGGCACGCGCCGCCATCTTGTCCTTGCCGCCCTTGACGATCGCATTGACCACCGCGTGGATCGACCCCGAGGCGATCATCATCAGCGCGGGCAGGGTGGCGGTCATGACGCCGCTATAGCCGATCGCGGGAAAAAGGCGCGGCACCTGCCAGTGACATAATTGCCCGCCGCTGCCGGAGGGCGGAGGCGGTGACTTTTGTCAGGGGTACGCCATCACGTGATCATTCGTTTCAACGTGTCGATCATGTCGGCCTCAGCCGCCGGCTTGTCGGTGCGGATGCGGGCGATGCGCGGGAAGCGCATGGCAATGCCTGACTTATGGCGTTTCGACTGGTGGATCGAATCGAACGCGATTTCCAGCACGAGCGTCTTCTCGACCTCGCGTACCGGGCCGAAGCGGTTGAGCGTGTGGCGACGCACGAAACTATCGAGCTGTTTGAGTTCCTCGTCGGTGATGCCCGAATAGGCCTTGCCGACCGGCAGCAGTTCGCCCCCGGCGGTCCAGCAGCCAAAGGTATAGTCGGAATAGAAGGACGAGCGCCGGCCATTGCCGCGCTGCGCGTACATCATCACGCAATCGGCGGTCAGCGGGTCGCGCTTCCATTTGTACCACAACCCGGTGCGGCGGCCCGCGACATAGGGCGAATCGCGCCGCTTGAGCATCACGCCCTCGATCGCCGCGTCGCGCGCGCCGGCACGGATCGCCTCGAGCGTGGTGAAGTCATCGGCCTCGATCAGCGCGCTGATGTCGAAGCGGTTGCCGTCGAGCTGCGGGACGAAGGCCTCGAGCCGCCGGCGACGATCGGTCCAGGGCAGCTCGCGCAGATCCTCGTCGCGATCGAACAGGATGTCGTAGAGCCGCACGAAGGCGGGATAGTCGGCGAGCATCCTGGCCGAGACGACCTTGCGCCCGAGCCGCTGCTGCAGCGCATTGAAGCTCGCCGCGCCGCCGCCATCGTCGAGCGCGCCGCCCTGCACATCGCCCTTCACCATCAACTCGCCGTCGAGCACGCCGGGGGTGGCAAAGTCGCGTGCCACCTCGGGGAAGCTGGCGGTGATGTCGTCGCCGGCGCGGCTGTAGAGGCGGGTTTCCCCGGCGACATGGACCAGCTGGACGCGGATCCCGTCCCATTTCCACTCCGCCGCATAGTCGGCAAGGTCGACGCGCCCGTCGTCGAGCGGGTGCGCGAGCATGAAGGAGCGGAACACCGGCACGCCGGCGGCGGTCGGCTGGGCGCCGCGCCCCTCGGCCCAGGCGAACAGGCTGGCATAAGGCGGCGCGATGCCGTGCCAAACTTCCTCCACCGCCGCGATATCGATCGCGAAGGCCTGTGCCAGCGCGGTCTTGGCGAGCCGCGCGGAAACGCCGATGCGCAGGGCCCCGGTCGCCATCTTGAGCAACGCGAAGCGCTCATCGGCATCGAGCCGGTCGAGCATCGCGGCCATCGCGCCCGCCGCATCGGCGCGCGACAGCGCGGCAAGGCGATCGACCACCACCGACAGGCTGAGCGGATCGCCCGCCACCGCGCCGGGCGCGGGCGTCGGCCAGAGCAGCGCGATCGTCTCGGCGGTGTCGCCGACATAGTCGCGGCTCATGCGGAACAGCACGGGATCAACGCGTTCCTCGATCAGGCCGCGCAGCAGCGCCGGCTTGACCGCCGGGAGGTCGAGATCACCGGTCAGCGCGGCGATCGCCCAGCCACGATCGGGATCGGGCGTGGCGCGCAGATAGTCGCCGATCAGCTTGAGCTTGGCGTTGCGCGAGCGCGTGTAGATCAGCGCGTCGAGGAGGTCGGCAAAGGCCCGCATCGTCGGACAACATGGCGGGTTCGCGGGAGTTCCGCCAGCATCCCTCTTGGCCGGCACGCGCGGGCGTGCTTAGGGGCGGCGATGCGTCTTCGATACCGTCTGCTGCTGATTCTCGCGTTGATCGGCGTCGCCCTGTTCGCCTGGATGCAGCATGAGGCGCGCGCCGACCCGATCGTACGACGGGCCTCGATCCATTTGCGGGACTGGCCGGCGGGCCAGAAGCCGATCACATTGCTGTTGATGAGCGATATCCATATCGGCAGCGCGGCGATGGACCCGGCGCGGCTGACGCGGATCGTCGCGCAGGCCAATGCGCTCAAGCCCGACCTGGTGATGATGGCGGGCGATTTCGTGCTGGGCAATGACCCGGTCGCGGGAGAACGCTACGCTGCCGAACTAATCAAGCCGCTGAGCGGGCTGCGCGCGCCGCTCGGTGTGATCGCGGTGCCAGGCAATCATGATTATTGGGCAGGGCAAATCAGCGTGCCGCGCGCGCTGTGGCAGGCCAACGTCACGCTGCTGGTCAACAGCGCGACGGTGCGTGGACCGCTGGCGATCGGCGGCGTGGCCGACGTCTATTCGCATCATGCGGATGTGCCGGCAACGATCGAGGCGCTCGACCGGTTGCCCGGCGCCAAGATCGTCCTAACGCACTCACCCGACGTGACGACGAAGATGCCGGAGGAAATCAACCTCGTGCTCGCCGCGCACACGCATTGCGGCCAGATCGTCATTCCCTGGTACGGCCCCCTGTCGTCACCGGCACGCCAGCGTTATCGCTGTGGCATCGTCCGCGACGGCAACCGGCTGACGGTGGTGACCGCCGGGCTGGGAACCAGCATCCTGCCGCTGCGCCTCGGCGCCCCGCCCGACATGTGGCTGCTGACGCTGGGACCGCGCTAAGCGGAACGCGGCCCCGGCCCCGTTTCAGCCCTTGCGGCCGGCCTCGAACAGGAACCATGCGCGGCGTTCAGCCTGATCGGTCCAGTTGTCGATGACAGCTGACGTCGCATTGTCACGCGCGGCATCCGCAAGATCCTTGGCATCGCGCAAGCTCTCGACCAGCTTGAGATTGTCGTCGCGCAATTCGTTCAGCATGTCGCCTGGCGCGACGAATGACTCATCATTGTCCTTGACGGTCTGATGCCGCGCAATGTCGCCGATGGAGCGCAACGTGGTGTTGCCCGTCTTGCGCACACGCTCGGCAATATCGTCGGTCGCGAGGAATATCTCCGCCGCCTGCTCGTCGAGCAACAAATGATAGTCGCGGAAATGCGGACCCGAGACGTGCCAATGGAAATTCTTGGTCTTGAGATACAGCGCGAAGCTGTCGGCGAGGATGCCGTTGAGCGCCTCGGCGACCGACTTGACGGCATTGGATTTGAGGTCGGTCGGTGTCTTGAGCGGCGCGGCGGGGGAAGCCATGGATCGTTCCTTGAATCGGTTGGGGTTCGTTGCGAGAACGGCCCAGTCGCACAAAGGCTCCCCGACCAGCGACGCGGAAATCGCGATATCAGCGATCGAGTGGCTCGATCTGTCGGCGCACCCGACGGCGCTAGATCAGCCGCAACGCGCCCAGCGCGAGAATCGCGCCGATCGCACACAGCGCGATGCCCGTGACGATGCGCAGCGCGGTGATCGGCAGGGTGCGGCGCGCCGCCTCACCGGACAGCGCCGCGAAGACGATCACGGCGACGCCGCCAAGCGTCGCGCCGACCGCCGCGAGCGCCGGTGCCGTGCCGCGCTCGGCCAGCGCCATGACGATGAACTGGGTGCGGCCGCCAAAGGCCAGGATGAAGACGCCGAGAAAGGTCGTCGCGGCGGCGCCGACGCGCCAGCCATCGAGCCGGTTGGGCGGCTTGATCGGGAAGAAGGCGGAGATGCCGGCGTTGAGCAGCGCGACGGCCAGAAACAGCTTGCGCGCCTCGGGCGTCAGCCGTTCGCCGATCAGCGCACCGCCGAGTGCGACGATCGCGAAGCCGGTAGCGAACGCACACAGTGCGGCGATAATGACGATGCCGCGCTGCTGAAAGCGATCGGCGAGGATGGCGACGAGCCAGGGCGTGCGATCGGTCGCCTCGACGACCAGGGCCGCGACGAGGGCGGCCATCAGGGCATCCATGACGGCGCGTCAGGCCGTCAGGCGGACCGAGCACGCCGCGGCGAAGGTCTCGCAGGCGGCGGCGTCGTGCCGTTCGCAGCCGACCGCATCGCGCAGGATCGCCAGCCAGCCGTCGATCAATGGCCCGCGTTCGCCGCGGCCAAGCGCCGATTCCAGCGCCTGGGCGACAGCGGCGGCGGGATAGAGGCCATTGGCACGGGCGATGCGGCGGATCGCGTCGATTTCCATCGCGATGCTACCGGCGGTATCGCGCTGGGTACGGGCGCCGATCGCGAAGACCCGCGCCGTCAATTCGGCCTGTACCCGCACCGTCGGTTGCGCTTGCGTCATACCCCAGCTCCCGCCTGTGCGACGATGCTGGGCGCGACAGGGTAAAGACGGCGTTAACGTGGTCCTGGCGCGCTCGCCAAGACCTTGCTGCCGGGGTCGTCCATGCCGGTCCACCTTGCGGAAACGGTCGCGCGACCCCATGTGAGAGACATCGAGTATACGGCCGAACGCCTTGGCCTCGCCGCTCTCATGCGTGCCGGACTAGCCACTTCCCCCATGATCTCGACCTGGTGGCCGTGCCACGTGGCGCGGCCCGACGCACGCATAGTGAAGGAAATTGCCATGCCGACCGGCACCGTAAAGTGGTTCAACAACCAGAAGGGCTTCGGATTCATCCAGCCCGACGACAACAGCGCCGACGTCTTCGTCCATATCAGCGCGGTCGAACGCGCCGGATGGAGCAACCTCGACGAGGGACAGAAGCTGGCCTTCGAGATCGTGGCCGACGCCCGCAGCGGCAAATCCTCAGCCGAGGAGCTTCGCGCCGTATAGGTGCCCTGTCGGCCCTGATGGCGATTTGCCCCGCGCCCGGTTGACCGGTCGCGGGGCCTTTCATATCCGGAAATTCGAATGACCCAAAATCGCCGCGTCGCCGGTAGCGACATCGCCTATCCTTCCGCAGCCCCGTTCGTGCTGGTGCATCTCGGATGCTTCGCGGCGCTATGGACCGGCGTCACCTGGCCCGCGCTCGCGCTGTGCATCGGGCTGTACTGGCTGCGCATGTTCGGCGTCACCGCGGGCTATCACCGTTATTTCTCGCACCGCGCCTTTGCGACCAGCCGGTGGTTCCAGTTCGTGCTCGCGTTTCTCGCGCAGAGCAGCGCGCAGCGCAGCGTCTTGTGGTGGGCGGCCAAGCATCGCCACCATCACCTCCATTCGGATACCGCCGAGGACGTCCATTCGCCGCTGCACCGGGGTTTTTTGTACAGCCATGTCGGCTGGATCTTCGCGCGCAGCCATGACGGCTTCGATCCGGCCAGGATCCCCGATTTCGCGCGCTATCCCGAATTGCGCCTGCTGAATCGCTTCGAGCTTGCGCCGGCCCTGATCCTTGCAGGGCTGAGCTTCCTGATCGCGGGCTGGTCGGGGCTGGTGGTCGGCTTCCTGTGGAGCACGGTGCTGGTCTATCACGCGACCTTCTGCATCAATTCGCTGGCGCATGTGCGCGGCAGCAAGCGCTATGTGACGGGCGACGGTTCGCGCAACAACCTCGCGCTGGCGCTCGTCACGATGGGCGAAGGCTGGCACAACAACCACCATGCCTATCCCAGCAGCACGCGGCAGGGGTTTCGCTGGTGGGAGATCGACGCGACCTATTATGCGCTCAAGCTGCTGGCCGCGCTCGGTATCGTCCGCAAGCTCAAGGCGCCGCCGGCGAGCGTGCTGCGCGGCGAATACCAGCTCGGCGTCCGCATCGTCGCGCGGACCGCGCAGCAACTCGCGGCATGCTTCGAACATCTGCCGCACATGCCAACCCGCGCCCATCTGGTCGAACAGGCCAATGCGATGTTCGCCAAGACGCCGTCGATCGACGAGATCGTCGATCGCGCGCATGAGATATTGTTGGCGGCGATCGGCAGGCGGACCGTCGCCGAGGCTGGCTGACCTGCAGCGGATCGAAGGTACGTCATTCCGTCCCGCAATTCCCAGGTTCCGGATCGATGACGGTGGCCGGACCTGACATGGCGGCAACCGCATGATAAGCGTTGAGGAATGTTCGCGCAGTTCCTGACAACCCCATACCTGCCGTTCGCGATCGCCTTCGTGGTCATGATCGGCATTGGCCTGATCGAAGCGATCGGGCTGGGTCTCGGCCACCTCGATCTGGATGCCGACGGCGTGGACGTCCATGACGGCGTGCTCGACTGGCTGGGGCTGGGCGGCGAGCTGCCGATCCTGATCTGGCTGACCTCGCTGCTGGGTTGCTTCACGCTGGCCGGCGTCGCGGTCCAGCAGGGCGCGACCGCCCTTGTCGGCGCGCCGTTCGCCTGGGGGTGGGCGTCGGGCGGCGCATTTGTCGTCGGAGCACTGCTCAACACGTTCGCCGCCAGGGGCCTTGTGCGGATCATGCCGGGCTTCGAGACGACGGTGATCACCACCGACGACCTGCTCCGGCTGCGTGGCACGATCCTGGAAGGAACGGCGCGGCGTGGCGCGCCGGCCCGCGCCAAGGTCGTCGACCAGCATGGCCAGGCGCATTTCATCATGGTCGAGCCGCACGACGAAGTGGACGCCATCGCCTCCGGGGAGACGGCACTGATCGTTAGGCGCGAGGGCAAGTTGTTCTTCGCGCTGCCCGAAAGGAATACCCTTCTTCGATCGATCTGATACACAGCCAGGTACATCAACCGGGGAGGTCTACGTGCCGGCATCGCTTCTTAACATCTTGATCTACGCTGGCATCATCCTGATCGCGCTGGTCGTGATCGGCATCATCCTGACCCGGCTGTATCGCCGCGCGACCAAGGACGTCGCGCTGATCCGCACCGGTTTCGGCGGCGAGAAGGTCGTGCTGAACGGCGGCATCATGGTGATTCCCGTGCTGCACGAGTTGATGCAGGTCCGGCTGACGACGGTGAAGCTGGAGGTGTCGCGGCTCAACAAGGACGCGCTCATCACGCTCGACAAGCTTCGCGTCGATGTCGTCGGCCTGTTCCACATCAAGGTGAAGCCCGACGCCGAATCGATCGCCGCCGCCGCGCAGACGCTGGGTGAGTCGGTCAACAGCCCCGATGCGGTGAAGTCGCTGCTCGACGGCAAGCTCGTTTCCGCGCTGCGCTCGGTCGCGGCGACGATGACGATGGAGCATCTCCACGCCAACCGCGCCGACTTCATCCAGAAGGTGCAGGAAGCGCTGATGACCGATCTGGACATGAACGGGTTCCAGCTCGAATCGGTCAGCATCACGCATTTCGACCAGACCGCGTTCGAACATTTCAACGAAAACAATGCGTTCGACGCCGAGGGTCTGACCGTGCTGACCCGCACGATCGAGGAGCGCAAGAAGATCCGCAACGACATCGTCGCGACCAACCGCGTCGAGATCGAACAGCGCAACCTCGAGGCGAACAACCAGTCGCTGGAAATCGCCCAGTCGGCCGAGCAGGCGCGGCTGACACAGGAACAGACGCTCGCCGCGCGCCGTGCCGAACAGGCCACCGCGATCGCCACCGCCGAGGCCGAACAGACCCGGCTGGCCGAGATCGCGCGCATCACCGCGAGCCAGGCGCAGACCGTGGCGCAGACCGAGGCCGACAAGATCATCCAGACCGCGACGATCGCGCGCGACGGCGCGATCCAGACCGCGACGATCGAACGCGACCGCACGATCGAGATCGCGCGGATCACCACCGCGGTGCAGACCGCGCAGAAATCCGAGGAGGAATCGACCGCGACCGCCGCCGCCAACGAGGCGCGCGCGCTGGCCGTGCGTGCCGAGGAAAGCGTCGCCACCGCCAAGGCGACCGAGATCGCCAACCGCAACAAGAATGTCGCGGTCATCGCCGCGACCCAGCGCGCGCAGGAAGAGGCGGTTGGCATCACTGTCGCGGCGACCGCCGAGAAGGAGGCCGCCGAGGCGCGCGCCAGTGCGCTGCGCACCGAGGCGACCGCCGAGGCCGATGCCGAGAAGGCCCGCGCCGAGGGCCGCGAAGCCGCCTTCAAGGTCGATGCCGCCGGGCAGGCCTCGCTCAACGAGGCAACCAACATCCTCAGCGATGCGCAGACCGCGCTGCTGGTGCGCCGGGCGATTCTCGAGGCGCTGCCGGCGATCATCGCGGCGGCCAGCAAGCCGATGGAGAATATCGACAAGATCAGCATCGTCGATGCGCGCGGGCTGCACGGCAATGCGCCCGGTGCCGATGCGACCAATGGCGGCGGGCAGACCAATCTTGCCGATGCGGCGGTCACCGCCGCGATGCGCTACCGCGTCGGCGGCCCGCTGATCGACGGGCTGATGGCCGAACTCGGGATGAGCGGCGCGTCGTTGAACGGCATGCTCGCCGGCTCTGGCGTAGCGGGCGCAATGCCGCCCGAGACGGCCGCCGAGGATGACGATGACGCGCCGAGCGCATCAACCACGGAAACGGCGGCGGGCGCGTAAGCGGGGCTGACGCCCGAGAGCGCGACGAAGCCAGCCATATCGAGAGCCGTTCGAACCGCCGGAAGCGATGCCGCGTCTTGGTCCCCGTGGATCCCCGCCACGGTACGGCGCAGCCGGCGTAACGAGCGAGGGCGCTGCTCCGGCCAAGCGGAGCAGCGTCGCAACAAGCTGGCCGCAGCTTCTTGTCAGGGTTGTTTGTCGTCCCTGGCTTTCTTGCCGCCGCGATGGTCACCCGGTGCCGGCTGACGCGCCGAATCGGTGCGGCGCGCATTTGGCGAAGGCGGATTGACCGGCGCGGGCGCAACCCCGGGGGCGGGACGGCGCTGTAGCTGAGGCGGGGTAACCAGACCCGGCGCGGTGCGGCGTTCGGTTGCGCGCGGCTGAGGCTGCGGTTGCGGCGGCGTGACGGTCAGCGGTCGAACCACGGCGCCGGGACGGGGCTGCTGGGGCTGGCGTCTGTTCGGTTGCTGATAGGCGGGCGGCGTCTGTGGCCCCCAACGGGTCTGGTAGTTGTCGTGATACCGGCGTTCCCACCGCGGGCGCTCGGCATAGAAGCTCCGGGTGCGATAATGGCTATCCCAGTAACTTCCGAAGATGAACGACAATATGCCGATACCCGGATAGAGCGAGATTTCCCGCCGCCGCCCCCGATAGTCGGCGACCAGGTCGCGACCGGGGACCCAGCCCCGGTCGAAACGATAACCGACATCGCACCAGCTCCGGTCTCGCAGGCAGCCATAGATATCGACCCGGGCGTTGCGGCCAACGCGCCGCACGGCGGGATAATCATAGTCCGGGCCGGCGCGCATCACGGTCGTCCGCACGGTATAGCCAGTCGTCATCCGCTGCGCGAGCGCGGGAGCCGCCGGAACGGCCAGCGCGGCAAGCGACGTCACGACAATCAATCTGCGCATGGGACATCTCCTCTCGGTGGGGATTGAACTTTCCTTCGCCGGCACAGCCCGCAAGCAACTTTGCCCGGGTTGACCCGGAAATCGCCATGTGCGGGGCCGCCATCCTGTTCGCCCCGTACACGCAGAGTATCGGCCGCGGACGCCGCCGCTATGCGTAGTTCCCCGCACTCCCGTTCACGCTGGTGCGAACCCTGGACGCGTCCGCGGGACGGTGAGGGATTGGCCATGGTATCGCCGAAGCGACGGGGCTGGAATGGCGCCGACGAGGCGGCGCGTGGTTGACATTGTGGCGACTCTGCGCCATCGGGCGGCGCTTGAAGAGCGGTGGCGCTTTGCCGCCGCTTTTACTTTTTCAATCGATTCGGGAATTCAGGGTCATGGCAAAGCCGACCACCGTCAAGATCAAGCTCCTCAGCTCGGCCGACACCGGCTTCTTCTACGTGACCAAGAAGAACCCGCGCACCAAGACCGAGAAGCTCAGCTTCAAGAAATATGACCCGGTCGTGCGCAAGCACGTCGAGTTCAAGGAAACCAAGATCAAGTGATCCCGCGGGCGGCGAAGCCGCCCGTCGATCAACCCCCGAGGGGATCGAGAGCCGCAGGCGCAAGCCTCGCGGCTTTTCTCGTATGTACCGCGCGTGGCGTCGATCCGAAGAAGAGAAAGAAGATTGGTTCACGCGGAGGCGCGAAGGCGCGGAGGTGTTCCGTGCGAGGCAAGCTTCCACACCACGACACGGGTTATGCTCCCGGCTGGCTTTGACATGAATTGCTGACGCGAAACGGACCGAGAAGCGCCGACTCTCCGCGCCTCCGCGTGAACAAATTCTCTCCTGTTCCTCGGGCCGCTCCAGCGAGTCCGCCGCTACAGCAGCGCCATCACCGCGTCGACGAAGCGCGCCAGCGAGATCGGCTTGGAGACATAGGCGTCGGCGCCGACCGCGCGGATGCGTTCCTCGTCCTCGCGCCCGGCATAGGCGGTGACCGCCATGATCGGTACCGCGCCCAGCGCCGGATCGGCCTTGAACTGTTCGATCAGCTCATAGCCGGTGACGTGCGGCAGCTGGATGTCGGTGATGATCAGATCGGGCAGGAAGGCGCGCGCGCGCTCGACCGCCTCGCGCCCGTCACGCACACCCTCGGTGACGAACTCGTGCGCGCGCAGCAGATCGCAAAACAGCTTCAGGTTGAGTTCGTTGTCCTCGACAACGAGCACCCTTTTTGCCACGCCCTTTTCGTCCCTTCCGCCAGTTCGAGTCAGTGATAGGCAATGCGCGCGTCCGAGACAAATGACGATCCCCAGGCGCTGGCGCTGCGTGCGCTGGTATGGACGCTGGCCGAGCCGGCGCGCGCGTCGCGGCTGCTCGACGTGACCGGGCTGACCCCCGCCGACCTGCGCGCGCGCGCCGGTGACCCGGCGGTGCTGGCGGCCGCGCTGGCGTTTCTCGAAGCGCATGAGCCCGACCTGATCGCCTGCGCCGCCGCGCTGGGCGTTGCCCCGGCGGCGATCGTCGCGGCACATGCCGGACTCGACGCGGGGAACGCGGCATGAGGCCGCTGCTGATCTGCGATTGCGACGAGGTGCTGCTGCACATGGTGCGGCATTTCGGCGTGTGGTTGCGCGAATCGCACGATATCGACTTCACCCCCAATGGCGGCGACTTCGCGACGAGCATGAAGCGCCGTGACGGCGGCGCACCGCCGAGCCGCGCGGAGATGTGGGGGCTGCTCGAACAATTCTTCCCCGCCGAAATGGAGCGCCAGACGCTGGTGCCGCATGCCCGCGAGGCGCTGGCCACGCTCGGCGCGGCGGCCGATGTCGTGATCCTGACCAATCTCGGCGACGCCAACCGCCAGCCGCGCATCGCGCAGTTGCTCGGGCACGGCATGGACTACCGCGTCGAGACCAATCAGGGCGGCAAGGGCGACCCGGTCGCACGACTGGTCGCCGAGCATGGCGACCCGGTGACGGTGTTCGTCGACGATCTCGCGGTGCATCATGATTCGGTATCGCGGCACGCGCCGGGGGTTCACCGGCTGCACATGATTTCCGAGCCGACGCTCGCGCCGCACGTCCCCAAGGCGCCCGAAGCGCATGCCAGGATCGACGACTGGCTTGAAGCGGAGGCGTGGATCGCGGCGCGCTTTGCCGACGGGCGCCACGCCGTAGCCTGACCATCATCACCGACAGAAAGAAGAAGAAGAGGCAAATGATGACCGACCGTATCGATCGCAAGCTGGCTGAGCTCGGCCTGGCCCTCCCCGCGCCGGCCGCGCCGGTCGCTTCCTATGTGCCCGCCGTCGAGGCCGGCGGCCTGCTGCACATTTCCGGGCAGTTGCCGTTCAAGGACGGCGCGGTCATGACCGGGCGGCTCGGCGAGGACCGCGACCTGGCCTATGGCACCGAGGCGGCGCAGCGCTGCGCGCTGATGCTGGTGGCGCAGACCAAGGCGGCGCTGGGCGGGCTCCACCGCGTCGGGCGGATCGTCAAGCTCGGCGTATTCGTCAATTCGACCGCCGATTTCACCGACCAGCCCAAGGTCGCCAATGGCGCATCCGACCTGATGGTCGCGCTGTTCGGTGACATCGGCAAGCACGCCCGCAGCGCTGTCGGCGTAGCGGTGCTGCCGCTCGGCGCGGCGGTGGAGATCGACGCGATCGTGCAGATCGCGGCGGGCTGACCTTCTCGCTCCCCTCCCGCAAGCGGGAGGGGAGCGAGAAGGTCACTCGTTGCCGAGCACCCCGCCGAGTAGCCCGCCAAGCACCGCGCCGGCGGCACCCCCGCCGACCAGCGAGCTAACGCTCGGGCCGCGTCCGCCCTCGTCGGAGGGCAAATGCCGCGCGATTTCCTCGGCGAGGTTGAGGATCGGCATCGACTGGAGCCAGATCTTGCCCGGGCCGGTGAGCGTGGCGAGGAACAGCCCTTCGCCCCCGAACAGCATGTTGCGGAAGCCCCGCACCATCTGGATGTCGGTCGATACGCTCGGCTCCTGCATGCCGATATGGCCGGCATGGACGCGCAGCCGCTCGCCGGGGCGCAGCGTCTTCTCGATCACCTCGCCCGACAGGTCGAGGAACACCGTGCCGGGGCCGGTGACGCGTTGCAGGATGAAGCCTTCGCCGGCGAAGAAACCGGCGCCGAGCCGCTGTTGCAGTGCGATCTCCAGCGTGACCGATTTTTCGGCGACGAGGAAGGTCTCCTTGCGGCAGATCAACGACTGGCCGGTCGCCAGCGGGACGGCAAGGATCTGCCCGGGGAAGCGCGGCGCGAACGCGACATTGCCTTCGGACTGGGCACTATATTCGGTGATGAACAGGCTGCCGCCACTCATCGCGCGCTTCAATCCGGCGAACAGCCCGCCGCCGGTATGGGTATCCATGACGATGCCCTCGGTCATCCACGCCATGGCGTGGGTCTGGGCATAGACCGTCTCGCCGCGCGCGAGATCGATCGACACCGTCTGCATCACCGTGCCCGAGATATCGTAGCGCATTGGCCTGTCCCCGCTGGTCGAGGCGCAAGGATAGCGGGGCCGGGCACAATGATGAAGGGGTGCCGGATGATGAATTGCCGGGATGCGCGAACGCGGTTTATGATGGCGCCGCCCCGTCGCGGCGTCCGCCGCAGCCGACACCTTCAAGGATTGCGCTCATCATGGCCCTGACCCCCGCGACCCCGTCTTCGGGGCCCACTGGCGACGCCGACAAGGGCGTCGACGCACCCGACTTGCAGCTGTTCGTGTTCGCGCTGTTTTTCATCTTCGGCGGGATCACCAGCCTCAACGACGTGATCATTCCCAAGCTCAAGGAATTGTTCACGCTCAACTATGCGCAGGCGTTGCTCGTGCAGTCGGCGTTCTTCGCGGCCTATTTCCTGTTCTCGCTGCCGGCCGCGGCGATCGTGCGCCGGGCGGGCTATATGCGCACCGCCGCGATCGGCCTGTTGATGATGACCGCTGGGTGCCTGCTGTTCGTCCCGGCCTCGTCATCGGGGATGTTCGGCGTCTTCCTGATCGCGCTGTTCGTTCTCGCGATCGGCATCACCACGGTGCAGGTCGTGGCGAATCCGCTGATCTCGCTGCTCGGACCGCCGCGCACCGCGCACAGCCGGCTGACCTTCGCGCAGTTCTTCAATTCGCTTGGGACGACGCTGTTTCCGATCGTCGGATCGATCCTGATCCTTGGCAGCCTGTCGAAGGTCGACGCCAAGTCGCTGTCGGGTGCGGCGCTCGATGCCTATCGCACCGCCGAGACACAGGCGGTGGTCCACACCTATCTCGGCCTCGCCATTGCGCTGGTGCTGGTCGCCGCGGTGGTGTGGACACGGCGCAAGCGCCTGCCCGACACACAGGATCACAGCGGCAGCATCCTGAAGGCGGTCGACCTGCTGCGCCGGCCGCGCTTCGGCTTCGGTGCTGCGTGCATCTTCCTTTATGTCGGCGCCGAGGTGGCGATCGGCTCGCTGCTGGTCAGCTATCTCGAACAATCGAGCGCGCTCGGCTTCGATCCCGTCACCGCGGGCAAGCATGTCGCTTATTATTGGGGCGGTGCGATGGTGGGCCGCTTCATCGGCGCGTTCGTGCTGCGCGTGGTGTCACCGGGCAAGGTGCTGACGACGGTCGCGATCGGCGCGATCACGCTGATCGCGATTTCGGCGAATTCGACCGGGGCGATCTCAGGCTGGTCGCTGCTCGCGATCGGGCTGATGAACGCGATCATGTTCCCGACGATCTTCAGCCTGGCGAGCGAGGGGCTTGGTACGCGCGCGGCGGAAGGATCGGGCATCATCGCCACGGCGATCGTCGGCGGCGCGGTGATCCCACCGCTGACCGGGATGCTCGCCGACGCGAGCACGCTGCGCTTCGCGCTGGTGCTGCCGGCGGCGTGCTATCTGGTGATCGCCGGGTTCGGGCTGTTCGCGCGCAAGCCGGTCGCGCCGGTCGCGGGATAGGCCGTTTCTCCGCGCTATTTCAGATGCTTGTGAGACATACGCCCCGCTCCGAAAGAGCAGGGTGGAACGGTGCGTATAGCGGCGTAGCAAGCCGCGCGAGCAGGGGCGAAACCGCGACCCGCAGCGGCTCGCCGATCAAAACCGACCATGAGAAGGAACGCCGTGACGCGTGGCTTGCACCGCGTGTCACGGCGCGGTGTGAACCGGTTTCGCGGTGGCGGTGATTGAATCCGAGCGGACGCACCCTTCGACGTCAGATGCCCAGCCACGCCAGAGCGCCGGGCAAGATACCCGCCGAATAATCGACCTGCAGGACGCGACGACGGGCTGGCCGTTCGGCGCGCGCCGAAGCGTGGAGTATCGGGGTCGCATAGGCCCAGACATCGCCGCGATCTGCGGTGCAGCCGACCGTGCCGCAACGCGCGACGCTTGCCTCGACGTCGCTCTCGACGATGCGACCGAGCCGATGCGAGCCGGGTGCGATGAGCAAGGGGGCGTTGTCGTGGAGAACGGGGTCGAGATGGATGCGCAGCGTCAGCATCGCTTCGAGCAACGCGAAGGGCGGCTCGACATGGGTGATGCCGGCCTTGACCGACCAGGGACCGAAGCCGGGAACGTCATGGCGTTCGCGCACCGCGATGGTGCGGTCCTGATGCCAGCCGAGCGCCCAATTGGTCGCGGCATTCTTGTCGAACAGGATCGCGCGAACGGCGCGCGTGCCGCCGCCGAGACGATCGGCGGCGAGCCGGCCGATCGGGCCGCCGGTATCGAGCAGGGCGGCAAGGCCTGGGATGCCGTGCAGGCGCAGGCCCGCCCGATCGGCGGGAAGATCCGCCAGCCGGGTTTCGATTTGCCCGAGAATCGAAAGGGCGGCGCCCGGAAAGAGCGCCGCCCCGTGATGTTCGATCGTCAGCGGCTCCGGCATCGGTGCCGTCACTGCTCGCTCACAGCTTTTCGGTGAGCTCCGGCACGATCTTGAACAGATCGCCGACCAGGCCGATGTCGGCGACCTGGAAGATCGGCGCGTCCTCATCCTTGTTGATCGCGATGATCGTCTTGGAGTCCTTCATGCCGG
>JBAZXI010000006.1:0-188085 GCA_041659925.1 Sphingomonas sp.
CAGTGAATTCGCGGACGCCGTCGATCCAGACGGCATATTTCGCGGCTTTCACGACTCCGATTGAGCCTCCGCCGCTCCAATTCGTACTGCGGCGGCCTCCAGGCCACGCTTACGAAGAAGTCCAGCACGACCGGAGATCGGCACCGGATCTGCGCCCGTGAGCGCGTCCGCGATGAGCTGAAAGTACGGACCCCAATAGCGCGCCATCGCAGGGCCCCTGATCCGCCCGTATCTTGCGTCCATCGTTCTCAGTTCGTCCCACCGCACACCGCAGTAATTAGACAAGACGAAGTCTATGGCGAGCACGCCGTCCAACGGCGCGACGGCCGGTCTCGGTGTCTCGGTCAGCATTACGCCTCGCATGGCCGCATCGACCTCGTCCAGTTCGTTACCGCCGACCTGGAAGTGGAAACGGGGATGTATCGACGCGCTTGCGGTATGGGCGTGGAGGTGGGTGTCAACGTGCCAAGCGGAGCGCAGCCTGTGCGACACGTCGTCGACCAAGACTTCGGCATCGCAGTAGAAGCTCGTGTCGAGCCGGCGTAGGTGGTCGAAACTGGTCCCGATGTGCTCGGGCTCGTCCGGTAGATATTCCTGGACCTGCACGCTGAGCACACCGACCAGTGCATCGGCGGTCGCGGCACGAGGTCGGCAATGCCGTTGGGGCTCGAGCCGGAGCTTGAGCCCATCGATGCTGTAGCCCCAGTAAACCTTGCCCGCGTCGGGGACGTCGCCGCGCGCCGTGCGGGGCGCAGCGAGGCATTGGCCCGCCGCGTCCCTGATCGGTCCGGGATCCGGCGTGAGGTCGTAGGTCTCGAGGAGCGAGGCCAGGTCGTACAGTTCGGACTGCCGCTGGTAGCGATGCTCATCGAGGCGCTCGCGGAGCGCCGGCGTCACGTCGATCCGCGCTTGCGGATGAGTGCCTGCACCCGCGCCTGCTCGGACGGTGCCAGTCGCTTGTGGCGCGGGTTGCGCAGCGCTTCCTCAAGGCAGAGGTATTCGGTGTCGTGCCACGTCTCCATTCCGTAGACCGGCAGCAGGGGGAAACCCTCGGCGGCGTCGACGGGTCGGTCCGAGTTCGCGCAGCGGTGCCAGAAGCGCGTTCCGGGGCTATCCCCGGTTCCCTCTACCGGCGTCAGGCGCTCCAGCCTTGTCGCGGCCTTGATCAGATTGACGCGTTCGACCGCGCTTAGGCGAGCCGGGGTGCTGTCCTCGTCAATCTCCCGCTGCCACCAGTCCAACGTCGATGCCATCCACCAGCGGGCGTATCCCCCAGCGAACACGCCTGCGTAGCGGCTGGCTTCAAGCAGCTCAGCGAGCTTCGGCCAGTCGTCCGAAACAGTGGTGTCCACGCCAAGCCTGACCGCCAGCAGTTCCGAATCCACGAGCGGCCCCGCCCGTCCGAGCAGTTCGACAACGACGAAGCGGGCGAGCACATGCGCCGGCGCGCCCGGGCGGCGCAGCCCGAGGAGCACGCGGGGGTCGAGCCTCGACAATAGCGAGCCTTCGCAGCCGAGCAGCTTCGCAAGAGCGGCGTCCTCGGGCTCGACGTTTGCGAACGCGATTATCGCCGGATAGTCGGTCGCTAAGGCGACCGCGATCCTCGCCGCGCAGTTGGGATCGTCGAGCACCACCTCCTTGTCGATGTGCTCGTCGAAGAGGTCGTCGCTAGTGGAATCCTTGTTGACGTATTCACGCACGACGTCCCGTTTGGAGAGACGGATGATGGGGAACTCGGGAAGGTTCTCTGCGGAGTTCGGACTCCGTGCGCGGGTCTGCAGGGTCCGGACCTGCTGGGCGAGGGCAATGCCGTCGAAGCCGACCGGCTGCTGTTGATCGTCGAGCGCGTTGGTCAAGGCGACGTCGAGCAGGAGCCCTTGAGGGGCCAGCTGCTTAACGACAGCGATCGTCTCGTTCAGCCTGCCGGGCCTGCGCACGTCGATCTCGAGGGCACCGGCGGATGCCGCCACCAGCGCCTCAGCGTAGAGTTCGGCAGGCGATTCAGATCCAGCGTCGTCGTCGAACATCAGATACGTTTTCACTCGGCTCCTTCCTCGGTCGTTCCCTTTGTGGCCGCAGGCACGGTCACCCGAATGCAGGTGGTGTAGCCGTCGGGGGCGTCCCTTACGACCACATCGCCGCCGACGGCGGCGACGATGTCAGCCACAATCTTCAGCCCGAGGCCTGTTCCCACCGCCTGCACCGCCTCGGTCTCCCGCGCGCCGGACCCGCCGCCCGTGGTGAAGAATGCGTCGAAGACGTGCTCTCGGTTGGCAACTGGTATTCCGTCACCGTTGTCGGAGAAGTCGAGGAAGACCCGATCGCCGTCAAGCCTGCCCAACTGGATCAAGAAGCGCCCACCCCGTCCGGCTCGGGTCGCCGCCTTCACGGAGTTAGTAAGTAAATTCAACAGGATGGATGACCATTCAGACTCGTGCATGGGCATCATCCGGAGGTCATACTCCTTCGGACGGTCGACCTTAAGTTCGAGGCCCCGCTTCGAGAACATCGCCGCCAGGTCCTCCTCGAACGCCCTCGAGAACGCATAAAGGTCGACCTCGCGCAGTTCTCGGCTCGCATTGCTCGCCATCATGTTGCCGAAGTGCGAGGTGTATGCGCGGACCTGCCGGAACTGTCCGCGGAAGCGCTCCATCTGCTTGTCGAACGCCTCTGACTGCTTACCGGCGGTCGCGACCAGGGCGTTCAGGTTGAGCTCCATCGTCTCGGCGAGATGGGAAAAGTCGTGCGTGAATTCGGCGATCGTCAGCCCCATGCTTGCAAGAATGCGCATCAGGTTGACCTCCTGGAGCAGCTCGTCGCGCTCCTGGGCGATTTCCATAACGGCGTCCGTCGCCGCCGTCAGGCGAAGTACGGCGCCCTGGATCCTTTCTTCACTCTCCTCCGGATCGGAGTCTCGCGCCTGTGAGTGGGCGACAGCCGATTTCAAATCGTCGACGGCGGACGCGATCGCCGTCGCCGCACGACCGCCACCCTGCGGATCGCTGGCCTCACGCTTCTTACGCCCAAGCCCACGCTTGCTCTCAATCCGTCGCACCGCGATCTCGAGCACCTGCGAAGCCAGGTCGCGGACCTCGTCGAACGCGGCGCTCTCGATCAGACCTTCGCGAGATGACGTCTCCTCGAAGCGTCCGCCGCCCGGATCGTCGAGTGCCACGTAGCCCACGAATGTCTTGCTGCTGATCGGCGCAAACGTCCCTCGCTTGGCGTCCAGCCCCAGCCAGTCGTCCAGCTTCTCGCCGTACGGCGGAACCCTGTAACCGTTTCTATAGAGCCTGATGCCCCCACGTTCGTCGAGCATGGCGCCGATCGCGCTCGTCGAATGGCCGAGGAATTCGCTCCGTCGAATGAAGTAGTAGGCCCGCATATCAACGTCCCGGGCGCTGCCCAGCGGCGCCATGGCCCCGCGACCGAGCCGAATGGGCTCGTCCGTTATCTCGATGTCGAAGCGCGCGCAGGACATGCTCCACGTCGCGTTTCCATGCCCGTCGACCGCCGCTGTTATGACGGCAAGCGCCTGACCGAGGACCTCGGTATCGACATTCGCCACAGTCGTTGGCTCATCGAGCAGCGTGCCGGACCGTTCTATCTCGACGGTGAAGCCTGGATCTGGCTGATACTGCCGGGCGATCGTCGGATCGGCAGGTGGCTCCAGTCCCTCGACGACCGGTTGGATCAGGGTGACCAGATAGCGATAGACCCTCCGCAGATCGCCGTCGCTCCAGCCATCTCGTAGATTGCGGATGCTTAGCCGGGTGCCGTGGTCCTGTTCCTTCGGCGTTTGCGAGATCCTGTTGGCGATCCTGCCGATGTCCAGACCCTGGGCAAACTCCGACCAGTCGATCTCCATCGTCCAGGCGTGCTGCTCGTCCTCGGTCTGGGTGACGATTGTCAGACGTTCCCCAAGGCGCTCGGTCGCGAAGCGACCGATGCCCTTCTTACCAGCTCGCGACCGCCCGAACTTGGGAGAGACCGGGTTGACGACCTTCTGGTCGCTGGCAAGGCGCATGAAGCCGTTCGTAATCTCCGCGTAGGTCATGCCGTTGCCATCGTCGACTATGTCGAATCCGCGCCCGCTGAGCTCGGTGACCAGACTGACGGTGCAACCCGTGGCGTCGGCATCGTAGGCGTTCTTCACGAGCTCGCCGAGCGCGGTCTCCTGCTTGGCTACGAGCTCCCGACCGAGGCGCCGCACCAGCGCCGCGTCCGTGGCGAACCGGACCACCCCTTCTTGGCGTCGAGAGATGTCGTCTGCCAGACGAAGGATTTCGTCGAAGTCAGTCGTCGATGCTCCGACCTTGCGTCCGAGTTCCGCCTTGAGCTCGTCCAGGGTCGGGTCAGCTGACATGAGTGATTGTTCTTACGATGGTGTGCGCCACCGCAGTGGTTGGGCGGCGCAACTCGAGAAACAGTGACGACAAGCGGGTGGCCTCCCGGATCAGCCTATGCTACGTCCGGGCGGTCATCGGACGCGGCGGGGTTTCGTCGCGACCGCCCCTCCACCCCTTTGGCTACACGTAACCTTGTGCCGTTGATAGTCATGTAAGAGTTGCCACAGATGCTTGTCCCCATAGACCCGCCCCTTGATGGCCGGACCGCCGAGCGGTTCCCAAGCTACATGAACGAACTGGCGGGTGCGCAGGCTTCGGGCGGCTCGGCACGCGTCACGGCGCTACTTGATCGGGAGATCGAGTGGCTCGACGGAAACCGCGACCTCGGCGAGCAGGCGCTGATCTACGAGGCATGTGTGCGCGTCCTCGCGGACCTTGTCCGGCTGCGTTGGCGCGTCACCCGGCGCGGTTATTCCTACGCTCTCGAGAATCCCTCCGAGACGACGCGGAGCCGGACCACCGCTGAGCTGGTAGCGAGCAAGGACGCGATTCGGGCGGAACTTCGCCCGGTTGTCGAGGAGCAGCGCACCCAGCCGTCAGTGCTGGCGTTCCTCGACAAGATGGAGCGCGGCACGAAGACAAAGCGGAGCATCTTGGAACTCGTTGCCCACCCCGACGAGGTCCGCGATCGGCTCGCCGCCGCTGCCCGTCTCGCCGAGGAGGAGCGACATGACGCGGTGCGCACCGCGGTTCGACCCTATCTCCAGCGTGCGACGGGGGCGGCGGAGGAGTTTACGGGGATCCCATTGCGTGAAGTCTGGCGATACTTCCGCTATAGCTGGTCGATCCCGCAGACACCTGTTCCAGGTCGTCAGTTGCTCTACTTGGTCCGCGACGCCGCCCACCCCACCCACGCGGTCATGGGGATCGCGTCGCTGAACAATTGTCCCCTCGAGATGGGCGAGACGCGCGAGACCTTCATCGGCTGGCACAGGACTGCGATCACCAGGCGCTTCGCCGAGGCGGCGACACTCGGCACGCAAGAACTCCAGCAGGAACTCGACTGGCTACTGAGCCGGATCGAGGTGTCGCTCGCGGAGGTCGACTGGACTAACCTCGTGTCAGCCGAAGAGGTCGCAACCCCGACAGAGGCGGTCATCGGTCGGATACATGAGGCAAATGACCTCTTCGCGGGCCTGCGCGAGGATTTGCTTCGCGAGATCGCGTCCGGCGTGACGGAGCCGTTCGATCCTAGCCTTTGGGAGCGTGTCGGGGCGCCGCCGGTGGACGATGCGGTTCTGCAGCTCGAGGCCAAGGCTTCGACGAGCGAGCGGATGCACGTTGCGCGCCGATTCCTTGTCGCCAAGAAGCGTGCGCACGCGTTGGCACGCCTGCTGCAGGCTAAAATGGTCCTGACCCGCAAGGCGGCTGCGCTCGTCGATCCCCTTAGCGCCGTTGCGACTCTGGAGACCGATGCGGTTCGCGGTGCGATTAACATTGTGGTGGAGGCGCTGAAGGCGCGGCGGGCGGGGGCTAACATGCTCGAGATCACGACCTGCGGAGCGGTCGCCCCCTACGGACCCTTGCTCGGGGGAAAGCTCGTGGCGCTGCTGATGATGAGTCCCCAGGTGGGGGCTGACTACCGGGCAGCGTATGGCAATCCGTCAATCATCAGTTCGCAGATGCTGAATCGCCCGGTCGTGCGTGACAGCGCACTCGTCTATCTTGGGACGACCAGCCTCTACGTGCACGGGTCCAGCCAGTACAATCGCCTGCGCCTCCCAGCCGGCACCATCGCCCCCGACCAGCCGGAGCTGCGGTATCACCCGATCGGCGAGACGCGTGGATTTGGAACGGTTCAGTTCTCGCCGGAGACGAGCAAGGCCATAGACAACCTCGTCTCGTCGAGCCGCTCGTTCAAAGACGTCAACAGCGTGTTCGGGGAAGGCACGAGTCCGAAGCTGCGGAAGATGAAGCAGGGAATGCGGCTGATTGGCTTTAGTCCTGACCGCATGCTGCAACACCAGCAGCGGCGTCTGATATACGCGGTGTCGCTATCCGAGCAGTCGAGGGACTGGCTGCTAGAGCGTCGAACCGACCTGCCGACCTATCTCGCCGACCCGGCGCGATATCCAAAAGCCACGGAGCAGATTGCCGAGTTCTGGCGCAGACGATGGCTTGCAGGGAGGCTATCCGGTCAATATCCCCATGACGGCGGCGTCGCGCCAGATGCGACGGAGCGGTTCGGATCGGAACGCCCGTCGGCGCTAGGGGATGAGGTCGCTTGAACGAGATGGAGATGCAGACCCAGCCGGGCGGTCTAGGGCTATGGCGCACGCTGGCGCGGGCTGGATCGAAGGCCACAGCCGAAGCGCTCGACGCCGAGGACTTGCGGCGCATGCATGTCGCCAGTCCGCTCGACGCCTTCATCGCCGACCGCGTCTCGGCAGGGTCAAGCGTCGTGCTTACGGGCAACGCGGGGGACGGCAAGACCCACGCCCTGAAGGTTGCGGGTGCGAAGCTGGCGGAGATGGGGGCGGTCGTCGTATGGGACGCGACGGCGATGATGCATCGCGGCGATCCGACGCCAATCCTCGACAAGTGGCGCTCCGCCGAAGAAGAGGGGCGGCCCTTCTGCCTGGCGATCAACGAGTATCCGCTCTACCAGCTCAGGCGCGCGGCACCCGACTTTGCACCTGTGGCCGAGATGTGGCGCCAGTGCCGGAACCGCCTGGCCTATGGCGACGCCGAGGAGCGGGGCGACGCGTCGCGGCTGGTCGTAGTCGACCTTAGCCTGCGGAATCCGCTCGCCCCGGACTTCGTCCTGTCCGTGCTCGACGCGATCCTGACGGACCCCGCCTTCATGTCAGCGACGGGGCTTGCTGCTGGCGGCACTGCGGCGACCAACGCCCGGCGACTGCGGGATCCCCGGGTGCGCGGACGGCTGCGCGACACTCTGGCGCGAGCCGTCGCGCTCGGTGCTCGCGCGACGGTCCGCGAAGTCTGGATCCTCGTGGCGCGGATGGTGGTGGGCGTGTCCGACAAGGCGGATCATTCCCGCGCCGACTGGTACTTTGAACCACTCTTTGCCCTCGGCGACATCGCTACTTCGGACGCGCTCTCGCGGGTGTTAGATCCCGCGTCGTGCAGCCATCCTACTTGGGACGCCCGTCTCGAGGCAGGATTGCCCGAGCTGGACGCGGGCTGGCGCCTGGGCCGTCCCCCGGTTCCTCCTCAGCCGCGCCTGGATCCGGGTGTGTTCGCGTGGCTCAAGCGCGCCTTCTACTTCGAGCATGACGACGGCGAGGCATCACTAGAACTTGGAGACCCGGAAGCGCTCGAGTTCCGAGATCTCCTCCGCGGCGCGAGGTCGGGAGTCCGCTCGGTCGTCCCGATCGTGGATGCCATCAACGCCGCCTACTGCCCTGCGCTGTTTTCGGGACGTGAGCATCACCTCTATCTGTGGACGGGTCACAGGTTCCACGAGCAGCCGTCCCGATCGTTCGTCGCCACCGAACGCATCGGAGTGGACGACCTCCGCCTCGACGTGCCCCGCCTCCCCGCCCGCGTTGGAGGTTCATTCGAGTTCCATGGCGATCACCTCTTGCTGGTGGCTCCGGGTCGGGGCGATACCCGCTTGCGGATCGACTACCCGCTCTACCGCACCCTGCGGCGGCTGGGCCGAGGGCTTCCACGCAAATTGGTCCCTGAGCGCGAGATCCACAGATTGGACTCCTTTTTAGAGCAGCTCGGTGCTGGACGAAGTGGCGGCGGTGACACGATCTGGTCAGTGCACCTGGAGCACATGCAGGTGCTTCGCATCGGGCTCAGTCCCGATGGCGAACGCTACGAGACGGTACGGGCCGATGCGTGATTCCGATCGTCCCAGCAGCAAAGACATGTCGGCAGCCCAGCGCCGGATCTATGGGGCAGCCCTCGGCTATCAGCCAATGCGCATGAAGCCAGTCCACTTCGCGACGAGTTTCGTGCTGGCGTTGACCGGGCGGTCCTACCGCTTGGAGCTCCTGAACAAGGCGTCGGTGCCGCGCGCCGCGCCGAAAGCGGGCGCACGCGTCGTGGACGAGTACGTCTCGGAGAACCTTCTCCCATTGCTGGTCGAGCAGGGAAGGCTTTCCCCCGCCGTCGACGACGCGTCGTTTAGGCTCCTCCGGTCACACCTCAACGCCGCCTTTAATAACGATGGTGGAGCGCTCGGGCCGGGCTTCGCGCCCCATAAGACTTTTGGTGTCGACTATTCGGCACCTTCGGTCCGCTACGTGAGCGGCATGTCGAAGAACCATGGCCTCTCGGGCACGTTCGTCGCACGGGTTCTCGGCGCGAGCGCTGCAGGGCGCGAGGTCTTGGAGGGCTGCCGAGCTGTGCTGGAACTGCCCCCACCACCACTCGAGGCCCTGGGACGCCCGCTGCTGGATCAGGACGCCGAGGATTGGGTCGACGTCTACGACGAGCAGTTCGGCGACCCGGATCGTGCTCTGGTCGATGCCCACGCCTTGGCGATGGAGTCCCGAACGGTGGCGCTGGGACGATTGATCGCGACCCTTCTGCGCGAGCGATCAGTCTACGCCCTTCGCTACATGGTGCTGGGACTGTGTCTCTGGCTTTTTTCCTACCTTATGCTGCGTCGCGGGGGCGACGCGGTGCTCCTGGTCGACGCAATGCAGGGCCGGAACCAGCGCATCCGGCTCCAGAGTCGCGCCACCTATGCCCGCGAGCTTGACCGCTTCTCCCATAGCTTCGATGCTTGGCGGGATGCCGAGGGTTTCAGTGCCGGCGAGGATGACTGGAGCGCTTTCAGCGGCTCGAGTGAAACACGTAAGGTCGTCGAGGACCACTTCCGCGATCTCGGAGTGCGCATTGGCATCGTCCAGCCCCGCGCGCCCACTGCTCGCCGAAAGCACATCGAGCTTCAGGCGGACACCCTGCGCGTCCTCGCGATGAGCGTCCTCGACGAGGGGGAGGTGGTTTCCGTTGTAGAGTTTGCAGACCGTCTACGCACTACCTGGCGGATTTGCTCGGGCTCCGCTCCGGGCGATCTGGATCTTCTCCACGAGCGTGGTTTCGGGCCGCTGGATGCCGACGAGGACCTTGAACCTAACGCCCGAGCGTTCCGCGAACTTCTCGTTCGGCTTGGCTTGGCGGTCTCGCCGTCCGACGGACTTACACTCTGTGCCCTACGCGCGGGCGAGGTCATCTGATGGTGATATTGGCACCCTCCCTCGTCGCCGAGGCTCTTTCCGAATGGCTCGGCGCCGGGCTGCAGAGAAGCAACGACTTCGCGCGCGAGGGCCTCCCCGCATGCGATGTAGCCCGGCTGCTCGATCATTTCGTCGAGAGGACGCCGCTCGCGGATGCCCGATTCTCGATCGCTCTCGTTGGGTTCGGTGTTACGCAGGAACAGCTCGAGGCGCTTGCGGCGGAGCGGGGCATCTCCTCCATCACGGACGACCTTCACGTTGCCACCGAGTGGCGCAACGAACGCGCGGACCATCCAAGGATCGTGGCCCTCGCGCGTGGCTACAATCCGAGCGTTCATGGACTGAGCTTCTTCGGGCGGTCCTCCTCGTCGGAACTCGCATCTCACCTGCTCCGTTGGGCGGGACGGCAGACTTCTTTCACCGGAACGCCGATGCACGTCCGCCTGCTCGCCGAACTGGCCGAAAACCGGACGCTTCAAGGTCTCAGGTCCTTGGATGGCGTTGCGAGATTCCTGGAGTCGTGGAGCTCATCCCCAGACGACGCCGACGCCCCCAGAGCCGCGCTGCCTGAGCTGGGCCTGCTGCCCGACCCGGGTCTTTTCGAGGCGCCGGACATCGGTCGGAGATTGGCACGGAACTTGGCCATTCGCGGTCTGGTCACCGTGCTCGCTCCTGGAGAGATCAGGCAGCGTAGGCAACGCGCCGCGAAGTACGTCTCCGTTGAGCGACGGAATGAGATGGAGGAGGCACTCGGTCGGCTGGAGCGCTTCCGTGCCGGGGACCGGGATGCTGGTCTCACGCTCGAGGATGCCGAGCGTGTCGTCCGTCCGCCAAAGGACCTCGCACAGGTCGACCCGACTGACGAGGTCTCAGTCGAAGTGGACGAGGGACTTGAATCCGACCTCGGGATCGGTGCCGCGCAGCGGCTGCGGGAGGGCGAATTCGATGCGCTCGTTGCGGGACGAGAGGAAGATCTTGCCGCCATCGGCGAGGCGATCGATCGCGGATGGAAAGAGTTCGACAACAACGGCGATCGCGTCGTCGCGACCGCCGAGACCAGCCAAGGCCCAATCCCGGTAGACGTCACCATCGACGCGCGGGCTATCGACTGGATGCAGGCCTTCTGCTCCGAGGATCGCTTCGGGGGCCTGATAGAGACGGACGTGCTCGACCTGAAGCAGGCTCTGGAGCGATACGCCGAATGTGACCCAATTTTCCTAGAGACGGAGAACATCTGGCGTCACGACGGTCGCGACTTCTCGCTCGAGCGACTGCTCGATGGATGGGATGCGGCCGTCGGTCCCGAGGCAGGCCGGTCGCTAGCAGTTGTCTGGCGCGAGCTCCGTGAAAGCCGGATACTGCTCGCTGCCCATACTCGGGAGCTCCTCGTTCATCCGCGTGAATTCCTCGATACCCATCCGGACGTCCGCTCGGTCTGCGCACGCTATCTCACGCTTTCATCGGAACTCTACGGTGGGGTGCAGTCACGCTTCCAAGTCGTGTCGGACGAGTCGCCGGAATGGGCGCAGGCGACGCTCGATGCGCTTCTGTCGCTCGATCTGCTGCAGGTGCGTATCCGGCAGGATGTCGACCGGGTGGCAGCAAAGGCGGTGATGCTGCCGCTGCACCCTCTGCATCTCTGGCGCTACTTTAGGATGGGCGAGATGCTGCGCGCGTTCGCCGGCGACCGCGAACTTCCGGTCCAGGACCGCAAGGCGCTGATAGAAGAGCTCCAGCGGCCCGAACAGTTCCTGAGCGTCGTCCGGGCCGGGCGGGCCCCGGCCAACCGGGGTCTCGACCAGATCCTACCAGTGGCGAACCACGTTCACGGTCTCGCCACGTTCGAGAACCTGCGCAACGCGATCAGCAGCGCCGATGGCGTCGATACGCTTGTCCGCGCCTTGGACAACTATCTGCTGCTCTACCCGAACCATGCTCGTCCTCTCCGTCTCGCGCTCGTCAATCCTCCAGAGCCGACGCGGCTGATCGAGCGCGTCGTCAAGCTGCTCGAAGACCGACGCGCCGACGCGGGTGCCGCGGGTCGGATCGAGATCGATGTGTTCGCTACCGATGCCTTTGGTGATCGTCTCGCCGCGGCCGCCGTGCTCGAGGGAGGAGCTCAGGACCTCATCTACGAGAAGGTAGCGGGCGAGAGCCTGGAGATACGGGTCTCGCCAGCGACCAGCGGAAAACTTCCGCAGCTAATCGAAGAGGGCTTTGGCAACAGGCGGTACCACCTGCTGGGGCTCTTCGATGAATCGTCGATCGCCATCCGCAAGCAACGGATCCATGGCTTCCTGCGGATGAGCCCCTTCTGTATCCGAAACGAGATCACGGTGGATTCGCTCCTTGGCGAGATCGCGCTGCGTCCCCATCCAGGCGAACCACCCTTCTCCGACTTCGTGCTCATGATCCAAGCACGTCAAGGCGAGCGTCTCGACACCGCGATGTATGCGGCTGCCGATGCCGACGAACTCCGCGTCCTCACCGACCGCTTGGTCACAGGACCCGATCCGCTCGCTAGGTGGGTCATGCTTGCCGACCGCGCTCTGCCGCGAGAAGCAGGCATGAGCTCGGTCAGACTGCTTGAACGCGAGGAGGGCAAGCGCCACGTCCTACTCGCCGCTGGCGACTATGACAGGCTCGCCGACGTCATGGAGGTGGCATTTCAACACTGCAATCTGCCAGTCGGTAGGCGCGAGCTAGCCGAAGTGCTGCGTCAAGGTGCTCATCTGGTCGGTGGAGGGCTTCTCGACCTCATCAGGAAGCAGTCGGGCGAGGCGGACAATGCGAACGTGGTCGGCTTCGTGGGAATGCTGCTGGCGGCCCGGGACGAGCGCCGCCGCCACCCGGATTGCCTTGTCGCATCCGTAGACAGCAGGGTGGCCCGCCTTTGGCTCCGTCTTGGCGTAGGGGGACCCTCTAACCGTTGCGACCTCTTGGCCCTTCGGCGCACGGAGGACGGCACGTTCGTGTTCACGGCGCTCGAGGTCAAAACGACCTTGGATCCTGATCCCGCCGATGAGATTCAGCGGATCGACGCAGCGTTGACCCAGGTTGCATCGACGGCGTCCGTCATTCGCCGGGCGTTGATGGACGAGGATGACGACGTTTTCTCCGCGCCACGGCTCGAAATGCTCAAGGAGGTGCTGGTGCGCGCCACCGGGGTTCGCTGGTCGAGCGAGGAGGCGGATGCGGACCACAGGCGGCGGTGGGGGCCGTGGCTAAAGGAGCTTTTCGACAGCGAGCTACGGCCTCCAGTGCGCGTCGAGGGAGGCGTCGTGCTCGTCAAACTTCGCGCGAACCGTCCTGCACGGCGGGACGCCCTGCAATGCGAGGACCTCGTAGCTACGCTGTCGGTGGTGACGGAGCCGCTCGCCCGGAGTCTGTTGGGGATCGAAGAGCGCGGGTCCGTCCCGGACATCGGCATCTCTGATGCTACGCCGACGGATCGGGCGTCGCCCACCGACGGGAACGGCACGCCGGACGCCGTAGCGGATGCCGAGACTCGGTCGCCTGAGGACGCGACTTGGAGCGAGGAGGTAGTTTCGGCATCGGCGGAGCGGGATGACGAGGTCGTGCCGACGCCGGTTTCTCCCGCCGTGCAGTCTCGTCGGGAGACCGGGACCGTGACGGCACGTTCCGATGAGGCCCAACCGCCTGCATCGGCTGAAAGCGACGCGCCAGCCTGGCCTCCTCCACTGAACGCGCTTGGCATGATCGGTCAGGTTGAGACGGCGCGTGAGCTTGCCGACCTGGCACGCAAGTCGAAGGGTTGGAACGAGCGCTTCCCAGACAAGCTGCTCGTCGGCCCCGCGGGTGTGGGTAAGACCTCGATCGCCTACGAGGTGGCCAAGAAGCTGCTGGGTCTTGAGCCGATTCTCTTCAACGGCGCTGACCTGCGCCGGCCGGAGATGATCGTCCAGCGTTTGGAGAAGGCGGAACTTGTGCCGGATCAGGATCCGGACGTGGATGGTCCAGTGCTGGTCGCTCCATGCGTGATCTTCGTCGATGAGGTCCATGCGATCCCGCCGACCGTAGCGACGGCGCTGCTAAGTGCGCTCGACGAGCGCCGGACGACGACCGTCGACAACGTCGTTTATGACTTTTCGCGCGTAGTTTTCCTGCTAGCCACAACCGATCCGGGCAAGCTCACTGAGGCATTTCTGAGTAGGCCCACGCGGACTACCTTGAGGGCTTACACCTTGGAGGAGACGGCCGGAATCGTCTGGCTCCGGGGTCGGGGCATGCTCGATGGTGCTGACCTGCCGCGCGAGGCGTGTATCGAGATCGCGGCGCGGATGCAGTGCGGGCCCCGGCCGAGCGTCCAGATCCTGAACCCGCTGATCGCATACTTCTATTCGCTCGCGGAGGCGGAGGCTGGTGGTGAGATCCCCACGAGACAGTCGGTGGCATCGCGGATGACCGCCGTGGATGTCGGCGGATGGTTCTCCAACACCCTGCAGGTTGACGCGAACGGTCTCGGCCCCGTTCACCGCGACTTTCTGAAGATACTCGCTAGCCGTGGTGCGGTGTCGGAAGACGAGATCCGCCGCTCTCTGGCGATCTCCAACAAGGGAGACTTTGTAGAGATTGCCGAGTACCTGACGCGCCTCGGACTGATCCGGGTGGGTCCAGGGGGGCGGTCGCTCACGGGCGATGGTCGGCGCTACGTCTTGGAGGGTGACCGCATGGATCTTCGCGCGCGTATTCCGCGTCGGGGCGCGGGCTGAGCGATCGCGGTAGATAACCCGGCAGAAGCACGTCCTAGGGAAGAAGCTCCCGCAGTGCTGGCGAACGATCTACGGCGTGTGGCGCCTACTTCCAGGCTGTTGACCGCCAGTGGTGCGGCGACTGCGAGGCCATCGTTGACCTGCCCTGCGGATCCTCGCACGTGGTTCGAGCCGGGCCATCCCCGTGAGCACCGAAGATAGCGACGATCAGGCTAGAGTCAGGATATCTGATCGCAGCCAGAAGATGACGGCGGCGGCGAGTGCGACGGCGGAGGGTGGGAACCAGCTTGTGGGCGATGGCCTTTGGCGGTGCGGGGGATTTCAGTGCCGCCAGCTCGCGGTGATGACTTCGCCATGGGCTGAGACGACAGCGTAGACCGAGCGGTAGCGTTCGAAGTGCCTCGACTCTTGGCCAAGGTAGGTCGCGAACCGCTGCCGCGAGCGCTTCGTGAAGAAGCATGTCTCTGTGCCGCTACCAGCGGTGTGGCGCTCGCCGAAGTCGAGTAGCGCATCGATGATCGACGCCGGGATCGAGCGCTGCTGTACCCGGCAGGCGGCGTGGCGCGTCATAGCCGTGCCGCGCCTGCGGGCGAGCGGGTTCGGCCGCGGGTTCGCAGTCCGACATCCTTGATATCCGACGCGTTGGCTTCGCATGTGGTTGAATGGCTGCAGCAAGCTCGATATGATGCGTGATGTCTGATGCTGGAACAACTTGATGCGAACGACGCTTGCCATAGACGATGACGTGCTTGAGGCCGCAAAGGCGATCGCGAGTCAAAACCACCGTACCGTCGGCGACGTCATCTCCGATCTCGCCCGTCGCGCGTTGAGACGGCCCGATCAGCCACGAGAGCGAAATGGTATCCCTCTCCTGCCGGCGCGCGACGGCGTCATCGTTACCCAGGCGTCCGTGAACGCCTTGCGCGACGAATTGCCGTGAGGTTCCTGCTCGACGTCAATGTACTCATTGCCCTCATCGACCCCGCTCATGTCGGGCATGACGCCGCCCATCGGTGGTTCGAAGCAGAGGGTCAGCTCAAATGGGCGACGTGCCCGATGACGGAAAACGGCGTGATCCGGGTTGTCGGCCATCCCAAATATCCCAACTCACCGGGTTCGCCGGCGATCGTCGCTGACGTCGTCCAGCGGCTACGTGGACTGCCCGGGCATCGCTTCTGGTCGGACGATATGAGTCTGGTCGGATCCGATCGTGTCGATCCGACCCAGATCCTTACCTCGGCCCAGGTAACGGATAGCTACCTTCTCGCATTGGCCGCCGAGAATGGCGGCAAGCTCGCGACCTTTGACCGGCGCCTATCGCCCAAGGCGGTGAAGAACGGTAAGGCGTCGCTGCATGTCATCGACGGAGCCTGAACGCGTGCGCCGCGATCTCGACCATCTTCCGGCGGTTCAACAGGGCGAGCTTGAGCGCGTCGTTGCGATCCTGATGCGTGACTTCGAAGCTGCGATCTCCGGAGCGACCCAGCCGTGGAAGAGGAACGGCAAGGTCCTGAAGGTCATCCTCTTCGGGAGCTATGCCCGTGACGATTGGGTCGATGAGCCCGAAAACGGCTACCAGTCCGACTTCGACCTCCTCGTCATCGTCAACCACGCCGACCTGACCGACGTCGCGGATTACTGGTACATTGCCGAAGATCGTATCCAGCGCGATCAGACGATCGGACGACAGGTCAACATCATCGTTCACAGCCTCGACGAGGTGAATAACGCGCTGCGGCGGGGTGAGTATTTCTGGACCGATATCGCGCGGGACGGGATTGCTCTCTATGAGTTGCCGCAACATTCCCTAGCGACCCCAGCTGCGCTTACGCCCGTTGACGCTTACGCAATGTCGCGCGAGTATTTCGATTCATGGTTTCCTGAGACGGGCCGACGGTTGGAGGCATTTCAGTTCGAGTTCGAGAAGGCGTCAGTTGATATCGGCTGGGCAAAAGGCGCGGCGTTCGCGCTTCACCAATCTGCGGAACGTCTATTCGGTTGTTACCTATTAACGCGCTCGCTCTACTTCCCTCGATCCCACAACATCAAATTCCTCCGGTCCCTTGCGGAGGACAAAGAACCCCGTCTCGTTGTGGCTTGGCCTCGGGCGACGAAGCAGGACCGGCGGCGTTTCGAACTCCTCAAGCGAGCCTATGTCGAGGCGCGCTACTCGCCCAATTACACGATCGAGATGGCCGACCTCGAGGCGCTCGCAGTTGCCGTCCGGGCGCTGCGGGCGATCGTCGAGACGGTCTGCCTTGAGCGGCTCGAGGTGCTGAAGGCCGAGGCTGGCATTTAGGTCCAAAGTGGCGGAATCGCTCCGCTTTCTCATGGGCTTGCGTTTTATGTCGCACCCGTTCTAGACTTGTTGCGCACCGCTTGAATGGCGGTGTCGAGGCGTGAGAACCTCGCATGGTGATCTCTATCTGGCTCTCGGTTGCCCGGGTGGCCGACGCGCATGTTCAGGCCGCTTGCGGCTAAAGGCGTCGGCGCATGTGTTTCCCATGCATGTTCTCAACACCCGGCTTCGAGCCGGCGCCGTCTCGCTGTCTGGAGACGGATTGTGGGCTGGACTGGAGCACTTGATCGACTGGAACGGCATCTGTGGAGCCGGGTGGAATTCGCTGCGGGCTGGCGCCGTGCGGATTGGGCGCGGTGACGCGCAACGCTCCCCGGGTCGACGGTCAGGAGGATCTGTCGTCGCAGATGCCGGACCCGCTGCCGACCGTGATGGAGCTCGATGTCCTCTATCGCAATGAACAGCACGCCCTGGTGCGGTTCTTCACGCGGTACCGCGCCAGCCCTGAAGATGCGCGGGATCTCGTCCAGGAGGCTTTTCTTCGCCTGTCGCGCATCGATCTGCGCCGTTCCGGTTCCATTTCCCGGCCCGCGGAGTATCTGCGCCAGATTGCCCGTAACCTTCTGAAGGACCGAGCGAAAGCGGCCCGGCGTCACGCTCGGGACGCCCATGTGAATGCCGATGATTGCGACCTTGTGGGGCTCGACGAGCTGGCTCGACTGGAGGCGCGCGATAGTCTTGTGCGTCTCGAATCTGCTATAAAGTCTTTGAAACCAAAGACTCGGGAGATTTTCATGGCGCACCGGCTGGAAGGCCTCAGCTATGCGGAGATTGCAGGGCGGACCGGCCTCTCGGTCTCGGGCGTCGAGAAGCAGCTCGGTCGTGCCGTGGACCAGATCGACAGGTTGATGGGCCGCCCCTGATGGCGTTGTTCGGCGGCGGCGACAGTGCCGCGGATGTGACTGGCCGCGAGGCATCGGCCTGGTTCGCACGGATGCGCGGATCGGACGCTGAAATGTCTCGACTTGAATTCGAACGGTGGCGCGCAAGCGATCCGCGAAACCGGGCCGCCTATGTCCGGATCGAGCGGCGCTGGCAGCTCGCCGCTGGATTGGCCGGCTCGCCGCTCGCAAAGGAGCATCTCGCAGCCGTCAGTCGTCGATCCATCTTTGCAATGCCGGGCTCGCGCGCTGCGTACGCAAGCGTGATTGTCGCGCTCTTGATCGGTGGTGGCGCCGTGTTTCTGTGGCGAGGCGATGGCACCCGCCCGGCTGCGGTGGCGCAGGCCAGCAAGCCGTTCGCGACCCGAGTCGGGGAGATCCGCACCGTTCGGCTGGCGGACGGCACGACCGTCACGCTCGACACCGACAGCGTGATCGAACCGGTGTTCACCGGCCAGGCGCGGGTCGTTCGTCTGTCGCGGGGACGGGCTCGCTTCGACGTCGCGCATGAGGCGGGGCGGCCGTTCATGGTCGAGGCGGCCGGCCGGACCATCATTGATCGCGGCACCCTGTTCGACGTGGTGCTTGG
This sequence comes from Sphingomonas sp., assembly GCA_041659925.1. Taxonomy (GTDB): domain Bacteria; phylum Pseudomonadota; class Alphaproteobacteria; order Sphingomonadales; family Sphingomonadaceae; genus Sphingomonas. The sequence continues at coordinate 18,128 of JBAZXI010000006.1, forward strand.
CCGGGAAGGGGTGAAGGTGGTCCTGCTGCGGGGGGCGGTCGAGATCCGCGACCGCAAGGCGCGTGGGGCCGGCGGCGCGACGCTCGCGCGGCTCGTGCCTGGTCAGGTCTTTGCTGACGCGCCTGCCGCCGGCGTGGCGCAGGTGTCTGCGGCGCCGGCTGGTGCCGACCAGTGGGTCAAGGGTATGCTCAGCTTCAACGGCGCGCCGCTCGAGCAGGTGGTGGCCGCGGCAAATCGCTACTCGGAGCACAAGATTCGGCTTGGCGAGCCGGCGCTTGCCGGACTGCGCGTGACGGGGACGTTTCACGCTACGCCGACCGTTGCGCTCGCCGCGATCCTCGCTGCGACCTTCAATCTTCGGGTCGAGCGCGATGCTCAGGGGGATTTAGTCCTTCGCCACGGTAAATAGCTGCGAATTTAGGTCCGGTGCCGCCTGTGCGCGAGACGGGCTATCGATGAAGCAGAATTCTGTACGGTAGCCCAAGTCGCCGGTGCACCTCGATGCCGCCTGCGGTCTGCACCATGAAGAGCAGGCTCAGATCTGCCATCCAGTCGATCATCGACCGCGCTACATCGAGTTCGCTGATCCAGCCCTCGTCGACGACGATCTGTGCCAATTCGTCGTATGTCGGATATTGTCGTCCCACATGCGCCCGTTGCTCGATCTCATAATCAATGACAGCCAGAACCGCCTCAGCATTGTCGCGCCGCTCTCCGAGACGGAGGACCAGATCCGCCTCCACGATCTCGTCAATCAAAGCCGCCCCGCTCTCCGACAGAATGACGCCTGCTGCATCGAAGCGGCGATTGGCGACTTGTGTAATATTGAGCTTATCCGTCACAGCGCTGAGGATTTTGAGAAGCAGGTTCAAATCGCCGCCGCAGGCATCGTCGAGCGCGAGGATGTCGATCTCGTCGACATAAAGGTCCAGCGCGCCCAGCATCGGACTGAGCATTGCGTCAATCGGTAAGTCATCCGCTGACGTGTCGAGCCCGGCCAGGCTTCTTGCGCGCCATATGTCACGTCCAAGCATCTCGTGAACAAGTGGTCTGACGGCGACCGCGCGAGACTGCAGACGAACCAGATCTTCGACGCGCCTCGGCGACGAAACAACGTCCATCAGCATTCGGACCGTGAGCAGGAGCGAATTCGAGGGTCGGTCCAGATTCCACTGGTCGAACAGATCGAAAGCGACGAAACGCCTGGCACCCCAGCCGGCCGGAAATGCGGCTATTGAATTCCGTGGAAGCAGGATCACCACAGTTCCGTTTTCATCGGCGGCGAGCGGAAAGATCCGCATCGCGCTTCCGCCAACGAGTTCGAATGCAAACGGAAGCGAGTCTTCGTCTGCGATCGAGAGGATGTTGCTCACGGGCAGGGTGGCCCCTTTGCCGGCAGCAAACATCATAATCGCTTTCACGATCTGCTCCGCGTCCGCCGGGACCAGATCATTTGCCGCCATCGATTTTTCGATCAACGCAAGCATCAGGATCTCGTGATCAGCAAGCTCGACGCTCGCCAGGCGCGCCGGCGCCTGCTCGGAGTTCAGGCGCCAGGTCAGCAGATCGATGACGGGCGTGCGATCGAGCCAGGTTTCCTGTCTGAGAGGTTGCGACGGCGCCAACGGGTTGCCCAAGTGACCGGCATAGACATAGGCAAGTCGGAGATCGCGCGCTGCGATTGCTTCCTGCAGATGGTCGACGCCCTCGGTAGCACGGTCGGGATGCGCCTGTGCGAGAGCATCGAGATCGCGCTCCTCACCAGCGGCCGCTAGGAGTTCGGCCGCCGCCAACTGCCGTTCAGCCTCCGCGGGATCATCGACAAGGACGTCCAGCGCCTGCTGCACCTGGGTTTGGATCTCGGTCCGGCCCGCACTCAGAACATGCGCGCGCCATTGGAGCTGTTGCACGCGACGTCTGAAGCCCGCACGCGTCTCGGCAATCCCTTTCTCGGCGGTTGTGATACCAATATCGACCGCCAACAGATCACGGGCGATTTGCGCGGCGCCCGCATCTCCTGCCCGGATGATGCGCGTCCACGCGTCTTCTCGACTGGATGCCTCATCGGCGAAGAGAGCTTGCAGATACTCACGTGCCGAACGCGACGTCTGCACGGAGCTGTGGACGAGGCAAAACAGCGCAGGATGACGCCACAGTTCCGGCCAGTCGCGCAGTCGTTCCATGGGAGAACTGGTCATGTTCATTGGACGGGGCCCATGAGGCCGCGGAGCCGCCGTTCGAGATCGATCAAGACCGGTTTTGCCTTCAGGGTGTCAGGGAGACCAAGAACGGTATCTCCAAGGGCTCCAATCTCCGCGTTCAATTTGGCCAACAGGATCGCCAACGGCTGATTTCCATCGGCCTTTCTGGCAGAAATCAGGATCAGCGCGTCGCGCAGGCCAACCGCGCGTTGGATTACGCTGCGAAGGTCGCTCATGATCGCCACCAATATCTTTCCAATTATCTTCGGGTCTTTCGAATCCATGTGCTGCTTGCAGGCGAGTCCGAACATCTCCTCGCTAGCGCGCCGCACATCGACCGGACCTCGACCGAAAATCGCGATCAGGTCCGTCTCGATTTTCTTCCAGACCGCCTTCGGGACTCTCTCCGGGCCGTCATCCGGTATCGCCTCGGCAATGGGTCGAAGACGGGATGTGACAGCGTACAGGTTGGCCGTCACGCGCCGCAGGAAGCGCTTCTGAAACGTTGGCTTTGCCGCAAGCCGGTAGGTTTCCGCGAACAATCTGGCGAGTGTCGGGATGCGCTTTTCAGCATCCTGCTGCGATGCGATCGCCTGAATGGTCTCCTTGTCGACTTGCCCGCCCGTTGCGTGCCAATATGCGAGTACGGCCGCGGCGATCGTGCCAAGCGACCCGGCCAGCTGCGGAGGCGAATCAACCGCAAGCTTGACCTCAAGCGCGTCCGCCATGGCGGCATCGCCATTGAAAAGGACGGCCTTGATGCCGAGCGCTACCGAACCCAGCCAGGCATCGTCCCCGTGGCTTTCCAGCGCGTCCGGCATGCCGGACAGGGTAAGCCCCGAATCCGCCTCCGCGTTGGCGACCGCAAAATCAGCGGCAACCAGTGTTCCGTTGGGCCTGGCCGCCTCAAGCATCAGCGCCGCCTGCTGCCACTCGCCGCGCGACCAGGCCATCTCGATCAAGGCGTCGAGCGCTTGAGAAGCCAACGGCTCCCCTGCGTGCAGGGCGGCGATCTGGAGAACGTCCGCGCGAAACTCCGACAGCATCGGGTCGGCTTTGGGGCCGCCGCTGCTCATATTCAGCAATGCCTCGATCGTGCCCGCCTCAATTCCGTCCTGGCCACACAGTGCTCCAGTCAATGCGCTGATCCGCTGCGCGGGCTTGGCAGATTGCCACGCTGCGGCAATCTCCGCGATGCTCGGCATCGGCACGCGCTCGGGCAAATCGGTCTTCGGCTGCGCCGACGGGTTCAGTTTGTCAGTTCCCAGCCGTGCCCGAAGGCGCGGTTCCCAATCGGCAAGAGCGTGCCTGAACTTCGCGCAAAGGACGCTGTCAGAGATTCCGACGCCGATCAGCCGACTGCTCAATCGCCTCGATTCGGGCTCGACGGGGGAGGCGAGTCCACCGGGTGACACGAGAAACCGCTCCTCGCCGCACACGAAATTGCCCGGCAGGCCATTGACCGGAATGATCGTCACCAGCTCGGGTGAGGCTTCGGCGAGCGCCTGGACGGCGCCGATCTCCACGCCGTGACGGCCGTTGAACTGTTCAATCAGCAGCACCGTCTCCAGCCGCCCTTTGACTCGCGCCGTGATCGCGTCGGTGAGGGCGCGATGAAGCGGCAGACTTCGGCCGGACGCGAGATCGGCGCCCAGCCCAAGCCACAGGCTCGGCTCGGCCGATATCTTTTCAGTGTCTGCCACTATATCCAGCGCCCGCTGAAACAGGCCGGCATCGGTTATCACTTCCGCGGTCATGCGGCCGCTTTGCAGGCGCCTGGCTGCTTCAGTGCAGCGCACCTTGAGATCGTAGAGCCTCGCGGTAGTGATCAACGAATTGTCGGCGGGATACCCGTCGTCGAGACCCTCCTCATCGCCATTCTCTTCCGAGGACGTTCGCAGATTCGGTATGCGGCGATCGCCAGCCTGATGTCGATGCCACGCATGCAGGTTGATCGTCTCTGCCATGTCATAGTCTGGAGAGCGATTGCGGGCAATCTCGAGAAGGCGTCTCGCCATAGCGGAATGAGGGCCCGACATGACATCTAGAACGAAGGCAAAGCCGCCGGTGGCCGACCGGGAATCCAGAGGAGAAGCGCTCGCATAGAATATGCGCTGGCCGTCGGCGACGGCCATCGTGCTGGCGATCCGCGAACTCCGATCGGCGAAGCGCAGGCGAGGTCCCTCGGCGGACCGGCTCTCAGATGCCATGTTGCCGAGAAGGTTATGACAGGCGGGCGGAAGCTGCTGTAATCGGCCGCCGCCCCAGAGGAGAAACATCGATGCGTCAACCGGCGCGCTGGCAAGCCGCGAAACGATCGCATCATTGCACGCGCTAAGCCCGGCAAAGTCGAGTGTCGGCACCATGATCGCCAGCTGATGTTCGAATCCTTGGATCGCAACGTCTCGAAACCACGTATGCGCCGCCTCGCCGCAATGCAGATTGGTCACGCCTCCCGCCTCGCGAACGGCTTCGATGTCAGCCTCGATGGCCATGAGCGATTCAACCCATGCCTCAAGCTGGTTCTGTTGCGCGACCGGCGCAGCTAGAGTGGCTTCTATTCGTTCCAGAAGCGCGTGCACGCGGGAGGCCAGGCTGGGACTCGGCCGAGCGCTTCGCCGCTTCGCTTTTTTTGCCAAGTTCCGGACGAGTGGCTCGTCCGTGTTCTCGACCGCCCAGTCCGTCAGAGCCCGGGCAATGCCGGGGCCAAGACGCGCCAACGCGGAATCCCCGCGGGACAAGGAATGAATGGTCAGGCTATTGGCTGAGTCGGAATCGAGCGTTGCCTCGAAATCGAGGCGAAGCCAGCCCAAGCGCCGCGATTGGACGCTCCGGTCTGCGCTCAACAGTTTTGCCGTCAGATTTCGGCTGCGCGAGCGAAGCGGCGAGTTGGGATTGAGATGGTTAAGCGCGGCCAGAGCAACATCGCGGTTACCGACGACCTCCTGCAGCGTCGCGCTTACGAGCATCGGGGCGCCGGCGCCGGGGGCCGGAGCTGCGTCGGACGAACGGTCGCCGACGATCTGGCCGGAGACCAACTCGCGCATCAGAGAGACGGTTTCCGACCTTGTGTGCGCCGTCTTGATCTTCGACCACTCGCCATGCGTTACGAGGGAACGCCAGGACGGTTCGATCTGAATGCGATCCGTCACGGTGTCGACGAGGATATAGCCGCGGCGCCAAAGTTCGGTGATCAGATCCATGGTCAATCGTTCGCCCAGGCCGAGGAAGTCAAGTACGTCCTGGAGCGTCTGATCTGTCCGATGGGAGAGCAGCAGCAGAACCGCTTTCTCGATCGACGTAGGGCCGTCATTGTCTGCGGACAGCGTCACCTCGAAGGGTTCACAAGGCACCCAGATCGAAACGATATCGGCGGAGTCCGTCGCAGCCATCAATCGATCTCGAATTCTGTCGGAAGCTCGTTGACGCCTATCACCTGGCCGGTCTCAGCGATCCGCCTGCAGAGCCGGGTCCAGAACGACAAGTCTCTCGGAGCATTCGGATTGTTGCGTTTTTCTACCCGCTCGGCATCCGCAAAAAAGCTGAAATCGCCGATGATGATCAGCAGCTCGCGAGCGCGAGAGAACATGACGTTGATACGCTCGGGTTCGGCCATGAAGCCCAGCCGCCGCGCGGCTGACTCCGTGCCGTCTTCTGCGCCGATCTGCCCTCGCGTCAGCGAAAGCACTACGACCTCCGCTTCCTGGCCCTGAAAGCTGTCAACGGTGCTCACAAACTCTGTGAGATCGCTGCCTCGCCCACCCATCAGCTCACGCCTGATGAAATCGTTCTGCTTGCGATAGGGAGACAGCGCCACAATGTCCGGCCGGCCGTCGCCACTCTCGTCGCTTTGCCTCGCCACATCGCTCGCATGACTGACGAGGCGCGCGACCAGCTTTGCCTGATCCTCGTTGTAGTAGGGTTTTGGACTGCGAAACAGCTCGTCATGGCTGGTATCGATCCAGAGGATTCCTCCGGTCATGCCTAGATCCCGCGCCATGCGATCCACCCAGACCGGTCGAATTCTCGCATCTACACTCGCGTCCGACTTGAGAGCGTCTTTGTAAAAGGTATGGGAGACGACATCGGCGATGTCGCTTCGCATTCGAAATTGCAGATCGAGCTGTTCCGCAACCTGTTTCTTGTCTCGCCAGCCGGGAAGAGTCTTTTGATCGGCAGAAGCGACAAACTTCTTGTTGCCCTTGTCGAAAAAGGTTTCGAACAGTTTCAGCCAGGCTCGGACTGCGGCTTGATGATTCGCCAGCACCCGGAATTCGGCACGGTCGCTCTTGATGCATTGCGCGAGCAGCCGTGAGATGTCCGTCGATCCGAAGGCCGGCAATTGGAAATGGTCGCCGACAAGCAGCTGCCGATCGCCGAGCAGCATTGGCTGGATGATCTCGGTCGGCCAGGCCTTCGACGCTTCGTCGATCACGGCCAGGTCGAATTTGCCGTGCGTCAGATAGCCGTCCTGTTGCACCCGGCTGGACCCGGCTGTCGTTGCAAATACCAACGTCGCGCCCTCGCGGACTCGTTCCACGAGCTCGAGGATGCCGTCGGTCGCGGCCACCGCCAATTGCCCATATGCCTGGCGCAGGATCGGATCCTGGATCCCCAGCACATTCTGTTCGCAATTGGCCCGCAACCTGGTCGCGACGCGGTTTGCGGTTTCCTCCGGCCGCCAAGCGCGAAGTCGATGATCGATCCGTTCCTCGTCAAAGTGGCTGTCGGCCGCGACGCGTACGCAGATCGCCCCGTCGTCCTCGAGCTTCAGGTCGCGTATCCGCAGAGCGATGTTGTCGACCGCCGCGTGCGACTGCGATGTGATCAGAATGCGTGACGTGCGGTCGTGTCGGAAGAGGCTGTTGACGACAGCGGCAATCACCGTCGTCTTGCCCGTGCCGGGAGGCCCCTGCAACGCCATGAGAGGGCTTGTCGTAACGATCTTTCGCACAATTTCCGGCGACCGTCCCGCAAGGCCTTCAACTGCGGCAGCAATCGCGGCCTGATCGGTACCTTCGTCGTCAACGATAACGTGCGGTTGCAGGAGCTGGTCGAAGAGGATTCTTGAGGACGTGAGTATCTCGATTGCTTCGCTCTGCTGGCGGATTGGGCGTCGGCCCATGGAAAGCGACCGCAGTTCGACAAGGGCGCGCGGGGGGAGCAGGTTTCCGGAGATTGTGATCCCGGCCGTCGTCACATCCTCAAGGCGTGCCGTCGAGCGGCGCTCGCCATCTCGACGTTCGGGCCGCAGTGAAAGAGCGCGATCATCCCGCGCCAGGGCATCAAGGAAGATCTGCTCGAAATAGTCCTTCGGTACGCGAATGTTGCTGGCCTGGAAGACGGCCGACCGCATCACGTTTGCGGTGCATCGCTCGCGATAAGCTTGTACGTCGAGCACATAATCGCATTGCCGATTGCGCACCGGTCCCAGCGCCATGACAGGGAAGCTCTGGAGCTCCAGATCCTGGATCTGGGCTTCCACGAGCCAATTGAATGCCGACTGCGCGATCTCGAACGATGGCGGCAGAATACGCCGCCTGGCATCGTTCAGGATGGGGTCGAGCACCCGATACTTCGCATCATTCTCTTCATTTAGCTCGGTGCTGCGTTGCTCCACGATCCTGAGCGGACCGTGCTCGCTGAGCGTGATCGCTTCTTCGGGCAGCACTCGCCAGAAGCGATGAAGCGGTCGCGGATACGCGATCCGTAGTACATGGGGCAATTGCACGCTCGCGCCGAAGCCACGTTGTCGTCGATTGTAACGCTGGCAGTAGAAAATCCAGTTCTGGCCGAGCAGTGCCCATTGTGCCTGATGATGGCCGTCGAGTGGCGTTTCGACATAGGGGGCAACCCCAAGGGGCGCGTAGAAGAGCTGCGCGTTGCGCAATTCGCGTTCGAGAAAGGCTTCAACATCGCGGCGACTGTCTTCGGTACCCGTTTCGCTCGTCACGAGCCCGAAGGCACTCAACTGGTCGGCGGTGTGCTGATAGCTGTAACAGGCCAGCATCGGCTTGCGCTCGCCCATCGCCCAGTTGCGCAGTGAAACAATGTTCTTATCCAGCGCATCAAGGACGTCCGTGGGTGTGGGCCGTGCTTCCGGGTCAAACTCAAGCATCTCCCGCAGAAGGTCTCCGAGCACCGCTGGGAGATGCTGCGCGTTGACCGCTTTCAGGATGACGGTCCGGTAGGCTGCCACGAAGGATTGGTGCGCCTGCTCCGAATATTCGGTCGAGCCTGCGTCACCGCTTTTCAGAACTGCCTCGAAGGAGTCTGCGTCCGGTGGCCCGACAAACCAGCCGGCAACGACCATCCCCAGGCTGAACACGTCGCTTGTGACGAGCGCTGGTACCGGATCGGCCGGGCTTCCGAACAGGCCCTCCAGGAATTCGGGCGGGGCATAAGGGCGTGAAAGTGGTGGCTGCTGCAGACACGTTTGCTGCAGTGCGCGGCGCCGTTCATCGACTATCTGGCCCGGGTCACGGGCAGCACCCGCGGCCATTGAGCGCAACATTACAGAGAACTCGAAGCCTACCAGCTTGAATTCTGGTGAAACTTCTTCATCCTGATCCAGGTCGACCCGGATCGACCCCGGCCAGATGTTCCTGTGTGTGACACCCTGGCTCGCGAGCCGCTCGAGACCCTTGGCAAGGCTCTGGAATTGCGTGAGCGCCCAACGCCGCCGGTTGCGGATATAGTCCTGGAACAGCGGTTCAGCCAAGGTGAACTGCGGTCGCTGTGTGATGATGTAGGCTATACTCCCGTTGTTCAGCAGTGAGCCTCGGTGAATTTGCGGCAGGGCTCCAGCCTGTGCGCCGAGTTGCCTTAAAGTGCGTACCTGCCGCAGCCAAAGGCGGCGGCCGAATTGACCGATCCCGCGAAACATCTGCAGGGTCAGGCGCTCGGATGGCCGCTGCCGAACGAGCTCAAATTCGAACAATGCGCCTTCGACGACCTCGCGCCCGCTGTTGGGTGTGATGGTTGCCTCATGTTCAAGCGCCCATTCGGTGCGACACAGTTCTTCGCGGGCGATCGTTTCCATTTCCGCCAGCACGGCACTGGTAGATCCGGTGGAACTTTGCGGGGCAATTCCGCTTAATCTCCTGCCGAGCCAGTCACGATCAAAGATTCGGCGTACGATCCCGCTGCGGATCGTCAGAAATCGATAGGCGCCGTCACGGCTGTCCGGGCTGGTCGAACCGACTACCTTGGCGAGCCCGATCGCTTCCAGCATCCGCTGGCCGTCGCTCCAGGGATCAAACAGGATAAGGGGCGCACGGTCCTTACCCGTTGCACCATTCTCGAGCATCTTGGCATAGTTGGCGAGCGCGTCCGCTGCAGGCCAGGTCCCCGGACTTTCGAAAGCAAGATCCACCCCCATATAGGTGTTGGAGCTGCTGGGCTGGCACTCGGAATCCTCTTCGACGAATCGTGCAATGAACTCGGAATAGGAGTTGGCTAGGCGCTCCGTATCGGTGCCAAATTCGGATTTCATCTTGCCCAGAAGATATTGCGTCAGGTTTGGCTGGCCGCCTGTCTGATTGAAGATGACTCTGGCGATGACCGGTGCCCAGTTTATGCCGTCGAGGCTGGCATTCAGCGTTTCCGCCATCTCGGCCACTTGCGTCAGGCTGAAGTCCGGAAGCACGATTTCGCGCGCAGTGTTGAACGGTGTCCTCTCGCTCGATCGCACGAGCAGGTAGAGCGGCAATTGCCCGAGAATGCAGGCAGTGAATTTTCCCTCAGCTGTCTGATGGGCTTGCCGCAAGCCGACCAGCCAAGCCTCGCCGACGGCCCGATGAGTGTCGAGTATTTCCTCGATCTCGTCGATGAAAACGATGATAGGCACCGGCGCTTCGCGCGCAACGAGTTCTACCGCCCGCCAGAACCAATCGGGGTTATCGCCGGTTTCGTGCCGTATGACTTCCGCGCGGGCGGTCGCGATCCCAGTCTGTTGAACCAGATCATCAAATGCCGAAACCTGCCGGCTTTGAAGCAGCCCATTGAATTGATCGACGCCGTCATACTGGCCGACATTGGTCAGATCGAATTTCACGACGATTCGAGGCGAGACCCCCTGTGCGAGCCTGACTGCCATGAGCTTGGCGATCGAAGATTTGCCCGATTTTCGGGGTGCGCGCACATAGACGAGGCTGCCGTCGAGAAGGGCTTCCTCGATCTGCATATCCTCCGCGCGATTTACGCGCACCACATCTTCTCCGACGGGCAACGGAACCCCGTGGAAAAATCGCCTGTTTTCGACGGCGGTACTCAAGCGCTGACCTCTCGCGCGAGCGCTGGCAGCAGATTGTCTTCCAGCAGTGGGCACTGGCAACTCGGAGGGTCGGACCCAACGATGTACATCGCGTGCTGCAGCCGAGTCCGGGACTCGAGGTCGATCCGTTCCCTAGCGAGAAGCTTGGCAAATGCCTGTTCGAGGAGGGGCTGCCGCGCGAGTTCTTCACGAAGGTCGGCAATGGTGCGAATGACGGAAGGAAGCGCCGCGACGTCAGGCAGGTCAGCACCTGGTCGTTCCGTCACGACGGACTGAAGGACGGACCATATCAGCGATCGATGGCCTCCGGTTTCATCGTATAGCCGATCAACATCCACCTCCCGGTCCAACCCGGCGAGCGCCGCGAGCTCCGCGCACTCGGCCTTGGAGAACCTGCCGAGCGTGAACGAAGTGCCGACGTTGAGCGGCGACGCCGGATAGGCCCTTGCCACGTCCCCAAGCGGACGAGAGCCCTCGAGAATGGCCGAAATGCGGTTCAGCAACGCGGGTCCATTTTCCTCCGCCATGGGGCGAAGGAAACTGAATAGGTGCTTCGTGGCACCGATCGCGTCCTGTTGAAAGATCGCGTCGTCCAGACGAAGGCATGCGTCGCAGTCACTGATGACGAGATAGATGGAGCCGTCTGGCGCATGGCTGAGCACGCGCACCATCTCGGCGTCGAAATCGTAAAATTCGGCAAGTTGATATGGGGCGTGTTCGGCGTCCAACTGGCGTAGCAGCTTGTTAAGAATCGCTTCGTGCGTTTGCCGGCAGCTGCGATGTTCCCGAAACGCGCTGATAATGTCGCGGACGCTGAGATGCAGGATGGTGCAGCCAGGGCTCTCCGCCTGAAGCCGCAACTGCATCGCGGAGATCAGCCGACTCTTGCCCGAGCGGCGAGCTCCGTAGACATAGGCGATCCTGTTCGCGCGGGTGACGAGGCCACGGGCCCAACCACCGACGGCATAGGTCGTCCAGGTGTTCGACCAGTCAGCCGGCGCGTGATCGGTGAATTCGCTGTTGGATCGAATTGACAGAGCGGCAGCGGCAAGCATTTCGCGCACGACCTTATGTTGCTTTGCCGCCTTTCTCCGATCCAGAGCATCGAGCTTTTCCAAATGTGCGGTCGCCAAGGCGAAGAGGTTTGAGGTGAAGGCCTGCTCATTTTGACTGAAAAGATTCCAGACCGTCTGCGCGTTCTCGCGCTCGTCCTCCAGTTCTATCTGGTAAAACTCCCCTTGCAGCACGTTCATCAGGCGCTCGGTGAAAGCTCGCGCGCGATCCGGGTCACCTGCCTTCCACTTGGTGAAGTTCGCCGGTTGAAATCCCAGCAACCGCAGCGCTGCATCGACGCTTCGCCTGTATGTAGTGCTAGTTTTCACCAAATAACTGATGTCCCGGCCGTCGCCGTCCACGCCATCGACTTTCGAAACGAGTTGGAACAGCATCTTGACGCTGCTCAGCAGAGTGTCGGATGGAACAAGGTCTTCCGCTTTCGACGCTCTTGCCATTTGTCGACTGAGCCTCCCCCAGTCATCCTAGAATGTCGGTAGGCAGAATAACAAGTGACCATTTCATAGTTGGCAAGATTATTGACACAGTTGCCAATCGCTCTGTCAATAAATGCCAAGCTCAGTGCAGCCGACCGCATCATCTGGCGCTGGTCCAAGGCCCTGTCGGACGTCCAACGCGCCCCTGCGATGACGCCGACAGGAGGTTGTGATGGTTGGCTTTCGGCGTATGCTCGATATTGTTTTGCTGTCCGCTTTGATGCGGACGCTCCACCTTCCCGCACCGCTGGTTCGGGCGGTGGAGTCTTTTCTGGCATTGGACGACGTTACCAAGATCGGTGTCATCGCCATTGTAACGATTCTGGCGTTGAACGCGACCGAGACTTTTCGCGAGCTTGTCGCTCTGGTTCGGCATTTCGCACCTGTCTGCGTCAAGGTCGTCCGCGCTTGCGTGCGTTTTGTCCCGTTCATGAATCGCCCCGGCGCGTAGCGATGCCAAGCGGTCGCCAATTCGACATCGACGGCAAACGCGCCCGGCGTCGTAGTGATCGGCGGCCGGAGATTTGGCCGAATCGCACAGACGGTGATTTGCGATCCGACCGATGACCGGACGAAGCAGTCTCTGATCGCCTGCCTGTGGCAGGAATTTCGGGCGGGTTCCTGCGCCCGTGTCGTCTTGCCCTTTCGACAGCCGCCAGATCGGCGTCGGACGAAGGGGAAGAACGAATGCGTTTAGGGAAATTCACAGGTCTCACGGCCTGCACGACCGTCATGCTTCTGGCATCGCCTATGGCAGTGGGACAGACCATGGACGCCCGCGACTATGACCTGCCGGCACAGGATCTGGGTACCGCGCTGCGGCAGGTGACGGCGCTGTCGGGCCGGCCGGTAATTGTTGCCACTGACCTTGTCGCGGGCCTGCAGGCACCCGCGCTCAAGGGGCGGTTCTCGTCGGACGAAGCCGTTGATCAGCTGCTGCGCGGCTCTGGCCTGCATGCGGTGCCGGTCGGTGAAACCCTTGTCGTTCGCCGGGTTTCGGAAGGCGGGAGCGCGGATGCCGGTGGCGTCAGCGACATTCTCGTCACCGGCACACGGATTCGCGGCAAGGCGCCGGTTGGGTCGCCGCTGGTCGTCATCGACCGCAAGGCGATCGAGCAGGGTGGTTTTGCGACGACCCAGGCCATTGCGCAATCGATCCCGCAGAATTTCATGGGCGGGATCAACGAGGCGACGGCGCCCGGCGGCACGGTCGGGGCCAACACCGGTGCGAACGGGACGCGCGGGTCGAGCGTCAACCTGCGCGGGCTTGGGCCGACCTCCACGCTCGTGCTGCTCAATGGCGAGCGACCGCCGCTGGGCGGGTTCGCCGGCGCCTTTGCGGATATCTCGATGATCCCGGCCTCGGCAGTCAAGCGGATCGAGATCGTCGCTGACGGCGCCTCCGCGATCTACGGGTCGGATGCGGTCGCGGGCGTGGTGAACATCGTGCCGCGACTCGACTTCACCGGCGTGGAGGCGAGCGCGCGCATCGGTACCGCCGACGGCGATTCCCAGGAATATCAGGCGAGTCTGCTGCTCGGCACGCGCTGGTCGGGCGGGCACGCCATGATCGCCTATGAATATTATGACCGGGATCGGCTGCGCGCGTCCGACCGGCCGTTCGCGACCGATGATCTGCGGCCGTTTGGCGGGCTGGATCACCGTGTGGCCTATGCCAATCCCGGCACCATCTATGCCGGCGGCACGAGTTTCGCGATCCCGGCCGGGCAGAACGGCGTCGGGCTTACGCCTGCGAAGCTGACGCCCGGCACCGTCAATCTCGCCGACAGCTGGATCGGCGCCGACATCCTGCCGCAGCAGCGGCGGCATTCAGTGTTCGCCGCCGTCAGCCAGGATCTCGGCAGCAGCCTGCGATTTTATGCCAACGGGTTGATGACGATCCGCACGTTCGACGAAGCTGACCGCCCCGGGCGCAACGCCCGCCGCACCGTGCCGGTCACCAATGCTTTCTACGTCGATCCGATCGGCACGCACCAGCCGGTCGGCGTTCAGTACAGCTTCCAGCGCGACCTGGGGAACGAGTCGCGCCGCGGTATCGCCAGTGCCTATGGCGGGACCGCCGGGCTGGAAGCGAAACTCGGGTCCTGGTCAGTCAACGCCGACGCCACCTATGGCCGCGACTATGAGCGATACACCGGCTATAATCTGGTCAACACCGCGCGCCTGGCGCTTGCGCTGGCCGATCCCAATCCGACGACCGCCTATAATCTGTTCGGCGACGGCCCGGCAACCAACCCGGCGACGATCGCCAGCATCCGCGGCTATTATGACCTGACTGACGTCAATTCGGTCTGGTCATCGACGCTGCGCGCCGACGGTCCCCTGTTCGCACTTCCAGCCGGCGACGTGCGGCTGGCAGTCGGCGGCGAGTATCGCGAGGAACGCTATGTCGACAAAGGCGGAACGACCTATATCTCGACGCTGACGCCGCAGGTCAGCGCGCCGATCCCGCTCGGCGGGCCGCGCCACGTCAGGGCGGGCTATGCCGAACTGCTCCTGCCGGTGTTCGGCGGCGACGCGACGTTGCCGGGGTTTCATCGCCTCGATCTCTCGGCGGCGGTCCGAACCGAGCATTACAGCGACTTCGGCACGACCACCAATCCCAAGCTTGGCATCGCCTGGGTGCCGGTTGGTGGCCTCACCATCCGTGGCAGCTATGGTACGTCGTTCCGCGCGCCGAGCTTTAACGACCTGCGCCAGGATCCCGCCAACCAGCTGATCTTCTCTTATGTCGTGCCCGACCCGCAGGCCCCGTCGGGACAGTCGAACATCATCGTCCTGCGGGGCAACGATCCCAATCTGAAGCCGGAACGCGCGACGACCTGGACACTGGGCGCCGATTTCAAACCCGGCTTCCTGTCCGGAGCGCATGCCAGCCTGACATGGTTCAACGTGGATTATCGCGACCGCATCGCCTCGCCATCGACCCAACTGCTCAGCTTCCTCGTCAACCGCAGCGTCTATGCTGGTATCACCGAAGCGAATCCCAGCGCGGCGCGGGTCGCCGCGCTCTACTCTTCTCCGGTTTTCAGCAATCCCTTCAGCATCCCGCCGACCGCCGCGTTCGCGGCCGTGATTGACGCCCGCCTCCAGAACCTCTCGGTCGTCAGGCAATCCGGGCTCGACATGGACATGGGCTATGGCTTCACTTTCGCCGGCGGCCACGCCGACATCGGCGGCGCCGGGACCTACATCTTCCACATACGACAGGCGTTGACGCCTACAGCGCCGGTCTCAGACCTGGTCGGCGTTCTCGGCAACCCGGTCGACTTCCGGGGGCGGGCGCATCTCAGCTGGTCGCGGAGCGGGTTCGATGCCGCGTTGTTCACCAACTATGTCGATGGCTACACCAACAAGCTGAACGCCACGCCCCAGCATGTCGACTCCTGGACGACGTTCGACCTGCAACTCAGCTATCGTTTCCAGGCGGCGCGGGGTGCGTTCAAAGGTCTCAGGGTCTCACTCGGTGCGACCAATCTGTTCGATCGCGATCCTCCCTATGCCGCTTATTTCATCGGCCCTTCCACAGCCGGTTACGATCCCGAAAATGCCAGCGCGATCGGGCGCGTCGTCTCGCTGCAGGTCACCAGGGCGTGGTGAGTCGACCGCTGTTTGCCAGTGCCGTCGGCGCTGCCCTTTCATGGACAGTGCCGGCGTACGCCGTAGGGGAATCCTGTGCCGAGCGGCTCAATCCTGCGGCTTCTGAGTTGCCGGGCCGGGAACTGAACGCAAAGACGCTGGTCGAGCTGCGCGACTTCGGGCGAGCCGATAGCGGCCCGGCCGGGGAGGCGCCCTTCAGCGTATCACCTGACGGCGGTTGGGCAGTGATGGCGATGCGCCGCGCGGATACAGACCGTGATCGTTACTGCATCGGCATCATGCTGGTGTCGCTCAACGGGCGGGCCACGCCGCGCCTGCTCGACGTCGGCGGCGACTTCATCGCTATGACGCATGACGTTCGCGACGCGCCGGACATCGTCAATGGCTCACCCGATCCCGGCACGCCGTCCTGGTCGCCCGATGGAAGCCGCATTGCCTTTCTTCGGCGCGAAACCGGCAGCACCCAGGTCTGGACGGTCGGGCTCGGTGGTGAGGCGGCAAGGCAGGTGACGCGGTTCGGGACGGACGTCGTCGGCTTCCGCTGGTCCGGGGATGGTCGGGCGATCCTTGCCCGGACGCGGCCAGGTCTGGTGGCAGCGCGGGTCGCGATCGATGCGGAGGGCCGAACGGGATTTCTGTTCGACAAAAGCTTCTGGACGCTGACCGATGATCGCCCGCGGCCCGCGCTGCCCGTTCCGGTCGCGACGATCGCCATCGACGCGACTTCCGGCCACATCGTCCACGACCCTTTGGCGGAGAACGCGGAAGAAGCGCTTGGGTCGGGCGGTGCCCAGTCTCATGCTGGCTCTGAGAACGGCGCGACGGCGTGGATCGGGCGTGACGACCCTTCGCTGATATTTGGCCCGACCCCGCTTCACGTCGATCTGGGTGGACATCGACTGGCCTGCCCCGCGGCAATCTGTGCCGACCATGTCGCCGACATGTGGTGGACCGGGAAGAGCGAGCTGCTGTTCATGCGCGGGGGCAGCCCGGACAATGGCGGCAAGACCGTCTTTTACCGCTGGCGGGTCGGGCACGACGCCACGCCCGTCCGGCTGTTCGAGACGATCGACGCGCTGTTCGGCTGCCAGGCCGTGTCGCGCCGCCTTGTCTGCGCCCATGAGTCAGCGGTCCGTCCTCGAACCCTGGTGTCGCTGGAGCCGGCCACGGGAAAGATCCGGACGCTGTTCGAGCCCAATCCCGATTTTCCGGTAGCGGCGCTCGGACTCGTGCAGCGTCTCGTCTGGAGCCGGGATGGCGCGACCACCTATGGCGATCTCGTCCTGCCGCCCGGCCAGCGTGTGGGCGAGCGGCATCCACTTGTAGTGGTGCAATATACCAGTCGCGGCTTCCTGCGCGGGGGTACCGGCGACGATGTGCCGATTCACCTGCTTGCGGCGCGCGGTTTTGCCGTCCTCAGCTTCCAGCGCCCGCCGCTCCTGCCCGCAACGGCGACGGCGCGCAGCCTGACCGAGGTCCAGCACGTCAACATTCCGGGATGGGCTGAGCGGCGCTCGATCTTCCAGGCGCTCGATGCCGGAGTCGATGCGGCGGTGGCGACCGGCGCGATCGACCGGGACCGGATCGGCATCACCGGTCTCAGCGACGGCGCCTCGACGCTGCAATATGCGCTGCTTCACTCACATCGCTTCAAGGCCGCAGCGATGAGCAGCTGCTGCGAGGATCCGGGCAGTACGATGGTCGATGCCGGCCTCAGCTATCGCGACTTTCTGATCGCATCGGGCTATCCCAAACCCGGCGAGCCGGGCGATGCGTTCTGGCGCCCTTACTCGCTCGCACTGAACGCCGACCGGATCAGGACGCCGCTGCTGATCCAGGTGCCCGATGGAGAATATCGGCTCGCGCTGGAAAGCTACTCGGCACTGCAGTTCCACGGTGCGCCCGTCGAAATGTACGTTTTTCCCGACGAGCATCACGTCAAATGGCACCCGGCGCATCGGCTGGCGATTTACGAGCGTGACGTTGCGTGGTTCGATTTCTGGCTGAGGGACAAAGTTTCCGGCGACCCGGCGCGCCTTCCCGAAATCCGACGATGGGAAGCGCTCAAGGCCGCGCCGCCGCCGGCCGATCGGCATTAGACCGAGCCTCCCAGCCATGCACCCAGGCCGCGATGTCGGCCAGCGCCAGCAGGCGCAGCGTGTCGAGGCCGTTCGGCACGGCTGCATTCAGGGCCAGCCGGATCGCGGGAAGGTCGAGCAGGCCCTCGCGCGCCAGCGCGCCGTCCAGAAGGAGATCGCGCAGCTGAACCTTATTGGCGATCGCCGCCTGCATGCAGAGGCTGTCGAATGCGCCCTTGCTCTGGCGCCCCACGGCGATCGGCGGCAGCAACGGCTCGAAGGCGGCACGGACGACAGCGCGGTTGCGGCCGCCGGCGCACCATAGCCAGCTCGGGATGGAGAGGCAGGTTTCCATCAGAGGCTGCGACAGGAGTGGGAAGATGATCGGTGCGTGTGCCTGACGGCCATGCCCGTCGAGATGGTTCTGCACGCGGATGAGCGACATGACGTGCGCACGCTTTCCCGGGAGAGCGTTGTGCGGCACCGGCAGCCACGGATGGCCCGCCGGCCAAGGCAGGTCGGCCACCGCCGTTCGCGCCAGAAACTGATAGCTTGTGGCCCAGGTCTCGACCGGCCGGCGGCGCAGCACTCTGCGCACCGTTCGGAACGCCACATTCAAGGGGCTGGTTTCTCCGAGCTCAGCCATGTCGGCAATGGTCTCAAACACGCCTCGGCCCAGTCCCTGTCGCCGCAACCTGTCGAGAATCGGCGCAAGCGAGCGTTGATAGCTGAAGACATTGTCTCCGCCGCCGCCGCTGAAATAGGCGTCGGCATCCACGTCTTCGGCATGCAGGCGTTCCGGCGGATCGAGCGCCTGAGCGAAGCTTCTGGCATTGGGACGCGCCAGACCGCTCGATGCGCTGTGCTCGAGATCGATGGCTGCTATGTCCGGGTTGATGGTCTCCAGATCGATCCCGAGGTGATCGGCGATGGCGCGCGCATAAGGCGTCTCGTCCATATCGCCGGTGACCGCCCGGAACGTGATGCCGCGCGGCCTGCCGTTTTCCTGCGACAGGACCGCGGCGACGATCGCTGAGTCGAGGCCGCCCGATATCTCGACCAGGGGCCTCCGAAAGCAACTGCCCCAGCTCGACACCGAATTCGTCGCCGCCTGTCGCACTGCTTCGATGGCTTCGTCCGGATTGGACATCTCGCGATCCCGCGCGGTGAATGTCCAGGGCGACCAGGCGCATTCGATCGCAACGCCAGGCGGCAGGACGCGCATGGCAACGCCAGGTTGGACCTCATCGATCCCGCGCAGCGCGGTGCGCGCGGGCCTGAGGTCGCGGTAAACCATTGCCTGGCTCACGATCGTCCAGTCGATCCCGGCGGCGACCAGGCCAAGATCGACCAGCAGAGCGGGTTCAGCCGCAAGAATGTGCACGTCGTCGAGCGCGAGATGATAGCAGGGCACGCTGCCCGACGGGTCACGCAGCACCTCGGCGGCAGCGTGGCGGGTCCGGAGCGCCAGATAACCGCCCCAGTAGAGCTCGACGAACCCTGCCGGCGGCTGGTCGAGTCCGGAAGTCGCGCCTCTATGACACCTCGTCCCGCCGGCACGCTCGAACACATGGCCAAGAATGACGCCGCTGCCGTTCGGCACAACGACATGGGGCAGCGTCGCCGGCGCGAGCACCGTGAGTGTCGGGCTTTCGTAGAGCCGGGTGAGCCCGAGTTCGGACTGGGCCTGTTCTATGGCGCCGACGACCCTGCCCGATGCAGCGCGTCCGGCTCGCCGGAGCATGGCGAGATAGCGGATGCCGCTCACGTGGCGTAAATCGGCGTAAACTTCGAGACCCGGTCATAGTGATCGTTCAGGATCGCGTGTTCGTCCTGCAGCCAGCAATGCGCGGCGAAGGGCGTCGCCGCCACGCCGAATACGATCCGGCAGGCATAGCGCCCGGCCGACAGCCAGCGGGCCAGCGCGAGCGAGTCGAGCAGGCAGTTTCTGGCGATCGGATTGAGCCGTCGTGCCTGCTGAAAGCTCGATAGCCGCTCGCTCAGCTGATCGCTGTCCGGAGTCGAGCTTCTGGCGTTGCGTGCCATCTGGCGATCGAGCTGTACGCGCAGTGGCGTCGTACGCAGGCCGAGCCAGGTCGCCGCGATGATCCCGTCGATTCGGGCATGTTGTACCAGACCGATCGGCCGCCGCCGTTCGGGCGTTTCAAGTGTCATGGGTATCGCGAGATCGCAGCGCTGATGTGACGGTGCCGGATCGCCCGGCTTCCAGATGGCGCTGCGCTCAAGCATCGCGACCAGATCGGATGGAGCTGCGCGCGCGACCGAGCTGGACAGCCATGCCGCCACTGGTCCGGTGATCGCCGGCGGCACGAGCAGGTAGCGATCCTGCCGCACGTCGAGCAGAATGATACGGTCGGCAGCAATGCATGCCGAAGTGTGTGGCAGAATCTGCCAGAACATACCGAACTGTTCCCCTTGGCCGTTGGCCGGCGCGGCGTGAGCCGCGCCGGCACGCTGGATCAGTCGTCGCTGAGGCCGGCGAGATTCTGGCTGTCGATGAAGTCCGGCACCTGGGTGCCGTTGCCCTGGGTCTCGACGCTGGCGACGCCGAGGTCGATGAGGTCGATTGCTTCGTTGGTTTCGGGGTTCATTGTTCGTCTCCTTGCTCGTCGCGGGATGGTGCGACAAGGAGAGGATCGGCGCGCGTTCGGGTTATAAAAAGTTTATAATCGGATTATAATCGAGTGCCTTGAATCAGACCTCGCCGCGCTCGCGGAGTAGGGCCGGGACGGCGCGCATTCGGCGAAGATGAAAGCGCCTGATCGCATGCGGCTGGTCGGATCCACGGGTGATCAACTGCTCGAGCTCGCCTTCGACTCGCTCCAGGATTCGCTGCTCGATGATCCGGAAGGGATGAAGGCGGTCGCTTGCCGCGGCGATCGCGTCGCCGATCTCGCGGTTTGGCGCGGCTGCTGCGATCCGGGCGAACAGCGCCGCTATGCGTTCCGCACCGGCGGGCACTTCCCACAGGGGTGCGATCGGCGCTTCTTCGGCGCCAGGCCGCTTGGTTCGCGCGGCCATGACGAGCAATGCCGAATTCCACTCATAGAGATCGCGCAGCGCCGCCTCGGTGAACCGCGGCACGTGGAACCCTTCCCGGCTGCTTGCCTCCACCAGGCGTTCGCCGGCCAGCCGGTGCAGGACGTCGCGCACTGGAGTCATGCTCACGCCAAGTTCGTCGGCCAGCCGGATTGCCTCAAGCCGCATGCCCGGCGCGAAGACCCCCTCCCGCAGCATCTGCTTCAGGGTCGCATAGCTGCGTTCCATCGCCTGGGCGGGGCTCATGCGCCACCCTCTCGCGCCGCCTGCGCGCAGCGATGCGCGGTAACCGCCTCGCGCTGGTCCGGGCGTAGCGCATCTACGGCACCGAGATGTTCCGGAATGTCGTCGCCCAGCAAGACTGAGGGGCATACGCCCTCGTAATTGCCGAGGTTCGGGCGGTGCTGCCGGTAACCGACCAACGCGGCGAGTTCGGGGTCGAAATGCCGGGCAACGGCCGGCGGATAGGCGAGCCACTGATTCTCATAGGGCTTGAGCCATCCCAGGCAGTAGCTGACGATCATTCCGCGTCGGGTCTCGATCGTCAGATTCGCACCGGCACCGTGCAGGGTCGAGCCGAGAAAGACGAGGGCCGTACCCGGGCAGCAGGAGGCGACGAGCGGCTCGCCTGACCCTTCATCTGCCAGCGCGCGTTGGCCGTGCGAGCCTGGATAGATGAGCGTCGCGCCGTTCGCCCGCGTGAAGCTTGTCAGCGGCCACATCACATTGACCAGATATTCGAGCTCCCCCTTCGGTGCCGGCCACATGTCCTGGTCACGATGCGGGAACTGCAGCGGTGCGCCGGGATGGATCTCGATCGCCTGGGTCAGGTTGAGCTGTATCGTGTCGCACCACGGTCCGAGTGCGTGCTCGACCAGCGCCATGATCAAGGGATGCTGTGCGAAAGCGGCGGTGTGCGGCGATCGCTTCAACAGGCTGCCGAAGCGCTTGGTGCGCGCGCCGTAGAAGTCGCCTTCGCAAAAAGGCGTGGCCGCGAAGATCGGATCGAAGTCCGCGGCGAGCGCTGCGACCTGTTCCTTCGGGAGCATGCCGGGGACCAGGCACCAGCCCTGATTGCGAAGCGCATCGGAAGCTGCGTCGAATCCGGCGGGTTTGGGCGGGAGGGCATCCATCTCCATGTCGGTCACCCTCTCGCGCCGATGGCGCGCCTTTCCTGAAGACCGGGCGTGGGGGTCGGCGACCAGATGCCGGCGCGGGCGAGGCACTGTGGCGTATCGGGATCGATCGCGATCCGGAGCGCACATAGCATCGCCCCTTCATGCTCGGTCGGCAGGCCGAGCGGACGACAATCCCAGCCGAAGCTCAGGATCTGCTGGAACCAGCCCATCTCGGCAACGCCGGTATAGGTCGTGATGCCGTGTCCGACTGCATGCTCGACGATCGCGGTCACGAGCTGGTCGCGGATGTTGCGCCGGTCGATCGCCCGTAGCGTCCGGTCGAGACAGAATCGCGTGATTTCCAGCGTATTGGAACCGCGCGGCAGCGGGTGCTCGCACAGGTTGGGAAAGAGCGTGTCGAGAATGTGCGGCCTGGTCGTCTGCAGCAGCCGGGCGGAGCCCAGATGACGGCCGTCATCTGTGAGCAGGATCAGATAGCGGGCATGATCGTCGTCGAACTGGTCGATCTCGTGGCGGCCGTCACGGACCGGCACATTCCATCGGAGCAGATCTACGAACACGCTTTTGCGCGCGGCGAACATCACGTTGAGCGCTGCGTCGCCGGCATTTCTCAGCGTTGTATCAAGAAGTTGTACCATCGGAGGCCTCCATCGGAAAGGGACCTCCAACCTCGCGACAGTTACCGGCGTCGCCTATACCAAGAACTTGGTATGGCTATCGCCGCCGGCCGAGTTCAGAAAAAGCGATCAGGCCGTCCTGCAATGCCCTGACCGACAGCTCGGCCTTGTTATGGACGTCGTAACGCTCGCGGGCATGCTTCAGATGCTGGATCACCGTTCCCTTGCTGATGCCGAGGATCGTTCCTGTCTCCCAGTCGGTCTTGCCGCGGGTCGACCAGAGCACGCAGTCGCGC
Source organism: Sphingomonas sp. (assembly GCA_041659925.1). Lineage (GTDB taxonomy): Bacteria > Pseudomonadota > Alphaproteobacteria > Sphingomonadales > Sphingomonadaceae > Sphingomonas. Next base: position 40,965 of record JBAZXI010000006.1, read on the forward strand.
TGCCGCTCGGTGATCGGCCGCTCGAGCGGGGGCCAGATCTCGCGGATCCGCGTGATCCGCCGCGCGGCGTCGAACGCGATGCCCCCGAGAATCTGGGCGACCGAATGCAGATCTCGGGGAAAGGCCTCTCCCGCGCCCATGGCGAAGGAGCAGGATCCTGTGAACTCGCCAGGAACATGAGCGGGGACGGTGTATCCGTCGCCGATCCCAACGATCCGTGCCTGGGCAAAGACGCACAGATCGGCCGGGGTGAGCGTGATCATGCTCGGTATCGCCGACCAGGGAAATCCGTAGCTGGCGAGCTGGCTGGCGCGGTGAACCGGATCGGAACGCCCCAGGCGGTTTTCGTCGAACCAGTGCTGCCAGGCCAGCGGGTAGTTGTGCAGCCTGATCGCGGGTGCCGCATCGACCCCGAAATCGATGTGATGTACCAGCGCGAAATAACGAATGCCCATCGCTTTGCAGCACTCGGAGAGCAGGTCGAACAGTTCGGCCTCACTTAGAGCTGCGCGGGCATCATCGACGAACGCATCAGCGACCGCCAGTTTTGGCATAACGACCCGAACCGAGCGCAAGGGCGTTCCCACCGCTTGACCTGCGACTCGTCTTTCCTTGGGACTCCCGCAAAGTCGCTTCTCACGACGGCCGCTGGAGCAAAGGTTTATCCCATATCTTTTCTCGACCTAAATCAGGAATGTCAAATAGTTGAAGCGAAGTATGTCAAAATAATTACAGCCATTTTGGCGGCTTTGCTGTCGGAGGTCGCCGGATACTTGTTTGCTGACACTGGTGGACTGGTTTGCCGATCACATAGGGACCTATGGTTGGCCTGCGTTGGTTTACGACAAACAGTGTCGGCAGATCGCGCGCTCCCAAAGAGTCGTAGCCGATGGACATCGGCATCCAACCGGGCGCCGTAACCGCTACGGCGTCCTGGCGGCGGCGGGATCAGGGCAATTGCTTCATAACGGCGAAGCGTATGCTGCGAGACGCCGCAAGGGGGTTTTCGCAATCAGCAGTGTCGCGCCTTCAACCCAGGGGGCCAGCTTGAGAGCGCTGGAACGTAGCCACCAGAACATCCCGATAGCCCGGTAGCCCTGGGTCCAAGCGATGAAGCGCGTCCACGCCGTGCAGTACCCGCCTATCGTCGAGGAACAGCAGGTCCAGCGGCTGGGTCAGCGCTCCGGATCCGATGACATCCCCCTCGCCGTCCTGGATCACGGTGCCCCCGCGATCGACGTTCTGGCGACCGATGAGGAGAACAGCGGCCCAGTCGACGCCGTCTCTGTGAATTCCTTCCGGTGTCGGTTGACCCTTGCCGGCTTCGGAGGGCTCGATCCGAAACTGATGCATCTTGACGTCCAGCCCGGATATCGCACGCTCACCGGTAACGCTGGCGATCAGCTGCCAACACAGGTCCAGCAAGGCTGTGACCACCGGGTTCGCGGCGGCGAGGTCGGTCATTGGTTCGAACCACCGGTCGATACCGCCATTCAGCGGATTGTGGTCGTCGCTTTGATAGTGCGCCTGATGGGGTTTGCGTTCCAGCGCTCCGGCGTCCTGATGCAAGACGGCATATCGCCGACGACGATATCGGCCCCCATCGCCCATGAACAGATCGCGCGGAAGATCATTCCAAGTGGCAGCGAAATCCCGCCATCCGTCCAGAGCAGCCCGGGGGAGCATGTCGAGCATCTGCGCACTTGAGACAAACGCAAAGCCGTCCCGGCGCACGTCACAACCGATCGATTCGAGGATCTGCTCCGAAACCTTATCCCAGCTCACTTCGTTGCCGGGAATATCATCACCCACACGGATCGTTGGAACATCCATGATTCAGGAAAGCGCGACGATCGAGCCTTTGGCGACACGCTTGAAGCCTGTCTTCTCGCGAAATTCCTGGGCGGCAGGCCGACGCCATATGCGCGCCTGGCCGTTGAGGCAGGGGGAAAATCCGACGCTTTCGCCCCGCTGGTGTTTCACCGCGACTGCTTTGCGCCAGGCGCGATCGTCACGCACTGGCCCTTCGACGGAAAAAATGGCTTCCGCGCGATTGAAAACGATCAACAGGAAGGGAGTGCCGGTTTCTCCGGTCATGCCCAAATTCCTCGCTGGCAAGCATAGGAATCCCGCGCCGATTGCATCATCTGATTTGAATGAGCAGTCGCCTGCGCGCGCCCGATTGCCATAACCATGATGTTCCATATATCAGTATGCATCTTTATGGAACGAGAAAGATATTTAATACAGCACTTATCAATGGGTGTTGAACAAACACCGCAAGTTGAGAATAGTGCCGGCAGCACAGAGCACGACAACGACATGCGGGATCGCTCCCGCCGACAAAAGGGACGCCGCCTTGCCGCACAACGACGATCAGACTTATCTGGAAACGCGGTATCGCCAGGAGATGGAGCTCGCCGATGCCACTGAGGACCTGACCATCAAGGCCATCCATCTCAAGATGGCTGATGAATATGCCGCCAAGCTCGAGGCACTGAAGAATAAGAAGGGCGCGTAAGGGCCGTTCCGGCTCGAAAGGAGATTGTCGCCCTGGCTCGTCCTGACCGCCGGCCGGCTTGATCGGGGAAGCGCCGCGCGGCCTGCTCGATCGCGTTCGGCGACAAATCGAGCTTTGCCTTTCCCTGCGAGCCGCAGACATTGATGCGTGTTTTCGCGAGATCACGACCGACGAGCCGGGTCGAGCACGATGCGACTTCGGCGCCGGAGGACAGATGCGTGACGTCGGCCAGTCACTCGGCATTGGACCCGCAAAGATGCGAGCGCGCTAGTTTTTGTCTCGGCGGTCTGCGATAAGGCGGCATGCCACCGATCGATCAGCAGCGCGCGAGCCGAGGAAACACCGGAGCATGGACGTGGCACGTGGGTGCACTTCCCCTCTTTCTCACGGCGATGGCGACCTATGTCGAGATCACCGCCATTCTCTGTCTTCTGCGGGGCTCTATCGGGACTGGTCTCGCCGATACCGCGCAAACCGCCTACGCGCCTTTGGTGATATGGGCCGGACTGATCCTGGGATATCTTGGGCTGCTCGTCCTGGGCATCGCACTGGCGTCGGTCCTCGGACTAAAATTGCCGCTGACTTTGCGTCGGCGCGGAATTCTTGCGCTCGCGACCATCTGGCTGGCTCTGGCAGCTGCGTCGGGCATGGGCGATCACATTGCGGTAACGGCAGTATCGGTCGTTCTGGCGACCGGAGCCTTTAACGCCGTCTATCAGGCCGAGGAAGAGCAGCGCTTTGGATTCCTGTTCCTGACGACGATTCTCACTCATCTCGGCCGCAACCTGGCGGAATTCGACAATGACAATCTGGTCGGTTGGGTGCCGGATGGGTTGAAATTGGCAGCATTGATAGCCGGGGCGGCCGTGGGGCTGGCTGTCTATCCGCTCCTGGAAACGGGAGGTCTAGCCATTGCGGCGCTCATGGTCGCGGTCATGGCCGCACTCCAACACGAGAGCCTATCCGAGGTTCGGTGATCCCGACGCGACGGGCCGCGCGCATCATGTTTACCCCATGATTGGTCGAACTGACCCGCTTTCCGCTTTCAGGTAACGGACTATTTGGTGTCAGCGTGCTCTATAGCAGCGATAATTGGCGGAACGCCGCCGGAAGGGTAGCGGGCGCTGCAATCCTGAGCTGCTTGTTCACGTTCATGCGGCCGAAGACGACAGTGATCGCCGAAGGCGACACGCCGAACTCGCCAGCCAGAAAACGCACCATATGATCGGTAGCCCTGCCTAATTTGGGAGCCGCAGTCACGCTGACCATCAACTGAGTGCCCCTGACTTTTCCAATGGCATCGCTACGAGCACTGGGTTTGCCCAGAATATTGACGACCAGCGTGTCCCCCTCCCACCAGAAGAAAGATGGGTCTCGCCCTTCACGCGACGGGGCCTTGTTTTTCGGCTTTTTCATTGATGGCGGGCCGACCTCAGGAAGCGGGGGCACATAATGTCAGGCGCCGCGCCCCGAGACGCGTGGCGGAAAGGCCAGCGTGCACCTTTCGCCCTGAAACAACACGACATCCGATCGGGAAGGTTGCTGATCGTTGCGTTGCCGTCTGCATACCCATGTCATTTCTCCTGGCTGCGCATGACTACCGAGCCTGGAGAAGCGCATTGGCATCGGCGCGGCTCGACGGAGTAGTGATGTTTTATGCATCAAGCTACATTTCTGTCAATAGATATTGATGTTCCATATATGATGACTTAAAGAATGGCTGGCATGGCAATTCCGCCTGCGCATGCGCCGAGGAAATCAAAAGCCACACCTTCCAAGCCGGCCTGACACCATGCAGGCGCGAGATTGCCCGCCGCTCGTCCGCCAGGACAGCCGTTCAAACGACTCGTTGCGGCGGTCACTGCCGCGGTGACCGACACGGGGGCTGGATCTGTATCTGCCAGTTTTGCCTGGCCGCGGGTCCGGCAGCCAGATGATGTCTGAGCGTATGGTCTGCGCGTGCGACATGTGTCCTCGTTCCGGAGTGATGGAGCGAGCGGACTCGCATTACCGCCGGCCCTCGCGGCCGGATCGGCTACAAGGTCGGCGACAACTCCTTCTTCTCCATGCGTCTCGAGTGGGACGCGGCGAAAGAAGCGCGTCGGGCGGAGAACATCGCTCGGCAGGTGTGCCGAGCGCGATCAGGAGCAAATTTATGGGCACTGCCTACATCATCGATGCCGTTCGCACACCTCGCGGTATCGGCAAACCGGGCAAGGGCGCTTTGTCGCACCTCCATCCCCAGCACCTTGGCGCGACAGTGTTGAAGGCACTGGTTGACCGCAACGACCTCGAAACGTCCGAGGTCGACGACGTCATTTTCGCGACCAGCGCCCAAAAGGGCAAGCAGGGTAGCGACATCGGGCGAATGTCGGCCCTCCTCGCGGACTATGATCTCAGAGCCAGTGGCATGACGCTCGATCGCTTCTGCGGCGGCGGGATCACCAGCGTCAATCTGGCCGCAGGCCAGATCATGTCAGGTCTTGCCGACTGCGTCGTGGCCGGCGGTGTCGAAATGATGTCCTATCTTGCCCAATTGGCGTCCGAGGAAGCTGCGGCTGGCTTCAAACCGATGGGTGTCGGCACCGGCAATCCCGCGCTGCAGAAACTTCATCCCCAATCGCACCAGGGCGTGTGCGCGGACGCCATCGCCGCGATGGAAGGCATCTCCCGAGAAGATGTCGACGCGCTGGGACTCGAAAGCCAGCGCCGCACAGACATGGCAATCTGCGATGGCCGGTTTGCAAAAAGCCTGATCGCCGTGTTGAATGAGGATGGTAGCGTGGCACTCGACCGGGACGAATACCCGCGTCCGGAGACGACCGCACAGACCCTGGCTAGCCTTAAGCCCAGCTTTGCTTCCATCACCGATTATGCCCCCTATGATGACGGCGTAACCTTCCGACAAATGATCAACCAGAAATATCCCGACCTGACCTGGCAGGCCATTCACCATGCCGGCAACAGTTCAGGCGTGGTCGATGGGGCGTCGGCAATCCTGCTGGCGTCCCCGGACTATACCGCACGCAATGGCTGGAAGCCCCGCGCCCGGGTCGTCATGGCTGCGAATATGGGTGACTGCCCTACCCTCATGCTCAATGCCCCAGTCCCGGCGGCGAGGCGTGTCCTTGAAAAAGCCCGTCTGCGGATCGAGGATATCGACCTCTGGGAAATCAACGAAGCGTTCGCGGTCGTTGCAGAGAAGTTCGTCCGGGATCTCGGCCTCGATCGCGACAGGGTCAACGTCAACGGCGGGGCCTGCGCGCTTGGACATCCGATCGGTGCAACCGGCGCGATGTTGATCGGCACCGTGCTTGACGAGCTCGAGCGGCGGGATCTCAAGCGCGGCCTCGTCACGATGTGCGCGGGCGGCGGCATGGCACCGGCCATCATTATCGAGCGCGTCTGAACACCGTGAACGCCGACTGCTTCAGTCATCGCCTGGCCAGGTTCCGATTGTTGCGGGAAGCGGCATCGAATCCGCAGCGGTCATCGTCTTCTACCTCACACTTCATCGAAATGGACAAGCATGAACACCGCGCAGCTCTTTAACGATGACACAGAATTTCTGGAGTGGACGAAGGGTCACCCGGAAGCATTTGTGCTCAACTTCCGCGCCAATCGCAGCGCTGACTATATCGTTCTCCATCGGGCAAGCTGCCGGACGATCGCCGTGAGCAACGCGGCGTCGGGGCCCCTCACCACCGGCGCCTACCGCAAGGTTGGCGGTCGTGATCCCACGATTTTCGACACCTGGATCCAACGCAACATCGCCGGTGGGCAGTGCGTATCCGACGAATGCATCATCTGTAAGCCGCGGCGCTGAACTGGCGCACGGGATGGCGAACGCCGCCCGTGATCGCATGAGGGTAACGCCTCCGTCCGCCGCTTCTATCACCCCGGAGCGCAAAGCCTCTGGTCAGCCAGCGCGGGGCTCGGGTTTGCCCTGGTGCTTCGCGCGACGCTGGAACTGCTGGACGATGCGCCTGCCGATCGCCGTCAGGAAACGTGCATCACGATCGTTGAACAGTGTTTCGGATCGCTCCAGCTGGGCCTTGGAGAGCGATAGCGAGGATCCCTTGCGGGCAAAGACGGTGCGGTTCGACGTCCCTTCCGACGGGACGATGATCAGGTTTCCGAAGAAGCTCTGGTCGATCCGCGCGGCGTGATGGCGATAGTCGCAGTCATTTCCCCAGAGATTGGCGACCATCAATCCTTCCGGGGCCAGACGCGCATAGCAATGATCATAGAATTCCGAACTGCACAATTGTGGCGGCTGGCCGGCGCCGTCAAAGCCGTCGACCATCAGGACATCCGGGCGCGCTGAGGAGGCATTCACATAGTCAGCGCCGTCTCCCCACAGAATGTGAAATCTGTCGCTGTCGGGTGGAATCAGAAACTGCTCCCGGAGCTCGATGACATCGGCGCTGATTTCAACGACGGTGATATCGGCCTCGGGCAAGGCATGGTGGCAATATTTTGCCAGTGAACCGCCCCCCAGGCCGATCATCTCGATCCGGCGAGGATCCGCGTTGAAAAACAGGAAACCCATCATCGTTTCGGTATAGCTGAGTGTGAGCTTCAGCGGATTGGCGAGGCTCATGGCGCTTTGCACACAGGACCAGTCCAGGTGCAGGGATCGGGAATCGCCAAATTCCAGGACAAAGGGTTTTCCGGGCGAGGCATTTCCTGTGCCGGAACTGTCGGGCCAGATGCCGACGCGAGATATCTGGCCGTGCGAGGCAAAATGCGGTTCTGTCAGGCGATCGGAGGGATCGCTCTCACCGGGACGAGGCTTGCACCAGCCGCCAAACAGGGCGTCCTCGGCGCCGGTGTCGTCAGCGCCGGACAGGGTGGCACCGGAGGTTGGCGGCCGTGCGGCGATTCCGCCAATGCCCCGGCATTGAGGCGTTCGAAAAGGACATCCACGTCTTCATTTCATTCACTCTGTTTCGTTCTGCCGGCCGTCGCGCCGCGCGCGGATTTTCGGCCCGGAGGTGACGATATGCTTCGTCGTCCATGCGCTGACCTGGCGATGGCCATGGAAGCGGCGTCGCTGGGTCACCTGCATTTCGAAGCCGGGAGTGGGCTCATTTTCCCGCAGGCGGCGCGGCCGCCAGGGCAACCGGATCGTGTCCATCGGACTGGCGTTGAGCCGATGTCAGCGCCTCATATGCGGCAACGGTTTTCGCCATGCTTTCGCGTTGGGCCAGCCATTGCGCGGCATGCCCGCGTGCCTTCGCAACGGCCTCATGGATTTCCTGCAAATTGGCTGACGCCGGCCCGCTATCGATATCGGGCTGCTTTGGTTCAGCGGGCTCGCGCCCTTCCTTTCGCTGAGTCATGGTGTAGCTCGCTGGAGTGCTTGTCGAAGCGGCGCGTCGACGACATCGACGTTGCGGATCCTCGCCCCGGTCATCGTACCCGGACCAGTGCTTGCTGTGCCGCGAGGGCGTTTGCGCCGAAATAGGTGACGCCGATGCTCATCAAGGCGGGCCAGGCGATCGCGAGTGTCGTCCCAAACCCAGGATAGCAGCTTGCATCCGTCACCAGTGTCGGGGCGGGCATTAGCGTGAGGACGGCCTGGCTGACCGTCGCCAGGCAGAGGACCGCGCGCAAATTCCTGATCACCTGTTGCGGCGCGATCACCGAGATGATGCGCGAGACATGACGGATGCGCTCGGCCGTGACCTCGATCAGCACCTCCCTGGTCATGGCAAAATTGACTGCTGTGAGCAGATAGAACCAGGCCAGGATCGGCGTGGCCGCGATATGGCCCGAACCGGTATGGACGAGGATCGGCCCTGCCAGGCCGTTTTGAGAAAGAAGGGCGAAGATCGGCGTGACGATCACGATTGACAGCAACTGGCGTGTCGCAGCCGCGGCGCCGGCGTGGAACAACCAAAGCAGCGGCTGCGGTTTCACGGCGCACCAGCACCCAGCGACACATGGTCGATCAGCGCGACCAGCGCCTTCAGAATCCTCTCTGGCGAAGGCGGGCAGCCGGCAACGTGCAGATCGACCGGCACCACCGCGGACACCCCGCCGACAACGGCATAGCTGCCGGCAAAACAGCCGCCGTCGGCCGCACAATCTCCTACCGAAACGACCCATTTGGGCGCGGGGGTCGCATTATAGGTGCGCTCCAGCGCTTCGCGCATGTTCCGCGTGACCAGACCGGTGACGAGCAGGACATCGGCATGGCGTGGAGAGGCGACGAAGCGAAGTCCGAAGCGCTCGAGGTCATAAAAGGCGTTGCCGAGAGCATGGATCTCGAGTTCGCAGCCATTGCAGGAACCGGCATCGATTTCACGGATCGAAAGACTCCGTCCAAGCCGGCGCCGGGCGACGTCACCGAGCGTCGCGGCAAGCGCCGCGACGTCGGCCAGTTCGGGATCCGGCGGGGCTTCCGTCAGCGGTGGTCGGACCAGACTTTCGAACAGGAGCTTGCGCATGATCAGCCCTAAAGGTCGTGCCCGGAATAGGAGCAGTTGAACGATTTGTTGCAGAGCGGAAAATCAGCGACGATGTTGCCATCGATCGCGGCCTCGAGCACCGGCCACTGAAACCAGGACGGGTCGCGCACGTGGCAGCGCTCGACATTCCCCGCCGGGCCGAGCCGGAGCCAGCAGAGAATGTCACCGCGAAAGCCCTCGACAAGGGCAATGCCCTCGCACGGGTCGGGACCGTGTCCGACAGCGACCGAGATGTCGCCCGACGGCATTCCCGCCAGAATCTGGTCGATCAGTCCAAGACTTTGTTCCACCTCGCGGATGCGGACCCATAGCCGCGCGTTGACGTCGCCTTCCTGGAACAGGGGCACATCGAAGCGCAGCGAGTCATAGGGCGGATAGGGCAGGTCGCGCCGCGTATCGAACGACCGCCCGGATGCCCGCCCCACATATCCGCCGCAGCCATATTGATGGGCAAGGGCGTGCGAGACTATTCCCGCGCCGACCGTGCGGTCCTGCAGGGAAGCGGTGTCGTCGAACAGCTCGATCAAGGGCGGGAAGGCTTCCCGGATTGTCGCCATCAGCGAGCGGATACCCGCCGCACCGGCGCTCTCCAGATCAATCGCGACACCGCCAGGCACAACCTTGTCCATCATCAGGCGGTGGCCGAAACACGCATTCGACTGCCGAAGCACGCGTTCGCGCAGCACGGCAGTATGGGCGTGCATCAGGGCGAACGCGGCATCGTTGCAGGCGGCCCCGATATCGCCCAGATGATTCGCGATCCGCTCGAGCTCGGCCATCAGCGCGCGCAGCCAATGCGCCCGTGTCGGGATCTCGATCCCCAGCGCCGCTTCGACCGCGCGCGCGAAGGCAATTGAATAGGCGACCGTGCTGTCGCCGGAAATCCTTCCCGCAAGTCGTGCGGCACGCTCCAGCGAAGCACCGGCCATCAGGGACTCGACGCCTTTGTGCGTGTAGCCCAGCCGCTCTTCGAGGCGCACGACGGTCTCGCCATTGGCGGTAAACCGGAAATGCCCCGGCTCGATAATGCCGGCGTGGACCGGACCGACTCCGATCCGGTGCAGGCCTTCGCCTTCCGCCGTCAGGAAGACATAGGCCTCGCCCTGGCCGGATGTTTCGACGCTGGCCCCGAGGGGATGGCTGACGCGCCAGCGCCCATGGTCGAGCCAGGGGCGATCGTCGGGCGCGCCAACAGGTTCGAGGCCGAACAGATCCCTTATGGTTCGTTCGAGCCGGTGCGCCGGTGGATGGTGTCGGGCGATCGACGGGAATTGGCCGGTCGGACAAAGCAGGGTCGCGACAGCCATTTCTCCATGGCCCCTTTCGCCATGGCCGATATCGAGCAGGGCCATGTGGACGGCGCCGGCGTCCCCCCAAAGCCCGGCCAGCGTCCAGCGGCCTTCCGCAAGTTGTGCGGCAAGGGCGGACCATGTGTCCGCGTCCACGATTCTGCGCGGCCATGGATGGTGGGCATGCAGCGGTGGCGTGCCCGGCAGTGCCTTGCTCATGCTTTGCATGTTCCCTCCCGGCTCAATGGAGGAGGCCGGCGACATGCTGGAACCAGGCGACCAGTGGCGGAGGCAGATATACCCCGGCGACGAAGACGAGTCCAAGATGGGCGATCATCGGCAGATGGGATGCCTTGACCGGGTGGCTCACGCCGGTTGGTTCGCCGAATGCCAGTCCATGGACCTTGAGCATGAGGGCGCCGAAGGCGACCAGCAGGCCGATCACCAAAGGAATGGCAAGTAGCGGTGCACGCGCAAAGGTCGAACTCACGACGAGGAATTCGCTCATGAAGACACCCATCGGCGGCATGCCCGCGATCGCGACGACCCCGGCGACAAGTCCCCAGCCCAACAGGGGATGGCTCACCGTCAGTCCCCGGATGTCGGAGATCTTCTGCGTGTCCTTGGCTTGCGCGATATGCCCGACGGTGAAGAAGATGGCCGATTTGGTAAGGCTATGCATCGTCATGTGCAGCAGCCCGGCGAAGTTCGCGAGCGGGCCACCCAGGCCGAAGGCGAAGGCGATGATGCCCATGTGTTCGATCGATGAATAGGCGAACAGCCGTTTGATGTCCCTTCGCCGGTAGAGCATGAAGCCCGCGAAGATCAGGGAGACCAGCCCCATCGTCATCAACAACGGCCCCGGCGCGATCGCGCCGGGGTTCGCGGCGAGCAGCAGCTTGAACCGCAGGACTGCGTGCAGCGCGACATTGAGCAACAGGCCCGACAGCACCGCCGAGATCGGTGTCGGACCCTCGGCGTGCGCGTCTGGGAGCCAGGCGTGCAGCGGTGCGAGCCCGACCTTGGTGCCGTAGCCGAGCAGCAGGAAGACGAAGGCGAGGTTGAGCAATGCGGGGTCGAGCGCGGCCGCGTGCTTGATCAGCACGGTCCAGATCATGCCGTCAGGGCCTTCACCCACCACCGGACGGGCGGCCATATAGATCAGGATCGTGCCGAACAGCGCCAGCGCGATCCCGACGCTGCCGAGGATGAAATATTTCCACGCCGCTTCCAGCGCCTCGTGCGTGCGATAGATGCCGACCATCAGGACGGTGGTGAGCGTCGACAGCTCGATCGCGACCCACATCAACCCGATATTATTCGCGAGCAGCGCCAGGTTCAGGCCGAACAGGAGGATCTGATACATCGCATGGTAGAACCGCAGCTGGGTCGTCGTCAGACGGCCTGTCTCCAGTTCATGGCCGATATAGCTGGCGCTGAACACGCTCGTAGTGAAGCCGACAAAGGTGTTGAGGACGATGAAGACGATATTGAGATCGTCGACCAGCAGATAGGGTCCGGGCGCCGGCTTGTGCGCGAACAGCGACAGCGCCGCGAGCAGCGTCAGAAAGGCCGAAGCCGCGTTGAGGCGTGCCGATACCCTGTAGTTCGGAATGAACAGCAGCAGGGCCGCGGTCACCAGCGGTATTGCGATGATCAACCCGGCGCCGGAGGCGGGCATCCCGATCACCGCCTTTCTCCACGGAAATCGTCCAGCGCCTGAAGATCGACCGAGTCGAAACGCTCGCGGATCCTGAACAGGAAGACGCCGATGACGATGAAGGCCACCAGCACGGAAAAGGCTACGCTGATCTCGACAACGAACGGCATGCCCTTCGCGCCGGTGGCAGCGAGGATCAACCCGTTCTCGAGCGACATGAAGCCGACCACCTGGCTGACGGCGTTGCGCCGGGTTACCATCATCAACAGCCCGAGCAGCACCACCGAGAGCGCAAAGGCCAGGTCCTCGCGGGCATATATGTCAGCCTGCGCGGTGACGCGCAGGATGACGACCATCGACAATGCGACCAGTGCCAGTCCGCCCAGCATGGTCGGGCCGATATTGACGGCCGTCTCGACTTCGCGATGTATGCCCAGGCGCCTGATCATCCGGTGCAGTGCGACCGGAATGATGATTGCCTTGACCGAGAGCGCGATCGCCGCGGTCAGGTAGAGATGGGGAGCATCCTGGACATAGGCCTGCCACGCGACCGAAAGGGCCAGCACGACAGCCTGGAATGCGAAGACGTTCAGAAGGGCTGACAGTCGATCCTGATAGAGCAGCATCAGGCTGACAAGGACCAGGGTTCCTGCCAGGAAATGAGCAACGTCGAAGGCGAACTTGTCCAAGCTACAGACTCCGCGAGACGAACAGGAGGAGCGTGCCAAGGAACCCGAGCATCAGCGCGGCTCCGATAAAATCCGGCACGCGGAACACGCGCATCTTCGCGATCATGGTTTCGAAGAAGGCAAGCAGGCAGCTGGCAACGCCGAGCTTTGCTACATAGATAACCGCGCCGATCAGATGCACATGCAGCGGCGCGCCGGCTGGCGCGAGGCCCCATGGCACGAACACGCAGGCGATCAGGGAACAATAGAGCAGAAGCTTGATCGCCGAGGCGAGCTCGAGGAGCGCCAAGTGCCGGCCCGAATATTCCAGCACCATCGCCTCGTGCACCATGGTGAGTTCGAGATGGGTCGCTGGATTGTCGACCGGCATCCGCGCGTTCTCGGCGAGCGCGACGATGATGAGCGCAACCAGCGCCATGCCGAGCGAGACGCGCAGACCCACACCCGCCAGCATCACATTGGCCACGGTTGAAAGCTGGGTCGAGCCGGCGACCAGGGCGATCGTGAACACGATCATGATCAGCGCCGGTTCGGCCAGCGTCGCGATCATCGCCTCGCGGCTCGATCCGATCCCGCCGAAGCTGGTGCCGACATCCATGCCGGCGAGCGCAAGGAAGAAACGCGCGCTTCCGAGTAGCGCGATGATGACGATGAGATCCGCCGACCAGCTGAACAGCAGCCCCGTGGCAAAGGTCGGCACCAGGGCCGCTGCCACCCAGGTCGCGGCGAAGACGATATAAGGCACGATCCGGAACAGCCAGGACGCGCTCTCGGCGATGACGGCTTCCTTGCGCGCAAGCCGGATCAGATCGCGATAGGGCTGTAACAGCGGCGGGCCTTGCCGCCGCAGCAGCCGTGCCTTCACCTTGCGCACCAGCCCGGTCAGCAGCGGCGACAAGAGCAGCACTAGCAGCATCTGGGAGATCTGGATCGAAAGACCCTCGATCAGGGATGTATCGATCACGGCCATGCGGCGAGAATCAGCAAGAGCAGAATCAGGGCGCCGAAGACCAGGCTCAGATACCGTCGGATGGTGAGGAATTGCAGATGGTTCAGCCGTTCAGCGAGGTAGGCGACCAGGCGGACGATTGGATCGTAGATCAGGTCCCAGGCGAGATCGTGCAGCGTGACGGATAGCCGTGCGGGACGGCCATCGCCCGGCGATGGCATATCGACCACTTCGGTAGCGCGAAAGGCGAAGCCGCCGAACACGCGGCGCACCGGTTGAGCGAAGCTGTCCGCGGTATATTGGGTGACCGGGCTGGCATCCGGGAAGCCGCAATCCCAGGCGGGCGCCCGGCGCAGCCTGGCCGACGCGAAACGGTGGATCGCAAAGGCAGCAAACGACGCCGAGGCGGCGATGAAGAGGAACACCAGCAGGCCGTTATAGGAGCTGCGGCTTTCGGCGATCGGCACGATTGAAAGCCAGGCGACATGAGTCTGGACCGGCATGCGCGCGCCGGTAAGCGCGCTCGCGACGGGTGCAAGTGCGTCGATGATGAGCGCAGGAAAGATTCCAGCGAGCAGACAGAGAACTGCGAGGATCGCCATCGCGGCGATCGACAGCCGATCGACCTCATGGGCGTTGGAGGCCGCGGGGCTCCTCGGCCTGCCGAGAAAGGAAATACCGAATGCGCGCACGAAACAGGCCGCAGCCAGCGCTGCGGAGAGTGCCAGCATGGCACCGACTGCGGGGATGAGCAGCTTCAGCGCCCATTGTGGAAGCCCGGGGCTGAGCAGGATGGCCTGCAACATGAGCCATTCCGACGCGAAGCCGTTGAGCGGCGGCAAGGCCGAGATCGCGACCGCGCCGACCAGGAACAACAGGCCCGTGGCGGGCATCCGGTTGAGCAGTCCGCCCAGCGTCTCCATTCTCCTCTCACCCGTGGCGTTGAGAACGGCGCCCGCGCCGAAGAACAACAGGCTCTTGAAGAGTGCATGGTTGAGGACGTGAAAGAGCGCGGCGGTCATCGCAAGCGCCGCGGCGGCCTTCATGCCATTGCCCTGAAACGCCAGCGCCAGGCCGATCGCGACGAAGATCAGCCCGATATTCTCGATCGTGCTGTACGCAAGGACACGCTTGATATCATTCTGCATCAGCGCGGTCAGGACGCCGAGTACCGCAGTGATGGCGCCGGCGAACAGCACAGGTACCGCCCACCACCAGGAAACGGGCCCGAGCAGGTCGAAGGTGATCCGGATGAATCCGTAGACCGCGACCTTGGTCATCACGCCGCTCATCAGCGCCGAGACATGGCTTGGTGCGGCCGGGTGCGCGAGGGGCAACCAGACATGAAGCGGGACGAGACCCGCCTTGGAACCGGTCCCCAGCAAGGCGAGAACAAGTACCAGGCCCGCAAGGCCGGGCGGCGCACCGTGCGCGCGCATGGTCGCAAAGGCATATCCGCCATCGGGGCCGGCCATCAGGCCAAAGGCAAGCAGCAGCGCCAGCGTCCCGAAACTCGCCATCACGATATAGACATAGCCCGCCTTGCGATTTTCTTCCTCCCGATGATGCGTCATGACCAGAGCCCAGGACGCGAGCGACATGGATTCCCAGGATAGCAGGAAGGTGAACGCGTCGGACGCCAGCAGCACCAGGTTCATGCCTGCCAGGAAGAGCGGGAAAAACGGCAGAACGCGCTCGGGCGCCGTCTCGTGGCTGCCATAGCCCAGCCCGTAAAGGCTCGCGGCCGCCCCGCCCAGATTGATCACGACGAGGAAGAACGCGGCGAGCGCATCGATCCGGAAATTGGCACCGATCCAGGGCAGGCCGAGCGGAAGAACGATCTCCGAAACGCTTGCCGGGTCGGCAATCAGATGCGTGATCGCAATTGCGCACGCCATCATACAGACCGTCAGGCTGCTGCCATAGATCAACCACCTGGCCCATTTGAGGCGGCCGATCGCCACGGCGATCGCGCCCGTGACCAGCAAGGCCGCTATGCACCACAGGATTGCGACCACAGGCACCAACACCGGCATCTAGGCAGCTCGTGATCCGGGTAGCATCCAGTCGCCGGTTCGACCGGTCCGGTCACCCTGCTGCTGCCCGGAAAACCGGACACCGCGGCCGCCTTGCGGGCTCGCGGCACCCTGGGCGATGAACTCGATGCCGGCGCTGTCCAGTGCGGCGATCAGTTTCATCAGCGAATCGACATTGCCCCGGATGATGTCCTTGCTCGACTCCATCCGCTGGATGGTCGGCAGCGACAGGCCAGACATCAGGGCAAGCGCACGCTGATCAATCCCGAGCAGGGCTCGGGCGCCGCGCAGCTGGGCCGCTCCTATCATCGCCTGACTCCCCGTGATCATTGAACGCCCATTGAATATCACGTTTGCATTGCGAATGCTAACATGCAAAGATGGCTTATTGATATATAAAACTTGAATTGTCGGCGACGCTGCGTTTTGGATCGCGGCGCCCGGCCGAACAATCATCGTTGGGAGCATCAGGCTCATGGACGGGATCGAGAATGTCCGGTGCGCGCGGAGGGAGCGATGAGCTTCGAGCCCGGCGTGCGGCCCAGACCACTCTCCCCGCACCTTCAGATCTATCGTCCGACCATCACGATGGCGATGTCGATCGCGCATCGCATCACCGGGTCGGCCCTGTATCTCGGCACCTTGCTGCTGGCCTGGTGGCTGATCGCCATGGCGTCGACCGCTACCGCCTATTCCGTCTTTCAGGGTTTCCTTGGTTCCTGGCCGGGTCAGATCGTCCTGTTCGGTTATATCTGGGCGCTGATCCATCATATGCTTGGCGGCATCCGGCATCTCCTCTGGGATGCCGGAATCTGGATTGATCTGCCGGCAGCCAGCCGGCTCGCCTGGGCCACGGTCATCGGTTCGACTATCCTGGCGGCTGTCGCATGGGTGGCCGGGCATTCCATCGGGGCCATCATCCCATGACCGATATGCAGACGCCGCGTCGCCGGGCTCGCGGACTTGGCGCCGCCCGTAGCGGTTCAACGCATTTCTGGATCCAGCGCGTAACCGCGATCGCGAATGTTCCGCTGACGGTGTTCCTGCTTGCGCTCCTGGTCGCGCTGACCGGCCTGAACCACGACGCGGCGCGTCATTACGTCGCCAATCCTCTCGTCAGCATAATACTCATATTGCTGATTGGTTCCGGTGCATTCCACATGCGGCTCGGCATGCAGACAATCATCGAAGACTATATCCACGGTGCGGCGACAAGGATGATCATGCTTGTCGGGAACATCCTCTTCCCCACCGCTATCGCCATCGCGTGCATTTACGCGGTGCTTAAGGTGAGTCTGGCTTCGTGACATGCTGAGGTATGAGTAACATGGGTGCATCGAGCACATATCAGTTCACCGATCACACCTATGACGTCGTCGTGGTCGGTGCCGGCGGTGCGGGCCTGCGGGCGACCCAGGGAGCGGTCGAAGCCGGCCTGAGCACTGCGTGCATCACCAAGGTCTTCCCGACCCGCAGCCATACCGTTG
Organism: Sphingomonas sp.; assembly: GCA_041659925.1. GTDB lineage: Bacteria > Pseudomonadota > Alphaproteobacteria > Sphingomonadales > Sphingomonadaceae > Sphingomonas. The sequence goes on from JBAZXI010000006.1 coordinate 58,072, forward strand.
CCGCGCAGGGCGGCATCGCCGCCAGCCTTGGCAATCTCGGCGAGGATAGCTGGCAGTGGCACATGTACGACACGGTCAAGGGCTCCGACTGGCTCGGAGACCAGGACGCGATTGAATATATGTGCCGTCAGGCCGTGCCGACCGTCCTCGAGCTTGAACATGCCGGTATGCCGTTCTCGCGTACCGAGACCGGTGATATTTATCAGCGCCCCTTTGGCGGCCATATGAGCAATTTCGGCGAACGGCCGGTCCCGCGCGCCTGCGCCGCGGCCGACCGCACCGGCCATGCCCTGATCCACACGCTCTACGGACAGGCGCTGCGCTTCGGCGCCGAGTTCTTCGTCGAGTTTTTCGTGCTCGATCTCATCATGGTGGATGGAGCATGCCGCGGCGTCATCGCCTGGTCGCTGATGGACGGGACGCTGCACCGGTTTCGCGCGCAACAGGTCATTCTGGCGACCGGGGGGTATGGCCGGATCTATTTCTCCTGCACGTCTGCGCATACCTGCACGGGCGACGGTGGCGGGATGGTGCTGCGGGCGGGATTGCCCCTGCAGGACATGGAATTCATGCAATTCCACCCAACCGGCATCTATGGCGCCGGCTGCCTGATCACCGAGGGTGCCCGCGGCGAGGGCGGCTATCTGGTCAATTCCGAAGGTGAGCGTTTCATGGAGCGCTATGCGCCCTCGGCCAAGGATCTCGCCTCACGCGATGTCGTGTCGCGGGCGATGACGGTCGAAATTCGCGAAGGCCGCGGCGTCGGCGTCAACAAGGATCATATCTACCTGCATCTTGACCATCTGTCCCCGGGCATGCTGCACGAACGCCTGCCCGGGATTTCGGATTCCGCGCGGATTTTCGCGGGCGTCGATGTAACGCGGCAGCCCATACCGGTGTTGCCGACAGCCCATTATTGCATGGGCGGCGTTCCGGCCAATTATCATGGCCATGCGATCAGCGCGGTCGGCGGCGACCCGGACGCTATCGTTCCCGGACTTATGGCGGCGGGCGAGGCCGCCTGTGTCTCGGTACATGGCGCCAATCGTCTGGGCTGCAATTCCCTGCTCGATATCGTTGTCTTCGGCCGTGCCGCAGCGCTTCGCTGCGCCGAAATGTTGACACCCGGTGCCGTCCAGCCGGAATTGCCGGCCAATGCCGGCGAAGCAAGCATCGCGCGGTTCGATAAGCTGCGCCACGCCAAGGGACGGACCCCGACCCCGCAGCTCCGGCTCAGAATGCAGCGCGCGATGCAGAGTTTCGCGACGGTGTTTCGCACCGGCGATATCCTGAAGGAAGGCGAGCAGAAACTTCGTGAAGTGTGGGACGGCCTTTCGGATATCGGCGTGTCCGATCGTTCGATGATCTGGAATTCGGATCTGCTCGAAACGCTCGAGTTCGAAAACCTTCTCCTGCAGGCAACGGCTCTGGTCGGTTCCGCGATCGCGCGGACCGAAAGTCGCGGCGCGCACGCGCGAGAGGACTTTCCCGACCGCGACGATCAAAACTGGATGAAGCACAGTCTCGCCTGGGTTGATCCGACCGGCGCGGTTCGCCTTGACTATCGGCCGGTGCACAATTTCACGCTGAGCAAGGACATCGATTATATCGAGCCCAAGGCGCGCGTATATTGATTATCGCACAATAACGAATCCTCGGATGCGGGGAAGGAAGACTTCATGGTTCAGCTTACACTGCCGAAGAACTCGAAAATTGCTAAGGGCAAGCACTATAGTGCCAGCCGTGCCGCGAAGAATACGCGTCGAGTCCGGGTGTATCGCTACGATCCGGACGATTCTCGTAATCCCCGCATCGACAGCTATGACGTCGATCTCGATACATGCGGCCCGATGGTTCTCGATCTGCTGATCGCGATCAAGAACGACATCGACCAGACGCTCACCTTCCGCCGCTCCTGTCGCGAGGGGGTATGCGGATCGTGCGCGATGAATATCGACGGGAGCAACACGCTCGCCTGCATCAAGAGCATCGCAGACATCAAGGGCGATATCCGGATCTACCCCTTGCCGCACCTCGAAGTGGTCAAGGATCTTGTCCCCGATCTGACGCATTTCTACGCGCAATATGCGGAAATCAAACCGTGGCTGCAGACGACCACCGCCGAGCCGCAACGTGAATGGAAACAAAGCCACCAAGACCGGGAAAAGCTCGATGGATTGTACGAGTGCATCCTGTGCGCCTGCTGCTCGACGTCGTGCCCGAGCTATTGGTGGAACAGCGATCGGTATCTCGGACCGGCCGTGCTCCTTCAGGCCTATCGCTGGCTCGCGGACAGCCGTGACGAAGCATCGGGCGAGCGCCTCGACAATCTGGAGGATCCGTTCCGGCTCTACCGTTGCCATACCATCATGAATTGCGCGCAGACCTGCCCCAAGGGCCTCAACCCCGCCAAGGCAATCGCGAAAGTGAAGACACTGATGATCGAGCGCCAAAGCTGACCCGGCTTTCGCGAAGGTCGGATTTTACGGCTCGTTCTGGCGAGTGGGAGATTGAAATGGATGAGCCGAGGCCCATTGAGGCTGGACTCCGGGGGCTCTGCCCGCGGTGCGGCGCAAGGGGACTCTTTGCCGGATGGATGCGCTTTGCTCCTCGCTGCGCGCGGTGCGACCTCGACTTCGCCGCCTTCAACGTCGACGATGGCCCCGCCGCCTTGCTGATCATGGCTGTCGGGGGTGTCGTCGTCGCGCTGGTGACGGTCACGGAGGTCAACTTGCATCCTCCCTGGTGGCTGCAACTCCTCTTGTGGACGCCGGTGACGATTCTCCTTGTCGTCGGGGGGCTGCGGCTTGCGAAAGGTCTCATGCTCGCGTTCGAATTTCGCCACACAAAAGGCAGCGTTGCGCCGCTTGATCACGACCCGTGAAGCATCATGTCGACTTGCCGTCTTATCATGTTCGACGGGGCGAAAATGATATCTGGAACATGCCCACTGCCAAAAAATGCCTGATGGGGCGCCGGTTTGATCGCTCCAGCTAGCGGGAGGTCGCCCCGCCCTCATTCGTCCATCGATCAAGCGCGTTTCGCATCGCTCTTTGCTCGTCGGGGGACAGCAATGAGAGGGTCGGACGAACCTGGGTTCGCCCTTCGGCGCTGTCGCGCGGCAACTCGGCTTCCAATATGGCAAATGCTGCGGCCTGCAACCGGGCGTTTGGGAAAAGACCGCCAGGATCGGTATCGGTGCACAAACACTCATAGGCCGCAGCGAGATCATTCAGACCCTGCCTGGCGTCCATATCTGTCGCTCGTACCGCCGCAGTGCGGCATTCCCGGGCCCTTTGCGCAAAATATTTGAATTGAATGGTTGATAGCATTGCCGTTTTCCAGGGCCGCGAAGGGATGCAGAATTCATCCCGGCGTGGTCATCAATTGGGCGATTTCCTGTCGTGAAATTCTAGCGGAATTCCGGTTCTGGCGACAGGATCGCCGTCGGGTTTCTTCGCGTTGTTTGCTTATGGGCTAGTGCCCGGGATAGCGCGGTCCGGACCGCTCCCTTTCCACGCCGTCGATCTGGATTCTGACGATATTGCCTTCAAAGCGCCTCGGCACCGGCGGCATCTGGTAGCTGTTGTGACGCAGCACGAGGAAGGTGATCTCGCCGGGCTGGCCCGGAATATGGTCGACCACGGCTGTCGCCACCGAGGGGGCGATACCCAGCATCCTCGTCAGTCGCTGGGCAGATTTCCGTAACGCTTCCTCCGTCATGCTATCTCTCCTGACAGGCGTACTTTCGGCTGACCGGCGCGGTGGATTCGAGCCTTCGGCGCTGCGTGAAGCGCTGGAGATCGCGCGAAATCCCCCGGCAATGGCTCCGAGAGCCGGGAAATCGACGCCGGACCTGGGCTGCGGATCACCATCCCGGCTCATCGCGTGATGCCGGTTGCAGCCAGCACCGCCAGCATCAGCAAGTCCGATACCGAGGACGTCATGGCGGCGATCTGCACGGGCTTCGCCATGCCGACGAGGAATGGGCCCAGCACCGAGTCACCGCCGAGTTCCTTGAGCAGCTTTGCCGAGATGTTGCCGGACTGAAGCCCCGGCATGATCAGGATATTCGCCGGCTCGCTCAGCCTGTTGAAGGGGTAATGCCGTCGCATCGCCGGGTTGAGCGCGACGTCAGCCGACATCTCGCCTTCATATTCGAAATCCGTCTCGCGCGCGTCGAGCAGCGCGATGGCACCTCGGGTGTTTTCCAGCCACTCGCCGTGCGGGTTCCCGAAGGTTGAAAAGGACAGGAACGCGACCCGCGGCACCTGACCCATGCGGCGTGCGATCGCCGCGGTCTGCTCGGCGATGAGCGCGAGGCTTTCGGCGGTCGGGCGCTCGCTGACGGTCGTGTCCGCGATGAAGACGATCCTGCCGCGCCCGATCGCCATATGCACGCCGAACGGCGTGCAGCCTTTGGCTGTCGCGATGACAAGGCCGACCTTGTCGAGCGTTTCGTGGAAATGCCGGGTGGTCCCGGTCAACATCGCATCGGCATGGCCCATGTCGAGCAGCAGCGCACCGAACACGTTGCGATCCTGATGGACCAGGCGGACACAGTCGCGCCGAAGATAGCCGCTGCGGCACAGGCGCGCGTACAGGCGGTCGATCATGTCAGGGACCAGCGGAGACGTCCGCGCATTCTCGATCTCGAAGTCGGCCGCATCGCAGCCAAGCGTTGCCAGCGCCGCGCGAACGCCTTCGGTATGGCCGACAAGCACCGGCGTGCCATAGCCTTCCTCGCGGAAAGCGATCGCGGCGCGCAGGACACTCTGTTCCTCGGCTTCGGTGAAGATCACCCGCTTCGGGTTGGCGCGGGCTTCTTCATGCGCCGACGCCAGGACCGCGGCCGTCGGATCGAGCCTGCCCTTGAGTTTGCTGCGGTAGGTCCGCTCGTCCGCTATCGGTCGGCGGGCGACGCCGCTCGCCATCGCCGCGCGGGCGACCGCCAGCGGCACTTCCTCGATCAGCCGGGGGTCGAACGGCGCGGGAATGAGATATTCAGGCCCGAAGCTCGCGGCCAGTCCGCCATAGGCAGCCGCCACTTCCTCGGGCACACGGCGGCGTGCCAGCTCGGCAATCGCCTGGGCCGCCGCCAGCTTCATTTCCTCGTTGATCGTCGTCGCGCGCACGTCGAGCGCCCCCCGGAAGATGTACGGGAAGCCGAGGACGTTATTGATCTGGTTCGGATAGTCGGATCGTCCGGTCGCGATGATCGCATCGGCGCGAACCGCCTTCACTTCCTCAGGCGTGATTTCCGGATTGGGGTTGGCCAGCGCGAAGATGATCGGTCGATCCGCCATCGAGGCGACCATCTCGCGGGTGACGGCGCCTTCGACCGAAAGGCCTAGAAACAGGTCCGCGCCGCGCATGGCATCCGCCAGGGTGCGATCGGTGGTGTCGACCGCATGCGCGGCCTTCCATTCATTCATCCCCTCGTTGCGGCCCTCATAAACCACGCCTTTGGAATCGCAGAGGATGACCTGAGCCGATGGGACGCCGACCGCCTTGGCAAGGTCGGTGCAGGCGAGGGCGGCGGCGCCGGCGCCATTGACGACCATTTTCACGTCTTCGATCCGCCGACCGGTCAGATGCAGCGCGTTGATCAGCCCTGCCACCATGATGACGGCAGTGCCATGCTGATCGTCATGAAACACGGGGATGTTCATGCGCGCGCGCAGGGTGCGTTCGATCACGAAGCATTCGGGCGCCTTGATGTCCTCCAGGTTGATGCCCCCGAAACTCGGTTCCATCACCTCGACCGCAGCAATGAACGTTTCGACATCCTCCGTCGCGAGTTCGAGATCGATCGCGTCGACATCGGCGAAGCGCTTGAAAAGCACTGCCTTGCCTTCCATCACCGGCTTGGAGGCGAGCGCGCCGAGATTACCGAGACCGAGGATCGCGGTGCCGTTGGTGATTACCGCGACAAGATTGCCCTTGGCCGTATAGTCATAGGCGCGATCCGGGTTCGCCGCGATTGCGTGCACGGGAACGGCGACCCCGGGGGAGTAGGCGAGCGCCAGATCGCGCTGCGTCGCCATCGGCTTGGTCGCGACGATCTCGATCTTGCCGGGTCGGCCCTCGGAATGGAAGGCGAGCGCCTCCTGCTCTGCGAGGTTGTGCTCTTCGGGCTCGCTCATCTCGTCGACCTCTCCGGTTGCGTCACATCGCCTCGACAAGCTCCCGCCAGACGGGGCTCATCGGGCCGGTGGTACCGGCCCGGTGATGAATTTGATGTACTATACATCAAGTCACAGCTTTAAATAGCTCTGTAGATATGTCATATATGATCGTTCAGGGGATTAACGGCAACCTCTTTTGAGATTAGCCGTGGTTTTCCGGTTTTTCAGAGGTGGTCTTTGGGACATGCTCCTTCAGCCGATGCAGGGCAGGATCGAGGCGGACGCGACTCTGCCAGCGACCGCTGGGCGCTCAACCCTGGCGCCGCCGGTCGCGGCGAGCATGACATGCTCAGCGTAGTAGAATTGTACCGCCTTGTGCACGCAACGCGCGTCGCGCTGGAGCGGAAGGATCGGCTCGCCGGAGCGGGGATTGCCGAGGACGATGCTGCGCTGCGTCCCGGCTTTGACGCGCCGAGCAAGGATTCGCCGACGACCGGAATCCTGGCCGCGCTCAGCGATCCATCGGCCCGCCGGGATGGCTGAGCGGACAGGGATGGCCATCGAGCAGATCGATCTGTTCGAGGTCAACGAAGCTTTTGCAGCGGTCCCGCTCGCTCGGCTGAAGACGCTCGGAGGAGATCCCGACAAGCTCGATCACCGTCTCGACGCTCTCTCGCGTCCTTCATCGGCACAACGGGCGCCGGCACCTTTGTCGAACTGCGGCGGGATCGCCAATGCGACGATCCTAGAAGCCCCGCACTAACCACCCCGCGCCATCCGCGCGGCATCGACCAAAATGCCCTTCGTATCGGGACATGGCGATGTTTGACCAAACCCGCGGCGGATCGAGAGCCCCGCGAGAATCAGGAGAAGGACCATGATCACATCGCACCAGATGCGCGCCGGGCGTGCGCTTCTTCAGCTGGACCAGCGCGAATTCGCGCAATTATCGCAACTGTCTCTGCCGACCATTCAGCGCATGGAGGCATCCGACGGCCAGGTACGGGGTGTCGTCGATACGCTGGTGAAGGTCGTAGATGCCTTCGAGGCGGCAGGGGTCGAGCTGATCGGATCGCGAGCGCCGAGTGCGGGGCGTGGGTGCGGTGTCAGGCTTCGGAAGCCGCAAACAATCGTCGTCGCCCAAGGTGCCGAGCGAGTCGCGACGCCGAGCGAGCTGGCTTCTGACCCGCCCGCGCCACGGCGGCGGCCGATCATGCATCTTTTCAACGGCGCTCCAAAGGATGGCACGCAGGATCGCAGGACAGATCAGCCCGCCAATCTTCGCCACAACAGCATCAGGAGAGACCTTCATGAGTCATGATCCCGTCGTCATCGTCAGCTATGCCCGGACCCCGATGGGCGCCTTTCAGGGTGTGCTGTCCGGTGCCAAGGCGACCGAGCTCGGTGCGGCTGCCGTGAAGGCGGCGGTCGGACGGGCGGGGATAGCGCCCGAGTATATCCAGCGGATCTACATGGGATGCGTCTTGCCTGCGGGCCTCGGACAGGCGCCGGCCCGGCAAGCGGCGCTCCGTGCCGGTCTTCCTGAATCCGTCGAAGCCACGACGGTCAACAAGATGTGCGGTTCGGGCATGCAGGCGGTGACGATGGCGCAGGAGGCGCTCGCATCTGGCTCCGTCGACGTCATCGTCGCTGGTGGCATGGAAAGCATGACCAACGCACCCTACGCGCTGCCCAAGCACCGGGCCGGCGCCAGGATCGGTCACGACCGCATCATCGATACCATGATGATGGATGGGCTCGAAGACGCCTATGAGCCCGGCAAGCCCATGGGCGCCTTCGCCCAGGAAACCGCGGACGCGTACCAGTTCACGCGCGAGATGCAGGACGCTTATGCGATCAGGTCGCTCGAGCGCGCGAACCGGGCGATCAACACCGGCGCGTTCGCGAGCGAGATCACCCCCGTTACAATCTCGTCACGGGGAGGCTCTGTCGTCGTCGATACCGACGAGCAGCCCGGAAAGGCAAAGCCCGACAAGATCCCCACCCTGAAGCCCGCCTTCTCGGCTGACGGATCGATCACCGCGGCGAGTTCGGCGTCGATCTCCGATGGCGCGGCAGCTTTGGTCATGACGCGGCAAAGCGTTGCCGAGCGGATGAAGCTGCCGATCGTCGCAAGGGTCGTGGCGACGGCGGCGCACGCCCACGCGCCCGCGCTGTTCACGACCGCGCCCGTCTTCGCGATCACCAAGCTGCTCGCCAAGGCAGGCTGGGCGGTGGCCGATGTCGACCTGTTCGAGGTCAACGAAGCCTTCGCCATCGTGGCAATGATCGCGGCGAAGGATCTCGGCCTTGCCGAGGATCGCCTCAACGTGAACGGTGGTGCAACGGCACTCGGTCACCCCATCGGGGCGTCCGGCGCGCGCCTCATCGCCACACTGCTTGCCGCGCTCGAACAGCGGGGTGGCCGCAAGGGTGTGGCAAGCCTTTGCATCGGCGGCGGCGAGGCCACCGCCATTGCGGTCGAACTCGCGTGACGGGCGGTACGGGCGCCGTTCGCTTGCCGGCGGCGGGTGCCTGCAACGCCGCGGCGGAAGGAAGCGACCGTGCCTGAGTCCGCGGAGCGCAAGATCCAGGATCGCCAACTGGACAGTAGAGACTGGGCCTCGGGGGGCGATCCCGACGCGTCAGCCTATGTCGTGGATGACCTGATCGCGGGTGATCGGATGTTGGAAAGTCTCGATATGTGGCGCGAGCGCGCGCGGCGGGGCCAGGTGGAATCCCGACCTCCCTATATCTCCGACATCGGTGACATCCGCTCGCTGCACTTCGACTGGCACTCGATGCAGAGCGAAATGAACGTGCTCGATCCGATCGAGCTGACGATCGACTATACCAAGATGATGATGGGGTTTCTGCTGTTCGACCCCAGCCCGCGCAGGATCGAGATGATCGGCCTGGGCGGCGGCTCGCTGGCGAAGCTCTGCCATCATCTGCTGCCCGAGACCGACATCACCGTCGTGGAGATCAATCCGCGGATCATCGCGCTTCGTGACGAGTTCCAGATCCCGCGCGACGATGACCGCTTCCGGATACTGGCTGGAGACGGCGCGGATTTCGTGGCGCAGGGCGGTTCGAGGCCGGACGTGCTTCTGATCGACGGCTTCGACGAATTCGGACAGCCTCCGCAGCTGTGTAGCAGCGACTTCTACGATCAGTGTTATCGGCGACTTGCAACCGGCGGGATGATGATCGTCAATCTGTGGGGCGGCGGGAATCTCAATCGCGGCTATGCTACAAAGATTGCGCAGAGTTTCAACGGTTCGGCGCGGTCAGTACCGACCGAGGCAGGCTTCAATCAGGCCGTGTTTGCCCGGAAGGATACAAGGCTTGCCCTTGCCCAGGCAGATATCGCCGCGACCAAAGCGTTGTTCCCGCAACATCAGGCCGCCTTCTTGCCCGAGATTGGAAGGCGCATCATCCAGCAGTTGCACGATCACACCTGGAGAACAAAGGTGCGCCTTATCGAGGACAGGCTGAGAAGGGACGGGGTCGAATAGGAGCAGGGATTGTCCGGACCTGGCGACAGCCGGTTCCGGTACGCACGCGTCTTAGCGGGACTCAGCGGATGACCCGTTCAATCCCGATTTGCGGCAAGGCGTCTTCCCATGGCGTGTCCGACCGAAGAGTTCGGGTACACTGGCTGCGCGGGTTTAGGCCTTGTGCACAAGAATGGTGAATTTGGGTTCGGCGAAGTGAATGCTCGGGCTGTGCCAAGCCCCGGAGACGACCATTGGCTCGTCGTCAATGATGACGGACTCATCTTTTTCGGGACAACGGGCAAAGCGCATGCTTCCTTTGTCCTCAGCTTTATTCCTGGTCTCTCCGTACAATATGCGAACAAGCATAATCGCCTCCTGTCGGGTGGCCACGTCGCACCAGTGGGGCAGCTCGAAATAAGCGGCCAGACCGAGGAAGCGTGGAGGAAGCGGTCCGGCCGTCGGCGTTGATCGCCGAGGGATGCTTCCCATCGCAATACAGTCCAAGTGCCTGGGCGCCCCAATTTGCGGCGCCAGTCATTCTAGATAGCATGTATCATAGATAGGATATGGAGCATTGATAGGGCAATTTCAATAGTCCATATTGATGTTCTAAACATCATTACGCACAGCAGTGTGAGGGTAAAATGCGGCAGGCCGCCCTTCACGGATGGCAATCGCTCAAAATCCTGCCGATTCCATTACGTCCGGCACATCGAAGCCGGGCATCGATCACGGTGCGAACGACGCGCCTGGCCTTTAGCGGCCGCCGCGACGGTGGGCAGGGCTGAAATCCAGCGACCGCAACCAAGGAGGCGATCAGGTCGTCCCGGTTTCGTCGGGCGCCGGAGTCTCGGCAGCCTTGGCCCGGGCACGGGACGCGGCCTCGGCATTCGCGCGGTCATGCGCCCTGCCTCCCGCGACGGTGACCGCGAAGAACAGGATCATGAGGGCAACGCAGACGACGATGATGACAAAGATCACCATGATCCTGCCTCCCCGCCGCGGGCGGCAAACGCGGCGATTACGGCGCACTCGGACAAGCGGTACCGTTTCATCGGGTGCCCGCTCCCTTTACACGCGGGCGTGTTCGCGAAGCGTGGCGTCGATGATATTCTACGGCCGGCAAGGGAGTGCTGGCCTTCGGTGCCGGCTCGGGTGGATTCAACGGCTGGCGCTCGCCGAAACCGCCCATCCCATGCCACCATTGATAGGCGATGACCCCGCCCTTGGCGGGCTGGATCAGGCCGATGGTCAGGACGATGATGAGCGGAATCCACAGCGCGATATGGACCCAGGACGGCGGATGGAAGGTCGTTTCTACCAGCGCCATGCCTGTCACGACCACATGTCCCGTCACCAGGATGACGATATAGGGCGGAAAGTCGTCGGCGTTGTGGTGCGTCCAGTCCTGCCCGCAGGCCGGGCAGTGATCGAGCGGCTTGAGGAACTTGTCGAACAGGCGGGCGCCGTTACAGGCGGGGCATCGGTCGCGGCACCCGCGCCATAGCGCGATCCAGATCGTCCGCGGCGCCAGGAGCGGGCCGAAGCGTCGCGTCGGCAGCAGGTTCCGCAAGCGCCGCGAGCTTGTCGGCGTCTGGCGCTGCAGTAGATGATCGAAAGGGGACACGATTTCAGGCATGGAGCCGCATCCCCGGCGATGCTTCGCGCACAGCCTCCTCGACGCTGTCCTCGAACTGGCCGAAATTTTCGACGAACAGGTTCACCAGCCGGCGCGCGGTGGCGTCATAGGCCATGGGATCGGCCCAGGTCGATCTCGGATCGAGGATTGTGGGATCGATGCCGGGAACCGCCAGCGGCACCTGGAATCCGAAATTCGGGTCGGTGCGGAAGGCGGCGGCGTTGAGCGTGCCGTCGAGCGCCGCGTTCAGCAGGGCCCGCGTGACCTTGATCGGCATACGGTGCCCGGTGCCATAGGCACCGCCCGTCCAGCCGGTATTGACGAGCCAGCAAACCACGCCGCCCTGGGCGATGCGATCTTTCAGGAGGTTGCCATAGACGGAAGGGTGCCGGGGCATGAACGGCGCCCCGAAACAGGTCGAGAATGTCGCTTCCGGCTCGGTCACGCCGACCTCGGTGCCGGCGACCTTCGCCGTGTACCCAGAGAGGAAGTGGTACATGGCCTGTGCCGGCGTCAGCCTGGCGATCGGCGGCAATACGCCGAACGCGTCCGCCGTGAGCATGACGACATTGCGCGGCACAGGCCCCATATTATCGGCCGAGGCATTCGGGATGAAATCGATCGGATAGGCCGCGCGACTATTCTCGGCGAGCGATGGATCATCGAGATCGAGCGCGCGCGTGGCTGGGTTCATCACGACATTTTCAAGGACCGTCCCGAACCGGCGCGTGGTCGCGAAGATCTCCGGTTCCGCCTCGGCGGAGAGGCCGATCATCTTCGCGTAACAGCCGCCCTCGAAGTTGAACACGGCGGTGTCGGACCAGCCATGCTCATCGTCACCGATCAGCGTGCGGCTGGCGTCGGCGGACAGGGTCGTCTTGCCGGTGCCCGACAGGCCGAAGAAGATCGCGGTATCGCCGTGCGAGCCGATATTGGCGGAGCAGTGCATCGGCATCACGCCGCGTGGCGGGAGGACGTAGTTTAGGATCGAGAAGACGGCCTTCTTCATCTCGCCGGCATAAGCAGTGCCGCCGATCAGGACCATCTTGCGCGTGAAGTCGATCGCGACGACGGTCTCGGACCGGCATCCGTGACGGGCCGGATCGGCGCGGAACGACGGCAGGTCGATGATCGTGTATTCGGGGTCGAAGGAGGCGATCTCGTCGACCGTCGGACGCACGAGCAGCGTGTGGACGAACAGCGAATGCCAGGCCAGCTCGGTGACCACGCGGACCTGGATGCGGTGGTCCGGCTGCGAACCGCCGAACAGATCCTGGACATAGACCTGGTCGAGGCTCGCGACATGCGCGCGGAAGTCATGTTCAAGCACCGCAAAGGCGTTCGGCGACATCGGCTGATTGACCTTGCCCCACCATATCGCATCTTCGGTCTGCTCGTCGCGCACGGTGAACTTGTCGCGGGGCGAACGGCCGGTGTGCGTGCCGGTTTCGACGACCAGCGGACCACCGGCGGCGAACCGCCCCTCGTTCCGGGCCAGCGCCTCCTCGACCAGGAACGGAGCGGCCTGATTGGAATGGACGCGCGCTTCCGGGCCGAACGCAAGGCCATCCGACATCGCTGCTACCAAATCTACTGTCATGCCCGGGTCTCCATGGAATTGTTGTGGCGCGCCTTCGGGCCTGCCGTTGAGGTGTCGGTTCGTGCGGCCTGCTCGAGGGCGTAGCCAAGTGCGAACATCAGCTCGGCGGCTTCCCCGGCGGTCAGCAACATGTCGATCGCGCCGCTGGCGCAGCGCGCCTCGAGCAGGATCGCGCGTTGGCCGTCCGAACGCGGTTTTGACTGAGGATGCAGCGTCCAACCCTGGCGTGCGCTCGTAAAACTGGGCAGGCGCTGGCCGATCGATGCGACGATGCCGTCCTTGCGCTGCGGGCTATCCGTTGCACCGACCATCGTCCATCCTTTCCGTCACCGGAGCGGCACTCTTGACACTCTCGCTGTTATATATGACGTACTATACCGGTAGATGACTATTTATAAAGCGGTCATTTGATATATGACGCATCATCTCGTTTAAGATGCGCAGCTTTGTGCAATTTCCTGGGTCAGCGCAGGTTTTTATGGCTGAGCCTGCTTTCTTCATGTATCAGACATGTATATAGGCATGCGAGAAATAGAAACGTGGCTCCGGGAGCAATAAGATGATCACTTCTGCACAGATGCGTGCGGCCCGTGCCCTGCTTGGCATCGACCAGCGCGAGCTGGCCGCGATGGCGGGGCTGTCACTGCCGACCATCCAGCGCATGGAATCGTCCGGCGGCCAAGTGCGGGGCATCATCGACACGCTGATGAAGGTTGTCGAGGCGCTTGAACATGCCGGAGTCGAACTCATCGGCGAGAACACGCCAAGTATTGGTATAGGTCGTGGCGTCCGGCTCATCGAGGCCCAGGTCCGACCCGGTGTCCGCCAGTTCACGACGGAGCGCCGTACCACGGCGGCTAACGAGGACGCCGGAAGCGCCGCCTAGGAAGCCTGGCTGACGCCCGGAATTGCCAGATTGCCGCGTAAGCGCTCATGCCCGCAGCGTTTGCGTGGCGACGTCCGTGACGTCAGGGCAACCAATATGCGCTGAACGATGTTGTCAGGCTGTTCGCCACCAAGCAGCAAGCTAGGCCTTTTGCCGACACCAAAATGAGCCGGCATGAGGCGGTCGATGGCGATCACGGCCGGATCGAAACCCGGGTCGGCACCGTCATCCACGATATCGCCTGGTTACAGGAGCGCCACAAATGGCCCGCACTGACGACCGTCATCATCATCGAGAGCACCCGCGAGATCGGCAGCAAGACAGAACGCGAAACCCGCTTCTATATCAGTTCTCTGAACCTGCCCGCCGACAAGCTCGGGCCGATCCTCCGCAGCCGTTGGGCAGTCATAACAGCCTGCATTGAGTCTTGGATATGGTCTTCCGCGATGACGAAGGCCGCCCCAGAACCGACCACGCCCCGGCTAATTTCACCAGCATCAAACACATCGCAACCAATCTTCTGCGACTGCCCAACACCAAGGACTCGCTTCGATCACGACGCAAATCGCGGCATGGGGCGATGACTTCCTCGCAAGCCTTATCCTGCCTTGCAGCCTTCAACCGCTTCCTCCGGTACGGGAGACTGGCGCCGGCCACGAGGAATCCGCTCGCGGCGCAGGGTCCGATCCCGATTCCAGTCCCAAGAAGTTTAAAGCAGTCCAGGCACCCCTCTCCGATGACCCGGTCGTTGAGCGCGGACGGTGACCCACGAGCGACGAAATGGAGCCCGAGGCATGTGGGCGGGGCTTTTCAATAGGGTGGGCCGCCAAAGGGGCTGTAATTGCCGTAGATTCGCTCGATCGATTCCGGGCTGGGTCCGCCGAGCGCCTCCAGTTCGGCACGGTCATAATGCGGCGCGCCCTTCAATGCGGCCTTGTCGAACGAGACGACATAGCCGCGGCGCTCGGCATCGTATTCCAATAGCGACCAGGGCAACGCGTGATATTTCGCGCGGATGCCGAGAAAACCGCCGAACGACATGATCGCATAGACTATTTCGCCGCTGACCCGTTCGATCGACAGATCATCGATCTCGCCAATCTGCTCGCCGGTGCTGTCGAACACGGGCGTGCCGTTAACGCGGCTGGACAGGATGAGCGTATGATCAGACCGGGGGGGGCGGTCGGTCAGATGTTCGGTCGATGTCTGGTTCATGACCAATACTCCTGCAGGTCGGGACTACACCATCAAGCCTCATTCAAAAACGACGCGATAATCAATCAACGGACCCTAATCCTACTGAGTCAAAAAATCGAGGCACGGCATAAGCCAGGATCAGGCTGCCTGCGCGACTACCGTTCCCGGCGCGGTATGCGCCTGCTGCCAGGCGCTCAGTGCCTCGACCGAGTAGACGACCCGTCGGCCGATTTTCCGGAATGCGGGTCCGGTGCCCATCCAGCGATAGGTCTGCATCGTGCCGACGGTGAAGCCGAGCATCGTGGCGGCGGCCCCAGTGTCGAGCCATTGGGTTCGAATGACCGCGCCAAGCACCGGATCCGGGGTGGGCGCATCGGTCGCGCCTTGCGTCGCCCAGAACACCTCGAACGGATCGGCGTCCGGCTCGTCATTGGCGGCGGACGCCGACAGGGTCTCGTCGAGTTCCTTCGCAATCTCTTCCGAGATGCGATCGGCGGCGGACCGAAGGGGATGGTTGGAGAGGTGGGTGTAACGCTCGGTCGTCTTGGTGCTCTTGTGGCCGAGCAACGCGCCGATGATCAGCATGGAGTCGCCATTCGCGGCACCGACCGAGGCGAAGCTATGGCGGAGATCGTGGATGCGCACGTCTTCAAGCCCGGCCGTCCTGCGGAGGCGCTCCCAGCTCGATTGCAGATCGGTGAGGCGCGTGCCGTCCTTCTTGCCCGGCAACAGATACGGGTTGCCCTCGACGATCGGGACGCCGGCGATCACCTTCATCGCGGCTGCGCCGAGATGGACGATCTTGGCGCCGGTCTTGCTGTCCGGCAGCCTCAGGCAGCGATGATGCGCATCGATGAAATTGCGCTTGAGTGTCAGAATCTCGTTTTTCCGGCACCCGGTAAGCACCAGGAGTCGAATTGCCGCGATCGCGAACACGCTTTCGACGCCAAGCGAGGCTGCCGCGGCGAGTGTTTCGCCGAGCCGGGCCAGTTCGGCCGGGGACAGGAAGCGCTCCATCTTCTTTCCGGGGAAGCGCTTCACGCCGATGACAGGGTTATCCTTTCGTACACCGCGCGAAATCCCAAAGCCGAGCGCCGCACTCAGCGTGCCGAGCGCACGGTTAGAGGCGCCCTTCCCGCCGCGCACCAACGACAGACCGCGATGGCCAGTCTTGCGCTTCCTCTCTGTCCTGCCCGCGGCAATTTCGCGTTGCAGCTTTTCGACGTCCTCGCGGTTGATTTTCGATGCCCGGCGCGTGCCGATCAACGGCTTGATGTGTCCCTCGATGTTGGTCCTGGCCTGCCTGATCGAGGATTCCTTGGCGGTGACCAGCCCTTCTTCAAGATAGATATCGCACAACTCAGCGACAGTGAGATCTTTGCGTTCACTTACGCGCTCTTGCTGCGGATCGATGCCGTCTGTGACTTTACCTAACAAGCTGCGCGCCTCGCTCCGCGCCGTTTCGACCGTCCAGGGAGATCCGTGATTGCCGATCTTGAAGCGGCGCGAGCGGCCTTCGAACCGATATTGGAGAATGTAGCTGAAAGCGCCTTGCACAGTTATTTTAAGTCCGAAGCCAATGACTTCGCTATCCCACAGGAAGCGATCATTGCCGCCTGCCTCAAGGCCGTCGATCAGCCGCTTCGTCAGCCGCACGCGCTCTTGCGCCACAATTTCCTCCGTCGATACCCGCCCGCTTTACGCCAGGGTGTCCGTTTCCAGTAAGCACCCAGTAAGCGCGCGGCATAAAACCGTGGAGTGAAATGTCGCTTTTTGGAGTAGTTGCGTCAAGCAAAAATGGCAGAAATCGTAGAATGTACAAGAATAGCGAAGTATTGAGGACCAATTGGTAAGGCTGAGGTCGTGAGTTCAATCCTCACCGGCAGCACCAGCATTCTAGTGTAAAAGCAGAGAGATAGGCAAAGTTCTCGCCTACGGGCGCCGCTGGCGGATACCAGGCGAGAGAGGCCTGTCAGCAAACAATTGCCCGGATTTGACCTGTCGTCGCCAAGGTTGGGGTCGAGGGTTCGAATCCCTTCGCCCGCTCCAGTCGTCTTCAGGAAGCCACCATGTTGCGGACGGGCGTCCATCGGCTGCCCGCCGATTTCGAGGCGTGGACACCGGCGTTGATCGAGGCCTCTGCGATTATTTCGCGCGAGTTCGCTCGCTGGCGCCTCCGGTTCGCCGGCCAGTGCCGGGGCCGCGGTGACGATGGTAGCGGCGGACTTCTTCCGTCAGCCTGATTCGCCGCCAACAAGCGCGTCGCCAGCGGCCCGGGTCATGCCGGTGCATTTGCCTGCCTGGAGCGGCTTTCCCGCCTCACTTCATCCCCGGCATGTCCTGCATCATCTCGTCATGGTCGGCGGGCGCGCTCGCGATGAGCCGCTTATATTCGTCCGGTGTCATACCGGGCAATCGCCGCACGAACGCCACCATGTCCCAGATCAGCGGGTCGGGATGCGTCTTGCCCCATGCCGGCATGGCACTGAGCTTGACCCCGTGCTTGATGATCCAGAACTGCTGCGCGGGGTTGAGGTCCTTGGCTTTGGTCAGTTCGGGCGCCTGCGGATAGAGACCCTGGCTTATTTCGCTGCGCTCGACACCCGGACCGAGATGACAACCCGAGCACATCTCGGCGTAAAGTCCGGCGCCAACCGACACGCGCGCCGCCGCATTGAGATCAGCGGGCGGTACGATATCGCGTGCCCTGACCGCGATCGAGCGGTCCCGCAGGCTTTCGAGCATCGCGTACACCGGGCGCGTGTGCGGTGCGTCCGCCGCGATGTCGTACACGCCAGAATAGACGAACAGGCCAGCGGCGATCAGGATGGCGGCGCACAAGATACCAATGAACGTGCCGCTCGGAAGGTGGCGCCGCAGCCTTGCCCGCTCCATCATCGTCTCCTGTTGTCGCGTGCGTTGTCGATCAAAGCCAGAAGCGGACACCGGCCACCAGGCCGGTGCCGGTCGGCTTCCTGCCGTCTGCCCGGGCGAAATCAGCGGTGCGCCCGGTCTTCGCCTCATATGAAACGCCGACATAGGGTGCGAACCGCCGGCTGACCTCGTAGCGCAGCCTGAGGCCAAGCTCCGCATCGGTAAGCCCAGCACCGAGCCGGTTTTCCGGCACGTCCTGCGCGGCGAGATTGAGCTCGACGCGGGGCTGGAGAACCAGCCGTTGCGTGATGCGCTGGTCGTAATAGCCTTCGAGGCGGCCCAGCAGGTCGCCCTTGTTCGACAGGAACACAGCGCCCTCGACCTCGAACCAATAGGGCGCGAGGCCCTCGAACCCGATCGTCGCATAGGTTCGGGCGGGTGTCGGCCGGACGTCCTGACGGATGCCGGCCTGCAGGTTGAAATATGGCCCGACCGCACGGCTGTAGAGCGCCTGGATCTCCGCGGAATCGACGCCACCGCCGAACGCGCCTTCGCCCTCGGACTTGAGCGTCAGCCGGTTGATGTCACCGCCGAACCAGCCCTCCCCGTCCCAGCGATAGCCGTCCTCACCGTTGCGGATCTGCGCCTCGGCGAGGTTGAACATGATTTGCGAGAAATTGCGCCCGCCCGCTTCGCGCATCATGTCACGGCGCGCCTGGCGCATTTCCGACGCGGGGAACTGGCGGTCGGCATAGTGATCCATCGGCGGGGGCGGGGCGGGAGCATGACCGGCGGGCAATGCCGTGCCGGTCATCGCCATGCCCGGCATCGTGTCCATGGCGTGCGCGCCGCCAGACATGTCCATGCCAGGCATCGACCGTGCCGCGGAACCGCCGCCGGGCGTGCCCATGTCCATGCCCGGCATGGCGCCTGCGGCCTTCTGCGCCGGCGCGGCTTTCGATGGCGACGGCGATGGCATCACCATTCCCGGCATGCCCTCCATGGCGCCGGCCGGGAGATGCCTGCCCGACGCCGAGCCCGCTGGCGCACGGCGCGTGGCGGGCTTCGCGGCGGGTCGTCTTTTCGCGGCGGGCTTTTTCGCCGCCGGTTTCTTTACCGGCGCGGGCATCTTCATGCCCGTCATGTCCATGCCCGACATCGACTGGGCCGTAGCCGGGACGGGCCCGGCCAAGGCCAGTCCGGTCGCGAGCGCGACGATGAGGCGGCTCATGCAGCACCTCCCTTTGGACGAATGCTGACGGTTCGCATCATTCCCGCCATCATGTGGTAGAGCAGGTGGCAGTGGAACGCCCAGTCGCCGACCGCGTCGGCGGTGAAGTCCCACGTCACCTTGCTGCCGGGCTGGACGATCACGGTGTGCTTGCGCGGCGCATGATCGCCGTGCCCGGTAACGAGCTCGAAAAAGTGCCCGTGGATATGGATCGGGTGGCCCATCATGCTGTCGTTGATCAGGTTCACGCGAACGCGCTCGCCCTCGATGAACGGGATCGGCTCCATCGTGTCGGACATCTTCACGCCGTCGAACGACCACATGAAGCGCTCCATGTTACCGGTCAGGTGGATGTCGAGGCTGCGCGACGGCGCGCGGACGTCGGGGTTCGGCGCAAGCGCCATCAGATCCTTGTAAACCAGCGCCTTGTGGCCGACGTCCTCCAGCCCCTGGCCCGGCTCGCCGGTCCGGTCGGTCGGCATCGGCGAGATCGTCTGGACGCCCGGCCCCTTCCTGACCTGCGGCGCGGCCGAGAAGTCGCGCATCGTCATGGCGCTCATGTCCATCGCGACGCCGCCGCCGTTCGGCGTGGCCGCGTCCATCTTCATGCCGGACATGCCGGACATGTCGGCGTGATCCATCCCCGCACCGGCGTTCGTCGCGGGCATCGCGGTGGTGCCGGTGGCGAGACGTGCCGAGCGATTCCGCTCGGCGGTCGGATCGACGTCGCGTGACGCGGCGTGGCCGCTCGACATGTCCATCCCCATGTCCCTCATGGTCGCGAGCGGGCGCTTGCGCAGGGGAGGCACGGGAGCAACCATGCCGGCGCGCGGCGCCAGTGTCGCGCGCGCCATGCCCGAGCGGTCGATCGCTTCGCCCACCAGCGTAAAGGCGCGGTCCTCGCCGGGCGTGACGATAGCGTCGTAGGTCTCGGCAACCCCGATCTGGAACTCGTCCACCTCGACCGGCATCACATTCTGTCCGTCCGCCTGGACGATTGTGAGCCGCAGACCGGGGATACGGACGTTGAACGTCGTCATCGACGAAGCATTGATGACCCGCAGCCGGACCCGCTGGCCCGGCGTGAAGAGCGCGGTCCAATTGTCTTCCGGGCCGTGCCCGTTGACGAGATAGGTGTAGGCGGCGCCGGTCACGTCCGAGATGTCAGCCGGGTCCATCCGCATCCGACCCCAGTCCATCCGTTCCCGCAGCTTCTGGTCGCGTCCGGACAACAGGCCGGCCAGGGTCTGGCGCTGGAAATTGAAGTTCCCCGGATTGACCTTCATCGCCCGGAAGATCGCTTGCGGCGACATCCGGCTGTGGTCGGAGAGTATAATGACATGCTCGCGATCGAAGCCGACCGGCTCGGCATCGGCCGGATCGATGACGATCGGGCCGTAATGGCCGAGCTGCTCCTGCATCCCCGAGTGGCTGTGATACCAGTAGGTGCCGTTCTGTCGGATCGGGAATTCGTAGAGATAGCTCGATCGGGGCCTGATGCCCGGAAACGACACGCCCGGCACGCCGTCGAACTGCGGCGGCACGAGCAGGCCGTGCCAGTGGATCGAGCTGTCCTCGTCGAGATCGTTGATGACCTCGAGCCGTACGTTCTGGCCCTCGCGCAGGCGGATCAGCGGTGCCGGTACGGTGCCATTGATACCAATCGCCCGCGACACGTGGCCGTCGATCATCATCGTCTGACGCGCGATCCTGAGCGTGATATCCTCGCCCGACACGGTCGGAAGCGGCGCGGCCAGTCCCGCCGACACCGATTGCGCCCAGGCCGGCATCCACGCGGCCAGCGCGATCGCGCCGCCGGTGATGCCGGCGCCGCGCAGCAAATGACGGCGATCGATGACTTGATCCATGATCTTCCTGTTCGAACGGCTTGGGGGCTGTTGCTCCTCGATACGCCGCAGATGTCGTCAGCCCTCGCTTATGGATGACAAATCTGTCGGGGAGAGCTTCGGGAAAGGCGGATGGCCGGGCGTCGGCTGGTCCCGGCCCGCATACGCGGTCTATTCGGCCTCGCCAAGGATCGCTGCGAGCTTGATCCGTGCACGACGCAGACGGGTCTCGACCGCTTTCTCGGTGATGGCCAGTATGGAAGCGGCGTCCGCCTGGCTCATGCCTTCGATGGCATGCAGGACGAGCGGCTCGCGTAGCGATGACGGGAGTTCGGCAATGGCGCGCCGCAGGCGAGCGAGTTCCTGGCGATCGGTCGCCTGGACGTCCTGACCGGGTCGATCTTCGCGGACGTTCTCGACCGCCGCGTCGATCGGGAGCGCGAACGAGAAGAAATGCCGTACCTTGCGCCGTCGCGCCCAGTCGCGGCATTTGTTGATCGCGATGGTCACGAGCCACGCGCGCATCGGCCTGGCCGCGTCGTAGCGCCTGAGCGCCAGATGCGCCGCGACGAACGCCTCCTGAACGATATCGAGTGCCTCGTCCGGATCGCCGACGCTGCCCAGTGCCAGCCGATAGAGTGCGCTTCGGTGCCGACGCACCACTTCGCCGAAGGCGGTTTCCCGTCCGGCGAGGCTGAGCGATGCCAGTTCGCCATCGGAAAGCGTCGCCAGGTCGAGGGTCACCGCGCGTCGGTCGTCAGCGCCTTGACTACCGCGCGATCGAAGGCGGCGGTCTGGTCCGGTCGCAGGATCTGACGCATCGCGAAAACGTGCGCGAGCGTCTCCTTCTGAAGCTCGCCCATGACCTTGTGGGAAGCATCGACCGCGGCGCCGACGCGCGGCCCGTTCCCATGCTCTCCTTCGATCGCCTCGGCGAGACGGGCATTGTCGGCGCGCAGTTCGAGCTCCAGTGCCTGACGACGCACCGCAAAGCGCTGTTCGAGCACCTTCAGCCTCATCTGCTGGCCGGCATCGAGCTTCAAATCATGATGAAGCAACGCATGGAGCTCGGAGCCCTTCGGCGCATGCGCCGGGATCACCAGGCGACCAATCGCCACCCCGGCGATCGCCGCGAGGAAAGCGATCAGTGCGACGATCAACGTGCGGCGATCGAGCATCAGCGGTCGGCCGCGAGCAGCGTCGATGGTGCCAGCGGCATCGTCGGCCCGAGTGGCGATAGCGCCGTCACCTCGGCGGGAGTGGGCGAAATCGTGCCTGCCGTCGTCCCGAGGGCGATGGCGCCGAACGCGGCAATCGCGATGAAAGGAGCCCCGAACGCCGCGTCCGAGCGGCGGCGCTCGCGGATGCGCGCCATCACCGACGCTTCGATTTCGAGCAGGCCGGGATGATCGGCTGCCGTCAGGCGACGCAGGTCGGCATCGAGGTCGATCGTCATGTTCGTCTCCACGCTGGTCATCTGCGATACGCGCCGGCTCCCGGCGGCCCTCATGGTGCCCGCGCTCACCCTTATCCACCGGGGAGATGCTCCAATGCGGTGAAGTCAACAAGGGCTCCGACGCCGGCACGAGAAGGTGGAGATTGGTCCGGGGGCATTCGCGTTTGCCGGGCGAAGTGCGGTACCGCCCCCCTCCCCGCGCGACCGCCACCGGCCGCATCGTGCGCGCGCCTGGCGGGCGTTTACGAGGGGTCCCGGCTCAGGGTGCGTAATCCCTCATGGCGCAGCGATGCTTTTCGCCCTTGACCCTGACATGGTGTCAAACCCCATATCCACCGGCCTGGAGAATAATGATGACCAATCAGGCGCGAAGCGGACATGGCGACGAAAGCAAGCCGGGTTGCTGTGCGGGGCCGCAAGGCGCCACGCAGGGCGGGATCAAGGTCAAGGACCCCGTGTGCGGCATGGACGTCGATCCGGCGACCACGCCGCATCATGCGACCCATGCCAGACAGGCGTTTCACTTCTGTTCGGCGGGTTGCCGCACCCGTTTCGTCGCCGATCCAGCTCGCTACCTGAGCGATAGAGCCGCGGCGGCGCCGGAGGCGGCGCCCGGCACGATGTGGACGTGCCCGATGCATCCGCAAATCCGCCGCAACGGCCCGGGGACGTGCCCGATCTGCGGAATGGCGCTGGAGCCCGAAGAACCGTCGCTCGACGACATACCAAATCCCGAGCTGGTCGACTTCACGCGCAGGACATGGGTTGCCGCCGCGCTGACCGTACCGCTGCTCGCAATTTCGATGGTTGCCGAGATCATCGGGGGGCGGATGGTTCCGCCCGCGATCAATCCCTGGGCACAGCTCGCGCTGACGGCACCGATCATATTATGGGCGGGCTGGCCCTTCTTCCAGCGCGGCTGGACGTCGCTCGTCACGCGTCATCTCAACATGTTTACGCTCGTCTCGATCGGCGTCGGTGCGGCGTTCATCTATAGCGTCATCGCCACGATCGCGCCGGGAATTTTCCCGCCGTCCTTTCGTATCCACGGCATGGTCCCCGTTTATTATGAAGCGGCCGGCGTCGTCGTGACGCTCGTGTTGCTGGGCCAGGTACTCGAGCTGCGTGCGCGCGCGGCGACCGGGCGCGCGATCCGCGCCTTGCTCAACCTCGCTCCCAAGACCGCGCGACGCATCGGCGCCGATGGCGAGGAGACCGAGGTCGATCTCGCCGAGGTGACCGCCGGCGACCAGCTGCGGGTGCGGCCGGGCGAAGCGGTACCGGTGGACGGCGTGGTCATCGAAGGCAGATCGTCGGTCGATGAGTCGATGTTGACCGGCGAGCCCGTTCCGGTCGTGAAGGAAGCGGGCGCGGCGGTGACCGGCGGCACCGTAAACGGCACCGGCGCGCTCGTCATCGAGGCGCGCGCGGTCGGGTCGGACACGGTGCTGGCGCGGATCGTCAGGATGGTCGCGGAGGCGCAGCGCAGTCGCGCACCGATCCAGGCCGTGGCCGACCGCGTGTCGGGCTGGTTCGTGCCGCTCGTCGTCGCGATCGCCGTCATCACCTTCCTGCTCTGGAACCTGGTCGGTCCCGAACCGCGCTTCGGCCATGCCTTGCTCAACGCGATTGCCGTGCTGATCATTGCCTGCCCGTGCGCTCTCGGGCTCGCCACTCCGATGTCGATCATGGTCGGCACGGGACGCGGGGCGCATGCCGGCGTCTTGATCAAGGATGCCGAAGCCCTGCAATTGATGGATACCGTCGACACGCTGGTGATCGACAAGACCGGCACCCTGACCGAAGGTCGCCCGACGCTGGTCGCGGTCGAGACAATGGCAGGGTTCACGCGCAACGAGGTGCTTGTGGCGGCGGCGGCAGTGGAGGGCCGATCCGAGCATCCGCTCGCGCATGCGATCGTCACCGCCGCGCGCGATGAGGGGCTGGATGTGGCTTCGGTTGATGCCTTCGCTTCACAGACCGGTCTCGGCGTGAGCGGCCGTGTCAACGGCCGCGACGTGGCGGTCGGCAACGCCGCGCAGATGCGGCGCGTCGGCGCGGACGTCGTGCCGCTGGAAGACGTGGCCGACCGACATCGCGCCGAGGGCGCGGGTGTCATGCTCATTGCCATGGACGGTCGGCTGGCCGGGCTGCTCGCGGTCGCCGACCCGATCAAGCAAGGTGCTCGGAGTGCCATCACCGCCCTGCGCGGCGAGGGCCTGCGCATCGTCATGCTGACTGGAGATGCCGAGGGCACCGCCGACGCGGTCGCGGCGGCAATCGGGGGTATCGATGAAGTACATGCCAGCCTGAAGCCCGAGGACAAGGCGCGGATCATCGGCGAGCTGAAGGCGAAGGGGGCCAGGGTCGCGATGGCGGGAGACGGGATCAACGACGCGCCGGCACTCGCTGCGGCGGACGTCGGGGTCGCGATGGGCACCGGGACCGACGTCGCGATCGAAAGTGCGGGCATGACGCTTACCAAAGGCGACCTCGCGGCGATGGTACGAGCCCGTCGCCTGGCAAGGGCGACGATGCGCAACATTCGACAAAACCTGTTCTTCTCGTTCCTGTTCAACGGGATCGGTGTGCCGGTCGCGGCCGGCGTGTTGTACCCGGTGTCCGGCATCCTGCTGTCGCCGATGATCGCCGGCGCGGCGATGGCTCTTTCGAGCTTCACGGTGGTGACGAACGCGCTCCGCTTGAATAGCGTCAAGCTATGAGGATCGGGGAGGCATCGGCGGCCAGCGGGGTCTCGCAACGCATGATCCGCCACTATGAGCGGATCGGGCTGATCGGCGCCGCACCGCGTCGCGATTCGGGCTACCGGGACTATTCCGATGCCGACCTGAGCAGACTGCGGTTCATCGCCAATGCGCGCGACCTGGGCTTTCCGATCGACGAGATAAGGGAATTGCTGGAACTATGGTCGGACACCTCGCGCGCGAGCGCCGACGTCAGGCGCCTCGCCCTCGCCAGGGCCGATCAACTCCATCGCAAGGCGTCTTCGCTGGAGGCAATGCGAACGGCGTTGATCGATCTCGCCGATCGCTGCCACGGCGACGAACGGCCAGCTTGTCCGATCCTGGATGCGCTCCAGCGACGCGGCTGACGGCGAGACGCGCCGCCCGCGCCGGGTCGAATCGGCGGGCTCAGCCAGCTATGGTCGGAGCATCCCATCCGCCGCCGAGCGCGCGAAAGGAAGCGATGGCGGCGCGCGCGGCGGCTGCCCTGGACTGGATTTCGGCATCGCGACTGGCGAGAAGGCGCTGGTCGACGTCGAGCACGTCGAGCAGGCTGGCGGCTCCACCCTTATAGGCCGCCAAGGATGACCCGCGGGCCCTAGCCAGCGACAAGACCCCCTCGTCGAGGATCTGCGCGCGCGCCTGTTGCTTGATCAGGCTGGAAAAGGCGTTCTCGACATCCTCCGAGGCTCTGAGGACCGTGAGGCGATAGGCGGCCAGCGCCTCGGCGTTGCGCCCTCGTGCGGCGGCGATCTCGGCATCGATGCGGCCGAAGTCAAACAGGCGCCAGCGCAATCCGAAAACGCCGCTCGCCTGCGTCGCATTGCCGCCGAACAATCCGCTCACGCCCATGGTCGCGGTACCGAGCAGGCCGCTCAACGAGAATTTCGGATAATATTCAGCCATGGCGACGCCGATGCGGGCGTTCGATGCGGCAAGCGTGCGCTCGGCCGCGATGATGTCGGGACGCCGCCGCAGCAAGGCGGCAGGGCCGCCCGCGCTGGAAACCGCGGGCGGAACGGGAATCGGGGATGGCGGGGCGAGTTCGACGCGTGTCGATCCTGGCTGGAGGCCGAGCAGGACATCGAGCGCGTTCATCGCGCTGTCGAGATTCTGCTCCAGTTCCGGGATAGCGGCTTTCACTTGCGCCAGGGCGCCTTCCGCCTGGCGCAACTGGAGCTCGGCCGCGACCCCGTTGCGATATTGCAACGCGATCAGGTCGACCAGTTGTTGCTGAACCTTTTGCTGGTCCCGGGCGACGCCGAGTCGCGCTTGCAGGCCGCGGATTGCGATATAGGTGTCGGCCGTCTGCGCGGCGACCGCGAGCCTGGCGGCGACGGCAGCCGCGGAGGACGCCTGCCAATCGGCACGCGCCGCGTCGCGCGCGGCATCCTTGCCACCGAACAGGTCGATTTCCCAACGCGCGCCGAGGTCCACCTCATAGCTTTGCGCTTCTCTCTGGAAGCCCGGCAGCGCGCTGGCGATCCGGCCCTGCGGGGTTTCGCGCGACTGATAGTTTTCGCTTGCCTGACCGCTGATCTGTCCGGAGGGAAGAAGGTCCGCATTGGCGAAGCGCAGCGCGGCGCGCGTCTGCGTCACACGGGCGCGGGCCTGCTGCAGATCGAGATTCTGAACCAGCGCCCGATCGACCAGCTTCGGCAGCAGCGGATCGTCGAACGATCGCCACCAATTGGCCAGATCGACCGACGCTGCCCGCTCGGCATTGGCATCGACGGCGGGACTGCCGACGAAGGAAGGTGGCGCGGCCGTTTGTGGCGCGACATAGGCCGGACCGACGGCGCAGCCCGTCAGCAGTGCGGTCGTCGATAACGCGATCAGAGCAAGGGATATGCGCATGAATGTTCGCCAGTCAGCCGATATGTTTCTTGTGACCACTAACGTGATTGGTCACAATTTGTCAATTGTTCGTTTTGGCGCTAATGGTCGACCATGAAGACGCAGATCGCAGGCAAGGCATCCCCCGTGCGCGGGCCGGTGGAACATTCGGTCCGGGACCAGATCATCAAGGCCGCGCGCGAATGCTTCGCGCATTATGGCTATGCCAAGACGACGGTAGCGGATCTGGCGCGGGAGATCGGCTTTTCCAAGGCCTATATCTACCGGTTTTTCGAATCGAAGCAGGCAATCGGCGAGGCGATCGGCGGCGACTGCCTCGACGGACTTCTCAACCAGGTCCGCGACGCGGTAAACCAGGGCCAGGACGCGACCGACAAGCTGCGCAGGTTCGCGAAAACCGTGACTAGCGCAGGCGTTGAGCTGTTCCTCTCCGATCCCAAGCTCTACGAGATCGCCACGCATGCGTCGTCCGAAAAATGGGCGATCGCGCAAGCTTACAAGGAACAACTGCAGGGCCTGCTGGAGGATATTCTGAAGGAAGGGCGCGAGAGCGGCGAGTTCGAGCGCAAGACCCCGCTCGATGAAACCCGCCGGTCGATTTTCTATGCGTTCCTGCCCTTCATCGATCCGGTTTCCATCGTACGCAGCCTTGACCTCCTACCCGACGCACAGACCGAGGTTACCGGGCTGGTGCTACGCAGTCTTGCACCCTAACGCGAAAAGATTGCGTGTGACTAGTTGACATATTAGTCACACGACGACATGTGGTTCCTACTGAACAGGAGGAATCTGCGTGTCGATATCGTCTTGCGCACGAAGTGTCGGAATCCTTGGACTGATGGTCGGCGCGCTCGCCGGGTGCGGACGATCGGACACCGATCCGCGCGTCAGGCCGCCGCTCGTGCGCGCAATGGCGCCCGCAGCCGAAAGCGCGGCGAACCGCGAATTTACCGGTGTCGTCGCCGCCAGGGTGCAAAGCGACCTCGGTTTCAGGGTCGGTGGCAAGATCATCGCACGGCTCGTCAACGCGGGTGACACCGTGCGCCGGGGGCAACCCCTCATGCGGATCGACCAAACCGACCTCGCGCTCGCCACCCGCGCCACGCTGGGCACGGTCGAGGCAGCACGGGCGCGCGCGCAGCAGACCGCGGCCGACGAAAGGCGCTTGCGCGACCTGGTCGGCGCCGGAGCGGTATCAGCGTCCGCCTACGACCAGGCGAAGGCAGCGGCAGATGCGGCGCGCGCCCAGCTCTCCTCAGCCGAAGCGCAGGCGCGCGTGGCGCGCAACGAGGCGAATTACAGCATCCTGGTGGCGGACGCCGACGGCACGGTTGTGGAAACACTCGCCGAGCCGGGCCAGGTGGTGAGCCCAGGCCAGATCGTCGTGCGCCTTGCCCGCTCGGGGCCGCGCGAGGCACTGGTGCAGCTGCCCGAAACCCTCCGGCCCTCGATCGGATCGAACGCGAGCGCGCGAACCTATGAGGGCGCACGTGGCAGCGCCACGCTTCGTCAGCTGTCGGATGCCGCCAATCCGGTGTCTCGCACTTTCGAGGCCCGCTATGTACTGACCGGCGCGGCGGCGCACGCTCCGCTGGGATCGACGGTCACCGTCACGCTGGCGCTGCCGGGGGATGCCGACGCTACCCAGGTGCCGCTCGGCGCGATCCGCGACGTCGGCCAGGGCCCGGGCGTCTGGGTCATCCGCAACGGCGCACAACCGACAGTGACATGGCGCCCGGTACACATTGCGGCGCTGGGTGAAGAGACGGCCACGATCACCGGGAGCTTGAAATCCGACGATCGCATTGTGGCGATGGGTGCGCACATGCTGCATGAAGGCCAGCCCGTCCGGGTGGCCGCCCGATGAGCGGCGCGTCGGAAACACCCAGCAGGTTCAATCTGTCGGCTCTTGCTGTGCGTGAACGATCTGTCACGCTGTTCTTTCTGATCGCGATCATCCTGGCCGGGGCGTTCGCCTTCGAGAAGCTCGGTCGGGCCGAGGATCCGGGTTTCACGATCAAGGTGATGACGGTGATCACCGCCTGGCCGGGCGCGACCGCGCAGGAAATGCAGGACCAGGTTGCCGAGCCGCTGGAAAAGCGCCTCCAGGAGCTGCGCTGGTATGATCGCAGCGAGACTTTCACCCGCCCTGGCCTGGCCTTCACCACGTTGACACTACGCGACCAGACCCCGCCCAGGGAGGTTCCGGAGCAATTCTACCAGGCGCGCAAGAAGATGTCGGACGAGGCGCCCAGGCTCCCGCGCGGCGTCGTCGGCCCGTTCGTTGACGACGAATATGGTGACGTCAGCTTCGCGCTCTATGCGCTCAAGGCCAAAGGTGTGCCCCAGCGCGACATGGCGCGGGAGGCGGAGAGCCTGCGCCAACGGCTGCTCCACGTGGCCGGTGTCGACAAGATCAAGATACTCGGAGAACGCCCCGAGCGCGTCTATGTCGAGTTCGCCCAGGAGCGACTCGCCACGCTCGGTATCTCGCCGCGCGCGATCTTCGACGCGCTGGCCAAGCAGAATCTCATAACCCCTGCCGGGGCGATCGAGACCAAGGGACAGCAGGTCGTCGTCCGCCTCGATGGCGCGTTTGACGATCTGTCGAAGATTCGCGACGTGCCCGTCGTCGCAAACGGCGGCACGCTGCGCCTGTCCGAGATCGCGAAGGTCGAGCGTGGTTACGAGGATCCCTCTTCCTTCCTGATCCGCAGCGAGGGTGAACCGGCGCTCATGCTCAGTGTCGTCATGCGTGAAGGCTGGAACGGGCTCGATCTCGGAAAGGCGCTGACCGCGGAGGTCGGCAAGATCCGGGAGGAACTCCCGCTCGGTATGACGCTGGGCACCGTGACGGACCAGTCGGTCAACATTCGGGACGCCGTCGACCAGTTCATGCACACCTTTATGGAGGCGCTGGCGATCGTGATGATCGTCAGCCTCATCAGCCTGGGCTGGCGTGTGGGCATCGTCGTCGCGGCCGCCGTGCCACTGACGCTCGCCGTCGTGCTCGTCATCATGTGGGGGACGGAGCGCGCATTCGACCGCATTACGCTCGGCGCCCTCATCCTCGCACTCGGCTTGCTGGTCGACGACGCGATCATCGCCATCGAGATGATGGTGGTGAAAATGGAGGAAGGTTACGATCGCGTCCGCGCGTCGGCTTATGCCTGGAGCCATACCGCCGCGCCGATGCTCGCCGGCACTCTCGTGACCGTCATTGGCCTGATGCCGGTGGGTTTCGCAAAATCGACAGCGGGCGAATATGCCGGCAACATCTTCTGGGTCGTCGGCTTCGCACTCATCGCGTCATGGTTCGTGGCGGTGATCTTCACACCCTATATGGGGGTGAAATTGCTGCCCGTGATCAAGCCGGTATCGGGCGGTCACGCCGGGATCTATCACACGCCACGTTACGAGAAGGTGCGAGGGATCATCGGCTGGGCGGTGCGACGCAAAAAGCTGGTCGCATTGGCGACCTTCGGCGCATTTCTGGTCGCCGGCGTCGGCATGGGGCTGGTGAAGAAGCAGTTTTTTCCCACGTCCGACCGGCCCGAACTGCTGGTTGAAGTGCAGATGCCCAAGGGCACCGCGATCGGTCGCACAAGCGAGGCCGCGCGCGAGGTAGAGACCTGGCTGCGCAAGCAGCCCGAGTCCAAGATCGTCACGACCTATGTCGGCCAGGGCGCCCCGCGCTTCTACGTTCCGCTCTCCCCTGAGCTGCCCGATCCCTCCTTCGCCAAGATCATTGTCCGCACCGACAAGGAGGCCGACCGTGATGCGCTGAAAGGTCGCCTGCGACAGGTCGTCGCGGATGGTCTCGCGCCGTCCGCGCGCGTGCGCGCGACCCAATTGGTGTTCGGGCCGCCTTCACCATTTCCGGTCGCTTTCCGCGTCAACGGTCCCGACCTTGCCACCGTTCGCGACATCGCCGCCCGCGTGCAGAAGGTGATGCAGGCCGATCCGATGATGCGAACGGTGAACGCCGATTGGGGCGACCGTGCGCCCGCGCTGCACTTCGTCCTCGACCAGGATCGGCTACGCGCACTCGGGCTCACATCGAGCGATGTCGCGGAGCAGCTGCAGTTCCTGCTGAGCGGCGTGACGATCAGCCAGGCGCGCGAGGATATCCGCACCGTGGATGTCGTCGCCCGCGCGGGCGGCAGCGACCGCCTCGATCCGGCCCGCATCGGCGACTATACGTTGACCGGGGCCCATGGCGAGCGGGTACCGGTCAGCCAGATCGGCAAGCTCGAAGTCAGGATGGAGGACCCGATCCTGCAACGGCGCGATCGCGTGCCGACGATTACCGTGCGCGGCGACATCGCCGACGGGCTACAGCCCCCCGACGTCTCGACAGCGATGCTCGAGAAGCTGCAGCCGATCATCAAGAGTTTGCCGACCGGCTACCGTATCGACATGGCCGGCTCGATCGAGGAAGCCGGCAAGGCCAACGCAGCGCTCGCGCCGATCTTCCCGATCATGATCGTGCTCATGATGGTCGTCATCATCTTGCAGGTACGAAGCCTGTCGGCGATGGCGATCGTGCTGTTGACGGCACCGCTGGGCTTGATCGGCGTCGTGCCCACGCTGTTGGTGACCGGCACACCGTTCGGCTTCAACGCCATCCTGGGTCTGATCGCGCTCGCGGGCATCCTGATGCGCAACACGCTCATTCTGATCGGTCAGATACGCGATAACGAGCGGGAGGGAATGACCCCTTACGACGCCGTGGTTGAAGCGACCGTCCAGCGTTCCCGACCGGTGATCCTTACCGCGCTGGCGGCAGTGCTGGCCTTCGTCCCCCTCATCAGTTCGGTCTTCTGGGGGTCGATGGCGATCACGTTGATCGGAGGCACGCTTGGCGGCACGATCCTGACGCTCGTCTTTCTGCCCGCGCTCTATACCCTCTGGTTCCGGATCAAGCCCGACGATCGGGGTTCGCCACCGGCGGCGGCGCCGGTGGCATGAGGATTGCCTTGGTTCCGCGCGGGCCCGCAGCGGCGTCATGCCGCGAGGCCGAAGCATGACCGGCTCCCGTCCCTCCTCCCGCCTGGCGGTTGCGGATCGCCATCCGCAGCCGAATGGCGATCCGCTCGATTGGATCCAGGGCCGCTGGGTATTGGAGATATTGCTGCGTCTGCACCTGCGCGATCATCGCTTCTCCGATCTGAAGGCGGCGATCCCGCGCGTGAGCGCGAACATACTGACCGATCGGCTCCGCGCCCTGGAGAGTGCGGGGCTCGTCGAGCGGCACCATCTGCCGCCACCATCGGCAAGCCAAGTCTACAGGCTGGCCAAGCCGGCCGCCAGCCTGAGGCCGGCCCTCGATGCGCTCGCGAGCTGGCGAGCCGCGCAACGCAACGGCACCGTCCCCCCCGCTTGTGCCGGCCAATCGAATGTCTCGCAGAAGGAGCCGTCACGATGATACTGAAGGAAACCGCGCACCGCATCTGGCGCCACATCGAAGCAATCGCCCGCGCGGCGGACTATGACCCGGTCGCGGAACTCACGGCGCGGGTCGAGCGGGTGGAGCGAGCGGTAGCCGATCCGGGCAAGAGGTCCCAGACTTCCGCCTAGCCCGAAGGTGTCTTTGGGCAAAAAATTGGTGTTGCCCGAGAAGGCCGCGGCTGCACGCGCCGAAGCGAGGGCGTGCGGCCGGATTCGTTGAAGATTCCGGATGACGCGGCGCGAGCGGCATCGCATGGGGCGTTATGATCGGCGTCGGCGACCTCAGCTTTCACCTTTACGAGGACGGCCCGCGTGACGGGCCGCTCACGATCCTGCTTCACGGCTTCCCCGAATCGGGGCGCGCGTGGCGCAAGGT
Organism: Sphingomonas sp.; assembly: GCA_041659925.1. GTDB lineage: Bacteria > Pseudomonadota > Alphaproteobacteria > Sphingomonadales > Sphingomonadaceae > Sphingomonas. The sequence goes on from JBAZXI010000006.1 coordinate 90,858, forward strand.
GTCGCGGCAACTGGGCGAGCGCGGCCACCGCGTGGTCGCACCCGATATGCGCGGTTATGGCGGCAGCGATGCCCCCGCCGACATCACGGCCTACGCGCTCGACCAGCTGGTGAGTGACGTGGTCGGCCTCGCCGATGCGCTCGGCGCCGAAAGCTTCACGCTCGTCGGGCATGACTGGGGCGGGATCATCGCCTGGGCGGTCGCCGCGCGCCATCCCATGCGCGTTCGGCGCCTCGTCATCCTCAACGCGCCGCATCTCGACACCGTGCCGCGCGCATTGCGGCGACATCCGCGCCAGATATTGCGCAGCCTCTATGTCGGATTCTTCCAGCTGCCGCGCCTTCCCGAGGCGATGCTCGGGATGTTCCGCTTTCGCGCGCTACGCCGCGCGCTGTCGCGGACGTCGCGGCCGGGCACTTTCACCGCTGCGGACCTGGACGGCTATGTCGCGGAATGGATGCGGCCCGGCCGCCTCACGGCGATGATCAATTACTATCGCGCCTTGCGCATCCCGCGCGCACCGCTGGGGCGGATAACGGTGCCCACGCTGATCCTGTGGGGGATGAAGGACCGCTTTCTTGGCGCACACCTCGCCGACGCCGGCGCGGCGATGTGCGACGATGCCCGCATCGTGCGCTTTGCGAACTGCACCCATTGGGTGCAGCACGAAGAGCCGCGCCGCATCGTCGCGGAGATCGCGCGGGCGTAAACGCGGCGGCATCCGGTCGACGACCGCCCCGTCTCAGTGCGCCATCAACACCGGAATCGGGCTGTCGCTCAGCATCGTGCGCGTTACCCCGCCGAACAGCGCCTCGAGGAAGCGTCGGTGGCCGAAGCCGCCCATCACCAGATAATCGAAGCGGCCACTCGCGGCCTGGGCCGCGACGACGGTCGATGCCCCGGCGTCACCGGGCGCAAGACGCAGGATTTCGCAATGGACATCGTGGCGCGCGAGATAACTCGCGGCATCCTCGGCCGGCGCGGCAACGCTGCCATCGTCGACCTCGAGCACCGTTACCTGATCGGCGAGCTGGAGCAGCGGCACGGCGGCGCGCAGCGCGGCGGCGGCGGCCGGTGAGCCATCCCACGCGACCAGCGCGCGGCCGAGTTCGAAGCGCGGCGTATCGGGCGGGACCGCCAGCACCGGCTTGCCCGAGGCGACGATCAGTTCCCCGGCGATGCCGCGCATGTCGGGCAGCGGAAAGTCATCGAGCCGACGACTGACGACGATGACATCGGCCAGTGCCGCGACATCGCCGATACACGCGGCAAGATCGCCGGTCGCGTCGACCCAGTCCCATGGCACGTCGTCACGCGACAGCCGCGCGGTAAGATGGGCGCGGTTCGCGCGCTCGAGCGCGATGATGTCCGCCGTCATCTCGGCTGCGACGCTGGTACCGACATAATCATTGGCCACCGCGATGGGCGGCACCACCACATCGAGGCAGGTCAGATGCCCCTCCAGCGCGCGCGTCAGGTCGAGCGCGACCTGGAAGCGGGCCTCCTGCCCGCTGTCTTCATGGCACAACAGCAGCACGTTCTTCATGGCAAGTCTCCGGACCAGCGGCGGGGAAAACGGGAGGTCATTGCGGATGGGCGAGCAGCAACGGCACCGGGCTGTGACGCAGCATGTCGCGCGTCGCGCCGCCGAACAGCGCCTCGCGCACCGGATGCCGGCTATAGCCGCCCATCACGACATAGTCGGCGGATAGCGAGCGTGCGGCGTCGATCAGCGCCGCGCCGACGCCCTTGCGATTACCGGGTTGGTGGCGGATGACCGGGTCGATGCCGTGACGCCCGCAATAGCTTGCCGCGCGCGCCGCGGGCAGGTCGGACTGGCACGCCGCGATCGTCAGCAAGGTGACCTGGCGCGCCAGCTTGAGCAGCGGCATCGCGGCACGAAGCGCCGCGGCAGCGCCCAGCGAGCCGTCCCATGCGACCAGCGCGTGGCCCGCCGCGGTGAAGCCCGTGCTACGCTCGTCGACCGCCAGAATCGGGCAGCGCGCTCGCAGCAGCAAGTCGCCGGTCAGGTGATACATGTCGGGAAAGGTCTCGTTGCCGAGATCGCGATTGACGATGACGAGATCGGCCAGCCGCGCCGCCGCGACGACCTGATCGGCGAGGTCGCCGGTGACGTCGACCCAGTCGAACGGAATATCGGCATCGCGCAGGCGCGGCAGCATCGCGGCACGATTGCGCTGCTCGGCGCGCTCCTCGTCGGCGAGCAGCAACGCGCCGCCACCCGACGAGACATAGTCGGTCACCAGTTCGGGGACGATCGCCACGTCGAGACAGGTCAGATGCGCGCCGAGCGCGCGCGTCACGTCGAGTGACGCGGCAAGCCGCGCCGCCTGACCGCGATCGTGGTGCATAACCACCAGCAGATCCTTCATCGCCGTTACCCCTTCACCACAGGAAAGCCGGTCCGCGCGTCGCGATCGAATGTCATGCCGTCTTCACTCGACGGCGATGTTATCCTTCACCGCGGTGACGCCGGGCGCGTTCCACGTCGCGCGCTCGGCGATCTGCCGTTCGCGCCAGGAGTGGACGAGGCCGTCGAGGGTGACCGTCCCGCCGCGCGTCGTGACGATGATCTGGTTGGCGTCGAAATCGGCATGGCGCTTGAAGGCGCTGACGATCCGGTCGCGCACATCGGCCGCCGCCGGCACATGGTGGATCTCGATCAGGTTGGTCAGGCCCTGCACGCCGTGAATCCGCGTCGCGGCCTTGCGCGCCGCCTCGCGCTGGAAATTCCACTCGACCGTACCGCTCAGCGTGACCCAGCCGCGTTCGACCTTGATCTGAATACGGTCGGTCGGCACGCCGACATCCCAGGCGATGATATCCTGGATCCGCCGCGCGATCTCGCTGTCGGCGACCTTGGCGTCACCGGGATAGTGGACCTGCAATTCCTGCGCGATCGCCACCACACCCTCGACGCGGCGCGCGGCCTTTTCGGCCTCGATCTTCTCCAGGAAGCTGGGAACGATGCCGGACAATTCGACGACGCCATCCTTGACCGCAACGCCGATGCGGGCGGAGTCGAGCCGCGGGTCCCATTCGAGTTCGGCGAGCACATCGTGCTGGATCTGCTGGTCGGTTTTCATGACACACCTCCATTCGGAGCCAGGCGAAGCCGGGCGGCACCGACCGGAACATCGCGCGGCTCCCGCTCGCTGGCCTATCCGCAATGATCCCTAGGTAGACTTGCGTAGCGCTTCGGTCGCCGCGCGGCGGGCGACCGCTCCGGCGGCCTCGAGGCGGTGCGCGGCATCGAGCAGTCGGGCGCAGGTCGCACGCGCGGTCACCCGCACGCGCTCGAGCTGCGCCTCGGCATAGTCGGTGCTCATCCCCTCGACGATCGAATCGATTTGGACATGCTCGGTGGCGGCAAGGCCGAAAACCGTCGCAAGGTAGCGGTCGAACGCTTCACGCAGCGCGATCGACTGACCGACCTCGGCCAGCCAGGTCTCGCTCGACGCCGAGGTCGAGAAGCTCAGCATGTGTCGCCCGGCAAGAAAGCGATCGTCGGCACGAAGATGCTCGCGGCTGGGCTTGAAGCCGGCGCCGAGTACGCGGTCGACATAGCCCTTGATCATCGCCGGCGGCAGCCCGAACCAGATCGGGTAGACGAACACCAGCGCGTCGCAGTGACGGATTTCGGTCAGGTCATAGAGCACGGCGAGTTCGGGTGGCTCGGGAATGACCTCGAGGATTGGGTCGAAGCGGAGCGCATAGAGATCGCGCAGGACCGGAACCTGGCCGCATTCGTGCACGGTGTCGCAATAGACCTTGGCGATCTGATGGTTGAAACTGCCGGAATGCGGGTGGGCGAGCACCACGAGATGGCGGATCGGGTCAATCGACATGGGCGTTCTCCTGAACGCGGCAGCTAGTTCGGGCCGAGCGCGCGCCGCTCGACGCTCCTTGGGCTAGGCCGGCGACGTGCGCCGGGTAATGCGGGAAAACCCGTATTCCGCCGCGCGAGGCCAGACGGCTAACGCAACCCCTGGGCGCCTGCGGATGCGGCGACGGGAGGATGCGATGCACGTCTATCATGCCGATCTCGCAAGCCAGGCGGTGCCACGCTACACCAGCTACCCGACCGCCGCGGCGTTCGACGACCGGGTCGGGGTGCTCGCCCAGGCCGAGGCGCTCGCCGCGATCCCGCGCGACATGCCGGTCTCGCTCTATATCCACATCCCCTATTGCCACGAGATCTGCTGGTATTGCGGCTGCAATACGGGCGCGGTCGGCAAGCCGGAACGGCTGCAGCAATATCTCGCCGCGCTGCGCGCCGAAATCGACACCGTCGCGCAGCGAATGCGCGGCAAGGTCGTGGCGCTGCATTTCGGTGGCGGCAGCCCCAATGCGCTGTCGCCGGACGACTTCGTCGCGCTGGTCGCCGATTTGCGCAGCGCCTTTGCGATCGATGACGACGCCGAATGCGCGGTCGAGCTCGACCCGCGCCATCTCGACGCCGCCTATGCCGCCGCGCTGGCGCGCGCGGGCGTTACCCGCGCCAGCCTCGGCGTGCAGACGCTGGCGCTCCCCGTGCAGGCCGCGATCGGGCGGATCCAGCCCCGCCGCATGATCGCGACCGCCTTCGCCGCATTGCGCGACGCCGGAATAGAGCGCGTCAATGCCGACCTGATGTATGGCCTGCCCGGCCAGACGCTCGACGACATCGCCGCGACCATCGCCACGATCACCCCGCTCCATCCCGATCGCATCGCCATGTTCGGCTATGCCCATGCACCGCGGATGTTCCCGCGCCAGCGCCGCATCGCAGACGACGACCTGCCCGATGCCGAAGCGCGCTTCTGGCAGAGCGCGCTGGCCTATGATCTGCTGTGCGAGGCCGGCTATACCGCGATCGGCTTCGACCATTTCGCGATGCCCGACGATTCGCTGGCGATCGCCGCCGCCGAAGGTCGGCTGCGGCGCAACTTCCAGGGCTTTACCGATGAACCCGCCACCGCGATCATCGGCCTCGGCGCCTCCGCCATCAGCCAGTTCGATGGGCTGCTCGTGCAGAACGAGAAGCATGTCGGCAGCTGGCGGCTGCGTGTGTCGAACGGCCTGCTGGCCGGAAGTCGCGGCGTCGTGCGGAGCCTGGATGACCGGCTGCGCGGCGAGATCATCGAGCGCTTGCTGTGCGATGGGCGGGTCGATGTCGCGGAGATCGCGGCGCGGCATGGCCTCGGCACCGCGCTGCTGGGCGAGGCGCGGCCCGCCCTTCTGGCGCTGGCCAATCGTGGACTGGTCGACCTTCATGACTGGACGGTGAGGATACTGCCCGAGGGGCGGCCCTATGCCCGGTTGGCCGCGGCGGCCTTCGATACGCGCCGGGTAAATGCCATGGGGCAGTTCAGTCGAGCGGTGTAACGACTCGCTGGAGCGAGCCGCGAACAGGTCAAATCCGGCTATTCGCGATCAAGCGCGCGACCGCAAGGAATCGGGAGCGGGCCGCGTTTCCATCGAAACACAGCCCGCTCCATGCATTTACGGGTAGCGCGATCGGACTCTCCGCCCCTATGAAGCGGGTGGAGAGTCCTTATGCGGCAACGTCTTGCGCTACAGCCTGATCCCGATCCCGACGCCCGCGACGATCGGGTTGAGGTGGACGCGTACGGTATTGACGGCACCGCCCGTGGTCAGACGTGCGGTCGACCTGATGTCGATATATTTGGCATCGAGATTGACGAACACGCGCTTGGACAGGTCGACATCGATGCCCGCCTGCAACGCGTAGCCGAAGCTGTCGTTGAGATGGACGTCGGTCGCGCCAACCGCGCTGACCAACCCGGGGCTCGCCTTGGACGAGTAGAAGATGGTGTAGTTGGCACCGGCGCCGACATAGGGCCGGACATGCGATTGCGGCGCGAAATGATATTGCAGCGTCAGCGTCGGCGGCAGCACCCATGTGCTGGCCAGCGTACCCAGCCCACCCAGCGTGCCGCGTCCCGAGACGCTATGCTTGGTCGTCGCGACGATCAACTCGGCACCGATATGATCGGTGGCCATCCAGGTGAAATCCACTTCGGGCGCGAAGCTGTTGTCGACGCCGACCGAACTGCCGGGAAAGCTGGGGGAGACGGCACCGGAACTCTCGTTCGGCGCGACGATGATCGCACGCGCGCGGACCAGCACGTCGCCAGCCTTGATCTGTGCCGCCGCCGGCGCCGCCGTCACCACGGCCAATGCCGCTCCGGCCAACATCACTTCGAAACGCATCATCATTTCCTCCTGCTGATGGTGCAGCGAGTAGGCGGGTCGGGCCGAAGGTACTTTGATCATGCGCAAAGCGGGCGCTACGTAGATGCGCGTATCGCTGCGGCGTCGCCGGGGAGACGATGACGGCGTGAGCGAAACCGAAAACCTGACGCGCGATGCAGCGATCGTGCTGCTCGACCGAACATTCGCCGATCGCGCGATGTGCCTGCTCGATGCCGCGGGGCTGATCACGCATTGGAGCCAGGGTGCCGCGACCATGACCGGCTGGACCTCGCATGAGATGGTCGGTGCGCGGCTCGACCAGCTCTACCCGGCGACCGACATCCGCGATGGTGCCCCGGCTCGCGACCTGGAGGCGGCGCGCGCCAGGGGTACGTGGCGGCAGGAAGTCTGGCGGGTGCGCCGCGACGGCACCGAGTTCTGCGCCGATGCCACGCTCACCGCGCTGAACGATGTCGACGGCACCGCGCGAGGCTTCGGTTATCTGCTGCACGACATCACTGACCGCATGGCGGCGGAAAAGGCGCTGGAGCGCAGCGAGCGGCATTTGCGCTCGATCCTGGCAACCGTGCCCGATGCGATGATCGTGGTCGATGAACGCGGCGTGATCATGTCGTTCAGCGCGGCGGCCGAGCGGCTGTTCGGCCTCACCGAAGCCAATGTCTCGGGGCGCAATATCAGCATGTTGATGCCGGCGTCGGACGGTGCGCGCCACAACGATTATATCGGCCGTTACCTGGTGACGGGGGAACGGCGTATCATCGGGATCGGCCGGATCGTCGTTGGGCGCCGTGGCGACGGCAGCGAATTTCCGATGGAGTTGTCGATCGGCGAAGCGGTCAGCGACGGACATCGCATCTTCACCGGCTTCATTCGCGACCTGACCGAGCAGCAGCGCGCCGAGTTCCAGCTCAAGGAACTGCAATCGGAACTGATCCATGTCTCGCGGCTGAGCGCGATGGGCACCATGGCGTCGACGCTGGCGCATGAACTCAACCAGCCGCTGACCGCGATCGCCAATTATCTCGAGGCCGGTCGCGACATGATGGACGATGGCGACGAAGCGATGTTGCCGACGGTGCGCGAGGCGATCGACCTCGCCGCGACCGAGGCGTTGCGCGCCGGCGCGATCGTCCGGCGGCTGCGTACGTTCGTCGCGCGTGGCGATGTCGAAAAGCGCGTCGAGGGCCTGTCGCAGCTGGTCGAGGATGCGAGCAGGCTGGCCCTGATCGGTGCGCGCGAGCGCGGCGTGCGCGCCTTTTATTCGCTCGACCCGGCGGCAAGGACGATCCTTGCCGACCGGGTCCAGATCCAGCAGGTGATCGTCAACCTGGTGCGCAACGCGATCGAGGCGATGAGCGATAGCGCCGCGCGCGATGTGACGATCGCGACCGAAGCGTTGCCCGATGAGATGGTGCGCGTCGCGGTAACCGACACCGGACCGGGAATCAGCCCCGACGTGGCGGCACATCTGTTCGAGGCCTTCGCAACGACCAAGGAGAGCGGTATGGGTTTGGGGTTGTCGATCTGTCGGACGATCGTCGAGGCACATGGCGGCCGCATCTGGGCGGAGGCCGGCGCATCAGGGGGCACGATCATGCAATTTACCTTGCCGTCGGGAGAGGCGTGATGTCTGCGGAGCGTCGTGTCATTCACCTGGTCGACGACGATGAGTCGGTGCGCCGTTCGGCCGGCTTCCTGTTGCGCACCTCGGGCTTTGTGGTTCGCCCCTACGCCTCGGGCATCGCGTTTCTGAAGGAAGCCAAGAGCGCGCCGACCGGTTGCATCCTGCTCGACGTGCGCATGCCCGAGATGGACGGGCTGGAGGTGCAGCGCGAACTCAACGCGCGTGGCGTCGCCATGCCGGTGATCGTGCTGACCGGACATGGCGATGTCGCCATCGCGGTGCAGGCGATGAAGGGCGGCGCGGTCGACTTCATCGAAAAGCCGTTCGAAAAGGTAACGCTGATGGCCGCGATCGACGCGGCCTTTGCCCGAATCGAGAATGCCGATGCCCAGATGGCGTCGGAGCAGGCCGCGAATGTGCGCATCGCCGCGCTGACCCCGCGCGAGCGCGACGTGCTGCAGGGGCTGGTGCGCGGATATCCCAACAAGACGATCGCCTTCGATCTCGGCATTTCGCCGCGCACGGTCGAGGTCCACCGCGCCAATCTGATGGAGAAGCTCGGCGTTCGTAGCCTGTCCGAGGCGCTGCGCATCGCCTTCGCCGCGGGACTCGAACAGCGCGACTGAGGGTTTTTACTTAACGACGCGACCTCCCCACCGGCGATAGCGTGCGCGGGGGAGACGATTGATGACCCAGGCCGGGGCAAATGAAGAGATCGCGGCGTTCAAACGAACGATCCTGCTGGTCGACGATGACGATGCGGTGCGGCGCTCGCTGCAGCTGCTGTTGCACTGGCGTGGCTATGAGGTGCGATCGTTCGCCGCCGCGGGCACCATCATCGCCGACACCCGGCTCGGCGAAGACGATGTGTTGATCGCGGATTACCGCTTGCCCGATGGCGACGGCTTCGGCGTGTTGCGCTCGCTCAGGCGCAATGGCTGGCACGGCAAGGCGATCATGATCACCGCGCATGCCAACGACGTCTGCCGCGACGCGGCCGCGGCGGCCGGCTTCGACGCGGTGCTCGCCAAGCCGCTGCGCCAGCATGAACTGATCGCGGCACTGGAGACTTAGAACGACAAGGAAAAGGCGCGGACCGGCTTTTCGCGGCAAATCCCGCGACCGCAAGGAATCCGGAGCGGGCAAGCTCGTCCCACGGCGATGACCCCAACAGCGGCGAAGGCGAGGAAATTTTCGTCGGTGACGACCAAGGCTTGGGCCAATCGCTCCACGCTGCTATCTGCCGAGCGATGCCACATCTCTACCTCGTCGACGGTTCGGGCTATATCTTCCGCGCCTATCACCAGCTCCCCCCGCTGACGAACCGGCATGGTACGCCGGCGGGCGCGGTTTATGGCTATACCGCCATGCTGTGGAAGCTCGCCGACGCGCTCGACAAGGCGGAAGGGCCGACCCATCTGGCGGTGGTGCTCGACAAGGGCTCGCACACCTTCCGCAACGATCTATACGACAAGTACAAGGCGCAGCGTCCCCCGCCCCCGGAGGATCTGATCCCGCAATTTCCGCTGATCCGCGAGGCGACCCGCGCCTTCTCGCTGCCCTGTATCGAGGAGGCCGGGTTCGAGGCCGACGATATCATCGCCACTTACACCCGCCGCGCGGTCGAGGCCGGGTGGGACGTGACCATCGTCAGCTCCGACAAGGACCTGATGCAGCTCATTCAGCCGGGTGTCGATATGCTCGACACGATGAAGAACGAGCGGCGCGGCAGCGACTATGTCGAGGCGAAATTCGGCGTGCGGCCCGACCAGTTGGGCGACGTGCTCGCGCTGATGGGCGACGCGGTCGACAATGTACCCGGCGTGCCCGGCGTCGGTGCCAAGACCGCCGCGAAGCTGATCGTCGAATTTGGCAATCTCGACGCGGTGCTGGCCGCCGCGCCCGGGATGAAGCCGAGCAGGATGCGCGACAATCTGATCGAGCATGAGGAGATGGCGCGCCTGTCGCGCAAGCTCGTCGCGCTGCATACCGACACCGCGGTGCCGCACTCGCTGGACGAGCTCAAGCTCGACGGCATCCCGCCAGAGCCGCTGCGCGCCTTCCTCGAGGATCAGGGGTTCAAGACGCTGCTGTCGCGCATGGCGGCACACGCGCCCGGCCGCGACCAGTCGGACCCGGTTGCCGCCGCGGTGGCGACGGCCGCGCCCGCGACGCCCGATTTCGTGCCGCTGCCGGCGATCGACTGCAACGCCTACGAGACCGTGACGAGCATCGACCGGCTGGAGGCATGGATCGCCGAGAGCCATGCGAGCGGCACGATCGCGATCGATACCGAGACCGACTCGCTCGACAGCGTCGCCGCCAATCTGGTCGGCATCTGCCTCGCCACCGCGCCGGGCCGGGCCTGCTACATTCCGATCGGGCACAAGAGCAGCGACGACATGTTCGGCGAGGTGCCGCCGCAACTGCCGCTCGCCGAGATTGTGAAGCGCCTGCAGCCCTTGTTCACCGCCCCCGGCGTGCTCAAGATCGGGCACAACATCAAATACGACATCAACGTCCTGATCCGCCACGGCCTGTCCGTCTCGCCGATCGATGACACGATGGTGATGAGCTTCGATCTCGATGCCGGGCAGTCGCTCTCCGGGCATGGCATGGACGAGGTGGCGCACGCCGTGCTCGAGCACAGCTGCATCAGCTTCAAGGATGTGACCGGTACCGGCAAGAAGGCGATCAGCTTCGCGCAGGTGCCGCTCGATCAGGCCACCCGCTACGGCGGAGAGGATGCCGATGTGACCTGGCGGCTGTGGACCCGGTTCAAACCGCGGCTCGCTTACGAAGGCGCGACGCGCGTGTACGAGATGGTCGACCGGCCGATCATCCCGGTCGTCGCCGGCATGGAGCGCGCCGGGATCAAGGTCGATCGCGACCAGCTCTCGCGCCTGTCGAGCCGGTTCGCACAGGAAATTGCGCGGCTGGAGGAAGAGATCCAGACCGAGGCCGGACAACCATTTCAGATCGGCTCGACGCAGCAACTGGGCGCGATCCTGTTCGAGAAGATGGGACTGAAGGGCGGCAAGAAGGGCAAGTCCGGGGCCTATTCGACCGACGTCACCGTGCTCGAGAAGATGAAGGCCGAAGGCGTGACGATCGCCGGGCTGGTACTCGAATGGCGCCAGCTGGCGAAGCTCAAATCGACCTATACCGATGCGCTGCAACAGCAGATCGATCGCAACACCGGCCGCGTGCACACCAGCTATTCGCTGACCGGCGCGCAGACCGGGCGGCTGTCCTCGACCGATCCCAACCTCCAGAACATTCCGATCCGCACCGAGATCGGGCGGCAGATCCGCGATGCCTTCGTCGCCGAGCCCGGCAACGTCATTCTGGCCGCCGACTATTCGCAGATCGAGCTGCGGCTCGCGGCGCACATGGCCGATGTGCCGCCCTTGCGCGACGCCTTTCTGCGCGGCGAGGACATTCACGCCGCCACCGCCAAGGAATTGTTCGGCGAGGTCAATCGCGACACGCGCGGGCGCGCCAAGACGATCAATTTCGCGATTCTCTACGGCATCTCGCGCTGGGGCCTGGCCAGCCGGCTGGAGATCGACGCCGATGAGGCGCAGGCGATGATCTCGCGCTATTTCGACCGTTTTCCCGGCATCTCGTCCTATATCAACGAGACGCTCGAGGGCGTGCGGCAGAAGGGCTATACCGAGACGCTGTTCGGCCGGAAGACGTGGTTCCCGCAGATCCGCGCCTCGATCCAGCACGTCCGCCAGGGCGCCGAGCGCGCGGCGATCAACGCGCCGATCCAGGGCACCAGCGCCGACATCATCAAGCGCGCGATGGCGCGGATGGAGCCGGCACTGCTCGCCGCCGGGCTGCCGAATGTGCGGATGCTGCTCCAGGTGCACGACGAACTGGTGTTCGAGCTACCCGAAGGCGACGTCGCGGCGGCCAGGCCGGTGATCGAGCAGGTCATGGCGCACGCGGCCGAGCCGGCGGTGACGCTGAGCGTGCCGCTGGCGATCGAGATCGGAACGGGCGCGAGCTGGGGCGCCGCGCATTGAGCGATGCCGCAGAGCAGGACATTGCGGCGCTCGCCAAGGGCGGGCGGACCAATGTCAGCGGCTTCGCGCTGCGGCTGATCGCACGCCTGCCATTCCTGTTCATCGCCGGGCGCATCTACGGGCCCGACCTGGTCGGCCGCTTCGCGCTGGCCGTGGTCGTGGTCGAGCTGGCAGCGCTGCTGGCGACACTGGGGTTGAAGCGCGGATTGGCGCAGGCGTTATCGGCCGACGACCGACCCGCCGCGCACGTCGTATGGGACGCGCTGATCGTCACGCTTCTGGCCGCGCTGGTGGCGAGCGGCGTGCTGCTGCTGTTGCCACAGATCATGTACCCCAGCAGCGATATTTCGGGTGCCGAGCCATGGCTCGCGACGATCGTGTTCGCCGGGGCGATGTCCGACGTCAGCCTCGCGGCGCTCGCCTATCGTCGCAACGTCAAGGCGACGGTGACCGCGCGCGCGGTGGTCGAGCCGTGGACGATCAGTATCGGCGCGTGGGTGTTCTCCTATTTCTCGCTGCATGACGGGTTGATCCTCGCCTATATGGTGTCGATGTTCGCGGCGCTGGTCGCGTCGCTCGTGCCGTTCGTGAAGAGCTTCGGCCTGCCGCATGGCTGGCGACCGCACCCCGGACGCCTTGCGGCGCTCGCCGGGCGCAACGTGCCGCTGGCCGGCGCCGATGCGATCGAATGGGCGACGCGCAATGTCGACCGTTTCATCCTCGGCGTGATGTTCGAGCCCAAGGTCGTCGGCATCTATTATATGGCGCAACAGGTCGCGTCGCTGCCGGGCAAGCTCAAGACCAGCTTCGACCCGATTCTCGGACCGGTCATCACCGAGAGCCTGGCACGCAATGACAAGCCGGCGATCGCGCAACAGGTCCGGCAGGTGGCTTTCTGGATCGTCGCGGCGCAGGCCTGTCTTGCCCTGATGGGGTCGATTCCGGGCGAAGCCGTGATGGGGCTGGTCGGGCCGCAATTCGTCGCCGGGACCGCGGCGCTCGGCTTCCTGTTGACCGCCGAGGTGCTCGCCTCGACCGGCGCGGTGTGCGAATCGGCGCTGGTCTATATCGCGCGCCACCTCAACCTGACGATCTCGATCACGATGCTGATGATCCAGGTCGGGCTCAGCTTCGGGCTGATCTTCATCATGCGCGCGCTTGGCTGGCCGACCGCCTATCAGGCGGCGGGTCCGGCGGTGGCATTGCTGCTGTCGGTGGCGCTGTCGTCGCTGGTCAAGGCGACCTTGCTGTCGCGGCTGCTCAAGGCCCGTGTATCGCCCTTGCGATGGCAGCTCCTGTGGGCGGTGCTGGTTACGATCGTGGTGGGGTCGGCGTTCACGGCACTGCCGCACCGGCTCGAATGGGCCGAATTGCTGTTCGGGCTACCGGCGATCTTCGCGGTCTATTGGTTCATCTTGTGGCGCTGGGCGTTCGGCCCCGACGACCGCGCATTGTTCTCGACCTTCCCCAAGCCGAGCGAGGCGACGCTGCCAGCGGAGTGATCTTGTTCGCGCGAAGGCGCCGGGCGACCGCGCCTTCGCGTGAAAAAAGCCGCGCTCAGTGGCGGAAGTGGCGCATGCCGGTGAACACCATCGCCAGCCCCGCCGCATCGGCCGCCGCGATCACGTCATCGTCGCGGATCGAGCCACCGGGCTGGATCACCGCCGTGGCGCCCGCCTCGACCGCCGCGAGCAACCCGTCGGCGAAGGGGAAGAAGGCGTCCGACGCGACCGCGGAGCCGATCGTGCGCGGCGTTGCCCAGCCGGCCTTGTCGGCGGCGTCCCTGGCTTTCCACGCGGCAATGCGGGCGGATTCGAGACGATTCATCTGCCCGGCACCGATTCCGGCAGTGGCGCCATCCTTGGCGTAGATGATGGCGTTCGACTTGACGTGCTTGGCGACCGTCCAGGCAAAGCGGCAATCGGCCAGTTCCTGTGCGGTGGGCTGGCGCTTCGTCACGACCTTCAGTTCGGGGTTGGCGCCATTGTCGCGGGTCTGCACCAGCCAGCCGCCGGCGATCGTCTTCGCCGTGAGGCCGGGGCGCGCCGGATCGGGCAGCGCGCCGGTCAGCAACAGGCGCAGATTCTTCTTCGCGGCGAAAAGCGCGATCGCTTCCTCATCGGCGTCGGGCGCGACGACGACCTCGGTGAAGATGCCGGTAATGGCGCGCGCCGTCGCCGCGTCGAGCGGTCGGTTGAGGGCGATGATACCGCCAAAGGCCGACACGGTGTCGCAGGCGAAGGCCTCGGCATAGGCCTGTTCGAGCGTGGTCGCGGTGGCGACCCCGCACGGATTGGCGTGCTTGACGATGACGCAACTCGGCGCCGCGTCGCGGAATTCGGCGATCAGCTCGAGCGCGGCATCGGCGTCGTTGTAATTATTGTAGCTGAGCTCCTTGCCCTGGATCTGACGCGCCTGGCCGATGCCGCGCACGTGCGGGCCGGCAGGGGTGTAGAACGCCGCCGCCTGATGCGGGTTCTCGCCATAGCGCAGCGTCGTGCCGAGCTTGAGGGTGAGCGGCAGCGTCTCGGGAAATTGCTCGCCCTGGTCGGCAAAGGCGAACCAGCTGGCGATCATGGCGTCATAGGCGGCGGTGGCGGCAAAGGCCTTGGCGGCGAGGCGCTTGCGATCCGCGAGCGTGGTACTGCCGCCGGCGACCAGCGCATAATCGGCCGGATCGGTGACGATCGCGACGAAAGCGTGGTTCTTGGCGGCCGAACGGACCATCGAGGGGCCGCCGATATCGATATTCTCGATCACCTCGTCGCGCGCGGCGCCCTTCGCGACGGTCGCCTCGAACGGATAGAGATTGACCACCACCAGGTCGATCGCGCCGATCTCGTGCTCGGCCATCGACGCGACATGCGCCGGATCGTCGCGCACCGCGAGCAGGCCGCCATGGACCTTGGGGTGCAGCGTCTTGACGCGCCCGTCCATCATTTCGGGGAAGCCGGTCAGCTCGCTGATATCCTTCACCGCGAGGCCGGCATCACGCAACGCCTTGGCGGTGCCGCCGGTCGAGACCAGTTCGACGCCCTTGCCGGCGAGCGCGCGACCGAGTTCGACGATACCGGTCTTGTCGGACACCGACAGAAGGGCGCGGCGGATCGTGATATCGGTCATGAAGGCTCCAGCTTGTGGTCGCATCGTGAAAAGCGAAAAACCGGGTTCCACTTTCGGCACGATGCGCCGGGGATACGAGTCGGCGCTCCCTTGGCCTGTCAGGTCGCGCGCTTCAAGGCCCAGCTGACACTGGCGCCGCCGGCCGGCGATTCGCCGGTGACGACGAGCTGGCTGGTCGATTGCGGACGACCTTCGCCATCGATCCACAGGCTTTCCTCGATCGCAAGCGCGCCGCCGCGGCAGCGGAACTGCCACAGCAGGTTGCCGGGCAGTCGCAGCAGCGCGGCCTGGCCGTCGGCAGTCGGCGTGACGCGCACGCCGGCACCGAGATGAAAACGGATCGCAAAGGGCGTGGCGCCGAGCTTGCGGCGCTTCGAAGCGGGCAGCAGCGAATCCTCGCCGCGCAATTCACGCCCGTCGCTGCCAAGGACGAGCTGGCGGCGGTGGAGGAAGCCGTAGCGCCGGACATAGCCGTCATGGCTCGCCTCGAGCCGGCTCGAGGTTTCGCTTTCCTGGCGGGCGAGTTCGACCTCGCCGACGCCGCGGCCAAGCGTGCCGTCGGGATGGATCGCGGTCGAGTTGGAATCGCCGACGATCAGCGTCGAATGTGCCGCCGTGGTGCGCAGGCCATCGGCCAGTGTCGCCGGTATCTGCGCGAGCGCGGCGCGGGCGCCGCCGCAATTGACCACGAGCCGGTGCGGCCCGTCGGACATTTCGAACGCCAGCGTCGAGGCACAGCCGCCCTCGACCAGCCGCGCGACCGGCGGCGGCGCGGCATCGACGATGACCACGGTCTCGGCCGCGGCGAGACGCTGATACCCCCAGTCGCGCGCCTGACGCAGCGGTCGGGTACGGACGCCGGTCGCCGCGATGACCTGCGCGACGGCTTCGGCGGTCAACGGGCCGCCGCCCTGCCAGCTCGACAGCGCACCATCGCCGAGCGTGACGCCGAGCAGTGCCGGGACGAGGCGCGCGAGCGTTTCGCCGATGATCGCCGGCGGCTCGAGCCGCCGCGCGACATAGGTTTCGCGCAGCATCGTCAGCAGCATGACGATGTCGAGTTGCGCGACCGGCGAGCGCGCGACGCTGCCGCCGTCCTCGAACACCGACGCGGCAATGGCCTTGGCCAACGCGGCCTCGGTCGCGCCGCGGCGCGCATCGCCACCGGGGATCAGCAGGCCGGCGGCGACGACACCGCAGATCGCGGCGATGCGCGGCACGCCCGGCGCCATCTTTTCCGCGCCACGATCGATGTGCCGCGCGCCGCGCGCCAGCGTGTTGAGCACGCGCGAGCGATAGACCAGGTCGGCGCTCGACAGGATCAGCGGGGCATGCGCGGTCCACAACAGGATGCGACGCCCCCACAGATCGGCCCGCCATGCCGGCTCGCTGACGCTATCGGCATGCGCATCGAGCCAGTTGCGCATGAGTCGCTCGGCGATCGGCGTCGCCTGCGCGCGCGTCGCCACGGTCGACAGGTCGCGCAGCCACAAAAAGCTCTGGACATAGTCGGCCAGGGCACGGTTGGTCTCGCGCTTGCCGAGATCGAGCGCATCGATCGCGCGTTGCTCGCCGCGAAAACTGATCATGCCGTCGAGCAGGGCGTGGCCGCGCGCAATATCACCGGCGAAGGGGTCGTCCGGCACGGCGATGAGCTTGAGCGGATGCCGACCCTTGAGACGCAGGCCGTGGATCGGGGTGCGCCAGGTCAGGCGATGAAAGCGCTCGGCAATACGTTCCGCCAACGACAATCCCTTGTCGCCGCCGAGCCGAACCATCCGCTTGCCTTCGTCGATGCCGTCGGGGGCAGCATCGTCGCCTTTGCCCGTCACGCGCCGCGCAACGCCGCGATGTTGCGCGCATAGCCCGCCGGGCCGTCGCGAAAGACGGCGGTGCCGGCGACCAGCGCGTCGGCGCCGGCGTCGATCGCGCGGCGCGACGTCACGGGATCGATCCCGCCATCAACCTCGAGATCGACCGCCAGTCCGGCCTTGTCGATCATCTTGCGGATGCTCTCGATTTTGCGCACCGCGCTCGGGATGAACCCCTGGCCGCCAAAGCCGGGATTGACGCTCATCACCAGCACGAGGTCGACTTCCTCGAGCAGATAGTCGAGCGCCTTGGCCGGCGTCTGCGGCGTGAGCACCACACCCGCACGCTTGCCGAGCTTGCGGATATATTGAAGGCTGCGATGCGTATGCGGGCCGGCCTCGACATGGAGGCTGATCGTGTCGGCACCCGCCTCGGCGAAGGATTCGAGATAGGGGTCGACCGGCGCGATCATCAGATGGACGTCGAGCGGCTTGCTGGTGTGCGGGCGGATCGCCTTCACCACGGCCGGGCCGATGGTGATGTTGGGCACAAAATGACCATCCATGACGTCGACATGGATCCAGTCGGCACCGGCGACGTCGATCGCGCGGACTTCCTCGCCCAGCTTGGCGAAATCGGCCGAGAGGATCGAGGGTGCGATGCGGACAGGCTGTTGCATGATGCCCTGTAGCACGGCCACCCACGCTATCAACCCGGCGCTAGCCGTGCCGACGCAGCCGCGCGATGAAGAAGCCATCGCAATCGTCGGGCACGATCATCCCCGGCAGCGTGCGCACCTGGCCCCGCGCATCGGGTACGATGCCGGCGGGGAGTTCTTCGGGTCGGACCGGGTCGATCGCATAGTCGCTTCGCGCGGCGAGCAGCGCGGAGACCTGCGCCTCGCCCTCGGCCGGTTCGAGCGAGCAGGTCGCATAAACGAGCAAGCCGCCGGGTTTCACCCAATCGGCCGCCCGGGCGAGAAGCCTGGCCTGCAGCGCGGCCATCTCGGCGATTCGCGACGGCGGGACGCGGTGGATGACGTCGGGGTGGCGGCGAAAGATACCGGTCGCGGTGCACGGCGCGTCGAGCAACACGGCATCGGCCGGGGCCTTCGGCTTCCATGTCAGCAGGTCGGCGGCGATCACCTCGGCCGAGAGGCCGGTGCGCTCGAGATTTTCGGAAAGTCGCGCCAGACGACTTTGCGAGGCGTCGATCGCGGTCACCGACCAGCCGGCGCTGGCGAGCTGCATCGTCTTGCCCCCGGGCGCCGCGCACAGATCGAGCACGGTACCGGTGCCATGCCCGATCAACCGCGCGGGGAGCGATGCGGCGATGTCCTGCACCCACCAGCGACCCTCGCCAAAGCCGGGCAGTTCGGTCACGCCACCGGCGTCGCGGCGGACATGCCCGGGGAGCAGCGAGACGCCGTCGAGTTCGGCGGCCATCGCCTCGGTCTCCGCCGGATCGAGCAAGGTGAGGTCGAGCGGGGGCGGGTCGGTGATGGCGCGGGCAGCGGCGGCAACCATCGCGTCACCCCAGGCGGCGCGCCAGCGTTCGGCGACCGCTATCGGCAGTGTCGCCACATCGGGCAGCGTCGCGCCACCGCGCATCAGCGTGCCGAAAACACCGTGGACGAGCTTGCGCGGGCCGCCATCGACCAGCGGCAAGGCCGTGGTGATCGCGGCATGCGGCGGGGTGGCGAGCACGAGGACCTGGGCGAGCGCGATGCGCAGCGCAAAACGTGCCTTGGCGTCGTCGGGAAGGTTCTGCTTGGTCGCCGAGTCGATCAGCGCATCGAGATCGGGCAGGCGGCGCAGCGTCGCGGCGGCAATGGCGTGGGCGAGCGCACGATCGTCGGGGCGATCGATGCCGGCGGTCGCGCGGTTGAGCGCGGCTTCGAGCGGCAGGCCCTGACGCAGCACCGCGTCGAGCAGCTTGAGCGCGGCACGGCGCGCGGCGAGGCCCGGCGCATCGTCGCGGGATTGATCGCGCCGACGCTGGAGCGCAGAGAGTTCCCGACCATATCGGAGATCAGCCATGGGTCGTCGCCCCGCACATGTTAAGCCACCCGCCTATCTCTCGAAGAATCCGCCGCTGCCGAAACCCGCGCCAGCCAGGGGCGAAGACGGCGATCCGCTCGGCGAGGATCCGACGCGTTACGGCGACTGGACGCTGAAAGGTATCGCGGTCGATTTCTGATGCGCTCATGCGGTCAGTTCGACAAGCTTGAGTAGCGAATTCCAGTTGCGCGCCGTGGCGAGCTTCGGGAACTTCGCCCTGGCCATCGCCTGCGGCAGCTTCGAATGGCCGACATCGTCGGGATAATCGACGAACAACTCGCGACCCAGCGCGCTCAATCGTTCCGGCCCGTCATGGACCAGCGCGTCCAGCAGGGCGACCGGCACGGGGTCGCGGTGGAAATGAACCAGCAGATGGTTGGGATGCGCCGCGGCGGCATCGGCAAAGGGATTTGCCGCGACGATGGCGACGAGATCGGCATGGCTGCGCAACAGCCATGCGGTATCGAGCCCAAGCTGCGTCTTCGCCGCCCGTTCGAGCTGTGATTCGAGCGCCGCGCCATCGGTTTCGTCCGCATCGAACACCGCATTGCCCGAGGCGAGCAGCGTCTTGACGTCGGTGAAGCCGAGACCGGCGAGAAAGGCGCGCAGATCGGCCATCGGCAGCTTGCGGTTGCCGCCGACATTGACGCCCTTGAGCAAGGCGGCCCAGCGCATCAGCCGTGCTCGCGCGCGAGCGGCCGGGAAAGCAGCGCACCGACGACATCGCGTACATCGGCACCGTCGAGCAGGGCGCACACCGCCTCGGTCACCGGCATGTCGATCCCCGCCGCCTGCGCCGCCTCGCGCAGCACCGGCGCGGTAAATGCGCCTTCGGCGACGGTGCGACGATCGGCGAGCAGGTCGCGCGCGGCACGACCCTGGCCCAACCCGACCCCGAGCGAAAAATTGCGCGAACTGGTCGAGGAGCAGGTCAGCACGAGGTCGCCCAGCCCGGAAAGACCGGCGAGCGTCTCGGCGCGCGCACCGCGCGCCAGGCCGAAGCGCGTCATCTCGGCAAAGCCGCGCGCGATCAGCGCGGCGCGCGCATTCTGGCCGAGCCCGGCGCCCTCGACCACACCGCACGCGATGGCGAGCACATTCTTGACCGCGCCGCCGATCTCGGCGCCGACCACGTCGGTCGAGAAATAGGGCCGGAAGGCGGGAAAGGCGAGGCGGTCGGCGAGCGCCGTGCCGATCGCCTCGTCGGCACAGGCGAGCGTGATCGCGGTCGGCAGGCCGGCGGCGACCTCATGCGCGAAGGTTGGGCCGGACAGGACGGCGATCGGTGCGGCCGGCTGGACCGCCGCCGCGACCTCGCTGACGAGAAGGCGCGTACCGGCTTCGATGCCCTTGGCGCACAGCACCAGCGGTGTATCGCCGACCGGCGCATCGGCGAGGACGGCACGGACGTGCTGCGCGGGCACGACGACGAGCAGCGCGTCGCATGACGCCAGTTCGCCCAGCGCGCCGGTCGCGCGCACCGCCGGCGACAGGCTGACGCCGGCGAGAAACAGCGGGTTTTCATGGCTGGCGTTGATCGCCGCGACGACTTCGGGTTCGCGCGCCCACAGCGTGACGGGATCGCCGCGCTGCGCCGCGACCTGTGCCAGCGCGGTGCCCCAGGCGCCGCCGCCGATGACGCCGATCCTCATGCCTTCACCCCGGCGCCGCGTACCGCCTCGGCACCGGGATCGAGCGGCCAGCGTGGCCGGGCCGGAAAATCGAGCGGATCGGTCAGCCCGGCGGCGAAGCGCTCGGCGCCGGCCCAGCCGATCATCGCGGCATTGTCGGTGCACAGCCATAAGGGCGGCGCGACGAAGCGCAGATCGTGGGTGCGCGCGACCTCCTGCAACGCGGCGCGCACCGCCGTGTTGGCGGCGACACCACCGGCAACGACCAGCGCGGTTATGCCGGACGCCGACGCGACCTGGCGTTTGGTACGATCGACCAGGCAGTCGACCACCGCCTGCTGGAACGACGCGGCAATATCCTCGGCGCTATATTTGTCGGTGTCGCGCGCGCGCAGCACCGCGCTTTTCAGGCCGGCGAAGGAGAAATGCGGTTCGGCGGTGCCACGCAGCGGGCGCGGCAACGGCACGGCGCGCGGATCACCGAGCAGGGCGGCGCGTTCGACCGCCGGACCACCGGGAAAGCCGAGGCCAAGCAGCTTGGCGGTCTTGTCGAACGCCTCGCCGACGGCATCGTCGATCGTCGTGGCGAGGCGGCGATAATCGCCGACGCCGCGCACCTCGAGCAACTGGCAATGCCCACCCGAAACGAGCAGCAGCAGATAGGGGAAAGCGAGATCGGAATCGGCGAGGCGTGGGCTAAGCGCATGGCCTTCGAGATGGTTGACCGCGATCAACGGCTTGCCGGCGGCATGCGCCAGCGCCTTGCCGGTGACCAGCCCGACCATGACGCCACCGATCAGTCCCGGCCCGGCGGTCGCCGCGATGGCATCGACGTCGGCGAGCGTGACGCCGACATCGGCCAGCGCGCCCTCGACCAGCGGGATCAGCGCGTCAACATGCGCGCGGGCGGCGATTTCGGGCACCACGCCGCCAAACGGGCGATGCGCCGCTTCCTGGCCCGCGAGACGATGGGCCAGCACCCGCCGATCCGAGGTGACCAGGGCCGCCGCGGTTTCATCGCATGAGGATTCGAGGCCGAGGATCAGCGCCATTGCGTGGCATCTAGGGACTTGCACGCCGCTTGTCGAAGGGCGGTTCTCGGTTACTAGGGGAGTGATGCAAAACGGAGACGGGGCTTGAGCGATATTATCCGCATCGGCACGCGTGGTTCACCCCTGGCGCTGGTCCAGGCCAATATGGTCAGGGACCTGCTCGCCGCCGCCCATGGGCTGGCCGGCGAGATCGTCATCATCAGGACGACGGGCGACAAGGTGCAGGATCGCGCGCTGGCCGAGATCGGCGGCAAGGCGTTGTGGACCAAGGAGCTCGACCGGGCGTTGCTGGCGGGCGAGATCGATTGTGCGGTGCATTCGATGAAGGATGTCGAGACGATCCGCCCCGCGGCGATCGTCATCGCGGCGATGCTGCCGCGCGCCGATGTGCGCGACCGGCTGATCGGTGCCGACAGTGTCGCCGCGCTGCCGCACGATGCCGTGGTCGGCACCAGTTCGCCGCGCCGCGCCGCGCAGTTGCGCCGGCTGCGGCCCGACGTGAAGCCGGTGCTGTTTCGCGGCAATGTCGATACGCGGCTGGCGAAGCTCGCGGCGGGCGAGGTCGACGCGACGCTGCTTGCGGCAGCCGGCCTCGACCGGCTCGGTCGCCCGGAAATCGGTGTCGCGATCGAAAGTGACGTCATGTTGCCGGCGCCGGCACAGGGCGCGGTCGGGATCGAGGCGCGGGCCGACGATGCCAGGGTGCGTGGCTGGCTCGGGGCGATCGATGATGGCGCGACGCATCGCTGCGTGCTGCTCGAACGCGCGCTGCTCGCGGCGCTGGAGGCGGATTGCCATTCGCCGGTCGCGGCACTGGCCCGCGAGGAGGGCGGCCGGGTGACGATCCGGGGCGAATTGCTCGCCGAGGATGGCAGCGATCACGTCATGGGCGAGCGCAACGGCACGGTCGGCGATTTCGGCGTTGCCGAGGCGCTCGCCGCCGATCTGCTGACGCGCGCCGCGCCCGACATCCGGCGGCTGTTCGCGGCGTGAGTCGCCGAATCGCGGTGCTGCGGCCCGAACCGGGCAACGCGGCGACCGTGGCGCGCGTGACGGCGGCGGGCGGCCAAGCCATCGCGCTGCCGCTGTTCGCGCTACGCCCGCTCGACTGGACCGTGCCCGACACGGCCGATTTCGATGCCATCCTGCTGACCAGCGCCAACGCCGCGCGTCACGGCGGTCCCGCGCTTGCCAAGCTGACCGGTCTGCCCGCCGTCGCGGTCGGCGAGAAGACCGCCGCGGCGGCGCGTGACGCCGGGTTCGACGTCAGGGCGTCAGGCGAGACGGACGTCGCGGCGATCGTCGCCGTGGCAGGCGCGCAAGGCTTTCGGCGGCTGCTCCATCTCGGTGGGCGCGAGCGATCGGTCGCGGTCGGCGGACCGATCGGCGCCGCCATCGCCGTTTACGCCAATGAAGCGCTCGACATCGATCGTCGCGCACTGGCGCCCCTCGCCGGCGCCGTGGCCCTGCTGCATTCCGCCCGGGCGGCGCGGCGATTGGGCGAACTGGTCGATTCGGCGGGGATGGCGCGCGGCGACATCGCGCTTGCCGCGATCAGCGCTGCGGTCGCTGGGTCGGCGGGCCCGGGCTGGTCGGCCACCGCGATCGCCACCGTACCGCGCGACGAGATGCTGATCGACGCCGCGCTCGCGCTGATCGATTGACCGGTCCGTCGGGCGCGGAGATAAGGCGAACATGGATCTCGACCAACCGAGCCCACCGCTCGTCGCGACGCCGGTGCCCAAAGCGGCGCCAACGAGCTTTTCGGCGCCGGCCAGCGTGCCGGCGCGGCGCATGCCGTGGCTCTTGATCGGCTTCGCCTTTGCGGCCGGTCTCGCGGCGATGGCGATGGCGGTGCATTATTATGATCGCTGGGCACACCCGACCCAGCCGGTCGCGGCGACCGGCGCCCCACAGCCGGGCACGGCGGCCCCGGCGACCGCCAACGCGTTGGCAACGCCGCCCGCCGCAACGACGTTCGACGCCCTGACGCTGCGCGAGAACCAGCTGAGCGAGCGGTTGGCCATGCTCGAAACCCGCGCGGCGGCGATCGACAGCGATTCGCGCGCCGCCGCCGGCAATGCCGCGCGCGCCGAGGCGTTGCTGCTTGCGCTCAGCGCGCGGCGCGCGCTCGATCGCGGACAGCCGCTGGGATATCTGGAAGAGCAGCTGCGCGCGCGCTTCGGCGCCCGCCAGCCGGCGGCGATAGGCGCGATCCTGCAGGCGGCACACGCGCCGGTCACGCTCGAAGACCTGCGCGCCAGCCTCGACGGCGTCGCGCCGCTGCTGACCACCGCCGCCGCGAAGGACGGGTGGCTGGCGAGCTTTCGCCGCGAAATGGGCGGGCTGATCGTCATTCGCCACGCCGGCACACCGACGACGATGCCCAATGACCGGCTGGCGCGCGCGCGCCGCGCGCTCGATGCCGGGCAGGTCGAGGCGGCCCTGGCCGAGGTATCGCAAATGCCCGGCGCGGCGAGTGCCGACGCGTGGATCGCGGCGGCGCGGCGCTATGTCGGCGCGCGCCAGGCGCTCGACGTGCTCGAGAGCGCCGCATTGCAGGGCGACGCCGCCCGCAACTAGGCCTCGAGCATGCTGCGAATAGGTGGAATCCGGCTATTCGCGATCGGGCCCGCGACCACTAGGCATTCTGGCGCGCGACGCGCTCGATCAGCGCCATGGCACCGGCCGGCGCGCGCACCTTGGCGCCGTTGATGAAGAAGACGAACGTCTCGCGCGGCCGATGCGCGGGAGGCGCGGTTTCCACATAGGGCAAGCCATCGGGCGCCCCGCCGGCCGCCCAGGCCTGCGCCGCTCCGGCCCAGCGATCGAGTTCGGCGGGCGTATAGCCGGCGGGTTCGTCCTCGACGGCATTTTCCAGCCGCGCATAGACGAAATCGCCGGTGACATCGGCGATCGCCGGATAATCGGCCGAATCGGCATAGACGATCGCCACCCCGGCGGCACGGCACAGCGCGATGAATTCGGGCGTCGCGAAGCTCTCATGGCGAACCTGCACGGCATGACGCAGCGCCACGCCATCATGGCTGGCGGGCAGCAGATCGAGAAAGGCGCCGAAATCGGCGGCGTCGAATTTCTTGGTCGCCATGAACTGCCACAGGATCGGCCCCAGCCGGTCGCCAAGCTCGACAATGCCCTGGCCGACGAAGCGCGCGATCGATTCGCCCGCCTCGGCGAGCACCTTGCGGTTGGTGCAGAAGCGCGATGCCTTCAATGTGAAGACGAAACCGTCGGGCACCGCTGCGGCCCAGCCGGCAAAGGTCGCCGGCTTGAAACCGGAATAATAGGTGCCGTTGACCTCGATCGCGGTCAGCTTCGACGCGGCATATTCGAGCTCGCGCTTCTGCGGCCATTTTTCGGGGAAGAAGGTGCCGCGCCAGGGCTCGTAGGTCCAGCCGCCGATGCCGATGCGAATCGCTGAGTTGGTCATGGGAAATGATTAGCGCGGGCCGGGCGATTCGTCTGCCGGGATGGTAGCGCACCGCCGTCACGCTGTCAGACGACCTGATCGGGCCGCCATCCTCTTCGTGTCTAGCGTCGCTAAATCCTGGATGGCGGCTGGAGCGGGCGAAGGGATTCGAACCCTCGACCCCAACCTTGGCAAGGTTGTGCTCTACCCCTGAGCTACGCCCGCTCTGGCGCCGTCGCCCGGAAAGGTACCGGGCGGGGTAAGGCGGCGGCCTCTAGCATCGCCCCCCGGACCCTGCAAGCCGTTATCGTGTCCATCGCCGCCGATATCGAAAAGCCTTGGCTTGCGGCGCCGAGCAACCACATAAGGCGCCATACACGCGCAAAGGAACGACAGTTGGCCACCCTGGGAATGACCACCGCCGAACGCGAAGCCGTCGAGACGTTTCGCCGCGACGTCGTCGAGCCGTCGATGACCAGCCTCGTGCTGATCGATTTCTGGGCGGAATGGTGCGGGCCGTGCAAGGCCTTGACCCCATTGCTCGAAAAGGTCGCGGCCGATTATGCCGCCAAGGGCGTGGTCCTGGCCAAGGTCGATACCGACAAGAATCAGTTCATCGCCGCGCAGTTCCAGATCAAGTCGATCCCGACGGTCTATGCGATGTTCCAGGGCCAGCTGGTCGCCGACCTGACGAGCGCGCGGACCGAGACGCAGCTCAGAACGATGCTCGACCAGATTCTGCGTCAGTTGCCGATCAAGAGCGAGGAGGCCGACGCCGAGGCCCAACTCGAGCCGCTGATCGCGATGGGCGAGCAGGTGCTCGGCGAGGGCGACACCGAACGCGCGCTGGGCATCTTCCAGCAGCTCGCCGAGATGGCGCCGACCCATCCCGCGGTCGAATCGGGGCTGGTGCGCGCGCTGGTCGCCGCCGGCCGGCTCGACGAGGCCGATGCGGCGCTCGCCGCGCTACCCGAGGAATCGGCCAAGGCGCCGGCAATCGAACGCGCCCGCGCGGCGCTGGCGCTGGCGCGTGATGCCAAGCCGGTCGATGACCTGTCGGGTCTCGCCGCCGAGGTCACCGCGCACCCCGAGGACCATGCCAGACGCTTCGAGCTGGCCGGCGGGCAGATGGCAGCGGGTGATCGCGACGCCGCGGCCGATTCGCTGCTCGCGATCATCGCCGCCGACCGCGACTGGAACGAGGGCGCCGCGCGCACCCAGTTGCTCAAGCTGTTCGAGGTGGTCGGACTTGAGGATCCGTGGGTTTCGGCGCAGCGCCGCAAACTCTCGGCCGTCCTGTTCGGATGACGACCGTCGCGAAGACGACGCGCCTCTCGGTCTTTCCGCTGGCCGGCGCGCTGCTCTTCCCCGGCATGCACCTGCCGTTGCACATCTTCGAGCCGCGCTACCGCGCGCTGGTCAGCGACGCGATGGCGCGCGACCGCCGGATCGGCATGATCCAGCCGCGTCCCGGCCCCGACAGCGCCCGCCCGGCGCTGTTCGACATTGGCTGCGTCGGCAAGATCGCCGAGGTCGAGGCGCTCGACGACGGGCGCTACAACCTCATCCTGCAGGGCCTGTCGCTGTTCCGCATCGCGCGCGAGCTCGACGTCACCACGCCGTTCCGTCAGGTCGAGGCCGAGTTGCTGGCGGTCGACGCCGACCAGACGCTGTCGCTCTCGCGCCGCGCCGCGCTGGAGATGGAATCGCGGCGCTTCGCCGATGCGCAGGGCTATGCGGTCGACTGGGAGGCGGTGACGCGGCTCGATGACGAAGCCCTGGTCAACGGCATCGCCCAGATCGCGCCGTTCGACGTCGCCGCCAAGCAGGCGCTGCTCGAAGCCGAACAGATCGAGGAGCGCGCCGAGCTGATCATCCAGTTGATGCAGTTCTTTGGCCGGCACGATGGCGACGATTCGGTGACGCTGCAATGAAGCGCCCGTTCGCGACCAGCAAGCGCAAGGGCCGCGCCAGCGGCGCCGCGATGATGGCGTGGATGTTCTTCGCCAATCTCTTCGAGCCGAAAAAGGTCGCGGCGATGGAGCATGTCGACACGCAGCGGCGCATTGGGCCTGAGGCGCAGCGCATTGCCGCGACGCCGGGCGAGACCGGGAACCGGTGAGCGGTGCCGACGATCTGAGCGGCGGCTGGGACGGCATCTACAACTATCCCCGCACCATGCGGCCAAATGCCTTCACCGCCACGCTGCGTGATTCGGCTGGCCTGCTTGCCGGAGAAACGAGCGAACCGAGCCAGGATCGGGAGGATCGGGGGGCCATCCTCCACGCGCTTCTGGAGGGATCGCGCGAAGGCAGCGCGGTTCGTTTCGTCAAGACCTACGACGATCCGTCGCGGGCGCATTATGCGATCTTCTACAGCGGCACGGTCAACGGTGAGGGCACCGAGATCAGCGGTCGCTGGGATATTCCGGGCGTGTGGTCCGGCACCTTCATCATGGTGCGCCAGGTCGGCAACGAGGAAGCCACCGAAGCGAAGGTCGCCGAAACGGTTCGCTAGACCGTCAGGCCCTGCAACAGCCGCGGCACGTCGCCGCTTTCGCCGCGCGCTTCGGCCATGAAGCGCTGCTTGAGCGGCGGCAGCTTCTCGACCGCCGACAGACCGAAGCGCCGAACCGCATTGGCGGTGCGGCCGGGGATGCCGAACAGCCGGGTCAGGCCATCGGTCGCGGCGGCGACCATGAAGGTGTCGAGGCTGCGCCAGCGCTCGTAGCGCGCCAGCAGCTGCGCGTCGCCGAGGTCGAGACCGAGCCGTTTGCCGTCGACCAGCACCTCGACCAGCGTCGCCACGTCGCGAAAGCCGACATTGACGCCCTGGCCGGCGATCGGATGAATGCCGTGCGCCGCGTCACCGACCAGCGCGAGCCGCTCGGCGGTGATCGTCGCGGCATGGTGAAAGCCGAGCGGATAGCTCGAGCGCGGGCCGAGCGGCCCGAGCTTGCCGAGAAAGCCGCCCATGCGCTTGTCCGCCTCGGCGAGCAGCCCGCGCTCCGACAGCTTGAGCATGCCGTCAGCCTGGTTGCGCCTGACCGACCAGACGATCGCGGAACGATGGCCCTGCTCGTCGTCGTTGAGCGGCAGGATCGCGAACGGGCCCTGCGGGTAGAAGATCTCGAACGCGACATTCTCGTGGGAATGCTCATGGTGCAGCGAGGTGACGATCGCGGCGTGATCATAGCTCCAGCGCGCGACGCGCAGGCCCGCCGCGTCGCGCGTCGGCGAGTTGCGCCCCTCCGCCGCGACGAGCAGCGAGGCGCGCACCACCGCGCCGCTGTCGAGCGTCGCGACGACGCCGTGCGGGCCGCGATCGACCGAGACGGCGCGGGTCTTCATGCACAGGTCGACAAGCGGCGCGGCGTGCGCGGCGGCATGGAGCGCGCCGCGCAGATAGCGATTCTCGAACATATGGCCGAGCGCGCTCTCGCCCGATTCGGGTACGAAATCGAGCTTGCCGGGCTCGAGCCCGTCGCTGACGCGGATGCCCTCGATCGGGCAGCCCCGGTCGCGGATGCGGTCGATCACACCGATCGCGTCGAGCATGCGCCACGGCGCGCTGGCGATCGCCGAGGCGCGGCCGTCGAAACCGGCGGCGAGAATCACCTCGGGATCGGCGATATCGATGACGATCGACGTCAGGCCATGGGCATCGAGCGCCACGGCCAGCGCGCTCCCGACCAAACCGCCACCGAGAATGAGCACATCCGCCTGATCCATCGCGCTGTCCTATGAGCTTTTCGCGCGCGGCGAAAGCTTCACCATCGGACCGCAGCGCCGGCGCAATGGCCGCGGAAGCGCGCTGCCGCCTTGACGAGGGACTCGCGAAGGACGATGATTCCGCGGGTACAGACAGCGAACATCGAAGGACGGGATATGGCGAGCCGCGCGCGGCCGGCATTGTGGCGCGAGACGGTGAAAGCCGGAGCAGCGCGAAGCGGGGCGTTGATCGTCGCGGTGGCGATGCTGACCGCGTGCGTGCTGATGGCGATCGCGCTTGCTACCTATCATTCCGGCGACCCCTCGTTCGATACCGCCGCAGGGGGTCCGGCGCTCAACTGGCTCGGCACGCCGGGTTCGTGGTTCGCCGACTTCGCCTTCATGATATTCGGCCTGCCCGTCGCGCTGCTGCTGCCGATCATGGCGATCGTCGCGACGCGCATCTGGCGCGGGGTACAGATCGGCCGGTGGCAGTTGATGCTGTTCCTCGCCATCGTCGGCGCGACATTGATGGCGACGACCTTTGCGCTGTTTTCGAGCGGCACGGTGCTCGCGCTGCCGGCCGGTTGGGGCGGGCTGGTCGGCATGGCCGGCGCCTGGGCGCTGCACGCGGCGATCGACCTGATCGGCAACCAGCAGGGTGTCTTGTGGGCCGCGCGCGGCGTGGCGCTGTTCACCGGCATGGCCGGCGTCGCGATCTGGGCGTGGAGCGTGACGATCGACGGCGGACTGCCGCGCTGGCGCCCCGCGCTGCCGCGCCCGTCGCGCGCCAACCGTCCCGACGCCGGGCAGGAAGTGCTGCCGCCCGAACCGCAGCGCAAGGCCCAGCCGATGCCGCGCGCCGTCGCGACGCCCGATGCCCGGCCCGGCCCGGTGATCGCCGAGCGCAACCTCTCCCCCTCGGTCGCCAAGCCCAAGGCCAAGCAGAGTTCGTTCGACCTGGGCGACAACAGTCAGCTGCCGCCGCTCAACCTGCTCAAGGCCGGACCGCCCTCGACCGGCGCGAACATCGACAAGGCCGCGCTGGAGCGCAATGCGCGGCTGCTCGAATCGGTACTCGACGATTTCCACGTCAAGGGCGCGATCATCAACGTGCGGCCCGGCCCGGTGGTGACGATGTACGAACTCGAGCCGGCATCGGGCATCAAGGCGAGTCGCGTCGTGTCGCTGGCCGATGACATCGCCCGCAACATGTCTGCGGTGTCGGCGCGCGTCGCGACCATCCCGGGGCGGACGGTGATCGGCATCGAGCTGCCCAATGCGCGGCGCGAGATGGTCAATCTGCACGAGTTGATCGGCTCGCAATCGTTCGAGGACCAGAACGCCTCGCTGCCGCTGGTGCTGGGCAAGAACATCGCCGGCGATCCGGTGATCGCCGATCTCGCGCCGATGCCGCATCTGCTCGTCGCCGGCACGACCGGCTCGGGCAAGTCGGTCGGTCTCAACTGCATGATCCTGTCGCTGCTGTACCGGCTCAAGCCCGATCAGTGCAAAATGATCATGATCGACCCGAAGATGCTCGAACTGAGCATGTACGAGGATATCCCGCACCTGCTCGCCCCCGTCGTCACCGACCCGGCCAAGGCGGTGCGCGCGCTGAAATGGGCGGTCGAGCAGATGGAGGACCGCTACCGACAGATGTCGTCGGTCGGCGTGCGCAGCCTTGCGAGCTTCAACGAAAAGGTCCGCGCGGCGCGCGCCAAGGGCCAGCCGATGGGCCGCAAGGTACAGACCGGCTATCACCCGACGAGCGGCCAGCCGGTCTATGAGGAGGAGCAGCTCGACTATCAGCCGCTGCCGCAGATCGTCGTCATCGTCGACGAGCTTGCCGACCTTATGATGACCGCCGGCAAGGAAGTCGAGTTCCTCATCCAGCGCCTCGCGCAAAAGGCCCGTGCGGCGGGCATCCACCTGATCATGGCGACGCAGCGCCCGTCGGTCGACGTCATCACCGGCGTGATCAAGGCCAATCTGCCGACGCGCATCAGCTTCCACGTCACCTCGAAGATCGATTCGCGGACCATCCTCGGCGAACAGGGCGCCGAGCAGCTGCTCGGCAAGGGCGACATGCTCTACATGCCCGGCGGCAAGGGCGTGGTCCGCGTGCACGGCCCGTTCGTCAGCGACGACGAGGTCCGCGCGGTCGCCGATCACTGGCGCGCCCAGGGCCAGCCCGATTACATCCAGTCGGTCACCGAGGAGCCGGAGGAGAGCTTCGCGCTCGATGGCGCGCCGACCGGCGAGGACTCGGCCGAGGACCAGCAATATCGCGCGGCGATCCAGCTCGTCGTCGAGAGCCAGAAGGCCTCGACCTCGTGGCTGCAGCGCCAGCTGCGCGTCGGCTACAACAGCGCGGCGCGGCTGATCGAGCGCATGGAGAAGGACGGCATCGTGGGTCGTCCCGATCATGTGGGCCGTCGCGAGGTGCTGCGCGATCGCGACGGGAACCCACTATAGCGCAGGCGGTTCAGGACGGGTTCAATCCCCGACCCGCAGTGTCGGTGATCTGAATTCGGGAGAATGACGTGTTTCTTCGCTACATCCCCGCGCTGGCGCTGCTCGCCGCGCCGACCGCGATCGCCGCGGCGACGCCGGTGTCGGGCGACCTCGCGCTGGTCCAGCAGCATCTCCAGTCGGTCGAAACGATGACCGCCGCGTTCAGCCAGACCGATCGCGCCGGCAAGGTGCTGACCGGTACGCTGACGCTCAAGAAGCCGGGCAAGATCCGCTTCCAGTATCAGCAGGGCGTGCCGATCCTGATCGTCGGCGACGGCAAGGCGCTGACCTTCATCGACTATTCCGTGAAGCAGGTGCAGCGCTGGCCGATCGGCAACTCGCCGCTCGGCATCCTGCTCGATCCGTCGCGCGACATCAGCAAGGTGGCGCGGGTGGTGCCGGGCGGCGACCCGCGCATCGTCTCGATCGACGCGGCCGACCCGCGGCATCCCGAATATGGCCGAATCAACCTGATCTTCGCGCGCGACGCATCGGCGCCGGCGGGACTCATGTTGCAAGGCTGGATCACGCTCGATTCGCAAAACAACCGCACCACCGTCCGACTGTCGAACCAGCGCTTCAACGCGCCGGTAAGCGACGGAATGTTCCGCTGGAACGATCCACGGCCGAATTCGCACAAGAATTGATCGTTCGTTCATACAGGCGACAGGTTCACGGTCTTAAAAGCGGTGTTGCGGATGGAGCCCGCCGGGATTTTCCCCCCTGTTGCCCGGCAAAGCTTCTTCCCGCCTGCGTGACGAACGCCAGGTCGGCCCTCGCTCCATGCCCCCGGAGCGAGGGCCTTTCCATGTCGGGGCGGGGTGGCGCGGGCCGCGATCGATGGTTACATCGCCGCCATGCCGCCGCCAGGAGCCCAGACGCTGAAGATCGTTTCGTGGAACATCAACTCGGTGCGCTTCCGGATCGAGCTCGTCGCACGCTTCCTGCGCGAGGTTCAGCCCGACATCCTGTGCCTGCAGGAAACCAAGGTGATCGACGGCGACTTTCCCGCCGCGCCCTTTCGCGCGCTCGGCTATCCGCACATCGCGCTGCATGGCCAGCGCATGCACCATGGCGTGGCGATCATCAGCCGCGTCCCGATCGTCGAGGATGACCGCTTCGACTGGCAGGCCAATCGCGAGGCGCGGCATGTCGGCGTACGGCTGCCCAACGGAATGCGGCTGGAGAATGTCTATGTTCCCGCCGGCGGCGACGTGCCCGACCGCGAGGCGAACCCCAAATTCGGCCAGAAGCTCGACTTCATCGAGCGCATGACGCGCTGGTCCGAAACGCTCGACGTGCCGACGCTGCTGGTCGGCGACCTCAACATCGCGCCGCTTGAGGCCGATGTGTGGAGCCACAAGCAACTGCTCGGCGTGGTCAGCCACACCCCGATCGAGGTTGCCGCGCTCGACGCGCTGAAAGCCTCGAACAGCTGGGTCGACCTCGGCCGCCACTTCGCGCCGGCGCCGCAACGGCTGTTCACCTGGTGGAGCTACCGGGCGACCGACCGACTCGCCTCGGATCGCGGGCGGCGACTCGATCATATGTGGGCGACCGCCGATGTCGCGGCGAGCGCGCTCGGCCACAGCGTGTTCGAGGATTGCCGCGACTGGCTCAAGCCGTCGGACCATGTCCCGATCATGACCGAGTTCGCGCTGTGACGCCGCGCGGCGACGCGCACAAGGCCGCGCTGGCGATCGACGCGTTGCGGCGCGGCTGGCCGGTCGCGATCGCCGGCGGCGACGGCATGCTCGGCCTGCTGCCGATCGAGACCGCCGATCCGGTGCGGCTGACGGCGTTCGACCCCGGCGGCGATGCGCCGGTGCTGATCTCGGCCGGCCGCGCCGCAACGCTGAAGCTCGCCAACCAGCGCGATGCGACCACCCCCGATGCGCCGGTGCTGATCGAGCGCACCGAATGGCTCGACTTCGCCACCGCGACGGCGCTGTCCGACCCGCAATTCGATCTCGACACGCCGCTCAAGGGGCCGTTTCACGCGATCTGCCTCGATGCGCGCGAAGCCGGCGCCGCCGCGCTGCGGCTGGCACGGCTGGCCGGCGTATTGCCGGCGTTCTTCGCGCGGCCCGGCGGCGACGCGGCGCTGGTGCTGACGCCCGGCGACATCGACGAACATGAGGATGCCGTGCGGCTGAGCATCGCGACGCGCGCGCATCTGCCGGTCGATGGCGCCGAGGATGCCGAGATCGTCGCCTTCCGCACCCCGGAAATGCCCGGCGAGCATGTCGCGCTGATGATCGGAGCACCCAATGGCCAGCCGCCGCTGGTGCGGCTGCACAGCGAATGCCTGACGGGCGACGTGCTCGGCAGCCTGAAATGCGATTGCGGGCCGCAGCTTCACGCCGCGATCCACGCGATCGAGGCGAGCGGCTGGGGCATATTGCTCTATCTGCGGCAGGAAGGGCGCGGCATCGGCCTCGTCAACAAGCTGCGCGCCTATGCGTTGCAGGACCAGGGCTTCGACACGGTCGACGCCAACACCCGACTCGGCTTCGCGGTCGATTCGCGCAATTTCGCGGTAGCGGCGCGGATGCTGAGCCTGCTCGGGCAGCACAAGGTGCGTCTGCTGACCAACAATCCGCAGAAGGTCGCCCAGCTCGAGGCTGCCGGCATCAGCGTGGTCGAGCGCGTGCCGCACATATTGCCGGCCAACCCTCACAACGAGCGCTATCTCGCGACCAAGCGCGACCGCACCGGGCACCAGTTCTAGCGCCTGACAGCGCTCCAGCGGCCTATGCGGCGAATCGTGGCGGCCGGCGGGCGCGCCACTCCCTGTTAGCTCCCTGCATTCTCCCTGATCGCGCACCATTGCGCGCTCGCCGCTCCCTCTTCGCGCGCGGTAACCGGGAGCGTCGCTCCCTGTTATGATCGTGGCCACTCGCTGTTACCTCCCTGTTTCTCCCTGTTACGGGCGAAATTTTCGCGGCACCGGGCAGGACGGGACCGGCGCCGGGAGGGTGATGGCAGGTGGCCGGGGTCGGTTGAATCATCCGCCGAGCCGCGCGCCGTCTCGCGAGCGACACGGCCGGCCGCCGCAAAAAGGCTACGCCCGGGGCGCCAGCAGCGCGGCGATCTCATCGAAGCTGGTGGCGATGTCGTGCACGCCGATCGCGCGCAGGCGATCGGCATGGTCGGGTGCGCAATGGCTGCCGGCGACGAAACCGATGACATGCCCACCCGAGGCAACGGCGCCGGTCGCGCCGACCGGCGAATCCTCGATGATCGCAGCGCGCGCGATATCGACGCCGATCGCCCGTGCGGCATGGAGATAGAGGTCGGGCGCGGGCTTGCCGCGCGCGACATGCTCGCGGCCCGAGAAGATCATGTCGCCGAACGCCTCGCGGATGCCGAGATGCTCGAGGTGACGCGAGATCCACTCGGTCGAACTCGACGAGGCGATCGCGCGCGGCAGGGAGGGCGGCAGCGCCAGCACGAAGGCCACCGCGCCCGCGACCGGATCGAGCCCCTCGGCGAGCGCGCGACGATCCTCGGCGTGGCGTTCGGCATGGAAGTCATCGGGAATCGCGCGACCGATCCAGCGCTCGATCGCGGCGAGGAAATCGTCGCCGGCGAGACCCATGAAGCGCGCCATCGACTCCTCGGGCGTGGTCGGGTGACCTCTTGACGTCAGATAGTCGGCGATCTGCCGATTGCCGGCATATTCGCTCTCCAGCAAAACACCGTCGAAATCGAAAATCAGGCCGTCGAACCTCATGCGCGCGGACCGAACAACGCGGTACCGACGCGGACATGCGTGGCGCCGAGCGTCACCGCGGTCTCGTAATCACCCGACATCCCCATGCTGAGGCCGGCGAGGCCATGATCGCGCGCCAGCTTGGCGAGCAGCGCGAACCACGGTGCCGCTTCGAGATCGGCCGGTGGCACGGTCATCAGCCCGGCGACCGGAATATCGGCGGCCCGGGCGGCGGCGAGCAGCGCGGGCAGATCATCGACGGAGCAGCCACCCTTTTGCGGTTCCTCAGCGAGATTGACCTGGACGAAGCAGGGCGGGCGTCGACCGGTGCGGTCCATCGCGCGCGCGAGCGCGGTGACGAGGCTGGGCCGGTCGACCGAGTGAATCGCGTCGAACAGCGCGACCGCTTCCTCGGCCTTGTTCGACTGGAGCTGGCCGACGAGATGCAGCGCGACATCGCCATGCGCCGCGCGCAGCGCCGGCCATTTGGCTTGTGCCTCCTGCACGCGGTTCTCGCCGAAGACGCGCTGACCGGCGGCGATCAGCGGCGCGATCGCCTCGGCGGCCTGCATCTTGGAGATGGCGATCAACGTCGTGCCGCCGGCGGGCCGGCGCGCAAGGCGCTCGGCGCGGGCGATATGGTCATGGACGGCGGCGAGGCGCGTGCGGGGGTCGTCGGCGGGCATCGCCGGCGCTATAGGCAGCGGCGTGCCCCGCCGCCAGCCCATGCGCCGTGCCAAAGCGCTCCCGACGATCTGGTTGATGACCGACGAGCGCCTCGGCGAGGCGTTATGGCCGGCAATCATGGCGCTGCCGCGCGGTGCGGGGATCGTTTTTCGCCACCATGCCAGCGATGCGGCGACCAGGCGGGCGCTGTTCGCGCGCGTGCGGGCGATCGCCGCACGACGCGGCCTTGTGGTGATTCGTGCCGGCGCGCTGCCCCTGCCCGGCGCGCATGGCGCGCATAACGCCGCCGGCCGCGGGCTGCGCAGCGCGGCGGTGCATTCGGTGCGGGAGGGCATTGCCGCGCGGCGTAACGGCGTCGATCTCGTCTTCGTCTCGCCGGTCTACCCGACTCGCTCGCACCCGGGGTCGGCGACGCTCGGCGCGCTACGCGCGGCGGCGATCGCGCGATACGCCGCATTGCCGGCGATCGCGCTCGGCGGCATGGACGCGCGGCGCTTCAGGCGGCTGCGCGGGCTGGGTTTTCACGGCTGGGCCGGGATCGACGCCTGGTCGGCGCCGGAGCGACGTCAGAAGCGGAACGCGGTGCCGATATAAACCGACTTGCTGTCGCGACGATCATCGGAAAGCTTCTGCAACCGGTCGCGCTCGCTCTTGTAGCGCACACCGGCCGTCACATCGAGGCTGTGGGTCAGGCGGTACGAACCGGCGAGATCGACCGAATAGACCGGGCCCTGCTCGATCAGGCGCTGCGCGCCGGCGATCGGCCGGTCGGCCCCCGCACGAATCTGGCCACTGAAGCGCTTGCCGGCATAGCTGACGCCGACATCGACCGCCTCGCGGCTGCCCGGGGCGCCGGCGAGATCGATCTTCGTCACGTCACCCGACAGGGCAAAGCGACGGAAACCAACCGCGAGACCGAGGCTGTAGGCGACCGGCGCGAGGCTGACCGTCGCCGGTGCCGCCGACGCGGCGGCGGCGCGATCAGCGGCAACCGCGGCGCGCGTCGAACGGGCGCGCACCGCAACGCTCACCGCGCGGCTGCTTTCGCGGCGCGAATCGGACGGCGTGAAGTTGAAACCGCCGGTATCGAGCCCGCCGCGCGCATAGACGGCGGCAAGCCGCGGATCGGCGGCAGCCGGAGTAAAGGTGCCGAAACCGGTGAACGGCTCAGCCGATTCGATCTTGACGGTGCGGGCGCTCGACTTTTCCGGCGCGCCGATCGCGGGAGCCACGACGATGCCGGCGGCGACAATCGCCCCCACCGCAATCCCCGACAGCAACCGACCTGAACGCACTTCCTCGACCCCTTTGCTGGTGCCTGCTCGCACCTATGTCATAAGGCGGTTATCACGATTCAATGTGCCGTTGCCACCAAGAAGACTCATTTTCCAGCATGTGTTGCTTCAGGCACACATCTTCGCCCATGACCGCCACGCTTGCGGCGCGCGCGGGACGATCTATAGAGGCTCGACACTCATGAAAATCACCAGGAAGCCGCCGATGAACCGCCTGTTGCGCACCGCGATCGTGGTTTCGCTCATTCCCCTCGCTGCTTGCGCCCATCATCGTGGCAGTGCGCGTGCCGATCTGGCCGCCTCGAAGGTCACGACGATCGGCGTCAATTCCTATCTGTGGCGCGCCAGTCTCGACACGCTCGGTTTCATGCCGTTGCTGCAAACCGATTCGAACGGCGGCGTGATCGTCACCGACTGGTATGTGAATCCGTCGGCACCGACCGAGCGCCTCAAGGTCACCGTGACGATCCTCGATCAGGATCTGCGCGCCGATGCGTTGCGCGTCGCCGCGCTGCGCGAGGTCAACCAGGGCGGCCAGTGGGTCGCGGCACCGGTCCAGGCCGCAACGGTGCAGAAGCTGGAAGACATTATCCTGACCAAGGCGCGCGACCTGCGCCGTGCCGCCGTCAGCAACTAAGGGTCTAAGGATTCCCACCTGATGGCGTCACGCTTCAATGCGCTGAAGGCTGACGCGGCATGGCAGGCGGTGTGGGATGAGCGCCGCACCTTCGCCGCGCGCGACGATTCCCCCAAGCCGCGCTGCTATGTCCTTGAAATGTTTCCGTATCCTTCGGGGCGGATTCACATGGGGCATGTCCGCAACTATACCATGGGCGATGTGCTGGCGCGCTATCGCCGGATGACCGGGCATGAAGTGCTCCACCCGATGGGGTGGGACGCGTTCGGCATGCCGGCCGAAAATGCCGCGATGGAAAAGGGCGTGCACCCCGGCGGCTGGACCCGCGCCAACATCGCGACGATGAAGGCGCAGCTCAAGCGGCTCGGCTTCGCGCTCGACTGGACGCGCGAACTGGCGACGTGCGAGCCGGCATATTACGGGCACGAACAGGCGCTGTTCCTCGAGCTGTTCAAGCACGGGCTGGTCTATCGCAAGGAGAGCTCGGTCAACTGGGACCCGGTCGACATGACCGTGCTGGCCAACGAACAGGTGATCGACGGGCGCGGCTGGCGTTCCGGCGCGCTGGTCGAACGGCGCAAGCTGAGCCAGTGGTTCCTCAAGATCACCGACTTCGCCGAGGACCTGCTTTCCGGGCTCGACGCGCTCGAGCACTGGCCCGACAAGGTCAAGCTGATGCAGGAGAACTGGATCGGCAAGAGCCAGGGCCTGACCTTCCGCTTCGCATTGTCGGGCGGTGGCGACGTCACCGTGTTCACGACGCGACCCGACACGATTTTCGGCGCGAGTTTCGTCGCCGTTGCCGCCGACCATCCGATCGCGCAGGCGCTGGCCGCGGAAAAGCCCGAGGTCGCCGCCTTCATCGAGCGTTGCCGCCAGGGTGGCACCACCGCCGCGGAGATCGAGACGCAGGAGAAGCTTGGCTTCGATACCGGCGTCACCGCGACGCATCCCTTTGATTCGGCAATTCAATTGCCCGTCTACATCGCCAATTTCGTGCTCATGGAATATGGCACGGGTGCGGTGTTCGGCGTGCCGGCGCACGACCAGCGCGATCTCGATTTCGCGCGCAAATATGACCTGCCGGTGCGCCGCGTGGTGTCCGACGGCGACCATGTCGACCCGCTGTTCACCGGCGACGAGGCCTATGGCGGCCCGGGCACCTTGGTGAACTCGCACTTCCTCGACGGCATGGACATCGAGGATGCCAAGCGCACGGTGATCCGCCGCGCCGAGGAGGATGGCTGGGGCACCGGATCGACCGTCTTCCGGCTGCGCGACTGGGGCGTGTCGCGCCAGCGCTACTGGGGCACGCCGATCCCGATCATCCACTGCGACGCATGCGGCGCGGTGCCGGTGCCGCGCGACCAGTTGCCGGTCGTGCTGCCCGAGGATGTCAGCTTCGACATCCCCGGCAATCCGCTCGACCGCCACCCGACGTGGAAGAACGTGGCCTGCCCGAGCTGCGGCAGCGCGGCCCGGCGCGAGACCGACACGCTCGATACATTCGTTGATTCGTCGTGGTATTTCATACGCTTCGCCAGCCAACCCGGTGACGAGCCGTTCGACCGCGCGACCGCCGAGAAGTGGCTGCCGGTGCAACAATATATCGGCGGCGTGGAGCATGCGATCCTCCATCTGCTCTACGCGCGCTTCTGGACGCGCGCGCTGCAGCATATCGGCATGATCGACATCGCCGAGCCGTTCGCCGGGCTGTTCACCCAGGGCATGGTGACGCACGAGACCTATAAATCGGCGGAAGGCGCATGGCTTCCGCCCGAGGCGGTGCGCGACGGCAAGGAAATAGCGACGGGCAAGCCGGTGACGATCGGCCGCGTCGAGAAGATGTCGAAGTCGAAGAAGAACACCGTCGATCCCGAGCCGATCGTCGACCAATATGGCGCCGACGCGACACGCTGGTTCATGCTCTCCGACAGCCCGCCCGAGCGCGACCTGCCGTGGAGCGAGGCCGGTATCGAGGGCTCGTGGCGCTTCATCCAGCGCTTGTGGCGGCTGTTCGACGGCATCGAGCAGGCGGAAGGCCAGGACATCGCGCTCGACCGCAAGACCCACCAGACGATCGCCGGCATCGCGGTGGATATCGAGGCACTGTCGTTCAACAAGGCGGTCGCCAAGCTGTTCGAGCTGGTCAACGCGATCGAACGCGCCGGCCCGTCGGCGTCGCGCACCAACGCGATCCGCACGCTGATGCGGCTGGTCGCGCCGATGGCGCCGCACCTCGCCGAAGAGGCCTGGGCGGCGAATGGCGGCGCGGGCCTGATCGCCGATGCCGCATGGCCCGAGGTCGATCCGGCATTGCTGGTCGAGGACGAGGTGACGATCGCGATTCAGGTCAATGGCAAGCTGCGCGACACGTTGGTGATGGCCAAGGGGCTGCCACGCGAGGAAATCGAGGCGGCGGCGCTGGCCTCCGACAAGGTCGTCCGCATCCTCGAGGGCAAGACGCCGCGCAAGGTGATCGTCGTGCCCGACCGGCTGGTGAATCTCGTCGCATGAGGCGGCTTGCCACCTCGCTCGCCGCGCCACTGGTGCTGACACTCTCGCTGACCGGCTGTGGCCTGCGTCCGATGTATGCCGGCGGGTCGGCCGGGCCGGTCGCCTCGACGCTGACGCAGGTCGAAGTCGCGCCGATCGAGGGCAAGGCGGGTTGGCTGATGGCCAATGCGCTGCGCGATCGCCTGCCGGCGAACGGCACACCGCATTATCGCCTCGTCATCAAGCTCGACGACCAGATTTCGGGACTGGGCGTGAGCCGCGACAACAGCGTGACGCGCGAGCGCCGCACGCTGCGCGCGCGTTACCAGTTGATCGACCTGGCGCAGGGCACGACGCTGCTCGATGCCACCGCCGGCTCGGATTCGGGGATCGACGTCGTCGGCTCCGAATATGCGACGATCGCGGCGGAAAACAGCGCGCTCGAACGCCTTTCCGCTATCGTCGCCGACCAGATCGTCTCGCGCCTCGCACTCTATGCGGACCGGACGCCGCCCGCCGCGCGGTGAAGGCCAACGCAAACCAGATCCGCGCGGCAATCGACGCGGCCAACCCCGACATCCGGCTCTATCTGTTCCACGGCCCCGACGAATCGGGTGCGCAGGAATATGCCGCGCGACTGGCGCGCGTGATGGGGCCCGAGGCCGAGCGCGTCGATCTCGAGCCGTCCACACTGCGCAGCGACCCGGCGCGGCTCGCCGACGAGGCCGCTTCGCTGTCGCTGTTTGGCGGCAGGCGCCACATCCGCCTCTCCGGGATCGGCGAGGAAAGCCTGGAAGCGGTGGAATTGCTGCTCGCGGCGGAACGCTCCGGCAATCCGGTGGTGGCGATCGC
Organism: Sphingomonas sp.; assembly: GCA_041659925.1. Taxonomy (GTDB): domain Bacteria; phylum Pseudomonadota; class Alphaproteobacteria; order Sphingomonadales; family Sphingomonadaceae; genus Sphingomonas. The sequence goes on from JBAZXI010000006.1 coordinate 131,773, forward strand.
CCCCAATCTCAAAAACACCGCGCGCGTCGTGAAGCTGGCGCTGGCGTCACCGCACGCGATGACCCTCGCCTGTTATCTGCCCGAAGGCGGCGACGCCGAACGACTGGTCACCGCGATCGCGCGCGAACATGGCCTGCGCACGACCGGCGACAGCGCGGCGCGGATCGCCCATGCCAGCGCCGGCGACCGCGCGGTGATGACCCGCGAGATCGAGAAGCTTGCGCTCTATCTCGACGCCGCGCCGGAGCGCCCGCGCCCGCTCGACGACGAGGCGGTCGACCAGCTCGGCGCCGACCTTGGCGACAGCGAGATCGGCCGGGCGATCGACGCGGCGATCGACGGCCATCCCGACCGGCTGGCCGACGAACTGGCGCGGCTCGACGAGGCCGGCTTGTCCCCCATTCCCGTGCTGCGCCAGCTGGTGCGCCGGTTGATGACGCTGGCGGAGCTTCGCGGCGAGATCGATGCCGGCGCGACGCCCGCTCAAGTCATTGAAAAGGTGTTCTTTCGCGAACGCCCAGCGATGAGCCGGGCGTTGCGCATCTGGCAGGCCAGCCGAATCGTCGATGCGATCAACAGGGCCCGCGAAGCGGAGCGCGCGATCATGGCGTCAGGCAACGCCGGAACCGTGCTCGCCCATGCCGCGATCCTGACGATCGCGCGGATGGCCGCGCGGCAGCGGTGAGATGGCGACAAATTATCTTCGATCGCGGAAGCGCGCTCGCGAATCGGCCGATTGTTCGGTCGTCAATTCAACTTGATCTGAAATTCACCACTTCGCGTAAACTCGACGTCGAAGAGGCGCAGAATATCCATCCCGACGATTGCGTCGAAACGGTCGTTATCAGCGATGTTTATTACCTCGACGGGGTCTTCGAGACCAAAGTACGAGGTGTCACACTCTTGAGGCCCTAAGCCGGCACCATCGGTCCAAAAACCGAAGCGGACCATGAAAAGACTATGAATATTTTCATTGTGAACATTCTTGATGGGTTTCATCCCATGCCGCTTGAGCCCTTCAGCAGCAATGGTGCGGTGCGTTAGGCAGGTTCTATGTGCTCCAGTATCTAGCAACGCGCGGTAGGAAGCGATCGGGAGAACAACAGCGGATTGCGCCGGGGCCACGCCCGGAAACGCCGGAACGAAGCGCTGAACGCCGATATTCACAATGGCTTGGCGATTATCAAGCCTGCCCCGCACCGCCAGCATACGAGTAAAATCCTAGATTGTCCGGTTGGTCGGACACTTCTTGCACGGAATACTCGTCTTCGCCAAATCGCTGGATACCGGCGACGACTGCGCTGACCGAATTGTCGAAAAGCTCTATGACGCGCTGCTTGTGAAGCAGGACAAATTTTCCTGGAGCTTTCTGGAGGAGATCGGGGAGCATATGCTGGAAGGCAGCAAAATTCCGGTCGACTTCTGTGTCGATATTTAGCGCCATGGCTCTCGCTCCGCTTTCCCCTGTGGTAAAGCAGACTAACATGGCGTTCCGAGTCGTGTCACGCGTTTAGTCTTGACAAAGAGGATTATTCGAGTCCGCACGATTCCATATGGAATCGAATCGGGCTTTCTTTTGTTGTTTTATTGCGCGCTGCGCGCTGATTAGCGCCTCTGATTCACCAGAGGCGTCCGTCTAGACTAGGCCCGTAGTGGCACCGTGCATATTCTGCGTACGCTGTATTCCCAGTAAGCGCTGCCTGATTGCCTTGACCCCGAAAGCAAGGTCAGATTCGCTCGCCGCTAAGGCGCTGGCAAATCATGTCGAGTTGGTCGAGCGTCGAATAGCTCAGCGTCAGCGCACCCCCCTTCGGCCCGTGGCTGATGCGCACCGAAAGCCCGAGCAGATCGCCAAGCTGATGTTCGAGCGCGGCCAGATCGGCATCGCGGCTCCCGTCCCCGCTGCGATGGCGGGCATCGGGCTTGGCATTGCGCGCGAGCCGTTCGGTATCGCGGACCGACAGGCCGCGCGAGACGACCTGGTCGGCCAGTTGCTCGACCTCGGGCGACCCGATCAGCGCGCGGGCGTGACCCATGGTCAACAAACCCTCGCTCACCTTCTCCTGGACCGATTTGGGCAGTTCGAGCAGGCGCAACAGATTGGCGATGTGACTGCGCGACTTGTGGACCAGCTTGCCGAGCGCGTCCTGGGTGTGCCCGAAATCCTCGATCAGGCGATGATAGGCCTCGGCCTCTTCGATCGCGTTCAGGTCCTGACGCTGGATATTCTCGACCAGCGCGACTTCAAGCGTCGCGGCGTCGTCGAAATCGCGCACGATTACTGGCACTTCGTGCAGTCGCGCACGCTGCGCCGCGCGCCAGCGCCGCTCACCGGCGACAATCTGATAGCCCTTGCCGTGCGGACGCACGACGATCGGCTGGATCATCCCCCGGGCGGCGATCGAGGCGGCCAGCTCATCGAGCGCGGCGTCATTGAAATAGCGCCGCGGCTGACCGGGGTGCGGGGCCAGCGAACCGACCGGCAGCGTCCGCACCCCCGGTGACATCTCCGCGCCGCCGATCGGCTGTTCGCGCGCGACATCGCCCATCAGCGCGGTCAGGCCTCGACCGAGGCCGGAGCGCGGCTTGGCGCGGGGCAGCGGCGTCGAGTCGGGGGTGGTGGGTTCGGTCATGCGGCCTTCGCAGGTTCTTTGGGTCGCGCGAGCCGGCCGATCAACTCGCGGGCCAGCGCGATATAGGCTTCGGAACCGGCGCAGCGATAATCGTAGATCAGCGCCGGCACGCCGTGGCTCGGCGCTTCGGAAAGGCGGACGTTGCGGGGAATCACGGTGTCGAACACGACGCGGCCGAGCACCGCGCGCACATCGGCCGAGACCTGTTCGGTCAGCCGGTTGCGGCGATCGTGCATGGTGAGTGCGACCCCGAGGATCGCCAACCCTGGGTTGAAGCGCTCGCGGATCAGCTCGACCGTGCTGAGCAGCTGGCTAAGCCCTTCGAGCGCGAAGAACTCGCATTGCAGCGGGACCAGCAGCGAATTCGACGCGACCATCGCGTTGAGCGTCAACAAGCCCAGCGACGGCGGGCAATCGATCAGCACGATGTCCCACGCGTCCTCGATCTGCTCGAGCGCCTTCTGCAGGCGATGCGTCCGCTCCTCGAACGCGACCAGCTCGATTTCGGCGCCGGAGAGGTCGACCGTCGCGGGAACGATCGACAGCTTGGGCACGCAGGTGGGAAGAACCGCCTCGGCGACCGGCACGTCGCCGATGAGCACGTCGTAGCTCGACTTGACGCGCTGGGCACGCGAGATGCCGAGGCCGGTCGACGCATTGCCCTGGGGATCGAGATCGATCAGCAGGGTGCGCTGCCCGGTCGCGGCAAGCGCGGTGCCGAGATTGATCGCCGTCGTCGTCTTGCCGACGCCCCCTTTTTGATTTGCGACCGCGATGACATTCATCGACGCGTTACCTCTTTGGCGATGACGATCAGCGATTCCGGATCGGTGACGCTGCGTTCCACGTGAAACGCACCATGCCACGCCTGTTGCGCGCTGGCTATCTCTTCGCGCGCGCCGCGCCCTTTTGGTAGCAGCCATTGCGTGTTCCACGTGGAACAATGCACCGCCGAGGCGAAGATATCGGGCAAGGCGGCGACGGCGCGCGCCGAGATGACCGCCGCCTGCGCCGCCACCCGCTCGATCTTGTCCGCGACGACCGTCGTCCGGTCGGCAATGCCCATCGCCACGCAGCAGGCGCTGAGAAAGTCGGCGCGGCGCTTGCGCGGCTCGACGAGCAGCACCGTCCGGTCGGTCAGCGCGGCGACCACCAGCCCGGGAAAGCCCGCGCCCGTCCCGATATCAAGCCAGAGCCCCGGATAGGGCGCGGCAAAGGCGAGCAGCTGGGCCGAATCGACGATGTGGCGGGTCCAGAGCGTATCGAGGGTTGACGGTGCGACCAGGTTCTGACGCGTGGCCTCTTCGCGGACCAGCCGGGCGAGCAGCGTCATCGCGGTGACGCCGGCATCGGCAAAACGAGCGGCGATCCACCCCCGTGCCTCGTCCTCGGTCACGCCGCGCGCCGCTGTGCGTGGAACAGGATCGCGGTCAGGGCGGCGGGCGTCAAACCGCGGATACGCGACGCGGCACCCAGCGTCGCCGGGGCGGCGGCACGTAAGCGCTCGACCATCTCGCTCGACAGGCCGGGGATCGTCGCGAAGTCGAGCGTCGCCGGCAGCGCGATGCCGTCATTGAGACGCAAGCCGTCGATCTCGGCGTCCTGCCGTTCGAGATAGGGCGCATAGCGCGCATCCTCGACCACCTCGGCAAGCAGCGCGGGATCGAACCCGTTCGGGAGCTCGCCGAGCAGCTGGACGAGCGTGACCCCGGCGATACGCAACCATTCGGCACCGCCACGACGCTCGGTCAGGCTGACATCGATTGCGCCGCGCCGCGCGAGATCCCGCCCGAGAAATGGCTGGTCGAGCAACGCGGCGAGCTGTGCGCGCTGCGCGGTGCGCGTCGCCAGCCGTCCACGGCGCTCCTCGTCGAGGCAACCGATGGCGGCGGCGACGGGGCTCAGACGCGTCTCGGCATTGTCGGCGCGCAGCCTGAGGCGATACTCCGCCCGCGCGGTGAGCATGCGATAGGGCTCGGTGATCCCCTGCAGCACGAGATCGTCGATCATCACCCCGAGGTAGCTGCTCGCCCGATCGAGCAGGATCGGCGCGGCATCGAGCGCGGCGGCGGCCGCATTGAGGCCGGCGAGCAGCCCCTGCCCCGCCGCTTCCTCATAGCCGGTAGTGCCGTTGATCTGGCCGCAGCAATAGAGGCCACGCAGCGCCCGCACCTCCAGCGTCGGATCGAGCGCGCGGGGATCGATATGGTCATATTCGACGGCATAGCCCGGGATGGCGATCTCGGTGCGCTCGAGGCCCGGAATCGACCGGATCATCGCGACCTGGACATCCGTTGGCAGCGAGGTGGAGATTCCGTTGGGGTAGATCAGCGGATCGTCCAGCCCCTCGGGCTCGAGGAAGATCTGATGCCCGTCGCGGTCGCCGAAGCGATGGATCTTGTCCTCAATCGACGGACAATAGCGCGGCCCCTGCCCCTGGATATCGCCGCCGAACAGTGGCGATCGGTCGAGCGACGCCCGGATGATCGCGTGGGTCGCCTCGGTCGTGCGCGTGATGGCGCAGAACAGCTGCGGCAGCACGCGGCCCGCGCCGAGCGGCGACATGGTCCATTGTTCCTCGTCACTGGGCTGCTCCGCGAGCCGTGCCCAGGCGATCGTACGGCCATCGAGCCGGGGTGGCGTTCCGGTCTTGAGCCGCGCCATCGGCAAGGCGGCGTCATAGAGCTGACGCGCCAGCGCGGTTGCGGCGCGCTCGCCGATCCGGCCGCCGAGCTCGCGCTCTTCACCGCGAAACATGCGGCCGCCGAGAAAGGTCCCCGTTGCGAGCACGACGGCGCGTGCGCCGATCGTGCGCCCGTCGGCGAGCGCGACCCCGGTGGCGCGTCCGCCGGCGATGGTCAGCGCGGCGACCTCCCCCGCGACGATATCGAGCCCCGACTGCGCGGCGAGCATCGCCTGAATCGCCGCGGCATAACGCTTGCGGTCGGCCTGGACGCGCGGCCCCTGCACCGCCGCGCCCTTGCTGCGATTGAGCATGCGATAGTGAATGCCCGCCGCATCGGTTGCGCGGGCGATCAAGCCGCCGAACGCATCGACCTCGCGCACCAGATGCCCCTTCCCGACCCCGCCGATCGCGGGGTTACACGACATGGCGCCGATCTTCGCCGGGTCGAAGCTGACCAGTGCGACACGCGCGCCAAGCCGCGCCGCCGCGGCAGCCGCTTCGGTTCCGGCATGTCCGCCGCCGACCACGATGACGTCGTAGTTCATGATCAAGCCGCTATGCGCGACGGTGGCGGCTGTCAAAACTGTTCCACGTGGAACAGTCTATTTGCCGATGCAGAAGCGCGCGAACAGCGTGTCGAGCATCGCCTCGACATCGCCACGGCCCGTGAGACGATGCAACGCCCGCAGCGCGAGACGCAAATGCTCGGCCAGCAGCAAGACGTCGGAAACCAGCCCGGCGCGAACAAGCTCCTGCCGCGCCTCTTCGATCAGGACGCGCTGGCGCTGGTTCAGCGCGACGCTGTCGGCGGGCGGCAGCAACGTTGCCGCGCGGCGCCCGATCAGCGACCACAAGGAAGCGATGCTCTCCCTCGACGTGGCCGACACCGCCAGGTCGCGCCCCGCCGGCATTGTCGTTCGCCCGGCGAGATCGGCGCGGGCGTGAAGCCATATTGCGGCGCCAGGCGGCGCATCTTCGCCCATCCACAATATGATGTCCGCGCCGCGCATCGCCTCCCCGGCCCGCTCGATACCGATCCGCTCGATCGGGTCGTCGGTCGATTCCGCCAGACCGGCGGTGTCGGTCACGACATAGGCGATGCCGTCACGCGCGACCGGCACCTCGATCCGATCGCGCGTCGTACCCGAGATCGGCGAGATGATCGCGACGTCGCGCTCTGCCAGCAGATTGAGCAAGGTCGACTTGCCGCTATTGGGAGGGCCGGCAATCACCACGCGCAGGCCGTCGCGCAATCGTTCGACCGGCGGGGTTGCAAGCAGCGCCGCCATTTCGTCGGCGACCGACGCCGCGTCGCGGCCCACCGCCGCGACGTGCGCCGCCGGCACATCATCCTCGTCGGAGAAATCGATCGCCGCCTCGACCGACGCGGCAAGCCGAACGACCGTATCGGTCCATGCCTCGGCCATGCGCCGCAGGCCGCCTTCGACCAGCGTCAGCGCGGCACGGCGCTGGGTCTCGGTTTCGGCCGACAGCAGATCGCCCAGCCCTTCCGCTTCAGTCAGGTCGATCCGGCCCGCGAGCAGCGCGCGTCGGGTGAATTCGCCCGGCTCGGCCGCACGCAGCCCCGGCAGTGCGCCCAGCGCCGCCTCGACCGCGCGAATCACCGCGCGCCCGCCGTGGAGATGCAGCTCGACGATATCGTCGCCGGTCGCACTGTTCGGGCCCGGAAAGGCAAGCACCAGCGCGCGGTCGAGGATGTCGCCGCGAGAATCGCGCAGGGTGCGCAGCGCGGCGCGGCGCGGTCGCGGCATCGGCCCGGCCAGCGCCTCGCCCGCGGCAAAGGCGCCGGTGCCGCTGACGCGCACCACCGCGATGGCGGCGGGCGGCGCCCCACTCGACACCGCGAAGATCGTATCCAAGGCTATTTTCCGGGAGATTCGAACATCTTGCGCCACATGCCGAAACCCGCCTCGCTCATCGGCGCCCAGCTTTTCATCATGTTCTCAACGAGTTCCGTCGGCGCAACGCCGTCCATCGCGCCGGTGATCGAGGCGATGTATTTCTCGTGCACCGGGGTCAGATCGGGGAGCCCCATGAAACGGCGCGCCTCTTCCGGCGTGCAATCCACCTCGACATTGATCTTCATCGCGCGTGTCTCCGCTTGAGCGGGCCTGCGCCGCTGCTAGACTGAGGGCATGTATGCGCGAGACGAGGCCCTGATCGCAACGCCCATCGGTGGCGTACGCATTTTCGGTGACGGTGACCATGTTACCGCGATCCGCATCGAGCCGGGAAGTGATGGAGCGCTGGCGCCGTCCACCGCCCCGCTCCGCGCGGCGGTCGAGCAACTGCGCCAATGGTTCGCCGGTGAGCGCCGTAGTTTCGATCTGCCGCTGCTGCCCGCCGCGACGCCGCGCGGACAGGCGCTGCGCGACGGCATGATCGGCATCGGCTATGGCGATACGCTCAGTTACGGCGCCCTGTCGCGCCAGCTCGGCTCGAGCGCGCGTGCGATGGGCCAGGCCTGCGCGCGCAACCCCTTCCCGATCGTCGTGCCGTGCCACCGCGTGCTCAACGCCGATGGTTCGCTCGGCGCCTATTCCGGCGGCGACGGGCCGACCACGAAGCAATGGCTGCTCGATCACGAGCGGCACCACCATCCAGGGAGTTCGTCATGACCGCGACCATCCGCATCGCCGCACTCGACCATGGTGGCAGCTTGGACGCCTATCTCGCCGAGCCCAAGGATCCGCCGCGCGCGGCGATCGTCGTCATTCAGGAAATCTTCGGCGTGAATGCCGGGATGCGGCGACGCTGCGACCTGTGGGCCGAGGCCGGCTATCTCGCGATCGCGCCCGACCTGTTCTGGCGCATCGAGCCGGGCGTCGAACTCGATCCCGATATTCCCGACCAGTTCCAGCGTGCGCTCACGCTGATGGGCCAGTTCGATCAGGACAAGGGCGTCGCCGATATCGAGGCGGCGATCCGCGCCGCGCGCAGCAGGCTCGGCGAAGGCGGCAAGGTGGGTGCGGTCGGCTATTGCCTGGGTGGCAGGCTCGCCTTCATGTGCGCCACGCGCACCGATGTGGACGCCAGCGTCGGCTATTACGGCGTCGGGATCGACGGCCTGCTCGGCGAGAAGCATGCGATCGCCCACCCCGTGCTGATGCATGTGCCGCAGGAGGACCATTTCGTCGACAAGGCGGCGCAGCAGCGCATGCATGAGGGCCTGGACGATCACCCGAAGGTTACCCTGATCGATTATCCCGGGCTCGACCACGGCTTCGCCACCGAATTCGGAAAGCGCCGCGACGAGGCAGGCGCGACGCTCGCCGATCAACATACGGCGGCGTTCTTCGCCACCAACCTGGGGTAGCCGACCCCGTAGTCGCGGTCAGCCGAAGAAGTGGCCGACCCCGACCTCGTGATCAACCCAGCCATGATAGATCATCGTACCGGCGACGTAGAGGATCACGACGAGGCCGATATAGGCGATCCAGTGAAAGCGCTCGATGAGGCGCGCGATATAGTTGGCGGCGACCGCCATCAGCGTCACCGACAGTGCCAGGCCGAAGAACAGCACGGCGGGATGTTCGCGCGCCGCACCGGCAACCGCGAGAACATTGTCGAGGCTCATCGACAGATTGGTGATCGCGACCTGAAACGCCGCCTGGGCAAAGGTCTTGCCCGGTTTGCCCTCGATCTGCGGGGTCGAGGGGTCATCGAAGACAACGGGCGCCCGCTTGCCGGCGATCTCGCGATAGAGTTTCCAGGCCACCCACAGCAGCAGCAGTCCGCCGGCGAGCAAAAGACCGACGACATGCAGCAATTGCGTCGCGATCAGCGCAAAGCCGATCAGGCAGACCATCGCCATCAACACGCCCAGCGCCAGCACCTTCTTGCGCTGCTCCGCGGGCAAACCGGCGGAGAGCGTGCCGAGTACCAGTGCATTGTCGCCGGAAAAGATCAGGTCGATCAGAATCACCTGACCGAGCGCGGCCAATCCAGCGGCGGTGAACACGTCGCTCAGGTCGAACACGCGATATCCTCCGCGAAATAGCCGATCACCGGCATCGGATCGTAAAAGCCATGCAGCAGGGCCGACCAGCGCGCATAGGCTGGCGATTTGCGAAAGCCGTCGCGATGGTGTGCGACGCTATCCCATTCCACAAGAAGGAGATAATTCCCGCCAGCCATAATCGGTCGTCGCAGGGTGATCGAACGGAACCCCGGCGCGGCGGCAATCAGTGGCTTCGCCTCGGCGAATGCCGCCTCGAACCGCTCGCCCTCGTCCGCCCGGACGGGCAGCTCGGCGAGCTCCAGCACCATCGGTTACTGGTTCATCGAGTCGAAGAAATCCTCGTTGGTCTTCGAGTCCTTCATCTTGTCGAGGAGGAATTCCATCGCGTCGATCGTGCCCATCTGCATGAGGATACGACGCAGCACCCACATCTTGGACAGCTTGGCCTTGTCGACCAGCAGCTCTTCCTTGCGCGTGCCCGACTTGCCGACGTCGAGCGCCGGGAAGATCCGCTTGTCGGCGACCTTGCGGTCGAGCACGATTTCGGAGTTACCCGTGCCCTTGAATTCCTCGAAGATCACCTCGTCCATGCGGCTGCCGGTGTCGATCAGCGCGGTGGCGATGATCGAGAGCGAACCGCCCTCCTCGATGTTGCGTGCCGCACCGAAGAAGCGCTTCGGGCGCTGCAGCGCATTGGCGTCGACGCCGCCGGTCAGCACCTTGCCCGAGCTGGGCACGACGGTGTTGTAGGCACGGCCGAGGCGCGTGATCGAATCGAGCAGGATCACCACATCCTTCTTGTGCTCGACCAGGCGCTTGGCCTTTTCGATCACCATCTCGGCGACCTGGACGTGGCGCTGCGCCGGTTCGTCGAAGGTCGAGGAGATCACCTCGCCCTTCACCGAACGCTGCATGTCGGTAACTTCCTCGGGCCGCTCGTCGATCAGCAGCACGATCAGGAATACCTCGGGGTGATTGTCGGTGATCGCGCGCGCGATGTTCTGCAGCAGCACGGTCTTGCCGACGCGCGGCGGCGCGACGATCAGCGCGCGCTGGCCCTTGCCCTGCGGACTGATGATGTCGATGACCCGCGCCGACTTGTCCTTGACGGTCGGATCCTGCGGATCGAGCGTCAGCTTCTCTTCCGGGTAGAGTGGCGTCAGATTGTCGAAATTGACACGGTGACGGACCGCGTCGGGATCGTCGAAATTGACGCTGGTGAGGCGGGTCAGCGCGAAATAGCGTTCGCCGTCCTTGGGCCCGCGGATTTCGCCCTCGACCGTGTCGCCGGTGCGCAGGCCGAATTTGCGGACCTGGTTGGGCGAGATGTAGATATCGTCCGGCCCGGCGAGGTAATTCGCCTCGGGGCTGCGCAGAAAGCCGAAACCATCCGGCAAGACCTCGATCGTACCGAGCCCCATGATCTGCTCGCCATTCTCGGCCTGGACCTTGAGGATCGCGAACATCAAATCCTGCTTGCGCAGCGTCGACGCACCCTCGACACCCAGCTCCTCGGCCATGCTGACCAGCTCGGCCGGGGTTTTCTTCTTGAGGTCTTTGAGATGCATTTCGGGCGTTCCCGGGTGTGATGATGGTGATGTTCTGCGTCTGTCGGCGGGTGAATTCGCGACGATGCTGGAGGAAGGTAACGCGACAGGGCACGGGGCCGCGCATCGCGCTATAGCGGCGAGGTAGGTCGCCGCCCGCACTTAGTCAAGCGCTCTCAGAAGGGGCGGACGACGACCAGAATGATCACCAGCGTAACGAGGATCGCCGGAATCTCGTTGAGCATGCGCAGTTGCTTGCTGGTCAGCGCCGGCGTCGTGCCGGCGGCAAGCCTCTTCGAATAGCTCACCGCCCAGCCATGATAGCCGGTAAGGACGACCACCAGAGCGAGCTTGGCATGCAACCAGCCGAGACCGCTCGCGCCGCTGAACAGGCCGAGATTGACCGCGAGCATCAGCCCGAACAGCCATACCAGCACCATCGACGGGGTGAGGATGATACGGCGAATCCTCGCCTCGCGCTCGACCCATGCCGCAGCCTCGGGCGAGCCCGGTGCCGCCTCCTGATGATAGACGAGATAGCGCGGCAGCATGAACAGCCCCGCCATCCAGAAGATCACGAAAATGACATGAGCCGCCTTGACCCACAGATAGGTATTGCCGAGAAATCCCATCACCCTCTCCTGACCCGTGCCAGCAATGCCTCGACATGCGCGATCGGCGTGTCCTGCAAGATGCCATGGCCGAGATTGAAGACATGTGGCCGATCGGCGAATGCCACGATGACGCGATCGATCGCATTGTCGAGCGTCGCTCCGCCGGCGATCAACGCGAGCGGATCGAGATTGCCCTGCACCGGCATCCCGCCAGGCAGGTTTGCCGCGGCCCATTCGGGATCGATCGTTTCGTCGAGCCCGATCGCATCGGCGCCGGTTTCACGCGCATAGGCGGGAAGCTTTTCCCCCGCACCCTTGGGAAAGCCGATCACCGGTACGCCGGGATGGCGTTCGTGAATCGCCGAAACGATGGCGGCATTGGGCGCGATCACCCAGCGCTCGAACTGCGCGGGCGACAGGCTTCCCGCCCAACTGTCGAACAACTGTACCGCTTCGACGCCCGCCTCGATCTGGCGCGAGAGATATTCGATCGTGCAATCGGCGATCGCGGCGATGATCTCACCGAAAGCGTCGGGGTCTCCATAAGCGAAGCGCCGCGTCTCGCCCTGATCCTTGCTGCCGTGACCCGCCACCATATAGGTCGCAACAGTCCATGGACTGCCCGCAAAACCGAGAAAGGTGGTGTGCGGCGGGAGCATGGCGGCGACGCGCGCGACCGTCGCATAGACCGGATCGAGCACCGTCATGTCGGGCTGGAGGCTCGCCAGGGCATGATCGACGAGCGGCGGTGCCAGGGCGGGCCCTTCGCCGACACCGAAGCTCAGCGCCTGTCCCAGCGCATTGGGGACCATCAGGATGTCCGAGAACAGGATCGCGCCGTCAAAGCCGAAACGGCGGATCGGCTGAAGTGTCACTTCCGCCGCCGCCTCGCTGTCGTTGACCAGCGCGAGAAAGCCGCCCTTCTCCGCCCGCAGCGCACGATATTCCGGGAGATACCGTCCGGCCTGTCGCATCAGCCAGACCGGTGGAATCGCCTGCCGCTCTCCCTTCAACACCGCGAGCAGCGGCTTCGCATTGGTCATCCGGATCGCTCTTCCTACTGAATCAAAGAAGAATATAAAAAGGTTGTTGGAGCTGTTGGTGCGTGGATAGCGGGGTTTATGCGCTCATCCCCGAAATGCCAACAGGTCGGGCCGGGTGCCGTGACGTGATTCGACGATTCGTCCCCATCATCCACAGCTTGTGCACCGTTTGACGCATTGTGCGCGGGCTTGTGGATAGATCGCGGCTTTTCCCCCGCATCGCCTCGCTTGGCGCCCCGGCGGAGTTGCGCTAGCGGATATCCCGATGTTGTCCACAGATCCGTCCCGCTGATGCGCCTGCACCTCCATCTCCTGTCGGATTCGACCGGTGAGACGCTGGAAAACATCGCCAAGGCGGCACTCGCGCAATATGACGATGTCGAGACGATCCGTCATTTCTGGCCGATGGTGCGCAGCGAGGCGCATCTCGAACGCATTCTGGGCGAGATCGCGCAAAACCCGGGCCTGGTAATTTTCACCCTGGTCAACAGCCAGGCGCGCGCCACGCTCGAGCAGCGTTGCCGGACGCTCGGCCTTCCCGCGGTCGCACCGCTCGACGGGGTCAATGACGCGCTGTCGGGCCTGCTCGGCCAACAGGCCAAGGCGCGCCCGGGGCGTCAGCATATGCTCGATGCCGCATATTTCGCGCGGGTCGATGCGATCCAGTTCACGATCGCGCATGACGACGGCATCGGGTCGGAGGACTGGGAGGAGGCCGACGTCGTACTCGCGGGCGTATCGCGTTCGTCGAAGACGCCGACGTCGATCTATCTCGCCAATCGCGGCTACAAGACGGCGAATATCCCGATCGTCGTCGAAAGCCCGCCGCCGGAGATCCTCTTTTCGCTGAAGCACCCGCTCGTCGTCGGGCTGACGACCAGCGCCGACCGTCTGATCCAGGTCCGGCGCAACCGGCTGTTGTCGCTCAACCAGGCACCCGCGACCGCCTATGTCGACCAGGAAGCGGTCACCCGCGAGGTTGCCATGGCGCGCCGGATGTTTGCCGACAATGACTGGCCGGTGATCGACGTCACGCGTCGCTCGATCGAGGAGACCGCGGCGGCGATCATCGCGCTCGTGGTCGAGCGTCGGGGCACGGCATGAGGCTCGTCCTCGCCTCGCAGAGCGCGTCGCGCCGCGCGATGCTCGACGCGGCGGGCGTGCCGTTCAGCGCGACCCCCGCCGGCGTCGATGAGGATGCCGCCAAGGCGGGTTTGCGCGCGACCGGAGTCGCACCGCGCGACTTTGCCGATGCGCTCGCCGAATTGAAGGCGCTTCGCGTGTCGCAGCGCGAGCCCGATGCGCTTGCGCTCGGCAGCGATTCATTGATGCTGTTGGCCGACGGCACGATCCTCGACAAGCCGACGAGCCGCGACGAGGCGCAGGTACATCTGCGTGCCATGTCGGGTGGACGCCATGCCATCATCAGCGCGGCGGTGATCGCGGAACAGGGTCGGCCGGTGTGGCGCCATGTCGACCGCGCGGTGTTGCATGTCCGGCCGCTGTCCGACGCGTTTCTCGAACATTATCTCGATGCCGAATGGCCGGCGATCGCCGGCTGCGCCGGGTGTTTTCGGATCGAGGCGATGGGCGCGCAGCTCTTCTCCCGGATCGAGGGCAGCCAGTTTACCGTGCTGGGCATGCCACTGCTGCCGGTACTCGATTATCTGCGGGTTCGTGGAGTGCTGACGTCATGACGCGAATCTATGCCGAGGTGATCGGCGACCCGATCGCACACAGCAAGTCGCCGTTGATTCATCGCTTCTGGTTGCAGGCGCTGGGGATGGAGGGAGATTATCGCGCAACCCATGTCCTCGCCGAGGGGCTTGGGGCATATTTCGCCGCGCGTCGTGGCGACCCGGCATGGCGCGGCTGCAACATCACCATCCCGCACAAGCAGACCGCGCTCGACCATGTCGAGGATCGCGGTGGTGTGCGGGCGACGATCGGCGCGATCAATCTCGCGCTGGTCGCCGACGATGGCGCGTTGATCGGCACCAATACCGATGCCGGCGGCTTTTACGCGCCGATCGCCGATCTCGATCTTGCCGGTGCCCCGGTGGTGGTGATCGGCGCCGGCGGCGCCGCGCGCGCGGTGCTGTTCGCGCTGTCGCGCCTCGGCGTCGGGCCGGTGACCATCCTCAACCGCAACGTCTTGAAGGCAGCGGCGTTGCTTGGAATCTTTGGGCTCAAGGGCCGGGCGTTGCCGCTTGGCGCGCCGCTGCCCGCGGCGAGCCTGCTGGTCAACACCAGCGCGCTCGGCATGACCGGGCAACCACCGCTCGATCTCGATCTTTCCCCATTGCCCGAGCACGCGCTGGTCTATGACGTCGTTTATGCGCCGCTGGAGACCCCGCTCCTCGCGGCGGCGCGCGCGCGCGATCTCGACACGGTCGATGGACTGGAAATGTTGATCGGCCAGGCGGCGCTCGCCTTCGAGTTGCTGTTCGGCGCCGCGCCGCCGCGCGATCGCGACGACGAACTGCGCGCACTGCTCGTGGGATGACGGGCAAGCCGCTCACCCTTGGCCTCACCGGGTCGATCGGCATGGGCAAGTCGACCGTCGCGGCGATGTTTGCCGATAGGGGGGTGCCGGTGTTCGACGCCGACGCCGCGGTTCACCAATTGCAGGGTGCCGGCGGTCGGCTGGTCGCGGCGATCGAGAAGCTCCATCCCGGGACGACAGGCCCCCGAGGCGTCGATCGCGCGAAGCTCTCAGCCGCGGTACTCGGCAATCCTGCCGCGCTGCGCGCGCTCGAGGAGCTGGTTCACCCCGCCGTGGGCGAGGATCGCGCCGCCTTTCTACGCCATCATGCCGACGCCCCCCTTGTCGTGTTCGACGTGCCGCTTCTGTTCGAAACCGGCGGTGACCGGCATGTCGACAAGACCATCGTCGTATCGGCGGCCCCCGATGTGCAGCACGCCCGGGTGCTTGCACGGCCCGGGATGACCGAAGCCAGGCTTGCCGCGATTCTCGCGCGGCAGACGCCCGACGCGGAGAAGCGCGCCCGCGCCGATTTCGTCATCGCGACCGATGTACCGCTCGAACGGACCCGCGCACAGGTGAATGCGCTGATCACTTGCCTATCGTCGGATGAATGCCGATAAACGACTCATGCGCGAAATCGTGTTCGACACCGAAACCACCGGATTCAGCTTCGAAAGCGGCGACCGGATGGTTGAGATCGGTTGCCTCGAACTCTTCAACCGGGTCGAGACCGGGCGCACGTTCCACGCCTATTTCCATCCCGAGCGCACGATGCCGGCCGAGGCGCAGCGCGTTCACGGCCTGAGCGATGCCTTTCTCGCCGACAAGCCGCTGTTCGGCGCGCAGGTTGACGCACTGATGGCGTTTCTCGGCGACGACGCCCCGCTCGTTGCGCACAATGCGAGCTTCGACTTCGGCTTCCTCAATGGCGAGCTGCAACGCTGTGGGCGCGACCGGATCGACATGGCGCGGATGGTCGATACCATCGTTCTGGCACGCACCCGGCATCCCGGTGCGAAGCACAGCCTCGACGCGCTGTGCAGTCGCTACGGCATCGATCGCAGCCACCGCGTCCTCCACGGCGCGTTGCTCGACGCCCAGCTGCTTGCCCAGGTCTATGTCGAGCTGACGGGCGGCCGACAGATCGGCCTCGGCCTCGTTACCGAGACTGTCGAGCAAGCCATTGATTTGGCGCCTGTCGTTGCCGCGCAAGTGCGCCCGCCGCGCCATTTTGCGGCCAGCGAGGCCGAACTTGCGCGCCATGCGTTGTTTCTGAATGGAATCACCAAGCCCTTATGGGGGGCCGAGGCGTCCGGGTGACGCCGTTGCGGGAAGAGGGTCAACAGGCCCCGCGCCGCTATCACGATGGAGACTGCTCATGGAAATTCGGGTTTCGGGCCACCAGGTCGCAACGGGCGACGCGCTCAAGAACCACGTCAAGGAGCGGCTTCAGGGCATCGCCACCAAATATTTTGCGCGCGCCATTTCCGCGACGGTGACGTTCGGCAAGGGGCCGCACGACGCTGGTTTCACCTGCGACATCATCTCGCATGTCATGCACGGACTGGTGCTGAAGGCGAACAACAACGGCATGGAAGCCCATGGCGCGTTCGACGGCGCGGCGGACAAGATCGAAAAGCAGCTGCGCCGCTATATGCGGCGGCTGAAGGATCGCCACTCGGCTGGTGCCGCCAATGGCGATGGCGCGGTCAACGGGGAGGATATCGGGAACAACGCCGGTTATACCGTGTTCCTGGAAACCGATACCGAGGAAGCGGAGGATTTTCCGCCGATCATCGCGGAGACCCGCGTCGACGTGCCCGACGCAACCGTTTCGGACGCGGTGATGATGCTTGATTTGCGCAACACCAATGCGCTGATGTTTCGCAACAGCGGATCGGGCGCCTACAACATGGTCTACCGGCGCGGAGACGGGACGATCGGGTGGGTCGAACCGCAACGCGCGCCCTGAACACCCGACCCTGACCTTTCCCCTCGCCGCAATAGGCGCTAAGGGCGCGCGCCGAGCGCGCGCGCCCGCCCAAGGACCAACATGATCGACTTTAGTGACCTGTTGCTGCCGCAGGCCGTCATCGAACGGCTCGCGGTGGCGACCAAGAAATCGCTGTTTCAGCAGCTCGGCCAGATCGCCGGCGAAGCCTATGGCCTCTCGCCGGAGGCGGTGACCGAATGCCTGACCAAACGCGAAAAGCTCGGATCGACCGGCTTCGGCGGTGGCGTCGCCACGCCGCACGGCAAGCTGGCCGGGCTCGATCGCGTGATCGGGGTGTTCGCACGCCTGTCCCAGCCGATCGATTTCCATGCCGTCGACGATGTCGCGGTCGACATCGTCTTCATGCTGTTGTCGCCGCCCGACGCCGGCGCGGAGCATCTCAAGGCGCTGGCACGGGTGTCGCGGCTGCTGCGTGATCGTTCGGTTGTCGCCAAGCTGCGCGGCGCGGGCTCGCGGGACGCGCTCTTCGCTCTGCTCACGGCTGACGACGCGCGTGACGCCGCCTGATCCGGCCGATCGCGGCGAATCGGCGCATTTCCATGCGCTCGAGTCGCTTTATGCCGCCGCGCCGATCAACCGATTGTTCGACTCCATCCTCGAAATCCCCGAAGCCGGCGTTGCGCGGATCCGCTTCACCATCGACGAGCGTTTTTTTCACGCCGCGGGCGCGGCGCACGGCACGAGCTATTTCAAGATGCTCGACGATGCGGCCTTCTACGCCGCCAACAGCCTCGTCACCGACCGCTTCCTGCTGACCACCGCGTTCAACCTGCTGCTCACCAAACCGCTGCGCGAAGGGCCGGTGGTCGCCGAGGGTCGGTGGATCAGCGGTCAGCGTCGCGTCTATGTCGCCGAGGCGCGCCTGATCGACGCGACCGGCGAGGAGGCGGCGCGGGGAACCGGCACCTTCATGCGCTCGCGCATTCCGCTTGCCGATCTGCCCGGATATCGGCTTCCGGCATGAGTTCGCGCCTGCCCAGCGGGGTGCTGGTCTCGGCGCTGCTGCGTCGCGTCAACGATGCCGGCGGCCTTGCCACGATGCTGGCGCGCGGCGACGCCCAGGCCGGCGCGATCCTGGTTCTCACGCTCGACCATGGCGCGATGCCGCGCCTGCGCGAGCGCGGTATCGGGCCCGACGGGAAGACCGTCCTGATGCCGGCGGGGCCGGGCGATGGCGCCGCACCCGAGGAGATAGCGGCCTATTGGCGGCGGCGGCGCGAGCGCGACCCGGACCTGTGGGTGATCGAACTGGACATCGCGGGGGCGGAACGATTCGCCGCAGAAACGATCCTCGCCGATTGACCCGCGCGCGGCGCTCGCGAAAGGCGGTGACCGTTGTTGAAGCGCGTTGCGCCGCACCGGGTGCGATCCGGATCGGTTACGCAGTCGGGGGCTGTTCGGGAAGATCACGTCGCTGATCGTCGTCGCACACCAACCGCATATTCGTGCCCTTGATGTTCGTTTCGTTGCGCCTCGCCGCCGCCGCCCTGATCCTCGGTCTTTTCGCCTCGCCCGCCATGGCGCAGGTCGATTCGGCCGAATCCGCGACGACGCCGGACGCGCCGACCGAGGTTACGCCGCCTCCCGCCGATCAACCCGGGCCGGTCCGCTATGCCAGCCTTGCCGATGCCGTGGCGGCGCACGCGGTCGAGGCGGATCTTGACGACGAGACGCGCTGCATGGCCGGTGCGATCTATTTCGAATCGCGAGGCGAGCCGCTCAGCGGCCAGCTTGCTGTCGCCGACGTCATTCTCAACCGTACCCGGTCGGGGCGCTTCCCCACGTCGATATGCTCGGTGGTGACGCAACCCAGCCAGTTTTCGTTCGTGCGCGGGGGTCGCGTGCCGGACATCGCCGATTGCGCTTATTATCGCACCGCCATCGCCGTGGCGCGCGTGGCAATGGCCAGCGCCTGGGAAAGCCCCGCCGCGGGCGCCCTGTTCTTCCATGCTCGCCGGATTTCCCCGGGCTGGCACCGCATCAAGATCGCGGCGATCGGCAACCAGGTCTTTTATCGCTGAGCGCCCGTCGCCGATTTGACCCGTTCGCTTAATGTTCTAATATCGGTCGATGCCGCAGCCGCCCGATTCCTGTCGCGACAATGTCGAAGCTGCCTTGTGCGCCGCCGACGTCGCGCGCGGGGTCACGCGCATGCTGCTGCGTCATGACCTGGTGGCGATGGGCGAGGTACCGCTCGATGGCGGGCGTCGCGCCGACCTGATGGCGATCGATTCGCGTGGGCGGATCGTTATCGTCGAGATCAAGGTTTCGCGTGCCGATCTGCTCGGCGATGCCAAATGGACCGACTATCTCGGTTGCTGCGATCGCTTCTACTGGGCGATTCCCGCCGGCTTCGATGCCGCGCCGCTCGACAATGCCGCTTTTCTGCCCGCCCGCACCGGGGTGATCGTCGCCGATCGCTACGACGCGGCGATCATCCGCGAATCGGGCAGCGAACCGCTTGCCGGGGCCGCGCGCAAACGGGCGACGCTCGCCTTCGCGCGCCGCGCCGGTCGCCGCCTGATCGGCGTTACCGACCCCGACGCGGGCGCACTTTTCTAGAAGTGCGGCCCGGAAATGGCCCGTTTGGGCTTTTTCGGATGCTCGTCGATCACCTTGGCCAGGGCCGGTGTGCGCGTGTCCTGATGGGCATAATCGCGCGCCGACAGGCCGGCGATGCGATCGGACTGATCGGGGTCGGCACCGGCGGCGAGCAGCGCGCGCACCATCGCGAGGTCGCGACGCTGCACCGCGCGGATCAACGGGGTTTCTCCCCTGCCATTGGCGAGATCGACGTTGGCGCCGCCCTTGACGAGCAGGTCGACCATTCCGGTACCACCGGTGCTCGACGCGAGAATCAGCGGGGTATTTCCTTCCCCATCCTTGGCGTTGGGGTCAGCGCCACGCGCGAGCAGATAGCGCAGATAGGTATCGTCGCCCCGCTTGACGACGATGTGCAGCGCGGTCTCGCCGGTCGTGCGATCATGCGTGTCGATGATGACGGTGCCGGGCTTGTTGAGCAGCTTTTCGACCTCGTCGCCCTTCGAGTCGCGAATCGCCTGGAGGAACTGGTAACTGTCCGACTGGCCGAGCTGCGCTACGGCGGGTGCGGCGGTGACAATCAAGGCGGCGGCGAGGAGGCCACCGCGAATTCGGGTAGTTCGGGAATACATCGTGCGACCGGATCCCTGTATTGCGTCATGCGTCAGCTTGCGCCGAAGGCGATATCAGATCATGGCTGGCCACGCCATGAACGAGATTGTTCGCGCGACAGCGCTGGTGCTCTTCGCACTGCTCCCCACCGCCTGTTCACCCAACGCCGCCCCGGCGCGACCGCCGCTCGAGGGCGCGAAGATCGGCGGACCGTTCACGCTGATCGACCAGAATGGACGTACCGTCACCGAGCGCAGCTTCGCCGGCAAATATCGCATCGTCTATTTCGGCTATACCTATTGCCCGGATGTCTGCCCGACCGACGCGCAGCATATCGGCGCCGGGTTGCGGCTGATCGAACAGGCCGATCCTGCTTTGGCCGCGAAGATCGTGCCGATCTTCATCACGGTCGATCCGGCGCGCGACACGCCGGTCGTGCTCAAGAGCTTCACCGCCGCCTTCCACCCCCGCATGGTCGGGCTGACGGGCAGCCCCGCCGCGATCGCCGCGACCGCCAAGGAGTTCGCGGTCTATTATCGCAAGGGCGAGGTCACCGAGAATGGCGGCTATACCGTCGATCACAGCAGCGTCGGCTATCTGATGGATCCTGACGGCAAGCCGCTGGCGCTCGTACCGGTCGACCAGTCGCCGCAGGCGGTCGCCGACGAAGTCAGGCGCTGGGTCAAATGAGCGAGCGTTTCTGGGAAACGACGCCGATCGACGCGCTCGACCGGGCGCAGTGGGAGGCGCTGTGCGACGGCTGCGGCAAATGCTGTATCCACAAGCTCGAGGATGACGAGACCGGCGAATTGTTGCCGACGAACGTGTCATGCCGCCTGCTCGATCGCGCGACGGCGCAATGCTCGGATTACCGCCATCGCCACGCTTATGTCAGCGAGTGCGTCAGGCTCACTCGCCACAATGTCCGCACGATCGACTGGCTGCCGTCGACCTGCGCCTACCGCCTGCGCGCCGCGGGCGAGGCGCTGCCCGCATGGCATTATCTGGTGTGCGGCGACCGCGAGGCGGTCCACGCCGCCGGGGAATCGGTGCGTGGCTGGACGATCTCGGAGGACGACGCCGGCGAATTCGAGCATCATCTGATCGACCGCGAATTGTGAGCGTGCCGGGCGTTCCCTCGCTCGACATCGTCCGCCATGCCCGAGCGCGTCGCGCCAAATTGTCGGTCGATCCGGCCAGCGGCCGCATCCGCCTGACGCTGCCGTTGCGCGCTTCGGTGCGCGATGCGCTGCGCTGGGCGGAACAGCAACAGGGCTGGATCGATGCGCAACGTGCGCGATTGCCCCAAGCCGTGCCGTTCGCGCCGGGGGCGGAGATCCCGTTCGACGACGCGACGTTGACGATCGAATGGCATGAGGCCGCGCCGCGGCGGGTCGAGCGGGTCGGCGACCGGTTGCGGGTCGGTGGGCCGGTCGAACGGGTTTCGGCCCGCGTGGACGCCTGGCTCAAGCGCGAGGCATTACGCGTGCTGAGCGAGGAAACCGCCGAATTCGCCGCGCGCGCCGGCGTGACGGTGAGCGGCGTCGGCATCGGCGACGCGCGCGCACGCTGGGGCAGTTGCGCGTCGCACGGCATCATCCGGTACAGTTGGCGGCTCATTCTGGCGCCGCGCTTCGTGCGCCGCGCGACCGTCGCGCATGAGGTCGCACACCGCGTGCACATGAATCACGGTCCGGCGTTTCAGGCCCTGGTCGGTGCGCTCGACGAGCGGGATCCGGCCGAGTCGCGTGCGTGGCTGCGGCGTCACGGCGCCGCGCTTCACTGGTTTGGTCGCGCGTCCTGAGGTCTTTCCGCCGGGCGCGGCGGGGGCGTTGCCGCGGGGCGATCGTCTCGTGGCGGATTGCGCCCCGGCGCCGGGCGCGGTGAATCGCGCCCGATCATGCGGTCCATCCACTCCTGATCGAGCCGGTCCTGGCTGGCCGGCGGCGCTTCGCCCTGAGCGGGAAGCGGATTGCCGTCGGGGTCGACCTGCTGCCCGTCATTGGGCAGGATCCGCTGGGTGCCTGGGTCGATCGGATCGCCATTGTCATCCACATAGGCGCCGTTGTCGGGCTCGCCGAAATAGCTCTGCTCGCCATTGTCCAGTTGCAGTTCGGGCAGCGTAACCTGGGTCGCGAATTGCTCGATCGGGCGATTCGCCGTGGCCGGCTTCATGAAGGCGGCGAAGGCACGCGCCGGCGCGCTCCCGCCGTGCAGGCCCGGAATTGGCTTGGCGTCGTCACGACCCATCCACACGCCCGTGGTCAGGCCGCTCGAAAAACCGAGGAACCAGCCGTCCTTGCTCGAACTCGTCGTGCCGGTCTTGCCGGCGACCGGACGACCGATCTGCGCCGCGCGGCCGGTGCCGGTGTTGACCGCGGTCTGCAGCAGATCGGTCATCTCGGCGGCGACCTGCGGCGCGACGAGGACATGGCTTTGATCGATCGCCTGGGCGTAGATCGTCTCGCCCATCGTCGTCACCTTGGTGATGCCATAGGGCGTGACGGCCACGCCGTTGTTGCCGACGCTGGCGAAAGCGCGCGTCATGTCGATCAGACGTACGTCCGATGTGCCGAGCACCATCGAGGGGTGGGTGTTGACCGGGGTGGTGATGCCGAAGCGCCGCGCCATATCGGCAACGGTCGAGAAGCCGACCTCCTGGCCGAGCTTCGCCGCGACGGTGTTGAGCGAATAGGCAAAGGCGGTGCGTATCGTGACGTTGCCGGAATTGTGCCGCGAATCGTTGCGCGGGCTCCAGCCGTCGATCGTTACGGGTTCGTCGACGACCACATCTTCGGGGCGGTGACCGGCTTCGAGCGCGGCGAGGTAGACGAACAGCTTGAACGCCGATCCCGGCTGACGCACCGCCTGGGTCGCGCGATTGTAGATCGACGAGACATAGTCGGTCCCGCCGACCATCGCGCGGACCGCGCCGTCGCGGTCGATCGACACCAGCGCGCCTTGTGCGCCCGGCGGGGCGTTGGCCCGCACCGCGGCGTCGGCGGCGCGCTGCATGTTGAGGTCGAGCGTCGTCCACACCTCGAGCGGGCGCTGCGTCTCGTCGATCAGCGTCTCAAGCTGTGGCAGTGCCCAGTCGGTGAAATAGCGTACGCTGTTCTGCTTCGGCTCGGGCGTGAACTGCACCGATGCCAGATCGACCGACGAAGCCTCGTCGGCGCTGATCTTGCCGGTTTCCCGCATCAGCTGGATGACCACGCCGGCACGGCCCTTGGCGGCTTCGATGTCGGCGCTGGGCGAGTAATGCGACGGCGCCTTCACCAGGCCCGCGATCACCGCCGCCTCGGGAAGGGTCAGATGGTCGGCACTGTGCCCGAAAAATTTCCGGCTGGCGGCATCGATGCCATAGGCCCCACCGCCGAAATAGACCTTGTTGAGATACAGTTCGAGGATCTGATCCTTGCTGAACTTGCGCTCCAGCGCGAGCGCCAGCACCGCCTCGCGAATCTTGCGGCCGAAATCATATTTGTTCGACAGGAAGATCGTGCGCGCGACCTGCTGCGTGATCGTCGAGGCACCTTGCAGTCTCTTGTCGGTGCCGCGATTCTGGAAGGCGAGCTTGACCGCGCGGGCGAGGCCGACCGGATCGATGCCGGGGTGCGACCGGAAGCGCCGGTCCTCGACCGCGATCATCGCGTCGCGCATCACCGGCGGAATCTTGTTGTAGCTCAGCCAGTCGCCATAGCTCGGGCCGAGCGACACGATCACCGTGCCGTCGGCGGCATGGACGCGGATCATCTGGCCGTTGGGCGAGGATTTCAGCTCGTCGAAGCTCGGCAACTGCGCCTTGGCGACATAGACCGCGATGGTCAGCGCGATCAGGCCGAGCACTGCCAGCGCAGCCGCAATCTTCGCCGTCAGCGAAAGCCGGCGGCGCCATTTCGGTGAGAGGGAAGGCAGGGAAATATTTGCCATGGGGCTTCGCCTAGCCGGATAGGGCTTAAGCCGACGTCAAACAAGCGCTGTGGCGGGCCTGCATCAATCTTCCACGGTACGTGGACGGAAATCCAGGCTGAGTGAATTCATGCAGTAGCGCAGCCCGGTCGGCGGTGGGCCGTCGGGGAAGACATGGCCAAGATGCCCGTCGCAGCGCGCGCAGCGCGCCTCGGTGCGCGTCATGCCGTGACTGATATCGCTGTGCTCGGAGACATTTTCGGCGGCGATTGGCCGGGTGAAGCTCGGCCAGCCCGAACCCGAATCATATTTGTCGGCGCTGTCGAACAATTCGAGCGCACAGCCGCCGCAGCGATAGATGCCGCTGGCTTTGTTGTTGTTGTAGCGCCCGGAAAAGGCGGGCTCGGTGCCGGCTTCGCGCAGCACATGATAGGCCTCGGCGCTCAGGCGCTTGCGCCATTCGGCCTCGGATAGCGTCAGGTGATCCATGCCGCTCAGCTTTCCCGCCGGGCGAGCGCCGCGTCAAGCGGCGAGTGTTCTATCCGGGTCAAACGCGCCGCGAGACCGACCAGTGACGGCGCCAGCCGTGCGATCACCGTCAGCGCCGCGGCGCTTGCCGGATGCTCCGACGCCTTCCAGATGACGCCGGCGATGCCGATCGGTCGCCTCGTTGTGCCGGCATAATCCGCCTGGTAGCCAATCGCCGCATCGCCCCCGCCACGGCGATAGGCGCTGGCAGCACGCGCCCCGCTTTCGAGCGCGATCCCGATCCCCTCGCCGGCCAGCGACGGAATCACCGCGGCCTGGTCGCCGAGCCTGAACAGCCCGGCCGTACCGGTCGTCTCGCGCCAGCCATAAGGGACATTGGCGACCGCATCGATCGCGGCGCCTTGCGTCAGAAAGGCCAGGCGCTCGCCAAGTTGTGGCGATTCGTTACCGAGCAGCGCGAGCAGTGCCTCCGGCGACCCGGCCGCGTCGAGCCGCGAGCGATGTACCGCCATGCAGAGATTGACCGTGCCATCCTCCTGCGCGGCGATCCCGGCATAGCCGCGATCGAACAGATGCAGCTCGATGGTGCCGCCGACCATGCGGTCGAGTACCGGCGACGGCCCGAGTCGAACCCGCAGGCCAAGCACCGGATCTTCACCACGCGCCTCGGGCGGCCGGGTCAGCCCGCGCAGATCATGCTTGCCGGTGGCGAGGAACAGCGTGTCGGCGGTCAGCGTCGCGCCATCGGCAAGGTGGATCGCGCCGTCTTCATGACGTCGCGCCGTCACGCCGGATTCGATCGCGGCGCCGGCCGTGCGGGCGTGCTCGGCGAGGATCGTGTCGAGCCGCCAGCGCGATACCGCCAGCCCCGGGCGCGGCAGCGGCGCGGTCGCGCTCAGTCGCCCGCTGTGCAGGCTGACGCGGCGGATGTGGTCGCGGTTGAGCGCACTGGCGCGGATGCCGAGCCGATCGAGCATCGCCAGCGTGCGCCAGCTGAGAAAGCCGCCGCATAATGCGTCACCGGTCTCGGCCTGGCGCTCGATCAACAGATGCGGCGTGCCCGCCCGCGCCAGCAGCAGCGCGGTGGTCAGCCCGGCGGGCCCGCCACCGACGATCAGCGCAGGCGTTCGACGCATAGCCGAAAGGGAAAAGCGCGGTAGACGCGGGCGCCCACCGCGGCCTCGGAGAGAATCGGCGGCCATTCCGCCGGGCGATATGAGCGCGCGATCGAAAGTGTGCCGTCATGCCGCACCATCGGATGCCAGCCAAACAGCCGCGCGAGGATTGGAAAGCCCCAATGCGCGAAGCGGTGGCGGTGCAGGTCGTTGACCAGCCAGCCGCGCTTCGCCTCGCGGTCCATGAAGCGCAGGAACGCGACCAGTTGCTCGTGCGACATGTGATGCGCGACGAGACTGGAAATGATGAAATCCCAGCCCTGGCCGTCCAGCCCGGCATAGTCGCCGGTGCGCCAGTCGATTGCGAGGTCGGGTGGCGTGTGGGCGACCGCTGCCGCCGCGCTGCGCGGGTTGAGGTCGATCCCGACCAGTTCGGCCTCGATACCACGGCGCGCCGCCCACCGCGCGATCCGCCGCAGCATGTCACCATCGCCATAGCCGACGTCGAGCAGCTTGAAGCGTCGCAGCCCCGCCGCGCCGCGCGCGAGAAAATCCAGTGTCGGGCGGGCCGCCATCGTCACGACATTGACCCTGGCGAGATCGCCGACCACCGCGGCATAGGTCGCCGTGTCGAGGTCGTCCGCGTCCATCATCTCCTCGGCAATCGTCCGGACGGCGAGCGACGTCATGACGCACTCGCGAAGCTGAAGCCCTCGGCGGCGAGGCCGGGGCCGAACGCCAACGCCACGCCGCGATCGATTCGTGGCCCGTCGAGCAGCCGCGCCAGCACGAACATCAGCGTCGCCGATGACATGTTGCCGGACGCGGCCAGCACGGCGCGCGATGCGGCGAGCGAATCGGGGGGCAGGTCCAGCGCATGTTCGACCGCGTCGAGGATCGAGCGGCCGCCGGCATGCACCGCCCAGCCGTCGATCGCCGCCGGGAGATGGCCACCGGTCGCGGCGCGCGCCACCTCCGGATCGGCGAGCGCGGCGGCGATCCGGCCGGGCACTTCGCCCGACAGATGCATCGCAAAGCCGGTGTCGGTGATGTCCCAGCGAATCAGCGCCGCCGAATCCGCCAGGGTGGTGGCGAACGGTTCACCGAGCGTGAAGCCGTGCGGTTCGGCCGTGACCAGCGCGGCGGCAGCGCCGTCGCCGAACTGGAGCATGGCGAGCAGCGGCTCGATTTCGCCGGTTTCCTGCAAGTGCAGCGTGGATAGTTCGACGCACAGCACCAGCACGCGTGCGGCGGGCTCCGAGCGAACGATGTGGCGCGCCGTGCGCAGCGCCGACACCGCCGCGTAACAGCCCATGAAGCCGATCAGCAGCCGCTCGACGTTTGGCGACAGACCGAGGCGGGTGGCGATGATCTGGTCGATCCCCGGCGCGACAAAGCCGGTGCAGCTGGCGACCACGAGGTGGGTGATGCCGTCGATCGGCACCTGCCCGGCCAGCGCCGCGATCGCCGCCATTCCGAGTGTCGGCGCAGCTTCGGCGTAGAGCCGCATGCGCGGGGCGGTTCCGGGCGGCGCGCCGGCATAGAACCCACCCTCGGCGATCGGCGATCCGCCGCCCGGCGCGCGGTCGAGTACGGACCAGCGATGCGTGATGCCGGCCCGCGCGGCCATCCGTTCGAACAGCTTGACCGCGCGCGGATCCGCGATCTGCGCGCGTGCCCAGTCGACAAAGGCATGGTGGATGTCGTGATCCGGTACGGCGGTACCGATAGCGTTCACGTACGGTTGGACTGACGGCAAGGGCGACTTTCAAGGGCACCCGGAGCAGGTGCGGCAATAGCGTAAACGCAGCTATAGCGCATCCGGGTCCGCCGCACAGCCATGCAGCGTGCCGGCATCCGGACACCAGCCCGGATCAATATTGGTGCGGCCGAGAAGACTCGAACTTCCACGGGCTTTCGCCCACAACGACCTCAACGTTGCGCGTCTACCAGTTCCGCCACGACCGCACGAGATTGACCGCCGAAAGCTCCGGCGGCTGGTAGGGGAGCGCCCCTAGCAAGCTGCCATCGCCGTGGCAATGCCCCTTCGCAGGGAGCCGGACGGCGGTCAGTTGCCGCTGTCGGCGGCGAAGCTCAGCACGAGTTGCTTCGAGTTGACCGGTACGTCGAGCTTGGCGCTGTTGAAGGCGACACTGCCCTTGGGCGGCAGCTCGGTCGCCTCCGGGCGAATCGTCCAGCTATAGACCAGCCGGCCCTGCGCATCATGCAGCTCGGCGCGGATATCGGGGACATGCTGGCGGATATCGGTCGGGTTGACGACCTTGCCGCTGATCGCGAACAGTTGGCTGCCATTGTCGAGGTCGCGGCGTTCGATCGGATTGTCGATCAGCCGCAGCGGGGTTTCACGCTGCGCCAGCGGCAGGTCGATCAGTGATCCGAGATCGCCCGATCCCAGCGTGGCGATCGCGCCGACGCCGGCGATCATCACGACGCCGGCGACGATCGCGGCGATCGTCCAGCGTCTCGCCGGGTTGCGCCGTGGCCGGAACGGCGGGTGGTGGGCAAAAGCATCGTAATTATCATCGTCGGCATGACGGGCGTCCTCCGCCGGCGGCACATAGCGCTCGGCTTGCGCGGCGGGGGTCGGCGAGGCGGGCGCTTCGGCGCGCTCCACCAGGTCGAGAAGCGGCGCCGCCTGGAACCAGCTGTGCTTGCAGTTCGCGCAGCGCACGGTACGCCCATCGGGACCGATCGCGCTGTCGGGCACGAGATATCGCGTTCGGCATTCGGGGCATTCGAGGATCATCGCGGCGCTTCACGGGAGAGGCCGTAAAACTGGCGGCCCCCTGGCTTTTGTAAACACGCCCGCGCGCCCGGTGGCAAGTGTTTCAACGGTCGCGGTGGCGCGACCCGCTTCGGGACCGGGTTCGGCGACGTCTGCGCAGCCCCCGCTTGAAGCGCCGGGGCGGAACGTGCGATGGCGCGAAGGGGCATCGACAGGAAGAAGAGAGCGGGCGCGCGCCGGCATGGCCAATATCGTGCAGTTCGAAAATGTGGGGCTGCGCTACGGCACCGGCCAGGAGACGCTGACTGATCTCAGCTTCACCCTGTCGTCGGGCTCCTTTTATTTTCTTACCGGGGCAAGCGGCGCGGGCAAGACCTCGCTGCTCAAGCTGCTCTATCTCGCGCAGCGACCGAGCCGTGGCTCGATCCGTCTGTTCGGCGAAGACGCGGTGACCCTGCCGCGTGCCCGGCTCCCCGGCTTTCGCCGGCGGATCGGCGTGGTGTTCCAGGATTTCCGCCTCGTCCCGCATCTCTCGGCCTATGACAATATCGCGCTCCCGCTGCGCGTCGCGGGTGTGCCGGAGAGCGATATCGAGGCGCCGGTGCGCGAAATGCTTGCCTGGGTCGGCTTGTCCGACCGCGTCGAGGCGCGCCCGGCGACGCTGTCGGGCGGCGAGCAGCAACGCGTGGCGATCGCGCGCGCCGTCATCGGCCGGCCCGAGATCCTCGTTGCCGACGAGCCGACCGGCAACGTCGATCCGGATATGGCCGAACGGTTGTTGCATCTCTTCGAATCGCTCAACCGGCTCGGCACCACGGTCGTCGTCGCAACACATGATTTCCACCTGCTCGGTCGCATCCAGGGCGCGCATATGATGCGGCTCGACAAGGGCCGGCTGCTCGATCCGACCGGCTCGCTGCGCTTTCCACCCGTCCAGCCAGGTGAAGAGACATGAGCGTCCGGCTCATTGCCGCGGCTGCCGATCGCCGACTGCTCGACGAACGCCGCGGGACGCGTGCGATGACGTGGATCATGGCGATCATGCTGTTCCTGACCCTGCTCGCCGCCGCGCTCGGTCTCGGCACGCTCGGCGCCGCGCGGTTGCTCGAGCATCAGGTCGCCGGGCGCCTCACCGTGCAGATCGTCGAGCCGGACGAGCGTGCCCGCATCGATCAGACGACCCGCGCGCTGGCGGTGTTGCGCGCCACGCCCGAGGTGGCGCGCGCGACCCAGGTCGATCGCGCCAAGCTTGCCGAGTTGATGCGCCCCTGGCTGGGTGAGGATGGTGCCGACCCCGAGCTGCCGGTCCCCGCGATGATCGACGTCGATCTCGGCAGCGGCACTGACGCGGCGGTCGCACGGGTGACCGCCGCCGTGCAGGCGGTCGCGCCGGCCGCCCGGGTCGATCGCCATGAGACGTGGATGTCGCCGGTCAGCGATTTCATGAACCTCGTCACCTGGCTTGCCGCTGCGCTGGTGCTGTTGATGGCGAGCGCGACCGCGGCGGTCGTCATTCTCGCCGCGCGCGCCGGTCTCGATACGCATCGTGACACGATCGAGGTGTTGCACATGCTCGGATCGACCGACGTGCAGATCGCACGGCTGTTCCAGCGCCGTATCGCGCTCGACACCTTGCTCGGCGGGATCATCGGCGCGGTCTTGGCGGCAGGGGTCGTTTTGCTGGTCGGCGTGCAGATCGCCGCGCTCGGGTCGGATCTGCTGTCGGGCCTGACGCTTGGCCAGCGCGACTGGATCGTGCTAGCGCTGTTGCCGATCGCCTTCGCGCTGCTCGCCGCCTTTGCGGCACGCATCGCGGTCCTTGGCGCCTTGAGGCGGACGCTGTGATCCGCCGCCTCATCGTGTTGCTCGCGCTCGCCTGGGTGCTGGGGTTCGGGCTGTTCATGCTGCTGCTGCCGAAGCCGGCTGACGATCGCACCACCGATGCCATTGTGGTGATGACCGGCGGCCCCGGCCGGATCGATCGCGGTCTCGCGCTGCTGGAGCGCCATGCCGCGCGGCGGATGCTGGTCAGCGGGGTCGCGCCCGAGGTCCGTGCGCGCGAACTGGCGGTGAAATATAACCGGCCGGCGTCGCTGTTCGCCTGCTGTGTCGACCTCGGTCACCAGGCGATCGACACGCGTTCCAATGCCGACGAGACCGCCAACTGGGTGCGCGCGCACCATTATCATACCGTACGGCTGGTAACCTCCGACTGGCATCTCGCCCGGGCGAAGCTGGAGCTGGTCGCCGAGCTGGGCGATGACGCCGTGGTGCTCGGCGACGGCGTGCCGAGTAATCCGCGCCCGATCCTGCTCGTCGCGGAATATAACAAGCTGCTGATCCGCTGGATCGCGCTCAAACTGGATATCGGCGCGTGAACCGGCTGCGGACCTGGCTGTTCAACATCGTTTTCTACGGCCTGTCGGTACCGATCGTGCTGTGCGCGCCGATCGCGGCGCTGTTCGGGCGGCCGATGCTGATCGGCTATTCGCTCGCCTGGGCGCGCTTCCACCGCTGGGCGGCGCGCAATATCATGGGGGTGCGCAGCCGGATCGAGGGCGAGCGTGCGCGCCCCGCGCTCTACGCCGCCAAGCACCAGGCGATGTATGAGACGGTCGAGCTCGCGCTGCTGCTCGACGCGCCGGCGATCGTGATGAAGCAGGAGCTGGCGCGCATTCCGATCTGGGGCTGGGTGGCACGACGTTATGGCGTCATCGTCATCGATCGCGCCGGTTCGGCCAGTGCGCTGCGCCAGATCATGCGCGAAGGCAAGGCGGCGCTGGCCGAGGGGCGCTCGATCCTGATCTTTCCCGAGGGCACCCGTGTCGCGCCCGGCGAGCAGCCGCCGCTGCTGTCGGGATTCGCGGGGCTTTACCGTGCGCTCAAGCTGCCGGTCATCCCGGTCGCGCTGAACAGCGGCAGGCTGTGGCCGCGGCACGGGCCTGGCTCGCCGGGCATCGTCACGATCCGCTTCTGTCCGCCGATCGCGGCCGGCATGCCGCGCACCGAGGTCGAGGCGATCGTCCACCGCGCGATGAACGCGCTCGACGTGCCGGGCGACGCTTAGCGCCTATTCGTGGCTGCGCCCGAAATCGGGGGCGGGATCGTCCTGGCCCTCGTCGATGATGCCGCGACGGATCGCGCGGGTCTTCGTAAACAGGTCGAAAAGCTCGTCGCCCTTACCCCAGCGGATCGCGCGTTGCAGCGCCGACAGGTCTTCCGAGAAGCGTTGCAGCATGTCGAGCACCGCCTCGCGATTGGCGAGAAACACGTCGCGCCACATCGTCGGATCGGACGCCGCGATGCGCGTGAAATCGCGAAAGCCGCCGGCCGAATATTTGATCACCTCGCTGCGCGTCACTTCCTCCATGTCGGAGGCGGTCCCGACGATGGTGTAGGCGATGAGGTGCGGCAGATGGCTGGTGATCGCCAGCACGCGGTCGTGATGCTCGGGCGCCATCGTCTCGATCTCGGCGCCGAGTCGCTGCCAGAATTCGGCAACGCGCGCGGTGGCGAGCGGGTCGGTATCCTCGCCCGGTGTCAGGATGCACCAGCGGCCGTGGAACAGCGTCGCGAAGCCGGCCTCGGGTCCGCTCCGCTCGGTACCTGCGACGGGGTGCGCCGGGACGATCGTCGCGCCGGGCAGCGCCTCGCCGAGTGCCCGCGCGACCTCGGCCTTGCATGATCCGACATCGCTGACGATGGCGTCGGCCGGCAGGTCGGCGGCAAATTCGGCCGCCGCAGCGCCCATCGCACCGACCGGCACGCACAGGATGACGAGGTCGGCATCGATCACCGCGGCGCCAGCGGTATCGGCGATGTCGTCGAACAGTTGCAGCGCCTCGGCCGTCGCGCGCACGTCGGGGTCGGCGTCATGGCCGGTCAGACGGACGGTCGGCATATGCACGCGCACCGCGCGTGCGATCGACGAGCCGATCAGGCCGATTCCGATGATCGTGACGCGCGCGAAGGGTAACATGGCGCGCCGCATGGCGGATGGTTGCGCGCAAGGCAAGCTGGCGCCGAGTCGTGTTTCTGCTAGCAAGCCGCAAAAGGGGGGCTCGATGCGGGGTAGTGAGGCGATCTGGCGTGCGCTCGAGGAAGCGCGGCGACTCAATCTGACGGCGGCGGGCGAAGCGCCGCCGCTCGCGGGCGGTGGCGGGCTGTCGCGGCGCGCCCTGTTGCTTGCGCTCGGCGCCACGGGCGCCGGTGCGATGCTGCCGCGCCCGCTCGGCGCGGCGCCGATCGCGCCC
The DNA here is from genome assembly GCA_041659925.1 of Sphingomonas sp. GTDB lineage: Bacteria > Pseudomonadota > Alphaproteobacteria > Sphingomonadales > Sphingomonadaceae > Sphingomonas. Next base: position 164,448 of record JBAZXI010000006.1, read on the forward strand.
GGGCCGGTGGCGATCATCGGCGGCGGCATCGCCGGGCTGAGTGCGCTCTGGCACCTGACGCAAGCCGGGATCGACGCGCATCTCTACGAAGCCCGGGCACGGTTCGGTGGGCGGATGTACACCGCCCATGCGAAGGGCGTGCCACCGATCGAGATCGGCGGGCAGCTGGTCAACACCGATCATGACGACATGCATGTGCTGGCCAGGGAGTTCGGCATCGCGCTGATCGATCGCAGGGGCGCGGCACACCGCACGATGATCCTCGCCGGCGGCAAGGAAATTCCCGAGGCGCGGCTCGCCGCGGCGCTGCGCGGCATCGCCGGACAGATCGACGCCGATTCGGTTCGGCTCGACCAGGATTATGCGCGCGTTTCCGCCGAGCTCGATCAACTCTCGTTCACCTCCTATCTCGACAAGCATGCCAGCCTCATGCCCGCCCCGTGGGTGCGTGGCTTGATGGAGATGACGGCGCGCACCGAATATGGCTGCGAACCGGGTGAGGCCTCGGCGATCGAACTGATCTTCAACCTGCCGACGATCGCCGGGCGGCGCATCGACGTGCTGAGCCGCAGCGACGAGCGCTATCTTCTTGCGGGCGGGAGCAGCGCGCTGATCGACGCCATGACGTCGCGCCTCGCCAACCGACTGACCAGCAACAAACATGTCACGCGCGTCGACCCACTTGGTGCGGGCGCGCGGCTGTTCTTCGCCGACGGTTCGACCGCGCAGGCCTCGGCGGTGATCGTCGCGACCCCGGCGTCGATCACCCGCAAGATCGATTTCCGCATTCCGCTGCCGCCGCTGTGGCGTCGCTTCATTGCCGAGGTCGGGCTGGGCCGCAACGACAAGGTCCAGGCGGTGATGGCGACCCGGCCATGGGAAAAGCCGATCGGGCGCGGCGGCGAAATCTGGCAGACCGCGAACAAGGCCGGGGTCGCGCTCGGCTGGGACGGCGGCGTGCGTCCCGCGAGCGGTCCCGGCAGCGTCTGGACCTGGTTTCTCGGCGGTGACGAGGTTGCCGCCGCCGACCTCGCCGCCCCGCATGCGCTGGCGAAGACCTTCGCCGGCCAGGCCGAAAAGGGCGTGCCCGGCATGACCGCCGCGACCACCGCGCTCGCGCGTCGCACCAACTGGCATCGTGATCCGATGGCGATGGGTGCCTATGTCAATTTCCGCCCGGGCCAGCTCACCCGCTTCGGACGGCTGATCTGGAAGGAAACCGACGGCATCGCCTCGGCGCCACCTTCGGCCGCGCCGGTCTATTTCGCCGGGGAGCATCTGTCCGACGCCTATCCCGGCTATATGAACGGCGGCGCACAGACCGGGCGGCTCGCCGCGCGCGCGATCATCGCGTCACGCGCGCATGCCCGGCGCTTGAGTTGAGGCCGGGGTCAGCCTAACCGCGTGGCCATGACGCAAGACGCGCGCTTCGGCCTTGCCCGCCATGTCACGCTGCCGGGGCCGTTGCGCCTCGACGGTGGTGTGCTGCTGTCGCCGGTCGACATCGCTTACGAAACCTATGGCACGCTGGCGCCCGATGGCGGCAATGCGGTGCTGATCTGCCATGCGCTGACGCTCGACCAGCACGTCGCCAGCGACCATCCGGTCACCGGCAAGCCGGGCTGGTGGACGCGCATGGTCGGTGCGGGCAAGCCGATCGACCCGGCGCGGCACTTCATCGTCTGCGCCAATGTGCTGGGCAGTTGCATGGGGTCGTCGGGGCCGGCGACGATCAACCCGGCGACCGGCCTGCCATGGGGCATGAGCTTTCCGGTGATCACCATTCGCGACATGGTCCGCGCGCAGGCGATGCTGCTCGACCATCTCGGCGTCGCTCGGCTGATGGCGGTCGTCGGCGGCTCGATGGGTGGCATGCAGGTGTTGAGCTGGGCGGCAACCTTTCCCGATCGCGTCGGCGCCGCGCTGGTGATCGCCTCGGCGGCGCGCCACACCGCGCAGAACATCGCCTTTCACGAGGTCGGGCGGCAGGCGATCATGGCCGATCCGAAATGGCGCGGCGGCGACTATTATGCTGCCGGCGATCCACCTGCCGCCGGGCTCGCGGTGGCGCGCATGGCGGCGCACATCACCTATTTGTCCGAGGCGGGGCTGACCGAGAAGTTCGGTCGGCGGTTGCAGGCGCGCGAGGCCAAGAGTTTCGGGTTCGACGCCGATTTCCAGATCGAAAGCTATCTGCGCCACCAGGGCATCGCCTTCGTCGATCGCTTCGACGCAAATTCCTATCTCTATATCACGCGCGCGATGGATTATTTCGACCTCGCCGAAGAGCATGGCGGGCATCTCGCCCACGCCTTCAAGGCGTCGCGCGCGCGCTTCTGCCTGATCAGCTTCGATACCGACTGGCTTTATCCGACCGCCGAATCGCGCAGTATCGTCCATGCGCTCAATGCGGCCGGCGCGCCGGTAAGCTTCGTCGAACTGTCCAGCCCGTTCGGCCACGACGCCTTTCTGCTCGACGCGCCCGAGCTCAACCGCGTCGTCGACGGCTTTCTGAGGGCGGTGGCATGATCGAACTGAGCGACGACAAGGCATTGTTGCAGGTTGGTCGGATCCATGGCTGGCTGGCATCGAGCTATTGGTCGCCCGGCATCGCGCGCGGGGTGGTCGAGCGGGCGATTGCCGGGTCGCACTGCCTCGGTGCCTATCGCGACGGGCAGCAGATCGGCTTTGCGCGGATGATCACCGATCACGCCACCTTCGCGTGGCTGGCCGATGTGTGGATCGAGGAGAGCGCGCGCGGTGAGGGGCTTGGCCGCCGCATGGTGCAATGGTTCCTCGATCATCCCGCCTTCGCCGGACTGCGGCGGATCGGCCTGGTCACGCGAGACGCGCACGGCGTCTATGCCGCGCTCGGCTTCCATCCGCCGCTGCGCCCGCAAAATTACATGGAGCGGCTCGCGCCCGAGGCCGCGCGCCTGCTGGGCGAGCAACGATGAGCCTGCGTCCCGATCTTGCGATCATCGCCGACAATGTCGCGCCCGGGTCGCGCGTGCTCGATATCGGCTGTGGCGACGGCGCGCTGATGGCGGCGCTGCGCGACAAGCGCCAGGTCGACGCGCGGGGCCTCGAAATCGATCGCGGCAACGTCGCGGCGGCGGTGTCGCGCGGCCTGTCGGTCATCCAGGGCGACGCCGATTCAGATCTTGCCGGCTATCCCGATGCCAGCTTCGACTACGCCATTCTCAGCCAGACGCTTCAGACCACCCGCGCACCCGACATGGTGCTCGAGCAACTGCTGCGCATCGGCCGGCGCGCCTTCGTCTCCTTCCCCAATTTCGCGCATTGGCGCGTGCGACTGTCCCTGCTGTGGGGTGGGCGCATGCCGGTCACGCGATTGCTGCCGGTCGCATGGTATGCGACGCCCAACATCCATCACGTGACGATCGACGATTTCCGCGCGCTCGTGCGCGAACGCGACATCGCGGTCGAGGGCGAATGGTTCCTGTCTGGCGACAAGCGTACCACCTCGGCCGCCGCCAACCTGCTTGCCGAACATGCGATATTTTTGCTGCGACGGAACAACTGATTTCGAGCGACATTGTAGCCGCAACATGGGGAAAACAGCCATCATCGTCGAAGACGAGATCTTCGTCGCGCTCGACCTCGAGCGTATCCTGACGGCAGCCGGCTACAGCGTCGTCGGCATCGCCGCCGACCGGCGGACCGCCTGCGAGATCGGTCGGGGATGCGATTTCGCCTTTATCGACGTCAATCTGCGCGACGGGCCGACCGGGCCTGAAATCGCCGACACGCTGGCGCGCGAACATAACGTCAAGGTCGTGTTCGTCACCGCCAATCCGTCGCAGATCATCGATGATCGCCAGGCGCTCGGCTATGTTCGCAAGCCATTCAGCGAGTCGGCGATCGCCGCCGCCGCCGCCATCGCCAGTGGCGGCACGCCGCCGCCCGATGCGGCCAATGACGTCATTCTGTTCGGCGATCGCGGACGCGCCAGTACCGTCATGAGCGCGTAAGCGCCGCGCGCGGTACGCTGATCGTCACCTCAAGGCCTTCCCGCCGCCAGTCGCGACTGACGCTGCCGCCCAGCTGCCGCACCGCGCTCAATTCGATGAGTTGCGTTCCGAAGCCGCCGCCCGCAGGCGGTTGCTTGATCTCCGGGCCGCCCCGTTCGCGCCAGTGCAACAGCTGCATCTCGCCCTGTTGCTCGCTCGTCACGCGGACGCGCCCATCGGGGAAAGACAGCGCGCCGTATTTCGTCGCGTTGGTTGCCAGTTCGTGGAACAGCAGCGCGAGCGGCGTCGCCGAGCGGTCGTCGATCACGACATCCTCGCCGTCGATCGCCAGCCGCGCGGCGCCGGCTTCCTGATATGGCGCGAACAACTCGGTCAGCAGCCCCTCGAGGCTGTCCTGCCGCCGTGTCGGTTGCGAATGCGCGCTGTGCGGGCGGACGAAATCATGCGCGCGACCCAGCGCGGTGATGCGCTCGCGCAGGTCGGCGGCGATGGTGGCGAATTCCGGCCGGGCACGCGCGCTGAAGGTGACCAGCCCGGCGATCACCGAGAAGATGTTCTTGATCCGGTGACTCAGCTCCTGGCTGATCACCTCGCGCTCCTCCAGCGCCAGCTTTTGCTCATGGATGTCGGTGCAGGTCCCGAACCAGCGTGTGATCGCGCCGCTGCCGTCGCGGATCGGCAGCGCGCGGCCCAACACCCAGCGATAGGTACCGTCGACATGGCGCAGGCGATATTCGATCTGATAGGGTTCGCCACTGGTCAACGACTGGCGCCACCGGGTCCGGGCGCGTTGCCGGTCGTCGGGATGGAACACGCCGTTCCAAGCTTCGCCGTCGGTCGAGCCGGTTGGCACGCCGGTGAATTCGTACCAGCGCGCATTGTAATAATCGTGATAGCCGTCGGGCAGCGTCGACCACACCATCTGCGGCATCGTGTCGGCGAGCGTGCGGAAGCGGTTTTCGCTGTCGCTCAGCGCGCGCTTCGCGTCGCGCTCGGCATGACGCCAGAGAATCGCGTCGCGCGAGTCACGCAGTCGCGCCATGACGTTCGCCGCCAGCACCACCAGCCCCGCGCGCTGCAGTGGCGTCAGGCCCGCCGGCCGTGCGACGGTGTCGATCACGCACAACGCGCCGAGCGGCACGCCGTCCTCGTTGACCAGCGGCGCGCCGGCATAGAAGCGGATGCCCGGATCGCCCGTGACCAGCGGATTGTCGACAAAGCGCGCATCGAGCGTCGCGTCGCACACTTCCATGATCGTGCCGCCAAGCATGGCGTGCGCGCAGAAAGACGTTTCGCGCGGCGTTTCGGTCGCGTCGAGTCCGGTGCGCGCGATGAAGGTCTGGCGCAATTCCTCGACCAGGCTAACCAGCGCGATCGGCGCATCGCACAGTGCGCCGGCAAAGTCGGCGATCGCGCGCAGTTCGTGCGTGTCGCGTAGCGCGGCCAGGTCATAGCTGGCGAGTACCGCGTTGCGCGCGGCCTCATCGATCTGCCAGCCACGCGCGGCACGGGGGTACGCATCACTCATCGATGTGCATTGCCCCTAAAAGGGCACGTCGTCGTCGAGATCGTCGGCGAAGCCGCCGCCGCCCTGGTTGAATCCGCCACCGCGGCTGGCACCGCCGCCGCTCGGCGCGCCACCCGAACGGCCACCAAAGCCGCCGCCGCCGAAATCGTCTTTGCCGCCGAAATCGTCACGCGGACCGGCATTGCCGCCGCCGCCGCCTCCGGGCGCGCCATCGAGCATCGTCAGCACGCTGTTGAAGCCCTGCAGCACGATCTCGGTCGAATATTTGTCCTGGCCCTGCGCATCCTGCCATTTGCGGGTCTGCAACTGGCCCTCGATATAGACCTTGCTGCCCTTGCGCAGATATTTCTCGGCGACGTTGGCGAGACCTTCGTTGAAGATCGCGACCGAATGCCACTCGGTCTTTTCCTTGCGCTCGCCGGTGTTGCGGTCCTTCCAGCTTTCCGACGTCGCAATGCGCAGGTTGACCACCTTGCCACCATTCTGGAACGCGCGGCTCTCCGGGTCCCGCCCGAGATTGCCAATCAGAATGACCTTGTTGACGCTACCCGCCATAAACTTCTCCATCGCCCCCGTCAGAGGCCGACGGCAACCGCCAGCCAATATGTGATTCCGGCCATGATGTAGGCGGCGGCGAACAAATAGCCAACCATGAAGGCGGGCCATTTCCAACCATTGGTCTCGCGCCGGGTGACGGCGATGGTCGAGATGCACTGCGGCGCGAAGACGAACCACATCAGGAAGGCCAGCGCGGTCGGCAGGCTCCAGCGGCCGCGCAGATTCTCGGCGAGCTTGCCCTTGCCCGCCTGGTCGTCGGGATTGTCGACCGCATAGACCGTCGCCATCGCGCCGACGGCGGCCTCGCGCGCCGCCATCGCCGGCAGCAGCGCCAGCGCGATGTCGTGGTTGAAGCCAATCGGCTTGACCACCACCTCGATACCCGAGGCGATATGCCCGGCGATCGAAACCTCGCTCTGCTTCTGCCCCGGTTGCGCCACCGGGTAGCTCGACAACACCCACAGCAGCGCGACGGTCGCCGCGATCGTCGTGCCGGCGCGCTTGAGGAAGATGAGCGCGCGGCTCCACAGCCCCAGCGCGACGTCGCCGAGCCGCGGCCATTGATATTTCGGCATCTCCATCATGAAACCCGATGAAGGCCCCTTGGTGACGGTGTTGCGCAGCACCAGCGCGGCGACGAACGCCGCGACGATGCCGAGCACATAGAGCGCGAACATCACCAGTCCCTGCAACCCGACGAACGGCAGGATGCGCTGGTTCGGAATCAGCGCGCCGATGATCAGCGTGTAGACCGGCAATCGCGCTGAACAGGTCATCAGCGGCGCGATCAGGATCGTGGTCAGGCGGTCCTTCTCGTCGTCGATCGTCCGCGTCGCCATGATTCCGGGCACCGCGCAGGCGAAGGACGACAGCAAGGGGATGAAAGCCCGGCCCGATAGCCCGACCCCGGCCATCAAACGGTCCATCAGAAAGGCAGCGCGGACCATATAGCCCGTGGCTTCGAGGACGAGGATGAAGGAGAACAGGATCAGGATCTGCGGCAGGAACACGATCACCGCGCCGACGCCGGCAATCACCCCGTCGCTGATGAACGAGCGCACGAACCCGGCGGGCAACGCTGCGCCGACCCAGTTCTGCAGCAGCGCGAACAGCGACTCGATCCAGCCGATCGGCGCCTGGCTCCATGCGAACACCGCCTGGAACATCACGAACAGGATGCCGAGCAGCAGGATCGGCCCGCTGATCGGATGGAGCAGCACCGCGTCGAGCAGATGCGTCCAGCGCCGCGCCGGCGTTTCGGAAATCGTCGCCGCGGCCGACAGCGCGCGTGCCTGGCGTTGCAGCGCGACGATGTCGTCATCGATATGGCCGGTGCTGGCGCGCAACCGGATCGGGCCACCGTCGACCAGCCCGGAGAGCCGTGTCCTGAGTTCGTCGAGGCCACGTCGCCGCACCGCGACGGTCGGGACCACCGGCACGCCGAGCTCGCGCTCGAGGACGGCGGGATCGAGCTTCAACCCGTCGCGCTCGGCGAGATCGATCATGTTGAGCGCCACGACGACCGGCAGGCCGAGTGCGATCAATTGCAGCGTGAAACGCAGATGATTGTCGAGATTGGCGGCGTCGACCACGACGATCAGCGCATCGGGCAGGCGCTCGCCATCCTGCGTGCCCGTCACCACGTCGCGCGTCACGCGCTCGTCGGGGCTCGACGGGTCGAGGCTGTACGCGCCGGGCAAGTCGACGAGGTCGACCACCCGCCCGTCGGCCAGCGCCAGACGGCCCGAGTGCCGTTCGACCGTGACGCCGGGATAATTGCCGACCTTCTGTCGCGCGCCGGTCAGCGCATTGAACAACGCGCTCTTGCCGGCATTGGGATTGCCGACCAGCGCAACCAGTGGTGTTGCGCTCACCTATCCGGCGATCGGCGAAACGCGGATCGTGCCGGCCACGGCGCGACGCAGCGCCACCGTCATCCGGCCAATACGACAGGCGATCGGTCCGGTGCCGAAGGAAGCGCGGTGCAGCACCTCGATCCCGACACCCTCATCGACACCCAGTTCACGCAACCGCCGCGCCTCGGGCAATGTGAGGTCGGCCCAGTCGATGCCCGCAACGGTCGCGCGCTGGTGGCGCGGCAGCGAGTCGAGGCGGATCGGCGGCTTCATGGCGACGATCTAGCGATACTGCGATTAATTATCAATAACGTCGTGCAGCGAAGATGGGCGGTCCGTCACACCACCGGGTAGCGCAAGCGGCCGATGAACCGGGAAAGGCTCGGCCGATGGGTTGTGCGCCCCAGCAACCGTGCCTTGGTCTTCTCGAAACGCATGATGCCCTCGATGCGTCGCGCCAGGAAGGCACGCGTGTCGCCATGGCCGTCGCTATCGTCATCGATCAACACCGTTACCGTCGCCGCATAGACGCCGGCCAGGATGGTCCGCTTCGAATAGTGATTATAGTCGGTCGCGGTATCGCCGGCCGCGCGCCACATCAGGTCGGCGGCGCGCCAGCCGAGTTTGCCGGCGTGCACCAGATTTGCCGGCATGGCGAGGATCGCCAGCGCGCGCCGCAGCGATTCGCGTCGTGGCGCCAGTATCGCGAGCCGCGCCTCGACCAGCGCCGTGATCTTTTCCCGCACCTTCATCGTGGCGAGTCGTTCCGCCGGCAACGCGGTCGCCATCGCGACATCGATATCGGCGAACCACGCATCGATCATGTCGATCGCGCCGCCGGGAAAGGCGAGTCGCGCGACATCGATATCGACCCCCTCGGCCTGCGCGGCGAGCAGCAGCGCCGCGTCGCTCCAGCCGTCGAACCCGGCATTCGTGGCGATCGCGGGTGCCAGTGCGGCGCGGATTTCATCGAGCGTGGGATCGGGGGGCAGTGCCATGGACCTTATCTAGTCCCCTCCGGCGTCGCCGCAAGCTGATCCGCTTCTTTCGGCCCGTTGCGGACCAGCACCAGCGCCACCGCGACCAGCGCCGCTCCGGCAAGATCGGGGAGCCCGAGCCGCTCGCCATAGACCAGCAAGCCGATCGTCGCCGCGACGACCGGCTGGGTGAGCAGCGCGATGCCCACGACCAGCGGCGAAAAGCGACCCAACGCATAGATCATCAGCCCCTGGCCGATCAGCTGGCTGACCAGCGCCAGCCCGAGCAGCGGCGTCCAGTCGTGCGGCAGGACGCGCTCGCCCAGCGCGAGGGCGAACAACAGAAGGGGCAGGATACTCGCGATGGTCGACAGCGCCAGCGCGGGAAACGGTGCCATCGTGGTGCGCGCCCGCGCCATGCAGACGAAATAGAAGGTGTAGAGAATTCCGGCGAGCAGGCACAGCAAGTCACCCGCGAGATGGCGCGGGTCGAGTTCGTACGACCGTCCCATCAGCAGCGTGGCACCGGCCAGCGCGAGCAGCAGCGCCACGCCCTGCGGTCGTGTCGGCCACGCCCGCGCCGCGAAAAAGCCGTAGATGGGGAAGAACAGCGTTGCCGAATTGCCGAACAGCGTGGCGTTGGCGAGCGTCGTGCGCAGGATGCCGAGATGCCAGCTGGCGAGATCGGCGGCGAAGCACACCCCGCCGCCGGCCAGCACGATCCACAATGTCCGTCCCAGCCCGACCGGTCGCCACCCGCCGCGCAGCGCCAGCGCGGCGAGGATCGGCGCGGCAAGCGTGATCCGCCAGAATCCCGCCGCGACGGGTCCGGTATCGGCCAGCCGCACCAGCCAGGGCCCGAAGGCGAGCGCGACATTGGCACCGATCAGCGCCGCGAAAGCCCAGGGCGTCGCGTTGGTTGTCGCGGCAACAGTTTTTCTTGGGGGCTTGGCGGCGTGCATGCCGCCCCTTAACGGCCTATCTCAGCTGCGTCAGGTAGCAAAAGGAAACGGATTTTCATGCCGAGTCTCTTCGATCCCATTCAGCTCGGCGCGATCGCCGCGCCCAATCGCATCCTCATGGCACCGCTGACGCGCGGCCGCGCGACGCGTGAGCATGTGCCGACGCCGATCATGGCCGAATATTATGCCCAGCGCGCCTCGGCCGGGCTGATTATCACCGAAGCGACCGGCATCAGCCAGCAGGGTCTTGGCTGGCCCTTCGCGCCTGGCTTGTGGACCGACGAGCAGACCAATGCCTGGAAACCCGTCACCCAGGCCGTGCACGATGCCGGCGGACGGATCGTCGCGCAGCTCTGGCATATGGGCCGCCAGGTCCACAGCTCGGTGATCGGCGAACAGCCCGTTTCATCCTCGGCCACCGCGACGGCGGGCAAGGCCCACACCTATGAGGGGCGGCAGCCGTTCGAGACGGCGCGCGCGCTCGGCATCGATGAGATTCCCGGCCTGATCGACAGCTATGCCCGCGCGACCGAAAACGCGCTCGCCGCCGGCTTCGACGGCGTGCAGATCCATGCCGCCAATGGTTATCTGATCGATCAGTTTCTGCGCGACGGCGCCAATTTCCGTACCGATGCCTATGGTGGCTCGGTCGAAAACCGCACCCGTCTGTTGCGCGAGGTCGCAACGCGCGTCGCGTCGATCGCCGGCGCTGACCGTACCTCGGTGCGCCTGTCGCCCAATGGCGATTCGCAGGGCGTCGACGACAGCGATCCCGTGCATCTGTTCGTACCGGCGGCGAGGCTGCTGTCGGACATCGGCATCGGCTTTCTCGAGCTGCGTGAGCCTGGGCCCGACGGCACCTTCGGCCGGACCGACGTGCCGCGCCTCTCGCCCGAGATCCGCAAGGTCTTTGCCGGCCCGCTGGTACTCAACTCGGATTATCTCACCGTCGCCGCCGCGCAGGAACGGATCGATGCCGGCGTTGCCGACGCGATCAGCTTCGGTCGCAGCTTCCTCGCCAATCCCGACCTGCCAGCCCGTCTCGCCGCCGGCGCGCCGCTCAACGATAGCGACATGGCGACCTGGTACAGCCAGGGCCCCGAAGGCTATGTCGATTACCCCGCGCTGGCAGCGGCTGCGGCGTAATCCTTTCCCTCTCCCGATGGGAGGGGGATCAGGCGATCGGCACGAACCGCACCGGCAGACCATCGCGGGGTCGGGGAATCGGGAAATATTGCCACGCTTCCCCGGCACCTTCGGCCGGCTCGATGCGGTAGCGCGACAGCAGGTGCGCAATCAGGATGCGCACCTGCATTGTCGCGAAGTGCAGCCCAAGGCACATATGTGCGCCGCCGCCGAACGGGACCCAGGCATATTTGTGCCGCCCGCGCGAATTTTCCGGTGTGAAGCGCAGCGGGTCGAAGCGTGTCGGGTCGCTCCAATGCTCGGGCATGTAATGCGTATAGCCGACATTGAGCCCGACGAAGCTGCCGGCCGGAATGTCATAGCCGCCAAAGTGAAAGTCGCGAAGCGCGCGGCGCGGCAGCGACGGTACCGGCGGCACCATGCGCAGCGCTTCCTTGAAGGCATAGTCGCTCAGCACGAGCTTATCGAGGTCGGCATAGTCGATGCCCTGCGCCGGATCCATGCCGACCGCGGCGATCTCGGCGCGCAACCGGTCCTGCCATTCGGGATTTCGCCCCAGCAGCATGATCAGACTCGTCGCCGACGACGTGATCGTGTCGTGCGCCGCCATCATCAGGAAGTTCATATGGTCGGCGATCGCCTGGTCGCTGAGCGGTGCGCCATGGTCATCGGTCACGCGGCAGAATTGCGAGAAGAAATCCATCCCCCCGACATGGTTCGAACCGGCCCGGCGGGCCGGAATCTCGCGCCGGAAATAGTCGACCAGATAAGCGCGCGCCTTGACGCCCTTGCGCATCTGCGTTCCCGGCAGCGGCGCGCGGATCGGTGACACCGAGGCCTGCACCTCGTCGACGAACGCCTGGTTTATGCGGTCGGCCTCGTCGCCGAGCGCGACGCCGAGGAAGCTGGTCGCCGCAAGATCGAGGCTCAGTTTCTTGATCGCGTCGTAGAAACGCAGCTCGCGATTTGCCCAGCCGGCGACCCGCGCGGCGATGCCGGCGTTCAGTTCGGTGGCATAATGCCGCATCGGCTCGGGCTTGAACGCCACCGACAGCAACCGCCGGTCGGCACGGTGATGGTCGAAATCCATCAACATCAACCCGCGTGGGAACAGCAGGTTGAGCATCGGGCCCCAGCCCTGTTCCGACGAGAAGATCTTGTCTCGGTCGAACAGCACCAGTTCGTTGGCGTCCGGCCCGATCAGCATCACGGTGCGCCCGCCGAACGCGTTGTTGCGGTAGATCGACCCATAGGTCGCCACCATCCGCCGGCCGAAGGTCGCCGGATCCCTGAGCATCTTGAGCGTGTTGCCAAAGAAGGGGATGCCGTCCTCGCCCGGCAGCTCGTCGAGCGCGGCGCGTGGCAACCGTGGCAGCCAGTGCGGATTCGCCTTGAATGTGTGCGCGAGCGCCATGACAAACTCCTTACTTACATCGGTATAAGTAAGCCGGGGGCGTAGCAAGCGTCAGTCGGGTGGGAGCTGCTCGAAGCGGTCCACCCAGTTCGTCACGAAGGTGCTGAAATTGTTGCGCAGCGTCGCGACCAGCGCGCCGAGGATCACGATCATCGGGAAACCGATCACAAAGAGGCCGATCAACGCCGCCAGCGCCAGCGCCATCAGACCCAGCAGGCCATGACCGAGCCGCTGCACCCCGGCACGGCCGAGCGCGAAACTGCGTGGCCCCTTGGTGTCGTACCAGCGCGCCGTGGTCCAGAACGGCCTGCCCTGGGGGTCGACCGCGCCGACGGTGGCGACGCGCACCAGGCGCGGGAGCAGTCCGTCCCGTGCCGGCGGCATCATGCCGCGCGGCGCGTGGCGTGGCGGGGAGACCGGCCTTCGCGATGTGGCGACACGTTCGACGAGCTGAGTCTCGCCGCCCTTCGCCCAGTTGTCGATCACGATGAGCCGTCCGCCGCGCTCGATCACGCGGTAGCGCGACGGTGGCGGTCTCATCTCCTCCATGGCGTCAGCCGAAACGCGCCTTGAGGTCGAGCATCGCCAGCGCCGCCTTGGCCGCCTCGCCGCCCTTGTCCTTTTCGGACTTCCGCGCACGGGTCAGCGCCTGCGCCTCATTCTCGGTGGTCAGGATGCCATTGCCGATCGGCAACCCGTCCATCGACAGCGCCATCAGCCCGCGCGCGCTCTCGCCGGCGACGATCTCGAAATGATAGGTCTCACCACGGATCACCACGCCGAGCGCGACATAGCCGTCATAGCGACCACTCTCCGCCGCCAGCGCGATCGCGCCGGGCACTTCCAGCGCGCCGGGCACGGTGACCGTCTCGTGCTGGTGCCCGGCATCCTCGATCGCGCTGCGCGCGCCGTCGAGCAGCAGGTCGTTGAGATGGTCGTAGAAGCGCGCCTCGACGATCAGGATCCTCGCCATGTTCATTCGCCTCCGGTGCCGGGAATCGTGCGCTCGCCGACGATCGACAGGCCGTAACCCTCGAGGCCGACCAGCGTGTGGTGGGTATTGGTCAGCAGCACCATGTCCTGCACGCCAAGCTCGGCGAGGATCTGCGCGCCGACGCCGTAATCGCGCAATTCCTCGACCTCCGGCGCGCCAGCGGTCTTGCCCTCGGCGCGCAGGCGGATGAAACGCGTCACGCTGTCGGCCATGCGCCGGTTGATCACCACGATGACGCCGGTGCCTTCCGATGCGATCATCTCCATCGACCGCGACAACAGCCCCGATCGCTCCGACTCCTCGCCGAACGCATCGACGAACATCGACATGGTGTGCATGCGCACCAGCGTCGGCTTTTCCGGATCGATGCGACCCTTGACCAGCGCGATCTGCTCGTCGCCGGTCGCCTTGTTGAAGAAGGTCATCGCCTTCCAGTCGCCGCCCCATCTGCTGTGGAACACCATTTCGGCGCGCTTCTCGACGAGATGGTCGTGGCGCCGGCGATAGGCGATCAGGTCGCGGATCGTGCCGATCTTGAGATTGTGGAACTGCGCGAAGGTGACGAGGTCGTCGAGCCGGCTCATCGTGCCGTCCTCGTTCATGATCTCGCAGATCACGCCTGACGGGTTGAGCCCGGCGAGCCGTGCAACGTCGACCGCCGCCTCGGTATGGCCGGCACGCACCAGCACGCCGCCATCGCGCGCGACCAGCGGGAAGATATGACCCGGTGTCACGATCTCGTCGCGGCTCTTCGACGAATCGATCGCCACCGCCACGGTGCGCGCGCGGTCGGCGGCCGAGATGCCGGTGGTCACGCCGTCGCGCGCCTCGATCGAGGTGGTGAAGGCGGTTTCGTGCCGCGTACCGTTATGGCGGCTCATCAGGTCGAGCCCGAGTTCGTCGACGCGGCGCTTGGTCAGCGCGAGGCAGATCAGTCCACGGCCGAATTTGGCCATGAAGTTGATCTTCTCCGGCGTCGCCATTTGCGCCGGTATGACGAGGTCGCCTTCATTCTCGCGGTCCTCGTCGTCGACCAGGATGAACATCCGGCCGTTGCGCGCCTCGTCGATGATTTCTTCGGGACTCGACAGGAAGCCGTGGCGCAGGCGCGACAGCTCAGCGGGCTTGGGCACGATAGGCCTCCATGCGTTGCAGGTAACGGGCGAGCACGTCGATCTCGATATTGATCTGCTGGCCGGGCGCCAGCGTGCCGAGAGTCGTCACCGCTTGGGTGTGGGGAATCAGGTTGATCGCGAAATGGGTGGTGCCGTCGGGTTGGTCGGTCACCTCGTTGACGGTCAGCGAGACGCCGTCGATCGTCACCGATCCCTTGGGCGCGAGGAACGGCGCCAGCGCGGCGGGGACGGAAAAGCCGATCTTCTTCGAATCGCCCTCGGCGCAGACAGCGACGACCGAACCGACGCCGTCGACATGGCCGGTGACGATATGTCCGCCCAGCTCGTCGCCGAGCTTCATCGCGCGCTCGAGGTTGAGCCGGCGACCTTGCGTCCACTGGTCGCGCGCGGTCCGCGCGACGCTTTCGCCCGAAACGTCGACCGCGAACCAGCCCCGCTCGCCGGGGCAGGATTTGTCGACCACCGTCAGGCATACACCGGAACAGGCGATCGACGCGCCGAGCTCGACGCTCGCCATGTCGAACCCGGTCTCGATCACGAGACGCAGGTCGCCGCGTGTCTCGACCCAGGCGATCGTGCCGATATCGGTAATGATGCCCGTGAACATGCCGGCTGGCCCTAACGCTCGTCTCGACGGCGCTCGTAGACCTCGACTCGGTCGCTGCCAAGCCGGCGCGCATCGAGGCATCGCCACCGGCCATGTGCCCGGGCGAGGTCGGTCAGCCCGATATCGGGCAGCGTCCGCCCTCCGCCGATGAGGATCGGCGCGCGGTAGAGCAGCAGCCGGTCGACCAGATCCGCGGCAAGGAATGCCGCCGCCGTCGCCGCACCGCCCTCGACCAGGAGATGGTCGACGCCGTCCAGCGTCGCAATCTCGCCCGGGGCGCCGATCACCGTCAGGCCGGTTTCCGGCGCCGTGCCGGTCGACAGCAACACGCGTCGTGGCGCGCGGCCCGCCAGGCCGGGCAGGCGCACATCGAGTCGCGGCGCATCGGCCAGCCATGTGCCGCGCCCGACCAAAATCGCTTCATGCCGGCTGCGCTCGACATGGGCATGGGCGCGCGCCTCGGCGCCGGTGATCCACTGGCTCGCGCCCGAGCCCATCGCCGCCGCGCCGTCGAGCGACAGCGCCAGTTTGAGCGTGACATGCGGCCGGCCCAGCGCATGGCGTGTCAGGAACCCCGCTATCGACCTAGTCGCCGCTTCGGCACCGATGCCGCGCTCGGCGACGATGCCTGCCGCCCGCAAGCGCGCAAAGCCGCTCCCATCGGTGCGCGGGTCGGGGTCGCCCACAGCGGCGACGACGCGCGCGACCCCCGCCGCGACGAGCAGGTCGGCGCATGCCGGTCCCCGTGGCGAGACATGCGCGCATGGCTCCAGCGAAACATAGACAGTCGCGCCGCGCGACTTTTCGCCCGCTTGCGCCAGCGCCGTCGCTTCGGCGTGTGGCCGCCCGCCGGGCTGGGTCCAGCCCCGCCCGACCACGCGTCCATCGGCTACGATGACGCAGCCGACACCGGGATTGGGCGCGGTGCGGCCGCGGCAACGCTCGGCCAGCGCCAGCGCCGCCGCCATCCAGCGCGCGTCGGTGTGAAGCGCGTCCAGGCTCAGCGCGCGGCCAGCATCAGTCGAGCCCGACTGCCTTGAGCTGGTCGTCCATATGCTTGAAGGCGAGGCGCCGCTGTTCGTCCGCCTTGGCCTGCGCCTCGAGCGCGGCCCTTTCCTTGGGCAGGTCGAGCTTCTGCTGCGCGATGATCTGGGCATCGGTGCGGTCGGCGCGCCATTGCTGGACATAGACGATGTCGCGTTTGTACGGTCGCACGATCCGCGTATCGATCATGAAGGCGGTGAACATTCCCCAGGTCAGCGAGAATGACAGCACGAGAAACACGATCTCGTGCCGCCGGCGCTGGCGCAGGAAGCCGTAGAGATCGGCAAAGGCCTTGATCGGCGAGATGCGACGGAAGAAGTTCATCGGTGCCAAGATAGGCGTTACGGCGCGCGGTTGCCAGACCTGAGACACGGCAACCGCGCGCGGCATGTCACTGGTCCTGGTTGAGCACGAAACTGACGTTCATGGTCTTCCAGCTCTCATAGGCGACGCCATCGCGCGTTGCCGGCTTGAAACGCCATTTGGCGAGCGCCTGTCGCCGCGTCGCTTCCCAGAAGGAGTCGCTCGCCGCGCTCACCCGCTCGATGTCTTTCACCCGCCCGTCGGTGCCGATCAGCACCTTCACCGTCACGCGCCCGGCATTGCCCGCGCGGATTTCGTCGGCGGGATAGGCCGGCTGGAAATAGCCGGCGTAGCGCGGATCGACCGACGGCCCGATCATGACGGGCGGCGGCGTCGGCTTGACGGGCTCAAACGCCGTGCCGGCATCCCCGATCGGTGGGTTGGGAATTGTCGGCACGTCGCTGAAGTCGACGACTGGCGTGTCCGGTGACGTCACCGTTGGATGAGTCGGCGGCACGTAGGGCGATTTCTGTTGGAGCGGCTGCTTGTGCTCGACCGGTTTGACGGTGGCGGTTGGCTTGGGTCGTTCGGCCGGAATACTTATCGCCGTAAAGTCCTTGATCGTTTGTCGCACGACCTTCGGATTGAGGAAAAACAGGCCGGAGACGAAAAACCCGGTCGTCAGCAAGGTCAGGCCCAGGGTGCTCGGTCGCAGACGCGACGGTGCATGATAGCCTTCGGCGAAGCGCATCGTTTGCATGGCAACTCTCCCGTTCCATCGGTTGGGTTCAGCCGGTCGGCTCTGACGTCCGACTCGATGCAATGTTACAACATTACGCAACGGACGCAAGAGAGATAATATATCATCAGCCGGTGAGCCGTTCGATCGCGCGTTCGCGCCCGATCAGCGGCAGCAGCGCCGCCATGTCGGGGCCATGGTCGAGCCCGGTCAGCGCGCGGCGCAGCGGCAGGAACAGCGCCTTGCCGCCGCGTCCGGTCTCGGCTTTCAGCGCGGCGGTCAGCGCATGCCATGGGTCGCTCGACCAGTCGATCGTCGCCGCGATCCGCGCCGCGCCGGCCAGATAGTCGCGGTCGTCATCCGCCACCGGCAGCGCGACCGGCCCGGCGATCACCTGCCACCAGGTGGCGGCGTCGGCGACCGTCGAGAGGTTGGGCCGCACCGCTTCCCACTCCGCCGCGCCCATGCCCGCCGGCAACCGCCCGGCGACGCGGTCGAAATCGAGCCGGTGGATGATCCTCGCGTTGAGCGCGGCGAGTTCGGCCTCGTCGAAGCGTGCCGGCGCGCGGCCGAAGCGGCCAAAATCGAACCCCGCGATCAACGTCGCCACATCGGCAATCGGCTCGACCGGGTCGCTCGTGCCGATCCGCGCGAGCAAGGCACGCACCGCCTCGGGCTCGATCCCGACCTCACGGAAATGATCGACGCCGAGCGAACCGAGCCGCTTGGACAATTTGCCCTCGCTCCCGGTCAGCAGCGCCTCATGCGCAAAGGCTGGCGGCGTGACGCCAAGCGCCGAGAACATCTGGATCTGCAGCGCGGTGTTGGAGACATGGTCCTCGCCGCGCACGACATGGCTGATCGCCATATCGGCATCGTCGATCGCCGAGGGCAGCATATAGAGCCACGAGCCATCGGCGCGCCGCACCACCGGGTCGCTCATCGTCGCAGGGTCGAAACGCTGATGGCCGCGGATCAGGTCGTCCCATTCGATCGCGGTGCCGTGGTCGAGCCTGAAGCGCCAGTGCGGCTTGATGCCCTCCGCCTCCAGCGCGACGCGGTCGCTATCCGACAGCGCCAGCGCGGCACGATCATAGACCGGCGGCAGGCCGCGCCCGAGCGCGACCTTGCGCTTCAGGTCGAGTTCCTGCGCCGTCTCATAGGCCGGATAGACGCGCCCCGCCGCGCGAAGGTCGGCGAACCGCGCCTCGTACAGCGCGAAGCGCGCCGACTGGCGCTCCTCGCCATCGGGCACCAGCCCGAGCCAGGCGAGATCGGCGCGGATCGCCTCGACGAAGCGCTCCTCGCTGCGCGCGGCATCGGTATCGTCGATGCGCAGCACGAACCGCCCGCCATGCGCCCGCGCGAACAGCCAGTTATGCAGCGCGGTGCGGATATTGCCGACATGCAGCATGCCGGTCGGCGAAGGTGCGAAACGCGTAACGATCGTCATCGCCGCGCTCTACGTCTCGCGCTCGCGGGCGGCAATGCCTCTTCCCGTTCGGTGACACCGCATCTAAGGGAGCGCGATACTATCGGGGACCCCGTCCATGAAATTGATGACCGGCAATTCCAACCTGCCACTCGCCAAGGCGATCGCCGACTATCTCGAGATCCCGCTGACCAAGGCGTTGGTGCGGCGCTTCGCCGATGAGGAAGTGTTCGTCGAGATCCTCGAAAATGTCCGCGGCGAGGATGTCTTCGTGCTCCAGTCGACCGGCTATCCGGCCAACGACAATCTCATGGAATTGCTGATCTGCATCGACGCGCTGAAACGCGCCTCGGCCAAGCGCATCACCGCCGTCGTTCCCTATTTCGGCTATGCCAGGCAGGATCGCAAACCCGGCCCACGCACCCCGATTTCGGCCAAGCTCGTCGCCAACCTGATCACCGTTGCCGGCGCCGATCGCGTGCTGTCGGTCGATCTCCATGCCGGGCAGATCCAGGGCTTCTTCGATATCCCGACCGACAATCTCTATGCCGCGCCGGTCATGTCGGCCGACATCGTCACGCGCTTCGGCGCGCGCAACCTGATGATCGTCTCGCCCGACGTCGGTGGCGTGGTGCGCGCCCGCGCGCTGGCCAAGCGGCTCGACAACGCCCCGCTGGCGATCGTCGACAAGCGCCGCGAGCGCGCCGGTGAATCCGAGGTGATGAACATCATCGGCGACGTCGAGGGGCGCTTCTGCATCCTGATCGACGACATCGTCGATTCGGCCGGCACGCTGTGCAACGCAGCCGCAGCGCTCAAGGAGGCGGGCGCCGAGGGCGTCGTCGCCTATGTCAGCCACGGCGTGCTGTCGGGCGGCGCGGTCGCCCGCGTCGAGAACTCGGCGCTCGAGGAACTGGTCATCACCGACTCGATCGGCGCGCTCCAGCCGGTCGCCGCCGCTTCGCGCATCCGCCATTTGACCATCGCGCCGCTGCTCGGCGAGGCGATCAAGCGCATCGCCGACGAGACCTCGGTGTCGTCGCTGTTCGACTGAGCCGCTTCAGCTACCGTCGATTTCGGTGATGACGCCCGCCACCGGTACGACGAAACGCCGGCCCGGCGATTTCCGGCGGTGCCATGACGTCGGATCGCTCGCGATGACGGGTTCTTCCCGATCGATGGCGAAGGCGCGCTTGATCGCATCGTCCGAACGGGCGTCGTGGTTTCGCCCGTGTCTAGACCAGCGCGTCCCATAGCAGTTTGCCGCCGACCGCGATCATCAGCACATAGATCGCCGTATAGAAGCGTTCGGCCGGCACGCGGCGCACCAGCCACACGCCGGCCAGCGTCGAGGCGATCGCCACCGGCACCAACAGCGCCGAAATCGTCATATTGGCGCGGGTGAACTGGCCGAGCGCGATATAGGCCGGCACCTTGATCCAGTTGACCGTGGCGAAGAAGATCGCCGTCGTCCCGACCAGCACGTCACGCGGCAGGTGGCGCGGCAACACCCAGAGCTGGAACGGCGGTTGCCCGGCATGGGCGATCTGGCTGGTAAAGCCCGAGGCGATGCCGAACAGGCTGCCGACCCAGCCGGGCGAGCGCGACGCATTCGGCAGGCCGCCGCGCCGCTCGACCCACAGCCGATAAAGCCCGAACAGGATCGACACCGCGCCGACCGCGCCGAGCACCGCGTCGGACGAGACCGAGGCGGCGAAGAGATAACCCAGCGTGACGCCCGCCATGGCGCCGGGCAGCATCCAGCCCAGCACATGGCCGTCCCAGTCGCGCCGGAAGGCCCACACCCCGACGACATCCTGCACGATCAGCACCGGCAGCAGGATCGCCGCCGCGCGTACCGGCGATATCGTCAGCGCGATCAACGGCAGCGACAGCGCGCCCATGCCCGCAAAGCCGCCCTTGGCGAGCCCGAGCATCACCACCGCGACGATCGCGGCGATCCAGAAGGCGGCCGAGTCGATCAGGGCGCGGTCGTGTCGGCACCGACCGGCGCGCGCACCCCGGCATGCCCGCGCCGCTTGAGCTCGGCTTTCAGCGCCTCGGGTCTCGGTGCCCACAGGAAGCCGAAGCTGACATTGCCCTCTCGCGTCTCGACGACATGATGCAGCCGGTGCGCCTGGATGATGCGCTTCATATAGGATGATCGCGGCAGGTAGCCCGTCGCGACGCGGCGATGGACGATGATGTCGTGAAAGCCGAAATAGATCGCGCCATAGGCGGCGATACCCGCACCGATCCATGTGCAGCCCGGCCACCAGCCGAGTTGCACGCCGCCCAGGATCAAGATGAACGACGGCACCGCGAAGATCGCGGCGTAAAGGTCGTTGAGCTCCCACTTCCCGGTGCGCGGCCGGTGGTGGCTCTCGTGCAGGAACCACCCGAAGCCATGCATCATCCAGCGATGCGCGACATAAGCGAATCCCTCCATCCCGATCACGGTGACGAAGAACAGGGCGAGACCGGTTGTCCAGGACATGGCGGGCGATATAGCGACGCCCTGGTCGCGATGCACGCGGGAGAAATACGGTGCGCGGGCTTTTCCTGGTCGGCTGTCGCCGCTCCAGCTGCGCCCTATGGCGGCGGCGGGCGGCGCTCGCGAGCTCGACCGGTTATTCTACCGGCTCCGCTCGCTCCACGTCCCGAAAATCGTCGGCGTCGCGGCACGCTCGGCGGCGCTGCGCGCAACCGGCCTGGCGGGCCGATCGCATGAAGCCGGCGCGCGCGGGGGTGGATTCGCGCGGGAAGCTGTGCTTAGGACCCCGACGTCTCGATCCGCGAAAGGCTTTTGGCGCTCCATGAACATTCACGAATATCAGGCCAAGGAATTGCTCGCCAAATTCGGCGTGCCTGTCCCCGCCGGCTTCGCCGCGATGAGCGTCGAGGAAGCCGTCGCCGCTTCGAAGAAGCTGCCTGGTCCGCTCTACGTCGTGAAGGCACAAATTCATGCCGGCGGTCGCGGCAAGGGCAAGTTCAAGGAACTCGGCCCCGACGCCAAGGGCGGCGTCCGCCTCGCCCGCAGCGAGGATGAGGTCCGCGCCGCCGCGGCCGACATGCTCGGCAACACGCTCGTCACGGTGCAGACCGGCGAGCATGGCAAGCAGGTCAACCGCCTCTACGTGACCGACGGCGTCGACATCGCCAAGGAATTCTACCTCGCGCTGCTCGTCGACCGTGTCCATGGCCGCGTCGCCTTCGTCGTCTCGACCGAGGGCGGCATGGACATCGAGACCGTCGCGCACGACTCGCCGGAAAAGATCCAGACCTTCGACGTCGATCCCGCGACCGGCTTCATGCCGCATCATGGCCGTGCCGTCGCCAACGCGCTCGGGCTGAAGGGCGATCTCGCCAAGCAGGCCGCCAACGTCGCGTCGAAGCTGTACGATGCCTTTCTCGGCACCGATGCCGCGCAGATCGAGATCAACCCGCTCGCGGTGACGGATGACGGCAAGCTGATGGTGCTCGACGCCAAGGTCGGCTTCGATACCAACGCGCTGTTCCGCCACAAGGACCTGATGGAGCTGCGCGACGAGACCGAGGAGGATCCGTCGGAGCTCGAAGCGTCGAAATACGACCTCGCTTACATCAAGCTCGACGGCGATATCGGTTGCATGGTCAACGGCGCCGGCCTCGCCATGGCGACGATGGACATCATCAAGCTCAATGGCATGTTCCCGGCCAACTTCCTCGACGTCGGCGGTGGCGCCAACAAGGAGAAGGTGACCGCGGCGTTCAAGATCATTCTCGCCGATCCGGCGGTGAAGGGCATCCTCGTCAACATCTTCGGCGGCATCATGAAGTGCGACATCATCGCCGAGGGCATCGTCGCCGCGGCGAAGGAAGTGAACCTTTCGGTGCCGCTGGTCGTCCGCCTCGAGGGCACCAATGTCGAGGAGGGCAAGAAGATCCTGTCCACCTCGGGTCTCGCCATCGTGCCCGCCAACGATCTCGGCGACGCCGCCCGCAAGATCGTCGCCGAGGTCAAGAAAGCCGCCTGAACCTGCCTCCCCGGGAAGAGTTCGGTCACAGGAGTCGATTGCAATGAAGGTGCTGGTCCCGGTCAAGCGCGTGCTTGACTATAACGTAAAGCCCCGCGTGAAGGCGGACGGGACGGGGGTCGATCTGGCCAACGTCAAGATGAGCATGAACCCGTTCGACGAGATCGCCGTCGAAGAGGCGATTCGCCTCAAGGAAAAGGGCGTCGTGACGGAGATCGTCGCGGTGTCGATCGGCGAGCAGAAAGCCCAGGAAACGCTGCGTACCGCGCTGGCCATGGGTGCCGACCGCGCGATCCTCGTCGTGTCGGAAGACAAGGTCGAGCCGCTGGGCGTCGCCAAGCTGCTGGCAAAGATCGTCGAGGAAGAGAAGCCCGAACTGATCATCCTCGGCAAGCAGGCGATCGACGACGACAACAACCAGACCGGCCAGATGCTCGCCGGCCTGCTCGGCTGGGGCCAGGGTACTTTCGCCTCCAAGGTCGAGATTGCGAACGGCGTCGCCACGGTGACGCGCGAAGTCGATGGCGGGTCGGAGACCGAGGAGCTCAAGCTCCCGGCGATCGTCACCACCGACCTTCGCCTCAACGAGCCGCGCTATGCCTCGCTGCCCAACATCATGAAGGCCAAATCCAAGCCGATGGCGCAGAAGACGCCGGCCGATTACGGTGTCGACGTGGCGCCGCGCCTCACCACGCTCAAGGTCGTCGAGCCGGCCAAGCGCACCGCCGGCGTCAAGGTCGCCGATGTCGATGAACTGGTGGCCAAGCTCAAGGCGATGGGAGTCGCGAAATGAAGACGCTCGTCTGGGTCGAACATGACGGTGCGTCCGTCAAGGATGCCACGCTCGCCGTGGTCACCGCCGCCTCGCAGCTTGGCGAGGTCCATCTCCTCGTTGCCGGGCAGGGCGTCGCGGCCGTCGCGGCCGAAGCGG
>JBAZXI010000007.1:0-174448 GCA_041659925.1 Sphingomonas sp.
GGGCTGGCCGGGCAACTCGGCGGCAACCAGTTCGCTCAGTTCGAGAACCTCGTCATCGTCGTAGCGCTCGGCTTCGCGCTGGGGCGGCGCGGGACGCGGCTGGCGGCGGGCACGCGCGGCAGCCATCGCGCCATCACCCTCTTCGGCGATGATGCGTTTGATCGAGGAGAGAATCTCCTCCATGGACGGCTCGGCGCTGATGTCCCCCATCGGCAGTCCTTGCGAAAACCAAAGTTCGCGGTCGAAAACCGACCTACTTTGGGCCACCTGCGGGATTTTGGGTACCTGTGTCAACAGGAGCGGTTAACAAGGGGTCGAGTTTCGAGGTTACCTGCGCGTTTTGTGCCGGCGTGCCGACCGTGCTGGTGCCGACCGCCCGTGCCGGCTTGCCGTCGCTCCAATCCGAAATCCGGTGCTGAACGGCGTTGAAATTCGCGAGCGGATCGTAGAGCGCCCCGCCATCGAGTCCGAGATCGCGCGCCTCGGCATGGCCCATCGCCGCCAGCAGCGCGAAGCCGGCGACATAGGCGTCGCGCTGCGCCGTCACCAGCGTGACCTGCGAATTGAGCAATTCCTGCTCGGCGTTGAGAATATCGAGGATCGTGCGGTTGCCGACGCTGTTCTCGGCGCGCACGCCTTCGAGCGATAGCTTGTTCGCGCTGACCGCCGTCTGCGAGGAGGCGATAACCTCCAGCGACGACTGCCAGGAGGCATAGGCCGAGCGCGTATTGGCAATCACGGTGCGTTCGGCCGCCGTCGCCTGCTCGATCGCCTGGCCGCGCAGCGCCTGTGCCTGGCGCACCTGCGCCGAGGGCCTGCCGCCCTGGAACAGCGGCACGGTCAGCGTGAGGCCACCGCTCGCCGATTTGCCCGACTGGGTTACCGCAACGCCCGTCCCGGAACCGAGCGAGCCGAGATAGTTGTAATAGTTGCCGCTCACCCCCGCGCTGAGCTTCGGCAGGCGTGCCGCGCGCGCGACATCGACATCGTAGCGCGTCGCATCGCGCGTCTTCTGCGCCGCGAGCAGCGAAGGGTTGTCCTTCAACGCGACGTCCACGGCCGCGTCGGGCGAGGTCGGCAGATTCGGCAGAACGGGCGGCGTCTCGAGTTGCTCGGGCGGCGACCCGACCAGCCGGATGTAATTTTCGCGACTCCCGATCAGCCGTGCCTGCGCGGTCTGCAACTGGCTGCGTGCCAGCGCGAGCCGCGCGTCCGACTGGGCGACGTCGGTGCGCGTCAGATCGCCGACCTGAAAGCGATCCTTCGACGCCTGCAAATTGACGTCGAGGACGTGAACGTTCTGCTGGTTGAGACTGACGATCGCCTCGTCGCGGATCACGTCCATATAGGCGCCGACCACCGCGGTGAACAAATCGCTCTCGGTACCACGCAGCGAATCGCGCCCCGCTTCGACACGCGTCCGCGCCGCCGAAATCGAGTTGCGCACCGCGCCGCCCGAGTAGATCGGCACCGAGAGTTGCGCCTGCCCGGCAAGCTGGCGGTCGGGCGAAACGAAGCTGTTCGACGCCTTGACGAAATCTTCGGTGTAGCTGCCAGACGCGTTCACCGACGGCAGGCCGCTCGCCCGCGCGATCGGCACATTCTCGTCATTGGCGCGCTGCGCATCACGCTGCGCGTTGATCGTCGGATTGGTGTTGTAGGCCTTCACCAACGCCTCGCGCAGCGTTTCACCCGCTGCCGGTGGCACGATCAGCGCCACGGCAACGGTGCCGAGCAACAAGCGGCGCAAGGGCGAAATCCGGTCGGTCATCAGAAGGTGAAACTCCTTGGCCGGTCGAATCCCGGCAAAACCACGCAATCGATATCGGCGAACGGCAGCAGGGCGAAACCGCCCTCGCTCCGACGCCCGGATGCCAGCCGGGTGATGCCGCGATCGGCGAGACCGGCAACGACTCGACCGCCGACCTTGACCTGCGCGACCAATGCGTCGGGCAGCTGCTCGATCGCTCCATCGACGACGAGCACGTCATAAGGCGCGGCAGCAGCGTGCCCAGCTTCGAGCGGCCCTTCGACCAGCGTCACCGACGGATACCCCGCCAACGTCGTACGGGCGATCGCGGCCAGGACCGGATCGACCTCGACCGCCACCACGCTGGCGACGAGCTCGGCCAGCACCGCCGCGGTATATCCCCCCGCGGCACCGATCAGCAGCACGCGATCAGCCGCGCCGAGCGTCGCCGCGGTCAGCAGCTTGCCGGTCGCGATCGGCACGTTCTGCGCGCGGCCGTGCGTCAGCGGCACCGCCGTGTCACGATAGGCGAGCGCCGCCACCTCGCCAGGCAGGAACGCCTCGCGCGGCACCTCGGCCATCGCCGCGACGACGCGCGCGTCGCTGACCGCATTGGTGCGCAGCTGGCTGGCCACCATCGCGTGGCGCATCGCGTGATATCGATCTGTCTGTGTCGCGGTCGAATTCATGAATCACCCTGTCGCATAACTGTTTTAGTCATGCAATACACTTCTGCATGCAGCGACCATCTATAGCGCGCGCCGCTTCACGCCAAGCGAGCACCGGAGATTTTGTTGCATCAGGTAGCGTGGCGGTTGACACGAGCGTCGGTCCCGCGCATCTGCGCCCGCCTTGGCCCGATGGCGGAGTGGTGACGTAGAGGACTGCAAATCCTCGCACCCGGGTTCGATTCCCGGTCGGGCCTCCAGTTTAATGTCCCAAAACGACCGGTTCGGTGCACAATGCATCTGAACCGGTCTGATTTGTCCAATCCCCTGCCAGCCATTTTGGCGCATTGACCGTGCGATGCCCGGCGAAAGCGCGGGCGCACGAACGGGGGTCTGCATGTACGGAACACAAACGGCGCGAACGCTGGCCATCGGGCTGGCGGGCGTCTCGATGGCGCTGGGCGCCTTGCCGGCGATGGCGCAGGACACCGCCAGCGATATCGACAGGATGATCGACGCAACGGACTCGCCGGAGGGTGCGCTGCGGCTGGCACGCTCGCAGGTCGACGAAGGCGACCTGACCGGGGCGGCCGCGACGCTCGAACGCGCGCTGATCGTTCACCCCGACAAGGGCAGTGCCGATGTGCGGCTCTATTATGTCGCGATCCTTTGCCGGCTGGATGATCATGGCCGCGCGCGCCTCGAGGCTGCGCATGTCGATGCGGGAAGCGCGTCGGTGGCGGCCATCGGCGAGGCGCGCACCGCATGCGGATCGCTCGACCTGCCCGCCAGCGGCAGCGCCGCGTCGAACAGCGGCGTGGTCGGCAACATCGCGCTGGGTCTCGCCTATGACACCGACAACAGCGCCGCGCTCAGCCCCGCCTTTGCCATTCCGGGCGTTGCCGTGCCCAGCAATGACGGCCTGTCGGTGGTCGCGTCGGCACAGGTCGATGCGCGGACCCCGGTCGGCGGCGGCTATGCCTATGGCGGGTTGTCCGGCATGACCAAGAATTCGATCGGCGGCCCGCGTCTCGACTACCAGCTTGGCGCACTGCGCGCCGGTTTCGGAATGCAGGGCGGTGGTATCGGTTTCGAACTTGGTGGCCTGCTACGGCATGGCCGGTTGCTGGGTCATCCCTTCTACACCGAATATGGCGGCCAGGGCGAACTGAGCACAGCCGCCGGCGACAACGCCCGCGTCGCCTTGCGCGGCGAGGTCACGCATCAGGACTATGTCGGCTCCAACATCTTCTTCGACCGCGATGGGACACGCTACGACGTGGCGCTCGAATATCGGGCCGGTGCGGCGCGCGACAAGGACTGGGTGATCGGCGCCGGGTTCGAAGACAAGACAGCGAGCACCCGGATTCTCGGCTATCGTGGCTGGCGCCTGTACGCGGCGGCACGGCTGCCGGTGAACCGGGCCGGTACCTATACCGCGCTGTCGGCAACCGTCCGCCACATCGATTACCGCGATGATCCGTTCATCAGCGATCGGGTCGAAACGCGCTGGTTCGCCCGCGCCGCGCTCGGCACGCCATTGGGGTCGAGCCCGTTCGATCTCGAAGGTGCGGTCAGCTACACGCGCCGCGACTATAACGCCGCCAGCTTCCTGCATGATTATGACAGCTTCGGCGCCGAGCTTCGCCTCGTGCTGAACTTCGGCCGCTAAGGGGGCACGCACCATGAACCATCGCTTCACCTTGCTCGCCACGGCCGCGCTCGCGGCCGTCACCGCCCTCCCCGCCGCCGCACAGACGGTTGGGGTCAACGCCGCCGTGGTCAACGACGTGCGCATGAAGACCGACGCCAACCCCAGCGTCCACCGCGCCGTGGTCAAGGAACGCGTCGCGCTCGGCAATGACATCGCGACCGGCCCGGCAAGCCGGTTGCAGGTCCTGCTGCTCGACAAGACCAATTTCACCGTCGGCGCCAACGCCCGCCTCAAGGTCGATCGCTTCGTCTATGATCCGGCGAAGAGCGCCAGCGCGGTCGGATTGTCGGTGACCAAGGGCGCGTTCCGCTTCATGTCGGGCAAGCCGCTCCACGCCAATCCCGGCCAGTCGCAGATCACGACGCCGGTCGCATCGATCGGCATTCGCGGCACGATCGTCGAGCTGGCGGTCGGTGCCGACGCGCTGGCGGTGATCGGTCGCCAGCCGGGCCTGCCGCAGTTCACCGCCGATCCCGCGACCGCGACATTGGTCTTCCTGCGCGGCCCCGGCGTGGCAGCGCAGGGCGGCGAACAACAGGGCGCGATCGACGTCACCGCGGGGGGCGCGACCGGGTCGATTGTCGGGTCGGGCCAGGCGTTCTTCGTGCCTGGACCCAACCAGCCGGCGATCGGACCGTTCGCGCTCTCGGCCGAGGCGTCCGACCAGCTCGCCATGCTGCTCGGCCGTCGCGGGCGCAGCAACGGTCGCTTCGAAAGCCCCCTGGTCCAGAACCCGATCGTCGATCAGTTCTTCGAAGCTGGTGACCTCGCCTCCTCGCAAATTCCGTAAGCGCGCGCTGCCCCGCAACCTCCGCAAGCCGGCACCGGGCGGCTGCGGGGAAAGGTTTTGCTGTTCGACGCGCGGCGATTGAGGCAGAAAGTCCACCGGGACGGAAGGCCAGCGCAATCTGCCGGTGGCATCCGAAAAGGGGGAGTAAGCGCTGCATGGGCTCCGGGCGCCCTGGCATCGAAATTCGGCGAGGTGCGTCGACACTGGGCGCGGCGCTGGTGCTTGCCGTCCTGCTGACTCTGCTGTTCGGGACAACGTACAGCGATGCCGGAGCGACCGATCGCCCCGCGCCGGTTTTCCAGGGCGTGGCGAGTTGCGCCGGCACGACCTGCCATGGCCGACTGGAGGCCGATGGTGCGGTCGTGCGACAGGACGAGCTGAAATTATGGCAGGAGCCCTCGACACCGGGCGGCGCGCATAGCCGAGCGTTCAGCGTCCTGTCGGGCGTCCGCGCGCATCAGATCACGGCGACGCTCGGCCTCGGCGAGCCGACGGCGGCACCGGCCTGTCTCGGCTGCCATGCCACCCCGACCGGCGGCGCTCGCGGCGCGCGCTTCCTGACCAGCGATGGCGTCGGCTGCGAGGCCTGCCACGGTGCCGCTGGGGGCTGGATCGCGTCGCACTACACCGTCGGTGCCAGCCATGCGGCCAATGTCGCGCACGGCATGACCGCGCTCGAACGCCCGGCGACGCGCGCCGCGGTGTGCCTCGACTGCCATTTCGGCAGTGCCCGCAGCGGCCAGTTCGTCAGCCACCGCATGATGGCCGCCGGCCACCCGCGCATCGCCTTCGAACTCGACCTGTTCTCGACCTTGCAACTGCATCACAATGAGGATGCCGATTATGTCGCGCGCAAGGGCCGCAGCGACAGCGCGCGGATGTGGGCGGTCGGACAGGCGATGGCGCTCGGCCGCGAAATGGCGCTGTTCGCCAACCCGGCGCGCGGCACCGAGGGCGCCTTCCCCGAATTCACCTTCTTCGACTGCCATAGCTGTCACCGTCGCATCTTCGACCAGGCCGATCGCGTGAAGACCTGGGAGACCAATCCGGGTCGCCCGATCCCCGCCGGCATGCCGCCATTCAACGACGAAAACATGATCCTGCTCGCCGCCGCGACGCGTGTCGGTGCGCCGGCGCTGGCGGCCAGGCTCGACGCCGACAGCCGCGCCTTCCACGCCGCCATCGCGCGCGACCGGGGTGCGGCGGTGGCGGCGGCCAACCGGCTCGGTGCGACCGCCAATGCCATCGCGACGGCGCTCGGCAACGCGCCGGTTGGCGGCGACAGCGCCTTTGCGATGGTCGATGCGATCGCCGGCCCCGCGCTGTCCCCACGCTTCACCGATTATGAAGGTTCGTCGCAGGGCGTAATGGCGATCGACACCTTGCTCAACGCGCTGGTCAAGCAGGGCCGCGTCACCACCGGCGCCGCCGCGGGCATCCGCGCCAACATCAACCGTGCCTATGCCGCGGTGAAGGACCCCAACGCCTATCGCCCCGGCGATTTCCGCGCCGCGCTCGCCGAGGCGGTCCGCGCGATCCGGGCGCTGCGATGAGCCGGCCGGTCTCCGCCATGTTGGCCGGCGTCGCGCTGATCCTCTCCGGCTGCTCGGGCGGCGGTGGGTCGAGCGGCAGCACGCCGACGCCAACCCCTGCCCCGGCCCCGGCACCGACCGGGCTCTATGTGGTGCCCGCGGCCGAGGCCTTGAGCGTCGCCGATGTGCAGACCGTCATCGCCCATGCCGCCGCCGAGGCCAGCGCCCGACACCTCCCGGGGGTGATCACGGTGACCGACCGTGTCGGCAATGTCCTCGCCGTGTTCCGCATGACCGGCGCGCGCGCGACCGCCGTGACCAGCCCCGCGCCCAACGGCGTCGACATGGACGCGCAGAACCTCACCATTCCGGCCGAAGCCGGGGCCATCGCCAAGGCGGTTACCGGCGCCTACCTGTCAAGCGGCGGCAACGCCTTCTCGACGCGCACGGCGAGCCAGATCGTCCAGCAGAATTTCCCGCCCGGCTCCTCCACACTTGGTCTCGAAAGCGGGCCGCTGTTCGGTGTGCAGTTCAGCCAGCTGCCCTGTTCGGACCTGGCGGCGCGCTATGGCGCAAGCGGCGGCGCGGCACTGATCGGGCCGAAGCGCTCGCCGCTCGGCCTGTCGGCCGATCCCGGCGGCTTCCCGCTCTACAAGAATGGCGTGGTGGTCGGTGGCGTCGGCGTGATGGCGGACGGCGTCTACGGTTTCGACGCCAATTCGATCGACATCGACAATGACCCCGAAGAGGCGATCGCGCTGGCCGGGACGCTTGGCTTCGAGGCCCCCGAAAGCGTCCGCGCGGACCATGTCTATGTCGACGGCACACAGCTGCGCTACACCGACATGCTCTATACCGGGCTGATCGCCAACGGCGCGGCGAGCTATGCCACCACCGACCCGGCGCTCGGGTCGCTCGTCGCGGTACGAGGCTATGCCGCCGCGACGATCATCGCCGGCACCGCCTATGGCAGCGAAGCCTCGGGTGTGCGCGCCGCGACCACGAGCGAGTTCTCCAATCGCGACGCCTTCGTCCTGAGCGACGGCACCGGCACGGACCGCTTCCCGATCCGCGCCGGCACCGACGCGGGCGATGTCGCGACACCGCTCACCGCAACCGAAGCGCGGGCGATCCTCGAAGAAGCCTTCACGGTGATGAGCCGCGCGCGGGCGCAGATTCGCCAGCCGCTCGACAGCCGGGCGCAGGTCACCATCTCGCTCGTCGACACGCACGGCGCGGTGCTCGGCATCGTCCGCGCGCCCGACGCGCCATTGTTCGGCACCGACGCATCGCTGCAGAAAGCACGCACCGCGGCATTCTTCTCGAACCACCTCGCCGCGCAGCAATTGCTCGCGGATCCGAGCGGCGACGTACGGCATTTCGTCGGCACCGTGCGCACTTTCCTCAATGATCCCAATGCGCTGACCGGAACCTACGCCTTTACCGACCGCGCTGGCGGCCTGCTGTCGCGGCCGCATTTCCCCGATGGCGAGGTGGCGCGCCCGAACGGCCCGCTGTCGCGCCCGATCGCGCAGTTCAATCCCTTCTCGACCGGCCTGCAATCGGCGCTGGTACTGACCAATCTCGCGCAGCATCTCGGCTACGTCACCGGGGCCAGCGGCACCGATACGCCCGCGCGCTGCACCTTCATTCCCGATGCCGCGGCCGGGCAGAACCGCCTGCAGAACGGCATCCAGATATTTCCCGGCTCGGTGCCGGTCTATCGCGGGAATATGTTGATCGGCGGGCTCGGCGTCTCGGGCGATGGCATCGACCAGGATGACATGATCAGCTTTCTCGGCCTCAACAACGCGGGCATCAGGGTTGGCGGCATCGCCAACGCGCCGGTCGCGATCCGTGCCGACAATATCGTCGTCGACCTTGGCGATGCGCAGGTGCGGCTGCGCTACGTCAACTGCCCCTTCGCGCCGTTCCTCGACACGAGCGCCCAGAATGTCTGCACCGGGTTGTGATGGGGCCGCTGCTGCTCCCGATCGCGCTACTCGCGGGACAGACCACGCCGCCACCGGCCCCGCCGCCGCAAGCCGCGCCCGACGACAAGCCGCTCAACGATCAGCCCCCGGTCGATTCGATCCCCGGTCGTCGTCGTCCGGGCTACAATCCGCCACTGCCCGGCGAGGTCAAACAGACCAATATCGGCGCCGTCCGCCCACCGCCGCCGACCGCCTTTCCCGCCGACCAGATTCCGGTGCCCGACCGTTGGCGACTGATCGAAAGCCTCGGCGTGGTGAAGGAGCGCTGGTTCGATCCGTACCACCAGAACACCTTGAAAGGCGACCGGCCGATCGACCCCGCCAAGGTCAAGTGGCTGCCGATCCATGGCGACGACTGGTTCTTCTCGTTGAATGCGGTCAGCGATACGGTGGTCGAACCGCGCACCTTCCCGATACCGGTCGGCGTCCAGACCACCAGCCGTCCGCAAAGCCTCAACGTGTTCGGCCAGCAGTCGAGCATTGTCGCCGCGCAGACCTTTATCGTTGGCGCGTCGCTGACCAAGGGCTCGACCGCGTTCAAGCCGCCCGAAATCGAATATCGCGTGTCGCTCGCCTTCAATCTCAACTATGCCCGCGTGCCCGAACGTCGCGTGCTGTTCGTCGAACCGAGCAAGCCGACCCACCGTACCGACGCCTTCGTCGGCGTGCAGGAAGCCTTTGTCGATTACCACCTGCGCAACGTCTCCGATCGTTATGATTTCGATTCGATTCGCGTCGGCATCCAGCCTTTTCAGAGCGACTTTCGCGGCTTCCTGTTCAACGACCAGAATCTCGGCGTCCGCCTGTTCGGCAACCGCGATGGCAATCGCCTGCAATATAACCTCGCGGCATTCTGGCGGCTGGAAAAGGATACCAATTCCGGCCTCAACGACGTGACCCAGCGCCCGCGCGACGACTGGGTGCTCGTCGCGAATGTCTATCGCCAGGATTTCCTCATCCCCGGCTTCACCAGCCAGCTGACCGCCGTCTACAATCGCAATCGCGAGGCACGCCGCGTCCAAATTGACGACAATGGCTTTCCGGTGCGGCCGGCGCTGCTCGGCAATCTGCGCGGGCGCGATTACGACGTGGTCTATCTCGGCTATAATGCCGACGGGCATATCGGCCGGCTCAACCTGACATTGTCGGCCTATCAGGCGCTCGGCACCGACCGGAACAGCTTCTTTACCGGGCGCAAGGCGCGGATCAGCGCGCAGTTTGCCGCCGCCGAACTGAGCTATGATCATGACTGGATCCGCGTCCGCCTGTCGGGGCTCTATGCCAGCGGCGACGGCAACCCCTATGACGACAAGGAAACCGGCTTCGACGCGATCCTCGAAAACCCGATCTTCGCCGGGGCCGACACCAGCTACTGGATCCGCCAGGCGATCCCCTTTGCCGGCGGTGGCCGCGCGATCGCGATCAGCGGGCGCAATGGCGTGCTCAACGACCTGCGCTCGTCGAAGGAAGAGGGCCAGTCCAACTTCAACAATCCCGGCACGGTGCTGGCCGGTGTCGGTGCCGATTTCGACCTGACCCCGCGCCTGCGCCTGTCGACCAACGCCAACCATCTGTGGTTTGCCGACACGACGGTACTGCAAACCCTGCGCAACGAAGGCAGCATCCCGCGCGCCATCGGATGGGATTTGTCGACCGCCGCGATCTGGCGGCCCAAGGCGACGCAGAATATCGTCTTTCGACTGTCGGGCGCGATATTGTTCGCCGGCAGCGGCCTGCGCGATCTGGTCGCGTCGACCGATCATGGCAGCCGCTATTATTCGGTCCTCGCCAATGTGATCCTGAACTACTGATGCCCCGGTTAATCGCCTTGCTCGTCGCGTTCTTGCTGCTCCCCGCGGCCGTCCTTTATGCGAGCGAGGGCGAGAAGCCGGTTACCCGCCACTATGTCGCCGCGCCCCCCGCGCCGATGAGCCAGACCGAGGAGCAGGCCAGCGCCAAGTCCGCCGGCTGCAATTCCTGCCACACCAGAACCGACGAGCCGTCGATGCACGCCTCGCCCGCCGTCGTTCTCGGCTGCACCGATTGCCATGGCGGCGATGCGACCGTGATCGGCGACCCGAAGCTTGGCTTCACCGACCCTGCCTATGTCGCGGCGCGCGACCGGGCGCACGTCCTGCCGCGCTATCCGCACGACTGGAACTATCCCGACAGCGCCAACCCGAAGCGCAGCTACACGCTGCTCAACCGCGAGGCGCCCGAGTTCGTCCGCTTCGTCAATCCCGGCGACTATCGCATCGTCCGGCAAAGCTGCGGCGCGTGTCACCTCGAGGTGATCGAGGCTTCGGAACGCTCGCTCATGGCATCGGGCGCGATGCTGTTCGGCGGGGCGGCGTACAATAACGGCATCATTCCGTTCAAAAACTATATCTTCGGCGAGGCCTATACCGCGACCGGCGAACCGGCGAAGGTCGTCTCCCCCGGCACGCCGCCCGGCACGGTGACGCCGCACCAGGCGGCACGCGGAGCGCTCGCCGCGCTCTACCCGTTGCCGACCTGGCAGGTCGTCCCGCCCGCCGACGTCTTTCGCGTGTTCGAAAAGGGCGGCCGCAACAACGGCACCGCCTTCGCCGAAATTGGCCTGCCCAATCCGACCGGTTCGATCCAGCGCCTGGAAGAACCCGGCCGCCCCGATCTCAAGCAGAGCAATCGCGGGCCGGGCACCGGCCTGCGTGTCGCCATTCCCGTACTCAACATCCACAAGACCCGGCTCAACGACCCGCTGCTGTGGTTCATGGGCACCAACGACCAGCCCGGCGACTATCGCGGTTCGGGCTGTACCGGCTGCCATGTCATCTATGCCAACGACCGCGAGCCGCGCCACTCGCTGACCTACGCGCAATATGGCCGCGACGGGCAGAGCGTAACGGCCGACCCGACGATTGCCGCCAAGACCACCAGCCATGGCGGCCTCGTACAACCGGAGAGCGGGCATCCGTTGCGCCATGCCTTTTCGCGCTCGATCCCGACGTCGCAGTGCATGAGCTGCCACATGCACCAGCCCAACATGTTCCTCAATTCCTACCTCGGCTACACGATGTGGGACTATGAATCCGACGCGCCGGCGATGTGGCCCAAGGCGCAGAAATATCCGACCGCTGCGGAAATTCGCGCCGCGAATGACCGAAACCCGGAAGCCGCGGCGGTACGTGGCAACTGGAGCGACGTGGACTTTCTGCGCAATGTCTACGACCTCAATCCGCAACTGAAGGACACCCAGTTCGCCGACTATCACGGCCATGGCTGGAATTTCCGCGGCGTGTTCAAGCGCGACCGCCAGGGCAATCTGCTCGATGCGGAAGGGCATATCGTGTCGCCCGACGATCCGCAGAAATGGCGCAAAGCCGGCGAAGGCCAGTTCGTGCCCCCGGGCACCAACCCCGGCAAGACGGTCCACCTCATGGACATCCACGCCGAAAAGGGCCTGCAATGCGCCGATTGCCACTTCGCGCAGGACAGCCATGGCAATGGCCTGATCTATGGCGAGGTCGCCAATGCGGTCGAGATCGGCTGCAAGGATTGCCACGGCACCGCCGACGCTTACCCGACGCTGCGCACCTCCGGCCCCGCCGCACGGCCGCAGGGCAACGACCTTGCATTGCTGCGCAACCCGGATGGCCAGCGCCGCTTCGAGTGGATCGATGATGGCGGCGGCAAGCGTCACCTCATCCAGCGCTCGATCATCGACCCGAAGCTCGAATGGCGCGTCCATCTCGTCCGCGACAGCGTCGATCCGGGCAGCCCCTATTTCAACCTCAAGGCCGCGCGCGCCAAGCTGATGAGCCGGACCGGCGTCGATGATGGCCGCTTCACCTTCGGCCCCGGCGTCGCAGCCAGCGACCGCGCGCATGGCGACGACAAGATGGCGTGCTTCACCTGCCATCTGTCATGGACGACGAGCTGCTCGGGGTGCCACCT
Organism: Sphingomonas sp.; assembly: GCA_041659925.1. GTDB lineage: Bacteria > Pseudomonadota > Alphaproteobacteria > Sphingomonadales > Sphingomonadaceae > Sphingomonas. The sequence continues at coordinate 12,385 of JBAZXI010000007.1, forward strand.
GCCGATCGAGGCCAACTGGAAGACGACCTCGCACCATTTCAACGGCGAGCAGACGCGCAACTTCGCGACCTACAACCCGCAGGCCGCGCGCGACGACATGTTCCAGCTCGGGATCCACATGACGACCAAGGGCAATGAGGTCGCGCCGGTGCGAAGTAGCTCGGCGCTGGTCCTGTCCTCGACCAACGCCAGTCGCGAGCGGATCTACATCCAGCAACCGCCGATCAGCGCGATCGGCTTTTCCAGCCAGGCCTTCGCGCCGCACTTCCCGCATACCGTGCGCACCACCGAGACCAAGACGTGCAGCGACTGCCACCTGTCGGCCGCCGACGACAATAATGCGATCATGGCGCAGCTGCTGCTGCTCGGTACCAACTATTCCAATTTCATCGGCTTGCATGCCTGGACCGGCCTGGCGGGCGGGTTCGAGGCCGTGCGCGTCACCGAGTGGGACGAGCCGCAGGCGGTGATCGGTTCCTATCTCCAGCGCTACGCCTATCCCGATTACTGGAAGCTCCATGTCGAGAAAAACGGTCGCGAGCTGAAGGACTGGACGCGCGGCAGGAGCTTCGATCGCCACGGTTCGGGCGAAACGCACCCGATCGAAACCTTCCGCAACGTCGTCAAGGGCACGGTCGACCGCGTCGGCTGCCTGCAGCAGCGCGGCGAATATATGTATGTCGCCGAGGGGCGCGGCGGCTTCCGGGTTTATGACGTCGCCTCGATCGCCAACAAGGGCGTGTCGGAGCCGATCATCTCGGCGCCCTTCTCGAAGCTCGGTCACGACACGCACATCGCCAGCGCCGACGCGACCTGCGTCGCGCTGCCGACCAACCAGCCGATCAACCCGCTGCGCAATACGCCGGCGATGCGCGAGATGAACCAGGAGCAGCCGTTCCTGCCGATCTACAGCTACGCCGCGGTCACCGATGCGCGCGAGGGGCTGATCCTCGTCAACATCGAGACGATGGCGGACGGCGATTTCACCAACAATTTCCTCAAGCGCGCGGTGACATGGAACCCGGATGGCGTGCTCAACGGCGCGCGACATGTCATCCTCGCCGGTGAAGTGGCGTACATCACCGCCGGTGCCGGCCTCGTGGTGGTCGATCTCGCCGACCCGCTCCACCCGAAGCTGTCGGCGGTGCACAAGCTGCGCGATGCACGCGCCAGCGCGATCCAGTTCCGCTATCTCTGGGTCACCGATGCCACCGGCGTGACCCTGTTCGACGTGACGCGGCTGCGCGATCCCGTCGAGGTGCCATCGGGCCATATCGCGCTGGCCGATGCGCGGCGGCTCTATGTCGCGCGTACCTATGCCTATGTCGCAGCCGGCGCCGAGGGGCTGGCGATCGTCGACGTGACCAACCCGACGCGTCCGCTGCGCTATCAGAATGTGACCTTCGACGGTAAGCTCAGCGACGCGCAGGATGTGGTGGTCGGCGTCACCAACGCCTCACTGTTCGCCTATGTCGCCGATGGGCGGAACGGCCTCAAGGTGATCCAGCTGACCTCACCCGACAGCCAGCCCAATTTCTACGGCTTCTCGCCCGCCCCCAAACCCGAGCTGATCGCCTGGGCGCGCACCCCGACGCCGGCGCTGGCGCTGTCCAAGGGCCTCGATCGCGACCGCGCGGTCGACGAGACCGGCGGCCAGATCGCGGTGTTCGGACGACTTGGCTCGCGGCCGTTCAATCGCACGGAAATGGAGCGGCTGTTCCTCAACCGCGCCGGCATGCCGTGGAAGGTCAACGACACCGGCACGATGCGCGACTGGCGCCCGCCGCTGAAATCGCCCTGATCTAAACCGGCCACTCCGCCCGCAACCCGCGCACCAGCGGTTGCAGCTTCGCATCGAAGCGCGCCAGCACGGCGTGGTTCTCGACCGTGTCGAACAGCGTGACGAGATCGCATCCGGTCCAGCGGTGGAGCGCGTAGCCCGGCGGCTCGGCGACGATCATCTCGCGATAGTCGGGACGCTCGGGGTCGATCGGATTGAGGTCGAGCGCGACCTGCGGCGCGGTTGCCGGGCAGATGGTGACCGTGGTGCCGTGCCACGGCGCGACGATTGCGCGGTGGAGATGTCCGCACAGGATCGCCTCGACCTGACGATGACCAGCGATCGCCCCGGCGAAGCGCGCGACCCAGGGTTCGTCGGCATGCGTCGCCATCCACTCGATCCCGACATCGAGCGGCGGATGGTGCATGACGATCACCGTCGGCGTGTCGCGATCCTCGCCCAGCCGTGCCGCGAGCCAGGCGGCGCGGCGCGCGCAAAAGCCGCCGCCGTGACGGCCGGGCTCCAGCGTATCGAGCACGATCAGCCTCAGTCCCTGATGCCGCAAGCTGTACTGGACGAAGCCATCGTCCACCGGCACCCTGGGGAAGTGCCGCGCAAAGGCCGTGCGGACGTCATGGTTGCCGAGGCACGGATAGACCGGGAACGGACATGCCGCGAGTACCTCGGCACAGCGGCGATAGCTGTCGTCGTCGCCGCAGTCGGTGAGATCGCCGGTGACCAGCAGCATATCCGGGCGGTTGGGCCCCTCGATCAGCACCTTGAGCACGGCATCGAGCCGCTGGCGATTGAACTCGGCCGGGTTCGTCCGATCAAAGCCGAGATGCAGATCGGTGATCTGCGCGATCAGCATTGCCCGTGCGGGATGCTCACGTTCCTCGCCCTCCCATCGCCACGCTCGGCGCGGGCGAGACCATCGGTAACAACCGGCGTCGGCTTCGCCACGGCGCATCCTGTTTCTGATGGTAGCTGTGACACATCGCGCAGGACGAAGGAACCTTGGCGGCGGAGCCTTCCCCGCCATGACAGGAGCGGCAGGTCGCGATCCCCGGCACCAGCACGTCCGCCGCATCGCGCGACTTCGCCGCGGCATGGCACGAAGCGCAGGTCTGGGTCACATGGGCGCCGTGGTCGAACCAGCCATGCATCAGGTAGCGCGACGGCTGGCGCACCGGAACCACGCCCCAGTCGATCGACCCGTTCGTGCCCGGTGGGGTGACGACATGGCAGTCGTAGCACGCGCCACCCTTCGAAAAGACCTGCCGGATCGCGGCATCCGCGCTGCCCGGCCGGCTCACCGAAGCGCCGAACCACGCGTGGTAGACCTGACCCTGCGCATATTGCCCCGGTCGCCGACGCGCCATGCCGCCCAGTTCGAGCGGGCGGTCCGGCGCGGTGCCGCGATACATCGCGCGCAGGTCGGCGATCATCTGCCCGATGTCGCCGTGGCGGAGCGTGCGCACGGTACCGCCGATCCGGTCGAAGGCGAGGCTGTGGCACATCTTGCAGTCGCGCTCCATGTCGACCGACAGGAAACGCGTGCCATCGGCGGTCGGCTTGTGGCAGTCGGCGCAGGCCAGCGCATCGCCAAAGCCGTAGCGCCCCCTCAGCGTCCGTGCCATCTGCGCGACGCCGCCGCGCATATCGAGATGGATAGCGTGCGGGAATTTCAGGCCATTCGCCTCGCGCAAGCCCGGCCCGATCGTCTCACGTCGCAGCACGGGCTTCGCGCCCGGCGCCGTCGCGACCAGCGGGCGGAATTGCGGATGGGCCGTGCCGAAATCGCCGGCATTGCCGATCGTCGTATCGGCCAGTCGACCCTTGATCGCGCTGTGGCAATCGGCGCAGAAAACCTGCGGCGTCGGCGGCATTGCCCCCGCCCCTTCATGTTCGCGGTGGCAATCGACGCACGCGCCGCGACCGGGCTTGTTGAACGCCCTGGCCCAGCCATCGAGGATGCGCGCGCCGAATCCGAGCGGTGCGCGTGCCGCCGCCAGTCGCGTCGGCGACGCATGATCATGGACCTGTTTGTGGCACGCGACACACGCGGTATCGCGCACCGCGACAAAGGCCTGGACGTGGCACGCCTTGCAATTGCCTTCGAGGCCGTGATGCGCCGCACTGAGCTGTCCCGGCGTCCAGCTGCGATCGGCCTGGATCCGGCTGCCCGGCGCATCGGCGCCAACCCGCATGAAATGCCAGACGGGCCAGGCGAGGAACAACGCCAGCACCGTGGCGACCAATATCCAGGCCATCGGCCGCTTGCCCGGCAGGACATGGGCGAGCGAAAACACGCGCTCGTCCGCCGCGCTATCGGCAGCGGTGCGCGTGACGGTCAGCACGGTCGCGCCGTCGGTATCGCGCGCGACCATGATCCGCGCATCGCCGACCACCAGCTCGCCACCGCGCGTGACGTCGATCGAGCCCGCCGAGGTGGAGCGCCCGTCGATCGCGACCGTGAAGCCGGCTTCAGCGGTGATGGTGACACGCCGCTCGCCATCGCGCGTGATCACGGCGTGCTGTGGCGCCACGGCGAGATCGGTCACGACGATATCGCTATCGGCCGCACGCCCGACCGTAACGCTATCGCGCTCGACCCGCGTCGCGCGGACGATCTCGCGGCCGTCGGCGGTGCGACTGAGCTGGCGAAGGAGGAAGGTCATGCCGCGCTCACCAGTAGAAGAACACGCTGATGATGTGCGCGGCGAGCGCGGCGATCAGCGCGAAGGTGATCGGCACATGCACATAGAGCCAGATTTCCAGCATCGCCTTCAGGCGTAGATGGCGGCGCAGACGCGCGAGCATCCCGGCCTTGCGTTCGAGCAGCGCATCGACCCGGTCGAGCGGGTCGCTCGCGATATCGGGCCGGCTGCCGATCCGCACGCGGATGGCATCCTGCGCCGCCTCGGTCGCGCAGCGCGGATCGCGCCCCGACAGCCGCCGCCACAGGCCACCACCGAACGGATCCTGATCGAGCGAGCGCGCGACGATCGCCGCATCATCGGGCGCGAGCGGTTGCGCCGCGTCGTTCAGCTGCCGATCGATCGCACGCAACGCGTCGAGCATCCGCGGCTGGGTGAGTTCCTCGCGATTGTCGCTGAGCAATTTGGGAATGACGGCATAGGCGGCGACGCCCCACAGCCCCGAGGCGATGACCAATATCATCAACGCATAGGCGAGCGTGTGGACGTTCCAGCCGAACTGGAAGCCGGTGTGCAGCGTCGCGACGACGATCAGGCTGAGCCCGAGATAGACATGCGCGCTGGTCCATCCCTTCAACGACCATCGCCCGCGCGTCATCGCGCGCTTGCGCACACCCAGCAGGGTCAGCCACAGGATCAGCAACGTCGCGATCGTACCGAGCGTGTAGCCATACCAGCTCCCGCCATTTGGGCGCGGCTGCACGTCGATCAGCGCGTAGGCGAGGATCGCGACGGCGCTCAACGCGAGTGCGACCTTGAGCCAGCGGAAGCCGGCATGGCGCAGAAAGCCGTCATGGCTCGGCCCGCCACTGCGCGGCCGGCTCGCTACGGGCGCGCGCGCGGCTATGACCCCGTCTCCGTTTCCAGCCGCGACACGCTGAGGAATTCCTCCGGCGCGACGCGGATCGCGGCGCCGGTCGGGCAGGCGCGCACGCAGGCCGGGCCACCGTCGATCCCCGAGCACATGTCGCACTTGATCGCTTTTTTCGGGTGCTCGATCCCCGGCTCGTCATGCGCGTGGCGCCAATCCTTCGATGGCTCGCCCGGCCCCGGACCGCGCCCGAACAACAGCCAGCTCAGCAGGCTCGGCTTCTTTGGCGGCACACTGTCCATGCGGATCACGCCATAGGGACAATTGCGTTGGCAATTGCCGCAACCGATGCAGCTGTCGTCGATCACGACTTCGCCATCCGGGCCGCGATGGATCGCGTTGGGCGGGCAATCGGCCATGCACGCCGGGTTCTCGCAATGCCGGCAGCTGGTCGGGACATGGAGATGGGCATAGGTTCGCCCGGTCTCGCGATCGAGCCGCGACAGCCCCTCATGGCTGTCGGCACAGGCTTTTTCGCAATTGTCGCAACCGACGCACAGTTCCTCGTCGATCAGCAGCACGTCGGTCGCTTCGCCGATACCATTGTCGACGAGGAACTTGGCGGTCTGCGAATACATGTCGACCACCCCCGCGAAGCTGCCCTTGCGGCTTTCGATGAAGGCGTTGAGGTCCTGCCGCGCCGCCATGTCGACGCGCGCCTTTTCGAGCAGCCGGGGCCTGGCGTCGAGCAGTCGGCGGAACGCCTTGCCGTCGAGGCGGATCACTTCGGACTTGATCGCCGCCCTGACGGTCGCGGTGCGCTTGCCGCCGGCGATCAGCGCCATTTCACCGACATAGGAACCGGCCGGAAGATATGACAGGAACACCGGCTTCCCGCCGACATTCTTCTCGACGATCATCGAACCGAGCCGAATGACATAGATGTCGTCGCCATCATCGCCCTCGGTCAGGATCGCCTCGCCGGCACGGACCGTTTTGATCTCCGACGTATCGAGAATCTCGGTGATGTCGTCCGAGGTCAGGCCCGAGCCGAACATCTGCAACAATTGCCGTTCGACCGAGATCCGCGTCACCGCACGCGCCGCCGCCGGCACCGACGCCATCAGCTTCAGTGCGGCCGTCCGCGAGACCTCGATGGCGATGACATCGCTGCCCGCGCGCACCGTCGCGCCGCGTCGCCGGCCCGAGATCAACCCGACCTCGCCGACGATCGAGCCCTGCGCGATCGGCACCGTAATCGTCGGATCGTTGCGGTCGACCTCGACCAGCACCTCGCCCTCGACGATGGCGAACAGCGACGAGCCCGGATCGTTGCGGCGAAAGATGACTTCGCCCGCGTCGAACAGCCGCATCTCCGAATCGAGCATGAACTCGCGCAGCTGGAGCGGTGACAGGTCGGCGAGGATCGTCACGTCGCGCTTGAACAAGGCCAGCCATTCGTCGACCGAGCGCCTGGTCTTGAGCCGCTCGAACTTCTTCGCGAGGATCGGCTCGTCCGCCGGCTTCAGCGTGGTGTTGCCGTTGATGAACTCGACCACGTCATGGCCCTGGTTCATGCAATGCTTGATCAGCGGATAGCCGGCCAGCGCACCGATGACGAAGATGCCCGAGCGCGTGGTTTCGAAGGTCGAGGAGAGCTTGGGGAAGGCCTCGCGATCCTTGCTGGTGAACTCTATCCCGCAGGCTTCGATAAAGGCGCGCGGCGCCGCCGACCCCATGCGCGCGATCACCCGGTCGCAGCGGATGGTCTGCTGGCCGTCGCGCGTATCGAGCAGCAGCTCGCCGGGCCGCACCGCCGCGGGCGTCGTCTCGGTACGGATCGTCAACCTGCCCGACGCCGCCGCCTCGTTGAGCAGCTTGACGTTCGCCGCCTTGGCACGCGCGAAATCCGCCGAGCGGTTGAGGATGGTGACGACATTGCCCTGCGCCGGATCGGCGGCGAGGCCGAGCGCGTTCTCGATTCCCGCGTCACCCGAACCGATGACGGTGATATGCTCGTCGACATATTCGCCGGGATCGTCGAGCTGATACTGGACATGGGGTGCATCGGAACCCTCGCAGCGCATCAGGTTCGGGTTGCCCTGCGTACCGATCGCCAGCACGACCGTTTCGGCGGCGATCGTCGTGCCGTCCCTGAGCGTCAGCGTGAAATCGCCCCGCTCGCCGGTGATCGCGGTCACCTCGCTGTCGTAGCGGACGTCGATCTTCTTCGCGGCATCGTTCCAGGCATCGAGGATGACCTCTCGCTTGCCGGCGGCGAACGGCATGTCGGCACGCAACACCAGCTGGCTGGGCGTCGCCATGACATGCTTGCCCTTCTGGTATTTGTAGATCGTGTCGGAGAGGTGATCGGTCTTTTCGAGCAGGACATGGCTCAACCCGAGCGCGGCGGCGCGCGCCGCGGCGCTCAGCCCCGCCGGCCCCGAGCCGATGATCGCGATACGAATGCGGTTACTCAACCGCCCCACTCCCCCGGTCGTTCAATTGGCCGCCCGCCCTTGCCGCCACCGCCAACACCTAGCATGGATGTGCAACAGGGATACAGGCGCTCTCGCGCCATGGCATGGCGCGCGTAAGGGGGAATAGGATGGCAGCGACATCGCGATATGGGATCGCCGCGCTCGCTGGCGCGGGCGTGTTGCTGGCCGGCGCGATCGGCTGGAAACTGACCTCGCACGGCGACGTGGCGCCGGTCCCGACCGCCGCGGCGACGGCCGTCGCCGACCCGCTCGACGAGCTGCGGACCGCCGTGCGCCAGAACCCGAACAGCGCCGATGCCTGGATGGCGCTGGGCGACGCGCAGACCGCCACCAACGACTTCGCCGATGCCGCGGCGAGCTTTCGCCACGCCACGACGCTCGCACCGACCCGCGCCGAGCCATGGTCCGCACTGGGCGAAGCGCTGGTCAAGGCCGACCCGCGCGACCCCTTCCCCGCCGCCGCGCTCGACGCATTCAAGAAGGCGGTGGCGATCGACCCGAAAGACCCGCGTGCGCGCTACTTCCTCGGCGTGCGGCACGACCTTGATGGCGACCATAAGGGCGCGATCGACGCATGGTTCGCGATCCTGAAGGACTCGCCGCCGGGTGCGCCCTGGGCCGCCGATGTCCGGCGCACGATCGAACAGGTCGGACGAATCAACAAGATCGACGTTGCCAAACGCCTGGCCGCGCTGCCGAGGCTCGATGCGCATGCCATGCCCGGCACCACCGCCGGTAGCGCCATACCGGGGCCAACGGCGGCGCAGATGCAGGCCGCCCAATCGCTTACGCCGGCGCAGCAACAGGCGATGATCGCCGGCATGGTCGACCAGCTCGAAGCGCGGCTCGCCCAGGACAAGACCAATGTCGATGGCTGGGTGATGCTGATGCGCAGCCGCGTTCAGTTGCACGAAGCCGACAAGGCCCGGGCCGCGCTGCGCGCCGCGCTCGCCGCCAATCCCGGCGCCGCTCAACGGCTTACCGCGGAAGCGGCGACGCTGGGCATTCCGGCTTCATAGGCGATCATTTCTCGGTCGCTTCGAATACACCGTCCCAGTCGGCACCGGGCGGCGCGATGCGGAATGCGGCGATGCGCCCGGCCAGCAGGGCGTGGAGCTTGTCGAGGCCATATCCGCCGGCCGCCGCTGCCGTTTTCGCGATCAGCGCGGTCGCGCCATCCCAATCCTGCGCGCGATAGGCCGCGAACAGCGCGAGGTGATCGGCGGCGAACGCCTGCCAGGCGGGATCGGCGGCCAGCGTCTCGTCGCCGAGCAGGGTATGGACCGTCTCGATCGCATCGCGACCGACGACGCGGACGCGATCGACCGGCAGGATCGCGAAGCCGGGGAGCTTCGCCTCGAGCGCGCTGCCGATCAGAATCCGCACGCCATAATATTTGGTCAGCCCTTCGAGCCGCGAGGCGAGGTTCACCGTGTCGCCGATCAGCGTGTAGGAGAGGCGCTGGGCCGAGCCCATATTGCCGACGCAGCACGGCCCGGCATTGAGGCCGACGCCGATCTTGACCTCGCCCGGCCAGGGCTCGCCGCCCTGGGGCATCGTGCGATTGAGTTCCGCCAGCCGGTCGAACATTTCGAGCGAAGCGCGCGCGGCATTGGCATATTGTTCGGGATCGTCGAGCGGCGCGTTCCAGAAGGCGAGGATCGCGTCGCCGATGAACTTGTCGACCGTCGCCTTGCGGCCGAGCAGCACGTCGCACATCGGGGTGAGGAAGGCGATGAGGAAGCGGATGATCTCGTGCGGACTGAGCTTCTCGGAGATGCGCGAGAAACTGCGGATATCGGTGAACAGCACGGTCATCTCGCGCTCCTCGCCGCCCAGTTCGAGCTGGCCGGGATCGTCGACGATGCGCTTGACCAGGGTCGGTGAGAGATAACGGTCGAAGGCGTTGTGGATATAGGCGCGCTGCCGCTCCTCGCGGTAATAGGTGATGCCGGTCTCGACGAGATAGACGAGGGTCAGGCCGAGCACCGGCCAGGTCGGATCGAGCAGCAGCCGCGCGCGGCTGAACGCCTCCCAACTGCCAAGCATCAGGCCGCCGACCATCGCCAGCCCGAGGATCGCGCCGCGCGTCGCGCCGAGCCATGGCAGCAAGAAGGCCATGACCAGACCGAGCAGCAGCAGGATCGCACGCTCGGCACCATTCGCCCAATCGGGCTGGCTGAGGAAGGTTTTGGTGATGATCTGCTCGAGCGCCTGGGCATGGATGACGACGCCGCGTTCACGCTCGGCGAGCGGCGTCGACTTGAGGTCGTACAGGCCCTGCGCGCTGGTACCGATCAGCACGATCTGCCCGGCGAAGTCGCGCTCCATCTCGGCGGCCGAGAGCTGGCCGGTCAACACCTTCCACGCCGGCACGATGCGGGCCGGGTGGGCTGCGGTGTAATACATCAGCAAGCGCCCGTCCGACGTCGTCGGCACCTCCGAATCGCCGACCCTGAGCGACACGACATTGGCGCCGTCGCCGCCATGCTCGCCGCTGGCGTCGCTCGATTTCACGATTACCGACTGGGTCTGATAGGCGACGCGCAGCGCCTCGAGCGAGAGCGCGGGCAGCAACTGCCCGTTCTCGGTCGAGATCAACGGCGCCTTGCGGATGATGCCGTCGCTGTCGGGCGGCAGGCTGACGAAGCCGAGGCCCTTGGCCGCATTGCGCAGGATCAGCAGCGGCTGGATCGCGCCATTATAGGTCGCGCCACCCGTCCTGGGCTGACTGCCGGCATAAGCGAAGCCCATCTTCGGCTCGACCTGCCCGCCGGTGCCGCCGGTGGTGAGGAAATAGGCGAGCACGACGTTCGAGGCGCCGAATGCGCTGGCCAGCGTGGCGTCGTTGTCGGGCAGCTTGCCCAGCGCCGCGAGCACGTCTCGCGGGCCGCCCTCGTGCCGCAAACGACCGGCGAGCTGCGCGGGAGAGGTACGGTCGGGCTCGGAAAAGACGATGTCGTAGCCGATCGCCGCCGCCCCCGCGTCGGTCAGCCGCGTGTTGAGCGCGGCAATGTCGGTGCGCGGCCACGGCCATTGGCCGAGCCGGCGCAACGTCTCGTCATCGATATCGACGACCCTGACGCCGGCGTCCTGATAGGTTCGCGGCTTGGCGCGCTGATAGCTGTCGAACAGCAATGACGAGGCGCGGTCGATCGCCGGGACGCCGACCCATTGCAGCAGCAGGACGACGAACAAGGCGGCGAGACCGGGCACGATCGCCCCGCGTCGTTTGCGCAACGCCAGCCGCCACCGTCCCCCCATCGGCCTGCACACCCCCGTTGTTTCGCCCTCGTTATGGCCGAGGCGGGACCAACCGACAATGGCATCGCCGCGATCATGCGCGGCAAATATCCGGCAAGTCATCGGCGCGTCCAACGCCAAGTATAAAGGGTATTTTGACGACCGACGGGGGGTATGCTTGATCACAGCGCGTTACTTGCGGCTTGCAGATTGCGCGCAGGTGACGGCGCCTTGTCCAACAGCGAATAGTGCGGCCGTGCTACGGGGCGCGCGATTTTTCGGGGAGTGAAGACTGGGCCTTTACTGGACCATTTATGGGGGACCGTGACGATTTTCGTGGCGTTCACTGGCAGGCTCCGTCGGACCGACCGGCATTCTCCCAACACGAAATGCGTCGCGAGCGCGGTGGCGGCGGCATAGTGCGCGCTGTGCCGCGCGCAGTGAATCAGGCTGGCTGGCCCGGCGCGTCGGATAGCGTCTTGCAGAGGATCACATTGCTGTGGCCATCGGGCCAGCCGGGAAATTCGGCCATACGCGCGAACCCGGCCTTCTCGTAAAGGGCTGGCGCTTGGAAGTCGTGGCTCTGCACCCAGATGCGGCGCACGCCGCGCCGCCGCGCTTCGCCGACAAACGCATCGAGCAAAGCGCGCGCATGGCCCTGCCCGCGATGCGCCTCGGCGACCCACATCTGCTTGAGCTCCGAGGTCTGCGCCCAGCTGTAGCCGGCGGCGGCGGCGATCATCTGGCCGGTTCGGTCGCGTATGACGAAGCCGAGGCCCTGCGCGTCGTCCTGCCCGGTCGCGGCGCTGTTGTGGCGATAAAGGTGGTCCTCGATCGTATCGATCTCGTCGGGGGAAAGATCGTGGCGCGGTTCGACGGAAGGCGCATAGGCCGGCAGATCGAGCCACATCGCGCAGCGACGCTCGCCGGGCAGGCCGTTCGCGACCTCGGCGCGCAGCGTTTCGGCGAGGCGCGGCGTCAGATCATGATCCGGCAGCGTGCGGAAGCCGGCACGCCGGTAAAAGGGCTCGTTCCAGGCAACCTCGCGAAACGTCGTCAGCGTGACGTGGCGCAGCCCCGTTGTCGTCGCCCATGATGTCGCTGTCGCGAGCAGGCTTTTGCCGAGCCCGGCGCGCTGCCTGTCGTGGCGCACCGACATCTCCCAGATGTGCAGCGCATCGCCGAACAGCTCGCCGCAGAGAAAGCCGGCGATATCGCCCGCCTCATCCGTGGCGACCCACGCCGCGCCGCCGGCGATCAGCGTGGCATAGCGCTCGACCGACAGATCCTCCGCATCGGCGATCCACGCCAGATCGTCGATCGCGCGAAACGCCTCGCCCGCCGAACGCTCCACCGCGGGCAGGAAGGGCGCGTCCGCCGCATGTGCCAACCGGATGATGATCTGCGCGCTCCCTTTCCTGTCGCGCGATAGCGGGGCGACACCGTCCGCGACCGGTCAGGTCGCGCGCTCTGGTGACGGCGACGGAACGGCAACGCAATCGCCGGGCGGGTGCGCGTCGGCAACGTGCGATCCAGCGGCACGCAATTGGGCGGCGCCGACACGCGCCAGCCCTGGGCGCGAGCCACGAGCAGGCGGTAGGCTGATTTAATAGCGAACGTTCTGCTTCCGGGACGCAAAGCTGCCCGGCGGGAGTCGCCCCAATAGCGGCTGTAGCCAGATGCCCATGCTCCGATTATTCGATCAGAGACATCTCTGTCCGCCTTTGAAAGAAGACTATGACGCTGCAAGAAGAGCAAGCGCCGATCGATCGGCGGATCGCTTCTGCCTTGATAGAAGCGACGCCCGAAAACTGGGACACAGCAGAACTGAACGTGAGACGGGCCGAAAGCGACGGCACCGAGAAAATGGAAATTGAGATTACGAACCCAAAGGGATTGCGTGAGATTGTCGGGCCGACCGAAGAAATATACACCGCTCTCTACGCCCTCTCAGACTGCTTCAGAGCCCACGGCGTCGTTTGGCGAGAAGCGCAGTATTCGGTTAACATGAACGGCAGCGGCGAATGGGCCTTCAAAGCCTCGTTCGCTTACTAAGGCGCATGGCCGCTTTCCACCACTTTTTGCCGTTCCCGCCCCGTCGAGAGGCGCGGGTCGCCTAAAAGCCGACCGGCAGGTATTGGGGCGGAAAGCTGCCTGACGGCAAGCGCCCCAGAAGCGGCCATCACGCGCATTCATAGTTCCAAACGCTACGCCATTCTTCATTCGGGCCATTGCGGACGGAAACGTGGAACCCATCGAATAGATCTTGGACTGCCGTCGATTCTTCCAGCGCTATTTCCGCGAGTTCCTGAGGGTTGATGCAATAGACGGTCTCGGCGGCAATGAGCACATCCTTGAGAGGCGCGCTCTTCCCTGTCGTCAGAGGACGTGCTGCCCCGACTGCCGCGAGAAATGTCAAGTGGCCGAGCACGCCGTCATAACCGTCGCGAGAAGCATGAAAAAGGGACGCTTTCTCGCCACATCGCGCGCAAGATGCGTCGATCCCGGACGCTCCGAATTCTTCCGAGAATATCTCGAAAAGCGCGAACCGTTCGCTAGCGCAATGCCTGCAAGCCAACGCACGGCGAACCCAGGGCAACTCTGTTCCGGGCTCGATCTCGTCAACGGTCGAAACGAATCCGGCGAGGCAAGTCGGCTGCGAATTCAAAAGATCGAAAGCTTGCATCCGACCAATTTTAAGCGAAACCGGACCTTCAGCAACGGCAACTTTCCACCACCCCGGCCGTTCCGCGCCTACGAGCCACAACGCGCCAGTATCTCCCCGGATCAGGACGCCTTCCGTCGCCGGAACGGATAGGCCAGCTGCGCGCGATAGCCGCGCGGTACCTCCTCCGCGACGCCATAGCCGCTCGGCCAGGCACCCTTGGGGAGATAATAGGTACCGAACAGGCGATCGAGCAGCGGAAAGTGGATCGCGAAATTCTTGTCGATCGCGACTTCCTCGATGCCGTGGTGCCAGTGGTGGAAGCGCGGCGTGACGAGGAAGCGGCCGAGATTGTCGAAATTGCCGCGTAGATTGGCGTGGACCAGGCTGGCGTAGATATAGACCATCGCGACATAGGCCTGCATTACCGAGGGCGCGAAGCCGAGCGTGAGCAGCGGCAGCGAGGTGACGCCGCGCAGCAGCACGATCTCGACGAAATGCATGCGCGAGCCGGCAAGCCAGTCCATCGCCCTGGCCGAGTGATGCACGGCATGGAAACCCCACAGGAACGGCCAGCGGTGGAAGGCGCGGTGGAACCAATATTGCACCAGATCGGTGAGGAACATCGCCTCGACGAACTGCAGCAGCCAGGGCTGGCTGGCAACCGCGGCACGGAAAGTGCCGAACGAGCCGGTCGAGGCCATGATGAAGGATGACGGTGCCAGCGCGAGGAAGGTGATCAGCTGCACCATCATCGAGCTGACGAGGTAATAGAACAGGTCCTCGCGCCATTCGGTGCGGAACAGCCGCTGGTCGGGGCGATGCGGCAGGAGGCGCTCGATCGGCGCGAACATCAGCCCGGTCGCGATCATGTTGAGCGCGAAGAAATCGACACCGAAGAAGATCCCCCAGTTATGCGCCTCGCGCGGCTGCACCCCGGCCCCGCCAAGCAACGTCGCCGCGAGCGCGATGGCGAGCGCGGTGGCGCCGATCGCCTTGCGCGGCCGCAGCAGGAGGCTGAGCAGCGCGAGCGCGTAGCCGGCGATCAGGGTGAGATGGACGACAAGGCGGAACGCGGCCGCACCGCGCACCGTGGCCAATTGCGGCATGGCGAAATATTCCGGCCAGCGCAGCGCAATGACGAAGCACAAGCCCGCGACCGCAAAAACCAGCGCGAAGAAGCCGGAAAACCAGCCGGTGCCGAAACCGCGCGCGGCGATCGGCGCCTCCAGATCGCGGACCAGCGATGTCAGGAAAGAACGCTTCATCGATCAGCCCCCCGGCGCCACCGCGCGAAAGCGCGCAACCCCCGACATATCACGCTGCCATCTCAACGAATAGCGCGATCAAGCGCCGGGAAGAGCCACCATATTCGCGCAAACGGCGCGCGCCGTCGGCCGACCCGATCGGGCCGGCGTCGAAGCCTCGCTTCAGCCCATGAGAAACGCGACCAGCGGCAGGTCGGCGGGTGGCATCGGCAAGTCGGCCATCTCGTCGGGTCGACGCCACAGCAGCGCATCCGCGTCGAGTGGCCTTGGCTCGCCTGCCCAGCGCGTACAGCGATAAAGCAGCAGCAACAGGTGGCGATCGACAAGCGGCTGGCTGGCGAAGGTCAGCGGCGCAAGGTCATCCGGTGCCACGACGATGCCAAGTTCCTCGGCGAGTTCGCGCACCAGGGCAGCCTCGGGCGCTTCGCCGGGTTCGAGCTTGCCGCCGGGAAACTCCCACAATCCGGCCATGAACTTTCCCGCCGGCCGCCGCTGCACGAGCACGCGCCCGACCCCGTCGGTCAGCGCGACGGCGACCACGGCGAGAATGTCGCCATCTTTACCGGACGCTTCAGCCATTCGTTAACCCTGCCCGCTTTATGCTGACGTGTCACGGTGTTGCCGTTGGGAGCGGAACCGCATGCTGAAGAAAGTCATCACCCTGCTGCGCGATACGCGCGGCGGTACGGCGATCGAATATGGCCTGATCATCTCACTGGTGGTCATCACCATGGTGGTGGCACTGGTCGACGTCGCCAACACGACCACATCCATGTGGGGCAACGTCAACGACAAGATTCTGGTCGCAAGAGGTGGTTAATAACCGTGCACCACAATTACGTCCCCGCCGCTTAAATCTTTGTCAACCTCGCTCCGATAAACCGAGATCGTCGACCCGGATTTCCGGGAAGGCCGGGTAACTGAAGCTTTAGAAACCACGGAGACAGACATCATGAAGACCATCCGCAACTTCATCAAGAACAGCAAGGGCGCGACCGCCATCGAATACGGTCTCATCGCCGCTCTGATCGCCGTCGCCGCGATCGCCGCGATGCAGGGCCTGGGCAACCAGCTCAAGACCACGTTCACCAACGTGTCGTCGAACATGAAGGCTTCGTAAGCTTTCAATTCGCGAAAAGGATGGGGCGGCGGAACCTGGTTCCGCCGCCCTTTTCTTGTGCCTGGACGGGAGCGCCACATCGGCGAACCACGAGTCCGGCCATGCTTGTCCGGCGGTGCGATGAACCCGTAACCCGCATCGCCGCGATGGCGTCGAACGATCCCGCCACCTCCTGCCCGCCCGAACGGTGCCGCTGCGTAGTTTTCCCGAAGCCATGTCGTATCTTCCCGCAATGTACGCGCGGCCATGGCGGGTCGATCTTGCCCCATGACAAGCGAGGGGAGTCACTCCACGGAGAAGGGCAGATCGATGCACGCAGAACGCAAATATTCACAGGACGGACATCGCAGGATTGCGCGGGGCAGCGCCGCCACGATCGCCCTGCTGTCGATCACGGCGATGCTCGCGGTCCCGCCAGTGAAGGACCGCGTGGCGTCGACACTCGACAACATGGTGTTGAACTTCAAGGCAAGCTGAGCGCGCCGGGCGGCGGCCGACGCTTCAGACCCGTCCGATCGCGAGGAACTTCTCGCGGCGTGAGCGGCGCAGTTCGCCCGCGTCCTGATTGCCAAGCCCGGCCAGGGCGCCTTCGAGCGCATTGCCGAGCGAGGCGATCGCCGTCGCCGGATCACGGTGCGCGCCACCGAGCGGCTCGGGCACGATCGTATCGATCACACCGAGCGCCTTCAAATCCTGCGCGGTGACCTTCATCGCTTCCGCCGCGTCGGGCGCCTTGTCGGCGGTGCGCCACAGGATCGAGGCGCAGCCTTCGGGCGAGATCACCGCATAGACGGCGTGCTCGAACATCAGCACCTTGTTGCCGGCGGCGAGCGCGATCGCGCCGCCCGAGCCGCCCTCACCCACCACCGCCGCGACCATCGGCACGCCGAGCGCGAGGCAGGCCTCGGTCGAGCGCGCGATCGCCTCGGCCTGGCCGCGCTCCTCGGCCTGGACGCCGGGAAAGGCGCCCGACGTGTCGACGAGGGTGAGCACCGGCAGGCCGAAACGATCGGCGAGCTGCATCAGGCGAATCGCCTTGCGATAGCCCTCGGGCTTGCCCATGCCGAAATTGTGGCGGAGCCGGCTGGCGGTGTCGTCGCCCTTTTCATGACCGATGACCATGACGCGCTTTCCGCGAAAGGTCGCAAAGCCGCCGAGGATCGCCTGGTCGTCGCCAAAGGCGCGGTCGCCGGAGAGCAGCATGAAATCGTCGAACAGGCCGGCGACATATTCCTTGAAATGCGGGCGTTCACCGTGGCGTGCGACCTGCGTCTTCTGCCACGGGGTCAGCCGGCCATAGGTGTCGCGCAGCAATTTGTCGGATTTGGCCTGGAGCCGTCCGACCTCGGCGTCGATATCGACGGTACCGCCCTCGGCGGTCTCGCGGAGTTCGTCGATCCGGGCCTGCAGCTCGGCGATCGGTTTTTCGAAATCGAGAAAGCTTGCCATCAGGCGCTGCCGGTTAGGGCCGACGCCGCTTCACGTCAACGAGCGGGTGTCGCGCGTTGACCAGTTCGACCAGCCGGCTGGCGTCGACATGGGTGTAAATCTCGGTCGTGGCGATGTCGGCATGGCCGAGCATCGACTGCAGCGCGCGGAGATCGGCACCGCCGGCGAGGAGATGCGTGGCGAAGGCGTGGCGCAGCACGTGCGGGCTGACGCGATCAGGCGGGATGCCCGCCTCCGCCGCCAGCGCCTTCAGCAGTTGGTGGAGCCGGACCCGCGACAGATGCGTGCGGCCGGACGGGAACAGCCAGGGCCGGTCGCTCGCGACATGGCCGCGCCATATCGCCACGGCGGCACGCGCGCGGTCCGACAGCGGCACGAGTCGCTCGCGCCCGCCCTTGCCGCGCAGGATGAGATAGGGGCGATCGGGGGCGATGGCGTTGCGCGGCAGCGAGACGAGCTCGGTTGCGCGCAGACCCGAACCGTAGAGCAATTCGACCAGCGCGGAGAGCCGCAGATCGGTCGGGTCGAGCGGTTCGCGCGCGATGCGGGCGGCAATCGCGGCGAACAGCCGCTCGACATCGTCATGGCCGAGCACCTTGGGCAGGCCGCGCCGCGACCCCGGTCGTGGCAGCGCCCCGCCCGGATCGTCGGCGCGGTGCCCCTCATCGGCGAGAAAGGCATAGAAGCGCCGCAGTGCCGCCGCCTTGCGCGCGACGGTGGCGTTGGCGAACCGGGCCCAGCTCTCGCCAAGTCGCGCGATATCGTTCGCGGTGGCGGCGGCCAGTCGCCCCTCCAGCATCCGCGAGGCCAGCACGAGATCGGTGCGATAGGCGGCCAGCGTATTGGGCGCGGCACCCGCCTCCGCCGCCATCATTTCAAGGAAGCGCTCGATCAGCGCGGCATCGTTGCCGGGCGGCGTCAAAGCCGCGTCATCGCCTCGACGGCGACCATCCGCGCCTCACCTTCGAGCCCGGCCGCGCGCATCGAGGCGACGATGTGGAACAGTGCCTCAGGCGAGATTCCCCGCCACAGCGGCGTCTGCATGCCGATGCCGGCAAGCAGCATCACCGTGCCGGGCTGATGCGCCAGCGCGGCGCGCGATATCGCCCGCGTCCACGCATTCTGGTCGCCGATCCTGATGTCGAGCGATTGCGCGCCCTTTTCGATCTCGGCGCTCGACAGGCGCCCGAGCCCGGCAAGGCCGGCAAACATCATCCGACGCTTCTGCCCGCTGGGGTCATTGCCGGCATAGGCGCTGACATCGGCATAGCTGTCGCGTTCGCGCAGCGGATCGGCGAGGGTCAGCAATGCCCAGGCGTCGCTGCCGCGCGAGGCCCGGGCACGCCAGCGCAGCGCCTGCATGTCGAGGCCGGCGGTGAGCATCGCGGCGACGAGCCGGTCGATATCGGCATCGGCGGCGTCGATCGGGATGCGCGCGGCGGCGCGCGCCGTGAGGATCAGCCGGGCATATTTGCCATCGGCGCTTTTCGGTTCATCCCATAATTGCTTGAGCGCGGCGAGACGGGTCTGCGCGTCGGCGCCGTTGAACGCGGTCGCCAGGTCGCGCGCCACGCCGACTTCGGCGAGCGACTGATCGTCATCGCCGAGCACGGATGCGTAGAGATCGACCAGCGCCGAACTCGACAGCACGCCGCGAACCGCCGCCGCATCGGCAAAGCGCGCGCGCGCCGCGCCGGGCAGGCCGGGGGAAAGCGCGCGCCAGACGCGCATTTCCGGACGCACGCCAGCCAATAACGGGCCGGGTATGTCGACATTGCCCGCCATCGCCAGGCCGTAGCGCCACGGCGTCAGGCGATCGACCCCATCCCATTCGATCGACACCGACTGGCGGCCGCCGGCACCGCTGCCGGCAATCTTTTCCGCAAGCAGCAGGTCGATCCCGCCGGCCACGCCGGAATTGCCCGCCGCCTTCAGCAACTGGGTGGCACGCGCGGGCTGCCCGGCAAGGCCGGCGCACATGCCGCGGGCCAGAATCCAGCCGGCCTCATGGGTCTTGTCGAAGCCGGTATCGGCGAGCGCACACAACCCGGCGGGATCGCCGGTGGCAAGCGACGCCTGCATCGCCATCTGGTAGAGTTTGGGGGTGTAGTCGATCGTATCGACCGACTGGACGAGATCGCGCGCGGCAACCGATTCGCCCATGCGCAGCAGCAGCCAGGCCCGCTCGGCCGCGAAATCGGGCCCGTTGACATGCGGCGGCGTGACGACCCGCGACACGAGCGCGCGACGCAGCCCGATCGCCACCCAGCGCGACGCGATCGGCGTATCGAGCCGGCGCATCAGCGTTTCGAGAAAGCGCCCGTCGGTGCGGCCGAAGGCATTGATACCGAACGCGCCATCGGCCGGCCCGGCCGGGCCGAGCAGCCCGACCGGGCGCCGGGCATAGGGCGGCACCTCATAGCGGGCGAGCATCGACGGATCGACCGTTGCGACCGGCGGGGCGACGGTCGGGGTGGCATCGGGTGCCGGCAACGGCGCGGTGCCGAGCGGCGCGGCGGGCACGGGGGTGATGACCGTGCCCTCCTGCGGGCGCGGCGCCGCGCTCGGCGCGGGGGTTGGGACGGGGTCGTTGAAGCCGGGCGGCAGAATCGATTCGGGGCGATCGTGGCCGCGATTGTCCTGACCGAGCGCGACGCTTCCGCCGAGCGCGGCGAGCGCCGCGCCAGCGAGCAGGGCACCGACACGGACGCTTCGCGAAGTCCGGAAACCGGTACCCATTTTTCGGTGCGAAGCTCTAGCTCGAGAGATTCGCAAGCGGCACCACCTTCTCGACATGCGTCAGCGGCTTCTCATGCGAGCGCCCGGCCAGCACGAACAGGCCGACGACGAGCACAACCGCGACAGTGATGAGGATGATCAGCGAGCGGGACATGCGAAAAACCTTCAAACCGTGACGTCCGACCCGGACGAGCTTCTTTGCCCGAGGCGCAACCGCGCTGTATAGCCCCCGCCTCATGTTGCAAAGCCCCGCCCCCAAACCGATCTGGACCGGCCAGCCGATTGTGCTTGTCGGATTGATGGGCGTGGGGAAATCGACCGTCGGCCGGCGGCTGGCGACGCGGCTCAATCTGCCGTTCGTCGATGCCGATACCGAGATCGAGACCGCCGCCGGCATGTCGATCCCCGACATCTTCACACGCTTCGGCGAGCCGTATTTCCGCGACGGCGAGCGGCGCGTCATTTCCCGGCTGATCGATGGCCGGCGCAAGGTGATCGCGACCGGCGGCGGCGCCTTCATCAACGACGAGACCCGCGCGCTGATCCTCGACCAGGCGCTGGCCATATGGCTGCGCGCCGCGCCCGAGGTACTGGCCGAACGGGTCAAGCGGCGCGACAACCGCCCGTTGCTGCGCGACCGCGACCCGCTGTCGGTGCTGACCGATCTGGCGCGGGTCCGCGACCCGATCTATGCGCTCGCCCCGGTTCATGTCGTCAGCCACCAGGCGCCGCACGAATCGACCGTCAACGCGATCCTGAAAGCGCTTCGTTCATGACCCGTATTCCCGTGGCGCTTGGTGATCGCAGCTACGACGTCCTGATCGAGCCCGGGCTGCTCGGCCGGGCCGGAACGCATCTCGCGCCGCTGTCGCGCGGGCGGCGCATGGCGATCGTCAGCGATGCCAATGTCACCGTGCACCTCGCCACGCTTCAGGCATCGCTGAGCGCGGCGGGCGTTGCCAGCGAATCGATCGTGCTGCCGCCCGGCGAGGGCAGCAAGAGCTGGAACATGCTCGAACGGCTGACCGACACGCTGCTCGACCTCGGCATCGAGCGCGGCGACCATGTCGTGGCGCTGGGCGGTGGGGTGATCGGCGATCTGGTCGGCTTCGCGTGCAGCATTCTCAAGCGCGGCTGCGGTTTCGTCCAGGTGCCGACCACCTTGCTCGCCCAGGTCGATTCGTCGGTCGGCGGCAAGACCGCGATCAACGCCCGCGCCGGCAAGAATCTGATCGGCGCGTTCCACCAGCCGGCGCTCGTGCTGATCGACCCGGACGTGCTCGACACGCTGCCGATCCGCGAACTGCGCGCCGGCTATGCCGAGGTCGTCAAATATGGCCTGATCGACGACGCCGATTTCTTCGCCTGGTGCGAGGCGCATGGCGCCGACCTGCTCGCCGGCGATGCCGCGGCGCGCAGCCACGCCATCGCCCATGCCGTCGCCGCCAAGGCGCGGATCGTCGCCGAGGACGAGCGCGAGACGACCGGCAAGCGCGCGCTGCTCAACCTCGGCCACACCTTCGGCCATGCGCTGGAAGCCGAAACGGGCTTTTCGAGCAAGCTGCTGCACGGCGAGGCGGTCGCGGCCGGGATGGCGATGGCATTCGATTATTCGGCGGCGAAGGGGCTCGCGCCGGCCGCGGACGCGGGGCGCGTCGGCGAGCATTTGCGCAGCGTCAAGCTTCCCGATGGCGCCAATGCCGCCGGGGTGGGCGCCGACGGCGCGACGCTGGTCGCGCACATGCTGCATGACAAGAAGATGGACGGCGGCACCCTGCCCTTCCTGCTCGCGCGCGGGATCGGCGAAACCTATCTCGACAGGTCGGTGAACCTCGCCGATGTCGCCCGCTTTCTCGACACGCGGATCGGGTAGAACCGCGCCCGGAATAACGCGCCGCGACCATGGCGGGCCGGCCGCCCCCGGCCGGCATTTCATCCTATCTTAAGGATGAAGCACCAGAACCAACCGCAGGTGCCGCACCGCCATCCCGGCAGCGTACATCTCGCGGAACTTGCCCATGATTGACGTCGCACTGTGCATCACGACCGAACATGACCTCTGGCTCGTCGCGCTGGCCGTCATCGTCTGTTGCATCGGTGCATTCGCGATCGTCCAGATGCTCGGTCGCGCGCAAGGCACCAGCGGCTTTCAGCGTATCGGCTGGCTGTTCATGACTTCGGTCGGTGCCGGCGCGACGATCTGGTGCACTCATTTCGTCGCGATGATCGCCTTCAGGCCCGAAGTTCCCGTCACGCTCGATCCGGTTCTGACGATCGCTTCGCTGATCATCGCGATCGTCGGGACGGGCGTCGGCTTCGGCGTCGCAACGTGGCGGCGGACGATGCCCCACGCGATCATCGGCGGAGCGCTGGTCGGCGTCGCCACCAGCGTCATGCATTTTGTCGGCATGATGGCCTATCGCGTCGACGGGATTGTCGAGTGGCGCCAAGGCTATGTCGTGGCGGCGATCGCCTGCGCCATCATATTCGGGGCGGCGGCGCTTGCGGCGCTCGGCACCGAGAAGCTCGGTCGCTACCGCGTCGCTGCCGGTAGCGGTTTGCTCGTCGTCGCGATCGCGACGCTGCACTTCGTGGCGATGACGGCACTCCGAATCATACCGTTGCGACTCAGCCAGACGTCGTTGGATCCGCACCAGATGCAGGCGCTGGGCCTCGCCACGGCGATGGTCGGCCTGGTCGTCATTGCCACCGGCGTCTTTGCCGCATTGATCGATCGCCGGACGCGCTCGGACGCGATGCAGCGTTTGCACCAAATGGCGATGAACGACGCGCTCACCGGCTTGCCGAATCGCGCCAGCTTCCAGCTGGAGCTTTCGCGCCAGTTCGAATATGCCCGCGCGACCGGCACGCAAATCGGGCTGGTCGCCATCGATCTCAACCGTTTCAAGGAAGTCAACGATATCCACGGCCACAAGGCCGGCGATGACGTGCTGATCCTGCTCGGGCAACGGATGCGGGCCGAATTGGGCCGGGACGACACGATTGCCCGGCTCGGGGGCGACGAATTCGTCGCGATGACCCGCTTCGACGACCGTACCCGATTGGTCGCGTTCGCCAATCGCATGGCGACGGTGCTCAACGAACCGCTGTCGATCGGCGGGTTCGATGCGCGGGTCGGGGCGAGTATCGGCGTGGCGACCTACCCGCAGGATGCGGGCGATGCCGAAGCGCTGACCAACAACGCCGATCTCGCGATGTTTCGCGCCAAGAATCAGGGAACGATCGCCCCGTGCTTCTACGATGCGCCACTCGACGAGGCGATCCGCGATCGCCGCGAACTGGCGAACGATCTGCGCGTCGCAATCGAGGGGAACCAGCTCGAAGTCCATTACCAGGTTCAGAGCTCGGTTACCACGAACGAGGTGACGGGTTATGAGGCGCTTGCGCGCTGGACGCACCCCGTGCGCGGACCGATTTCGCCGACGGTATTCATTCCGATCGCCGAGGAAAACGGCCTGATCCTGATGCTCGGCGAATGGGTGCTTCGCCGTGCCTGCACCGATGCCGCGAGTTGGCCCCACGAATCGAAGGTCGCGGTAAACGTGTCGCCGCTGCAACTTGCCCATGGCGAGTTGCCCCGGCTGTTCCACGAAATCATGCTGGAGACCGGGCTCCCGCCCCGGCGCCTCGAGGTCGAACTGACCGAGTCCGCGATCATGGCGGATCGCAAGCGCGCGCTCCACGTGCTGCGCCAGATCAAGGCGCTCGGCATCGGGGTCGCGCTCGACGATTTCGGCACCGGCTATTCGTCGCTGGAAACGCTGCGGGCCTTTCCGTTCGACAAGATCAAGCTCGACCGGCTGTTCGCCACCGAACTGGAAAGCAACCCGCAGGCGACCGCGATCATCCGCGCCGTGCTCGCGCTGGGCAAGAGTCTCGCAATTCCCGTGCTTGCCGAAGGCATCGAGACCGAGCAACAGCTTGCCGTCCTGCGCCGTGAGGGTTGCGACGAAGCCCAGGGGTTTCTGCTCGGCTATCCTCAGGCGCAAGCGTCATCGGCCCGACCCGAGCGCCCCGCTCAATCGGAGGGCGAGCCGCCGTCCGGCAGCAAGAATATCGGCGAGGCAGCCTGACGCCGCGTCAACGGCGCGCGAACACCAACGCCAGCCACAACCACCCGGCGATCAGCGCCGCTCCGCCGAGCGGGGTGATCGCACCAAGCCAGCGCGGCAGGCCGAGTGCCATGAGATAGAGCGTGCCGGCGAAGATCGCGCCGCCCGCGACGAAGCACCATGCCGGCCCACGCGCCTCGAGCCTGAAGGCGACAAGCGCGGCGACGGCGTGGATCAGCTGATAGTGCCCGCCCGTCCTGAGCCATTCCGCCGCCTGGCCACTGGCACCATGCGCGCCGAAGGCTCCGGCGGCGACGGCCATCGCGCCCGACAGCGCGGCGAGGATCACAAGCAGGTTCATCCGCAATCACTTTCCCTGACATTGGGTGATTCGACCAAGGCAATGCCGCTCTCGTCCGCGGTGATGATGTTGCCGATCGCGGCGCGCAGGTCACCCGTTTCGAACTGCGCGCGCAGCCGCTCGTTGTCGCGCTTGCGGTAGAGATCCTCGGTACGATCGATGTGCTCGGCCGACACGCCGACATTGTCGAGCGCGAGGCGTGCCATGCGCACCGCCGAATCGAGCACCTCGCGGACGACGCCGGCAACCGGCGTGCCCTTGAGCTTGAGCAGCGCGCGCCGATCGAAGGCCCGCGCGAAGATCGCGGCCTTGGGGAAAGCCTCGTGGACGCTCTCGATCAGTTCGGCACTGAGCTGGTCGCCGTCGATGCAGAACAGGATCAGCTCGGCCTCGGCCGCGCCGGCCTGGCGCAGCAGGTCGAGCCGGGTGCCGTCGCCATAATAGACCTTGGCGCCGAAGTTGCCGGCGACATCGATCATCTCGATATCCATGTCGATCAGCGTGACAGGGATGCCCGCGCCATTGAGCATCTGGCTGACCGTCTGGCCGAAGCGACCATAACCGACGATCAGCGCGTTGGCGCCGTCGGCGGTCGGTCCGTCGCGGACCTCCTTGCTGTCGGGCTCGGCGCGCAGCCGCGCCGTGGCCGACATCAGGAACGGCGTGGTCGCCATCGACAGCGTGATGATCGCACCGAACAGGCTCGCCGCCTCGGGCCGGATGAGCATCGCGTTCTGCGCCTGGGCGAACAGCACGAAGCCGAATTCGCCGCCCTGGCTGAGCAGCAGACCGAGCGCGAGCGCGCCGCGCCAACGCATCTTGAACGCCAGGCCGATGCCGGTGATGATCACCGTCTTGGTGACGATCAGCGCGGCCGCTATGCCAAGAACGAACAAGGGTCGTTCGGCGATGGCGTGGAGGTCGAGCATCATCCCGACGGCAAGGAAGAACAGGCCGAGCAGAATCGAGCGGAACGGCTCGACATCGGCTTCGAGTTCGTGGCGATACGGGCTGTCGGCGAGCATCACGCCGGCGACGAACGCGCCGAGCGCGGTCGACAGACCGAGCGCCTGCATCGTCGCAGCGGCGGCGATGACGGTGAACAGCCCGGCGAAGACGAACATCTCGCGCTCGCCCAGATTGCCGATGGTGCGAAACAGGGGGCGCAGGATGAAACGGCCGGCAAGAATCAACCCGACGATCGCGACGACCGTATAGATGCCGAGCAGCCAGCCCGGCGGCCCCGATTGCGCCGCCGGATTGCGCGACATCACCGCGGTGATGGTGATCAACGGGACGATCGACAGATCCTGAAACAGCAGGATCGAGAAGGCTCGTTCGCCAAAGGGGGTCCGCAGCCGCCCGGCGGACCGCAGCATCGGCAGCACCTGCGCGGTGGAAGACAAAGCAAGCGGCAGACCGAGCGCCAGCGCCGCTTCGGTCGAAAAGCTGGTCCCGACCCACACCACGGCCGATATCGCCAGACCGCAGGCGACGACCTGCATCAGCCCGAGCCCGAAGATTTCCTGCTTGAGGCGCCACAAGCGTGTGGGGTTGAGTTCGAGCCCGACGATGAACAACAGCAGGGTGATGCCGAGTTCGGCGACGCCGATCTTGGCTTCCGCGCCGCCGACCAGCCCGAGCGCCTGTGGTCCGACCAAGGCGCCGGCGACGAGATAACCCAGCGTCGCACCAAGCCCGAGCTTGCGGAACAACAGGACGAAGACCAGTCCCGAACCGAGCAGGATGACGCCGTCGAGGAGCAGCGATTCGGTCATGCCGCTGGCGCGATGGCCGCGTTCACCGCGTCGGCCGCCGCCTCGAACGGGAGGCGGACCGCGCCATGGCGCGCGCTGTACGGCACGACCCCGGCGAGCGCGGCGAGGCCGGGCCAATCGGGAATCGCACCCTCGCCCGCCAGCCAGTGCGCAATCGCATCGCGCGCGGCAGTGAGTTCACTGGCCGAGCGGCCGACCGCATGCCGCGCGAGCAAGGTCGCCGAGGCCTGGCCATAGGCGCAGGCGCTGACCTGCATGCCGATGGCGCCGACCCGGCCCGCATCGTCCAGATCAACATCGACAGTGATGCGGCTGCCGCACAATACCGAGCGGCGCTCGGCCGAACCCATCGGATCGGTCAGTCTCGTATCGCAGGGGTTGCTCGTCGCGAGCCGCAGCACCTCGGCATTGTAGAGTGGCGCGTTCATTCGCGATTTCCCGCCGGCACGTCACGCGGCGCGGTGACGTTGCCACCGGTGCCGAACACCGGCTCACCCTTGCGGCGGCGATCGACGAAATCGGCAATGCTCGCGCTGGTCGCATTGAGCACCGGGTAGGTGCGCGAAATGGTCAGCCATTCCGGGCGGTGCGACGGGCCGCCGCGCATCGTGTCGGTGACCAGCACGACGAGCAGGAAGGCGAGGCTCGCCAGGATGAGCCCCTTGAACGCGCCGAACCCGAAGCCGAGCGCGCGGTCGAGCGGACCGAGGATCGAATCGCGCGTCCGCGACCCGAGTGCCCCGGCGATCATCCGTCCGCCGAAATAGGTCACGGCGCCGATCAACGCGAAGGCCAGCACCGCGGCCCCGGTGACGGTACCGACCATGCCCGACAGCATATGGGTAACGGGCGTGTGGAAGAGCTTGAGCATGAAGACGATCGCCACCCAGGCGAACAGCGACAACAATTCGGTGACGAAGCCGCGCATGAAGCCGAGCACCGCCGCCCCGCCAATCGCGAGCAACACGAGAATGTCGAGTGCGGTCAGTCCCATCGCGTCAATCTGTTCCACCGTTCGGGTCGAGCGAGACGGAGAGATAGGGCGGTATGCGGACGCGCGCTAGTGACCCGAATCTGAAGTTCGCCACACAGTTCCGCACGGGAGGAGCGATCTTCAGATTCGAGAGGATCACTAGCAACTATATGATTCTAGTGTGGTTTATGGATTTGAAATTCGCGCCGCGCCCAGCCTCCCAATGAGGCGAATTTCAAATCCACCGCACTAGCCGCGCCCGAGCATATGGTCGACGAAACCGCCGAGCGTACGAAAACCGGTGAGACTCAGGCCGCTCTTGTCGCCCGTCATGGCAGACGGGACCAGCGCACGCTCGAAGCCGAGCTTGCCCGATTCCTTGAGCCGCAGCGGGCCGTGCGCGACGGGGCGGATCTCGCCCGACAGCGCGATCTCGCCGAACGCCACCGCATCGGCCGGCACGGGCCGTTCGCTGAGCGCGGAGACAAGGGCCGCGGCGACCGCGAGGTCGGCGGCGGGATCCTGCACACGGTAGCCGCCGGCGATGTTGAGATAGACTTCGCACGAGGAGAAACTGAGCCCGCAGCGTGCCTCGAGCACCGCCAGCACCATCGCCAGCCGACCCGTATCCCAGCCGACCACCGCGCGGCGCGGCGTCGCGCCCGAGGCGAGACGAACGACCAGCGCCTGGATCTCGACCAGCACCGGCCGTGTCCCCTCGAGCGCGGGAAAGACGGTGGTGCCGGTGACACCTTCCTCGCGCTGGGTGAGGAACAGCGCGGAAGGATTCGACACCTCGGCGAGCCCTTCCGACTGCATCGCGAACACGCCGATCTCATCGGTGCCGCCGAAGCGGTTCTTGATCGCGCGCAGGATGCGGTACTGGTGGCTGCGCTCGCCTTCGAAACTGAGCACGGTATCGACCATATGTTCGAGCACGCGCGGGCCGGCGATGCTGCCGTCCTTGGTGACATGGCCGACCAGCACGACCGCGGTGCCGCGTTCCTTGGCGAAGCGAATCAATTCCTGCGCCGAGGCGCGGACCTGGCTGACGGTCCCCGGCGCACCTTCGATCAGGTCGCTGTGCATCGTCTGGATCGAATCGATCACCAGCAGCGCAGGAGGACGCCCCTGCCCCAGCGTGGTCAGGATATCGCGCACCGAAGTCGCCGCCGCGAGTTGCACCGGCGCATTGCCGAGCCCGAGCCGGCGCGCGCGCAACCGCACCTGATCGGCCGCTTCCTCACCCGAGACATAGGCCACGGGCAGCCCGGCGAGCGCCATCTTCGCCGCCGCCTGGAGCAGCAATGTCGATTTGCCGATCCCGGGATCGCCGCCGATCAGCGTTGCCGACGCCTCGACAAAGCCGCCGCCCATGGCGCGGTCGAGTTCGGCAATGCCGCTCGGCATGCGCTCCGGCAGCGCGATCTCGGCATCGAGCCCGACCATGACCACCGCGCGCCCGCCCGATTGCAGATTGTGCTTGGCCTGGAACGGCGTGACATTGCCGCCGGCCTCCTCGACCAGCGTGTTCCATTCGGCACAATCGGCGCACTGCCCCGCCCAGCGGTGCGACACCGAACCGCAGGATTGGCAGACATAGCGCTTCTGGGGTTTCGCCATGATCGGGGCTTAGCGAAAACGGAACGAGAGGGGAACAAAGAAATTGTCTCTTTTCGTTCCTCCCCGGCACGGGGAGGAACGGACGTCACGCGCGTGCCGGAATACTCAACCCGCGCTGCACCGCCGGCCGGGCAAGGCCGCGTTCCAGCCATGCCGCAACGTTCGTATAGCCGTCGAACCCGACCAGCTCGCGCGCCTCGTAGAAGCCGATGAGATTGCGCACCCAGCCGAGCATCGAAATGTCGGCGATCGAATAGTCGTCGCCGAGGAACCAGGTCCGGTGTTCGAGCTGCTTGTCCATGACGCCAAGCAACCGCTTGCTTTCCGCGACATATCGGTCGCGCGGGCGCTTGTCTTCCCAGTCCTTGCCGGCGAACTTGTTGAAGAAGCCGAGCTGGCCGAACATCGGGCCGACACCCCCCATCTGGAACATCACCCACTGGATCGCCTGCCAACGCCCGGCGGGGTCGGCGGGGATGAATTTGCCCGTCTTGTCGGCGAGGTAGAGCAGGATCGCGCCGCTTTCGAACAGCGCCAGCGGCTTGCCCCCGGGACCGTCCGGATCAATCAGCGCGGGGATCTTGCCGTTGGGATTGAGACTGACGAATTCGGCCGACTTCTGGTCGTCCGTGGCGAAATCGACGAGATGCGGCTCATAGGGCAAGCCGATTTCTTCAAGCATGATCGATGCTTTCACCCCATTGGGGGTCGGCAGCGAATAGAGCTGGATACGGTCGGGGAATTGCGCCGGCCAGCGCCGGGTGATCGGGAAGGAGGTCAGGTCGGTCATGTCGGCACTCCGCAGCAAGGGTGACGACATAGTAACGCCGCAATCACATCGCTATGGCGCCCCTATCATGCTGCCGACAGACCTGCGCGTTGCCCTTTTCAGTGGCAACTACAATTACGTCCGCGATGGTGCGAACCAGTCGCTGAACCTGCTCGTCGGCCATTTGCTCAAGCGCGGCGTGAAGGTACGGATCTATTCGCCGACGATCCCGCGCCCGGCCTTCCCCCCGACGGGCGACCTGGTCAGCGTGCCGGCCTTTGCGGTGCCGGGCGGCCGTGGCGAATACAAGCTCGGGCGGTGGCTGCCATCGGTGATCAAACGCGACCTGGCGGCGTTCGCGCCCAATCTCGTGCACGTCTCGGCGCCGGAATTTCTCGGTCACCGCGCGGTGACCTGGGCACGCAAGCGCGACATTCCGGTCGTCGCCTCGGTCCATACGCGCTTCGATACCTATCCGCGCTATTACGGCGTCGGCTTTCTCGAACCGGCGGTGATCTGGGGGCTTACGCGCTTTTACAATCGGGTCGATATGGCGCTGACCACCTGCCAGAGCATGACCGATCTGTTGCGCGACTGGGGCGTGACGACGCCGATCCGTACATGGTCGCGCGGCGTCAACCATGCACGCTTCAACCCGGCGCGGCGCGATCTCGGCTGGCGACGGATGCTCGGCATCGCCGACGACGAAATCGCGGTCGGCTTTCTCGGGCGGCTGGTGCTGGAAAAGGGCCTCGGTGTTTTCGCCGATGTGATCGCGGCGCTGGAACGGCGCGGGACCAAGCACAAGGTACTCGTCGTCGGGGAAGGCCCGGCGCGCGAATGGTTCGCCGAGCGCGTGCCCGACGCGGTGTTCGCCGGCTTCCAGTCGGGCGACAATCTCGGTCGCGCGGTCGCCTCGATGGACGTCTTCTTCAACCCGAGCGTGACGGAGACCTTCGGCAACGTGACGCTCGAGGCGATGGCCTCCAGCGCGCCCGTCGTGGCCGCACGCGCGACGGGCACGGTCGACCTGGTCGTGGACGGCGAGACCGGCTTCCTGATCGATCCGGCGGATGTCGAAGGATATGCCGCCGCGATCGCGCGGATCGTTACCGAGCCGGGCCTGCGCGACCGCCTCGGCGCGGCAGGGCACGCCAAGGCGGAACGCTATCACTGGGACGACATCAACGAGGCGGCGCTTGACGCCTATCTGGAAACGATGGCGCTCAAGGCGGCGTCCCACGATGTCCGCCGAGCGCCCGCGCCCTTCGTATCAAGCGCGGCCGAAAAGGGCTGATCCCGCAGCCGCCTCAGGCGGCCTGCCAGTCAAAGGGCAGCGGCGCCTCGCGAAAGGCGAACCGGTCGAGATGGCGCGCGACCGCGCCCTTCAGGCCATCCAGCTGGGCATCGACACTGGCATCGATCCGCACCCTGAGCGCCTCGCCGCCCGCGTCGAAGGTGACCAGCGCATCCCCCGGCCAGTCGGCGCCGCGCGCGTCCCTGGGGAAGACCACGGTGCCATGGTCGGCGGTAAATTCAACCGCGAGATTGTGCTGCCAGTGCTTGCACAGTTGCTGGAGATATTTGCTGGCGCTCGCGGTCGGCACCGTGGCCGTCGTCGACAGGGTCATGGTCGGCATTTCCTGAAAGGGTGCCGGCGGCGGGAAGGCCCAGCCGCCGGCGGAGCATCTGCAAGCGCGTTCGCACCAAGCTTACAGCCGTTCGATCTTCTGCGCCGCCTCGTCGATCAACGCGACCGCGGCGTGGAGCGTTTCGGCATCGACATCGCCGGCGGCAAGCCGGTTCTGCAGCGCCGCGCGCAGGTTCATCATCGCGCGGCGCACCGAGCTGTTGTCGCCGCGCGTGCGTTCGGCGCCGACCTCGGCCAGGCGCGCCATCAGCGTCGCGACCAGTTCAGCATTCTCCGCGAGATGCGTCGTCCCGGCATCGGTAACCGCGAACAGCTTCTTCGAGCCTTCAGCCTGCCGCTCGCCGATCAAGCCCATTTCGTCGAGCAGGGTCAGCGTCGGATAGACGATGCCGGGGCTCGGCGCATAGGCACCGCCGGTGATCTCCTCGATCTGTCGGATCAGGTCGTAGCCGTGGCGCGGCTCGTCGGCGATCAGCTTGAGCAGCACGAGCCGAAGCTCACCGCCATCGAACATCCGACGACGCCCGCCGCCGCGACCACCGCGCGTGGCGTCGGGGTCGAAATCCCACCGCACCTCGAACGGACCCCAATGGCGCGAGCCGCCGCGCGGACCACAATGGCGACCGTGATGGCCGCCGCGAAATCCATGAAACATCTTATTCCTTTCATATATCATGATAGCGCTAAGATATATCTTAGATCGCAGGTGACAAGCCCCGCTGCAAAATTTCTTCGCCGCGCCTATCTAGGGCGCATGGCCGACCTCTTTGCCGCAGACGATCTTCCCGCGCCGACCAGCGCGCCCGCCGACGCGCCGCTGGCGGAGCGCCTGCGCCCCGCCGCGCTCGACCAGGTGGTGGGACAGGAGCATCTTACCGGGCCCGAAGGCGCGATCGGGCGGATGGTCACCGCCGGTCGCCTGTCGTCGATGATATTGTGGGGACCGCCAGGCACGGGCAAGACGACGATCGCGCGGCTGCTCGCGGACGCGGTCGGGCTGCGATTTGTAGCGATCTCGGCGGTATTCTCAGGCGTTGCCGATCTGAAGAAGGCCTTTTCCGAAGCACGCGACCATGCGCGGATCGGCAAGCGCACGCTGTTGTTCGTCGACGAGATCCATCGCTTCAATCGCGCGCAGCAGGACGGCTTCCTGCCTTATGTCGAGAACGGCACGGTGACGCTGGTCGGGGCGACGACCGAGAATCCGTCGTTCGAGCTCAATGCCGCGTTGCTCAGCCGCGCGCAGGTGCTGATCCTCCACCGACTCGATCGCGCCGCGCTGGAAAAGCTGGTCGCCCGCGCCGAGGAGATCGAGGGCCGGCCCCTGCCCCTCACCGACGAGGCGCGCGACGCGCTGCTCGCCAGTGCCGATGGCGACGGGCGCTTCCTGCTCAACCAGGTCGAGACGCTCTATTCGGTCGACCTGCCCGAGCCGCTCGATCCCGCCGGGCTGTCGTCGTTCCTGCAACGCCGCGTCGCCGTCTACGACAAGGACCGCGAGGGGCATTACAATCTCATTTCCGCGCTCCACAAGGCGATGCGCGGATCCGACCCGCAGGCCTCGCTCTATTATCTCGCGCGGATGCTGACCGCCGGCGAGGAGCCGCTCTACGTGCTGCGCCGCATCACGCGCTTCGCGAGCGAGGATATCGGGCTCGCCGACCCGCAGGCGCTGGTGCAGTGCCTCGCGGCGAAAGACGCCTATGAGTTTCTCGGCTCGCCCGAGGGTGAACTGGCGATCGTCCAGGCGTGCCTTTATTGCGCCGTCGCGCCCAAATCGAACGCCGCCTACAAGGCCGCGGGCGCGGCGTGGCGCAGCGCCAAGGAAACCGGTTCGCTGATGCCGCCGAAAAACATCCTCAACGCGCCGACCCGGCTGATGAAGGACATCGGTTACGGCAAGGGTTATGCCTATGACCATGATACAGCGGAAGGTTATTCGGGCGCGAACTACTGGCCCGAGGAGATGAGCCCGCAGACCTTCTACAAGCCGACCGATCGCGGGGTGGAGAAACGCATCGCCGAACGCATGGCGTGGTGGGCGGAACTCAAGGAGCGCGGGGAATGACGATCGATTGGGAAAGCGCCGTCGCTCATGCGCTGTCGCTGCCCGATACCGAGCTTTCGACCAGCTATGGCAGCCCGGCGGTCAAGGTCGCGTCGAACGGGCGCGCCTTCCTGTTCACCGGGCGCGAGGGACAGAGTTCGTTCGGTATCGCGATCGACCTCGACACGGTCGAGATGCTCAAGGAAACCGACCCCGACACCTTCTGGCAGACGCCGCATTATGAGGGTTGGCCCGGGGTCCTGGTGCGCTACGACAGCCCGGATCCCGACCGCGTCCGCGCGATGATCGAGCGTTCGCGCGACTGGGTCGCGGCGAAAAAGCCGGCAAAGCCGCGCAAGAAGAAGTGATGGGCGACGCGAATTTGGGCTTCCTTCTCTTCCCCGGCGAAAGCCGGCCCAGTTGGAAAGGCTCTGGTGACTATTCGTCGCGTTCCGTTACCAACGTCCCCCAACCGGGCCCCGGCCTCCGGTCGGAAGCGGTTTAATTGACCGAGCGCCTTGGCCGTTTCGCGCGCTTCGCCGCGATCGACTGGTCGGGTGCCAGGGGCACGCGGCATCCCGGTATCGCCGTGGCAGTCTGCGAGACGGGCGATGCGGCACCGACCCTGGTCGCGGCACCGCAGGGCGTGTGGTCTCGCGCGCAAGTGTTGCACTGGCTGCGGGAGCAGCGCGACACCTCGCTGCTCGTCGGTTTCGACTTCAGCTTCGCCCCGCCACTGATCGAGCGCGGCGCCTATCTTCCCGGCGAACACACGCCGCATAGCGCGCGGGATTTCTGGGCTTATGTCGACGCCCGGTGCGAGGATGCCGATCTCGGCGCCGCCTCGTTCCTCGAGGCACGGCGCGGCACGCATTTCTATCTCGGCGCGGCGGATGGCCCCAAGGCGCGCTTCATGCACTTCCGCCGTTGCGAGGCGCATTACAACGCGCGAGGCGGTGGCAAGCCATCGACCGTCTATGACGCGATCGGTGCCGCACAGGTCGCCAAGGCCAGCTTTGCCGGGATGCGCCTGCTGCACCGTCTCGGCCGCGACATTGCGGTGTGGCCGTTCGATCGCCGACCCGATCATGGTCCGCTCGTGGTCGAGATCTACACCGCCATCGCCGCGCGAGCCTCGGGCATGCGCAAGGGGCTGAGCAAGCTGCGCGATGCCGAATCGCTCGACATGGCGCTGTCGGCTTTCGGCTCGCGCGCCCACCTCCCGCTTTCCCGCTATACCGACCATGCGACCGACGCGATCCTCACCGCCGCATGGCTGCGCGCCCAGGCCAATCGTGCCGATCTCTGGCATCCGCCGGCGCTGACTCGCGAAATTGCGCAAAGCGAGGGCTGGACCTTCGGCGTCGTCTGACGCATTTGCAGCCTGTGTGCCGGTTTAGCTCAGCTGGTAGAGCAGCGGTTTTGTAAACCGAAGGTCGCGGGTTCGATTCCTGCAACCGGCACCAGTCCAGCCCCCGTCCTGGCTTAACATGCCGATGCCAAAAAAGGGATTGAGGAGTTGGCTTTGACCTCGCCGCCCCCGTCAGGACAGCTGTTGCAAGGACGCACCGCCCGACAAGGTGTCGTGGACCGCGCACGCGATCCGGAAAGAGAATGCCGGCCGATTTCCATTGTGCCGACGACACGAGCCGTTTGTACCCTGTGCCTCGCCCGGCGGTCGATGCCGATCTCGCGGCGCTTGCCGGGGCCGCCGCGAAACCGGTCGGGAGATAGCGCCGCGATCACCCGCCCAAGAATGCATTGATTGCCGGATCGACCCGGTGTCAGACAAGCCGCTTCGCGGAGACAGAGACGATGACGAGAACACTCACCCACCTGGAGCGCCTCGAAGCCGAGGCGATCCACATCATGCGCGAGGTCGTCGCGGAAGCCGACAAGCCCGTGATGCTCTATTCGGTCGGCAAGGATTCCGCCGTGATGCTGCATCTCGCGCGCAAGGCCTTTTATCCCTCGCCGCCGCCCTTTCCGTTGCTGCATGTCGACACGACGTGGAAGTTCCGGGAGATGTACAGGCTGCGCGACCACATGGCGCGCGAGAGCGGCATGGAACTGCTCGTCTACCAGAACCCGGAAGCCGCCGAGCGCGGGATCAATCCGTTCGATCACGGCGCGCTCCACACCGACATGTGGAAGACCGAAGGGTTGAAACAGGCGCTCGACAAATATGGTTTCGACGCGGCGTTCGGCGGCGCGCGGCGCGACGAAGAGAAGAGCCGCGCCAAGGAGCGCATCTTCTCGTTCCGCACCGCCAGCCATGGCTGGGATCCGAAGAGCCAGCGCCCCGAATTGTGGAACCTCTACAATGCGCGCAAGAACAAGGGCGAGAGCATCCGCGTGTTCCCGATCTCGAACTGGACCGAGCTCGACGTGTGGCAATATATCCAGCTCAACGACGTGCCGATCGTCCCCCTGTACTTCGCGGGCAAGCGCCCGACGGTCGAGCGCGACGGCATGCTGTTGATGGTCGATGACGAGCGCTTCCCGCTCAGGCCCGGCGAGGTGCCGGTCGAGCGGTCGATCCGCTTCCGTACGCTCGGCTGCTACCCGCTGACCGGCGCGGTCGAGAGCACCGCTTCGACGCTGTCCGAGATCATCCAGGAAACGCTGCTGACGACCACGTCGGAACGTCAGGGCCGCGCGATCGACAAGGATGCCGGCGGCGCTGGCATGGAGAAGAAGAAGCAGGAAGGGTATTTCTGATGCGCGACAGCGCCACGCAGGAAAGCGTCTACCAGACCGAAGCGCTGATCGCCGAGGACATCGACGCCTATCTCGACCAGCACCAGCACAAGACGATGCTGCGCTTCATCACCTGCGGCTCGGTCGATGACGGCAAGTCGACGCTGATCGGGCGGCTGCTGTACGATTCGAAGATGATCTTCGAGGACCAGCTCGCCGCGCTCGAGGCGGACAGCAAGCGGGTCGGCACGCAAGGGCAGGAGATCGACTTCGCGCTGCTCGTCGACGGCCTCGCCGCCGAGCGCGAACAGGGCATCACGATCGACGTGGCCTATCGCTTCTTCTCGACCGAAAAGCGCAAGTTCATCGTCGCCGACACGCCCGGCCACGAACAATATACCCGCAACATGGTGACCGGCGCCTCGACCGCCGATCTCGCGGTGATCCTGATCGATGCGCGCAAGGGCGTGCTGACGCAGACCCGGCGTCATTCCTATCTCGCGCACCTCATCGGCATCAAGAACCTGGTGCTCGCGGTGAACAAGATGGACCTGATCGGCTATGATCAGGGGCAATATGACGCGATCGTCGCCGATTATGCCGGCTTTGCCGAGAGCATCGGCATCACCGCTTTCACGCCAATGCCGATCTCGGGGTTCAAGGGCGACAACATCTCGCTGCCGTCGGACAACATGCCGTGGTATGCGGGTCCGACGCTGATCGAACATCTCGAGAGCGTCGAGGTCGGTGCCGACGAGGATCAGGCCAGGCCGTTCCGCATGGGCGTGCAATGGGTCAATCGTCCCAACCTCGATTTCCGCGGCTTCTCCGGGCAGATCGCCAGCGGCACGGTCAAGCCGGGTGATGCGATCCGCGTGCTCCCCGGCGGCAAGATGTCGACCATCAGCCGTATCACCACGCTCGACGGCGAGCTCGACGCGGCGGTGGCGGGGCAATCGATAACCCTGTCCTTCGCCGACGAGATCGATTGTTCGCGCGGCAGCGTCATCGCTTGCGCCGACGCGCCACCGGAAACCGCCGACCAGTTCGAAGCGACCATCGTCTGGATGGACGACGAACCGCTCATCGTCGGTCGCTCCTATTGGCTGAAGCTCGGTCCGCAGATGGTTTCGGCGACGGTGCACGAGCCGAAATACCAGATCAACGTCAACACGATGGAGCATCTCGCGGCCAAGACGCTCGAACTCAATGCGATCGGCGTGGCGGAGATCACCACCGACCGGCCCATCGTGTTCGAGCCCTATGCCGAAAGCCGCGCTCTTGGCGGGTTCATCCTGATCGACAAGATCACCAATGCGACGGTCGCCGCGGCAATGCTGCACTTCAGCTTGCGGCGTGCGCAGAACGTGCATTGGCAAGCGACCGATATCAGCCGCGAGGCACATGCCGATCTCAAGAACCAGAAGCCCCGCGTGCTGTGGTTCACGGGCCTGTCGGGTGCCGGCAAATCGACCATCGCCAACGAGGTCGAGAAGTCGCTCAACCTGATGAACCGCCACACCTTCCTGCTCGACGGCGACAATGTCCGCCACGGGTTGAACAAGGATCTCGGCTTCACCGAGGCCGACCGGATCGAAAATATCCGTCGCGTCGGCGAGGTCGCCAAGCTGATGGCCGATGCCGGCCTGATCGTGCTCACGGCGTTCATCTCCCCCTTCCGCGCCGAGCGCGACATGGTCCGCGGGATGTTGCCCGAGGGCGAATTCATCGAGATCTTCGTCGATACGCCGCTGGAAATCGCCGAGCAGCGCGACGTGAAGGGTCTGTACAAGAAGGCCCGTCGCGGCGAACTGAAGAACTTCACGGGCATCGACAGCCCGTACGAACCGCCACTGAAGGCCGAAATCCGGGTGAACACCGCCGAAATGACGCCGGTCGAGGCCGCCGAATATATCGTCCGCCAGATCATGCCGCTGAAATGAGCAACACCATGACCGACGTCGATCTCGCGGCCCACCTGGCCGAAACCGCCGGCAAGCTGCTGCTCGCCGTGCGCGAGGCCGGCGTCTTCTCCGCCAAGGCCCTGGGCAAGGCCGGCGACCAGACCGCGAACCAGTTCCTGGTCCACGCGATCCGCGAGCAGCGCCCCGCCGACGGGCTGTTGTCGGAGGAAATGAAGTGCGATGGCTCGCGCCTCGCGCACAGCCGCGTATGGATCATCGATCCGGTCGACGGGACGCGCGAATATGGCGAGGGCCGCCCCGACTGGGCGGTGCATGTCGGGCTCGCGATCGACGGCGTGGCGACGATCGGCGCGGTCGCGCTACCTGGTCTGGGGGTGACGCTGACTAGTGGTGCGCCGCCGGCCTTGCCGCTCGCCCACGATCCGCCGCGCCTGCTGGTCAGCCGAACCCGTCCGGCGCGCGAAGCGGTGACGCTGGCGGAGGCCCTTGGCGGTGAACTCGTCGCCATGGGTTCGGCCGGCGCCAAGGCGATGGCGGTGGTGCGC
Organism: Sphingomonas sp.; assembly: GCA_041659925.1. GTDB lineage: Bacteria > Pseudomonadota > Alphaproteobacteria > Sphingomonadales > Sphingomonadaceae > Sphingomonas. Next base: position 51,126 of record JBAZXI010000007.1, read on the forward strand.
GGCGAGGCCGAAATCTACCTCCACACCGGCGGCCAGTATGAATGGGATAGCTGCGCGCCGGTCGCGGTCGCGCGAGCCGCGGGGCTGCACGTCAGTCGCGTCGACGGATCACCCCTGCTCTACAATCAGGAAGACGTCTATCTGCCTGATCTGCTGATCTGTCGGACCGAACTGGCGGAGCAGGTGCTGGACTATTGCAGGGACCTCGCCCCGTCGACGTGATCGGGCCGGGGCTTTCCCGGTTACTTTCCGCACGCGCGGGGGATCGTGAAACCGGCATCGCCAGGCGCCGCACAACGACACCCTTCCGCCGCTACCTCCGCCGTTTGCCGAGAAGCTCGTAGAGGCTCTGATTTGCGCGCAGATTCACACCCCTTTCGGGGGACCCAATGGCGGAGAGGGTGGGATTCGAACCCACGGTACCCGCAAGGGCACAACGGTTTTCGAGACCGTCCCAATCGACCACTCTGGCACCTCTCCGCGAGGGGGTTTTGCAGCAGCCCGCGCCGGAGAAGCGGGGTTGCGGATCGAATGAGCGCGGGCCTCTAACGCAAAGGTCGGGGCCACACAAGCGCCGTACGCGCGATCGGCGTTGTGCGGTGCAAAAGAATCATGGCGTCGCCGCCCGCGGCCGATCAGGCGGGCAACCGTGGCAGCCATTGTCAGTGGTGGGCAGGAGCACTAGATCATGGCCATGCTCCGCAATCACATTCCCTCCATCCCGGTCGATTCGACGGTTCCGATGCCCCCGGTGTCGCATGCCAGCTTCGCGATCGGCGATGTCGTGCGGCACCGCATGTTCGACTTTCGCGGGGTAATCTTCGACGTCGACCCGATCTTCGCCAACAGCGACGAATGGTATGACGCGATCCCCGAGGGGATCCGCCCGGCCAAGGACCAACCCTTCTACCATCTGCTCGCCGAGAATATGGAGTCGAGCTACGTCGCCTATGTCAGCCAGCAGAATCTGGTCGCCGACGACAGCGACGAGCCGATCGACCATCCGGCGATCTCCGGCCTGTTCGGCGACTTTGCCGACGGGCGGTACGAGTTACGGCGCGAACACCGGCACTGAGGATAGCGATACTCGCGGGATTTAGAGAAGGGGCCGTGAAGCCCCTCCTTCGTTGCGGAGGCACCCGTGCGGGATTGGTTGCTCCCGCCATCGCCGGTATCGAACGATGGTCGACCCGCGCGCCAGGCTGGCCGGACGCGCGGGCCGTAACATGGCTCAGAACTTGAATGTTATGCGGGCATAATAATAGCCGCCATTGATGCCGTAGGGCGACAAGGTGTTGGGCGAATTATAGACGTTGGCGCCGGTGGAGGGCAGCGTCGTGCCTGGCTCGTTGAGGATCGCCGGCGGCCGCTTGTTGAAGAGGTTGTTGGCGCCAACGGCGAGGTTGGTGCTTTCGAAAATGTCGTAGCCAACCTCGAGATCGGTAATGAACGACGTGCCGATGCTGTTGTTCACATAGGGATAGGCCGACGATGCCCGCGACAGTGCCGAAGTGCCGGTATAAAGTGTCTCGCGAAGTGTGGCGTGCAACGGACCGGCGCTAAGCGCAGCGCCGGCAATCACCTTCAGCTTGGGTGAACCGTCTTCGATCGTGCTGGTGGCATTCAGGTTGATGAGGCTGGGCGCGATGAAGAGATTGGTGATCTTGGTCTCATTGTAGGTGCCCGACAGCGTCCAGTCGACCTTCCCGAAGCTGAGCTCGGTCGGGTAGGACACGGTCAGGTCGACGCCGCGCGTGCGTGTGTCGAGCGCATTGGTGAATGCCGCGACGAACACATTGCTTGCCGAAATCGTCGGGTCGAGAACATTGCCATGCGCGAGGATCGCGGCAAGCGCGGTCGCGCCGCCGATCGAGCCCGAGCCGATGATGCGATTCTTGACCGTCACCTGATAGGCATCAAGCGTGATGGTCAGCCTTCTGGCCGGCGTCAGGACGACACCCGCGCTATATGAGGTCGAGGTCTCCGGCTTGAGCGGGGTGAACCCGACAATCGCCGCCGCCGCGGAGTTGGCCGGTAACTGCACGACCGCCGAGGTCGGCGAGACGTTGGTCGCGGAATAATATTCCTCGGCGAGCGTCGGCGCACGAAAACCGGTGCTGATCGTGGCGCGCAACGCGACCGCCGGGTTGATGTCGTACCGGCCGTTGACCTTCCAGATCAGCTTGTTGCCGAAATCGGTATAATGCTCGTAGCGCGCCGCGGCGTCGAGCTTGAGGCCCGCAACCGGGGTTGCGGCAACATCGAGATAGAGCGAATAGTTTTCGCGGCTGTGCAATCCGGCATCGGTCAGCTGGAAGCCGGGAAAGGACTGGCCACCTTCCTTGTAGGTCGACCCGACGTCGCCCGACCCGATGATATAGGTACCCTTGCGATACTCGGCGCCAAAGGCGACGTTGAGCGGCGCGGCCATGCCGACCTCGAACTCGTTGCTGATGTCGAGATTGGCGGAAAGCTCCTTGTTCGTGAACGAGCCGTCGTAAAAATCGGTCGGCGTGAAATGCGTGTCGACAAACAGCGAGGCGTTGGCGCTGTCATAGGTGTAGATCTTGTTCCGGTCCTCACCGAAGGTGGAACTCAGGTCCCAATGCCATCCGGACAGCTCGCCCTTGATTCCGCCGGTAATGGCATAATCGTCCTCGACCAGTCCCTCGCGGGGATTGAAGCCGTTCGGATAGAAGATCGACTCGCCCGGGGTGGTCACGGTCCCAGCCACGCCAAGAACCGGTGAGGCAATCACACGGTCCGGCGTGCGAAAATTCTCATAAGCGCTGGCGGTGCGGCGACCATAGGTGCCGAAAGAGTAGATTTGCACGTCACCGAAATCATATCCGGCATTGTAGCTTATCGTACCCAGGCGCGAGCGGGCGTCGCCGATAATCTTGTTCACATAGGGGAAGTTGGCGGAGTTGCCGCGAATCGCCGGGACGCTCGGAAGCAGGTTGCCGTCCACGTCCGTGACGCGCCGGTCGAGTCCGCCCTGCTGCGAAAAGTCATGAAAGCGATAAAAGCCGGTTAGGTTGAGGAAGCCAGCCTCACCGACCTTTACGCCGACATTGAGCGAACCCGAGGCGGTCTTGCCATCACCCTGATAATATTGCCCCACCGTACCGCTCAACGACCCGCCATGATCGCCGCTTTTGAGAATGATGTTGATCACGCCGGCGATCGCGTCGGAACCATATTGCGCGGCCGCGCCCTGCTCCAGCACCTCGATATGGTCGATCGCCGCTGACGGGATCAGGTCGAGATCGGGCGACGCACCACCTTGATAGGCGCCGCCGAGCACGTGGAGATTCGCCGTCGCGTGGCGGCGCTTGCCGTTGATGAGCACGAGCACGTGGTTGGGGCTCAGGCCACGCAGGCGGGCGCTGAGGGTAAGGTTGCCCGTGTCACCACCAAAGGCCTCGGCCGTGAACGAAGGGACCAGCTGGGCGAGCGCCTGGCTGAGATTCGGCTGGCCGACATGTTCGAGTGTCTCGGCGCCGAGCAATTTGATCGGCGTCGCGCTTTCCGCCGCCGTCGTACCGAGGCGTCGCGTACCCGTAACGATAATGTCTCCGGGGTCCTGGTCCGCGCTTACGGCGGGGGCGGGTGTTTCAGGCGACGGATCACTGGCAAAGGCTGGCGTCGCGGCAAGGCTCGCAACGGCCAGCGCGAGTACGGAGATTGTGTGACGATGCATGCTGAGTCCCCCATTTTGAAAGGTGGCTCTCAGGATCCGCTCCCCGCTACCGTATTAAATGTTGATCTTCCTGAGTAATATTTCCCGCAAATTTAGAAAAAATCGCCCGATTGGGTACATGAGACCCCTTCCCCTCCGACAATGCCGGCGGGTGGTCCGAAACATATCTCTCCTGTTGAACGCCGTTATTGCAGCTGGCCGGCGATACCAGTCATCACTCGACACGGCGCCCTGTAAATTGGCCCCGAGTCGGCACGTTTGTCTTGGTCAATTGGCCCCACAACCGCGCGATTCGAATTCGGCCATATTCCTTGCCGCATTGCAACATAAACTTCATGAAGGCGTCACGCGGCGGCGAAGCGTTGCGAAAACGTCACGGTCGCGCCCGCGAAAACACGCCCGGACGGCGAGCGGCGCTACGAGGACGCGGCGAAGAATGCCGCTCGACCGGAAGCGCGGGGGAGCGGGGATGTGCCTTTGCAGTTGACAGAATCGGTCACCGCCCCTAGCGACGCCGCTTCTCCCGCCGGGCCTGCCCGGGCGGGCATATGCATTTTGAAAGTGATGAGGGCCATGTTCGCAATCGTGCGCACGGGCGGCAAGCAATATCGCGTCGCCGCCGGAGATAAGATCGTCATCGACAAGATCGAGGGCGAAGCCGGGGCGTCGATCACGCTCGGCGACGTGCTGCTGGCGGGCGAGGGCTCGGAGCTGAAGTCGGTCGAGGGCCTGACGGTCGCCGCCGAGATCATCGCGCAGGCGAAGGGCGACAAGATCATCGTCTTCAAGAAGCGCCGTCGTCACAATTACCGTCGTCGCAACGGCCATCGCCAGCTGCACACGATCCTGCGGATCACCGCGATCGGTGCGCAGGAGAAGAAGGCCAAGGCGAGCAAGCCCAAGGCCACCGAGGGCGACGCCCCCGCGGCCGCCGAAGCGTAAGTTCGAGGAAGAGTCGAAATGGCACATAAGAAAGCAGGCGGTTCGTCGCGTAACGGTCGTGATTCGGCCGGTCGTCGCCTTGGCGTGAAGAAGTTCGGCGGCGAAACCGTCGTTCCGGGCAACATTCTCGTGCGTCAGCGCGGGACCAAGTTCTATCCGGGCCGCAATGTCGGCATCGGCAAGGACCACACTCTCTTCGCGCTGACCGGCGGCCGCGTGGCGTTCCACGAAGGCAAGCTTGGCCGAAAGTTCTGCTCGGTAGACATGCCGGCCCTCGCGGCCGAATAACGGGCAACCGATCGGGTTGCCCACCAGGGCGACCCGGGTCTTCCACGGAAGACCGCAAAAGGGAGACGGGTCGTCCCGGCTCCCTTTTTTAATGCTCCCTCCCCACCCCATTGTCGCGATCACGTCATGTCGGCGTGCCAGCGGCATGGCGAAGCGACGAGGAGAGTATCTATGTTCGCGCGTACCGCAAGATTGACGCTGCGGCCGGCCTGGCTGGAAGACGCCCCGCAACTGGCGAGCGCGATCGGCCATGAGAGCGTGACCCGTAACCTGTCGAAAGTGCCATGGCCCTATGGCGTGGCCGATGCCGAGGCGTTTCTGTCGCACCCGCGCGGCCCGCACGACATCTTCTGCCTGATCCTCGATCATGAGGGCGATTATCCGCAGCTGATCGGCGGGATCGGCATGGCGCGGATCGAGGACGGCCACGAGTTCGGCTATTGGCTGACGCCGCGCGCCTGGGGTCGCGGTTATGCCACCGAAGCGGGTCGCGCGATGGTCGCGTCGGCGCGTCACACGCTTGGCTTGCGTCGCTTGAAGGCGGGGCACTTCGTCGACAATCCGGCGTCCGGTCGGGTGCTGACCAAGCTCGGCTTTCGCCCGACGGGCAAGATCTCGCCACGCCAGGCGTTGGCGCGCGGCGGAGAGGCACCTTGCGCCGATTTCGTGCTCGAGCTTGCCGATGCGGATTGCCGAATGGATCGCCTCGCCGCCTGACCGTCGCCACCGAAACCGCCCCTCCCCGCCCGCCGCCCACCCGGCGGGCGGGTGTAGCGCATGCCCGTGGTTGCTTTCGCGACCAAAACCGCCGAACAGAGCCGCTTGTCATCCGCGTTGAAGAATTGTCGTTTCGTCCATGCTGTCCCCACGCAAACGCCTGTCCCCCGAAGAGTCGCGCGATGCCGCGATCGAGGCGGCGCGCGCGCTGCTGCTCGAGGAAGGCCCGCAGGCGGTGACACTCAAGGCGGTGGCGACGCGGATCGGCCGGACCCATGCCAATCTGCTGCACCATTTCGGCTCGGCCGCCGATCTGCAGCGCGCGCTGATCAAGCACCTCGCCGACAGCATCACCGCCCGCATCCTCGAAGCGGCGAAACGCGCGCGCGCGAACGACCAGGATCCGCGCGAGGTGGTCGACATGACCTTCGACGCGTTCGCGCGCGGCGCCGGGGCGATGGCGAGCTGGATGATCCTGACCGGCAACCAGGACGCGCTCGACCCGATCCTCGACGCGATCCATCGGCTGGTCGACGAACTGGCGACCGAGCAGGGCTATGACGGCGCCACGGCGATGGCGTTGCGCGAGGAGACGCTGCAACTGGTGCTGATGGCACTGGGCGATGCGCTGCTCGGCGGGCCGATGTCCAAGGCACTGGGCCTGCCGCGTGCAACGGCACGCGCGCTGGCGACCAATGCGCTGCTCGCCAATAGCCGCAAATCGCTTTCGCTCGGGGAGCACTGAGATGCATTTCCTCGACCAGGCCAAGATCTTCGTCCGCTCCGGCGCCGGTGGACCCGGCGCGGTGAGCTTCCGGCGTGAGAAGTTCATCGAATATGGCGGCCCGAACGGCGGCAATGGCGGCAAGGGCGGCGACATCATCTTCGAGGCGGTCGCCGGCCTCAATACGCTGATCGACTTCCGCTACACGCAGCATTTCCGCGCACAGCGCGGCCATGGCGGCGCGGGATCGAACATGACCGGCGCCGGCGGCGAGGACCTCGTCATCAAGGTTCCGGTCGGCACGCAGATACTGTCCGAGGACAAGGAGGAATTGCTGGCCGATTTCACCGAGGTCGGCCAGCGCGAGGTGTTCCTGCGCGGCGGTGACGGTGGGCGCGGCAACGCCACCTACAAGACCTCGACCAACCGCACCCCGCGCCAGCACGGCACGGGCTGGCCCTATGAGGAAGCCTGGGTGTGGCTGCGGCTCAAGCTGCTCGCCGATGCCGGGCTGGTTGGCCTGCCCAACGCCGGCAAGTCCACCTTCATCAACGCGGTGACCAATGCGCAGGCCAAGGTCGGCGCCTACGCCTTTACCACCACGCGACCGCAGCTCGGCGTGGTCAGCTACAAGGGCCGCGAAATCGTCGTGGCGGACATTCCCGGGCTGATCGAGGGAGCGGCCGAGGGCGCCGGCATCGGCGACCGCTTTCTCGGGCATATCGAGCGCTGCCGGGTGTTGCTGCATCTGGTCGATGCCAACGATACCGATGTTGCCGAGAGCTTCCGCATCGTCCGCAACGAGCTGGAGGCCTATGGCGCGGGGCTGACCGACAAGAAGTTCGTCGTCGGCCTCAACAAGATCGACATGCTCGATGACGAGTTGATCGAAGCCTTGTCGGCCGAGCTTGCCGAAGCGAGCGGCGCCGAGGTCATTCCGCTCTCCGCCGCCGCGGGGACGGGCGTCGACTGGGTGCTCGACAAACTGATCGAAGCGATCGGACCGGCCAGTGGCGCGCCGGTGCAGGACAATGGCGACGAGGATGCGATCGAGTGGTCGCCGCTCTGACATCGGTGTTCGACGCCACCACCTGCCCGCGCCTGATCGTCAAGGTCGGGTCGTCGCTGCTGGTCGGGTCCGACGGCAATGTCCGGCGCGAATGGCTGGCAAGCCTCGCGGCCGATATCGCCCGGCGGCATCGCGACGGACAGGAGATCGCGATCGTCTCGTCGGGCGCGATCGCGCTCGGCGCGCGGCGACTCGACCTGCCCAAAGGCGGGCGCGCCAGCCTCGAGGATGCGCAGGCCGCTGCCGCGACGGGGCAGATCGCGCTCAGCCAGGTATGGGCCGAACTGCTGGCGGCCGAAGGACTGACGGCGGCACAAATTCTCGTCACGCTCGACGATCTCGAGGACCGACGGCGTTACCTCAACGCTTCGGCGACGCTGGCGCGCCTGCTGGCGCTGCGGGTGGTGCCGGTAATCAACGAGAATGACAGCGTCGCGACCGAGGAAATTCGTTTCGGCGACAATGACCGGCTCGCCGCTCGCGTTGCGCAGGCGGCGGGCGCGCAAGGGGTTATCCTGCTTTCCGACGTCGACGGACTCTACGACGCCAACCCCAACAGCAATCCCGATGCCCGGCTGATCGAGCAGGTCGCGCGGATCGACGCCGCGATCGAGGCGATGGCCGATGGCGGCTCCGCCTCGGGCATGGGATCGGGCGGGATGATATCGAAGATCGCGGCGGCGAAGATCGCCACCGCGGCAGGCGCGCGACTGGCGATCGTATCGGGCAAGCACCAGCATCCGCTCGCGCGCTTCGCCGCGACCGGGCGCGGCACGGTGTTCGCGGCGACCGGCGCGGCGCGGGCGCGCAAGGCGTGGCTCGCCGGGCGGCTGACGGCGCGCGGCGCGATCGGCATCGATGCCGGTGCGGTGAGGGCGCTGCTCGCCGGCAAGAGCCTGCTCGCCGCCGGCGCGACACAGGTCGAAGGCGATTTCCGGCGCGGCGACCTGATCGCGATCCACGGCCCCGACGGGCGGCCGATCGCGCGCGGACTGGCCGAATATGATGCCGCCGACGCCGCGCGCATCGCGGGCCGGCGCAGCGAGGAACATGCCGCGATCCTCGGCTATGCGCCGCGCGCGACTTTGGTCCACCGTAGCCACATGGCGATGCTGTGAGCGTGATCGCGATGACCGGCGGCACCGGTTTTGTCGGGGCACGGCTGATCGAGCAGGCACTGGCCGCCGGACATCAGGTGCGTGCGTTGACGCGCCGGCCACAACTGGGCCGCGCGGGCCTCCACTGGGTCGATGGCACACTCGACGACGCTGCCGGGCTGGCCCGACTGGTCGAGGGGGCCGACGCGGTTATCCATGTCGCCGGGGTCGTCAACGCCCCCGATCGCGCGGGCTTCGCCGCCGGCAACATCGCCGGAACCGAGGCGATGCTCGCTGCCGCAACGACCGCCGGGATCAAGCGCTTCGTCCACGTCTCGTCGCTTGCCGCGCGCGAACCCGATCTGTCGACCTATGGCTGGTCCAAGGCCGAAGCCGAAGCGCGCGTCGTCGCGTCGGACAGGGACTGGACGGTGGTCAGGCCGCCCGCCGTCTATGGCCCCGGCGACATGGAGATGCGCGAGATGTTCCGGCTCGCCACATTTGGCCTGGCGTTGTTGCCGAGCGCCGGAAGGCTGTCAGTGATCCATGTCGACGATCTCGCGGCGTTGTTGCTGGTGCTGGCCGGGAACGAAGCGGGTCGGTTGATCCTCGAGGCCGATGACGGCGTCGCGGGGGGATGGACGCACAGGGCGTTCGGGCTGGCGCTCGGCGCGGCGGTGGGCAGGCGCGTACTACCGATCCCCCTGCCCCGCGCGCTGATGTCCCTAGTTGCGCATGGCGATCGGCTGGTGCGCGGCGAGAAGGCCAAGCTGACACCCGATCGCGTCGACTATTTTTGCCACCCCGACTGGACGATCGATCCGGCCAGGCGCCCGCCATCGCAATTGTGGCAACCAAAGATCGCGACGCCCGATGGGCTGACGTCGACGGCGGTCTGGTATCGCGCGAACGGCCTGCTCTGACGCTCAGGCCTGGTGTGGCCAGCCGGTCACGGCTTGCAGCACGAACGCCACCAGCGTGAGGACGATGCCGATGAGGAATGCCTGATAAGACCTCGTCAGATAATAATATTTCTTCTTCTGAAGGACGACGCCATTCTGGTAGAGATCGCGCGCCATCGTGCGGTAGGTGGTTTCCTCGTCGCGCATCACATCGATCATGCGGTCGACGAATTCGGTTTCCGACACGGTACTGAACACCCCGAAAAACAGATAATTGGGGTTGCGGCCCTTGGGCGTCCTGATCGCGGGCATCACCGCCATCACCGACAGCACCGTGGCAATGAAAGAAAACACCCCGAGCAGGATCAGCGAGGGAGATGCGAGCAGGGTCGAGGTCGACATCTGGCCGATCGTCAGGGTGAAAACGACGAACGTCGCACCCATCAGGATGCTGGCCTTGGTATCGGCCATCGCCGAAAGCTGGACATGCGCCTCCAGCGCGGCGACGAGCATGTTGTGGACTTCCTTGGGAAACTCATAGTCCGGATGATCGTGTGGCAGCGCCTTCGACATGTTTCCCTCCGGCCATTCCCGCCGCGATGTTGCCCGCTGCGGCCGCGCTTGCCAAGCCGGCGCCGCGTTCCCGCCGCATTCGGTTGGCAATCGCGCTTCCGACCTAATAAGGATCAAGCATGACCGACCGTGACCAGACTTTCGCGACGATCGCCGCGCAGATCGAGCCCTTCAACAAAAAGAGCGTGACACTGAGCGATGCGACCACCTTCCAGGGCGACCTCGAATGGGACAGTCTGACGGTGATGGACTTCGTCGCGGCGATCGAGGACGAGTTCGACATCATCATCACGATGAACATGCAGGCCGAGATCGAGAATATCGGCCAGCTGGTCGATGCGGTTCAGAAGCTGAAGGGCTGAAGCGATGACCGACGCTGGTCTGGTGGCCGAAGCGCTGCCCCAACATCCCGCAACGATCGCGCCCGAGCGCGACCTGATGTCGAAATTCGACGGCCTCATCGCCGAGCGCAAGGCACTGCTCGATTCGGGCGTCACCGATCCCTTCGCAATCGTCATGGATCAGGTGAAATCGCCGACCCAGGCGGTGATCAAGGGCAGGGACACGATCCTGCTCGGCACCTACAATTATATGGGCATGACGTTCGACCCCGACGTCATCCAGGCCGGCAAGGACGCGCTCGACCAGTTCGGCTCGGGAACCAACGGCAGCCGGATGCTCAACGGCACCTTCCGCGACCATATGGAAGTCGAGCAGGCGCTGCGCGATTTCTACGGCGTGACCGGCGCGATCGTCTTCTCGACCGGCTATATGGCCAATCTCGGCATGATCTCGACGCTCGCCGGCAAGGGTGAATATGTCATCCTCGATGCCGACAGCCACGCGTCGATCTATGACGGCTGCGCGCAGGGCAATGCCGAGATCGTTCGCTTCCGCCACAACAGCGTCGAGGATCTCGACAAGCGGCTCGGTCGACTACCGAAGGAGGCCGGCAAGCTGGTCGTGCTCGAGGGCGTCTATTCGATGCTCGGCGACATCGCGCCGCTCAAGGAGATGGTCGCTGTCGCGAAGAAGCACGGCTGCATGGTGCTGAGCGACGAGGCGCATTCGATGGGCTTTTTCGGCCCGCATGGCCGCGGCGTTTACGAGGACCAGGGCTGCGAGGGCGACGTCGACTTCATCGTCGGCACCTTCTCCAAGTCGGTTGGCACGGTCGGCGGCTTCTGCGTGTCGAACCATCCCAAGTTCGAGGCGATCCGCCTCGCTTGCCGCCCCTATATCTTCACCGCCTCGCTGCCGCCCTCGGTCGTCGCGACCGCCGCAATGTCGATCCGCAAGCTGATGCACGCCGACAACAAGCGCGCGCACCTGTGGGAAAATGCGCGCACGCTGCATGGCGGCCTCAAGGCGATGGGCTTCAAACTCGGCACCGACACGCCGCAGTCGGCAATCATCGCGATCATCCTGGATGACCAGACCCAGGCGGCGGCGATGTGGCAGGCGCTGCTCGACGGCGGGCTGTACGTCAACATGGCACGGCCACCGGCGACGCCGGCCGGCACCTATCTGCTGCGCTGCTCGCTGTGCGCGGAGCATAGCGCGGAGCAGATCCAGACGATCCTCGGCATGTTCCGCGCAGCGGGCCAGGCCGTGGGCGTTATCGCCTGACCGGCAGCACGCGACTTCCCACGAGTCGCGCTTGCGCGTAGGGTCCGACGTCATGAGCGGATTTGAGGCGGACATGGCGGCTCCAGGCGAGCCGGGACGCGCCTGGCGTACGATCATGCTGGTCGTCACGGCGGCATTGGGTGCGTTCGTGCTCGTCGCGCTGGTGATCACCGTGGGCAACGCCAACCGCGAACGCGACCACGCGTTGCAGCTGCAACGCCACAGCTATGACGTGATGATCCTCGCGCGCACGCTGTCGGGGACGATTGCCCAGTCGGAGGCCTCGCTCGGCCGCTACGTCATCAGCGGCGACGAGCGACTTGGCTCGGTCTATTTCGACCAGTGGAAGCTGGCGGGCGACCAGATCGATCGCCTCGACCAGATTACCAACGACAATCCGTCGCTGCAGCGCCCGATCGACGCGTTGCGCGCCGCCTATCGTACGCGTGGCGGGGAACTGGTCGATATCGCGCTGAGCACACGCTACAAGAAGAACGATCAGGCGCTGGCGCGCTATTATGCCGCGCGCCAGGCGCCGGCGCTGGCGCAGATCAACAATCTGCTCGAATTGATCATCGGGCGCGAGCGCGCGCTGCTCGAACGGCGCACCGGCGACGCGATGGCCTCGGTCACCTGGTCGAGCAATGCGGCGAAGGTGCTGATGGTGTTCGGCGGGTTGATCGTGCTCGGAGCGATCTTCCTCGGCTGGTTGATCGTCCAGGCGCTGGGCGAACGTGCGAGCGCGCGCGCCGAAGCCGAGGTCGAACGCGAGCGCTCCGCCGATCTGGAGGAAGCCGTGGCGCGGGCGACCGCGGAACTGCGCGCGCAGGAGGGGCGGCTGCGACAGGTGCAGAAGATGGAAGCCGTCGGCCAGTTGACCGGCGGTATCGCGCATGATTTCAACAATATGCTTGCGGTAGTTATCGGCGGACTCGAACTGGCCGGGCGGCAGGCCAAGGTTGGCGGGCCCGATATCGCCCGGCACATCGACAGCGCGATGGAGGGCGCCAACAGGGCCGCGGCGCTGACCCGCCGCCTGCTGGCATTCTCGCGCGAGGAAGCGCTGCGCGCCGAACCGGTCGAGGCGGGCGTACTCGTCGCCGGCATGTCGGACCTGCTCGATCGCACGATCGGCGATGCCATCACGGTCAATGTAAGCGACGACGGCTGTGGCTGGGCGACGCGCGCGGACAAGCTCCAGCTCGAGAACGTCCTGCTCAACCTCGCGGTCAACGCGCGCGACGCGATGAACGGGCGGGGCACATTGTCGATCACCACTGCGGGACGTACCCTTTCAGCAGGCGAGGTCGGCAGCTGCGCCGCGGGCGACTATGTGACCATCGCCGTGGCCGACTCCGGGTGCGGGATGACGCCGGAGACGATGGAACGGGTGTTCGAACCGTTCTTTACCACCAAACCGACCGGCCAGGGCACTGGTCTGGGGCTAAGTCAGGCGTTCGCCTTCGTGCATCAGGCGGTCGGCGAAATCGTCATAGATTCGACCCCCGGCAGCGGCACGACGGTGACGCTGTTCCTGCCCCGCCACGACAATGGCGTCAGCACCGACGATGTTGTGGCCGGTCAGACGGAGGTCAGCAGGCCGCTTGGCAAACTGCGGGTACTGGTGGTCGAGGACGACCCGCGCGTGCTGGGTGCGACGATGGGGGCGCTGCAGGAACTCGGCCATGAGGTGATCGCCTGCGAGGATCCGCTGTCCGCCCCGACCCTGCTCGACCAACATGGCGCGATCGACGTGATCGTGTCCGATGTACTGATGCCCGGGCAGACCGGGCCGGAAATGATCGCCGCGGTGGCGCCGCGCTTCCCGCATGTCGCGGTGCTGTTCGTCACCGGCTTTGCCGGCGACACGGGCGAAGCGGCGTTCAACGGGCATGCCGTGCTGCGCAAACCGTTCACGATCGCGGCACTCGAGCGCGCGCTGGGCGAAGCGGTGGCGCGCTCCGCACCCGAGCAGGCAGCAGCGGAGTGATTTGTAGCTGACGCCGCGCCTTCGCGCCGATATAGCCACTCGACCGGGGCAACCGCCCTGCCCCGCTCAGCCCATAAAGGCCATTTCCAGCGATCATGAAATCCATCGACCGCTATATGGCCCGGCTGATCGCAGTGCCGATGCTCGCGTGTCTCGTCATCACGGCAATGCTGCTGATTCTCGATCGTATTCGCATCCTGCTCGAGTTCGTCGCCAATGAAGGCGGGCCGGTCAGTGTCGTATGGCGCATGCTGGCCAATCTGCTGCCGGAATATCTCGGCCTGGGCATTCCGATCGGACTGTTGCTCGGCATCCTGCTGGCGTTTCGCCGGCTCGCGACGAACTCCGAACTCGACGCGTTGCGTGCGGTGGGGTTGAGCTACCTCAGGTTGTTGCGCGTGCCCTACATGTTCGCGATCGGCCTGGCGCTGATCAACCTGGCGATCGTCGGGTTCATCCAGCCCGATGCGCGTTATACCTATGAGAAGCTGCGCTTCGAACTGCGCACCGGCGCGCTCGGCGCTTCGATCAAGGTCGGCGAGTTCACGCACTTCCCCAATAGTGCGACGGTGCGCATCGAGGACAGCCGCGACGAAGGTCGCAAGCTCTCCGGCATCTTCGTGCAATATGCTGGCAAGAAGGGCGACTGGTACGCGGTGACGGCGGAAAGAGGCCAGTTCCTCGCCACCGACAACCCCGACGAAATCATCTTCCGGTTGACCAACGGCACGCTGATCAACAACGCGCCCGGCTTCGTCACGCCGCGCGTCCTGACCTTCACGTCGCACGACTTGCCGATCCCGCTGCCCAAATATGAGAATTTCCGTTCGCGGGGCGGCATCAACGTCGAGCGCACGCTGCCTGAGTTGGTACGCATCGGCCATGACCAGCATGCCAGCGAAGAGGACCGCGACACCAGTCGCGCCGCCTTCCATTTCAGGCTCGCCGAGGTGCTGTCGATGTTCTTCCTGCCGCTGCTCGCGCTGGCGCTGGGGATTCCGCCAAAGCGGTCGACCTCGGCGCTCGGCGTGGTGCTGGCGATCGTGATGGTCGTCGCCTATCACAAGGTCAACGAATACGGCCAGGCACTGGGCGGCCTCGGCAAGATCGATCCATTCTTTGCCTTATGGGTTCCGTTCACCGTGTTCGGCGGGATTTGCTGCTGGATGTTCTATGTCATCGCTTTCGTCCCCGGCGGTCAACCGATCGGCGGACTCGAGCGCAGCTTCTCCAAGGTTACCAAGCTGATCGGCCGTTTGTTGCCGAAGCGGCGTGAGGCGAAAACGGCATGATCGCGCTGAACCTGTTCCCGTCCCGCACCGTTGCGTTCTACATGGCGAAAGCCTTCGTGGTGCGCACGCTGGCGATCCTCGCGACACTCGTGCTGATCCTCCAGATGATGGATCTGCTGAGCGAGACCGGCCACATCCTCGCCTATCACGGCAACGGCCAGGCGGAGGAACTGCGCTACGTCAGCCTGCGTGCGCCGCAGATCATCGCCACCTTCACCCCGTTCGCGGTGCTGCTCGGCACGATCCTGACGCTCAGTACGATGAACCAGAACAGCGAGATCGTCGCGCTGAAGGCCGCCGGCCTGTCGGCGCATCAGCTGCTCGCACCGCTGATCGTGGCGAGCCTCGGCATTGCCGTCCTGTCCTTCGCGTTCAACGATCGTATCGTCAGCCGGGCGACCGCGACGCTGTCGGTGTGGAAGGCGGGGGGATACGCGCCGCTGCCGATCGATCGCGGCGACCGATCGAACGTCTGGGTGCGCGACGGCGACGACCTCATCCAGGTCGCCCAGGTGAGCGGCCGCGGCAACGCCGTGCGGCTTACCGACATCACGCTGTACGACCGTCAGGACGGGCACATGGTAAGCGTCGTACGCGCGCCACATGGCGTGCGCGCCGGCGACGGCTGGCAGATCGGGCCGGCCACCCGGTTCGACGTCGCCGGCGGACGCCTTACCCCGCTCGGCACGATCATCATCGGCCATGGCCTGCGGCCAGACCAGCTCACTCTGGCGAGCGTCGATGCCGATGCCTTGTCGTTCGGCGAACTCCGGCGGGCGATTGGCGACCTGTCCGATGCCGGCCGCCCGACCAAGGCGCTGTCGGGATCGATGTGGCACAAATTGTCGAGCCCGCTATCGGCCGCATTGATGCCCTTGCTCGGCGCGATCTCGGCCTTCGGTCTCGCGCGCTCGGGCAAGTTGTTCCTCCGCGCGGTGCTCGGCATGTTCCTGGGTTTCGCCTATTTCGTCGGCGACAGCTTCGCGCTGGCGATGGGCAACCTCGGCGCCTATCCGCCCTTCCTCGCGGCCTGGGCGCCATTCCTGCTGTTCCTGCTGATCGGCGAGGCGGTGCTGGTCAGGACCGAGGAATAGGTGCGTTCGCGGATCGTGGACATCGATCCAACATAACTGCGCGAATTCAGCGCGAGATAGTTTTCGGTGCGCTCTTCTTTCGCCCGATTTTCAATATTTACAGTTGATAATCAATGGTTTGAGAGAATTTTAGCCGTCCCGGGAACAGCGGCGGAACAGCGGGAATATCAGCGACCGAACAGCGCAAGCAACAGCGCGCCGAACAGCCGGGAACAGCGCCCGGAACAGCCGAGCCGATTCCAACATCGACCATAAGAAAGAGCCTCGCCGCGCCAGTAAGCGCATTAGCGGCATGATCGGATAGCGGCGTCAGGACTCCGATTGAATCACGGCGCGCAGCCCGTCGCTGTCCGTCCCGCGCCTGGCGAAACACGGCCGTGGGTCAATATTGGCAGCCTTGAGCCAGCAGCAGGCCCAGTCGCGCGCGCCTCAGCGAGATACCCGCATCGTGCTCCGCGCGATCTTGCCAACGAGCGGCAACAACCCGGCGTGATTGCCCTTGTGATAGGGCGAGTCGGCATCGAGCACGACCAGAAGGCGGCGGTGCGCCTCGCCCAGCGCGTGATAGGGCACGCTCGGCAACAGATGGTGAAGCGCATGGTAGCGCAGCCCCACCGGTGCCCACAAGGCGGGCAACAGCCCTGGCGGCGGCACGTTGACGCTGTCGAGATATTGCGCGGTGACGGTCATCGCCTCGCCCTCATTCTCCCACAGATGCGCGACCAGCGTGCGCAACTGGTTGAGCAGCGTGACGCCCGACAGGATCGCGAGGAAGATCAGGAAACCCTTCAGCGGGATGACGCCGGTCGCAACCAGGGTGAGCAGGCCGATTGCCCACAGGCCGGTCGCGGTTTCCAGCGCGATCCACATTGTCCGAAAGGTGCCTTCGGGCGCGCGGCGGGCGAACTGCGGATTGATCTGCAGGCCCGAAGCACGCGCCACCAGCCAGCGACGCAATGGTGGGACCACCAGCGACAGCGGCGCCAGCACCGCGAAGCGCACCAGCATCGCCAGGGGGGCGAGCGCCGCGACGACCACGAACAGCGGCAGCGTCCATGGCTTCATCAGTGCGAGCGGGAGATATTCCGGGTCCTCGATCGTGCCATAACGCGTGCGGGCATGATGGAGGGTATGGACGCCCTCGTACAGGAAGGACGGCACCATCAGCGGCACGCCGACCAGAACGTTCCAGCCGAGCCAAAAGCCCGGCACCAGCGAACGCTTGATATGGGTCAGTTCGTGGATGAAGCTGCCGGCACGGTAAAGCGCGAGCACAGCAACGCCCGCGGCGAGCAACGCCCAGCCGAGCGGCACGCCGGATACGGCAACCGCGAGTGCGGCGTAGCCGAGCAGCGCCGAGCCACCCGCATCCGCCCAATAGATCAACGGTTTGGGCGTGGCGAGATCGCGTGCCAGATCAGCCGCCGCGCGCAGCAGCGCGCGGTCGTCGGCGATCGGCGCGCGCGACGCGGTGACCGCGCCCGCACGCGCGGCGGGCTGATGCGGATCGAGGGCGAGCGAACTGTTCATGGGGAAGGCCATTGCCCTCAGATAGTGGCTATATGGTGGCATTTGCAGACCCGTCGACGGCGAAATCGCGCCGCATGGCTTGACAGCACGCGACGCGCGCGGGACTGCACGGGCTTCTCAGCAAGGCGCCGCGATCTTGGCCAACACCGCCCCCCTCTCCATCCGCCCGATCGACAGCAAGGCCGATCGCAAGAAATTCATCGCGCTGCCTTTTCGGCTCTACAAGGACGATCCGAACTGGGTGCCGCCGCTCAAAGGCGAGGCGCTGGGACTGATCACACCGGAGAAGAATGGCTGGTTCAGCCACGCCAAGGCGCAGTTGTTCCTCGCCGAACGCGGTGGTCAGGTGGTGGGCCGCATTTCCGCGCATATCGACACGCTGGCGCTGACGATGCCGCCGGCGCAGGGTTTTGGCCCCGGCTGTGGCCAGTTCGGCCTGTTCGATGACGAGGACGAGAATGCGGCGCGCGCGCTGATCAACACCGCCGAGGACTGGCTGCGCGGCCAGGGGATGGACCGCGTGCTCGGGCCGATCAGCATGTCGGTATGGGAAGAGCCCGGCCTGCTGATCGAGGGCTATGATCATCCGCCGACGATCATGATGGGCCATGCCAAGCCGGTCTATCGTGAATGGATCGAAAGCGCCGGTTATCTGCCAGTCAAGCAGTTGAAGACCTATCGGCTCGATATCACCGGCGGATTTCCGCCGATCGTGCAGCGCATCGTCCAGTCGGGCGAGCGCAATCCCCGGATCAGGATCCGCATGGTCGACAAGACCAAGTTCGACGAGGAGGCCGCGATCATCCTGGCGATCCTCAACGATGCCTGGTCGGGCAATTGGGGCTTCGTCCCGCTGACGCCGCCCGAAATCGCCGATGTCGGCGTCAAGCTCAAGCCGATCGTATTCAACGAACTGATCCGCATCGCCGAACTCGACGGACAGCCCGTCGCCTTCATGATCACCCTGCCCGATCTCAACGAGACGCTGAAGCCGCTCAACGGCAACCTCTTCCCGTTCGGGTGGGCCAAGCTGCTGCTGTGGTTGCGTCGGCCCAAGGCCGACACGATGCGCGTGCCGCTGATGGGCGTGGTCAAGGAACTGCAGGCATCGCGCATGGCGAGCCAGCTGGCCTTCATGATGATCGAATATATCCGCCGCGATGCGGTCGCCAACTATGGCAGTACGAAAGGCGAGATCGGCTGGGTGCTCGATGACAACCAGGGCATGAATGCCATCGCCGACGCGATCAACAGCCGCGTCAACAAGGTCTATCAGATCTACGAAAAGCACCTGTAGGCGAAATCGCCCAGCATCAGCGCGGCGGTGACGAGCGCGCCGCCGCTGGCGATGAGCACGGCGCCCGCCGCCGCGTCCTTGGCTGCGGCGATCCCCGGCGCGATCCCCGGATGGAGTTGATCGGCGAGATATTCGAGCGCCGCGTTGACCATCTCGAGCGCCAGAACCAACACTACCGCCGACAGCAATAGCGCGGACCACAGCCAGCCCGGTCGCAACAAGAGCAAGGACATCACCGCCATGATTGCGGCCAGGGCTTGCACCCGGAAGCTGCGTTCACGCCGCCAGACGGTCGTCATGCCGGCGATGGCAAAGCCAAGGCGCAGGCGGAAAGGCCGATTCTTCATCGTCGCGGCATAGCCATCGATGATCGCGGCTAGATGTCGTCGCCATGGTCATTCGGTGCAGGCTGACGCCGCGACGCCGGGCATGGCGTCGCGGGCCGCCTGCGGATCATTTCGCCAGCGGGTCGAATCCCTCGGCGAGCCACGCCTTGCGCGTCTTGCAGGTCTTTTTCGGGATGCGCGTCCCGGTGACCTCGGACACCACGCAGAAGCGCTGCTCCGGCTTCGGCTTCGCCTGCTCGGTCTTGGTCCCCGAACCCGTCGTGTCGGTGGCCGAACTGGCCGCCATCGCTGGCGCAGCGACGGCAAGGGCGGCACCACCGATCAACATGATGATTTTCGACATAACATCCTCCACATCGCCAACCGGATCGTCCGGCAGCGCCTGTGTTAGTGCATTAAGTGTGCCATACACTGAATGTGTTATATATCAACATGTTATGAGAATTGTGAACCGCTTATGAATGGCAATTCACGCCGTCCCTCGGCATTTGACGCCAGTTCTTGGCAAGATCGATACGCGGACGGCCCGCCAGACAAATGCTCAGAAGCGGCGCGACATGCCGACATATAGTTCCAGGTCCGGCGCATCGCGACTGAGCCCCGCAACGCCGCCAATGTCGAACTGCAAATTGTCTTTCGCCATCCAGGCGAGCGATAGCGAAGCCAGGCCCTGGGTCGTCGATCCAGCCGGATCCTCGTCGCGCAGCAGTTGCCCTTCGATCGTCGCGCCAAGTGTCTTGCTCAGCCTGAATCCGAGACCCAGCGTCTCGCTGGCGGCGAAGTGCCGACCGCGACCGTCCTGGTCGACCGCCGCATCGGCTTCGGTCGTCGTAGCGAGATTGACCCTGTCGCTGAGGTCGAAGGTGATCGGTATCACCACCCCGGCGCCCCAGTCGCCGGCGCCGAGCGGCGCGCGCCCGACCGGAATCGTGACGAAAGGCTGCACCGCGACCGACACACCGCTCCCGTCGGGATGCAGGAGATTGGCCTTGAGACCAAGCGTCGCGTCACCGACACGGTTGGCGCTGTCGATCGTGCCGGCAAGCTTGTCGCGCGTGCGGACGTGACCAAAGGGCGTCCAGCCGAACTGCGCTTCGATCGTATCGCTCAAGCCGAACCGTACAAGGCTGTCGCCGACCAGCACGGTATCGCTGCGCTGGGTCGAATCCTGTTCCAGCGTCCAATCGGTAAGCGCCACTTCGACCGAAACACGTCCCGGCGCGATGGTGCACGGCGTGGTGCCGAGACCTGGTCGCGTGGGGCAATAATCGCGATCCTCGGCAAAGGCCGTGGCTGGCGCCAGCAACAGCAGTGCGCAGGCGATCTTCTTCATCATGCCCTCTTCGGCCCGGGGCCGGCCCTAGCGCAGGCGTATCCAGGTCGGTGCATGGTCGCTCGCCTTTTCGCGGGCGCGATACTCCTTGTCGACGCCGGCATCTACCAGCCGGTCGGCGGCCTGCGGGCTGAGCAACAGGTGATCGATGCGGAACCCGGCGTCGCGCTGCCATGCACCGGCCTGATAGTCCCAGAAAGTCCACACCCCACCCTTGGGGTGACGCGTGCGCAATGCGTCGGTCCAGCCCTGCGCCATCAGCGCGCGGTAAGCGGCGCGGCTTTCCGGCTGCATCAACGCATCGTCCCGCATCGCGCGCACCGAGAAGGTGTCATCGTCATTGGGGATGACATTGTAATCGCCGGCCAGCACCACCGGCACTTCTTCCGCAAGCAAGGCGCGCGCGCGGTCGGCGAGGCGCGCCATCCAGCCAAGCTTGTAATCGAATTTTGGGCCGGGCTGCGGGTTGCCGTTGGGCAGATAGAGCGAGGCGATGACGATGCCGTTGACCTCGGCCTCGAGATAGCGGCTATGGGCATCCTCGGGATCGCCGGCGAGGCCGCGCTGGCGCTCGACCGGGTCGATACCCCTGGCGAGCACCGCGACGCCGTTCCAGCTCTTCTGGCCATGCCACACCGCACCATAGCCGGCATCGCGGATTTCCGCTTCCGGAAAGGTTTCGTCGCTCGACTTCAATTCCTGCAGGCACACGACATCAGGTTGCTGTTCGGCAAGATATTCCAGCAGGCGCGGCAGGCGCGCCTTGATGCCATTGACGTTGTAGGTGACGATCTTCAAGGCGCGCGATCAGACCGAGAAGCTGGTGCCACAGCCGCAGCCCGACGCCGCGTTGGGATTGGTGACGCGAAACGCCGCGCCGCCCAGTTCCTCGACATAATCGACCGCCGCGCCGCGCACCAGATCGAGACTGATCGAGTCGACCACCAGCCGCACCCCATCGGTCTCGGCAATCGCATCATCGCTCTCGGCGGCGTCGGCGAAGCCGAACTTGTACTGAAAGCCGGAACAGCCCCCGCCCTCGACCGACAGCCGCAGAATGGCGGGCTTGCCCTGCTTGGCGGCAATTGCCGCAACGCGCGCCGCAGCGGCGGGCGTCAATGCGATTTCAGGAGCTAGTGTCGCCATGGCAGCGAGATAGGCGGTCGCGGTGCCCACGGCAACCGCGTCCCCTGCGAAATCGGTCGTGATGGGATCAGTCGGCGGCCGGGCCGCCAACCGCGACGGGGATCGTCTTGATCGAGCGATCCTGCGCGGCAAGCAGGTAATCGGCATTCTGCAGGAAGGGCACCGGATTGACCGCGGCGCCATCGATGCGGACTTCGTAATGAAGATGCGGGCCCGTCGAACGACCGGTCGACCCCATCAGCGCGATCAATTGGCCGCGATGGACGCGGGCATAGGGTGCGACGAGGATCTTCGAGAGGTGACCGTAGCGGGTCTGGATGCCCTTGCCATGGTTGATTTCGATCATGTTGCCGTAACCGCCCGCGCGCTCGGCGCGATCGACGATGCCGTCGGCGGTGGCATAGACCGGCGTGCCCATCGGGCCGGGAATGTCGACGCCGGCATGGAAAGCGGCCGTGCCGCGGAACGGATCGGAGCGGATCCCGAAATTGCTGGTGAAGGCGAGATGCTCGACCGGCTGAACCGACGGGATCGCGATCGTGCCCTGCTGGAGATTATCGAGCTTCTTCCATGTCATGAACAGCGAACGGAACTGCATGTCGGCGCGGATGTCGGCGGCGGCTTCGGTACCGTTGGCGGCCTCGTAGGGGCCGCCCATCGCCGGCACGGTGGCGCTGAAACGCTCGGGCGCTAGACCGAGGCGGCGAACCTGGGCGGCCGCCCTCGCATAACGCTGCTCGGCGAGCTTGCGCACCTTGGCAGCCGTCGCGACCTGGCGCTGCTCGACCTGCTTGAGCGGCGCGACGATGTCGGCGGCGAGCGCGTCGGCTTGCGGATCGATCGGCTGCGGCACGATCGCCAGCGCGCGCTGGTCGGCCTTGCCGGAAACAACGGCGGAAATGATCGCCTGGCGCTGCTCGACGCGTGCCGCATGGGCAGCAGCGACGGCGCGGATTTTTTCGACATCGGCCTGCATCGCGGCAACGCGCGCCTGCATCTGGGCGACCTTGGCTTCGGGCGACAGCGGTGTGCCGACCACGCCGCTCAGCGCCACCGCGCCGACCGCGGCCTGGGCGACGCCATAAGCCGAGAAACACAAGGTGACGGCGGCAATGCCGGCCATCATCGCCTGGGCGCGCCCGCCGACACTGAACCGGCGCAGATCGCGGCCATCATGAAAGATGAAATCACGGGTGGTGAAATAAGCGCTCAACCGCGCAAGAGCCTGCGTGCCCGACGCAAATGATATTTTTGCCATGCGTTCCCGTCGACCCTAGCGATAACCGGAAACGACCGGCCCCGCCCCTTTGATATCCCCGGAAGCGGCCCCTCCGCGCCCCGAACTTCGGGACAGTGTGTGACCCGCCTTGTCAGACCGAGGCAAGGCTCGCGTAGTAATTCAGCGTCAGACCGGCAGACTCACGCGCTGAGTCGTTGAACGGTGGCTTAAGCATGCCGCGAAAATGGCGCGCGACGAGCGCGCGCCAGTGCGAATCAGGCGTAAATCCGTCGCGGCGGCAGGCGAATTCGAACCAGACCGTGCCTGCCCGGACGTGACGGATCTCGTCACTGAGAATGCGCCGCAGGATCCGTGCGCTTGCCGCGTCGCCAGCCGCCGCAAGCCGTTCGATCGTCGTCGGGGTGACATCGAGCCCACGTGCCTCGAGCACCATCGGCACGACGGCGAGCCGGGCCAGCACGTCGTGCGCCGTGGCATCGGCCGCGTCCCACAATCCGTCATGCGCCGGCATCGCGCCATAATGGCTGCCCAGCGATCGCAAGCGGCGATCGAGCAGGGCGAAGTGCATCGCCTCATCGGCACCGACACCGATCCATGCATCGACGAAGTCGCGCGGAAAGCCGCCACCGAAGCGGCCGATCATGTCAAAGGCGAGATCGATCGCAACGAACTCGATATGCGCCAGCGCGTGGAGCAGCGCGATACGGCCGCGTTCCGAACCGCCCTTGCCGCGCCGCGGCATCCGCGATGGCGGGCATAATTCGGGAGTCGCCGGCCGCGCCGGGCGCGCCGGCATCGCGACGTCGAAGTCGTGCGCCAGCGCACCGCCGCGCCACGCGCGTGCGGCCGCTCTGGCGGCGCGTACCTTCGCCGCGGGCTCGGCCGTCTCGAGCACCGCGCACGCCGCCGCGGCGACCGTCCGCGCGGTGATCAGCCGAGCTCCCTGACCGCTTCGAGCACCTCGATGGCATGCCCCGGCACGCGAACCTTGCGCCACACGCGCGCCAGCACGCCGGCCTTGTCGAACAGAAAGGTCGAGCGATCGATGCCCATATATTTCTTGCCGTACAGGCTCTTCTCGACCCACACGCCGAACGCCTCGATCGCGGCGTTGCTTTCGTCGGTGGCCAGCGGCACGGTCAGGTCATATTTGTCGATGAACTTGCGGTGTTTGGCTGGCGTATCGCGCGACACGCCGAGCAGTTCGGCGCCGAGCGCCTGAAATTCCGGATAGAGCCGACTGAAATCCTGCGCCTCGCGCGTGCAGCCGGACGTGTCGTCCTTGGGGTAGAAATAGAACACCAGCGGCTTGCCGACATAGTCACGCAGATTGACCTTGCCGCCCGCCGGGGTGACCAGTTCGATTGCCGGAATCTTCGCGCCTTCATCGAGTGCCATTGCCGTCTCCATCGTGCGAACCGCCGCCGGCGGTGACCGCGGCGAGGAAATCCGACACCTCCTGCCGGGTCGCATCGAACGACGCAATCACCCCGCCCCAATCGGGCTCCCCGAGCGCCCGTGCGATCAATGCGCAGGTCGCCGGTGCCGGGGGCCGCGCGTCGGGCGCAACGAGCCGCAACGTGACGAGCAGCCGGGTCAGCGTATCATGCGCGACGCGCAGATATGGCGGTGCGAGGCCCTGCGCCACGAGCAGATCGATAGCGGAGCCAAGATGCGGATCGAAGCCGGTCAATCGGGTAAGCTGTACCATGTGCACGGCGAATTCGAGATCGACCAGACCGCCGGGCAGCAGCTTGGCATCGAGCGGGCCGGTCGGCGGCTTGTGCGCCGCCATCTCGGCGCGCATCGCCACCGCGTCGGCGATGATGGCGCGTGCGGGTCGGGCACCGTTCAGCACCGCGTCGATCACCGCCTGCGTTGCCGAGCGGGCGGGCGGCGCGCCGAAAACCGGCCGCGCGCGGGTCAGCGCCATATGTTCCCAGGTCCAGGCGCTTTCGCGCTGATAGCGCTCGAAGCCATCGAGCGAGACGCTGAGCGGACCCTGTGTGCCCGAAGGCCGCAACCGCGTGTCGATATCGTATAGCGGCCCCGACGCGGTCTGCGCGGAGAGCGCGCCGGTGATGCGCTGCGCCAGGCGGTTGTAATAGAGCACCGCGCCAAGCGGCCTGGCGCCATCCGACTCCGCCATATAGTCGCCGGTAAACAGATAGATCAGGTCGAGATCCGACGCGTGGGTCAACGCGCCACCGCCCAGCCGGCCAAGCGCGAGGATGACCATCTCGCTTACCGGCACCGTGCCATGGGCGCGCGCGAACGCCGCCGTCGCGGCGGCCGCGAGGACCCCGATCGCCGCCTCGGCAATGCGCGCATAGCCCGCGGAGACGTCGAGCGGGTCGCTCACCCCGGCGATGATCTGGGTCCCGAGCGCGAAGCGCTTTTCACCGACGATGCGGCGAACGTGGTCGAGCTGTTGCTGATAGTCGCCGTCGACCGAGCCGAGACGCATCTCGCCGATCAACGCATCGACCGATCCGACCGGGTCCAGCGCGCTCGCATCGACCAGGCCATCGAACAATTCGGGTCGCCGGCCCAGCGCGTCGGCGAGCGTCGGCGTGTGGCTGAGAATCGCGCCGAGCAGGCGCGCGAGCGGCGGGCGCGCCTCGATCAGGCGGAAGAAATTGACCGCGCTGCTCAGTCTCCCGAGCATCACGTCGAGCCGCACGATCGCGGCATGCGGATCGGGTGCGGCGCCGAGCGCCTCGACCAGACCCGGCAATACCGCTTCGAGTGCCGCACGCGCCGCGGGACTGCGCAATGCGGGATAGGTGCCGCCGCGCCAGCGCTCGATCAGTTCGGCAACCCCATCGTCATGCGCGAAGCCGGCGGCGTCGAGTTGTCCGATCAGCCGATCGCGATCGGCGGACAGGCTCGTTCCCTCCCCGGCATCGAGCGAGTCATAGGTCGCGGCGACGGTCGCCACACCGGGACGCAGGATATCCAGCAGCGCGGCGCCATCGGGGACGCCGTAAAGCCGCGCAACGCCATCGAGCGCGTCGCCCGTCGGCAAATGGTGGGTCTGGCGATCCTCGACCATTTGCACGCGGTGTTCGATCGTCCGCAGCAGCGTATAGGCATCGCTCAGCGCGCGGCTCTCATCGGCGCCGATCCAGCCGGCCGCGGCAAGCCGTGCCAGCGCATCGCGCGTCGCCGGCGCGCGCAAGGCGGGATCGCGCCCGCCATGGATCAGCTGGTGAATCTGCGCGAAGAATTCGATCTCGCGAATGCCGCCGCGCCCGCGCTTGAGATCGAAGCCGGGGCCGAACGCCTGCCCCTGTGCGTGATGGTCGCGAATGCGCCGCGAAATGCCGCGGATCTCACCGATCGCGCCGAAATCGAGCGCGCGACGCCAGATGAACGGAC
Source organism: Sphingomonas sp. (assembly GCA_041659925.1). Lineage (GTDB taxonomy): Bacteria > Pseudomonadota > Alphaproteobacteria > Sphingomonadales > Sphingomonadaceae > Sphingomonas. The sequence goes on from JBAZXI010000007.1 coordinate 77,420, forward strand.
GGATCGTGTCGAGAAAGCGATTGCCGAGCGCCAGATCGCCGGCGGCGGCGCGGGCGCGGATGAACGCCGCGCGCTCCCATGGCAGCGCGAGCGATTCATAATAAGAGATCGCCGCATCGACCGGCAGCGCAATCGCCGTCGCCTCGGGCGACGGGCGCAGCCGCAGGTCGACCCGCAGGACATAGCCATCGCCGTCGCGCGCCTGGAGGAGTTCGACGACGCGCCGCGCGATGCGCACGGCGGCATCGGCGGGATCCTCGCGTGGGCGGCATGGCAAGGTTGCCGGATCGAACAGCAGGATCGGGTCGATGTCCGACGAATAGTTGAGTTCGCGACTCCCCTGCTTGCCCAGCGCGATTGCCGCGAAGCCGCGACACGGCGCGCCCGGCGTACGTTCGGCGATCGCGGCGGAAATCGCGGCATCGAGCGCATAATCGGCAAAATCGCTCAGCGCGCCGGTCACCGCCGTCAAATCCAGCCACCCGGCCAAATCCCCCAGCGCCACGATCAGCGCCAGGCGCCGCCGCTCCAACCGCAATCGTCGCGCGACGGGCATCGCCGGATCGGCAATCCTGGCGGACTCGATCGCCGGAAGCCGGCCCTCGCTGGCCGCCGCCGCGATATCGGGTTCGCGTTCGAGCAACAGCCGCAGGAAAGGCGCTTCCGCGCGCGCACGCCGACAGGCGTCGACGAGCGCGTGTCCGGGGGAGCCGATGTCCATCGCGATCGTTTTCCGCCTCCAGGTCGGCGCTTTGCAAGAAACAAATGACCGGTTCGCTCGTTCTACCGCCGATGCCCTACAAAGACCTCCCCGTCGCGCAACGCACCGCGTCCGATTTCCGGATGGTCGCCGCCCCGCATGCGAGCGATTCGCTCGCAAAAGTCTTTCGTTCGGCTTTCGGCCCCTGCGGCGACATGCCGGACGATTTCGCCGCGATGCTCGCCCAGATCGACCACAAGACGACCGATCCGCACTGATCAGTCTTCGGCGTTGCCGCCGCTGTGATTTCGGCTGAGTTCGTCGACCTCGCCCATGATCGTATCGAGCGCCGTCATACCGGGCTCGTTGCTGTGCGTGCGTCGCGACGGCAATGAGTTGTCGTTCATGATCGTTTCGAGCGCGACGCGCCCGCGCGCCACCCGGCTCTTGATCGTGCCCACCGCGACACCGCAAATCTCCGCCGCTTCCTCATAGGCGAAGCCCCCGGCGCCGACCAGAATCAGCGCCTCGCGCTGCGGCTGCGGCAGGTGCAGCAACGCGCGCTGCATGTCACCAAGCTCGACATGGCGGTCCTGGCTGGCCGGCGCGGCAAGGATCCGGTCGGCGACGAGATCGTCCCATTCGCCCTTGAAGCGCGCGCGCCGCATCTGCGACAGATAGAGGTTGCGCAGGATGATGAAGGTCCAGGCACGCATGTTGGTGCCGGCCTGGAAGCGCAGGCGCGCCGCCCAGGCCTTCATCAGCGTTTCCTGGACGAGATCGTCCGCCAGGTCGCGACTGCCCGACAGCGACCGGCCGAAGGCGCGCAGATGGGGAATGACCTGTGCCAGCTGCTGCTTGAACTCGGGGTCGGAAAGCGCGACGTGCTCTACCGGCGCCGCGGTGTCGTCCTGATCGATGATCACGGTCATGCGACTCCGTTCGCTGACCGCATGCTGCGGCCTGTCAAATCTAACATGGTTCTCACCCCGGCGCGGCGCAAGCTTAGCGCAGTAGCCAGATGGCAAGGAAGGCAACAACGACGAGAACAAGTGACGCGCCGAGAATATAGCGCGTCATATGCGGGGTTGCGCCAGCGCGAGCATTCTGCCCGCTGATGTGAACGGCTTCATCTTGGTCTGACATGACATTCAAAACACGCGAAAACCGTTTTGGGTCCGTATCGTTCGCACGAAAATGACCCGGCCACCTCAGGCGACCGGTGCGGTCGCCTGATCGAAGAACAGAGCCTGGCTGATCGCCGCCTTCACCGTGGACCGCTGGAAGGGCTTTGTGATCAGGAAGGTCGGCTCGGGCCGTTCGCCGGTCAGCAGCCGCTCGGGGAAAGCGGTGATGAAGATGACCGGCACCTCGAACTCGGCAAGAATGTCCTTCACCGCGTCGATCCCCGAACTGTCGTCGGCAAGCTGGATGTCCGCCAGCACCAGACCCGGGCGATCCTCCATCGCCAGCGCCACCGCCTCGTCGCGGGTTACCGCGACGCCGGTAACATCATGGCCGAGATCGCGCACGATCGTCTCGATATCCATCGCGATGATCGGTTCGTCCTCGATGATCAGCACGCGCGCGCGGGTCTGCTTGTCGATCTCGGCCAGCGCTTCGGCGACCAGGCCATCGACTTCGCGCGGTTCGACCTCGATCAGATAGGCCGCGTCTTCGCTGGTAAAGCCCTCCATCGCGGTGAGCAGCAGTGCCTGGCGTGACAACGGCGTGATGCGCGACAGGCGTGCCCGGGCGATCGCTTCGGCACCGTCGGCCGGGCCGGCACCGGCATTTTCCGGCGTCTCGTCGAAATTGGTCGAACTCCAGATCGCCTGGAACATGCGATAGAGACCCAGGCGAGGATCGACATCGCGCGGAAATTCCGTCGGTGCCGCCACGATCGCCTCGAGCGTCGCGCGGACATATTTGTCGCCTTGAGACTGGCTGCCAGTCAGCGCGCGGCCGTAGCGGCGCAAAAAGGGAAGGTGGGGGGCAAGCTGCTGTCCAAGCGACATGGCTGTCGGGATCTCCATCAAAAATATGCCCGCTCCTTGTGGAAGGGAGCCGGCACCAATGCAACGCGATATACCAACCAACAGTGGCCCTGCCGATATTTCGCGCTGCGCATGGAACCAACGAAGCCGATTTTAGTTTCATCACCTCGTGGCGGAATGTAGGTCCAACATAACGGTTCCGGTGGTTACCGGTTTTTTTACCATGCCCGGCACAGCCGGATGTTCAAGGGGGACGGATTTGCGTTCGGCCGACGTAACTTCGAAAAAGCCGCCAGCCGGGCGAGCTGCCAAAGTCCAGAACAAGGATCGCGACATGGGCGCGGCCCTGCGCGGCGTCTATCAAAAGACCGTCGAGGAGGCGATTCCCGCCGAGATGCTGGATTTGCTGGGCAAGCTAGACTGACGGTTGTGACCGCATTCAACCGTGACTGAGCCCGCGACACCCGGATCGCGCCCGGCAAGCGAATCCACACTACTGGCCAGAATGCCGACCGGCGCGAAGATCTTTCTGATCCTGAGCGCCGCATTGTTGCCGCTGGCGATCATCGCCTTCCTCGCATCGATGCGCACCACCGAAACCGCCGATGATATCGCCGCGGCGCAGCTTCGCGTCGCGCTCAACGAAAGTGGTCGCAAACTCGCCAACGAATTGATCGGCGACATGACGGCACTGCGCGCCGCGCTGTCGGCACTCAACGCCGACGCCGGCGACGCGCCGAGTTGTGCGCGCGCGCAGGGCGTGTTCGCCCAGCAGGCGGCGAGCGGCACGCGTTTCGTGATTTTCGATCGCAACACACGGCCATTGTGCGGCGCGGCGCTGCCTGCGGCGATCGCCCCCTTGCCGCCACGCCCCGGCAACCCGATCACGGCGCGGATCATCCCCGGCCGCGGCCTGACACTGTCGATCGCCGGCGCTACGCCGGGGAGCTATGCCGCGGCATATTTCCCGATCGCGTTCCTGACCACCACGGCGCAACCGAGTGCCTTCGCGCTAGCATATGGAGCGCGTTTGACGGGCCGCGACCAGTCGCTCACGCTGGTCGAGGGCCCACCGGCCGGGCCATTGGCGCGCCACACCGCGCAACGCGTGGCACTCGGTATCGACGACCTGAGTTTGCGGATGAGCGTGCGGCGCGCGCCGATCACCTCCCCCGTGCTGCTCGCCATGCTGCTGCCGATACTGATGTGGCTGGCGGCCGCGTGCATCGGCTGGCTGGTCGTCGACGCACTGCTGTTGCGTCCGTTGAAGCGCCTGCGGCGCAGTGTCGCCGCGTTCACGCCGGGCGAGGAGATCGACGCTGGCGCGATGCGCGCGGTGCCGTCGCACGAGATTCGCGATCTGGGGGATACCTTCCGCACGCTGAGCCGGACGGTCGCGGCGCATGAAGCCGGCCTCGCCGAAGGGCTCGTTCGCCAGACGCGCCTGACCCGCGAGGTCCATCACCGCGTCAAGAACAACCTTCAGGTGATCTCCAGCCTGATCAATTTCCATGCTCGTGGCGCGCGCAGCCAGGAAGCATCCGACGCCTATGCCTCGATCCAGCGTCGCGTCGATGCGCTGGCGGTGGTCCACCGCCATCACTTCGCCGAGATGGAGGAAAATCGCGGACTGAGCCTGCGCTCGGTGCTCGGCGAGCTGACCTCGAACTTGCGCGCCACCGCTCCGGAGGGAGCAAGGCAATTCGCTATCGTGATCGACGTCGACCCTTATCTGGTCACGCAGGATACCGCGATCGCCGTCACCTTCCTGCTCACCGAACTGATCGAGATGGCGATGACGCTCAATCCGGCGACCCAGGTGCGCGTATCGGTCAAGCCGGGGGAAAGCGACGACCGCGCCATCCTGCGTGTCAACGCCCCCGCGCTGGTCGATGGAGATCCCCTGCGCGCGATCCTGTCGGAACGTTATGGCCGGGTAATCGAAGGCCTGTCGCGGCAGTTGCGCGCCAAGCTGCATCACGACCCGCTGGTCGGCGCCTACGAAATCGCGATCGCCGTTTCCGGTCGCGATTGAGGCGACAAAAAAAGATTCAAAAAAATTCAGATTGGCGGGAACCAAGGTCGCCAATCGCCGTTTTTAGCCTCGGATAGCGAATTTATGCCCCCCCGCTCTCGCTATCCAAGACATGGGTCCGGACGCGCTTACCCCTCCCCCCCCGGTGGCGCCTCCGGACCCAAATTGCTTCGCCCCCCCCGACAACCCGCTCACCGCACGCCGCTTCCGACACGGAACGAAGCTGACCGCGGGACATTGAACCAGCGCCGGCCAGGCGCCCGGCACCTTCTTCAGGAGAATATCATGCGCAAGCTCATGGGAATTGTTGCCATCGTCGGCGCGTTGCTGGTTACCGCCTGCAATACGATCGAGGGCATGGGTCGTGATGTCGAGTCGGCGGGGCGTACGGTCGCCAACACCGCCGACGATGCAAAATAGACCGCAAATATCCTGCGAGGCCGGCAAGACCCTCCCTCCGGCAACCCGGAGGGAGGGTCTTTGATTATGCGGCGTCGGCGGTCGCGCCCGACTCTTTCGCGCGCTTGCGCTCGGTGAACCAGATCGCGACCAGCGAAAGCTCATAGAGCCCGACCAACGGCACGGCGAGCATGATCATCGATCCCGCGTCCGGCGGCGCCAGGACGAGCGCGATGGCGAAGCAACCGATGATCGCATAGCGCCGCGCGCCGACCAGTTGCTTGCGCGTCACGATCCCGGCACGTTCGAGCAGCATCAGCAGCACCGGCAGGAGGAAGGCAATGCCGAACCCGAACAGGAATTGCATGGTGAACGACAGATAATTGTCGACCGACGGCAACGCCTCGCGCTCGACGCCGCCGACATTGCCCTGATAGCCGAGCAGGAAGTGGAGGGCGGCGGGAATGGCCATGAAATAGGCCAGCGACGCGCCCATCGCGAACAGCACGGGCGTCGCCAGCAGGAAGGGCAGCAACGCCTTCTTTTCCTTGCGGTACAGGCCCGGCGCGACGAACTGCCACAGCTGGTTGGCGATCACCGGGAAGGCGATCATCATCCCGGCGAAGAACGCCACCTTGAGCTGGACGAAGAACGCCTCGAACAACTGGGTGTAGATCAGCTTGCTCTGCCCGGCCTTGACCAGCGGATGGACCAGCACGCCGAAGATCGGTTCGGCGAAATAAAGGCAGATACAGAAAGCGACGACCATCGCCGCGAGGCTCCACAACAGGCGGCGGCGCAGCTCGATCAAATGGTCCATCAACGGCGCGCGGCTGTCTTCCAGCTCGTCGACCGGCGCGTTCACGAAGAAGCCTCGGGCTTTCCGGTCGAGGACTTGCCTGTCGGCGCCTCCTGTTCGGCAGAATCCGCAGGCGGCGCCTGCCCCGCGCCATTGTCGTCGACGGTTGGCGTCACGACCGGTGGCTCGACCGTCACGATGGGCGCCTCGCCTTCGATATCGGGCCAGCTATGGACATCGGCGGGCGAATCGAGCGCGAGCATCGCCGGCGTCGGCGGATGCTCGCGCATGATGCGCTCATTCTCCTCCGCCCAGCGCTTCTCCATCTCGTGCAGCTCGGATTCGCGGATGATGTTGTCGAAGCCGGCGCGGAACTGGCGCGCGGCGCCCCGCGCGCGCCCCACCCAATAGCCGGCGACGCGCATCGCCTTGGGCAGATCCTTGGGCGGGATCACGATGATCGCCACCGCGCCAAGGAGCAGCAGTTCGGTAGGAGCTATGTCGAACATTCGAAATCGTAACCCAGTGCCGGAGGCAGAAGTCGTGCGTCAGATCTCGCTGTCGCGCACGCGATTGCCGTCGCGATCGAGCACCGGATCCGATGCCTTCGCCTCGATGCGGCTCGGCTTGATCGGCGTCTCGTCTTCTTCCGCCATGCCCTTCTTGAACTGCTTGATGCCCTTGGCGACATCACCCATCATGTTCGAGAAGCGACCGCCTCCCAGCACGAGGATCGCGATACCACCGAACACCAGCCAGTGGACGAGGCTGAAACTACCCATCACTCAATCTCCTAGAAGGCCCCATATCTAGGCCTCTTCGTCGCCGTTTTCCACCTCGACGTCATAGTCGTCCGACATTCCGGCATGTTCCATCGCGAGATCGATCGGATCGAGCAGCCCGGCGGCGCGCAGATCGTCGATTCCCGGCAGGTCGCGACGGCTCGCGAGACCGAAATGCGTGAGGAATTCGGGCGTTGTGGCGTAGAGCAGCGGCCGCCCCGGCACCTCGCGTCGACCGGCCGGGCGGATCCAGCCCGCCTCCATCAACACATCGAGCGTGCCCTTGGAGATCTGCACGCCGCGGATCGCCTCGATCTCGGCGCGCGTCGCGGGCTCGTGATAGGCGATGATCGCCAGCGTCTCGATCCCCGCGCGACTCAGCTTGCGCGCCTCCTCGCGGTCGCGGCGCAACAGATGCGCCATGTCGGCGGCAGTCTGGAACTGCCAGCGCTCGCCACGCCGGACCAGTTCGATCCCGCGCCCGGCATAGTCGGCAACCAGCTCTTCCAGCACGCCGCGCACCCCGCTCGCGCCATTCAGTTGCGCGACGATCGCATCGACCGTCAGCGGCTCGGTCGCCGCGAACAGCACCGCCTCGACCGCACGGGTCAGTTCGTCGGCACGCTTCATGCCGCCGCCCCCTTGTCCGGCGCCTTGAGGTAGAGCGGTGCGAAGGGCGATTTCTGGCGCAGCTCGACCCTGCCCTGCCGCGCCAGTTCCAGCGCCGCGACGAAGCTGGAGGCCAGCGCCGATTTGCGGAAGATGCCGACCGCGCCTTCCGGCAGGAAGCTTTCGATCGCGTTCCATTCGATGCTCGCGCCGACCAGGCGCGACACGCGGTTGAGCGCCTCGTCTAGCGTCATTACCGGGCGGTTGGCGACGATGTGCATCACCGGGCGGCTGCGCGCGCTGATCCGGCCATAGGCGGCGATCAGGTCGTAGATCTCGGCCTGCCACAGCGCCTTGCGCACGGTCCGCAACCCTTCCGGCGCGCCGCGCAGAAAAACGTCGCGACCGAGCCGGTCGCGCGCGATCAGTCGAGCGCCCACCTCGCGCATCGCATTCAGGCGCTCGAGCCGCAGCTGCAGCCGCAGCGCCAGTTCCTCGGGGCTCGGCTCGACCTCGGGATCGCGCGGCAGCAACAGGCCCGATTTGAGATAGGCGAGCCACGCCGCCATCACGAGGTAATCCGCCGCCAGTTCGAGCCGCAGCGTCTTGGCCTCCTCGACGAAGGTCAGATACTGGTCGACCAGCGCGAGTATCGAAATCTGCTTGAGATCGACCTTCTGGTTGCGGGCGAGCGCCAGCAACAGGTCGAGCGGACCTTCCCACCCGTCGAGATCGAGCGTCAAAGTTGCAGGTTCGGCGTCCATCGCGGCGACGCTACACGATCCGCCCGGCGACGCGAAAGATCATGCCAGCGCCAGCAACGCGTCGCGTCGCGCGATCAACTCGGCCATGTCACCCTCGGGCGCCTTGCCCGCGACCGTCGCCATCGCGCGATCGAGCCGCGCACGCGATACCTCCGATATGTCGCCGAGCCGCGCGACGATGTCGTGCATCTCGTCCATCCGGCCCCAGCAATCGAGCACCACGTCGCAACCCGCGGCGATCGCGCCGGCCGCCTTGTCGCCCGCCGTCCCGCTCAGCGCCTTCATGTCGATATCATCGGTCATCAGCAGCCCGTCGAAGCCGATCGCGCGACGGATCACCTGTTCGATCACGATCGGCGACAAGGTCGCGGGGCGCGCCGCGTCCCAGGCGTCGAACACGATGTGCGACGTCATTCCCATCGGCGCGTCTTTCAGCGCGCGGAACGGATGGAGATCGATCTCCAGTTCCTCGGCGGTGGCGGTGACGGTCGGCAGATCGTGATGCGAATCGAGCTGTGCCCGGCCATGACCCGGCATGTGCTTGACCACGCCAACCACCCCGGCACGCGCCAGTCCGTCGAGGATCGCTCGCCCCATTGCCGCGACGCGCAGCGGCTCATGGCCCAGCGCGCGGATCGTGATCACCTCGTTCGTGTCGGGCTGCGCGACGTCGAGCAGCGGCATGCAGTCGACGTTGATGCCGACCTCGGCAAGCATCAGGCCGATCGCCTGGGCATTGACCCGCGCCGCCTCGATCGCCGAAATCGGCGCGACGTCATACAGTGCGTCCAGGACCGGGCCGGCGGGAAATTCGGGCCATTCGGGCGCCTTCATCCGCGCGACGCGGCCGCCCTCCTGGTCGATCAGGATCGGCAGGTCGTCGCGGCCCGACAACGCGCGAAGGTCGTCGGTCAAGGCGCGCAACTGCGCGCGATCGGCGACGTTGCGGCCAAAGAGGATATAGCCGAGTGGATTGGCGTCGGAGAAGAAGGCGCGCTCGTCCGCGGTCAGCGCTAGGCCGCTCAGGCCGAAGATGACTGGTTTCATGCCGCCGGGTTAATCGATCGACACGCGTTAGGACAGAGCGGCACCGGCAAAAAATGCCCGTGCCGCCATGACGGCATTCCAACGATCAGTCGCGCGCGACGAAGCAATCCTCACCGGCGACCTTGAGCTTGCCGCACAGTTCGCTGGCCTGGCCCGCGCTACCGGCATTGACGCGCAGACGATAAACCGTCCGCCCGTTGACCTCGGCCTTCTGCACCGACTTGCCGAGCGCACCGATATAGTTGAAGCGCTTCGACTTTTTCGCCCAGGCGGCATTGGCTTCCGCCTCGCTCGGGAAGGACCCGAGCTGGATCACGCCGCTGGCCGCGCCACCGCCCGCGACCGGCGCGGCGCCGGTCGGTGCCGAGGCGCCGAGCTTGCCGCCCGACGCCGGGACCAGCGCCACCGTTTTGGCCGACCCGCCCGCGGCCGGATTGGCCGGCGCGACCCTGGTTCCGGCGATCGGCGCCTCGGGCACCGCCGCCAGATTGATCGACGCGTTGCCGGTGCCGGCACCATCGCTGGTGGCGATCGCGGTATCGCCCTCACCGGTGACCTTGACCCCGCCAGGTTCGTCGGGCTTGACCTTGTAATCGCCCTCCTGCGCCGCGATCAGCGCGCCATTGCCGTCGACCACGTTGTGGCTCTTGAACCAGTAGAAGCCGAAGATCGCCGCCGCGATCACCGCCAGCCCGATCACGACGAGCAGGATCACCCGGGCGATCGACGGGCCGTCGCTATAATCCTCATCGACGGTTTCGAGCCAGGGAAGCCGATCCTCGTCGCGCACTTCATAGTCGCCGCCTGACGTGGCCATCAATTCATCTCCTCGACCGCCTGCACACCCATGATGGCAAGGCCGTTGCGAACAATCTGCCCTATAGCATCGGCGAGGAAAAGGCGCGCGCAGGTGAGCACGGAGTCGCCCTCGATGACGAAGCGGCGTTCGGGCTGGTCGTTGCCGAGATTATACAGCGCGTGAAATTCAGCGGCCAGATCGTTGAGATAGAAGGCGATACGATGCGGCTCGCGCGCCGTGGCGGAAGTCTCGACGATGCGCGGAAACTGTGCCGCGAGCTTCACCAGCTCGAGCTCGCGGGTATCAAGTTGGGACAGATCGACCGTCGGGCACACTATCCCCGCCTCCTGCGCCTTGTGGTGCAGGCGTTTGATCCGGGCATGGGCGTACTGGACGTAGAAGACCGGGTTGTCGCGCGAGAATTCGACCACCTTGGCGAAATCGAAATCCATCTGCGCGTCGGACTTGCGGGTCAGCATCGTGAAGCGCACGACATCCTTGCCGACTTCACGCACGACATCAGCAAGCGTTACGAAGTTTCCGGCCCGCTTCGACATTTTGATCGGCTCGCCGGCCCGCAACAGGCGCACCATCTGCACCAGCTTGACGTCGAAGCGCGTCTTGCCGCCGGTCAGCGCCTGCACGGCGGCGACGATCCGCTTGACCGTGCCGGCATGGTCGGCACCCCAGATATCGATCAGCGCATCGGCGGTCTGCGCCTTCTGCCAGTGATAGGCGAGATCGGCGCCGAAATAGGTCCATTGCCCGTTCGACTTCTTGATCGGCCGGTCCTGATCGTCGCCGAACCGCGACGAGCGGAACAGCGGCAACATCACCGGCTCCCAGTCCTCGGGCGTCTCGCCCTTCGGCGCTTCGAGCATGCCGTCATAGATCAGGTCGCGCGCGCGCAGCTCCTTTTCGGCGGCCTCGGGCTTGCCCGCCGCCTGCAGTTCGGCTTCCGACGAGAACAGGTCGTGATGGATGCCGAGCAGCGCGAGATCGGCCTTGATCAGCACCAGCATCGCCGCGACCGCCGCCTTGCGGAACAGCACCAGCCATTCGCTCTCCGGCGCGCCGACATATTTATCGCCGAATTCGCGCGCCAGCGCCTGGCCGACCGGCACGAGATAGTCGCCCGGATAGAGCCCCTCCGGAATCTCGCCGATATCCTCGCCGAGCGCCTCGCGGTACCGCAGGTGCGCCGAGCGGGCGAGCGTATCGACCTGGCCGCCGGCATCATTGACATAATATTCGCGGATCACCTTGTGCCCGGCGAATTCGAGCAACGCCGCCAGCGCATCGCCGACCACCGCGCCACGACAATGCCCCATATGCATCGGCCCCGTGGGGTTGGCCGAGACATATTCGACATTGACCGTGACGCCCCTGCCGATCGTCGATCGGCCATAATCGGCGCCCTCGTCATGGATCGCCGACAGTTCCGCGCGCCATGTATCCTCGGTCAGCGTCATGTTGATGAAGCCCGGGCCGGCGATCGTCACCGTGGCGACCTCGTCGATTCCGCGAAGCTGCGCGGCGATTTTCTCGGCGAGCGCGCGCGGATTGGTCGCGGCGGGCTTGGCCAGCACCATCGCCGCGTTGGTGGCAAGGTCGCCATGGCTCGGATCGCGCGGCGGCTCGACCGTCACGGCGGTGCGGTCGAGCCCGGCCGGCAGGTCACCGGCGGCAACAAGGGCATCGAGCGCCGCATCGAGATGCGCGGCGAAACGGGAATACAGCGTCATGAAAAATCCGGTCGTAAAGGACGAGCGCGCGCCTTAGCGGATCGGCCTGTGCAACTCAAATTCCGGAGCAGCGGCGGGTGGGCGCCTGCCGGCCACCACATCGATGACCGGCTGCTGCCCGACCTGCCTGCCGCCTCAGCCCAGGCCGCGCCGCAGCACCCGCGCGAGCCGCGCCGAGAAGGCACGCGGATCGACCGGCAGTTCGCCGTCGGCAATGCGTGCCTCGTCGAACAGCAGATGCGCGGCGTCCTCGCGCAGCTCGGTCTCGCCCTCGCCGACGTCGCTCAGCCCGGTGATCAGGGCGTGGCGCGGGTTGATCTCGAGCACGGGCTTGGAGGCGATGTCGAGCCGCCCGGCACCCGCCAGCAGCTTTTCCATCTGGCGATCCATGCCATGCTCGGGCGCAACGAGGCAGGCGGCGCTTTCGGTCAAGCGATCTGAAACGCGCACGTCGGACACCGCATCGCCGAGCGTCGTCTTGACGAAGGCGATGAAGCCGTTGACCGCGTCGCTTGCCTCCGCCGTCGGCTGTTCGCCCTCGGGCAAGGGAATCAGGCGCAGGTCGGCCAGCCCCTGCGTCACCGATTTGAACGGCTTGCCCTCGTGATCGATGCCGGCACCGGCCCAGAAGCTGTCGACCTGGTCGGCCAGCAGCAACACCTCGATACCACGCGCGCGGAACCCCTCGAGCTGCGGCGACGAGGCGAGCCGGTCGAGATCGTCGCCGGTCGCATAATAGATCGCGGTCTGGTTCTCCTTGAGGTCGGCGACATAGTCCTTGAGCGAACGCCACGCGCCGCCCGACGTCGTCGTCTTGAAACGGGCAAGGCCGAGCAGCGTCTCGCGGCGGGCATAGTCCTCGTAGAGCCCCTCCTTGAGTACCGCGCCGAAATTGTCCCACAGCTTGAGATAGCGCTCACCGTCGTTCGCCGACAGCTTGTCGAGCTCGCCCAGCACGCGGTTGGTGACGCCCTTCTGGATCGCGGCGAGGATCGGGCTGTCCTGGATCATCTCGCGCGACACGTTGAGCGGCAGGTCGTTCGAATCGACCAGTCCGCGCACGAAACGCAGATAGCGCGGCAGGATCTGCGCCTCGTCGGTGATGAACACGCGGCGGACATAGAGCTTCATCCGCCCCGCGCGATCGGGGTCGAACAGGTCGAACGGCCGTGTTTCGGGCACGAAGGCGAGCACCGCATAATCGTGCAGCCCCTCGGCGCGATAGTGCAGCGTCAGCGCCGGGGCGTCGAACTGCCCGGCGACGGTGCGGTAGAAATCGGCATATTCCTCGTTGCTGATCTCGGCCTTGGGCTTCGTCCACAACGCCGCGCCGTCGGCAATCTGCCGCAACTCGTCGTCGGGCTTTCCCTTGAGGTAGATCGCCACCGGCACGTGCCCGGACTGTGCCTTGATCGTGCGCTCGACCGTCGCGCTCTCGGTATAGCCGGCCGCATCCTCCTTGAGATGCAGCACGACACGCGTGCCGCGCGCCGGCGCCTCGGCCGGGTCGGCGGCACGGATCGTATAGGTGCCGAGACCGTCAGAAGACCACAAGGCCGCGGCATCGCTACCGGCGCGGCGCGACGCGACATCGACCTTGTCCGCGACCATGAACGCCGAATAGAAACCGACGCCGAACTGGCCGATCAGCGAGCTCACGCCGGCATCCTTGGCCCCGGCGATCCGGTCCATGAACGCCTTGGTGCCGGAGCGTGCGATCGTGCCGAGCGCCTCCGCCAGCTCGGCCTCGCTCATGCCGATGCCATTGTCCTCGACCGTCAGCTGCCGCGCCTCGGCGTCGAGCGTCACGGTGATGCGCGGCTGGCCGTCGTCGCCGAGCAGGCCGGGCTCGCTCAGCGCCTCGTAGCGCAGCTTCTCGCAGGCATCGGCCGCGTTGGAGATGAGTTCACGGAGGAAGACGTCCTTGTCCGAATAGACCGAGTGCACCATCAGGTGCAGCAACTTGGCGACATCGGCTTCGAACGAACGCGTTTCGGGGATGGCGTCGGTCATCGTCGTCATGGCTGTTTCAGGTTCTCCGAAGTTGATCCGCCCGCCAGATGGCCGCCGGATCTGATGCTTTCAAGATCCGGATATGTACCGCGGGCGCCACACCGGCAAGCGACCGCGCCGCCGCATACGTAGCTTCACCAATCCCCTCATGATCCGTCGCCGCGCTAGCGATCCGTCGCCGACGCGTTTGTTCGAAAGCTCGTTGGCGGAAGCGGTCACGGCAAGGCCGCGCCCGCCGGGCGAACGATCATTTCGCTCGCCGGCGATGGCACGTCGCGCGACATGTCGTCAAAACTGATAGAGGATTTCACCCGCACCTCGTTTCGCCGCACCATCGAAATCATGGTCTGACCCGCCCCCTGTTCAGGAGAATGACAATGGCTTCCACACCCCGCCCCCGCCGCGTGGCCCTGGTAACCGGCGGCACGACCGGCATCGGCGCCGCGATCTGTCGCGCGTTCGATCAGGCCGGCTATGCCGTCGCCGCCACCTATAGCCATGACAGTGGGCGCGCCGCCGCCTTCACTGCGGAAACCGACATCCCGACCTTCAACTGGTCGGTCGCCGATCAACAGGCCTGTATCGACGGCACCGCGCAGGTTGCGGCCGCGCTCGGCCCGATCGACATCCTCGTAAACAACGCCGGCATTACCCGTGACGCGAGCTTCGCGCGAATGCAGCATGAGCAATGGCAGGAGGTGATCGACGTCAACCTGACCAGTTGCTTCAACATGACGCACGCCGTGTTCGCCACCATGCGCGCGCGAAAGTGGGGACGGATCGTCAACATCAGCTCGATCAACGGCCAGGCCGGCCAGTTCGGCCAGGCCAATTATTCGGCGGCGAAGGCCGGCATGCTGGGTTTCACCAAGGCGCTGGCGCTGGAGGGCGCGCGCGACGGGGTGACGGTGAACGCCGTTGCGCCGGGCTATACCGAGACCGACATGGTCCGCGCGGTGCCGGCAGATGTCCTCGCCAAGATCGTCGCGCGCATCCCCGTCGGCCGGCTCGCGCAACCGGACGAGATCGCGCGTTGCGTCGCCTTTCTCTGCGCGGAAGAGTCTGGATACATCACCGGCGCCACGCTCACGGTGAATGGCGGGCAATATATGACCTGACGCCGTGCCCGCGAAACCTCAGGTCTCGTGGACGTAGCTCCCCGGTGCCGGCAACAGCGGCGGGTAGCCCTTGCCCGGCGCTCCCATCGGTGGCGGCGCGACGGCCGCTCCCGAGCGCGCGGCAAGCCATGCGCCCCATTCGGGCCACCATGAGCCGTCGTGCGCCGCCGCTTCATTCTCCCAACTATCGGGGTCGCGATAGGCCCCGCCCGCCGCGCGGGTCAGCACGCGATAGTGCCGACGCGGATGCCCGGGCGGCGAGACGATACCGGCATTATGTCCACCCGAGGTCAGCACGAAGGTCAGCTCGCTGTCGGTCAGCAGGTGGAGCTTGTGGACCGAGTGCCACGGCGCGACATGATCGGTCTCTGTGCCGAGCGCGAAGATCGGCAAATGCAGGTCTGCCAGGCGCACCGGCCGGCCCTCGACCGGGAAGCGGCCTTCGGCGAGGTCGTCGTTGAGGAACAGCCGTCTGAGATACTCGCTGTGCATCGCATAGGGCATCCGCGTGCCGTCGGCGTTCCACGCCATCATGTCGTTCATCGCCGGCCGTTCGCCCATCAGATATTCGCCGATCAGCCGCGACCAGATCAGGTCGTTCGAACGCAGCAGCTCGAACGTGCCCGCCATCTGCCAGCTGTCGAGATAGCCCTGGGTCCACATCATCTCGTCGAGAAATTCGAGCTGGGAGGGATCGATGAACAGGCCCAGTTCGCCGGGCTCGCTGAATTCGGTCTGCGCGGCGAAGAGGCTGAGACTGGCGAGCCGGTTATCGCCATCGCGCGCCATTGCCGCCGCCGCGATCGCCAGCAACGTGCCGCCCAGGCAATAGCCGACGCCGTGGATCCGGGCGCTGCCGGTAATCGCCTGCACCGCGTCGAGCGCGGCCATCGGCCCGAGCCGGCGATAGGCGTCCATGTCCATGTCGCGCAGCGCGCCGTCGGGATTGCGCCATGAGATCATGAAGACGGTGTGCCCCTGGCCGACCAGCCACCTGACCAGCGAATTGTCGGGCGAGAGATCGAGAATATAATATTTCATGATCCAGGCGGGCACGATCAGCACGGGATCCGCCCGCACCGTCTCGGTCGCCGGCGCATATTGGATCAACTCGATCAGCTCGTTGCGAAAGACGACCTGACCCGGCGTTATCGCCACCTGCTTGCCGGGCACGAACGCATCGGCTCCGACCGGCGGGCCATGTCGGAGCGCCCGCTCCAGATCTTCGCGCAGCAACTTCGCGCCTTCGATCAGGCACGTGCCGCCGGTCTCCCATATGCGACGCTGCAGCACGGGATTGGTCAGTGGAGAATTGGACGGCGCGACCATGTCGAGCAGCTGGCGCCCGACGAAGTTGACCACGCGTTCGTGATGCGGCTCCATGCCGGGCACGTCGCGCGTCGCCGCATCCCACCATTGCTGGCCGAGCAGGAAACTCTGCTGCCACAAGGCATAAGGCAGATCGCGCCAGGCGGGGTCGTCCCAGCGATGGTCCTGCGGCAGCGGCGCGATGACCGGATCCGCCGGCGCGCCGGGCAGGTTGTCGGCGGCGAAATGCGCCAGCCGCAACTCCTTGCGACCCGCCTTGAGCGCGAGGTGCCCCACCCTGCCCCGCGCGAGCGCGAGATGGCTCACCCAGTCGAAATAGGCCGAGGCCAGCGCCGCTGGCGAGATTCCCCGCGTCCATTGCGCAAGCATCGAGACGGTCAGGCGATTGGCCAGCGCGGCGACCCCTTCAAAGGGATCGGGGAGGTCGGCTATCGTCGGCGGTGGTGGCGTCACCGAAGGATCGCCCGACGTGGCGCCCGGCTCGGTCAAGCCCGATTTGCGTCTGCCCGGCATGTCGTTCGGTACCTCGATCTTTCCCGTTCGCGGTGCCTAAGCGGTCGACAAACACCTCGTAATACGTGTTGCCCACAGGGTGCGCGGCCGATCCGGTCCGCCGGACGGCACAAGGCGTCGCCCCGGGCGCTCAGCTACACCAGTCCGTCGATCGCGAATGCTCCCTTGCTGTCCGGAAACAGCTTCGCCATCGCGCGTGCGGGGTCGAGGCTGAAATGCGCCGCCGTCGCTCCACCGATGAACGCGTCGAGTTGCGTCGTCGGCTTGAGATCGCGCCCTTCGAACAGGGCGGCCTGGCCGAGGCCAGGCCAGTCGGCCAGCACTCGTCCTCCCCGCACGCCGCCACCGAGCAGCATCGTCGCGCTGCCAGTGCCGTGATCGGTCCCACCGGTACCATTGACCGCGACGGTGCGGCCGAACTCGGTCGCGACCAGCACCATCGTGTCGTTCCACACCGGCCCCAGCCCGGTCTTGAGCGCACCGACCAGCGTATCGAGATTGCGCAGTTGCGCGGAGAGGCGGCCGCGCTGCCCTGCATGGGTATCCCAGCCACCGGTCTCGATCATCGCGATGCGCGCGCCATCGGCCGGTACGAGCAGCTTGGCCGCCAGCGCGCCGGTTGCTGCCGCATTCTGCTGGTTGCCCGCCGCCATGTCGCTTGCCAGCGCCTTGGTGCCGAGCGCCTCGCTCCACAAGGCGTGGAGTTGGCTGTCGCCCTGATAGAGCATCGTAACGCGTTGCAGCAGGTCGTCCGACGCCTGGGGCAGCGATGACGGCGCATAGGAAGAGACCTCATGCGGCCCGCGCAGCGCCATCGGCACGGTGGCCGAGACGGCGATCGCCTTGGCCTTGCTCGACGGCAACAGGCTGAGCATGCGGTTCAGCCAGCCATCCTTGACCTGATAGGCATCGAGCCCACCCGTCTCGAGCACATTCTGTCCGTCGAAGTGCGACCGATCGCGATAGGGCGAAGCGACCGCGTGCGCGAACAGGGCCTGCCGGTCGCGGTACAGCGCGCCGATATTGGCGAGCGACGGATGGATCGCAAACATCGCATCGAGCCTGGCCGCCGCGGCGAAATCGATGGCGAGGTCGCCGCGCTGGCCGACGAACGCCGGGTCGCCGACCGGGGCGATGGTGCCCAGCCCATCGGCCGCACCGCGCTGGATGACGAACACGAAACGCTTGTCGGTCTCCGCCTTGGCGAAGGCGATGCCGGGAGCGAGCAACGCTGCGAGCCCGCCGATGCTGGCGGCCCCGACAAAATGGCGACGATCGAGGACCATGGTCTATCTCCGCATGAATTCGGGGGCGACGAGCAGCAGGGCCAGCCCCTGGCCGGGACTTTCGGCGTTGGCCAGCGCCCGGGTCGTGGCAGGCGATAGCGCCGCCGGAAACAGCATGGGCGCCAGCGTGCGCACATCGGTCGTACCATTGGCGCGGTTGGCGAAGCGCTCCGCCGCCTCGACCCGACGCATGATCGCATCGGGCCCAGCCCAACTGGCGGCGATATCGTCATAGCCGGCGGGCGAGCCCGGTTTCCAGGTCGGCTGGCCAAGCTGGTTGAGCAACCCGGTGACGGCGAGCGGTTGCATCGTCTTGACGCCCAGCGCGCGCATCGACGACACCGTCCACTCCCACGGCGTCCGGAACTTGACCGGTTGCGGCGCCCACGTCTCGGGCGCTTCGATCAACACGCGGTACAGGCTCGGCAAATCGCCGCCGGACTTGAGGAAGCTTGCCTGCAATCGCTCGACCAGCGCGGGGGGCGGCGTGTCACCGGCAAAATGACGGGCGAGCTTGGTCGCGATATGCGTGGCGGTGGCGGGATGGCGCGCAAGATCATCGAGTACTGCCTGCGCCTGGTGCACAACCGGCTGATCGTAACGCTTGCCCATGATCGAACGCGCACCGGGTTCGTGCAGCGGTTCGGCAAAGACGAACGCACCCGCCGGCCCTTCGGTGCCGGTCAGGCGGGCACCGGGCGCGCGGCCAAGGCCCGACACCGTCCACCCGGTCATCGCGCGGGCGAATTCGGTGACGTCGGCCTGGCTGTAGCCGGTACGCACGCCGAGCGTGTGCAACTCCATGATCTCGCGCGCGAGATTCTCGTTGAGCCCGATCTTGCGGATGCCGCGCGACGCAACGCGCGATCCAAGCATGCTGTTCGGCCCGACCGACTGCGCCTGGTCGAGATAGAGCAGCATCGCCGGGTGGCGCTCGACCGCGCCCAGCATGTCACCGAATTTGCCGAGCACATGCGGGCGGATCGCCTCGAATTCGAGCGTGCCCGTCAGACCGACCACGGTCAGCTTGTCGGCCGACACGGCGAAGTGGTTGGCCCAGAAATGTACCAGCCGCTCGACGAACGGCGCGGGCGTGACCAGCGCGGCGGTCATCCGCGCACCGACCGCGGCGGCATAATAATCGCGCCCCTGGCGACGGGCGAACTGCCGGGCCTGCGCGACCGGGTCGTCCTTGCCCGCGGCGGGCTCGGCCACCGGCGTAGCCGCCATGCCTTGCGACATCGCTGGCGACGCCGGTGGCGCCATCATCGCCTGTCGGGCCGCCGGCCGGCGGTCCATCCCGCCTTGTTGACGCAACTGGCGCCGCTCCTTGAGATAATTCGCCAGATCCAGCGCGACCACGCCGCTGTCGGGCGCTGCCGCGATCGCCGCCGGACGTGGCTCGAAGCGCGCGAACTGATCGAGCAGCCAGGCCGCCGGGTCATCCGGCAAAGGTTCGTCGGGTCGGGCACCAAGCCCGAAGCGATTTATCGCAATGCTGGTCTGAGCCATCACGCTCTCCGGAAACAGGTTATTGCGGCGACTTTCCCCCCAAAGTGTCGCGAGAATATGCCGGCCCAACGATTGGGCGTTCGTTTCGTGCAACTGGTCGCGCAATTTTTGCGCTTGGGCATATGCTGCACTGCAATATGTTCGGCGACGGCGAGGATGCTGATCTGGCTTTCGACGCACGAAAGGAAAGATCATGACCAAGACTCTCTTCGCGACCGCCGCGCTTCTGCTCGTCACCGCCGCACCCGCCTTCGCCGACGAAAAGCCGGCCGAAATCAGCTTCCAGCGCGACGGCGAGACCTATGTCTACACCAAGGCGGAACTGCCCGGCCGCGTCGTCCTGACCGGCCATCGCTTCCCGGCGGGCGACAGCTTCGAACTGACCGTGCGCGGCAATCGCGTGACCGGCACGATCGGCGAGACGGCGGTGTTCTTCAAGATGCCGCGCGCCCGGGCCAAGGCTGGCGCCGGGGCCGAGGTGGCCGCCCGCTGATCGGCTTTCCGCGCCACCGCCCGGCGATCTTCGCGGGGCGGTGGACTGCTCCATGGACCCCTGACAAAACTACCGGCGCCGGTCAGAAGCCTTCGGGCAGATCGATCGGGCCGACCGTCTCGCGATAGCGCGCGATGGCGTAGCGATCGGTCATGCCGGCAATGAAATCGGCGATGTGGCGGCTGCGCGCCGGTTCGTCCGATGGCATCCGTTCGGACCAGGCGGGAGGCATGGCCGACGGGTCGGCGCGATAGGCGGCGAACAGCCCCGATACGACGGTCGCCGCTGAATCCGCCGCGGCGAGCTGGCGCGGATGATGATAGAGATTGGCGTACATGAAGCGCTTCAGCGCCCGCTCGGCGTCGCGCATCGCGGGCGAGAAGCCGACGAGGCAGCGCCCGGCGCCGCGCACGTCGTCGGCGTGCTCGATTCCCGCAGCGGCAATCCGCGCGCGCGTCTCGGCGATGAGGTCGTTGACCATCGTGCCGATCTGGCTGCGCACAAGCTCGCCGACCAACCGTGCCGGCGCGACATCGGCGAAGCGCGACCGGGCAGCCGCCCAACCCTTCGCAACGATCGGCACCTCAAGGATCTGGTCGAGCGTCAACAACCCGGCACGAAGCCCGTCGTCGATATCGTGATTGTCATAGGCGATGTCGTCGGCGATCGCCGCGACCTGCGCTTCGAGGCTGGGCCAGTGGGTGAGTTCGAGCGGGAAGGTCGCGTCCGCCTCGGCCAGAGCCCAGGCCGGATCGTGAATCGGCCCGTTGTGCTTGGCCAGCCCTTCGAGCGTCTCCCAGCTCAGGTTGAGCCCCGACCAGCGCGGATAGGGGCTGTCGATTACCATCAGCGCGCGCAGCGTGTTGCCATTATGGTCGAAACCGCCCTGCCCGGCGAGCGCCGCCTGTAGCGCGTCCTCGCCCGCGTGACCGAACGGTGGGTGACCGATATCGTGCGCCAGCGCGAGCGCCTCGGTGAGATCCTCGTTGAGACCGAGCGCGCGCGCAACGGTGCGTGCGATCTGCGCAACCTCGAGGCTGTGCGTCAGGCGGACCCGGAAATGGTCGCCATCGGGCGCGACGAAAACCTGTGTCTTGTGGCGCAGCCGACGAAAGCTGATCGAGTGGATGATGCGGTCGCGGTCGCGCTGGAACGCGTCGCGCGGCCCGCGCGCGGCGCCCCCTTCCTCGGCATGGAGCCGCCCGCGACTGGCATCCGGATGCGCGGCCCAGGGGGCGAGCGTCGTCATTTGGTCGGCAGCTTGGTGATCTTCTGCCCCGCCTCGCTGGTGAAGGTGAACGACTGCACCCCGGACTTGGCGAGCAGATTGACGAAGGCTCGCGCGTCCTCGTCGGTCTTGAATGGCCCCGCGAGCACGCGGTGGGTCGCGCGGAGCGGCGTCGTCCAGCCCTGCTTGCCCTTGAACGCGGCGGGCGCGCGACCCTTCATCGTGTTCCACGCCATCACCAGCGCCGCGTCATTGGCACCGCCCGCGACCTGCACCCAGATCCGCGCCGGCTCGAGCAATTTGGGATCGTTGCGCTTCTTCTCGTCGGCGGCCTTCTTCGCAGCCGCAGCAGCCGCTTTCTTCGCGGCCTCGGCCGCCCTGGCACCCGGTTTGATCGCCGGGGTCGGGGCCGCAACCGGCTTTTCCGGTACTTCGGCGACAGTGCGGGCGGGGCGTGCCGGGGGCGGCGTGGCCGGACGCTCGTCAGCCGGAACCTTGATGCCGGCGATGATCGAGGCGAGGATCGAATCCTCGCTGCGTACCGGCTTCGCTCGGGCGGCGGCCGGAGGCGTGGCGACCGGTTCGGGCGCGGCGGCGACCACCGACGGGGGCAAGGGCTGAACCCGCACCGGCGCGGGCGGCGGCGTTGGGGAGGCCGTCACCACGGCTGTCCTCACCGGTACCGCCGGCCGCTCGTCATCGCCCGACGATTCCCGGGTCGACGCGATCGGCGGCGACGGCCGGGATGCGACTTCGGGAACGCGCGTGTCGTTTTCGGCGAGCGAAGTCGCCGGCGGTCCGGCGACGGGTGGCCGCGCCACGGCGGGCGGCGGGGTCTCAACCGGCTTCGCGGCCGGCGTCGGCGTGGCGACCGCCGGGCGCGCAACGCCGGCGGCATTGAACGACACCGGCGGTGTCGGATTGGACGCCATCGAGACGCCGGGAAGCGGCTGGACCATCGCCTGGCCATAGTTCGGCCGCGGCGGCAACGTCGATGCGGCCGGCGCAAGCGGTTCGTCATCGAGCGCGTTCGACGCGACATAGGCCGGCGGTGGCGGCAGCGGCGGTGGCGGAGGTGCCGCCGCGATCTCGACCGGCGCGCCCTTGTGCTTGCGCGCCTTGCGGCGATCGTCGCGGCTGCGCGCCACCGGAGCGGGTGCCGGCGCCGGCGCGGACACCGTCGCGACGGCGCGGGGCGCATAGGGATCCGGGCCGAGCGCGGCGAGCGGCGGGATCAAACGCTCATCGGCAAGGCGCTCGCGCGTCGGGCGGATCTCGCCGAAATGCACCGCAAAGGCGCGATCGACAGCCGGAAGTGACGGCAGGCGATCGAAAAAGGGCTGCAATCCCTGCGCCATGCCGGGAGGTAACATGCTCGTCGCGATCCGCGTGGCGCCGGCCTGGTCACCGCTCATCGCCAGGATGAACGCGCGCGACCGCCACGCGCCACGGTCGCTGCGACGGAGCAACGGCTCAAGCACCGCAAAGGCCTCGTCGCGTTTGCCGGATATCCCCAGTGACAAGGCATAGCGTCGAACGGTCTCGTCGGCCGGGGCAGCGCGCAGCGCGGCACGATATTCGCGCTGCGCGCGTTCCTGCTCGCCGATCAGGTCGTAAGCGAGGCCACGGTCGGCGGCGAAATTGCGCGCATCCGCACCGAGCGCCTCGGCCTCGGCAAAGCGACGCAGCGCCTCGCCCGGTCGCTCCTCGCCGACCAACAAGCTCCCCAGCCCGGCCTTGATCCGCGCATTGCGTGGATCGATGCGCTCGGCGCGCGCGAAAAAGCTCGCCGCCGCGCTGTTGTCGTCGAGGCGCAACGCGAGTTCGCCGGCACGGATCAGCGCGGAGAGGTTCTGTGGATCGGCGGCAAGCTGGCGCATCTGCGCCGCAAGCTCGTCGGCGTCGCCCGGCGGAGCAGGCTCCATCTTCATCTGCGCCGCCGCCGGCATCGCACAAAGCAAGGGCGAGGCGCCCGCCAGCAGAAACGCCGAAAGGCGAAGACCACGCATCATGTCGCCCCTAGACCCCAACCGCGCGCGGCGAGCAATGACCATCGTGCACATCGCGCGCCGGAACGACGCCGCACGGCGACGAAGCGGCCGGACATGCGGACGACACATCCTGACCGGTGCCGGTCAGCATTGCGGCAGGTTACTGGTTGTTCTGCCGATGGAGGAAGCGCGGAATATCGAGCGGATCCTTGTCGGTCGGCTCCTCTTCCTTGGCGGCGCCGCGGGTGACGCTCGACATGCGCTCGAACAAGGTACCACCCAGCTTGACGCGCGGTGCCGGTTCGCTCGGCTGCTCGGCCGGTGCCGCGGTCTCGGCCGGCGCGCCGGGGCTCAGCCAGCGACGACGCTGCGGTACTTCGGGCACGTGCTCGGCCGCGATATCGGCTTCATCACCAAAGACGCGTGGCGGCACGGGCGCTTCGGCGTCAGGGGTCGGATCGCTCACCTCGGCGCTCGTGTCGAGCACCAGTTCATCGGCGTCGCCCGGCGTCTCATCGACCTCGGCCGGTGCGTTGGCTTCAGCGACGGGCTCGGGCGTCGGCTCGGCTTCCGGCTCCGGGGCGACGAAGGACGCGAGCGGCGAAGGCTCTTCGACCTTGCGCGGCGCGGCGAAGCTGAAGGCGCGGGTCGCCGCCGGTGCCGGCGCGGAAACGGCGCGCGCATCAGCCTCGATACCCGTCGCGACGACCGAGACGCGAATCTTGCCCTCGAGCTCGGGGTTGAACGCCGAACCCCAGATGATGTTGGCGTCTTCGTCGACCAGTTCGCGGATATGATTGGCGGCCTCGTCGACTTCGAGCAGGCGCATGTCGTCGCCACCGGTGATCGAGACGATAACCCCCTTGGCGCCCTTCATGCTGACGCCGTCGAGCAGCGGATTGGCGATTGCCTTGGACGCCGCCTCGATCGCGCGATTGTCGCCCGTCGCTTCGCCGGTGCCCATCATCGCCTTGCCCATCTCCTGCATCACCGAACGGACGTCGGCGAAATCCAGGTTGATCAGGCCAGGCATGACCATCAGGTCGGTGATGCCGCGCACGCCCTGCTGCAGCACCTCGTCCGCCATCAGGAACGCTTCCTTGAAGGTGGTGTTGGCATTGGCGACGAGGAACAGGTTCTGGTTCGGAATGACGATCAGCGTGTCGACATATTTCTGCAGTTCCTCGATCCCGGCTTCGGCGGCTTTCGCGCGACGGTTGCCCTCGAAGGCGAACGGCTTGGTCACGACACCGACGGTCAGGATACCCATGTCACGCGCCGCCTTGGCGATGACCGGCGCCGCGCCGGTGCCCGTGCCGCCGCCCATGCCGGCGGCGATGAAGCACATATGCGCGCCCTCGAGCATCTTGGTGACCGACTCGATCGTCTCCTCGGCCGCGGCGCGCCCGATCTCGGGCCGTGACCCGGCACCGAGGCCCTGCGTGATCTTCACGCCGAGCTGGATGCGATGCGGTGCGCTCGACTGTTTGAGCGCCTGCGAATCGGTGTTCGCGACGAGGAAATCGACACCCGCCACTTCGGCGCGCATCATGTTCGCGATCGCGTTACCGCCCGCACCGCCGACGCCGATCACCGCGATGCGCGGGGTCAATTCGTCAACTTCGGGTGCAAGAAATTCTACCATCGCCCAGTCTCCGTCGCGTCCCGAACCGCAGGACGCTTAATGATGTATTGCCGTTCTGCACTATCGCTTGCGGTGACTCCAGCGCGAACCGCCAAATCTTGTCTTATTTCTTCAATAATTCGCCCGTGCCGCCGCCAGCAGGCGGCGAAAAATCGCCAAACCGCGAGGCCGATGAACCAGTTGGCCGGCGGTCGGCAGCGCGCGCAGATCGATCGGATCGGCCGCGGCGTAGAAGGCCAGGCCCGCCAGGGTGGCGAAGCCGGGGCCGGCATGCGCCTCGGGCAGCGCGGTCAACCCGCGCGGACGACCGATTCGCACCGAGCGGCCGAGTGCCTGCTGGGCGTAATCGGCAATCCCTTTCAATTCCGCGCCACCACCGGTCAGCACCACCTGGCGCCCGACCGGACCTTCGAACTTGAGCTCGACCAGTGCCTTTTGCACTTCGCCCATCAGGTGTTCGAGCCGCTGGCGGATGACCGCGATCAGCTGCGCCTTGGTGATGCGCGTGCCTTCGCTGGCATCGTCCTCGGCCGAGATCGGCGCGACGTCGATCATCTCGTGATTGTCGCGCGGTGAAGCGTTGGCCGAACCGTGGAAGCACTTCATGCGCTCGGCCTGAGCGCGGCGCGTGCCGAATGCCGAGGCAATGTCGTCGGTGATGTCGGCCGAGCCGAACGGGATCGAGGTCAGCCCGACGAGCATGCCGCCGGCAAACAACGAGACATTGGTGATGCCGGCACCAAGCTCGACCAGCGCAACGCCCAGTTCGCGCTCCTCCTCCGACAGGCACGCCATGCCGGTGGCGACCGGCGAGGCGATGATCGCCTTCACCTCGAGATGCGCGTTGGCGACGCACAGGCCGAGATTGCGCACCGGCGACCCGTCGGCGGCGACGACGTGGATGTGCACGCCAAGGCGGTCGGCGTGGAGGCCGAGTGGCTTCTTGACGCCGGTCAGTCCGTCGAGCGTGTAGAGTGCCGGCTGGGCGTGCAGCACCATGCGCCCGGCCGGATCGATCGATTCCCGGCCGGCCTGGAGCAGCGCATCGATATCGGCCTGCTCGACGCGGTGACCGCCAAGCTCGAACTCGACCTCGGCGACATCGGAGACGAGGCCGCCAGCGGAGAAGCTGACCCAGACATTTTCGATATTGGTCCCGGCGATGCGTTCGGCCTGCTCGACCGCTTCGCGCACCGCCGCCTCGGTGGCGTCGGCGTCGGCGATGTAGCCGCGCTTGACGCCACGGCTCTCGCGCTGGCCGGTGCCGAGCACGATCAGTTCGCCCCCATCACCCTTCTGCGCGATCATCGCCGAGACCTTCGACGACCCGATATCGAGTGCCGTGATGAGACCTTCCGGTGCCTGCTTCGCCATATGCCTTACCCCTGCCCTGTCGTGCCGATTGGTTTCGTCTGATTTTCCGTCGCCGGCGCGTGACTATTGTCGGGCACGCTGATCGCGCGATCGGCGATCTCGCCGGGCTTGCGCGCGACGAGCTTGTCGGGATCGCGCATGTCGAAGCGGATCCAGCCCTTGCCGAGCAATGGTCGGGTACCGTCAAGCTGCGCGAACTTGATCAGCGCCGCGGCGGCCTCATGTTCACCTTCCGGCAGCGCCAGCGTCTCGCCGCTATTGAAGATCAGGTTCCAGCGGCGATTGCCGACCCAGGTCGCCGCCTTGACCTGCGGCTTCAATGCCGGTGCGACATCGAGCAGCCGCAGATAGGCCGCTTCCTGCATATTGGCGCCCGGGCCGATCAGCAGCGGCAGGTCGGGCATGGCGTTGGCCGAGATGGATTCGAGCGTCACGCCATTGTCGGCGATCAGCGCGAGCTTGTTGTTCATTTGCCAGATCGCGCTCGGCTTGCGCTCGATGATGTGGATCAGCAGCGTATCGGGCAGGCGGCGCGAGACGTGCGCATCCTCGATCCAGCCCTGCCGCGCGAGCAGCTTCTCGCGGACCTTGGCGAGATCGATCAGCGGCATCGCGCGCGAGCGCTGATCAAGCGCATCGGCATAGACCATCATCGCGTCGGTCCGGCTGACGCCGGTGATCTGGATCTGCTCGACGCGGAAACCCGCGCGGCCGATCCCCTCGGCGATCGCACTGCCGACCGCGCCGGGAATGCCGACCAGGCTCGCGGCGACGATGGCGGCGACCAGCACCACCGTGAAGATCGACCATGTGACGATGCGGTGCAGCGTGTGCTCGCTGATCGGCAGGACCGCGACCAGCCGGTCGGCGAGCGAAATCGTCGGTGTCTTGCGGCGCGGCGGCACCGGGCGGCGCGCCGGGGCGCGCTTGATCGTACGGCTCATCGCCCCTCCCCTTCAGTCATGGCGGCATCGACGATCGCCTGGACCAGTTCGGGATAGCTCATCCCGAGATGTCGCGCCTGCTCCGGCACGAGGCTGAGCGGCGTCATGCCCGGCTGGGTGTTGATCTCGAGCAGGAACAGGCCGTCGACGCCGCGTTCGTCGTCCCAGCGAAAATCGGCGCGCGACGCGCCCCGGCAACCGAGCAGGCGGTGCCCCTCGAGCGCGATCACCTTGCAGGCATCGGCGATGTCGTCGGGGATTTGCGCCGGAAAGATGTGTTCGGTCAGGCCATCGGTATATTTGGCGTCATAGTCGTAAAAGCCGCTCCGGGGTCTCAACTCGGTCACGCCGAGCGCGCGGTCGCCGAGCACGGCGGTGGTCAGTTCGCGCCCACGGATGAACGGTTCGGCGAGCAGCTCGTCGAATTCCTGCCATGGCCCCGCCACGTCACGCCCGATCGGGTTGCCGTAATTGCCGTCGGCGGTAACGATCGCCACGCCGACCGACGACCCTTCGTTGACCGGCTTCAGAACATAGGGGCGCTGGAGCGGGTCGGCCTCGAAGATATCGGCGGTCTTCACGATGCGTCCGCCGGGCATCGGGATGCCGTGCGGGACCAGCGCCTGCTTGGTCAGCACCTTGTCGATCGCGATGACCGAGGCGACCATGCCGCTATGGGTGTAACGCAGGCCCATCAGGTCGAGCATGCCCTGCACCGAGCCGTCCTCGCCGGGCGTGCCATGCAGCGCGTTGAACACCAGATCGGGCTTCACCTCGGCAAGCCGCACCGCGACGTCGCGACCCATGTCGATACGCGTCACACGGTGGCCAAGCGATTCCAGCGCTTCCGCAATGCCGGCCCCCGACATCAGCGAAACCTCGCGCTCGGCCGACCAGCCGCCCATCAGCACGACGATGTGAAGGCGCGCGCTCATATCTGCCCCACCCGCTGGATTTCCCATTCCAGCGTCACGCCCGAATGCGCCAGAACCCTTGCCCGCACCTCTTCGCCCAATGCCTCGATCTCGCTGCTGGTCGCGCTGCCGAGGTTTAGCAGGAAATTGCAGTGCTTCTCGCTGACCTGTGCGTCGCCGTTGCGCAGGCCGCGGCAACCGGCGGCGTCGATCAGCGCCCAGGCCTTGTGCCCGGGCGGATTCTTGAAGGTCGATCCGCCAGTGCGCGAACGCAATGGCTGCGACGCCTCGCGCTCGGCGGCGATGCGATCCATCTCGGCCTGGATCACGGCGGGTTCGTCGATATAGCCACGGAAGGTAGCGCTGACGACGATCGCGCCTTCCGGCAGGTTGCTGTGACGATAGGTGTAGCCCAACGCGTCAAGCGGCAGGATCTTCCGCTGACCGGAGCGCAAGACCACCTCGCACTCGATCAGAATATCTTTCGTCTCGCGGCCATAAGCGCCGCCGTTCATGCGCACGAACCCGCCGACCGTGCCGGGGATCGAGCGGAGGAACTCAACGCCGCCGATGCCTGCATCGCGCGCCTTGGACGACACCAAGATGCCCGATGCGCCGCCACCGCACCGCAATGTCGTGGCGTCGACGATCTCGACCTGCGCGAAGGCCTTGCCGAGGCGCACCACGACGCCCGGAAAGCCGCCGTCGCGAATGATCATGTTCGAGCCGAGGCCCAATCCCATCACCGGCACGGCGGGATCGAGATCAGTGAGGAATTCAGCAAGGTCGGCGACATCGGCCGGCTCGAACAGCCATTCGGCCGTGCCACCACTCTTGAACCAGACGAGCGGCGCCAGCGGTGCGGAGGCGGTAAGCCGCCCGCGCACCGTCGGGACAGCCTGAGGCGTCAAGGCGGTATCAACCATCACTGGATCGCCTCGATCGCATCCGCGAGGCCCGCCGCCCATTTGGTAATATCCCCAGCGCCGAGGCAGACGACCATGTCGCCGGGCTGGATCGTCGCGGCGAGTGCGGTCGCCAGCGCGGCCTGATCGGCGACAGTGGCGGCCGAGCGATGCCCGCGCCGCTTCAGCCCCTCGACCAGCGCCGCGGCGTCAACGCCCGCGACCGGTGCTTCGCCAGCGGCATAGACCGGCGTGACGAACACCATGTCGGCGTCGTTGAACGCGCCCTGGAAATCCTCCATCAGATTGCCCAGCCGCGAATAACGATGCGGCTGGACGACCGCGATGACGCGGTGCTCGACCCCTTCGCGCGCCGCCGCGAGCACCGCGCGGATTTCGACCGGATGATGGCCGTAATCGTCGATGATCGTCACGCCGCGTGTCTCGCCGACCTTGGTGAAGCGCCGCTTGACGCCGCCGAACTTGGCGAAGCCCTGCTGGATCGTCGCATCGTCAATGCCGAGCTCGAGCGCGACACCGATCGCCGCCAGCGCATTCTGGACATTGTGCCGGCCCGGCATCGGCATTTCGATCCCCTCGATCGAGCGAGTCGAACCGTCGCGGCTGCGCACGATCGCCTCGAAGCGATTGCCGCCCGGAATGGGCGTGAGGTTGACGCCGCGCACATCGGCCTGGGCCGAAAAACCATAGGTCACCACGCGCCGATCGCGGACGCGCGGGATGATGCCCTGCACCTCGGGGTGATCGAGGCACAGCAGCGCCGCGCCGTAGAAGGGGACGTTCTCGACGAACTCGACAAAGGCGTCCTTGACCGCGTCGAACGAGCCATAGTGATCGAGATGCTCGGGATCGATGTTGGTGACGACCGCGATCGTGCCGTCGAGCCGCAGGAAGCTGCCATCGCTCTCATCGGCTTCGACCACCATCCAGTCGCTCGCGCCGAGCCGGGCGTTGGAGCCGTAGCTGTTGATGATGCCGCCATTGATCACCGTCGGGTCAACCCCGCCGGCGTCGAGCAGCGCGGCGACCATCGAGGTGGTGGTCGTCTTGCCATGCGTGCCGGCGACCGCGACGGTCGATTTCAGCCGCATCAGTTCGGCCAGCATCTCGGCGCGGCGCACCACCGGGATCCGGCGTTCGAGTGCGGCATCGACCTCGGGGTTGTCGCGCCTGATCGCGGTCGAGGTGACGACCACCGCCGCATCGCCGAGATTGTCGGCGCTATGCCCGATATGGACGGTGATGCCCTTGGCGCGCAGGCCCTGGACGACATAACCCTCGGCGACATCGGAGCCCTGCACCTTGTAGCCGAGATTGTGCATCACCTCGGCAATGCCCGACATGCCGATTCCGCCGATGCCGACGAAATGGATCGTGCCGATATCGGTCGCGACACCCCTCATGCGAAAGCCATCCCGTCATTGGTCTTCTTGGGCAGCGGCACGCCGATCGGCATGTCGCCGGCGGTCTCGGCAAGGCTTTCGACGAGGTCGGCGAGGTCGCGCGCGGCATCGGGCCGACCGCAGCCGCGCGCGCGCGCGGCGGCATTTTGCAGCGCGGCGGGATCGAGACCGAGCCGCTGCATCTGCTTGGCCAGCTCGACCGGGGTGAAGTTGCGCTGATCGATCGTCCGCGCGCCACCCGCCGCGGTCATCTCGCGGGCGTTGGCCGTCTGGTGGTCGTCGGTCGCGCTGGGCAGCGGCACGAGGATCGCGGGGCGGCCGGCGCAGGTCAGTTCGGCCAGCGTCGAGGCGCCGGCGCGGGCGATGACGAGATGCGCCCAGCCGAGATGCTCGGGCAGGTCGGGCAGATAGGTGGCGAGGTCGGCGGCGATCGACAGCTCGGCATATTTGGCGCGAGCGGCGTCGATATCCTCGATCCGCGCCTGGTGCGTCACCTGCAAGCGACGGCGGAAATTGACCGGGAGCAGCGACAGCCCGTCGGGCACGACCTGGCTCAGCACGCTCGCGCCCTGGCTGCCGCCGGTGACGAGGACGCGGAAGATGCCGTCCTCCTCGAGCAGCGGATAGGGCTTGTCGCGCAGCGCGATGACAGAATCGCGCACCGGATTGCCGACCAGATGGGTCTTGCCGCGATACCCGTCCTTGAGGCGCTCGACCTCGGCATAGGAGGTAGCGATGGCGCTGACCCGCCCGGCAACCAGCCGGTTGACGCGGCCGAGCACGGCGTTCTGCTCATGGATCGCCGACGGAATCTTGTGGTGAAACGCGGCAAGCAATGCCGGAAGCGCGGGATAGCCGCCGAAACCGATCACCGCCGCCGGGCGGAAATGCCGCAACAACTCGATCGCCATCGCGCGGCCACGCAGCATCGCGCGCGCCGCCTTGACCCAACCCAGCGGACCGCCGGCGAGGCGCCCGGCCGGCAGGATATGCGTCTGCACGCCATCGAACAGGCCGGGGAAGCGCACGCCGCGCTCGTCGCTGACAAGCGCGACGCGGTGGCCGCGCCGGACGAGTTCGGCGGCGAGCGCGGCGGCCGGAACCATATGGCCGCCGGTACCGCCGGCCGCGAGTACGAAATGGTGAACCTTGCTCATTCGCCGCTCCAACGCGCGATATAGGGACTGCGCGTGACGAACGGATTGCGCCGGGTGAAGGCCAGCAGCAAGCCCATCCCGATCGAGAGTGCAATCATCGACGACCCGCCATAGCTGATGAACGGCAATGTCATGCCCTTGGACGGGGCGAGGCCGGTGTTGACCGCCATGCTGATCAACGACTGCACGCCGAATTGCGTGGCGAGGCCGGCGGCGGCGAACAGGCGAAACTCGTCACGTTCGTCGAGCAATTTGACGAACACGCGCACGACGATGGCGAGGAAGAGCATGGCGATGATCATGCACGCGACCAGGCCGAATTCCTCGCCGATTACCGAAAAGATATAATCGGTATGGCCTTCGGGCAGGCGGAATTTCATCGTCCCGCCGCCCGGGCCGGTACCACGCCATCCACCATGGGTGATGGTATCGTGGGCGGCGTTGGTCTGGAAATGGTCCGATCCCCCCTCACCTTCGGCCGACGGGAACAGAAACGCGTCGATCCGCGCGCGCGCCGTGCCGTAGAAGAAATAGGCCGCAAGCAGCCCCGCCGGGGCAAGCGCGATGAGCCCGGCCATTACCCGGGGCGGCGTGCCGGCGATCATCAGCAGCGCGAACCATACGGCGACGAACACGATCGTCTGCCCGAAATCAGGCTGCAACATCAGCAAAAAGCCGACCAGCGCGGTCATCGCGCCGGTGATCACGGTTACGGGCAGCACCTCGTCGCGCACCTTCATCGACAGCAGCCACGCGCAGGTGACGATGAAGAACGGCTTGAGGAATTCGGACGGCTGGATCAGCGACACGCCGAAATTGAGCCAGCGTGTCGCACCGTTCTTCTCGACGCCCATGAACGGCACCGCAATCAGCAGCGCGAGACAGATGACCGTACCGATCAACGCCATGCGCCGCGCGGCAACGACCGACAACATCGAGACGATCAGCATCACCGGCACCGACACGCAAACCCAGAGGATCTGCCACTGGAGATAGAAGAGCGGCGGGATACGGCGATGCTCGTCGGAATAGCGCGCCGCCGCCGCGGGCGAGGCCGAGCCGACCGCGACCAGCCCGACCGCGATGAGCAGCAGCGTCAGCAACAGCACGACGCGGTCGATATCCCAGAACCACATGCCCAGCGGCGAGCGATCGGTGCGACCGCCCTGGCGCATGCGCTTCCACAAGGTCAGCTCGGTGCCGGTGCCGGTGTCGGTCACGCCAGCCCCTCCGCCAGCGCGCGAAACTGGTTGCCGCGATCCTCATAGTCGCGGAACTGGTCGAACGATGCGCAGGCCGGCGACAGCAGGACGGTGTCGCCCGCCACGGCCCGATCGGCGGCGCTGCGCACCGCCGCGGCGAGATCGCCGCTATGCTCGACCGGCATGTGCGGCGCGAGCAGGGCCGCGAAGCGCGCGCCAGCCGCGCCGATCGTATAGGCGCGGGCGACGCGGCTGAAATATGGCGCGCAGGCGTCGAGATCGTCGGTCTTGGCCTGGCCACCTAGGATCCAGTGGATCCGCGTGAAGGCGCCGAGCGCCGGCGCGGTCGATTCCGGGTTGGTCGCCTTGGAATCGTCGACATAGCCGACACCGCGCAGTTCGCGGACGCGCTCCATGCGGTGCGGCAGGCCACGGAAGGTCGCCAGCCCCTGGTCGATTGCCGCTTCCGCGACGCCGAGTGCCTGGCAGGCGGCGATCGCGGCGAGCGCGTTCTGGGCATTGTGCGGCCCTTGCAGCGAGGGCCAGCGCGACTGGTCCATGCATATACCGGGCGCGATCTTGGTGAGCTGCTCGCCGCGCGCCGACAGGCTGCGCGCGATTGCCGCCGAGGGTGCGTCGCCGATGCCGATGATCGCGGCATGCCCGACCGACTGCATCGCGAACAGCCGCGCCTTGGAGGCGGCGTAACCGTCGAATCCATCATAGCGATCGAGATGATCGGGGGTGATGTTGAGCAGCACTGCGACATCGCAGTCGAGGCTGAAGGTCAGGTCGATCTGGTAGCTCGACAGCTCGAGCACATAGACCCCGCCGGTCGGGAGCGGATCCTGGCCGAGGATCGGCAGGCCGATATTGCCGCCCATTCGCGTCGGCACACCGGCGCTGTCGAGGATGTAGTGGATCAGCGCGGTGGTGGTCGACTTGCCGTTGGTGCCGGTGATCCCGACAACCTTGTGCGCCGGCAGCGCGGCGCGCGCCTGGGCGAAAAGCTCGATATCGCCGATGATCGGGACGTTGGCGGCGCGGGCTTTCGCGGCCACCGGGTGGCGATTGAGCGGAACACCTGGGGAAACGACGAGGCCGTCGAAGCCCGCGAGGTCGATCGATTCCGGATCGGCAAAAACGAGTTCCTCCCCGGCACGGGGAGGGGGACCGCGACGCGAAGCGTCGTGGTGGTGGGGGATAGCCGCAGGCGGAGCGCTCGTGGCAGCGCCCCCTCCACCACCGGCTTCGCCGGCGGTCCCCCTCCCCGTTCCGGGGAGGAAATCCGAGCGCTTCGCCTCGTCGCTGTCCCACGCGACAACCTCCGCCCCACCCGCCAACAGCGCACGCACGGTCGCCGCGCCGGAGCGTGCCAGCCCCAGCACCGCGTAGCGTTTGCCGCGCCAGAGCGGCGAGACGATCATCTGAGCTTCAGCGTCGACAGGCCGGCCAGTGCGAGCACCAGCGCGATGATCCAGAAGCGGATCACGACGGTCGGCTCGCTCCAGCCGATCTGCTCGAAATGATGATGGATCGGCGCCATGCGGAACACGCGCTTGCCGGTGCGCTTGTAGAAGAACACCTGGATGATCACCGACAGTGCCTCGATCACGAACAGTCCGCCGATGATGCCGAGCACGATTTCATGATGCGCGGTCACGGCGATCGCACCGAGCGCGCCGCCCAGCGCGAGGCTGCCGGTATCGCCCATGAACACCGCCGCCGGCGGCGCGTTGAACCACAGAAAGGCCAGTCCCGCGCCGATCATCGCGCCGCAGAAGATCGCCAGTTCGCCCGCGCCCGGCACGTGCGGAATGCCGAGATAGGTCGCGAATTTCACGTTGCCGACGAGATAGACGATGATCATGAACGCGACCGAGGCGATGATCACCGGCATCGTTGCGAGGCCGTCGAGCCCGTCGGTCAGGTTCACCGCATTGCCGAACGCGACGATCGTGAAGGCGGCGAAGGCGATGTAGAAATAGCCGATATCGAAATAGTGGCCGCTGACGAACGGCAGATAGAGGTGCGTGCCGTTCTCGCTGCTGATGATCCACGCCGCGATTCCGGCGATGAGGAATTCGCCGACCAGCCGCGTGCGACCCGACACGCCCTTGGTGCTCGCCTTGCGCACCTTGTCATAGTCGTCGAGAAACCCGATCGCGCCGAAGCCGAGCGTCACGAACATGCACGCCCAGACATAGGGATTGTCGAGGTTCATCCACAGCATCACCGCCAGCGTCAGGCTGGTGAGGATCATCAGGCCACCCATGGTCGGCGTGCCGCGTTTGGCGAGATGCGACTGCGGGCCGTCGGCACGGATCGGCTGCCCCTTGCCCTGGCGAACGCGCAGCCAGCCAATGAAGCGCGGGCCAATGATCAGCCCGATGAACAACGCCGTCGCGATCGCGCCGCCGATGCGGAACGACTGGTAGCGGAACAGGTTGAGCAGGCCGTGAAAGCCGAGCCACTGGGCGATGAAATACAGCATTATGGCTTCCCGCCTTGCAGACCCGCGACGACCGCCGCAAGCCCGACTCCGTTCGAACCCTTGATGAGGACCGCGTCCCCTGGCGCGAGCGTCGCACGCAGCGACGCGAGCGCACTCGCGGCATCGGGCACATGAACGAATTCGAGCGCCCCCTCAAGCGCGCTGGCAAGCGGCGCCATCGCTTCGCCGACGAGAATGACCCGTTCGACGCCTGCCGCCAGAATCGGCTCGGCCAGCGCGGCATGATAGGCCGGACCGGCCGCGCCGAGTTCGCGCATCTCGCCGAGCACGGCGAGCTTGCGCGACGCTTTCTCGGCCGCGAGCACGGCGAGCGTCGCGCGCATCGATGACGGGTTGGCATTGTAGCTCTCGTCGATGACCAGCGCCTCGCCCTCGCCGAGCGGCACCGCGAAGCGCGCGCCCCGCCCCGCCAGCCCGCCGAGTTCGGCCAGCGCCAATCCGGCAAGCGCGAGATCGCCGCCAACCGCGTCGACCGCCGCCAGCACCGCCAGCGCGTTCGACACCCAGTGCGCGCCGGCCTGGCTGATCGTGAAGCTCAACTCCCGCGCGCCGACACGCGCGGTGACGAAGGTGCCGCCGGCCGGCTGACGCATCGTCTCGATCGCGCGGACGTCGGCGCCGTCGCCCGATCCGAAGGTGACGATGCGCGCGGCATGCCGCGTGGCGGCCGCGATCAGGCGATCGCGGTGCGGACTGTCGAACGGCACGATCGCGACCCCATCCGGCTCCAGCCCGGCGAAAATCTCGCTCTTGGCATCGGCGATCGCGCTCTCGTCGCGAAAGAAGACGGTGTGGGCCGGCGCGATGGCGGTAACGATGGCAACGTGCGGCCGCACCAGCGTGGTGAGTCGCGTCAGTTCGCCGGCATGGTTCATGCCCATTTCGAGCACCGCAAAACGGCTGTCGGCCGGCATCCGCGCGAGGCTCAGCGGCACGCCGGTGTGGTTGTTGTAGCTCTTGACCGAGCGATGCGTGCGGCCCGGCGCCGATCGATCGAGCGCGGCGAACAGTGCCTCCTTTGTCCCGGTCTTGCCGACCGACCCGGTGACACCGACGATCCGCGCCGCGGTGCGTGCCCGGGCGGCCCGCGCAAGGTCTTCGAGCGCAGCCATGGTGTCGGAAACCAGCACATGCGGATGCGCGGTCGCGCGGCTGACGATCGCGCCGCTCGCGCCGCGATCGAACGCGCTGTCGAGGAAGCGGTGGCCATCGGTCGCCTCGCCGCTGAGCGCGACGAACAGATCGCCGGCGCCGACCTCGCGCGAATCGAAGGTCAAGCCCGAGGCGGTGAAGTCGGCCGAAGCGATGCCGCCGGTGGCCGTGGCGATTTCAGCGGAGGTCCAGAGCGTCACGCCTCCCCTCCCGCAACCATCTCCCGCGCGACGCCGACATCGTCGAACGGCAGGACGAGATCGCCGACGATCTGCCCCTGTTCATGGCCCTTGCCGGCGATCAGCACGATATCGTCGGGGCCGGCGGCGGCGATCGCGGCACCGATCGCCGCGCGGCGGCTGCCGATCTCGCTGGCCTCGGGCGCGCCCTTGAGGATCATGGCGCGGATCGCGGCAGGGTTTTCGCTCCGGGGATTGTCGTCGGTAACGATCGCCATGTCGGCCATCGCCGCCGCGACCTTGCCCATTTCCTCGCGCTTGCCCTGGTCGCGGTCGCCGCCGGCACCGAACACGACGATCAGGCGCCCGCCGGCATGCGGCTTGAGCGCGGTGATCGCCGCCTCCAGCGCATCGGGCGTATGGGCATAATCGACATAGACCGGCGCGCCGCTCCGCGCGATCGCCGCGCGTTCGAGCCGGCCACGCACCGGCTGCAACCGCGCCAGCGCCGCGATCGTCGCGGCGACATCGCCGCCGGTCGCAATGACCAGTCCGGCGGCGGTCAGCGCGTTGGCGGCCTGATAGGCGCCGATCAGCGGCAGGTTGACCTTGTGGGTCTTGCCCTCGGCCGCGATCACCAGGCCCTGCCCAAGCAGGGTCGGATCGCGCGACACCAGGCGCAGCGTGTCGCCATGCTCGCCAACGGTGATCAACCGGTTGCCGCGCTCGCGCGCCAGGTCGATGACCCGCGCCGCCGCAACGTCATCGGCCCACACCACCGCCGTGCCGTCCGGCGCCAGCACTTCGGAAAACAGTCGCAGCTTGGCGGTGAAATAGGCCGCCATGTCGCCGTGATAATCGAGATGATCGCGACTGAGATTGGTGAATGCGGCGGCGGCGACGCGAAGGCCTTCGGTGCGATATTGCGACAGGCCGTGGCTCGATGCCTCGAAGGCGAGATGCGTCACACCTTCGCGCGCCAGCCCGGCGGCGTTGGACAGGAAGGTCACGACGTCGGGTGTGGTCAGGCCGGTGGAGACGCGGTCGTCGCCGGTGGTCACGCCCAGCGTACCGATCGACGCGGCATGGAAGCCGGCCATGCGCCACAATTGCCGCGTCATCTCGACGGTCGAGGTCTTGCCGTTGGTTCCGGTCACCGCGACGGCGACTTCCGGGAAGGGCGCGAAGAACGACGCCGCCAGCAGGGCGAAGCGCTCGCGCGGATGGGCGTCGGCGATATGCACCGCGCCGACGACCCTGGCCTGCGGTCGCGCGACCACGGCAATGGCACCGGCCGCCACCGCCGCCGGAATGAAATCCTCGCCATTCACGCGCGCACCCTCGAAGGCGCCGAACACCGTGCCCGGCGCCACCTTG
Organism: Sphingomonas sp.; assembly: GCA_041659925.1. Taxonomy (GTDB): domain Bacteria; phylum Pseudomonadota; class Alphaproteobacteria; order Sphingomonadales; family Sphingomonadaceae; genus Sphingomonas. The sequence goes on from JBAZXI010000007.1 coordinate 115,367, forward strand.
CGGTGGTCGATCGCGAAGCCGGTGATGGTCGCGCGCTCGGACCCGCCGGTCAACGCGGAGAGTTTCATTCCTCGCTAGCCATTTTCTTGTCGATCTTGCCGCCTGGTGCCTGCCAAATCAGCGGTAGCAGGTCGGATACATCGACGTCACGCTTGTCGTCGGGCAAAACGCCCAACATCGCGCCGGTCCGCGCGATGACGCGGTTGACGACCGGCGCCACGGTCCACGCCGCCGTCGTCAGGCCGAAGGATTCGGCATTGCCGATCGGGGAATCGAGCATCGCGACGACAACGTAGCGTGGATGATCCATCGGGAATGCGCAGGCGAAGGTCGAGACGTTGGTCTTTTTCGAATAGCCTCCTGCCCCGGCGACTTCCGCCGTGCCGGTTTTGCCACCGACACGGTAACCGGGAACGTCGGCCTTGCGACCAGTGCCCTTCAGCACGACGAGCCGCAGCAACTGGCGTATCCGCGCGCTGGTCGCCTCGGTGATGACGCGCCGACCGGCCGGCACGGTGCCGGGTGCGACCTTGAGCAAGGTGGTCGGCCGCCAGATGCCGCCGTTGACCAGCGCCGCATAGGCGTTGGCGAGTTGCAACGGCGTCACGGCGATACCATGGCCATAGGCGGTGGTCATGACCGTGGTGCGGGCCCAAAAGGTCGGCCAGAGCGGCCGGGCCTTTTCCTTCAACTCGATCGCCGGCTTGGTGTCGAAGCCGAGCGCGCGGAACATGGCGGAAAGACGCTGCTGACCGAGTTCGTCCGCGATCCGTGCCGTCGCGATGTTGGACGAATAGATGAGTGTCTCGGGGATGTTGAGCCAGCGGCGCTGCTCGTCGCCACGATCGTCGTGAATGGTGAAGCGACCGACCTGCAACGGCACCGTCGCGTCGAAGCGACGCGCCATCGAGGTGACGACGCCGTCGTCGATCGCCGCCGCCATGGTGATAGGCTTGAAGGTCGAACCCAGTTCATAGACCGACTGCGTCACATTGTTACGCAGCGCCTCCGGGGTGGTACCCCGCAATTTGTTGGGGTTGTAAACCGGCAGCGAGACCATCGCGATGACTTCGCCGGTGTTGACGTCCAGAACGATACCGGTTGCCGCCTTGGCCTTGAAGTCGACCATCGCGCGGCCGAGTTCGCTCTCCACCGCGGCCTGTACGCGGCTGTCGATCGACAGCGCCAGCGCCGTACCTGGCACCGGGTGGCTCAGCTGCTCGTCGAACGCGCGCTCCATACCGGCCCGGCCCATGACGCGCGGGTCGCTATCGGTCGACGCGACATAGCCGAGCACATGCGCCGCCAGCGTCGACTGCGGATAGAGGCGCTCGGCCTCCTGCGCGAAGACGATCGCCGGCTCGCCAATGACATGGACGCGGTTGACCAGCGCCGGCGAGGCATGGCGATCGAGATAAGTGAACGACACGTCGCGGGTCAGCTGAGTGTAATAATAGTCCTCGCTCTGTCCCGGCATCGCCGCGGCGAGCTTGCGCGCGATCTCGTGGCGGTCGCCGATCACCTCGCGCGGATGGATGCCAATCGTCCAGGCCGCGATGGTCCGTGCCAACGGAGCCCCGTTGCGATCGACGATGTCGGCGCGCTGCATCAGGCCGGCGGTGACCGTCGCGGCGTTGGCCGGCGACCCAAGCAATCCCAGCATCGCGATCCGCGCCGCGACCAGCAGGAAACCCGCGCCAATCAGCAGCATCAGCATCATCAGGCGCACATGCGCCACGGCGATCAGTGCCTGGCGCTGGCCGCCGGTGCGGCGCTGGGGCTGGGGGAGCGCGGCGATCGCCGTCACCGTGCGGCGCCTCCGGTCTCGGCGCGGGCGCTGCTCATCAGGTCACCGATCGTCGAATCGCTGAGCAATTTGCGATCGAGCAAGGCAACCGCCTGGGTCTTGCCGTGCCGGACCACCGCGGTACCCACGTCGCCCACCGCCTCGGCCAGGCTCGGCTCGGCGGTGGCGGTTTGCGGCAGGATGCGGACCGCCGGCGCCACCGCCTGCACGGTTGCCAGGCCGGTCGGCCGCGACGGCACGACCAACGACGCCATCTGCACCGCCGGCTGGCCGGGTTGGGCCTGCGGCTGGCGAAGGTCGATGCTGGCCAGCGCCGCCTCGTCGGTGACATACTGACCCGCGACCGGAGCGGTCAGACGAAGCGTGTCGCCATTCCACTGCTCGAGCTGGGCAAGGTTGGCGCGCGTATCGAACTCGGTTTCCAGGGCACGGATGTCGCGGTGTGCGGCAACGATCTGCGCCGTCGTCTTGTCGAGTTTCTTGCGTTCGGCAGCGACCTGCAGCGGCACCAGCAGGAAGCCGAGTGCGACCGCGACGATCGCGGTAAACCAGCCAAGACTTTTCCACGCATAAGCAAGCATCACATCGCTCCCTCAAAAATCCAGGCCGGCGCGGTGGTGCGCCGCGCCGTCCGCAACGTCGCCGACCGTGCTCGCGGGTTGCGCGCGACTTCGGCGTCGCCGGCGCGCACCGCCTTGCCGACCAGTTCGAAACTTGGCGCGGCATGGGCCGCGACATCGGGCAGATGCCGCGACCCGGCTGGCGTCCCGCCGCTGCGCTCGCGCAGAAAGCGCTTGACCAACCGGTCCTCCAGTGAGTGAAAGGTGACAACCGCGAGGCGGCCACCCGGCGCGAGCACGCGCTCGGCTGCGGCCAGCCCGTCGGCCAGCTCACCCAGTTCGCGGTTCACATGGATGCGGATCGCCTGAAAAACGCGCGTCGCGGGGTCCTTCTTGTCATGCGGCTTGTGGCCCAGCGCCTTGCGGACGATGTGGGCCAGCTCGCCGGTCCGGGTGATCGGGCGCGCCGCGACGATCGCCCGCGCGACACGCCGTGAGCGATGCTCCTCGCCATATTCGTACAGCACGTCGGCGATCACGGCTTCGTCGGCGTTGTTGACGAAATCCGCCGCGCTCTCGCCTTCCTGGCTCATCCGCATGTCGAGCGGGCCATCGGACTGGAACGAGAAACCACGCTCGGCCTGGTCGAGTTGCATCGACGACACGCCGATGTCCATCGTCACGCCGTCGACCGGCAGCGCGTCGCGGGCGGCAAGTTCGCTCTCCATCGCCGAAAACGGCGCCGCCACGAGCGTCAGCGCGCCGTCGCTCGCCTCGACCAGCGCCGCGCCCGCAGCGATCGCGTCGGGGTCGCGATCGAACGCGAATACGCGGGCGCCGAGGGAGAGCAGCGCCCGCGTATAGCCCCCGGCGCCGAACGTCGCGTCGACGTGGCGCTCACCGGGGCAGACGGCGAGCGCGTCGACGACTTCGTCGAGCAACACGGGGATATGTGGTGGGGTGAGGGAATCGTTCACAGCACGATCCCCTTTTCCTCGAGCAGATATTCGAGATTGTCGCGCATCGTGCCGCTCGCCTGCGCCGCCAGCAGCGTCGCCGGATCCCAGATCTCGAAATGGTCCCACTGGCCGTAGAAGAAGGCATATTTGCCGATCCGGGCCTTCTTCTTGTGGAAGCCATGCATGATGAAGCGGCCACTGGGATCGAACGGCAGGTCCTCGCCATTGGCGACGCGGCGCTTATAGTCATAATCGATTTCGCCGTTCTCATCGGCGTGCGCGGCGTCCCGGGCATTGGCCCGCGCGTTGAGTTCGATACCCCAGGGAAGGTCGTAGCCGACCAGGCAATCGCCCTTCGGGTGCACGGCAATGGTGACGCGCATGTCGCCCTCGGGCGAATTGGCGATGATGGTGTTGCGAAGCGAGGCGGGGATGGCAACGCGGAGCTTGTCATCGACAAGCTGCAACGCCGCTCCCTTGTAAATGCCCCTTGTCACAACGTCTGTCCCAATGGCTGCGGACACGACGAACCTGTTCCGAAAAACGGCCATCGCCGCCCTCCGGCACTGCTTTCACGCAGGCACGTTGAGTCTGCCCCTCAATATTGACGGGCGTAGCGCGGGAGGATCAGGGATACAAGGGGATTAGCGGGGATTTTAAGGGTTAGTTTACTATAGGCCTCGTTTTTCGTCAGTTTTTCTCAACCGCATTTCGACTTGTTCCCAGTCTGTTCGGCTTGGCGCGGCGCGAATCCCGTCCAAACCCCGGACGACTCAATGGTCGACCCGTGATTTCCCCAAAAATCCCCATGTCAGGAACGCCCCCGATCGGGCGCTTCGGCGCGACGCGCGTCAGCGCGGCGCGGGCTGCGGTTGCGCGGCACTGCCATTGTCGGCCGGTGCGCTCGGCGCGACACCCATATCGGCCAGCGGTTCGCTGGTGGCACCGGCGCCCGGGGCCGCCTGATTACCCGCGACGAGATTGGCGACGACATCCGGCCGCACACCGCCGGCCACCGCCACCGGTCGCTCGCGGCTCGCGGTGCTGAACACCGCCGCGGCAAGGCCAATGAGCAGCAGCACCGCGGCAAGGCCGATCATACCGACCTTCACGCGCTGCGACGTCTGGCCCTGATCCTGTTCGATCATCATCGTCACTGTGGCAGAAATGTAACGCATGCCGACCGGCTTGTCGATGGCACGGCTCGCCGCGCGTCAATCGCGCATGAGCCAGGGCGGAACGGTCAGACCTTTCTGTTCAAGCCAGGCGCGATTGTACAGCGTCGACAGGTAGCGGAAGCCGGTATCGCAAAGGATCGTCGCGACGCGCGCGCCGGGGCCGATCTGCCGCGCCAGCCGCACCGCGCCCGCGACGTTGATGCCGGACGAAAGGCCGAGGCACAGTCCTTCCTCGGCGAGCAGCCGGCGGACCCATTCCAGCCCTTCCTCGTCGGAAATGCGGAACTGGGTGTCGATCGGCGCGCCCTCGAGATTGGCGGTGATGCGTCCCTGCCCGATTCCCTCGGCGACCGAACTGCCCTCGGCCTTGAGCTCGCCGCAGGCGTAATATTCGTACAGCGCGGCGCCGTGCGGATCGCTCAGCGCGATGGTGACCTTCTCGTCCTTCGCCTTGAGGCCCAGGCCGACACCGGCCAGCGTTCCGCCGGTGCCGACCGCGCAGGTGAAGCCGTCGATCCGACCATCGAGCTGGGTCCAGATCTCCTCGGCGGTCCCGACGATATGGGCCCGGCGGTTGGCGATGTTATCGAATTGATTGGCCCAGATCGCGCCCGGAGTTTCCTCGGCGATGCGGCGCGATGTGTGGACGAAATGCGCCGGGTTGGCATAGGGCGCCGCCGGCACCAGCACGAGCTCCGCGCCGAGCGCGCGCAGCGTGTCCATCTTCTCGCGGCTCTGCGTCTCGGGCATCACGATGATCGTCTTGTAGCCCTTGGCATTGCCGACCAGCGCGAGACCGATGCCGGTATTGCCCGCCGTCCCCTCGACGATCGTACCGCCGGGCGCCAACTGCCCCCTGGCTTCGGCATCCTCGACGATGAACAGCGCGGCGCGGTCCTTGACCGAGGCGCCCGGGTTGGCGAACTCGCACTTGCCGTAAATCTCGGCGCCCGCCGCCTCACTCGGCCCTTTGAGGCGCACGAGCGGCGTGTTGCCGATCAGTGCCAGCGTATCATGAATCGTCGTCATCACCGTGCAATGGCCCGCCGCACCCGCCGCTGCAAGCAACCGCTGCTGCATGCCGCCCAAGCAGGCATTGCCACGCGTTCAATCCTGCGTGGTGATGTTGGTCACCATGTTCGACAGGTCGCTCGGTGCCGCGCTGTCCATCGGCCCCGCCTCGGCGGCGGCATTGGCCTCCGGCGTCGGCGTCGGCGTCGGTACCGCTGCGACGATATTGGCGACCGCCGTGGTTTGAATCGCGTCGTCGCTGTTGGCGCTCGCCGTCTGATGACTTGAGCAGCCGGTTGCCGCCAGGGCGATCCCGAAACCGATCCACAAACGCTTCATCGTCACTCTCCATCGATCTCGCGAAAACGGGCGACGCGCGCATGCGACGTTCATCGCCATAGCGGATTCTCGACCCAGGCGGGCGAATACATGTTGGCATATTGTGCCATGCGGGGTCGCGTGGCGCGGTTCGCGCTGGCGCCATGCGGTAGGTCGTACCGCCAGATCACCAGGTCGCCGGCATTCGCCGCGACGGTGATCGCCTCGCCGCTGAGGTCCACCAGTCGCGGATCGGCATCACCCAGCGCGTCGAGCCACGCCGCGATGCGGTGATGGAAGCCCGGTACGAGCTGCAGCGCGCCCTGATCCGCCGCCGTGTCGGTCATGTAGAGGATGCCCTGCGTGCCGAACGGGATCGGCGGTGCGATGCTGACGTCCCAGTGCAGATGCGGTCCCGGAAAGGGCTTGCCCGGAATTTCCGGCGGGTTGAAGCTCATCCGGTCGGTGCTCGACCACAGATCGCTCGTGCCCCATAATTGCGCGAACGCCTTGTGTATGCGGGGCGAGCGCCGCGCAGCCTCCTGCGCGGGGTGCTGAAAATGCTGGATCATGATGCCGTTGGTGCGCGGTCCATACCAGGTCGCGGGGTCGTCCGGCCGCGCGTCGATCGTCCGCCACAACAGCGCCTCGAGATCGGCAGCCTGATCGCGGTCGAGCGCGGCGCGCAGCACGACATAGCCATGCTCGTCCCAATGGGCGAGATCCGCGGCATCCAGCACCGGCGCCATCGCATCGATCGCGGCCAGCCGGCGCCGCGTCGCCTCGGGCGCCGCCGCGCCATCGAACCACGCATTATAGCGATCGACCAGCTCGGCATCGGGCTCGCCGACCGTCTCGAACACCCACGCCTCGAACGCCGGGAAATCCGGCCTTGCGTGCATCAGATAGGTACAGGTCTGTTCGATTCCGAGCCCGAGCGCGTCGAGCAGCATGCGGTCGGCCATCGCACTTGGCGGTCGATGACGCTCTCGGCCAGTCCGGCGCGACCAATAATCCTCGATCCCGCGAACATGCGCCAGCGACGACAGGGACGGATCCGGGGCGAGTGTGGCCATGCATCCTTGTCGAACGGAATGCCGCCGCCAGTCAACCACCTGGGCCGACCCGATGTTCGTGCGATGTTCCCGAACGGGGGCCGCTTGCCGCACTTGCCATCGCGACCACATCGGCAGCGGAATGCTGTCCCGGGATATGCCGGTGTGCGATGCGATGCGCGAATGATGACGGCAGGATGAAGCTTTTGTTGCGACGCAGCAGCCTCAGAATGGTATGCGTAGACTACGGTCTTGACGGATGTTGCTGCGTGCGCGAAGCAAACCGGACCATGATGAAACGCCTCCTCCCCGCCGCCGCCGTCGCGCTGCTTGCGCTGTCGGCCTGTAAACAAAAGACTGAAGTGGTGTCGTCGACCGCGCCGGATCCGCTGGCCTCGGCGCTGGCCAATCGCCCGATGGTCGAGCTGCCGCCCGCGATCACCTCGACCAAGACGTTCCGCTGCAAGGACCAGAGCCTCGCGACGGTCGATTTCTACGCCGGCAACAAGCAGGTGACGGTCAAGGTCGGCGACAAGGTCATTCCGGTCAAGCTGACCGCTGACAGCGAAGGCGGTCCGTTCAAGGCCGATGGCTACCTCCTCGCCGGCACCCCCGCCGCGATCAAGCTGACCTCGCCAGGCAAGCCCGAGCAAGACTGCAAGTCCTGATCGCAGCTTTTCGTCGCTGCCCGAAAAGCGGCAGCGGCCACCACCAACAAGGGCCGGCGGCGCGATCCGCCGGCCCTTTTCGTCTCAGCGCGCTTGCCTCGCCAGCGTCGCTTGGGCACGATGCGCGGACCTGAAAGCGGAGCCGCGTCCTTGTCGACCATCGCGATCTACAGCCTCAAGGGCGGCGTCGGCAAAACGACGCTGACCGTCAACCTTGCCTGGGCCTCGGCGATGCTCTCGGCGCGTCGCACCTTGTTGTGGGATCTCGACCCGCAGGCGGCGAGCACCTTTTTGCTGTCCGATGGCCGCGCACGCACCCCGGCACAGGCGGTCTTTTCGAAGGATGTCGAGCCGGCCAAGCTGATTCGCCCGACCGGAATCGATCGCCTCGACCTGATCGGCGCCGACATGTCGCTGCGCGGGCTCGATCTGCTGTTTCATGAGCTCGACAAGAAGAAGCGATTGCAGAAGCTGATCGAGACGATCCACAAGGGGTACGACCGCGTGCTGCTCGATTGCCCGCCGGGGCTGACCGAGACCAGCGACCAGGTGATGCGCGCCGCCGATCTCGTCGTCGTGCCGGTCATCCCCTCCCCGCTCAGCGAGCGCGCCTTCGCCGAGGTCGCCAGGCATCTCGGCAAGAAGCAGCTGCTCCCGGTCCATTCGATGGTCGATCGCCGGCGCAAGCTCCACGCCGAGGCGCTGGCGCGCCACCCCGATTGGCCGGTCATCCCGATGGCGAGCGTGGTCGAGACGATGGCCGCGCGGCGTGCCCCGGTCGGCGCCTTTGCCGGCAAATCGGTCGGCGCCCAGGCCTTTGCGCATCTGTGGCAGGTGATCGAGAAACGCCTGGCGCAATGAGCGGCCGCCCGGTTGTGACGCCGCTCGATCCGCAACTCGTGCTCGGCGCCTATGCGGTCGGGGTCTTCCCGATGGCCGACGGTCGCGATGCCGACGACGTCTATTGGGTCGAGCCCAAGACCCGCGCCATCCTGCCGCTCGATGGCTTCCATCTGTCACACTCGCTGCGCAAGACGATCGTCGCCGACCGCTTCCGCGTGACCGTCGACACCGCGTTCGATCGCATCATCGCCCTGTGCGCCGAGCCGGACGAGGGGCGACCCGACACCTGGATCAACACGCAGATCGAGCAGGCTTTCGTCGCGCTGCACCGCCGCGGTTTCGCGCATTCGGTCGAGATCTGGGATGGCGACCGGCTCGCCGGCGGCCTTTACGGTCTCGCGCTGGGCCGGGCGTTCTTCGGCGAGAGCATGGTCAGCCGCGCGCGTGACGCGTCGAAGGTCGCGATTGCCTGGCTCGTCGCGCGGTTACGTGCCGGCGGCTTCACCCTGCTCGACTGCCAGTTCATGACCGGACACCTCGCCTCGCTCGGCGCGGTGGAAATTCCCCGTGCCGCCTATCTCGGGCTGCTCGGCGGCGCGCTCGACGGCGTGGTCGGCACGGCTGCCGGCGTTACATCTGGTGGCGCCAGCGCGGGTGACTTCGCCGCGCTCGACCGACTCGGTGCCGCCGTGCTCGATCCCAAAATGCCGCCCGCGCCTACCGACGCCGGACCGCCCTCGGGGAAGGTCATCGCGCAGCTCTTGACCCACACGTCGTAAATCGGGTGCTGGACGACGTTGAGCGCGGGCCGCTCCTTGTAGAGCCAGCCTGAAAAGAACCTGCGCCAGCTCTTGTCGAACTGCTGCACGTCGACCTGCACGAACGCACCGGTATAATGCTCCTGCTCCCACGGCGCGGTCTGCTCGCACGCGGCAAGGCGGACGATCACGTCGCCGACGCGCGCCGCGTTGCCCGGTTTCAGCGTGATCTCGCGCGCCACGCCATTGCGCTTGTTGAGCAGGCCGAGCACCGCGACCCGCTGCGCCATCGGCGTCGCGCCATAAGACGGGTCGGCGCCATTCGGCAGGTCAACCGTCGTGACGTCCGGCGGAGCGCTGTCCTCATCGAGCGAAGTACGCGGCGTCGCCTTGGCATTGGGGTCGGCGGCCGGCTTCCTTTCGCCGCATCCCGCCGTAGCGAACAGCGCGAGCGCCGTCGCCGCCAGCATCCAGCGGCGCGAATCCCTCACGCGTCGGGCACCCACGCTTCATAATCGCCGGTCGCGGCGGCACGCCGGCCGCCCTTTTCCATCGCCCCGGCCGGGCGATAGGCGAGATCGGTGCCGGTCATATTGGGGATCGCGGGCTTCTGCCATGCACGCGGCGCGGGCAGCGCGCGGTCGGGCAGGTCATCGACCTGATGATGCAGCCAGCTGAACCATTCCGGCGCGACCCGACTAGCGTCGTTGGCGCCGTTGTAGATCACCCAGCGTCGCGGGTTGCCATTGGTGTCGCGGCCGCCCTGATAATAGACATTGCCGAGTGAATCCTCGCCGACGCGGCGTTTGCCGATCAGCCCGACCATGGTTCCCCAGCTGGCGCCGTTCCACCAGGTGAACGGATTGAGATTGATACCCATGCCGCGCGCTTAAGACCTGTCCCGGCGAACCGCAATGGCCGACGCGTATCGCAAGGGCGGATGCGGATGGTCCCCGTCCGGGATCATTGCGACGCGGCCCCGGTGCCGCAGGTCGACAGCGCCGCCGCCTCGCTCGACGCTACCCGGGTCGCACCGGCACGAATCTCGTAAAGTTGCGGCCACCTTTTTCCCGTGACGTAGAGGTGCCGCTGCGCCGCGTCATAGGCGATGCCGTTGGGCACGTCGTCGCGGTCGCGGTCCTTCGGGCCGAGACCGCTCACGTCGAGAAAGCTCAGCACCGCACCGCTTTTCGGGTCGATGCGCGCGATCAGGTTGGTCTGCCAGATATTGGCGTAGATCTGTCCGTCGACCCATTCGAGCTCGTTGAGCTTGGCCACCGGGCAACCATGGGCGGTGACCTTCAGGGTCGACACGGTCTGCAGCGAATCGGGGTCGAGGAACCGCAGCACCGCCGTGCCGTCGCTCATGATGATGAAGCGATCATTGTGCGTCGCGCCCCAGCCCTCGCCGGAATAGCTGAAATCGCCGATCGGCGAAAAATCCTCCAGCCCGTAGATGAACCCCATCTGGTCCTTCCACGTGAATTCGTACAATTTGTCTTTCCACGGCACGATGCCCTCGCCGAAATACGGCGCGGGCAATTCGGCGCTCTTGATCACGCGGCCGGTCTTCAGTTCCACCTGCCTGAAGCCGGACTGCCCGACCTCGCCGGTGCTTTCGTACAGCGCGCCGTCCTTGAAGAACAATCCTTCGGTAAAGGCCGTCTTGTCGTGCGGGTAGGTCGCCGTGACGGTGACGCCATAGACCGGCAGTTGTCCGTCGTCGGAGGGCTTCCACAGCATCCAGCCGGCAACCGCGAGCAATGCCAGCAGCGCCGCGGCGCCGATCAGTCGCTTCATGCGAGATATTCCCTCATCGGCGCGGGTCCAGCCCCGGCGTCGTCGTCGCACCCATGCAATGTGCCGGGCACCATCGCAATCATCGTCACGCCGTCAGTCGTCCGCCTCGACCGCCACGGCGAACGGGCCCTTCCGGCCCTCGGCGATCCGCGCGCGCAACGGCTGATCGGGCTCGACCTCGCCCAACCCGGCACGGCGCAGCGTTTCCATATGCACGAAGATATCGGCGGAATCCGAATCGCGCACCAGGAAACCATAGCCCTTCAACCGGTTGAACCACTTGACCGCGACCGGCTCGAACGGTCCGGCCGAATCGATCAGCGACGCGGGGTCGACCCGGTCGACCGCACGCGCACGCGGCGGCGGCTCGACGACGTTGCCCAGATCGATCGCCAGGATCTCACTCGCCTGAAGGCCGCGATCGCCGCGCACCGCGCGACATTCGATTCGCGCGCCCTCCGGCACGCTGCGCCGGCCATGCGCCTGAAGCACCGAGAAATGAATGAGGATGTCGCCGATACCGGCCTGATCGGCGACGAGGAAGCCGAAGCCGCGCGTCACGTCGAACCATTTGAGCGTACCCGACAGCAACTGGCCGGCCGCTTCGGCCGGCGCGTCGCGCTCATCCTCACTCCACTCCGGCATCGCCCGTGGCGCGGCCTGCAGTTCGTTACGCATACGACATGCCCCCGGGCGGACCTGTAACACGGATCGCGCGGCGCGCGAAAGACGCTCCCGTTACTGCTCGGCCAATATCGCCACGTCATCGCCCGGTGCCATCGCGATGATCCGCCGCGACAGCGCGAAATCATGCCCGGCGCGCACCATCGCGCCGAGTTGCTTCTCGCGCAGCGGGCGATCGGCAATGGCGTCGGCGAACGGCCCGATGCGCTTGCGCCGCGCGAAGGTCAGCGCGGCATCGGTCGCCTGCTCGGCGATGGCGGGCGCGAGTGCTTCCGCATCGGTCTCGTCGACCCCGGCCTGGCGCAACGCACCGTCGACGCGGCGCCGCCCAAGCCCGCGCCGCGCCATCGCACGGGCACGCGCCTCACCGAAGGCGCGGTCGTCGACATAGCCGAGCTCGGCGAGTCGCGCGGCGATCGTTGCCGGATCGACCGCCGGCCCATCCCAGCCGCGCGCCTGAATCTTGCGCCGCAAATAGTCGGCAAGTCGCGCCCTTGTGGTCGAAAAACGCTCGACATAATGCAGTGCGAGCCGCTCCAGCGCGGCCTCGTCCAGCGGCGCCGGCGGCCGTCGAGCGCGTTCAGCGCGACGAGAGCGAACCCCATCCAGCGACATAGCGCCATTATTGTGCCACAGTCGGAACGGATTTTGAACGCCTGGCGGCTTCAGGGGTGCACGCTTCACAACAAGCGGCCCTCGAGAGGAGCCGCGGGCAAGGGCGCTGACAAACTATGGCAATCGACGTTGCGGACTCCGGAGAGCTACTGGCGACAAGGCCGGTTCTTCTCCCGACGCCGACCGAGGACACGTTGCCGCGCCGTCTGGCGGACTTCGCGACGCTCGGCGAGGCGCTCGATTATGCGGCGCAAGGTGTGCGCGGGCTGAACTTCCATGATCCGCGCGGCGCACTGGCGCGGCCCTATTCCTATCGCGAACTGCGCGAGGACGCGCTGGCGATGGCGCGGCGGCTGATCGCGGCCGGCGTCAAGCCTGAGGACCGTATCGCGCTGATCGCGGAAACCGGCCCGGAATTCGCGGCGTTGTTCTTCGGCGTGGTCTATGCCGGCGGCTGGCCCGTTCCGCTGCCGCTGCCGACCTCGTTCGGCGGGCGCGATTCCTATATCGAGCAGCTCCGCGTCCAGCTCGCCAGTTGCGACCCGACGATGCTGATCTATCCGCCCGAGCTGGCGCAGATGGCCGGCGATGCCGCGCGGCTGGTCGATATCGAAGGTATCGACTGGTCCGAATTCGGCGAACGCGCCGCGCCCGCCGCCGTGCTGCCCGCAGCCGACGGTGCGGCGATCGCCTATCTGCAATATTCCAGCGGCTCGACCCGCTTCCCGCATGGCGTCGCGATCACGCATCATGCGCTGCTCAACAATCTCGCCGCGCACAGCCACAATATGCGGATCGAGAACGGCGATCGCTGCGTCTCGTGGCTGCCCTGGTACCATGACATGGGGCTGGTCGGCTGCTTCCTGTCGCCGGTCGCCAACCAGGTGTCGGCCGATTACCTCAAGACCGAGGATTTCGCGCGGCGTCCGCTCGCCTGGCTCGACCTGATCAGCCGCAACAAAGGCACCACGCTCTCCTACTCGCCGACCTTCGGTTACGACATCTGCTCACGGCGGATCGGTGCGCAGAGCCATGTCGCCGACCGCTTCGACCTGTCCCGCTGGCGCGTCGCGGGCAATGGCGCCGACATGATTCGCCCCGACGTGATGCAGCATTTCGTCGATGCCTTTGCCGATGCCGGCTTCAAGGCATCCGCCTTCCTGCCGAGCTATGGCCTGGCCGAGGCGACGCTGGCGGTATCGATCATGCCGCCCGGCGAAGGCATTCGCGTCGAACTGGTCGAGGAAACCCAGCTTTCGGGCGTGGCGCACGGCCAGGACCGGCCGCAGCGCTACCGCGCGATCGTCAATTGCGGCAAGCCGGCGCGCGACATGAAGATCGAGATCCGCGAGGAGGACGGCACGCCACTGCCCGAACGCGCGATCGGCAAGGTCTGGTGCAGCGGCCCCTCCCTCATGGTCGGCTATTTCCGCGATCCCGAGGCGACCGCCGCCTGCATGAAGGATGGCTGGCTCGACACCGGCGACATGGGTTATCTCAGCGACGGTTATGTCTACATCGTCGGCCGCGCCAAGGACATGATCATCATCAACGGCCGCAACCACTGGCCGCAGGACATCGAATGGGCGGTCGAGCAGCTCCCCGGCTTCAAGGCCGGCGATATCGCCGCCTTCGCCATCACCACCCCGGGCGGTGAGGAAACGCCGGCGGTGCTGGTGCAGTGCCGCAGCTCCGACGAGGCCGAGCGGATCCGTCTGCGCGACGAGATTCGCGAGCGCGTGCGTTCGGTCACCGGCATGAACTGCGTCGTCGAACTGATCCCACCGCGCACCCTGCCGCGCACCAGCTCCGGCAAGCTGAGCCGCGCCAAGGCACGCAACCTCTATCTCAGCGGCGACATCAAGCCCTACGATCTCGCCGCCTGAACGGCTTTCGCTTCCCTTCGCTGCCCCTTTTTCCTTCCCCGGCCTTCGCCGGGGAAGCCGGGGAGCGCGCGAGCCCCGATGCATAAGCGCTTTGCGCCCTTCCCCCATCCCCCTATAGGCCGCCGCCATGGAGCGGCTTGACGGCGGCTCGGCGCTGCCCCCGCGTCTCGCCGGCGGCATCGTCGCGCTGGGCAATTTCGATGGATTTCATCTCGGGCACCAGGCTGTGGTTGGCCGGGCAATCGACGCCGCGCACTCCGCTGGCCGGCCGGCAATCGTCGCCACCTTCGATCCGCACCCGGTACGGCTGTTCCGCCCCGACGCCCCGCCCTTCCGCCTCACCACGCTCGACCAGCGCGAAAGGCTGTTCGGCGCGGCCGGCGCCGATGCGATGCTGGTGTTCCATTTCGACGCCGCGCTCGCCGCGCTGACCGCCGAGGAATTCGTCGCGCAGCGGCTGGTTACGGCCGCCCAGGTCGGCGGCGTGGTCACCGGTGAGGACTTCACCTTCGGCAAGGCCAAGGGCGGCAATGTCGCGCTGCTCGCCGAACTCGGCCGCCGCAGCGGTTTTACCGTCGACACCGTCGGCCCGGTGTCGCTCGACGGCCGCACCGTCTCATCGAGCCGCATTCGCGACATGCTCGTCGCCGGCCAGCCGCGCGAAGCCGCGCGGCTGCTGACCCGGCCATGGGCGATCGAGGGCATCGTGACGCACGGCGCCAAGCTCGGCCGGACGATCGGCTATCCAACCGCCAATATCGACCTCGGCAATTATCTGCGCCCGGCTTATGGCATCTACGCCGTGCGCGGGCTGCTTCCCGACGGGCGCGCGCTCGACGGCGCCGCCAATCTCGGCATCCGCCCGAGTTTCGAGCCACCCAAGGAATTGCTCGAACCCTATTTTTTCGACTTCTCAGGCGATCTCTATGGCCAGCGGATCGAGGTCGAACTGATCGAGTATCTCCGGCCCGAGGCGAAATTCGACACGCTCGACGCGCTGACGACTCAGATGGCGGCCGATTGCCAACGCGCGCGCGACCTGCTTGCGGAGAAAAGGCGCCAAAATTAGGACGTCGTGATGCCTATCGCGAGCTGCCATTGCGGGGACCTGTCGCTCACCTGCGCGGGCGCGCCGCGCAAGGTGTCGATGTGCCACTGCCTCGATTGCCAGCGCCGTACTGGCAGCTCTTTCAGCGTTGCGGTCTTTTATGCCCGCAGCCAGGTGACGATTGATCGAGGCACGAGCGCCAGCTTCACGCGAGACTCGGCCAGCGGCTTTCCGGTAACGTTCCATTTCTGCGTGCGCTGCGGATCGAACATCTTCTGGCATCCGGCGCGAATGCCCGATCTGGTCGGTGTCGCGATCGGCGCATTTGCCGATCCCGACTTTCCAATGCCCTCTCAATCGGTATGGACCGGCGACAAGCATGCGTGGCTCGACTTGCCCGATACGATGGTCAAGCGCTTTGAGAAGACCAGGCGCGACGCGCACTGAGTCAGCCCACCGTCGCGAAAACGCAAAATGGGGGCCGGCATTGCTGCCGACCCCCTGTCGCCGGACTTCGACCCGCTCATCCGTCTCCGAGGAGACGAACCGCGCCGTCTGGTTTCGGCGGCTCGCTCGACCTCGCGCCGCGAGCGGCGACAAGGCTTCGCGTTTCGGTCACCGGGGCTGGGCACGATACCCTTGCGGGCCTCAGCACCACAGCCTCGGCGGCCAGCTCGGCGTTCCGGACCGAAGTCCATTCCGCTTCGCCTTGGCCCTTACCTGTCGAACCGCCTTCCGCCCGGTGATGAGCGATGCGCATTCGGCCATCATGGCCAACGCCCTTCCTCGATCGCGGGGACGTGGAGGGACGTTTCGGCCCGCCGTTCCTGCCTCCGCGACGCCGACGCTTGCGCGTCCGCACCTCCCGGCCATCAGATACTTGGCAGACCAGCCGCGAAAGCGCGCCGGACCTTGCGATCCTCGTCTCTTCCTCGACATAAGCTTCTGATCTCTCTTCGGTTTCCCGCTTCGTCGTCATCCGCTTACAGTCATGATGCTGTCATCGATCGCGAGTCGTGCCAAGGGTAAAGGACCCGCCCAACCCTGTGGATAACGTGGATATCGTGGAGAGATTTGTGCGCTGCGGTGCACAGCAAGACGTGACATGAACGAAACGTTTTTGGAGGTTCATGCAACATTTCCTAAACCTCCGGCGTTCGGCACTTCACTGAGATCAAGGCAAGGGAGAATATATATGCGTAAGTTCATCATGGCGCTCAGCGCCGCATCGCTGCTCGTTCCGGCATTGGCGATCCCGACCGCGGCCGAGGCCAAAAAGCACCATTACAGCGGCCACACCTACAAGCGCACCAAGGTTTGCCGTCATTCAAGCGGTACGACCGGCCTGATCGCCGGCGGCGTCGGTGGCGCGCTGGTCGGCAATTCGATCCTCGGCCACGGTGCGCTCGGCACGATCGCTGGCGGCGTCGGCGGCGCCTTTGCCGGCCGCGCGATCGATCGCACGATCACCGCCAAGAAGCGTTGCTACTACCGCTGATCTCGCTTCCGTTCTGACACGAAGGGCGCGGCTCACCCCGCGCCCTTCGCCATGTCCGGCGCGGACGATATGACGAGGCGCGTCACGCGCGCCGACAATGAAGGAAGTCAGCCGGCGCGACGGATCAGATGATGCCGCCGGTCAGGAACAGTCGCAGACCGCTGACGAGGATTACCAGCAGATTGAGGTTGCGCCCGGATTTGTGCGACGAGATCAGGCCGACCGCCGCGCCGATGATCGCGATCGGCAAGGCGATCCAGTTGAGCAGCGGGACGAACGGGATCGGGATCACGCCGACCAGAGCGAAGACCAGCGCCACGAGGCCGATCAGGATCGAGATGATGTTCATGGTTAAGAAGATGGCGCGCGTCGCGCGACTGCGCAAGGTGTTTTAGCAAGATATGACACGGCCAACGCTTCATTAACCGCATCTGGTGTAGGCGTGTGCGACGTATCTGGAGCGTTTTAATGGTTCGCACTCGGTTTCTGGGTTTCATCGCGCTTGCCATGCCGCTGGCACTGCTCGGCTGCGGGCCGCGCGACAAGGACGGACGCAATCTCGATTCGCTCGACAACGAACTGATCGAGGCGGGCAACGCCAATAGCCACGACCCGGCGATGATGAGCGCGCTACAGGACCAGATCATGGTCGATCCCTCGCTCGCCCACAAAGCCAATGACGACGCCATTCGCCCGCCCACCCAGCCATTGTCCGGCGCCGTCCCACCCGAGAACATCGCCGCGGCATCGGCCGGGGCCGCCGCTTCGACCGGCCAGGCGTCCAGTCGGGTGGTCAAGTCGACACCCGCCCCAACCGGCACCGGCTGCCCGCAATGCGATGCCGCCAGGGCGTCGCTGACGCTCGGCGCGCTCGCCTCGCGCCAAAGTGATCGCCGCACCGCCTCTTGCGCGGGGACGCTGCGCTATTCGGCCGGCTGGGCCAACCGCCTGCCGGTCGACCTGCCGCTCTATCCCGACGCGCGCGTTTCCGAAGCCGCCGGATCGGACGGCGGCGCCTGCGCACTGCGCGCGGTGAGCTTTTCGACCAGCGCGTCGCTGCAACAGGTGATGGACTGGTATTACACCCGCGCCACCGACGCCGGCTTCTCGGCCGAGCAGCAGAGCGATGGCAGCGAGCATGTCCTTGGCGGCACGCGCGAGCGTGACGGCGGCGCTTTCGCGCTGTTCCTCACCAGTCGCGGCGATGGCGGGACGGACGTCGATCTGATCGCCAATAACGGACGTTAGAACAACTGGCGTCAGCCCCCCGGCGCGCGACCGTGCTTGATCGCCATGTAGCGGTTCCACCGACCGCGCAGCTCGCCATGTCGGCAACCATGGCGCTCATCGAGAAATTCGGCGGCAGCCACGCGATCCGTGCGGAAGTGACGAAAATCCTGCCGTAGCTCACACCACGCCGCGAGCATGCGCACGGCGTCGAAATAACCAACGACGACCGGCCAGATCGTGCGCTCGCTCGTCTCGCCCCGCTCGTCGCGATAGCTCAGTCGAATCTTGCGCCCGCTGTGGATCCACGATCGCGTCCGGGCGATATCGATACCGTCCGCTGCGATCCTGCCGGGCCGGGTCGCGATCGCCGGCTGGGCGAAGTACGGCCGGAGATGCTCGGGTACCACGGTCGTGATCTTGGCGATGAGGTCGCGCGCGGCGCTCGCAAGCACGGGGTCGCCGCGACCGGCAACCCATTGCGCCCCGAGCACCGCCGCCTCGATCTCGTCGGCGGTGAGCATCAGCGGCGGCATGTCGAAATGCCCGTCCAGCACATAGCCCAGCCCCGCCTCGCCGCGGATCGGCACGCGCTGGCCGATCAGGTCGGCGATGTCGCGATAAACCGTGCGCTTGGAAACCTCGAGCTCGCGCGCCACCACATCCGCCGTGATCGGTCGCGACGAGCGCCGCAGGATCTGGATGATCTGAAAGAGTCGGTCGGCCCGGCGCATCATGTCCTCGCTGCTGACATCATGCTGTCAGCAGCCCCTCGTTACAAGCCGTCCCTGTCGTGCGGCGCCCTCCGGGTGCCGTCGCCATCACAGGAGATTCCCGATGATCACATTGTACCACGCTCCCCAGTCGCGTTCCTCGCGGATTATCTGGCTGCTGGAGGAACTCGGCGCGCCCTACCGGATCGAGCAGGTTTCGATCTTCCGCCCGATGACCGGCACCGGCGCGCCCGACCCGTCGAATCCGCATCCCGACAAGCAGGTGCCTGCCATCGTGCGGGGCGATGACCTCGTCGCCGAGTCCGTCGCCATCATATTGTATCTGATCGACGCCTTTCCCGAGGCCGGTCTCGGCCCGGTCGTCGGCGCGCCAGGTCGGGGCGAATATCTTACCTGGGTCGCCTGGTATGCCGCCGGCATGGAACCGGCGATGTTTGCCGCGATGGGCGACGAACTGACCGCCTCGCCGCTCAAGCAGCGGAGCTACGACGCCATGGTCCGCCGCCTCGAGGGCGCCCTCGCCCGCGGTCCCTATATGATGGGCGAGACATTTTCGGCCGTCGACCTGCTGGTCGCCAGCGCGATCAATTTCGCACGGCGCGTCTTCCCGCAGAGCGCGACGCTCGACGCCTATGTCGCGCGCTGCACCGCCCGCCCGGCGGCGGTGCGTGCCGCCGCGCTCGACGACGCGACCGGCCTGCAGCGCGCCGCCTGATCGACGGCCCTTCTCCCTTCCCCGGCCGCCGACCGGGGAAGGGAATTCACCGTGGGGTGACGGGAGAGGGCTTCCGCGCTAACGGGGGCAATGTTTTCCCTGTTTCTCGTAATGCTCGGTGGGGCTCTCGGCTCCGGCGCGCGATACCTGACCGGTATCGCGACGCTCCGGCTGTTCGGCCCGAACTTTCCGTTCGGCACGCTGACGGTCAATATCGTCGGCGGGCTGGCGATGGGTGCGCTCGTCGGCGTGCTCACGCGGCTCTCGGTCCCCGGGGAGAGCTGGCGCCTGTTGCTCGCGATCGGCGTCTTGGGCGGCTTCACGACCTTTTCCAGCTTCTCGCTCGACACCGCCAACATGCTCATGCGCGGCGACGTGGCGACCGCGCTGGGCTATGTTCTGGTCTCGGTGATCGGCTCGATCGCCGCACTGTTCCTCGGCCTTACGATCGTGCGGGTGGCGGCATGAGCGGCAAGATGAGCGAGACCGACGTCCGCCAGTTCAATGTCGGCTATGACGACGACGGCATCCGACTCGACCGCTGGTTCAAGCGCCACCTCCCCGAAACCAGCTTCACCACCGTCGCCAAATGGGCGCGCACGGGGCAGCTGCGGGTCGATGGCGCGCGCGCCACGCCGGGCGACCGCATCGCCGCCGGGCAGGTCATCCGCGTACCCCCGGCCGAGCCGGTGCGGGTCGATCCCGTCACCGGCGCACCGAGCGGCCCGAAGAAGCGCGAGCGCGAACCGCTGAGCGGCGAGCAGACCGATTTCATCCGCGATCTCGTCATCCACCGCGACAAGCAGGCGATCGTCATCAACAAGCCGCCCGGCCTCGCGACGCAGGGCGGCACCAAGACGACCGAGCATGTCGACGGCCTGCTCGACGGCCTGACCTTCGATGGCGAGAGCCGCCCCAAGCTGGTCCACCGGCTCGACAAGGATACCTCCGGCGTCCTGCTCGTCGCGCGCACCGCGCGCGCCGCCGGCTATTTCGCCAAGGCATTCTCGTCGCGCAATGCCGAGAAGGTCTATTGGGCGCTGATCGTCGGCGTGCCGTCGATCGAGGACGGCATGGTCGAGTTGCCGATCGCCAAGCAGCCCGGCAGCGGCGGCGAGAAGATGCATGTCGACGAGAAGGAGGGGCAAACCGCGCGCACCCGCTACCGCGTGATCGAGCGCGCCGGCAACCAGACCGCCTGGGTCGAGCTGCGCCCGTTCACCGGCCGCACCCATCAGTTGCGCGTGCACATGGCGGCGATCGGCCACCCGATCGTCGGCGACGGCAAATATGGCGGCCAGGCCGCCTTCCTCACCGGCGGGATCAGCCGCAAGATGCACCTTCACGCCCGTCGGCTGCGCATCGACCATCCCGACGACGCGCCGATCGACGTCACCGCCGAACTGCCGACGCACTTCGCCGACAGCCTCAAGCAGCTCGGTTTCGACGAGATGCTCGGCAACAATATGCCGCTCGACAAGCCGCCGCCACCGAGCCGCGCGGTGCAGAAGCAGCAGGCGCGGCAGCATGCCAAGGGCGTGCGCAAGGCGCGGCGGGGCGAACGGCGCGGGCGGGGCGAGCGCGAGGCCGCGCCGAAGCCGCGTCGCTAGGCTCGGCCGGTGCACCCCAACCGCGCCTTCCGTTTCGACAGCGATGCCGCGATCCTCGACTGGGCGGTGGGACGCGGCTTCGCGCATATCTTCGCGACGACCCCCGAGGGGCCGATGGTGGTGCACGCACCGATCGTCGCCGCCGGCTCCGACACGCTGCGCTTCCATGTGTCGCGCAACAACCGGATGACGCCCCATATCGACGGCGCCCGCCTGTTGCTGAGCATCGCGGGACCCGACGGCTACATCTCACCGAGCTGGTATGTTGACGGCGCGCAGAGCGTACCGACCTGGAATTATGTCAGTGCGGAAATCGAGGGCGTCGCCCGCGAGATGGACACAGATAGTCTTATATCTCAATTGGATAAACTTGCTTCCGCGCATGAGCCGCGCGTCGCGCCCGAACGCCCATGGACCCGTGACAAAATGGACGATGCCCGCTTCCGCGCGATGCTCAAGGCGATCATCGGCTTCGAGCTGACGATCGATGCGATCCACGGCACGATCAAGCTCGGCCAGAACAAGAATGACGCCGACACTGCCGGCGTGATCGCCGGGCTGCGCGCGAGCGGCAATCCCGATCTCGCCGCGGTGACCGAGGCAACGCGATGAACCGGCTCGCGCTGTTCGATTGCGACGGCACTTTGGTCGACAGCCAGGCCAATATCTGCGTCGCGATGGAAACCGCCTTTGCCGAAGCCGCGCTCCCTGCCCCGCCGCGCGACGCGATCCGCCGCATCGTCGGGCTCAGTCTCGTCGAGGCGGTCGGCGCGCTGTTGCCCGAAGCCGACGACGCGCTGCACCGCCGGCTCGCCGCCGACTACAAGGCCGCCTTCTTCCGGCTGCGTAGCTCGGGCGCGATGGCCGACGAGCCGTTGTTCGAGGGCATGATCGACACGCTCGATACGCTGGCCGAGGCCGGCTGGGTGCTCGGTATCGCCACCGGCAAGTCCGATCGCGGCCTCACGCACGTCCTCA
The DNA here is from genome assembly GCA_041659925.1 of Sphingomonas sp. Lineage (GTDB taxonomy): Bacteria > Pseudomonadota > Alphaproteobacteria > Sphingomonadales > Sphingomonadaceae > Sphingomonas. Next base: position 137,319 of record JBAZXI010000007.1, read on the forward strand.
GCCATCACGGCATCATCGCGCGCTTCGTCACGCTGCAGACCGCCGACCGCCACCCCTCGAAGCCCGATCCGGCGATGATCGTCGCCGCGATGGCCGAAGCTGGCGCGGCGCCCGAAACGACGGTGATGATCGGCGACACCAGCTACGACATGCTGATGGCGCGCGCCGCCGGCACCGCCGCGCTCGGCGTCGCCTGGGGATATCACCCGACAAGCGAACTCACCGCCGCCGGCGCGCACGCCATCGCCCCGACCGTCGCCGACCTTCCCCGGCACATGGAGATTTTGTGAGCAGCCCCGAGACGACCGCCCGCAACCGCTATCTGCTCATCGCCGCGAGCCGCATCATCGGGTCGCTCGGCGCGATCCTCGGCATCATCCTGCTCGCCCGCGCGCACGACTGGCCGACCAAGGTGCTGGGTGTCGCGATCGTCCTCGCCGCGCTGTACATGGTCGCGACGGTCCCCGCCGCGCTCGCCCACCGCTGGCGGACACCGCCACAGCCGTGAAGCGCTTCTGGAAAGAGGTCTCGGTCGATGCCGAACGCGGCATCGCGCTCGACGGTCGCCCGGTGCGCACGCCGGGCAAGGTCGCGCTCACCTTGCCCACGCCCGCACTGGCCGAGGCGGTCGCGGACGAATGGCGCGCGGTCGAGGGCGAAATCGACCCGCGCGCGATGCCGCTGACCGGTCTCGCCAACGCCGCGATCGACCGGATCGCACCCGACCCCGCGACCTTCGCCGCCGGCCTTGCCAGCTGGGGCGAGAGCGACCTGCTGTGCTACCGCGCCGAATCACCCCAACCGCTGGTCGAACGCCAGGCCGCCGCCTGGGACCCGCTGCTCGACTGGGCGCGCACGCGCTACGACGTGCATTTCGTCGTCACCGCCGGGGTCATGCACCAGCCCCAGCCCACCGCGACGCTGGTCCGCCTCGCCGAGGCGGTCGCGACGCGCTCGGCGTTCGAGCTGGCGCCGCTGTCGACGATCGTCACCATCACCGGTTCCTTGGTCGGCGCGTTGGCGCTGATCGAGGGCGCGACCGATGCCGCTACCTTGTGGGCAGCGGCGCATGTCGACGAGGACTGGCAGGCGGAATTATGGGGGCGCGACCCGCTGGCACTGGCCGCTTATGAGGAACGAGAGCGCGATTTTGCCGCAGCGGTCAGATTTCTGGGATTGCTCAAGCTCGCCTGACCGATCCCCGGCACAGGCCAGGTTGCCCGCGCCTCAGCGCAGCAGCTTGCGGATAAACCCGATGATCCCGGTTTGCCGCGAGCGCTTCAGGCGCTCCGCCGCAAGAATGGTCTTCACATGCTGGAAGCACTGCTCGACATCGTCGTTGACCAGCACATAATCGTAACCGTCCCAGTGACTGACCTCGTTGGCCGCGCGCGACATGCGGGCGTCGATCACTTCCATCGAATCGGTCGCGCGGCGCTCCAGCCGGAGGCGCAGTTCGGCCATCGACGGCGGCAGGATGAACACGCGCACGACATCGCCACCGGCCAGCTGGTGCAGCTGCTGCGCACCCTGCCAGTCGATGTCGAACAGGATGTCGTGCCCCTCCCCCAGCGTGTGGAACACATCCGCCTTGGGGGTGCCGTAGCGATGCCCGAAGACATGCGCCCATTCGAGGAACTCGTGATTCGCCACCATCGTGCGGAACGTCTCGATGTCGACGAAATGATAATCGACCCCGTCGGTTTCACCCGGGCGGATCGGCCGCGTCGTGTAAGACACTGACATACCAAGCTCCGCCTCGTCGGCGAGCAGTTTGCGCGCGATCGTCGACTTGCCGGCACCCGAGGGCGAGGACAGCACGAAAAGCACGCCACGGCGCTTGAAACCATGGGGGTCTGCGGTGATGCTGTCGTCCATGCGCGCTAGTGGCGCGCCGGACAGCGGGGCGTCAAGGCATGGCAGCGATGGAACGCGTGAAAAGCTGGTGGTGGGCGATCGCCGGCGTGGTGCTGATCGCGGCGATCTTCGAACTGGCGATGGGCCGCTCGCCGATCTGCCCGTGCGGCCATGTCGCCTTGTGGGCCGGCAAGGTGCAGTCGCCGGAGAACAGCCAGCAGCTCAGCGACTGGTACAGCTTCAGCCACATCATCCATGGCTTCCTGTTCTACGGCGCGGGCTGGCGGCTCCTGCGCCGTCAGCCGATCGGCCTGCGCCTGCTGGTCGCAACGATCATCGAGGCGGGTTGGGAAATGCTCGAAAACTCGCCGATCATCATCGACCGCTACCGCGCCGCGACGATCGCGGTCGGCTATAGCGGCGACTCGGTGCTCAATTCGATGAGCGACGTGCTGTGCATGATCCTTGGCTTCGCCATCGCCCGCCGCCTGCCGGTCTGGGCGACGGTCGCGCTGGCGGCAAGCTTCGAGCTGTTCACGCTATTGATGATTCGCGACAATCTGACGCTCAACATATTGATGCTGGTCGCGCCGAGCGATGCGATCAGGGCATGGCAGGCGGGGGGATGAGATGCCCGGTGGCGCTACGCCGCCCCGGCCGACCCGAAAGCCCGATCCTTGAGCGCCGCCACACCGCGCAGCACCGCCCAGCCGACCGCGAAGGTCACCGCCAACGGCACCGCGACCTTGATGACATTGGCGGCTACCGCCCCGATCAGCGCGCCATCGGCGGCGCTGTCGTCGCCCGACATGGCATCCGCCGCGCCGCCGATCAGCGCGCCCACACTCGTTGCACTCATGAAATAGCCTCCTCGTTCGCCGAACAAGCGCGCGAGGCGGAAAAGGGTTCCGCTATTTCCCGACCATGGTTTCGGGACGCACCAGCCGGTCGAAGGTCGCCGCATCGACCAGCCCGAGCGCCAGCCCGGCCTCGCGCAGCGTCAATCCTTCGGCATGGGCATGCTTGGCGATCTTCGCGGCATTGTCGTAGCCGATCTCGGGCGCCAGCGCGGTGACCAGCATCAGCGAGCGCTCGACCAGTTCCTCGATCCGCGCGCGATCGGGTTCGATGCCGTCGACGCAGCGTGCCGCAAAGCCCTCCATCGCCACCGCGAGCAGGTCGATCGAGCGCAGCACATTGGCGCCGATCAGCGGCTTGAACACGTTGAGTTCGAGATGCCCCTGCATCCCGCCAACGGTGATCGCCACATGATTGCCGATCACCTGCCCGGCGACCATCGTCAGCATCTCGCACTGCGTCGGATTGACCTTGCCCGGCATGATCGAACTGCCCGGCTCGTTGGCCGGCAGGTCGAGCTCACCCAGCCCCGAGCGCGGCCCGCTGCCGAGCAGGCGGATATCGTTGGCGATCTTGGTCAGCGCCACCGCCAGCGTGTTGAGCGTACCCGACAGATGGACCAGCGGGTCGTTCGAGGCGAGCGCCTCGAAACTGTTCTCGGCCGGGATGAAGGGCATGGCGGTGATCTCGCGCAGCGCCGCGCAGAAATCTCCGGCAAAGCCATGCGGCGCGTTGAGCCCGGTGCCGACTGCGGTGCCGCCCTGGGCGAGGCGATTGGTGCCATGCTCGACCGCCGGCTCGATCCGCCGCCGGCAGCGATAGAGCTGGTTGGCGTAGCCGGAGAATTCCTGGCCCAGCGTCAGCGGCGTCGCATCCTGCAGATGCGTGCGGCCGATCTTGACGATGTCGTCCCACGCCTTTGCCTTGGCATCGAGCGCGGCGTGCAGCCGGTCGAGCGCCGGGAACAGCCGCCGCGTCACCGCGATCGACGCGGCGATGTGGATCGCGGTCGGGAAGCTGTCGTTCGACGATTGGCTCATATTGACGTGATCGTTGGGGTGCACCGGCGCCTTGCCGCCGCGCTTTCCCGTCAGCACCTCGTTGGCGCGGCCGGCGATCACCTCGTTGACGTTCATGTTCGACTGGGTGCCGCTGCCGGTCTGCCAGATGACCAGCGGGAACTGGTCGTCGAGCGTGCCCGCCACCACCTCGGCCGCCGCCGATTCGATCGCGTCGGCGATGGTCGCGTCGAGCCCGTGCGCCCGGTTCACCCGCGCCGCCGCCTGTTTCACCAGCGCCAGCGCATGGACGATGGCGAGCGGCATGCGCTCGCTCGCCGGGAACGGGAAATTCTCGATCGAACGCTGTGTCTGCGCGCCCCAATAGGCGCGAGCCGGAACGGCGATGGCGCCGAGCGAATCACTTTCGGTGCGGGTTTCGGCAGTCATTTCCATCCCCGTCATGCCGGACTCGTTCCGGCATCCACGGCACCGAAAGCGCCGCGCTGCCAGAATGTGCGGAGCGGTGGCCCCCGGAACAAGTCCGGGGTGACGAATAGTTGATCACCGTCGCCCGCCGGCGCGCGGCTATTTCTTCCGCTTGAAATCCACCGACACGACGTTCGATCCGTCCTCGACCGGCGTGATCGTCGGCCCGTCATTCTCGGCCGATTCGTGCGGCTCGGGGCCGTCGGGGCCGTCCTGCGCCTGGAAGCGCAGTTCGAAATGAACCGCCGGGTCCTGGAAGCCGGTGATCGCCGAATAGGGAATGGTCAGCTTGGACGGCACCTGGTTGAAGCTCAGGCCGATCGAGAATTTCGTGTCGTCGACCACCAGGTCCCAGAAACGGTTCTGCATGACGATCGTCATCTCGTCCGGGAAACGCTCGATCAGCCGTTTCGGGATGTCGACGCCCGGCGCCTGGGTCTTGAAGGTGATGTAGAAATGATGCTCGCCGGGCAGGCCGCCATTCTCGGCGACCGAGCCGAGCACACGGCCGACCACGGCACGCAACGCCTCCTGGACGATCTCATCATAGGGAATCAGACTGTCGGGCGCGTTGTCGGTCATCCCGCATCGGTAGCGCGGTCTCGCGGCGGGTCAAGATTGCGCGTCGCGCAACAGGCGCTATGGGAGCCAGCATGCGCAGCGCCACCATCAGCCGCAAGACGAGCGAGACCTCGATCGATGTCACCGTCAACCTCGACGGCACGGGCGTCTACACCGTGTCGACAGGAATCGGCTTTTTCGACCACATGCTCGAACAGCTTTCGCGCCACGGGCTGATCGATCTCGACGTCAAGACGATCGGCGACCTGCATATCGACCAGCATCACACCGTCGAGGACACCGGCATCGCGATCGGCGAGGCGGTGAAGCAGGCATTGGGCGAAAAGCGCGGCATAAGGCGTTATGCCGAGGCGCTGTCGCCGATGGACGAGACGCTGACGCGCGTCGCGCTCGACATTTCCGGGCGCCCCTTCCTCGTGTGGAAGACCGAATTCTCGCAGAAGCGGCTCGGCGAGATGGACACCGAGATGTTCGAGCATTTCTTCCACAGCTTCGCGCAAGCGGCCGGCATCACGCTGCACATCGAGACGCTGTACGGCCAGAACAACCATCACATCGCCGAAAGCGCCTTCAAGGGCCTTGCCCGTGCGCTGCGCACTGCGGTCGAGATCGACCCGCGCAAGGCCGACGCGATCCCGTCGACCAAGGGGACGCTCGGTGGCTGAGGCCATCGCGCTGATCGACTATGGCGCCGGCAATCTTCACTCGGTGCACAATGCGCTGAAGGCGACCGGCGCCACCGGCGTCGTCGTCACCGCCGATCCCGAATTCGTCCTGCGCGCCGACCGCGTCGTGCTGCCCGGCGTCGGCGCGTTCGGCGCCTGTGCTGCGGCGTTGCGCGCGGTCGAGGGCATGGTCGATGCGCTCGACCGCCGCGTGCGGCGTGACGGCGTGCCGTTCCTCGGCATCTGCGTCGGCATGCAGTTGATGGCCGATCACGGCCAGGAACTCGGCACCCATGCCGGGCTCGGCTGGATTCCCGGCACCGTTCGCGCGCTCGTCCCCGACAAGCCCGAAACCAAGGTCCCGCACATGGGCTGGAACGACGTCGTCCCGACCACGGCGCACCCATTGATCGTGCCCGGCGAGGCCTATTTCCTGCACAGCTTCGCTTTCGACGGCGATGCGGTGATCGCCACCACCGACCATGGCGGCCCGGTGACCGCCGCGATCGGTCGCGACAATTTGATCGGCGTGCAGTTTCACCCCGAAAAGAGCCAGCGTTACGGGCTGCAATTGCTGGAAAGGTTCCTGACATGGCGACCTTAAACGAATTCCTCCCCGGCACGGGGAGGGGGACCGCGAAGCGGTGGAGGGGGCGTGCCTCGGGCGGAGCGTTCGTGGCGTCCCCCCTCCACCAGCCTGCGGCTGGTCCCCCTCCCCGTTCCGGGGAGGAATTGGAACTGTCATGACCCTCATCGTTTTCCCCGCGATCGACCTCAAGGGTGGCCAGGTCGTCCGTCTCGCCGAGGGCGATATGGCGCGCGCTACCGTCTATGGTGACGATCCGCCCGCCCAGGCGATGCTGTTCGCGCAAGCCGGCGCCGAATTCCTCCACGTCGTCGATCTCGACGGCGCCTTTGCCGGCAGCTCGGTCAATGGCGAGGCGGTCGCGGCGATCGTCGAGCAGTTCCCCGGCCACGTCCAGCTCGGCGGCGGTATCCGCAATCGCGAATCGGTCGAGCGCTGGTTCGACCTCGGCGTGTCGCGCGTCGTGATCGGCACCGCCGCGCTGGAGAACCCCGATTTCGTCCGCGAGGTCGCACGCGATTTCCCGGGCGGCATCGTCGTCGCGGTCGATGCGCGCGACGGCATGGTCGCGACGCGCGGCTGGGCCGACATTTCGGACGTGACGGTGGTCGATCTCGCGCGCCGCTTCGAGGATGCCGGCGTGGCGTCGCTGCTGTTCACCGATGTCGGGCGCGACGGCATGCTCAAGGGCTGCAACATCGATGCGACGGTCGATCTCGCGCGCGCGGTCGATATTCCAGTGATCGCCTCGGGCGGCGTCGCCGGGCTCGGCGAAATCCACATTCTCGCCATTCATGCCCGCGACGGTATCGAAGGCGTGATCACCGGCCGCGCTTTGTATGACGGCCGGCTCGACCTCGCCACCGCGCTGGCGGTCGCCGCCGCGGCATGACCGTCCGCGCCCGCGTCATCCCGTGCCTCGACGTCGCCAATGGTCGCGTGGTCAAGGGCGTGAACTTCGTCGATTTGAAGGACGCGGGCGACCCGGTCGAGCAGGCGCGCGCCTATGACGCGGCCGGTGCCGACGAACTCTGCTTCCTCGACATCACCGCCAGCCATGAGGCGCGCGGCACCTTGCTCGACGTCGTGCGGCGCACCGCCGAGGTGTGCTTCATGCCGCTGACCGTCGGCGGCGGGGTGCGCTCGGTCGAGGATGCCCGTGCGCTGCTGCTCGCCGGCGCCGACAAGGTCGCGATCAACTCCGCCGCCGTCGCCCGGCCCGAACTGGTCGCCGAGCTTGCCGACCGTTTCGGCAGCCAGTGTGTCGTCGCCTCGATCGACGCGCGCCGATCCGGCGACGGTTGGGAAGTCTTCACCCATGGCGGCCGCCGCGCCACCGGCATCGACGCGATCGAACACGCGCTGCGCTTGGCCCAATTTGGCGCCGGTGAGCTGCTCGTCACCTCGATGGACCGCGACGGCACACGCGACGGTTACGATCTGGTCCTGACACGCACCATCGCCGACATGGTCGCGGTGCCGGTGGTCGCCTCCGGCGGGGTCGGCGGGCTGGCCGATCTCGTCGCCGGCATCACCCGGGGCCATGCCAGCGCCGTGCTCGCCGCCTCGATCTTCCATTTCGGCGAAGCGAGCATCGCCGACGCGCACGCCGCGCTCGCAGCGGCGGGTGTGCCGGTGCGGCGGCCTGTCGCTTAATCTTCGTGCTCCCCGGCGAAGGCCGGGGCCCAGTTACGGAACGTTGATTGGCGAGGGTGACGATCCGTTCCATCCGCTCTCCCAACTGGGCCCCGGCCTTCGCCGGGGTGGGTTTGAGGAAACGTTAGCGACTTGCCGCTATGCCCTCGCCATGCGTTTCCTCCCCCTCGCCCTGCTGCTCGCGACTCCAGCACTCGCCGTAACGCCGGCGCATACCGGTGTGCCGAAGATCCGCACCGGGCCCGAACTGTCCGACATCGCGCTGTTCGTGATGGCCGCGCTCGGCGTGTGGCTGGTACGCCGTGCGATGCGCGCGCGCTTCGCCAAACGGCCGACCGACAGCAACGCGAAGGATTGACCTTCGCCGCGGTCTGGGCCAGCCGCAGTCCATGGCCGAAGACACACTCGACCGCCTCGAGGCGACGATCCGCGCACGCCGCGCCGCCGACCCATCCTCCTCCTATGTCGCCAAGCTGACCGCCAGGGGCCGCGCCAAGATCGCGCAGAAGCTCGGCGAGGAAGCGGTCGAGACGGTGATCGCCGCGACCAGCGGTGACGACGCGTCGATCGTGCCCGAAGCCGCCGATCTGGTCTTTCATCTGCTCGTCCTGCTCGCCGATGCCGGGCTTGGCCTCGATGACGTCCGCGCAGAGCTGGCGCGGCGCGAGGGCCTGTCGGGGATCGACGAAAAGGCCGCGAGAGGAGCCGACTGATGCCGATCGACGCCACCCTGCCCTATGACGACCAGAATATCTTCGCCAGGATCCTGCGCGACGAGATCCCCTCGCGCCGGGTCTATGAGGACGAGTGGGCGATCGCCTTTCACGACATCAACCCGCAGGCGCCGACGCACATTCTGGTCATCCCGCGCGGCGCCTATGTCAGCTGGGACGATTTCAGCGCGCGCGCGCCCGATGCCGAGATCGCCGGCTTCGTCCGCGCCGTCGGCAATGTCGCGCGGGCGGCCGGGCTGGTCGCGCCGGGCTATCGCCTGCTCGCCAATACCGGCCTCGACGCGCACCAGGAAGTGCCGCACCTCCACGTCCATCTCTTCGCCGGCAAACCGCTCGGCCCGATGCTGGCGCGCTGAGCGAAGCGCCCGGTCATCGTCGCCGCGCAATAGGGGATTGCACGGACCGGTTTTGCCACTAGGCTTGGACGCTTGCGATGAGCGGCGAGCAACGCCGCGATCCTGACCTTCGGGGGAATTAATTGATGATCTTCGGGCGCGTAAAATCACTCGATGCCATTCTCGCCACGGCGGAGAAGAAGGGCCTGCACCGCTCGCTCGGTGCCTTCCAGCTCACCATGCTGGGTGTCGGGGCCGTCATCGGCACCGGTATTTTCGTGCTGACGTCGGAGGCCGCGCAGAAAGCCGGCCCGGGCATGATGATCAGCTTCGTCATTGCCGGTTTCGTCTGTGCGGTCGCGGCGCTGTGCTATTCCGAACTCGCCTCGATGGTTCCCGTCGCGGGCTCCGCCTACACCTACACCTATGCCGTGGTCGGCGAGATGCTCGCCTGGATGGTCGGCTGGGCGCTGATCCTCGAATATGCCGTCGGCGCCAGCGCGGTCGCGGTCGGCTGGTCGGGCTATTTCGTCGGGTTCATGAAGAACACGTTCGGAATCGTGATCCCGCAATGGCTTGCCGTTGGCCCAAGCCAGGGCGGCTTGATCAACATGCCCGCCGTCGTCATCTCGCTGCTCGTCACCTGGCTGCTGATCGTCGGCACGACAGAGAGTGCCCGGGTCAACGCGGTGCTGGTGTCGATCAAGGTCGCGGCGCTCACCCTGTTCATCGCGCTGACCATCCCGGTGCTCAAGTCCGATCAGTTCGTGCCGTTCCTGCCCAATGGCTGGGGCACGATCGGCGTGGTCGGCGCGGCGTCGTCGATCTTCTTCGCCTATGTCGGCTTCGACGCGGTCTCGACGGCGGCGGAAGAGACCAAGAACCCACAGCGCAACGTGCCGATCGGCCTGATCGGCAGCCTGCTCATCTGTACGGTGTTCTATCTGCTGGTGTCGGCGGGTGCGATCGGTTCGCTCGGCGCGCAACCCGTCACCGGGCTCGGTGGCGAAATCCTCTCGCCGGGCACGCCCGAACTCGCCCGCCGCTGCGCCCAGATCGTCGCCAGCGGCGTTACCGAGCCGCTCGCCTGCAGCCACGAGGCACTGGCGCATGTGCTCCGCTCGGCCGGCTGGGCCAAGATCGGCAACCTGATGGGCCTCGCCGCCTTCATCGCGCTGCCCTCGGTCGTGCTGATGATGATGTTCGGCCAGACCCGCGTCTTCTTCGTCATGGCGCGTGACGGCCTGCTCCCGGCGGCACTCGCCAAGGTCCATCCCAAATTCCACACCCCGCACGTCGTGACCGCCTTCACCGGCATTGTCGTGACGCTGGCAGCGGCGTTCCTGCCCGTCGGCCAGCTCGCGGATTATTCCAACTCGGGCACCCTGTTCGCCTTTGCCATGGTCGCGGTGTCGGTGCTGGTGCTGCGCAAGACCGATCCCGATCGTCGCCGTCCCTTCCGCACCCCGGCGGTGCTGCTCGTGGCGCCGCTCGCGATCGTCGGTTGCGTCGCGCTCTACTGGTTCCTGCCGCTCATCGCGAAGCTGGTGTTGCCGGGCTGGGGCGCGGTCGGGTTGATCGTCTATTTCCTCTATGGCCGTTCGCACAGCCATGTCGGTCTCGGCCTCGACGAGGTGCACGAGATGGATACCGATGTGCCGCCGCTGCCGGTGCCGCCGCTTCCCGGTGCGCCGACGCCGGGTCGCAACCAGGCCTGATCGCCGCCGGCACGCACAAAAAAGGGGCCGCGACATCACTGTCGCGGCCCCTTTTGCTTGCGTGAGCGGCGGGCGCGTCAGCCGAGCTTTTCGGCCACCAGCGCCTGCATGTCGCACATCGGGCGCGCGCCATAATGCGAGATGATCTCCGCCGCGCAGATCGCCCCGAGCTTGAGCGATTCTTCCAGCCCCTTGCCCTGCGCCTGGCCACGCAGGAAGCCGGCGGCGAACAGGTCGCCCGCGCCGGTGGTGTCGACGACCTTGTCGATCGGCTCGGCCGGAACGGCGACGGAACGCCCGCCCGACACCGCGATCGCGCCGCGCTCGCTGCGCGTGCACACCAGCAGCGGCACCTGCGCCGCAGCCCGCGCCACCGCGTCGTCGAAGCTCTCGCTCTCCATCAGCGCGAGAATCTCATTCTCGTTGGCGAACATGATGTCGATCAGCCCGTCGGCCATCAGCGCGCGGAAATCTGCACCGTGGCGCGAGATGCAGAACACGTCGCTCAGCGTGAAGGCGACCTTGCGGCCGGCGGCGCGCGCGATGTCGATCGCCTCGCGCATCGCCGCGCGCGGCTCCTCCGGGTCCCACAGATAGCCCTCGAGATAGAGGATCGCGCCCGCCTCGATCATCGCGCGGTCGAGCGCGCTGGCCGGCAGGAACTGCGACGCGCCCAGAAAGGTGTTCATCGTGCGCTGCCCGTCGGGCGTCACGAAGATCAGGCAGCGTGCGGTGGTCGGCTCGCCGTCGCGTGCCACGGTGGTGAAGTTGACACCCGCCGCGCGGATGTCGTGCGCGAACACCTCGCCGAGCTGGTCGTCGGCAACCTGGCCGATGAAGCCGCAGCTGCCGCCCAGCGCGGCGATGCCGGCGACGGTGTTCGCCGCTGAGCCACCGCTCGCCTCGATCCCCGGGCCCATCTTGGCATAGAGCGCGTCGGCCTCGGCCGGCGAGAACATCAGCTGCATCGACCCCTTGGCCATGCCCTCGGTCACAATGAAATCGTCGTCGGTCTGCGAAAGGACGTCGACGATCGCGTTGCCGATCGCGACGACGTCATAGGTTGGGCTGGTCACTTGGTTCTCCAGGCGGAAGGCGAAGCGGCAGGCCCTACGGCGACAGCATGGCCCGCGCAACTGGACTCGCGCGAGGCGGCCGCTAGACCGTGGCGATGATCCGCGCCCTGTTCCTCTCGCTCGGCCAGCTCGGCGACCCCAAAATTGCCGCGGTATTCCTCAAATCGCTGGCGGTGACGATCGCGCTGCTGCTGGGCCTCGGCACCGGCCTGTGGTTCGGCGCGGAAAGCCTCGCCGCGCACTATGTCGGGGAGACCGGCACGACGCTGGCCGGCGCGGTCGCGGTGCTGGCGGCGCTCGCGCTCGGCTGGCTGCTGTTCCGCACCGTCGCGATCGCGGTGATGGACATCTTCGCCGACGACGTGGTCGTCGCGGTCGAGCGCAAACATTATCCCGCCGCGCTCGATACCGCACGCGGCATGCCGCTGGTGCGGTCGCTGGCGATGGGGCTCGGCGCGGCCGGGCGCGCGATCCTCGTCAACCTGCTGATGTCGCCACTCTATATCGTGCTGATCGTCACCGGCATCGGCACGCCGATCGCCTTCATCCTGGTCAATGGCTGGCTGCTCGGCCGCGACCTTGGCGACATGGTCGCGGCGCGCCACATGCCGCGCGAGGCGATGCGTGGCTGGCGCGCGACGACCCGCGCCCCCCGCTTCGTGCTGGGGGTTGCCGTGGCGGGGCTGTTCGTGGTTCCGATCCTCAACCTGCTCGCGCCGGTGCTCGGCGCGGCGATGGCGACGCATCTTTTTCACGCGAAAGGCCGGTCATGATCCGCGCGACCCTCATCCTGCTGCCGGCACTGGCGCTCACTGCCTGCGCCGGCGACGGCACCGCGCCGCGCACGCACATGCCCGCGCCCTATGTCCCGATCCCCGGCGGGACCGCGGCGGGCATGGACCGCGTCATCGGCCAGCCGGCCGGCGCGCTGATCGGGCTGTTCGGCCAGCCCACCGCCGACGTCCGCGAGGGCAACGCCCGCAAGCTCCAGTTCGGCAACGCGACCTGCGTGCTCGACGCCTATCTCTACCCCAAGGGCACGGGCGAACCGCTCGTCAGCTATATCGATGCGCGCCGCACCGACGGCAGCCCGGTCGACCGCGCAAGCTGTGTCGGGGCGTTGCAAATCGGGCGCGGCGGGCGGCAGTAAGTCGTTCTTCTTGCCCCTACCCTTCAGGGAAGGGGCTTCTCATTTCAGCCGCGCCAGCGCCCAGGCCGCCGCTTCCGCCACCACCGGATCGGCATCCGCGAGCAACGCCGACACCGGTGCGACCAGCGCCCCGTCCCCGCTATTCCCCGCCGCGATCAGCGCGTTGCGCACCATCCGGTTGCGACCGATGCGCTTGATCGGCGAGCCCGAGAACACCGCGCGAAACGCCGCATCGTCCAGCGCGAGCAGATCGGCCAGCGCCGGTGCGGCGAGTTCGGCGCGCGGCGCGAACGCCAGATTGGCCTGTGCCGCATCGGCGAACTTGTTCCACGGGCACACAGCGAGACAATCGTCGCAGCCATAGATGCGGTTGCCGATCGCTGCGCGGAATTCCATCGGGATCGGCCCGGCATGCTCGATCGTCAGATAGGAAATGCAGCGTCGCGCATCGAGCCGGTAGGGCGCGGGAAATGCCTGGGTCGGGCACGCCCGCTGGCACGCGTCACACGACCCGCAGGCATCGCGCCCCGGCGCGTCGGGCGCCAGGTCGAGCGTGGTGTAGATCGCGCCGAGGAACAGCCAGCTGCCATGCGCGCGGCTGACGAGGTTGCTGTGCTTGCCCTGCCAGCCCAGCCCGGCCGCCTCGGCGAGCGGCTTTTCCATCACCGGTGCGGTATCGACGAACACCTTGAGGTCGCCGCCCGCGCTCGCGACCAGCCAGCGCGCCAGCGCCTTGAGCGCGCGCTTGACCACGTCGTGATAGTCCTGCCCCTGGGCGTAGACCGAGATCCGCCCGCGGTCGCCGACCCCGGCCAGCGCCAGCGGGTCGAGCGCCGGCGCGTAGCTCATGCCCAGCGCGATCACGCTCTTCACCTCGCTCCACAGCCCGACCGGACTCTCGCGATGGTGCGCGCGCGCTTCCATCCAGATCATGTCGCCATGCATGCCGGCGTCGAGCCATTCGCGCAGCCGCCTGCCCGCCAGCGGCGCGGCATCGGCACGCGCCACGCCGCATGCGGCAAAGCCCAGCTCGGCCGCTTTCGTGGCTAATCCCGCCGCGAGTGACTTGTCTTGCTCCACCACCTCCCGCTACCACGCGGCGGGCTTCCTGCCTGAGGAATTTTCGTTGCACGACAATCTCGCGATCAGCGCAACCGGGCTGGTCAAGAAATTCAGCGGCCGTCGCGTCGTCGATGGCGTCGATATCGCGGTACCCAAGGGCATGATCTACGGCGTGCTCGGCCCCAATGGCGCGGGCAAGACGACGACGTTGCGCATGCTGCTCGGCATCATCGAGCCCGATGAGGGCCACCGCACCCTGCTCGGCACCGAGCGCACGCGCGAGGTCAGCGACCGCGTCGGCTATCTCCCCGAGGAGCGCGGGCTCTACCCGGCGATGAAGGCGAAGGAGGCGATCGCCTTCATGGGCGCGTTGCGCGGGCTGCCGCTGCGCACCGGACGCAAGCGCGCCGCCGAACTGCTCGAATCCGCCGGCCTCGGCCACGCTGCCGACGACAAGATCCGCAAGCTCTCCAAGGGCATGGCGCAGCTCGTCCAGCTGCTTGGCTCGATCGTCCACCAACCCGAACTGCTGGTCCTCGACGAGCCCTTTTCCGGGCTCGATCCGGTCAACCAGGAAAAGCTCGAGGCGCTGATCCTCGCCGAGCGCGACCGCGGCGCGACGATCGTGCTGTCGACGCATGTCATGGCGCATGCCGAGCGGCTGTGCGACCGGCTGGCGATCATCGCCAAGGGCCGCCGGCGCTTCGAGGGCACCGTCGCCGAGGCGCGCAGCCTGCTGCCGATGCAGGCGACCTACACCCCGCGCAACGACGATGCGCATATCGCCGACTATCTGCCAGGCGACGCGCAGCACCAGGGCGATGGCTGGCGCTTCACCGTGCCGCCCGAAGGGACCGAACAGGTGCTGAGCCGGCTGATCGGCGCGGGCTACGGCATTTCCGGCCTGTCGATCGAGCGGCCCAGCCTGCACGACGCCTTCGTCAGGATCGTCGGTCGCGCCGCACTGGAGGATCAGGCATGAGTCGCTTCGCCACCCTCGTTCGCCAGACGCTGACGATCGCTCGGCGCGACTTCGTCGCCACGGTGTTTACCCCCACCTTCCTGATCTTCCTGTTCGCGCCGGTCGTGATGGGCTCGTTCGGCGCGATCGGCGGCTTCGGCGCCAATGCCGCCACCTCGGGCTCGGGCGACAAGACGCGGATCGTCGCGCTGGTCGATGGCAACCAGGCCCGGATGATGATGGCAAACGACGCGCAGTTGCGCCGCGTCTATCGCGACAGCAGCGAGGCACCGGCGACCCTGCGCACCGACGCGCCGACGGGCGACGTCGCGAGACAGGCGCATGCGCTGATCGACGACCGCGGCATCGATGTCGTCGCGGTGATGTACGGTCCGCTCGACCATCCGCAGATCCTGCACACGCCCAATGCGGATCGCTCGGCCGCCTATCTCGCCGAGCTCGCCGAGCAGACGCTGCGCACCGCGCGCAGCGGCGGCGCGACCGCGCTGAGCAACGCGACGCTGACCGAGGTCAAGCGCACCGCCCCGCGCATGCGCAGCGCGAAGGAATCGGGCTTCTTCGCGGTGTTCGCGATCTTCTTCCTGACGCTGTTGCTCGCCGGCCAGGTCGTCAGCGGCATCGCCGAGGAGCGCGGCAACAAGGTGATCGAGATTCTCGCCGCTGCCGTGCCGCTCGAATCGGTGTTCTTCGGCAAGCTGCTCGGTACCTTCGGCGTCGCGGTGCTGTTCCTCGCCTTCTGGGGGACGCTGCTCACCCAGATCACCACGCTGATGCCCGCCGGCATGGCGTCGGGGCTCGCCGCGCTCACGCCGGTGATGGGCATGCCGCTTTTCACAATGCTGTTCCTCGCCTATTTCACCATGGCCTATATGCTGCTCGGCGCGGTGTTCCTCGGCGTCGGCGCGCAGGCGTCGAGCGTGCGCGAAATCCAGCTGCTGTCGCTGCCGATCACCTTGATCCAGGTGTCGATGTTCGGCCTCGGCGCGGTCGCCATCTCGCACCCCAATGGCTGGATCGCCACCTTCGCGGAGATATTCCCGCTCAGCTCGCCCTATTTCATGGCCGGCCGCGCGGCGCAGGTGCCCGACCTCTGGCCGCATTTCGCCGCGCTGGCGTGGCAGGCGCTGTGGGTCGCGATCTTCGTCGCGGTCGGTGTACGCGCCTTCCGGCGCGGCGTGCTGCAATCGGGCAGCGGCAAGTTCCGCTGGAAGTCGCTGCTCGGTCGCACCTGATACCCGTTTCGCCGATCCATCACCCGATCCGCCGCGAAACGCTATTGACATTGATGTCAGTTAAGGCTTTTCTGATGGCATAAGGAGAGTGGACCATGGCGACCTTGGCGCAGGAAGTTACGCACGACCAGGCGGTCGATCCGTTGGACGTCAGCCGCCCCGAGCTTTACGCCGAGGACCGCTGGCAGGCACCCTTCCGCCAGCTGCGCGAGACTTCGCCGGTGCACTATGTGCCCGAATCGGGCTTCGGCGCCTATTGGTCGGTGTCGACCTACAAGCCGATCGTCGAGGTCGAATCGCTGCCCGACATCTATTCGTCCGAGGCCGGCGGCATCACGCTTGCCGATTTCATCGAGAATTCCTCCGACGTGCGCATGCCGATGTTCATCGCGATGGACCGGCCAAAGCACACCGGCCAGCGCCGCACCGTCGCCCCCGCCTTCACGCCGAGCGAGATGGTGCGGATGAGCGGCGACATCCGCCGCCGCACCAACGAGATCCTCGACGGGCTCGAATGGAACAAGGAATTCGACTGGGTCGACAAGGTGTCGATCGAGCTAACCACGCAGATGCTCGCCATCCTGTTCGATTTCCCGTGGGAGGATCGCCGCAAGCTGACCTTCTGGTCGGACTGGGCCGGTGACATCGAACTGGTCAAGACCGAGGAATTGCGGCTCGAACGCCTCAAGCACATGTATGAGTGCGGCGCCTATTTCCAGCGCCTGTGGGACGCGAAGCTCGGCAAGCCGCCGACGCCCGATCTCATCTCGATGATGATGCATAGCGAAGCGATGGCCGAGATGGATCAGATGGAGTTCCTCGGCAATCTCATCCTGCTGATCGTCGGCGGCAACGACACGACGCGCAACTCGATGAGCGCGGCGGTATACGGGCTCGACAAATTCCCCGACCAGCGGGCCAAGCTGGAGGCCGATCCGTCGCTGATTCCCAATGCGGTGCAGGAAATCATCCGCTGGCAGACTCCGCTCGCCCATATGCGCCGTACCGCGACGCAGGACACCGTGCTTGAGGGGCAGCAGATCAAGGCCGGCGACAAGCTCGCGCTGTGGTATCTTTCGGCAAATCGCGACGCCAGCGTGTTCGGCGACAATGCCGACGACATCGTGGTCGATCGCCCCAATGCCCGCCGCCACCTCGCCTTCGGGCACGGCATCCACCGCTGCGTCGGCGCCCGTCTGGCCGAACTGCAGATCGCCACGCTGCTCGAGGAAATGGCCAAGCGGCGCATGCGCGCCAACGTGTTGCACGAGCCCGAGCGCGTCGCGGGGTGCTTCGTCCATGGCTATCGCAAGCTGCCGGTCGAAATCACCAGATACTGAGGCCCGTCGCCGCAACCACGCCGCCGTGACCCCGGGCTCGTCCCGCGGGCCGACCTGTTGCCGAACACAAGCATGAACGCGCGCGGCCGACCGGCAGGTCCGCCCTGGCGCGCCGCCCCGTCGTGCCTTCGCGCCGCGCGCGCCGGGTCGCGCGACGCATCGCCGAGTCGCCGCGCCCGCCCCAACGCCTCGCAATTTTCGAAGAGTCGGTACGATCAAAACCGCTAAATTAGTACGATATCGGACCTAACTAGTTCTTTTTTGGAACCAAAAGTATGAAAAGTGGCGGGCTGTTGCCGGCCTGCAACACATCGGTGCGCGGTTTCATGAAGCCGTCATCAAACCATCATGTTGAGGCGATCACAGCGTGCGCGCCGGCCCTTACCCCCCCGAAGTGCGCCGGAAAAAAATGGAGAGATGTATGAATTTCCGTGGCAAACCGCGTCTCGCGGTGTCCGTCCTCGCCCTCGCGTCGACCCTTCAGGCATTGCCCGCCCTGGCCCAGGCCGCCGCGCCGGCCCAGCCGGCCGCCCAGCCCGCCGCCGCGACCGACAATGTCGCCGACATCATCGTCACGGCGCGCAAGCGCAGCGAGAATCTCCAGAACGTACCGATCGTCGTCACCACCGTGACGCGCCAGCTGCTGCAGGATACCGGCGTCCATGACATCAAGGATCTCGCGATCCTCGCCCCCGGCCTGCTCGTCACCTCGACGACCAGCGAATCCTCGACCACCGCGCGCATCCGCGGCATCGGCACCGTCGGCGACAATCCCGGCCTCGAATCGTCGGTCGGCATCGTCATCGACGGCGTGTACCGCTCGCGCAACGGCGTCGGCTTCGGCGATCTCGGCGACATCGAGCGGATCGAAGTCCTGAAAGGCCCCCAGGGCACGCTGTTCGGCAAGTCGGCCACCGCCGGCGTGATCAACATTCTCACCGCCAGGCCCTCGCTCACCACGCCGAGCGTCAGCGGCGAATTCACCGTCGGCAACTACGGCGCCGTCGGCGGCTCGATCACGGCCAGCGCCCCGCTCGTCGAGGACAAGCTCGCCGCCAGCATCTTCTTCGCCGATCGCTATCGCGGCGGCTTCTACACCGTGAACACCGGCCCCGGCCCGCGCACCGAGACGCGCGACAACAACCAGAAATACTATACGCTGCGCGGCCAGCTGCTCGCCAAGCCGACCGACACGCTGACACTGCGGCTGATCGGCGACGTGTCCTATCGCGACGAGCATTGCTGCATGGCGGTCATCACCCGCGCCAGCGCCGGCAATTTCGCCAACAACCTTGTCGCCGCGCTCGGCGGCAATGACGGCAACCCCGCCACTCCCTATGCGCGCAACGGCTATGCCAACCGCCCGGACCTCCAGCGGGTCAACGATAGGGGCGTCTCGCTGCAGGCCGACTGGCAGGTCGGACCCGGAACGCTGACCTCGATCACGGCCTATCGCGACTGGAAGACGCTGGGCGGATTCGACGCCGATTTCTCGACCGCCGACATCGATTACCTGCCGTCCGACGACCGCAATTCGTCGCGCTTCCGCACCTTCAGCCAGGAGCTGCGCTACGCCGGCACCGCCGGCAAGCTCGACTATCTGGTCGGCGGTTTCTTCTCGAACGAGAAGCTGCGCCAGAACACCAGCGTCCTCGTCGGCAGCCAGTTCACGCCTTATCTCAGCCTGCTCTTCTCGTCGCTGGTCGAGGGTCATCCCGACCCCACCTTCCTGCAGACCGGGCTGACCTTCCCCTATGTCGGGGGCGTCAACTATGCCGCCAACAGCGGTTCGGTCGACCAGTATCACCAGACCGACCGCACCTATGCGATCTTCACCGACAATACCTTCCACATCACCGACCAGCTCGCGCTGCAGGGTGGCCTGCGCTACAATATCGACGAGAAGTCGCTCGACCAGACCAGCACCAATATCGGCGCTGGCGGCGGCTGTGCCGCGGCCAATGCCGCTTTCGCCATCCTCAACGGCCTGAACCCGACGGCGGCGGCGCAACTCGCGGCGGTCAACAGCACGATGTGCCTGCCCTTCCTCAGCCCCGGCTACAATAATTTCACCAACCACCAGGCCGAGCGCGAGAACGTCTTTTCGGGTACCGCGAAGCTGTCCTACCGCGTCAACCCGACGCTGCTCCTCTATGCCTCCTACGCGCGCGGCTACAAGGCCGGCGGCTTCAACCTCGATCGCGTCCAGTGCACGATCGGCGAAGCGGGCTGCGCACCGGGCAGCGCGGCGGCGATCACCCCGATCCGCGACACGCGTTTCGCCGCCGAATATAACAATTCGTTCGAGCTCGGCGAAAAGGCGACCCTGTTCAACCGCAAGCTGCTGCTCAACGCGACCTTGTTCTACCAGAAATATTCGAACTTCCAGCTCAACACCTTCAACGGGCTGGTGTTCGTGGTCGATTCGATCCCGAGCGTCGTCAGCAAGGGCATCGATGCCGACTTCCTGTGGCGCGCCAATCGCAAGTTCAGCTTGCAGGGCGGCGTGACGATCGCCGACACGCGTTATGATCTGACCGATGCCCAGCTCGCCGCGCTCGTCGCGCGGACCGAGTTCCAGGGCACCCGCAATTCGCGCATGTCGCTCGCGCCGCTCGTCTCGGCGTCGCTGTCGGGCACCTACACCCAGGATGTCGGGCAGGACTACAAGGCGCGCTTCAACCTCGGCGCGAAATATTCCTCGTCCTACAATACCGGCTCGGATCTCGATCCCGGAAAGGTCCAGAAGGGCTATGTGCTGGCCAATGCCCGCATCGGCTTCGGGCCCAGCAACGATCGCTGGAGCATCGAGGCATGGGCCGAGAACCTGCTCGACACCAATTACAAGCAGGTCGCGTTCGACTCGGGTTTCCAGAACGTGCCGACCAACGCCACCGGCGTGCTCGACGCCTTTCTCGGCGCGCCGCGCACCTTTGGCGGGACCTTCCGCTTCAAATATTGAAGCTTGCCCCGGCCTCTTCCACATGCGGAGGAGGCCGGAAAGCGCCGTCGGGCCGGCGATCGCACCGCCCCTCACCGCGGCCGGCTTCCTGCGCTCGATCATCCCGCCAGCGCGCGCACATGCCGGTTGGACGGGCGGAGGTTTCCCATCGGCCGCTTTTCGACGATCGCATCCTGTCGCTGTAACCGATCGTTCCTATATGCCGTACAGGCTCAAAAGGACCGACCGATGAACCTCGACCGCCGCACTTTCCTGACCTTCGCGACCACCGGCACCGTCGCCGTCGCGCTGTTCGGCTGCCGCGACGCCAATGCCGGCGCCCCGGAAAAATTCGCCTACACGCTGACCGACGCGCAGTGGCGGAAGAAGCTCTCGCCCGCCGCCTACCAGGTGCTGCGGCACGAGGACACCGAGCGCCCCTATTCGAGCCCGCTCAACGACGAGCATCGCACCGGGACCTTCTTCTGCGCCGGCTGCGACCTGCCCAACTTCTCGTCCCGAACCAAGTTCGATAGCGGCACCGGCTGGCCCAGCTTCTACGCGCCGCTGCCCGACGCGGTGCGCACGCGCAGCGACGGGTCGCTCGGCTTCACGCGGACCGAGGTGCATTGCCGGCGTTGCGGTGGCCATCTCGGCCATGTTTTCGATGATGGGCCGCGGCCGACCGGCAAACGCTATTGCATGAATGGCGTGGCGCTCCGCTTCAAACCCGGCGCGGCGTAAGGCATTTCGTGCTCCTGCTTTCGCAGGAACACTTCCCAGCCTCAAATCAGAAAGCGGCGGTGTCGCCGTTCGAGGTGTCGGCGCTGGCCATGACCATCGGCGTGATCGGCGCCTGCTCGTCTTCGTTGCGGTCGGCATAGATGAAGCCGTTGGCGGCATAGGTGCTGGTGCCGAGCCCGCCGATCGGACCGTACCACACCTTGACCTGGCTCCAGTCGCCGGCTTCCGACACGTCGATCGCGCGGACATTGGTCTCAACACCACCGCGGCGCGACCAGTTGGCATGGGTCAGCAGCACTTCGCGATCGCTGACCACTTCGCTGACCATCGCGACATGGCCGAGCGGCATGCGGCGGCTCGCGGCGAAGGCGAGGACGGCGCCGACCTGCGGCGTGTGGCCACGACCATAATGGCCGGCGGCCTGGCTCCACCAGGTATTGGCATTGCCGTGAATGTTGATGCCCGAGATCTGCCGTGCATAGGGCGCGCACTGCCAGAACTGCGCGACGGCGGGGGTGGCCGTCATCAGGCCGCACGATACCAGCAGCGCGAATCGCGCTGTGAAAGACTTGAACTTCATGTGACCCCACGGCCCCCTGAACGGTTGCTGTCAGTGTGGGTAGAGGGGGGTTCGCGATCTGCAAACCCCACCAACGGCTCGTCGGGAACCTTTTAGGACGAAGCGTGTTTACATGCCGACCAACCGACGAAACCCGCCGGGCGCCTCTTGCTGCGCCGCAGCAGGACTCACGGAATC
The DNA here is from genome assembly GCA_041659925.1 of Sphingomonas sp. Taxonomy (GTDB): domain Bacteria; phylum Pseudomonadota; class Alphaproteobacteria; order Sphingomonadales; family Sphingomonadaceae; genus Sphingomonas. Next base: position 159,081 of record JBAZXI010000007.1, read on the forward strand.
GCCCCCTCCATCGCCTGATCGATTCGCGTGGCGGCATGCTTCAACCGCGCCTCGTGCTCGGCCCGACCGAACGGGAAGAAGGCGTAGAACAGCGCCGCGCCGCCGTAAAAGAGCAGCATCGTGACGATGAAGCAGATCGTCATGCGATCGATCGTGCCGACCGAAACCGTCCCCGGCGCCGCCGCCTGCGGGAAGGAGGCGATGGAGAGAATTTGCCCGGCAAAGAAGATGCCGAGTCCGCCACACAGCTTCTGCACGAAGAATCCGCCGGCATAGAAAACGCCCTCCGAGCGCCGCCCGGTGCGCATCTCCGATTCCTCGACGACGTCGGCAAGCATAGCCGCGCCGAGAATGAACGCGGCGACGCCGACCGCCGTCTGGAGCGTCCAGATCGTCAGCAGGATCGGCAGCGTCATCGGCAGGTTCGGCTCGGGGAACCAGCCAAGCAGGCGCAACACATAGGGCGAGACCAGCATCACGACGTTGACCGCCGACAGCCACCCCGCCGCGCGTGCCTTGTTGCCGCCGCGCGTCAGCGCCGGCGCGATGAAGAAGGCGATTGCCGCACCGACCATCAATGCCAGCGGCAGCAACACATAGTCGCCCCCGGTCAGCCGCCACACGAACTGGTAATTGTAGTTCGACAGCGCGAACGAAATACCCTGCGCGGTATAGGCGCACAGCCCCGCCGCCATCAGCACCAGAAAGCCCTTGTTGGCGATCGTCCGCCCGAACATCCCGAAATGGTCACGCAGGCTGCCGCCGCGCGGCGGCGCTGGCGGCAGCCGCCCGATCTCATGGTGCAGACCGATCGACGAGATGACGATCGACGACGCCATCAGCACCGCGGCCAGACCCGCCATCGCGCGATAGCCGTCGCTATTGGTCAACCCGTTGGGATGCGTCGCGTCGGGGCGCAGGAAAACGGTGTACGCCAGAAACAGCATCACCAGCCCGCCACCCCAGCCGAACAGATAACGGTAGGAGAACAGCCGCGTCCGCTCGTCATAGTCCGAGGTGAGTTCGGGCCCGAGCGCCGATGACGGAATCTCGAAGGCCGACAGCGCAATGCGCACCATCAGCGCGGTCGCGAAGACGTAGAGCAGCAACGGCCCCTGTTGCCAGTGCGGCGGGTTCCACAACAGCCACCAGCCGACCGCGACCGGAATCGCCGAGGCGTACATCCAGGGATGGCGCCGCCCCCATTTTCCGCGCGTATGATCCGACAGATAACCGACCAGCGGATCGACGAATGCCTCGACGATCAGCGCCGCGCCGACCGCCAGCCCGACCGCCGCCGAGGGCAGCCCGATCACCTGATTGTAGAACAGCAGCAGGAAGGTCGCGAAACCGCTGTCCTTGATGCCGTAAGCGATCGATCCGAGCCCGAACGACCAGCGGCTGCGCGGGCCGAGCTGGCGCGGCGGCGGCACGGCAAGCGGCGCGCCGCTCACCCGGCGATACCATCGAGCACCGAGAACAGGCTCGGCTGCGTGTCGTCCCAGCTTGCCCGCGTGCCGATCAACATCCCGCCATCGACGAGGATATGCGTGCCCGTGATGAAGCCAGCATCCTCGCTGGCGAGGAACGTGACCGCCGCCGCGATATCCTCGGGCCGGCCGGCGCGTTGCACCGGCTGGGCATTTGCCGCGACCCCGGCGATCGCCGCATCGGCGATCACCTGCTTTTCGGCGTCGAGATCGAGCGAGGCGGTGAAGATACCCGTCGTGATGAAGCCCGGCACCACCGCGTTGACGCGGATCCGGTGCTTGGCGAGATCGGCCGCCGCGACCCTGGTCAGGTGCAGCACCCCCGCCTTGGCGACCGAATAGGCGGTCGGCGCATAGCCGCTGCCCAGCGCCGAAACGCTCGAGGTGTTGACGATCGCTCCGCCGCCACGCTTCGCCATCAGCGGCGCGGCATAGCGGATGCCCAGCGCGACGGAGCGCAGCAACAGCGCCTGGGTGCGGTCCCACTCGTCGGGGGAAATCGCGTCGATTCGCTCGCGCGACCCGCCCGCCCCGGCATTGTTGAACAGGATGTCGAGCCCGCCGGCGGCATCGGCCGCCTCGATCAGCGCGGCGATATCGCCCGCCTCGCACACATCGGTACGCTTGAAATGCACCCGCCCGTTCGATGTCTCGGCAATCGCCTGCCCGCCGTCCGAATCGATGTCACCGATCCACACCTCGGCGCCCTCGTCGACCAGCCGCTGGACCGTCGCCCGGCCGATACCCGAGGCGCCACCGGTCACCACGGCACGCTTGCCCGCAAATCGCATCACACTCTCCTGATTTCGTTTTGGCGACCATAGTATGGGGTTGAGCTCCGTCAATCGCACGACTTTCGAATTTTAGGTTTGCGCAGCGCTTGCCCGACGCGGCGCCACTGACTAACCCTCGCAGCGACAAGGACGCATGAACAGGAAAAGCGAGCGGACGCCATGGCACTCGACCCGGAAACCTTCGACGCGCTGATCGACACCGTGCGCCGCTTCGTCGCCGAACGGCTCCGCCCGATCGAGGCGCAGGTCGAGGCGGACGATGCGATCCCCGCCGAAATCGTCGCCGAGATGCGCGACATGGGGCTGTTCGGCCTGTCGATCGCCGAGGAATATGGCGGGCTCGGCCTGACCATGTACGAGGAGGCGCGGATCGGCATCGAGATGGGCCGCACCACCCCCGCCTTCCGCTCGACCTTCGGCACCAATGTCGGCATCGGCAGCCAGGGGCTGGTGATGGCCGGCACGCCCGACCAGAAGGCGCAGTGGCTGCCGCGCATCGCCAGCGGCGAGGTCGTCACCAGCTTCGCGCTGACCGAACCCGATGTCGGCAGCGATTCGGGCGCGGTGAAGACGCGCGCGGTCAGGGATGGCGACAGCTACCGCCTGACTGGTACCAAGCGTTTCATCACCAATGCCGACAAGGCCGATCTGTTCACCGTCATGGCGCGCACCGGGCCGGAAGCCGGCGCACGCGGCGTCTCGGCCTTTCTCGTGCCGCGCGACCTGCCCGGCCTGTCGATCGGCGAGCCCGAGAAGAAGATGGGGCAAAAGGGCGCCAAGGTCGCCGACGTCAATTTCGACGACGTCGTCGTGCCCGCCGCCAACCGGCTCGGCGCCGAGGGCGAAGGCTTCAAGATCGCGATGCGCGTGCTCGATCGCGGCCGGCTGCACATCGCTTCGGTCTGCGTCGGCGTCGCCGAGCGGCTGATCGCCGATTGCGTCGCCTATGCCACCAGCCGCACCCAGTTCGGCAAGCCCATCGCCGAGCATCAGCTGATCCAGGGTATGATCGCCGACAGCAAGACCGAAGCACTCGCCGCGCGCGCGCTGGTCCTCGAAACCGCGCATGCCAAGGACGCCGGCAAGGACGTGGTGATGGAATCGGCGGCGGCGAAATATTACGCCAGCGAGATGGTCGGCCGCGTCGCCGATCGCGCGGTGCAGATCTATGGCGGCGCCGGCTACATCGCCGATTACGGCATCGAGCGGCTCTACCGCGACGTGCGGCTGTTCCGCATCTACGAAGGCACCAGCCAGATCCAGCAGATCATCATTGCGCGAGAGACGATCAAGCGCGGGGGATAATTTCTTGTCCCTCTCCCCGCTCGCGGGGAGAGGGCAGGCGAGCGAAGCGAAGCCGGGAGAGGGGCAGTCACGCGAACGTTGCGTTCTGGACTACCCCTCTCCCCGACCCTCTCCCCGCAAGCGGGGAGAGGGAGAAGAAACAAGGAGAAAGAGCATGGACACCACCAATCTGTTCCGCCTCGACGGTCGCGTCGCCCTCGTCACCGGCGGCAGCCGCGGCATCGGCAAGATGATCGCCGCCGGCTTCATCGCGCAGGGCGCCAAGGTCTATATCTCGTCGCGCAAGGCCGCCGCCTGCGAGGAGACCGCCGCCGAGCTCGGCCCCAATTGCATCGCACTGCCGCAGGACATTTCCAGCGTCGCCGGCTGCGCCGCGCTGGCCGAGCAATTCGCCCAGCACGAATCGAAGCTCGACATCCTCGTCAACAATGCCGGCGCTGCCTGGGGCGTGCCGTTCGAGGAATTCTCCGAGGTCGGCTGGGACAAGGTCATGGACCTCAACGTCAAGTCGCCCTTCTTCCTGACGCAGAAGCTCCACGGCGCGCTCAAGGCCGCCGCCAGCCATCAGCGCCCGGGCAAGGTGATCAACATCACCTCGATCGACGGCCTGCGCCTCAACCCGTGGGATACCTATAGCTACCACGCCTCGAAATCGGCGCTGATCTACCTCACCAAGCGCATGGCCGCGCGGCTGATCACCGACTCGATCAACGTCACCTCGATCGCCCCGGGCGCCTTCGCCTCGGAGATGAACCGCGCCGCGCGCGACCATGGCGACGAAGTGGCGAAGAGCATCCCCGCCCGCCGCATCGGCGACGCCGAGGACATGGCCGGCACCGCGATCTTCCTCGCCAGCCGCGCCGGCGACTATATCGTCGGCGACACGATCGTCTGCGACGGCGGCCTGGTCAACGCCTCGCTGGGCACGTCGATCGACGCCTGACCTTTCTTCCCTCCCCTTCAGGGGAGGGGGAAAGTTACCTGCTTCGGAATCCTAGGTCGTAGCGTCCGCGTCCGCCGCAACGCCGACCGGGTGATGCGGCACCAGCACCATCGTCTGCCCCTCGACGCGCCATGATTTGAGCCGCGACAGGAAGTTCATCCCGATCACGTCCATGTCGCCGAACGAGGGCGACACGACCACAGGCAAGTCACGCGCCACGACATTGCCGATCCGCACCTCGGGCACGGTCGCGGTCTGCGCGTCGACCGCGCCATTGGCGGTGCGCACCACCATCGGGAACGGCGCGTCGTCGGGGAACAGCCCGGCCTGCTCGGCGGTATCGCTCGAGATCGCGGTGATCGTCGCGCCACTGTCGACCAGCATGCGCCGCTCGATCTTGCCGATCTTCACCCGCACCCAGAAATGCCCGTCGCTCGCCATCGGCACGCGCAATTCCTTGCCGACCGCTTCCTGCTGACGTTCGCCGATATGGAGCGTCTTCGCGAGCCGCGCGAACGCCGGGTCGAACTGCGCGCGCTGCCCGATCAGCAGCACGATGAACGCGATCGATCCGGCCATGATCGCAAACGACACGAAGCGCCCGACGATCGGCACGCGCTGCAGCATCGCCACCACCAGCACGGCGATCGCCACCAGCAGGATCAACGTCGCATGAGCGCTGAGATAGTCGAGCATGGTAGGAATATTGGCACGCCGATGCTGTATGCAAGCTGACCGATCGCAGACTGCACCGACACCTCCCGTGTCGGCGTCTCATTATTTGGTTCACGCGGAGGCGCGGAGACGCGGCGTTGTTGCGAACGCCACCAATGCAAAGACTTCCACCTCGCTGCGCGCACGACGCGATGGGTTGGCGCGACGCCACCCGGTGCGCAACACCCTCCGCGCCTCCGCGTCTCCGCGCGAACAAATCTTCTTCTTGATCGGAGGCGGACCGAGCGCGTGCTGCCCGCCCCCTCCACCGCTTCGCGGTCCCCCTCCCCGTGCCGGGGAGGAGCTAAACCTAACGCGCGATTCCGCCCGCCGCGAGCACCGCCAGCGTCACCAGTTCGCTCGCCGTCGAGGTCATCGGCGCGATCTGCACCGGCTTTTCCATGCCGACCAGCATCGGCCCGATCACCGCGTCGCCGCCCAGTTCGCGCAGCAGCTTGGCCGAGATGTTGGCGCTCTGCAGCCCCGGCATGATCAGCACGTTGGCCGGGCCAGACAGCCGCGCGAACGGATAATTGGCCAGCTGCCGGGGGTTGAGCGCGACGTCGGGCGCCATCTCGCCCTCATATTCGAAGCTCACCTTGCGCGCGTCGAGCACGCACACCGCCTCGCGCAGATTCTCCAGCCATTTCCCTTCCGGGTTGCCGAAGGTCGAGTAGCTCAGGAACGCCACGCGCGGCTCATGCCCCATGCGCCGCGCCACCGCCGCGGTGCCCTCGGCGATGTCGGCCAGTTCCTCGGCGCTCGGCCGCTCGTTGATCGTCGTGTCGGCCATGAACACGGTGTGCGCCTTGCCGACCATCAGATGGATGCCGAAGGCGGTCCGCCCGGCCAGCGGGTCGATCACCTTGCGCACCTCGCGCATGGTGTGGGCATAGGTCCGCGTGATGCCGGTGATCATCGCATCGGCCTCGCCGAGCTGGAGCAGCACCGCGCCGAAGATGTTGCGGTCCTGGTTGATCATCCGCTCGCAGTCGCGCCGCAGGAAGCCGCGCCGCTGCAGCCGCTCGTAGAGGAAGTCGACCATCTTCGGCACCAGCGTCGAGGTCCGGCTGTTGTGCAGTTCGTAGGTCTCGGGGTTGCTCACGCCCAGCGCGCGCAGCCGCTCGGGCACGTCGTCGCGCCCGACCAGCACCGGCGTGCCATAGCCGCCCTCGCGGAAGGCGATCGCCGCGCGCAGCACCACTTCCTCCTCGCCTTCCGCGAACAGCACGCGCTTGGGGTGCGCCCGCGCGCCGTCATAGGCGAGGCTCAGCACCGAGGTCGTCGGGTTCAGTCGCGCGCGCAATTCGTGGCGATACGCCGCCATGTCGAGGATCGGCTTGGTCGCCACCCCCGAATCCATCGCCGCCCGGGCGACGGCGGCGGGGATCAGCTCCATCAGCCGCGGGTCGAACGGCGCCGGGATGATATATTCCGGCCCAAAGGTATAACGCACGCCGTAAGCCAGCGCGACTTCCTCGGGCACCTGCTCGCGCGCCAGCTCGGCGATGGCGTTGGCGGCGGCGATCTTCATCGCGTCGTTGATCCCCGTCGCGCGCACGTCGAGCGCACCGCGGAAAATGAACGGGAAGCCGAGCACATTGTTGACCTGGTTGGGATAATCCGACCGCCCCGTCGCGATGATCGCGTCGGGCCGCGCCGCCTTGGCCAGTTCGGGCAGGATCTCCGGCGTCGGGTTGGCCATCGCGAAGATGATCGGCGCCTTGGCCATCTTCATCACCATTTCGGGCTTGAGCGCGCCCGCCGCCGACAGGCCGAGGAACACGTCGGCACCGTCGAGCGCCTCTTCCAGCGTGCGCTTGTCGGTCTTCGCCGCATGTGCCGATTTCCACTGGTCCATGCCGTCTTCGCGGCCCTGGTAGATCACGCCCTGGCGGTCGCACATGATGACATTCTCATGCCGCACGCCCATCGCCTTCATCAGCTCGGTGCAGGCGATCGCCGCCGCCCCCGCGCCGTTGACCGTCACCTTGATATCGCTCAGCTGGCGGCCGGTCAGCAGGCAGGCATTGATCAGCCCGGCGGCGGTGATGATCGCGGTGCCATGCTGGTCGTCATGGAAAACCGGGATGTTCATGCGCTCGCGCAGCGTCTGCTCGATGATGAAGCATTCCGGCGCCTTGATGTCCTCGAGGTTGATGCCGCCGAAGCTCGGCTCCATCAGCTCGACCGCGTCGATGAAGCGGTCGACATCCTCGGTCTTCAGCTCGATGTCGATCGCGTCGACATCGGCGAAGCGCTTGAACAGCACCGCCTTGCCCTCCATCACCGGCTTGGCGGCGAGCGCGCCGAGATTGCCCATGCCGAGGATCGCGGTGCCGTTGGAGATCACCGCGACGAGATTGCCCTTGGCGGTATAGTCATAGGCCGTGGCGGGGTCGTCGGCGATCGCCTGCACCGGCGCCGCGACGCCGGGCGAATAGGCCAGCGCCAGGTCGCGCTGCGTCGCCATCGGCTTCGAGGCGACGATCTCGATCTTGCCCGGCCGACCCTCGGAATGGAACAGCAGGGCTTCGCGGTCGAGCTGGGCGTTGGATTCGTCTGACATCAAGGGAACCTCTCGTTTCGAGTGCCCTTACGGAATGCGCGGCGTCGCGTCACCCCGGTTGTGAGCGCTCCCGCGATGCGCCGCTTGCATTCGGCCAGGGCCGGTCGCAACATCGCTTTGTTTAGAGCGTGCTGCGAATAGGTGGAGTCCGGCTATTCGTGATCGAGCACGCTTCCACAGGAAATCTGGAGCGGGCTGCGTTTCGGTCGAAACGCAGCCCGCTCTGGAGTAGCGTATGGAATTTCCGCATGTCGCATGGCGGCGAGTCTGGTTCATGGGAGGCTGCGGTTCGCGAGGCACATTTCACGGCGATCGTCGATGCCTCGTTCGACGCCATCATATCGAAGAGTCTCGACGGAACGGTCAGGACCTGGAACCGCGCGGCCGAGCGGATCTTCGGCTGGAGCGCCGCGGAAATCGTCGGCGGGTCGATCCGCGCGCTCATCCCGGCCGATCGCCAGCACGAGGAGGACGATATCCTCGCGCGCATCGCGGCGGGCGAGCTCGTCCCCAAGTTCGAGACGATCCGCCGGCGCAAGGACGGCACGACCGTCCCGGTCGCCGTCACCGTCTCGCCGATCATGGGCCCCGACGGCAGGATCGTCGGCGCCTCGAAGATCGCGCACGACATTTCCGAGGCGCTCGAAATCCGCACCCGGCTGCGCGAAAGCGAAGCCGAGTTTCGCACCCTCGCCAACAACATCCCGCAACTCGCCTGGATCGCCGACGCCGAGGGCGCGATCTTCTGGTATAATGATCGCTGGTACGATTATACCGGCACCACGCTCGACGCGATGAAGGGCTGGGGCTGGACCGCGGTCCATCACCCCGATCATGTCGAGCGCGTCAGGCAGCGGATCCAGCATAGCTGGGACAGCGGCGAGGAATGGGAGGACACCTTCCCGTTGCGCGGCCGCGACGGCACCTTTCGCTGGTTTCTCTCGCGCGCCGTGCCGGTGCGCGGCGCCGACGGCCGCATCCGCCGCTGGTTCGGCACCAACACCGACATCACCAAGCAGCGCGAGGATGCGCGCCAGATCGAGCTGCTGATGGGCGAGGTCAATCACCGCGCCAAGAACATGCTGACCGTCGTCCAGGCGCTGGTCAGCCGCACCGCCGACAGTTCCTATGCCGCGACGCTCGCCGAACGGCTCCAGGCGCTCGGCCGCAACCAGGATCTGCTCACCCGGCGCCGCTGGGCGGGCGCGCCGCTTGGCGAGCTGGTCACCTCGCAACTCGCCGCCGTCGCCGACCTGATCGGCACGCGCGTGCACCTCGCGGGCGAGCTCGATCTCGTCCTGACGGCCTCGGCGGCCGAGGCGATCGGGCTGGCGATCCACGAGCTGACCACCAACGCGACCAAATATGGCGCGCTGTCCGGCCCGGCCGGGCACGTCACCTTTCGCGCGCGCATCGCGGACGAGGACGACGGGCGGACCATCCGGCTCGACTGGGAGGAGCGCGACGGTCCGCGCGTCTCGGTGCCCCGGCGGCGCGGCTTCGGCACCGTGATGATCGACCATAATCCGCGCCTCGCGCTCGGCGCGCAGGTCGCGCTGGACTATGCCGCGACGGGCTTTTGCTGGCACCTGACCGCCCCGCTCGATCGCGTGCTGGCACGCGACGACCACGAGCCCGAGGCGCGCGCCTCGTCCTGATTGCGGCGCGCGATGTCGCGCCGATCGCTTTGCCTACCCGATTCGGGAACGCATGGCACGCGGCGCGCAAAATTGGCGCTATGCAAGACGAGCGATTGACCTATGTTCGCGCGGCGAACCGAGGCGGGGGGGCTCTCCCGTTTCCGGTAGTGGGGTCAGGCCGGGACGGGAGACCGCCCCGGTCTGGCATCCCGCCATCGCGATTCGGCGCCCCGCGGTTGACGACGGGCGCGATCGCCTCCGCGCCCTACCCCTTCACCCCGGCGATATAACGCGACACCTCGCCCGCCAGCACGTCGAGCGGCACATTGCCACCGTCGACCACCGCCTGGTTGAAATCGCGCAGGTCGAAGCGCGGCCCCAGCGCCGCCTTGGCCCGCTCACGCTGCGCGTCGATCTCGGTCTGCCCCAGCTTGTAGCCGCATGCCTGCCCCGGCCAGGCGCAATAGCGATCGACCTCGCTCGCCGCATTGCTCTCGGGCAACCCCGTCGCCGCGACGAACTCGGCCAGCGCCTTTTCGCGCGTCCAACCCAGCGCATGGATGCCGGTATCGACCACCAGCCGCACCGCGCGCCACGACAGCCCCATCAGATAACCGAGCCGCCCGGCGGGGTCGTCGTCATACATGCCGAGCTCGTCGGCGAGTTGCTCGGCGTACAGCGCCCAGCCTTCCGAATAGGCGTTGAACGCCAGGATCGAGCGGATCAGCGGCAGTTGCTGCGCATAGTTGCCCTGCCAGACATGCCCGGGGATGCCCTCGTGGAACACCAGGTCGGGGATCGTCACGCGGTTGTGGATCGACGGGTCGCCGAGATTGACCCAGATCCGCCCCGGGATCGACCCGTCGAGCGACCCCGGCCCGCCATAGGCCGCCGGCGCGCCCGGCTCCTGCGCCAGCGGCATGCGGCGGATCTCGAGATTGCCCGTGACCAGCCGGCGGAAGGCGCGCGGCAGGCGCGGCCGGATCGCGTCGATCCGCCCCTGCATATAGGCGATAATCTGCGCCCGCCCCGCATCGTCGTTCGCAAAGCCGATCCCGGGCCGCTGCTGCAACGCCGCCGCGCGCTCGGCGACGCTGCCCTTGGTGAGCCCAAAGCCCTTGAGGATGGTGTCCATCCGCGCCTGCAGCTCGATCAGCTGCGCGCGGCCCAGCGCATGGATTTCGGCCGGCGAGCGCGTCGTCGTCGTCCCCGCGCGCAGCCCCCAGGCATACCATTCGGGGCCATGCGGCCGCGTCAGCAACCCCGCCGCTTCTGTCGCCACCTTGCGCTGCAGCTTCAGCTCGTCGAGCTGCCGCATCATCGCAGGCGCGACGCGCGCGCGCACGATCTGCGACGCGCGCGGCACCCAGTCGCCCGTCATGCCGCCGAGCTTGCGCACCAGCGGCCCGAGCAGCGGCCCGCCGATCAGCGCCGCCGAGATGACGCTGCCCGTCATGCCCTTGATCGTCTTGTCGAGCAGGAAGGCCGGCGGCACCAGCCCGGCCCCGCGCGCCGCGGCGATGCGCTGCGTCTCGCCGTCGAGCTGCCCCGCCATCGCCGCCAACCGCGCAAGATAGGCCTCGGCATCGGCGGCGTTCTTCACCGGCTGGTCGCCATCGAGCAGCTGCGGCACATCGAGCCACGCGCCGACATTCTGGATCACGCCATAAGGCGTGTTGCGCCAGCTGCCGATCGTCGCCACGCCATAAGGCAGCGCCAGCCCCTCGGCCGCGGTGCGAAACGCGCTCTCGGCGACGGCAAGGCTGGTCCGCGTGGCGGGGTCGAGCAACCCGGCAACCGGCAGCCGCGCCAACTCGTCGAGCGCGCCCGCCAGAAAGGCCCGCTTCGCCGCGACGCCTGCGGGGGAGCGGTCTTCGAGTTGCCCGCGGAGGTCGGCGTGGGGGCCGGTGTCGAGGCCCAGGCGGGTTGCCTCGCCGGGGTCGAGTTCGAGCAGGCGCCAGGCGAGGCTGTCGAGGAGGGCGGCTGGGGTGATTGTGGGGGTGGTGGCGCGGGCTGGTACTGCCGCGGTGGCGGCTACGGCGGCGAGACCTGCCAGCGTTTCGCGGCGAGAGAGGGAGGGTGTGTCCATAGCGAATAGATGGCGTGTACGACTTTGGAGGTCAAACGCCGAACATCTCACTCGAAGACCGCGCCCGCGACTGGACACCGCCTATGCCGATCAAATTTCGTCTAAAAGAGTTGGCCCACATTGATTAGCATCATCGGCGATAGCTTGTTCCATCACACCCACTATAGCGGCGCCGTTCCACCCTTCTTTAAGAGTCGCGCTGCGACGCGGTAAAGGTCAGGCATATCAACTCGTTCGTCTTTCCTACGAAACATTACTCCTATTTCTTCGAGCGCAGCAAGCAGACCTTCCTCGGCACTTACAAAATTGTCCGATATCGGGGAGAGATAACCATTTTTCTGCGCATCAGCCGTCAATAATTCAACGGTACGCGCTGCCTTCCAAACTTTAAAAACACCTCGCGGGATTTGCGGTAGAAGCAACCCATCGAGAGGAGCGAGCACTCCTTTAATCCATGGGAACTCTTGATGTAGCTGATCGACCCGAGTCTGAGAGGCTCCGCGCAAACCATGCCGAATCCCTTCCGGCGTAATAACTCGCTGCTCGCCTTGACCTGGCATTTTCGCCGCACCGATCAACAGCCCCAAGAAACTCCTAGGCGTAACTTCGTCATGGGCATCCGCCAAATGCGACAGCGGCCAATCGTAGGTTCGGCCCTTTTTGAATCCATAGGCACCCGTTGCCATGAACGGACCCGCGAGTTGCTCCATCAAAAGCCGCTGCGAATCCTCGCTCCATGTTGGCAACCAATCTCCTTTGAGCACCTGGTCGCGTGAAGGGCTATCTATATTCAACTTGCGCAGGAGCTCAGATACCGCCTGTCGACCTTCCACTTCTTCGGTTAAGCCTAAGCGAGCGAAGAAAAGCCCGTAAAGATCGACTCCGCTCCACGCCAACCTAATAGCACCCGCACGCAACTTAGGAAGCTCGACAAACCTCAAGCTGCCGTCATCAATTTGGTCAGGTCGCAAAAATAGCTTAGGACAAATATGAGGATAACCACGCAGAGACCATACAACCTCAAGTAAAGACTCAGTTAACAGGCGTCGACCGCTCCAACTTACCGAAATAGTATCTAGCGCATCATATACTATTAGCAGCTTCTTTTTCGATTTTTCTAAGTCGAAATTTACTCTATCGAGAAACTCTCCCCGCTCCTCCCAGTCTCCAGCAATCTGCATCAACTGTGCAAACTTTGGACTCTTATCTTCCGTATGGAAGTAAGTTGCCCTCAGAATTGTTGCCCACCAAAATGTCCGAGCAACTTCCGCGCTGGCGTCAGCACGCAAATTGTCAATCACATCTCGGCCCAGACCCCTTCCTCCAGGTACACCGGTATACCCGAATTGTACTGAAACATCATTCAACTTAAGGCGTGGATAGGCCAAAGCTGCAGCATTTTTTGTCTCGTCGCTTCCCAAAACGCCGGACCAAAAACTCTTACCCGCACCCCGCGCGCCGACGACGATCGGGCTCCCCGGATCAAGGGCTGCCGCATGGGCTTCCGGAGTAAACATGTCTTCTATTTTCGGCGCGCGCGCTCCAACGGCATCATTTGAGACGTCGCTTGGAATAGCGGCTATTAACCGCCTAAGAACCTTATTCCGGTCGCCGAGCATCATACCGCGCCCTCCGATTTTTCGACGCCTTGAGCAACATACTCGAGCAAATCACCGTAGGTAGCCCTATAGATCGCCTCGGAAATTTGATCGCGCTTGGCTAAGGGAGCAAACCCGGCGAAATTTGCATCGTACATTATGGCGATGACATTCGCCCCACTTGCCGCTTCGGTTAGGCCTAGGTCAAAATCGGTGACAGATTCGTCCCAGTCCACTTCGCGAAATCCCTCGGGTAGCTTTACTTCGGCTACGGGATTAGAATTCGCGCTCAAATCGACACCGCTCAGCATTCTACGGCATCGTTCCGCAAATTCTTCGCGCATTTCGGTGTCCGGCGGGGCCTTGGCCTGAACCAACGTAACACGGCTTAGCCAATCTTGCTCGACCTCAGAGCTTCCCGTGTACCGATCTACATGACTAAACAGAGCTCTATAGCCATCAAACGTTTGCGGTTCATCAATTCCAAAACATAGAACCTCAGCGCCCAGCCCCAGCAGCGCAGCTGCCGCAGTTTCATGCAGCCCCGCACGTGCGTCAATTAACACTATATCGTATTGATTGGTATTCTCAACCGCTTTTATAATATCCGATATTTGATCCAAGATAGAATCAAATGAGCCATCTTCGTGTACAACCTCGCCATATGCTCGGGCGATCTTTGCGAGGATTTCGGCAGGATTTTCTAGCGAGCGAGCACCAAACGCCGGAATGACGTCGATGCGCCCTCGATCTGTTAGAGTTGAAGCGCCCACCAAGTCAGCCAGGAACGCAGAATCGAGCGGGCCAAGCGCTCGCTCCACTAGCGCATCTATCATTCCAAATTTGGGAGTAATATCTCGGCTCAACAGCATAGAGCCGAGTCCCGGAGCCTCCATGTCAAGGTCTACGGCGAGAACTCGGCGACCGCGGGACGCTTCATGTGCGGCGACTACAGACAATGCAGTCGAGCGACCTACACCACCCTTAAGGCTTGCGAACACAAATCGATGTGAATTTTTAAATCTAGATGCAGGGGTCCTAAGCCAATCGGCGCCAACCAGACGACGGTCGATCAATCTTATTGTAAATTCAGAAACCTTCATTGGTATTGCGTCTGCGTTACCCAGAATATCGTCAACGCCGAATTCACCAATTCCAGCAATGACACGATCCGGACGGGCGTATCTGCCGAGCACTCCGGTAATTTTTTTCGCGATATCTTGCTGACGCTTAGCCTCGATCTCCAAAGGTGCAAAGAAGCACAATCTTCCTGTAGTGTCTCTGAGCACGACACCTTTCTCTAAGAGCTCTTTTCCGAGGTCATCAGCTATGACCTTTGCGAGCGCCGGCAAGCTATCGTCAAAATATATCGTCACGCTATGTTCCAATCGCTCCAACGGCACGCTTCGCTTGGTCCGCCCATCGCGCGACCGAACCAGCAGATATTTCACCCGTAGGCGCGTAGCGAATTTCAGTGCTCCAGCCGGCCATAAAATTAGCCGTCGAGAGCAAACGACTTAACGTACCGCTCCTACGTCCAGCGGCCGCATCCCGAGCAGCGGTCAGCAGCGCTGGAAAGTGTTGAAAAAAAGGGTCATTTCTTCTCTGATCGGGCGGTCGCATCCTTAACCCTAACTCGAGCATCATCGCCTTCACGGCGCATTCTGCTGCTAGCCCATATAGGTAGCCCGCGACATCGAAGCGCACCTGAGGGAGAGCTATTGCCGCTTCTAAGAGTCTGCGCGCAGACCCAGGCATATCTGTCGTAGCCAGCTTTCGCCCCTCGTCCGTTGATAATAGTTCCTTTAGCCGCGCGCGCAGCTGAACGAAAGAACATGTTGCGGGGAAATTGGAGCGTCGCAGAGGTTCGTGATCGTGGATACGTTCGCCTAATACGTTGCCCAACCCCGTGGTTCGGGCTTCCTGCCAAGCCCCGCACCACAATCACCCGCGTCCGCTCGTCAAAGACCAGGTCGGGATTTGTCATCGGCGCCACCGTGGGCTTCCTATATTCACCAAGCTCGAACACCTTATACAGCGCCCGCTGCGTTACCATCCGGTGCCGCTCCGCCTCCCGCACGATCCGCGCGAAGCGCCACTTCGCGCTTGCGCCTGCGCTTCACCGCATCGCTCATCATCGAGCCCACCACCCCCAGCCCCCCCCCACCAACCACCCCTACTCCTCCTCCGCCCCGCCCGCCGTCCCACCCGGCCGCACCACCACCG
>JBAZXI010000008.1:0-149884 GCA_041659925.1 Sphingomonas sp.
GAGGTCGCGGTGACGATCGAGGAAGGCTCGGTCGGCTGGCTCGGCGCACATGTGCTGACGCTGGCCAGCGACACCGGGCTGATCGACGGCGGGCTCAAGCTGCGCACCATGCGCCTGCCCGACACCTTCCAGGACCAGGACAAGCCCGAGCTGCAATATGCCGAGGCCGGCCTCGATGCCGACGCCATCGTCGATACCGTCCTCAAGGCACTGCGCCATAACAGCGGCGCGGTGGTCGAGGCGCGCGCCTGAACTGACCCGTCACGCCGCCTCCGGGATGCGCGCCATTGCCCGCGCGACCCGGCCGATCGCGGTCGTCAGCGTGGCCGCGAGTTCGGGCGCGACGCCCGGTTCTGCGGCGATCGCGCGATCCATCGCCGCGATCCACTGACCGCCCAGTTCGGGGGTGATCGGCATCGCGCCGTGCATCGACATCAGGCACGCGCCGGGCCGCTCGCTGAACCAGTCGCGCGGGCCGCCGAGCCAGGCGGTGAGGAAGCCGGTGAGCGAGCTGCGCATCGGCGCAAGGTCGGCACCATGCATCGCGCGCAGCCCGGCAAAGGCGGGGTCGTTTTCCATCAGGTCGTAAAAGCGATCGACGATCGCCGCGACGCGGTCGGCGCCGAGCTGGGCATAGGGCGTGACGTCGGACATGCAGGATCTCGCCGATGATGATGCCGCACGATAGGTCGGCACGCCCGCCGCCGCGTTGACCGTCGTCAAACCGGCGCCATCGCGACGCCGGTCACATGCTATTGCGCCGCGCGGTGCGAATAGCTGAACACGCGCGACAGCCGCCAGCCATCGGCGGCGCGCTGCCACAGCTGGACGAAATGCGCGGTGCCGACCTTCTTCTTCGGCGCGTCGCCCTGGCCCTCGTAGAAATCGTGATCGCCTTCCTCGATCGCGCCGAAGCCGGGGATCGCCTCGACATGCAGCGTGCCGGGCACCAGCACGCGGCGGTGGCGCCAGCCATCGGGTTTTGCGGCGTCGGCGCAGCTCTTCGCATAGTCCGCGACGAACGGCGCCGCGCCGCCGGCGACCTTGCCGCCCTTGTCATGGTACATTTCGAAGTCGGGCGTCAGCATCGTCGCGATGCGCGCCGGGTCGCAGCCCTCGAAGAACAGGCCGAAGAATTCGGCATCGCGCGCCGCGATCTCCGCCGTCAGCGCCGGGCCGGTCGGCGGGACGACCGGCGGCGCGGCGGCGGTGCTCGCCTGGGTGAGCGCGAGAAGCAGGGCAAGCATGGCATCATCCTCCGACTGTATTGTTATGACAATACAGTGCGCGCCGTCGCGATCAAGCGCGCGGCGCGCGATGTCGCATCTCGCCAATACAACCGGCCCGGATGGTGCGATGACCTGTGGCGATGGAGCAGCCTGCCGCCACGATGGGGCCTGCGACCCCCTTCAGCTATCGCTGCACGCGGTGCAATCGCTGCTGCACCGGCAAGCGCATCCAGGTGAACCCGTATGAGATCGCGCGGCTGGCGCGCGCCAGGGGCATGTCGACCAGCGCGGCGCGGCAGGCGTTCACGGTGGATGGCGCGCTGCGCCAGGACGATGCCGATCGCTGCGTCTTTCTCGGCGAAGGCGGCTGCGGCGTGCATGCCGACCGGCCGCTGGTATGCCGGCTGTTCCCGCTCGGCCGCATGGTCGCGGCCGATGGCGCGGCGCATTTCGTGACGGTCGACAGGAGCTGGGCGCGCGGTGAATTCGGCGAAAGCGGCGTCGTCGCGGATTATGTCGCGGCGCAGGGCGCGGCACCGTTCATCGTCGCGGCCGACGCCTATTTCGCCTGGTATTGCCGCGCGCGCGCCCGGCTGGCGGCGGGCGGGGCGATGGCGGACGCGGCCGGGGACGCCGACCTGCTCGACATCGACGACCAGCTCGCCGCGCATTGCCGCGCGCACGGGATCGCCGAACCGGAGGATATCGAGGCGCGGCTGCGGCTGCACCTGACGATCCTCGACGCACAGCTCGAAGGCCAAGGAGAAGGAGAAGACCATGTCTGACGACAAGAAAGCCGCGACGACCGCGCTCGGCGCCGCGATCTCGATGCTGGGCCTGTCGCTCGGCGTCGCGGCACCGGCCGAGGCGCAAATGGTGCCGCCGGTGGCGGGCGGGCAGGCCGGGACGCAGGGCATATTGATCGGCCTCGACCAGCCGCGCGCCCCGCAGCAGAATGGCACGCAGGGCGTGCTGATCGGCCTCAACCAGCCGGGCGCGCAGCAATGGAAGAGCCAGCAGTACAAGAGCCAGCAATATAAGAGCGAACAGCTCAAGAGCCAGCAACTCAAGAGCCAGCAGATCAAGCTGCGCAGCCAGCAGATCAAGCAGCCCGGCCAATAGCCACCGACGCGGCACCCGGGCGTACGGGCTCTTCCGGATTGTGTCGCACCTGCGCGCCGCCGACACCGCGTCGGTGGGCAGGCGGTGGAGGAACGGCATGATCGACCATATCGGCATCGGCGCGAGCGACTTCGCCGCGTCCAGGGCATTTTACGCGGCGGCGCTGGCGCCGCTCGGCGTGAGCGTGATGATGGAGGTGACGCCCGAGCAGACCGGCGGCTATCACGGCATCGGCATGGGCAGCGCGGGCAAGCCGTTCTTCTGGCTCGGCAATGACGGGCCGCGCGGCAGCGGCATCCATGTCGCCTTCGCCGCCGCGACGCGCGACGCGGTCGATGCCTTTTACGCCGCGGCGATCGCGGCGGGCGGGCGCGACCATGGCGTGCCGGGGCTGCGGCCGCACTATCACCCCAATTATTACGCCGCCTTCGTGCTCGATCCCGACGGGATCAACGTCGAGGCGGTGTGCCACGCGCCGGCCTGACGCCGCGACGCGGCCTCAGCCGAACCCCGCCGCGCCGCCGCGCGGCGCGCAGCGGATCAGGCGCGAGGTGAGCACCGCCGCCTGGCGATGGACCACGGCGAGCCGGTAGGCCGGGTCGACGACCATCGCGAGGAACGCGCCGGCGCTCGGGTAGCGCGCGACGAACGCGCTGTCCCATGCCTCGTCGGCCGGCCCCGTGAGCACCAGTTGCGGCGCGCCCGACCACAGGATGACGCCGCCGACGCCGCGGAAGATCGGGCCGCTCTCGGCGCCATAGCGGGCATAGGCCTCGGCGCCGCTCAGCCCGAGCCCGGCCGCCTCATGGCCCGCCGGATAGTCGGCCAGATCGCGATAGCGTATGAGGTTGAGCATCTCGACCGGCTGGTCGCGCGGCAACGCCTTGAACGCGTCGAACGCGGCGCGGGTCGGATCGACATGGTCGCTCATGCCGCGCCGATCACCTGCGCGACGTGCAGCGTGTCGACATATTGCTGGAACGCCGTCACCTTGCCGTCGATGATCCGCCAGACATGCACCATCTGCGCCTTCATCGCCTTGCCGGTCGCCTTGTAGGTGCCGTGATAATGGCCGAGCGCGATGATCGTATCGCCGCCATCGACGATCTCCGCCGGCACCACGGTGAAGCCGTCCCACTCGCTGCCGCAGCGCGCGAACACGCCCTCCGCCACCGCCATCGGCCCGACATAGGGGTTGCCGTCGGCATAGGGGAAATGCTCGGCCTCGTGCCACACGATGTCGGGGCTCATCCGCCCGAGCACGCCGGGCACGTTGCCGATCGCGAAGGCATCGTAGAGACCGCGGATCAACGCGACGTTTTCCTGGGACACGGGGCAGCTCTCCTGTTGGTCGTTTTGGCGACGATGGCACGGCGGTGGCGCGTGCGACAGCATGAATCTTGCCGCCGGGTCGCGCGCGCGCCACAGTGCGTGCTCGTCGCGGGCAACGATCGGGGCAGGGCAATGAAGAGGGCGATGATCATGGTGACCGCGCTGGCCGCGCTCGGTGCCGACCTCGGCGCGGCGTTGCCGGCAAGCGCGCAGGACATGCCGGCGGCGATCTTCACCGACCCGCCGCACGACGCGGCGCACCCGGCACGGATGGCGGTGCTGCATATCCCGAGCGGCGGGGTGGCGATCAACGGCCTTGCCTATGTCGCGGCGGGCGCCGGGCCGCATCCGGTGGTGGTGCTGTGCCACGGCTTGCCCGGCAACGAGAAGAATCTCGACCTCGCCCAGGCGATGCGCCGTGCGGGGTGGACGGTGGTGACCTTCAACTATCGCGGATCGTGGGGCAGCCCGGGCAGCTATCGCTTCGCCAACGATCTCGAAGACGTCGATGCGGTGCTGGCCTATCTGCGCGCGCCCGCCAACGCCGCTGCGCTCGGCCTCGATAGCAAGCGCATGGTGTTGATGGGGCATAGCCTGGGCGGTTGGGCGACCGCGCTGACCGCGGCGCACGACAAGGGGCTGATCGGCGCGGCGCTGATCTCGCCGGGCGATATCGGGCTCATCGGCGGGCTGCCGCGCGCCACCGCGATCAAGCGATTGGGCGACAACGGCATGGAGGCGCTGGCCGACACCAGCCCGACGCTGATGGCCGACGAGGTGATCGCGCATGCCGAGGCCTATGACTTCGTCAGGGCGGCGCCCCGGCTCGGTGCGACCCCGCTGCTCGTGCTGACCGCCGACGACGGCCTTGCCGCGCCGGCCGACGCGCTGGTCAAGGGCGCCAAGGCGGCGGGCAACGGCCATGTCACGAGCGTGCACATCGCCACCGACCACAGCTATTCCGACGCGCGGATCCGGCTGGAGAGCGAGGTCATCCGCTGGCTGGCGGGGTTGAAATAAGATGAGGGCGCGACGGAAAGAGCGAAAGCGATGAAGGACATGCAGTCGACGATTCCGTTCTCCTTCCAGCCGAGATCGCTCGCCTGGGAGGGCGACGAACTGGTCGATTGGGTCGGCGGCGGCACGCGTTGGTCGAATGGTCATGAGGCCGGATTGACCATTGCCCCTGGATATGGAGTCGCCCGATGACGATCACCATCACCGCGTTCGAACGCTCGCCCGATGGCGGCAAGGGGCTGGCGCGCGATACGCGGGTGCGCTGGGCGCTGGAGGAGGTCGGCCAGCCCTATGAGGTGCGGCTGGTGTCGTTCGCGGCGATGAAGGAGCCGGCGCATCTCGCGCTGCATCCCTTCGGGCAGATCCCGACCTATGAGGAAGGCGGGCTGGCGCTGTTCGAGACCGGGGCGATCGTGCTGCACATCGCGCAGCACCATGCCGGGCTGCTGCCGACCGACGAGGATGCGCGCGCGCGCGCGATCGGCTGGATGTTCGCCGCGCTCAACACGGTCGAGCCGCCGATCCTCGACCTGACCACCCAGCGCTTGCTGGAGGACGACAAGCCCTGGGCCGCCGAGCGGCTGCCGCTGGTGCTGGACCGCATCCGCGCGCGGCTGACGCAGCTTGCCGCGCGGCTCGGGCGTGCCGACTGGCTCGATGGCGGGTTCAGCGCCGGCGACCTGATGATGGTGTCGGTGCTGCTCAGGCTGCGCGCGTCGGGGTTGCTGGACGAATATCCGACCCTTGCCGGCTATGTCGCGCGGGGCGAGGCGCGGCCGGCCTATCGGCGCGCGTTCGCGGCGCAGTGGGCGGTCAATGCGGGTGGGTGATCGAAGGCGCCGGTAATTGGAGAGCCGTGGGCTGCGTTCGCCGCCGTGCCTTCAGGAGCCGCGATGCGCGCACAGCCAGGTCATGGCGGCGAACGGCGAGACGAAGATCGCCGCGTTCGCTTTCCATGCGGCGCGCTTCATCTGCGCCTTGAGCAGGAACGACTGCACGACCATCGCGACGCGATCCTCCGGGCCGTAAAGCTGCCCGGTGGCCTGATGGATCCGCTCGGCGACCTCGGCCGACTGGACCGGCGCCCGGCTCAGATCGACCAGCGCGAGGACGGCGCCATGTTGCGCACGGACGCGATCGATCAGCACGGCGAGTTCGGCGAAATGCACGTCGACATAATCGACCGTCCATTTCCCCACGCCGGTGATGCGGATGATCTTCGCTGCGGCGTCATAGCTGAAGCTGAGCAACGGGCGTAGTTCGGTCGCCGTTGAAGCCCGATCGGCGCCGGGATGGTCGGTTGGCAACATCGCGTGCATCGATCGTCGGTCCTTTGCGACGATGGTAGATGAGTCGCGCGCAGGATCGAGTCCGGGATATTACGGTGGCCGCACGAAGCGGATTGTAAATGTCGCCGCGGCGGCTCGTCGGCTTCTGGACGGTGCCGGTCGCGGGAGCGGGTGGAGATGCGGCAAAATCTCCAGCCTAATCCGTCAGTAATGCTGCGCCATCATCGGTAGAACCGGAACGATGGCAATAATACCGCCCGCGACACTGGCCAGATATGGCAAAATGACGATAGATATGAACGACCATCTATTCGACTGGCTGAACAGGAGGGAAGTCCGTGGCAAACGGAAGGCAGGCGAGCCGGCGCCGAAAATGGCGAGCGATATCTTTGGCAACATCGCTGTTCTGCGCGGCTTCTTTGGCGGCGGCGGGGCAGGTTACCAAACCGCTGGTGCCCGCCACCACCCCGCCGGCGCCCGTCGCGGTGTCGGCGGAGCCCGCCACCGTCCCGACGCCACCCGTTGCGGTTGCGCCAACGCCAGCCATTGCCGCCGCCGCGGCGACGCCCGGCACCTTTCTGGCGCTGTCCGATATCCACTTTGTCGGCACGAGCGGGGTTACCTGTTACCAGCCGGGTGACGAGACCGACAGCGCGCTGTGGAACGCCGCGCAGATCGAGGCGAAGCAGGTGATCCAGGCCGAAAAGCCGGCCTTTGCGATCTATCTCGGCGATCTGCCCTCGCATTGCAGCGGTCATCCCGACAGCGAGTTCACCATCGCGCTCGACGGGCTCGCGAACATCGCCGGGACCGGCACCAAATTGATCTATGTGCCGGGCAACAACGATTCGCTCGCCGGCGATTACGGCCCGTTCACCGCGACCGGGGGGACGCCGCTCGACAGTTCGACGGCATGGGGTGGCAAGCCGGTGCTCAACGCCCGGCCGGGCGACATGATCGACGTCAGCAATCTCGCCATGGGCTATTATGCGGTCTATGCCGTGCAGGCGACCGCCACCGCCCCGGCGCTGCGCGTGCTGGCGCTCAACACCAATATCTTCACCGCCAGATATGACCGGAACGTCCCGACCTATCAGGGCGAGGTCAACGCCGAGCTCGAATGGCTCAACGCGCAGTTGAGGGCGGCGCGCGCGAAGGGCGAGAAGGTCATCATCGCGATGCACGTGCCGCCCGGCACCGATGGCTATGGCGGCGCCACGATGTGGAACAGCGGCCTGACCTATACCGGCAGCGACCCCGACCTGACCGCCGGCTGGTGGGTGCAGCGCGCCTTTCTCGAAATGGTCGCGGCCTACCGCCCCGAGATCGTCGGCGTGCTGAGTGCCCACACCCATTATAACGGCATCAGAAGGTTGCGCGATTGCAGCCGGAAGCTGCCGCTGCTGGGCGCCTTTACCGAACTCGACGTGTCGATCCCGTCGATCACGACCGACCACAGGAACAACCCGTCGATGAAGCTGTTCAGCTATGACGGCGCGTTCGAATGGACCGAGAATGTGACCTATTACGCGCCGGCGGCGAGCGGCGCGGGCTGGGCCGCCAACCCGCCACTGTCGTTCGACGCGACCAATTATCCCTGCCCGGCCTGCACGGCGGGCGACACGCTGTACGCGCGCATCGCCGCGCTCGACACGGCGACGAAGATCGACACCTCCTATGGCCTTGCCCGGCTGATGATCAACTGGCTCAAGGTCGGCGCGGGGCGCGCGGGCGCGCGCAAATACCGGCTGGCGCTTGATGCGACCTGCGAGGTGCCGGCGACTGGTGCGCGGGCGGGTTGAGCCGCGTGGGGGCGGTGATGGTGGTGTTGGTGGGGGTGAGGTGCGGTTGCAGGGCGGCGGCTATTTGGGGGTATGTCAGGTGTAACGGTACCCTCCCCCCGTAACCCGCCGTAATTCGCAATTTCAGTTGCGTACTTATCGATTGGTAGCGCCGGATTTTTCCAGCCTGTAATGTCGGACAATGTGGTGGAACAAGCGCAAGCGACCGGAGCCGGATACCGATGTGTCGGACACCACGCTGCATGCACAGTTGGTTGCAGCGGCGGAAAACTTGCGGCGCCAGATCGAGGTGCAGAGCGCTGTCAGATTTTCACGCGGCGGCGGATATGGTGGCGATGACCTTGCCGTTCGGACGCTGCAAGCCCAACTCGACCGCGTCGAGGAAGCGCTCGCCAATCTGGGGGAAGGCGACAGTTAGCGTTGTTGGAAGCGACCAAGCGTTGCCGCGCTATGCACCGGCCATTGCCTTTGCCTCGTTCAACGTCACACCGCGGGCGAACTTCGGGGGTTGTTGCGCCAGTCACGGTTATTGCAATGAAGGCTTCAGCCCCAAATCCTGAACCTACCGGCGTCAGCTGGTCTGTCATTCAGTGAACTGGCGCAGTAATGGTCGGCGTGCGGCCCGCGTTCCAAAAGCAAGCGCAACAGGACATCTTCCACTTCAAAATTGACACCGCCCGGCAGTATTGAAGCGAGCACCAACTGTGAATTTGCAGTCCCAGATGAGCTTTTCCACTGCGTCCTGTCAGTCATATCGAAATTCTCGAAATAGTATTATTGCGAAGAGGCTGTTTAGTGCAGCAACAACCTCCACGACGAATGCAAATCTTGAGACCAGCTATTGAAATAAATTCGGGGGTACGGCGCCGCTAGGGAGCGACGCCGCATCTCAGTCACTCCGCCGCAATCCCGGCCTTGGAGAACATATCCCCCTCGCCCCCAGCCGCACCGCCCGCATCCTCGTTCGCCGCCGGGCCGGCCTTGGCTTTTTGCCGCTTGTCGAAGCCTTCCCACACCTCGTTCCAGTTGCCGCGCGTCGCGGCCTTGGAATATTCGGTGGCGCGCTGTTCGAAGAAGTTGGCGTGCTCGACGCCGTTGAGCATCGGCGCGAGCCAGGGGAGCGGGTGCTCGTCGATCATGTAGATCGGCTTCATGCCGAGCTGCCCCAGCCGCCAGTCGGCGATGTAGCGGATATACTTCTTGATCTCCTTGGGCGTCATGCCGTTGACCGGGCCCATCTCGAAGGCGAGGTCGATGAAGGCGTCTTCCAGCCGCACCGTCGTCTGGCACATGTCCATGATGTCGCTGCGCACCGCCTTGGTCAGGCAGTCGCGCTCGCGCGTGAAGGTGTGGAACAGCTTGATGATGCCTTCGCAGTGCAGGCTCTCGTCGCGGATCGACCAGGTGACGATCTGGCCCATGCCCTTCATCTTGTTGAAGCGCGGGAAGTTCATCAGCATCGCGAAGCTGGCGAAGAGCTGCAACCCTTCGGTGAAGCCGCCGAACATCGCCAGCGTCTTGGCGATATCCTCGTCGCTGTCGACGCCGAACTGCTGCAGATAATCGTGCTTGTCCTTCATCTCGGCATATTCGAGGAAGGCGCCATATTCGCTCTCGGGCATGCCGATCGTGTCGAGCAGGTGGCTGTACGCCGCGATGTGCACCGTCTCCATGTTGGAGAAGGCGGCGAGCATCATCTTGATCTCGGTCGGCTTGAAGATGCGGCCATATTTCTCATGGTAGCAATCCTGCACCTCGACATCGGCCTGGGTGAAGAAGCGGAAGATCTGCGTCAGCAGGTTGCGCTCATGGTCGCTGAGCTTCTGCGCCCAGTCGCGGCAATCCTCGCCGAGCGGCACTTCCTCGGGCATCCAGTGGATCTGCTGCTGACGCTTCCAGAACTCGAACGCCCAGGGGTATTCGAACGGCTTGTACTGCTTGCGGGCTTCGGTGAGGGACATGGGCGGACCTTTCAGACGAGATGGGAAAATTGCAGGGTAACGGCGATGCCGATGACAAGCGCGCCGAGCAGGCGGACCTTCGGAGGCGTCAGCCTGGTGGAGGTCGGCTCGATTACCATATGCGCGCCGTAGAGGGCCACCGCGGCAAACCAGATATTGTTGCTCCATGGCGGTGCACGGTGTTCAAGCACCGGGACGGCAAGCAGATTGCAGATCACCGCACCGATGAGCAATGCGGTCATCACCGAGAAGACGGCGTGGATTGCTTTGCTTCCGGAAGGCCTGTCGAGCGCAGCGATTGCCGTCTGGATAGCGTCAAGTTCTCCCGCAGCGCGATCCGTACCACGAGCCAGTCGCGCATCGAGGCTCTGCTGCAGCCGCTTGCGGCGCGCCCGATCGGTCGCGGGTATGATCCAAGTGTCGCCGCCGAGAAAGCGGACGCTGACATAGACCAGCAGCGTAAAGAAGCCGCTGGTGGCGAGCGACCAGGCGAGATAGGTCGGCGTGCTCATCATCGCGCGCCCCACGACCAGAGCGACGCCGCGAAGCCGCCGAGGATGATCGCGAAGGCGGCGAACATCGTGGCCGATATGCGCTTGCCATAGCGACCCGCCTCGCTGTTCACCGGGCGCGACAGGATGATCGCGGCGCTGATCGCGCAGAGGCCGGCGACGGACGCCATGATGAGCGGGCCGCGCGCGATCATGCCGCGTTCCCCGGCAGGAAAACGCCGGTGGCGGCATCGAGGGCATGGCCTTGCGACGGTTTCGCGGTCATGATGGCATGACCGATGCGACCAATGCGCCGTCCGCGCGTTGGGGGCACGCAACCGTAACGAAAGAGGAGCTATTACCATGGCCGATGCAAGCGCGATCCGGGGACATATGGAAGTCATCGGCGCCGACGGCGTCCATGTCGGCACCGTCGACAAGGTCGAGGGCGACCGCATCAAGCTGACCAAGCAGGACAGCGGCGCCGGGCGCCATATGGGCCACCATCACTATATCTCGATCGGCCTGGTCGCCGATGTCGAGGGCAACCAGGTGCGGCTCAGCGCCAATGGCGATGTCGCCGTGACCTTCGAGGAAGAGGCGTAGGCTGTTCATTCCCTCTCCCGTTGGGAGAGGGAGGGAGCGCCGCAGGCGCGGAAGGGTGAGGGCAGGGTCCATCACTGGGTACTGCCCTTCCCCGTTCGATTAAGCGATGCTGCGACGGCGGCCAGCACGCCTTCCAAATTCTCCATCACATCGCCGTTGCCGAAGCGCAGCGTGCGGAAGCCTTCGCGCGCGATGAACTGGGTACGGCCCGCATCGTAGGGCTCGTTTCCGGCATGGGTGTCGCCATCGACCTCGATCGCCAATCGCTCGGCGAAGCACAGGATGTCGACATAATAAGGTCCGACCGGCGTCTGGTGGCGCCACTTATGCTCGGGGAAGACTTCGCGCACGGCGCGCAGCAAGCGGCGTTCGGGTTCGGGCGCCTCGCGGCGAAGTTGTCGCGCGCGGTCGACCGAGCCGGATTGCAGGAGGCGGTAATTGAGCATCGCCCTCACCCTTCCGCCGCTGCGCGGCTCCCTCCCTCTCCCGCTGGGAGAGGGAAAGGGGCAGCGTTCGCTTCTTCCCTCTCCCAGCGGGAGAGGGAGGGACCCATCGCATCAGCGATGGGAGGGTGAGGGCGATCTAGCTGAACCACCTCACTGGCACGCCAGGCACTCGTCGTAATCGCGCGATTCGACTTCGAATTTGGGCGCGTCGATGGTGTTGTCGCTCTCGACGCCGCCGGCGAAGCCGGCGCGCTGCACCGATTTCGAGCGGAGATAGTAAAGCGACTTGATGCCCAGCTCCCAGGCACGGAAATGGAGCATCAGCAGGTCCCATTTCTCGACGTCGGCGGGGATGAACAGGTTCAAGGACTGCGCCTGGTCGATGTACGGCGCGCGGTCGCCGGCGAGTTCGAGGATCCAGCGCTGGTCGATCTCGAAGCTGGTCTTGAAGCAGTCCTTTTCCTCCTGGGTGAGGAAATCGAGATGCTGGACCGAACCGCCCTGTTCGAGGATCGAGTTCCACACCGCGTCGCTGTTCTTCGATTTCTCGATCAGCAGCTTTTCGAGATAGGGGTTCTTGATCGACCACGAACCGCTGAGCGTCTTGTGGGTGTAGATATTGGCCGGGATCGGCTCGATGCACGCGCTGGTGCCGCCGCAGATGATGCTGATCGACGCGGTCGGCGCGATCGCCATCTTGCAGCTGAAACGCTCCATCACGCCCATGTCGGCGGCGTCGGGGCAGGGGCCGCGCTCGATCGCGAGCTGCATCGAGGCCTCATCGACCTGGCCCTTGATGTGCTTGAACATGCGCATGTTCCAGCTCTTCGCCATGGCGCCCTCGAAGGGCAGGCCGCGCGCCTGGAGGAAGCTGTGGAAGCCCATCACGCCGAGGCCGACCGAACGCTCGCGCATCGCCGAATAGGCGGCATGCTCCATGCCCGGCTCGGCGCGGTCGATGAAGTCCTGCAGGACATTGTCGAGGAACCGCATGATGTCCTCGATGAAGCCCTTCTCGTCCTTCCACTGGTCCCAGGTCTCGAAGTTCAGGGACGACAGGCAGCACACCGCGGTGCGATCGTTGCCGAGATGGTCCTTGCCGGTCGGCAGCGTGATTTCCGAGCACAGGTTCGAGGTCGAGACCTTGAGGCCGAGATCGCGGTGATGCTTGGGCATCGCCTTGTTCACATGGTCGGCGAAGACGATGTACGGCTCGCCGGTGGCGAGACGGGTCTCGACCAGCTTCTGGAACAAGGCGCGGGCATCGACCGTGGCGCGGGCGCTGCCGTCCTTGGGGCTGGTCAGCGTCCATTCGGCGCCCTCGCGCACCGCCTCCATGAAGGCGTCGGTGATCAGCACGCCGTGGTGCAGGTTCAAGGCCTTGCGGTTGAAGTCGCCCGAGGGTTTGCGGATTTCGAGGAACTCCTCGATCTCGGGGTGCGAGACGTCGAGATAGACCGCCGCCGAGCCGCGGCGCAGGCTGCCCTGGCTGATCGCGAGGGTGAGCGAATCCATCACGCGGACGAACGGGATGATCCCGCTGGTCTTGCCGTTGAGGCCGACCGGCTCGCCGATGCCGCGGACATTGCCCCAATAGGTGCCGATGCCGCCGCCGCGCGAGGCGAGCCAGACATTCTCGTTCCAGGTGTCGACGATGCCGCCCAGGCTGTCGGGCACCGAGTTGAGAAAGCAGGAGATGGGCAGGCCGCGGCCGGTGCCGCCGTTCGACAGCACGGGCGTGGCGGGCATGAACCACAGCCGCGAGATATAGTCGTAGAGGCGCTGGGCGTGGGCGGCGTCATCGGCATAGGCCGAGGCGACGCGGACGAAGAGATCCTGGAACTTCTCGCCGGGCAGCAGATAGCGATCGGACAGCGTCTCCTTGCCGAAATCGGTGAGCAGCGCGTCGCGCGAATGGTCAACCTCGACCGGATAAAGCTGCGCCCTCACTTCCTTCGAGTCGCCGCGCGTCGCGAGCTTGCGCTTCGCGCCGTGCTCGGCCGAGTCGGCACCACCGGTCGCGGTGTCGCGCTTGTCCTTCGCCGCCGGGGCGGGGGCCGTGCTCGCCTGGACGGCGTCGATCGCATCGCTGGCCATGTTCACATTCGCTTCCTGACTGTCCCTGAAATCCATATGCCTGCCGCCCTTTTTCCGACACCGGTCCCGCGACCCGTGTTCCCCGTCCGTTCGAATCGGGGGGCGAACCCCCACGATATCATTGCGGGCGCCCCAACGGAGAGCGAAATCCACCTTCCCCGCGCGAATAATGCGCAGGCCGTGCAGTGCCGCAATGTGGTGTTGCGGTGATCGCTCTACCAGCTCTTGGGTTCGCCCCCGAACTCAACCCCTACAGATTGTGCCCGATCGCCGCGAGACGCAAGACAGTAAATGACTCTTTCATGACTCGGTTCGTCGCTATTTTGACTCGCTTCATGGCATCCGCCGACATGGTGCAATGCGGCGACGCGCGGACTTCCGCGGGGTTCGCGAAAGGCAAGGGGACGAACAGGGAACAAAAAATATTTATGACAGGAAGTTCATCGCCCGGCGGCGGTTGCCGGGCGGCGATCGCGGCTCAGCGCGGCGGCGCGCCGAACGCGTCGGCCAGCGCGGTCAGGCTGTCGACCTGATGGTCCCAGGCCTGCGCCGCGGCGCGATCGGGCGCCGGGCGGCCGCCATATTCCAGCGGCCGCGCGACATGGGCGGTGGCGAGGCCGCAGGCGCGCGCGGCGGCGAGGTCGCTGTGATGCGCGGCGACGAGGCACAGCTCGCCCGGGGCGATCCCCAGGATGTCGGCGGTGCCGAGATAGGCCTGGGGCAGCGGCTTGTAATGGCCGGTCGACTCGGCGCCGAGGATCGCGTCCCAGGGCAGGCCGGCGCGGCGCGCCATGGCGAGCGACAGCGCGGTGTTGGCGTTGGACAGCGTGACGATCGGCAGCACCGCCTTGAGCCGGGTGAGCCCGGCGACCGCGTCGGGCCATGGGTCGAGCCGGCGCCAGGCATGCGCGGCGTCGGCGAGCACGTCCTCGGCGATCGACGCCGGGGCGATCGCGTGGCGCGCCAGCAGCGCCTCCAGCGTCTCGCGATTGAGGATGTCGAGGCGGGTATAGGTGCGCCGGCCGCTGCGGCATTCCTCCATCGCCGGCTGGTACAGGCCGCGCCATTCGTCGGCGAAGCTGGCCGGGTCGATATCGGGCCGGCCAAGGGCTGCGAGGAACGGCGCCATTTCGCGCGCGATACCGGTGCGCCAGTCGACCACGGTACCGAAGACGTCGAAGGCGAGCGCGCGGATCATGAGGGCAATTTCCCTATCCAGCTCCCCGGCGAAGGCCGGGGTCCAGTTGGCGAGGGTGTCGTAAAGGAGCGGGACGCGTCATAACAAGCGTCTTCCACCTGCGCTCCGGCCTTCGCCGGGGGCGTCACCGCGCCGGCGCCACCGGCAGCGTCACCACCGCCGCCAGTCCGCCGCCCGGCGCTTCTTCCAGCATCAGCGAGCCGCCGTGCAGTTCCGCCAGTTCGCGCGCGATCGACAGGCCGAAGCCGTGACCTTCGCCCGATTCGTCGAGTCGGCGCCCCGGCGCGATCGCGGTGGCGCGCGCCGGCGCGGGGATGCCGGGGCCGTCATCGGCGATCGTGATGGTCGCGGTGGCACCGCTCGCCGTCGCGGTGAGGTGGATCGTCCGCGCCGCCCAGCGCCAGCCATTGTCGAGCAGATTGCCGAGCAGCTCGTCGAGATCCTGCGTGTCGATCGCCAGCGCCAGCCCGGGCGGCACATCGGCGGTGAAGACGATGCCGCGATCGGCATGGATCCGCGCCAGCGCGGCGGCGAGCGCCGCGACCGCCGGGGCGAGTGCGGTGCGCTGCCGGGTCGCGCCGCCGGGCACCTCGGCGCGGGCGCGGCCGAGATGGTGGCGGATCGCGCCGTCGATCCGCGCGACCTCGGCGGCAAGGCTGCCATCGGGGTCGCGCCCGGGCTCGCGCAACGCCACCGCCAGCGTCGCGAGCGGGGTCTTGAGGCCGTGCGCGAGGTTGGCGACATGGCCGCGCGCGCTGGCGAGCTGCGCGGCATTCTGGTCGAGCAGCGCGTTGAGTTCGGCGGCGAGCGGGGCGAGTTCGGTCGGCTGCCCGGCGGGCAGGCGCTGCGCGGTGCCGGCACGGATCGCGGCGATCGATTCGCGCAGTCGGCCGAGCGGGCGCAGGCCGAGCCGCAACTGCACCAGCGTCGCCAGCGCCAGCGCCACGCCGAGCAGGGCGAGCGAACCGAGCAGCGGTGGCATCGCGGCGCGGATCGGTCGCGCGACGATGCTGCGGGGCGCGGCGGCGATGATCGTCGCGGGGCCGGCGTCGGTCGCGATGGTCAGCAGCCTGGCGTGGCGGATCCGGCCATTGGCGCCGTGGAGGTCGAAAGGGCGCGGGCCAGCGCGGACGTGATGGTCGCCTGCGTCATCGCGCTCGCGTTCGCGCAGGGGGGGAGGCGGCGCCGGGAGCAGCTCCTCGCCATCGGCGCGCGGTGGGGCGGGCGAGGCGAGCGCGCCGTGTGGCGCGGCGATGCGCCAGCCCCAGCCCGAATCGGGATCGTCATAGGGCGCGGCGACCGGCGCACGGGCGGGATCGACGCTGCCGTCGCGGCGCACCGCGGTGGCGAGCAGCGCGATCTGCGCGTCGAGCCGGTCATCGAGTCCGGCGGTGACGAAGCGCTCGAGGATCGTGCCGATCGCGACGGCGGCGAAGGCCAGCGCGGCGAGCGTCGCGATGGCCGAGAGCAGCATCAACCGACCATAAAGTGACCGCGGCAGCAGCTTCACGCCGCCGCCCCGTCGGTGAGCCGGTAGCCGCGCCCGCGCACCGTCTCGATCATCGTCGCGCCGATCTTGCGACGCAGCCGGCCGATAATCACCTCGAGCGAGTTCGAATCGGGGTCGGTGTCGGTTTCATAGACGCGCTCGAGCAGGTCGAGCCGGTCGATCACCACGCCCTTGCGCAACATCAGCGCCGACAGCACGCGCCATTCGAAGGCGGTGAGCCGCAGCGGGAGGCCGTCGAGCTCGAACTGGCCGGTCTGCGCGTCGAACGACAGCGCCCCGCAGCTGACGATCGCGGCGGCATGGCCGGCGGCGCGACGGACCAGCGCGCGCAACCGCATGACCAGTTCCTCGACGCGGAACGGCTTGGTGAGATAGTCGTCGGCACCGGCGCGGAAGCCCTCGACCTTGTCGGACCAGCCGTCGCGCGCGGTGAGGATCAGCACCGGCAGGTCGCGCCCGGCAGCGCGCCATTCGCGCAGCACCGCGATCCCCGGCTTCACCGGCAGGCCGAGATCGAGCACCGCCGCGTCATAACGCCCGGTATCGCCGAGATGCGCGCCGTCCTCGCCATTGGTGGCGAGGTCGACCGCGAAATGCTCGCGCCGCAGCGCCTTCGCGATGCCGTCGGCCAGTGCCTTGTCGTCCTCGACCAGCAGGATCCGCATCGTGTCGCCTTCCACTCCTCGCCGGTCGGTTAGGGCGCCGCGCTAAACCGAAACTGAACGGCCGGGTTCAGCGCGCGTCGGCGCGGCGAGGGTAGAGGAGGGGGGACGACAAGCAAAGGAGAAGCAAGATGGTCGATATGAGCAAGTTGATGTCACGCCGGGCGACGCTCGGCGTGGGCGGCGCGGGGCTGCTGCTGCTGGGCGCGGCGGGCGGCGGGGCGGTGGCGCACATGGCGCGACCGGCGGTCGAGATGGCGCCGGCCAATGCGGTGGCGATAGCGTCGCTGGCGCAGCGCACGGGCATCGTCACGGTCAAGGGCAAGGTCGCCGAGGTCTATGGCGACCGCTTCGTCATCGTCGATGGCAGCGGGCGCACGATGGTCGATGCCGGGCGTGCCGGCCGCGACGTGCAGTCGGGCGCGCCGGTGACGGTGCAGGGCCACTATGACAATGGCCAGCTGCGCGCCTCGTTCATGGTCGACCGGAACGGCACGGTCGAGCCGGTCGGCCCGCGCTTCGGCCGCCGCTTCGAGCATCGTGGCTCGGAGGGGCGCGACGGCCCGGAAGGTCGAGAGGATCGCGATGGACGCTTTGGGGCGGATCGCGGTGGCCCGCCGCCCCCACCCGGTTGCGGTCCCGCAGGGCCGGGGATGGCGCCGCCGCAACCGGTCACGCCCGGCAAGTGACGGGCGCGACATCACCGTCCGGCGGCAGTGCCGGGCGGTGGTGTCAGCCGGCCTTGCGCGCCGAGGTCGCGACGGTCGTCGGGTTGAGCCGTTCCATGTTGAAGGTATGCGCGAATTCGAGGCCGGCCTTGCCGTCCGCCGCCCAGCGCAGCTTGGCGGGGAACATCTGGTCCTCGAGAAGCTCGATCATGATATCGACGTCCTGCGCGTCGCCGCTGATCTCGATCCCGTCGATCATCGCGCCGGTCGACGACATGTTGCGGATGCGGACCTCGCCCTCGGCACCGCCGGCCGCGATCCGCGCGGTGCGCAGCATCATCGTGCGCGGCGCGCGGCTCACGCTGTAGCCGGTCGCAGTCGCCAGCCCGCCATTGGCGACGAGTTGCTGTGCGACATCGGCGGCGCGCGCCGGCTTGCCATAGACATAGCCCTGGATGTGGCTGCAGCCGAGCTCGCGGATCAGTGCGATCTCGTCATGCACCTCGACCCCCTCGGCGGTGGTCTCCATGCCGAGCGTGTCGGCGAGCGTGACGATCGCCTTGATGATCGCGGCGTTGCGGTTGCCGGCGATCGCGGCGCCCTTGACGAAGCTCTGGTCGATCTTGATCTTGTCGAACGGCGCCTTCTTCAGATAGCCGAGCGACGAATAGCCGGTGCCGAAATCGTCGAGCGCGAGGCGCACCCCGACGCCCTTGAGCATCTTGAACATGTTTTCCGACGAGGCATTGTCGTCGAGGAACACGCCTTCGGTGATCTCCAGTTCGAGCCGGCCCGGCGACAGGCCGGCGCGGGCCAGCGCATTGGTCACGATCGTCGGCAGGCTCGGATTGGCGAACTGGATCGGCGAGACATTGACCGCGACGCGGACGTCGCGTGGCCAGTTGGCCGCCTCCATGCACGCCGTGCGCAGCACCCATTCGCCGATCGCCTCGATCAGCCCGCAATCCTCGGCGACGGGGATGAACTCGCCCGGCGACACCGCGCCGCGCGTCGGGTGGTTCCAGCGCAGCAGCGCCTCGTAGCCGACGATGCGCTCGCTCGTGGTGCTGACCACGGGCTGGTAGGCGACGTAGAGCTGATCCTGCGTCATCGCCTGGCGGAGGTCGTCCTCGAGCTCCTTGCGGCTCTGCGCGCCGACCAGCAGTTCCTCGCGGAAGAAGCGGTGAATGCCGCGACCGTCGGCCTTGGCGGCATAAAGCGCGAGGTCGGCGTTGCGGACGAGCTTCTCGGCATCCGCGCCATGTTCGGGGGCGATGGCGATGCCGATCGAGCAGCCGATGGTGATCGACGAGCCATCGATGAAATAGGGTTGGGAGAGCGCGGCGATGATCTCGCTCGCCAGCGCGGCAAGCTGGTCGCGCTGCGCCATGCCCGGCAGGATGACCTTGAACTCGTCGCCGCCAAGCCGGCCGACCAGGCCGGCCTCGCCGACGGTGCGCTGCAGCCGTTGCGCGACCTGTTTCAACAGGCTGTCGCCGGTCTGGTGGCCGAGCGTGTCGTTGACCGCCTTGAAGCGATCGAGATCGAGCAGGAACAGGGCCGAAGCGCGGTGTGCACCGCCCGGCTGGTGGAGCGTCTGGTCGAGCGACACGCGCATGCGCTGGCGGTTGGCGAGGCCCGTCAGGCCGTCGAACAGCGCGAGACGGGTGATCTCGGCGTCGGCGCGGCGGCGTTCGGTCAGGTCGCTGCCCGAGCCGATGAAACCCTGGAAGCGGCCGAGATCGTCGGCGATCGGCCGGCCGGAAATGGACCACCAGCGTTCCAGCTTGCTCGCGCTCGCCGGGCGCACCGAATAGTTGGAAAAGGCGGTGCGCGACGACAGGTGGAAGGCGAGCGTGCGCTCGGTTTCGGGCAGCGCGCTGTCGACGCGGAACAGCGCGGTCAGCGTCTCGCCGATCGCCGGCCGGTCGGGCAGGTCGAGTTCGGCGGCGACCTTTTCCGAAAGGTAGGTAACGCGCCCCTCGCTGTCGGTTTGCCAGAACCAGCCGGTCGAATGCGATTCGAACTCGGCGATGAGCCGGGTGGCCATGCGACCCTGCATTTCCGAGCGGTCGCGATTCTTCGCATTGGCATCGTCGAGTCTGGTGAGACGATAGGTCGCCAGCGCAAGGCACAGCAATGCCGCCACGCCGACCGCGCAGGCCAGTCCGGGTCCGGATTGCACGCCGATCGTGGCGACCAGCGCGCCGGCGAATCCCAGTGTCGCGGCGCGCACCGGATGCAGCGCGACGACGGTGATGATGATCGTGCCGAACACCGCGACGAAGGTTGCGAGGCGGTAGTTGCCGGCCGGAAAGGCGGCGGCGATCGACAGCAGCGAGAGCAGGCCGACGGCGATACCGGCGGCCGACAATGTCGCGACGCGAATCTTGGCGTGCGGCGCCCAGCGCCTGGTGAAAGGCAGCTTCAGCCCAACGAGAACGACCAGCCCGAAGGCGGCGACCAGACCGCCATGCAACATGCCCCTGGCGAGGATGTCGGGGCGCCCGAGCGTTCGCGCGACCAGCCCGACGAGGCCCGCGGTCGAGGCCAGCGCGACGAAGGCGAGCGGCCAGGCGGCGGACAGCTGGCGGATCTGGTCGCGCAGCGCCTCGTCATGCGCTTCCGCGACGATCGCGCCTGGCACGAGATCATCGCGCAGGCCTTCGGCGGCACCTGCCAGGGCGCGAAAAGGGTAAAGCGGAACGATCACCCGGCGGGCTTAGCAAATGTTCCTTGCTGAAAGGTTTGTTGGGCGTGGTGAACAAAATATTGCCGCCTACTCGATCCGGGCGATGAGATGTTGCGTCGAGGCGTCGTCCGCCGCGCCGCCGCCAGGCAGTAGCGAAAGGCGCGATGGCTGGTTATGGGGCAACGCCATGAGCACCATCATCCGCACCGCCGATCTGATCGAGAGCGTCGCCGACGCGCTGCAGTTCATCTCCTACTACCATCCGATGGATTATATCCGCGCGCTGGGTGTCGCCTATGAGGCTGAGCAGGGGCCGGCGGCAAAGGACGCGATCGCGCAGATCCTGACCAACAGCCGGATGTGCGCCGAGGGGCACCGGCCGATCTGCCAGGACACGGGGATCGTCAACGTGTTCGTCAAATGGGGCATGGATTGCCGGCTCGACGATACCTCGCGATCGTTGCAGGAGGTCGTCGATGAGGGGGTGCGGCTCGCCTATCTCAACCCGGAAAACAAGCTGCGCGCCTCGGTACTGACCGACCCGGCCTTCACGCGGCGCAACACGAAGGACAATACGCCGTGCGTGCTGCACGTCGACCTCGTCCCCGGCGACCGGGTGCAGATCGACGTCGCGGCCAAGGGCGGCGGCAGCGAGAACAAGTCGAAGTTCAAGATGATGAACCCGAGCGACTCGATCGTCGACTGGGTGCTCGAGATGTTGCCGCAGATGGGCGCCGGCTGGTGCCCGCCGGGCATGCTCGGCATCGGCATCGGCGGCACGGCGGAGCATTGCGTGCTGCTCGCCAAGAAGGCGCTGATGGAACAGATCGACATGGGTGCGCTCAAGGCGCGCGGCCCGCAAAACGACATCGAGGCGCTGCGCATCGAGATCTTCGACAAGGTCAACGCGCTCGGCATCGGTGCGCAGGGGCTGGGCGGGCTGTCGACCATCCTCGACGTCAAGATCCTCGACGCGCCATGCCATGCGGCGGGCAAGCCGGTCGCGATGATCCCCAATTGCGCCGCGACGCGCCATGCGCATTTCACGCTCGACGGCTCGGGGCCGGCCTATCTCGATGCGCCGAAGCTCGACGAATGGCCAGACGTGAACTGGACGCCCGACAAAGCGGCGATTCGCGTCGATCTCGACACGCTGACGCCCGAGGTGGTGCAGGGCTGGAAGCAGGGTGACCGGCTGCTCCTGAACGGCAAGATGCTCACCGGGCGCGACGCGGCGCACAAGCGGATCAAGGACATGCTCGATCGCGGCGAGCCGCTGCCGGTCGATTTCAACGGCCGCGTGATCTATTATGTCGGCCCGGTCGATCCGGTCGGTGAAGAGGTCGTCGGCCCCGCTGGCCCGACCACCGCGACCCGCATGGACAGCTTCACACGCATGATGCTCGGCCAGGGGCTGCTGGCGATGGTCGGCAAGGCCGAGCGCGGCCCCGATGCGACCAGGGCGATCGCCGAGGGCAAGAGCGCCTATCTGATGGCGGTCGGCGGCGCGGCCTATCTCGTCGCGCGCGCGATCAAGGGCTCGAAAGTGGTGGGCTTCGCGGACCTCGGCATGGAGGCGATCTATGAATTCGAGGTCAGCGACTTCCCGGTGACCGTGGCGGTCGACAGCGAAGGCGCGAACGTCCACCAGCTCGCGCCGCTGGTGTGGAAAGAGAAGATCGCGCGGGAGAAGTTGCTGGTTTGAGGCGAGAGGCGCGCGATCGGATGTAGCGCGCGCCATCATCAGCACCGGCAGGGATGCGGGTGCGGATTTCCCCTCCACCGCCTTCGCTGGTTCCCTTCCCCATGCTGGGCATGGGGAGGAATGGGAAGAGCTACTTCGCCGCGACCACCGGCAGCAACACCGCGCTCGCGCCGGCCGGGCCGTGCTCGATCGACACCGTCGCCTTCTGATAATCGCCCGGCTTGGCGAGGAAGATGTTCGGAACGTAGGTCTGCGGGTTGCGGTCGTAGAGCGGGAACAGGCTCGACTGGACCTGCACCATGATGCGATGGCCGGGCTGGAAGACATGGTTCACCGCCGGCAGACGGAATTTATATTCCTGCACCTTGCCGGCCGGGATCGCGCTGGGATGCTCGAAGCTCTGGCGATAACGGCCGCGGAAGATGTCGAGGCTGATCGCCAGCTGGTAGCCGCCCATCTTCGGCTCGGTGGCGTTTTCGGCCGGGAAGACGTCGATTACCTTCACCACGAAGTCGCCATCGGTGCCGGTGGTCTTCGCGAAGATGTCAGCCATCGGCACGCCCGAAACGCGCACCGCCTGCGTCAGCACCGGCGTCTGGTAGGTCATCACGTCGGGCCGCCCATCGACGCCGCGCTGGTCGCTGACCAGCCAGTCGCCCCAGCGCCCGTCGTTGAAGTTCACCGGGCGCGGCAAGTGCGGCACCGGCTTGGCCGGGTCGGAGACATAGCTGTCCTCGCCGCCGCTCGCGGGCGCAAAGCCGAGGCCACCGGCCGGCTGGAGATAGAGCGGGGTGAGCGGTGCCGGGCAATCCTTGGCACAGGCGAGCGGCCAGTCGGCGAAGCGGTCCCAGTGATTTTCACCGGTGTTGTAGATCGTCGCGGCGGGCAGCGTCACCGCCGGGCCGTCCTTGAGATAATAGTTGAAGAACGGGACTACCATCTGCTCGCGGAACTGCTGCGCGGTGTCGCCATCCCACTGGAACGGGCCGAGGCTGCGGCCCTCGCGGTTGATCTGGCTGTGGCGCCACGGCCCCATGACGAGATGATTGTTGCCGAGCTTGCCGGCGCCCTTCAGCGCCTGCCAGGTATGGATCGCGCCATACATGTCCTCCTGGTCCCACAGCCCCTGTTCCCAGATCGTCGGCACGTCGGACGGGTTGGTCAGGATCAGCTTGTCGAGCGCCTGGCCCTGCCAGAAACCGTCATAGGCCGGGTGCGCGACGACCTTCTGCCAATAGGGCAACTGGTCGTAGCCGGACTTCTTCGCCCAGTCGCCGGCCGAGCCGATGTCGCGGAAATTGTCGTAATCGTCATAGCCGCCGGTCGGCGGCGCCTTGCCCGCGCCCTTGTAGCCGGTCTGCGCGCCGAGCCAGGCGATGTTGGCGAGGCGGAAGGCGCCGTAATGGAACCAGTCGTCGCCCATCCAGCCGTCGATCATCGGGCTTTCCGGCGCGGCGACCTTGAGCGCCGGGTGTGGCTTGAGCAGCGCCATGACGACGGTGAAGCCTTCATAGGACGACCCGATCATGCCGACACGGCCGTTCGACTGCGGCAGGTTGGCCTTGTTCACCAGCCAGTCGATCGTGTCGTACGCGTCGGTGACATGGTCGACATTGGTCGCATTGAGCGGCCCGATGACCGGGCGCGTTACGACATAGGCGCCCTCGGAGCCATATTTGCCGCGAATGTCCTGATAGACGCGGATGTAACCCGCCTTGACGAACGGCTCGTCGGACAGCGGCAGCGTCGACAGCATGCTCGGGCTGTCGCTGCGATTGGCGCGGGCGGCGGCGTTATAGGGCGTGCGGGTCAACAGGATCGGGGCGTTCACGGCGCCCTTCGGGATGACGATGACGGTGTAGAGCTTCACCCCGTCGCGCATCGGAATCATCTCGACGCGCTTGATGTAATCATTGGCCTCGGTCGGCGGGGTGAATTTGGCCGGAATGTCGCCACCCGGCACGGCGAGCGCGGGGGTGGTCGGGGCAGGCGCCGGCGCGGTTTGGGCGATCGCGACGCTGGACAGGAGCGTGGTGGCGAGGAGCGCGAAGCCGAGCCGCATGGGCGATTTCCTTTGCTGTCGTGGCGCCTGATCGGCGGGCCGGGGAGATGGGCGCCGGGCGGCGCTTGCGACTCCAAGTCTAGGATGACAATCGGCAATTGCCAATGGGGAGGCTGCCTCGCGGCATCGTCCAGGGTTGAAACATCAAGAAATCCCATCACCCTATTTGGCAGCGGCGCCTGGCATGATAAATGCGCCGCGCTGGGAGGGAATCGGTTTGGCTGAGGCCATCGTGGATCGCCGCTACGAAACATCGCTGGACCGTGCCGGACTGTCGCTGGCGGCAGGCGGCGCGCTGGGCGGCGTGCTGACCGTGCTGCTGGTTGCGGCGGGAGGGCCGCCGTCATGGTTCGCCTTGCCGGTCGGCTTCGTCATCGGCACGGTCATCACCGTCATGGCGGTAGTGGCGATCGGTGGGCCGCTGTGGATCGTCGCTCATGCCAGCGGCAGGCGTGGGCCGCGCACCGCGGTGACGATCGGCGCGCTGGCCGGCTTCGCGCTGTTCCTGTGCGGCCAGACCTATGGCTTCGGGCTGTTCGCGATGCCGGCGATGGACAACCGCACGATCATGTTTCACTGGATCAGCGGCGCGGCGACCAGCCTCCTCCTCTCGCTGTTCTGCGCCGGCATCGCCTGGACGATGTGGCGGGTCGCCTATCGCCGGGTCTAGCCGGTCCGTCCGGTCGTCAGGCCGGGCCGACGCGGAAGGCGCACAGCTTGTTGCCGTCGAGATCGCGGAAATAGGCGCCATAGAACGCCTGCGGTCCCTCTTCGCCCCGCACGCCCGGTGCGCCTTCGTCGCTGCCGCCAAGTTCGATCGCCTTGGCGTGGAGCGCGTCGACCTTGGCGCGTTCGTCGAGCACCAGCGCGATCATCGTGCCGTTGCCGGCGGTCGCGGGCTGGCCGTCATAGGGCGGGGTGATGCCGAGCATCGGGGTCGTCCAGCTCGCGCCCCAGGCGGTGGCGCCGGTCGGGAACTCCATCAACCGCCCGACCCCGATCGTGCCGAGCAGGGCGTCGTAAAAGGCGCGGGCGCGTTCCATGTCGTTGCTGCCGAGCAGTGCGTAACCGATCATCGCATATCCCTTTCCAGTGGTGAAGATTGTCGGATCATGGGCGCGGTATGATGTCGCCCGGCTTGCAATCGCCGTTGCGCCGGCTGCGCATGCGCATTTCCATCGCACCTTCGGGCGCACCCCTGGCGTCGAGCTGTTCGGTGGTCATCAGCAGGTCCTGCATGGTCGCACCCGATACGCCCTTGATCGACAGGCGCAGCTTGCCGGCACCGACCGCGCAGCTGCCCGACAGCGCGACATGCTCGCCGGCATAGACCGGCTTGCCGAAGGCGCAATTCTGCCCCGCGACGTTGCTGCCCTGGACGTTGTCGAGAGTGTTTTCCTTCGCGGCGGCATCGGCCGTCAGGCACAATGACCTGCCGGCCATCGCGTCGAGCAGGCCCTGCATTTCGGCACGCCTCTGCGGGGTTGCGCCTTTCCCTTCGAAGCGGACGATTTCGGTCGTGCGCGTCCAGCTACCCGGTTCGCGGCGCACCGGCCCATCGTTCTTCGCGCCGCATCCCGCCAGCAACGACAAGGTCGCGGTGCCCGCGATCAGCCAATATCTCAGCACTGTCTTCACTCCCCCGCTCGATGCGCGCGCTTCATTCCCGCAAGCTGCGGCGAAGGCAACGCGGATCGGCGATGGCCGGCGCTCAATGCTCGTCTGGCGTGCCACGGCACGCGCCGGCGCGCCTGGCGTCGATCGATATCGACATCCCGCCGATCGCGGCGTTGCCTTCGGTCTTGCTCGCCATGTCCATATGGTAGGCATCGGGCGAATAGGTCCCGGTCATCGCGGTCGTCATGGCGCCGGTCGGCATCGTGCATTTCATCGCCGCGTCGATCTTGCCGCCGGCCATGGTGAAATGATCATAGCGGCACGATTTGTTGTCGGCGTCCTCGCCGGTAAAGAAGCCGTGCTGGGCCTT
This sequence comes from Sphingomonas sp., assembly GCA_041659925.1. Classification (GTDB taxonomy): domain Bacteria; phylum Pseudomonadota; class Alphaproteobacteria; order Sphingomonadales; family Sphingomonadaceae; genus Sphingomonas. The sequence goes on from JBAZXI010000008.1 coordinate 25,877, forward strand.
GATCTCCTCCTCGGTCACGCAGCTGACGAAAGGCCTCGCAGCACCCATGCGGCGCTCCAGCTGCGCGCGCGCGGCGGGCGGCACCTTGTCCATATCGGGCATCTGCATGTGATGCATCGTCATCGTGCCTTCCCACCGACCCGGCGAGATCATGTCGCCGCCGGCACTGGCGTCGGCGACCTTGGTAGCGACCTCGGCCATCGAGGCGTTGGTCGCGGTGACGGTCGGGCCACCCGATCCGCACGCCGCGAGCGGCAGGGCGAGGGCGGCGAAAAGCGGTACACGGGGCATGTCAGGTCCTCACGAAAAAGAGCCAGCGCGACCGTTCCCGCTTTGTTGCGGGTTGGCGCGTAACTTCCCATATTGCCGCGATATGGCAATCCAGATTCGCACCTCGCTCGACGAACCCGAAACAGGCCGGGAGTTCGTGCCGCATCGCCCGGCGCGGCCGCCCAAGGCCGAGGGCGGCAAGGCGTTCAAGCTCGTCAGCGAATATCAGCCAGCCGGCGACCAGCCGGCCGCGATCAAGGAATTGACCGAGGCGGCGCTGGCCGGCGAGCGCGACCAGGTGCTGCTCGGGGTGACCGGCTCGGGCAAGACCTTCACCATGGCCAAGGTGATCGAGACGTTGCAGCGCCCGGCGCTGATCCTCGCGCCCAACAAGATCCTCGCGGCCCAGCTCTATGGCGAGTTCAAGAGCTTCTTCCCGGAGAATGCGGTCGAATATTTCGTCAGCTACTATGATTATTACCAGCCCGAGGCGTATGTCCCGCGCTCCGACACCTACATCGAGAAGGAAAGCTCGGTGAACGAGGCGATCGACCGGATGCGCCATTCGGCGACGCGCGCGCTGCTCGAGCGCGACGACGTGATCATCGTCGCCTCGGTCTCGTGCCTCTACGGCATTGGCTCGGTCGAGACCTATTCGGCGATGATCTTCGACCTGAAGAAGGGCCAGACGGTCGACCAGCGCGAGATCGTCCGCAAGCTCGTCTCGCTGCAATACAAGCGCAACGACGCCGCGTTCCAGCGCGGCAATTTCCGCGTCAAGGGCGACACGCTGGAAATCTTCCCGTCGCATTACGAGGACACCGCGTGGCGCGTGTCGTTCTTCGGCGACGATATCGAGGAGATCGTCGAGTTCGATCCGCTGACCGGCAAGAAGGTCGCGAGCCTCGATTATGTCCGCGTCTATGCCAACAGCCATTATGTCACGCCGGGTCCGACGCTCAAGCAGGCGATGGAGGCGATCAAGTTCGAGCTGCAGGAGCGTTTGAAGGAGCTGGTGCCGGAGGGGAAGCTACTGGAAGCGCAAAGGCTCGAACAGCGTACGAACTTCGACCTGGAAATGATTGCAGCGACGGGCAGTTGCGCGGGCATCGAGAATTATTCGCGCTTCCTCACCGGTCGCATGCCGGGCGAGCCACCTCCCACGCTGTTTGAATATCTGCCCGATAACGCCTTGTTGTTCGTCGACGAAAGTCACGTCACGATCGGCCAGATCAACGGCATGTCGCGCGGCGACCATCGTCGCAAGCTGACGCTGGCTGAATATGGCTTTCGGCTCCCGTCGGCGATCGACAACCGCCCGCTGCGCTTCAACGAATGGGAGGCGATGCGCCCGCAGACCACCTATGTCTCGGCGACGCCTGGCGGGTGGGAGATGGAGCAGACCGGCGGCGTGTTCGCCGAGCAGGTCATCCGCCCGACCGGGCTGATCGACCCGCCGGTCGAGATCCGCCCGGTCGAGGACCAGGTGCAGGATTGCATCGAGGAATGCCGCAAGACCGCGGCGGCGGGCTATCGCACGCTCGTCACCACGCTGACCAAGCGCATGGCCGAGGACCTCACCGAGTTCATGCACGAGGCGGGGCTCAAGGTGCGTTACATGCACAGCGACGTCGAGACGCTGGAGCGCATCGAGCTGATCCGCGACCTCCGGCTCGGCGTGTACGACGTGCTGGTCGGCATCAACCTGCTGCGCGAGGGGCTCGACATCCCCGAATGCGGGCTGGTGACGATCCTCGATGCCGACAAAGAGGGTTTCCTGCGTTCCGAGACCTCGCTGATCCAGACGATCGGGCGCGCCGCGCGCAACGTCGACGGGCGCGTCATCCTCTATGCCGACCGCATGACCGGATCGATGGAGCGCGCGATCAACGAGACCAATCGCCGCCGCGAGAAGCAGGTCGCCTATAACAGCGAACACGGCATCACCCCGACGACGATCCGCCGCAACATCGGCGACATCATCAACGACGTGTCGCAGCGCGACCAGGTGACGATCGCGATCGACGACGAGCGGCCGCACATGGTCGGCCACAATCTGCGGTCTTACATCGAGGAACTCGAAAAGAAGATGCGCGCCGCCGCCGCCGATCTCGAATTCGAGGAGGCCGGGCGGCTTCGTGACGAGATCCGCTCGCTCGAACAGGAGGAACTCGGCCTGCCCGCCGACCAGCACCGCGCGCCGGTGATGGGCCGATCGAACGAGGGCAAGCCCGGCACGCGCAAGACGCGCTACGGCAAGAGCCAGAAGATGCGGATGGGCGGCGCGCGGAAGGGGCGTTGAGGCGGTTGGCCAGCAGCGATCCTCATTGTGGCGCTGTCCGATTATTGGTGTCGAAACGGTTGTTTTAATGCCCTTTCATTGGTGGCTGCGCTACTTTACCTGAATTTGGTTTGCATTGGGGGGGGATGGTGTCGGTGCGTATGTTGACGCGGTGGATTGCCGTGCTGGCGATATTGGTCGCGACACCGGCGGTCGCCGAATGGCGCCAGGTCCGGACGGGGCACTTCCTGCTTACCATCGACGGCAGCGAAGAGGCCGCGCGCGAGTTCGCTACGCGGCTCGAACGCTTCGATGCGGCACTGCGCAGGCTGTATAATGTTGCCGACAATCCCGATCAGCGCGCCCGGCCGATCAACATCTATGCGCTCAGGATGGATCAGTTCATGCAAAGCTGTGGCTGCTCTTACGGCACGCTCGGCTTCTATGATCCGCGCGCCGAAGGGTCGATCATCTATGCGATGTATCTGCCGGATGTGGATCGCAAGGCGAAGACCGGCGGCTGGAGCTCGCAGGTGCTGCTGCTTCACGAATACAGCCACCATTTCATGTTCTCGAACTTCCCGATCGCCTATCCGTTCTGGTTTTCCGAGGGCTTTGCCGAATTCAACGCGACTGCCACTTTCGAGGCGGATGGCTCGGTGATCATCGGCGCGCCCGCCAATTACCGCGCCGAAGCGCTGCGGGATGAACGGATTTCCATCAAGAAGCTGCTCGATCCCGAGCATTTCGGCTATGTCGCCAATGTCGACTTGCTCTATGGCCGCGGCTGGCTGCTGACCCACTATCTGATCCTCGACCCGCATCGGTCAGGTCAGCTTTCGACCTATCTCACGGCGATGAACAATGGCGCCGCGAGCATGGCGGCCGCGCAGAGTGCCTTTGGTGATCTCAAGGCGCTCGACGCCGAACTCGATGCCTATCAGCGTGGCAGGTTGGGCGCGCCGTTGCGCATTTCGCCGACAGCCGCGCTGGGCGATGTCACGGTGACCACGCTGTCGCCCGGACAAGGCGAAATGATGGCGGTTCATCTGCTGGCCATGCGCGGCATCGCCAAGGATTATCGACTCGGTCCGGCATTGAAGGCCGCGAAAATCGCTCGGCGCTATCCCGACGACGCCGTGGTTCAGGAGCAATCGGCCGAGTTGCAATTTCTCGCCGGGCGGCTCGATGAGGCGGAAGCGGCGGTCGACCGCGCCCTGGCGCTGCAGCCTGGGATGATCGATGCGCTCGATCGCAAGGGTCTCATCGCGCTCAGGCGTGCCGCCGACGCCAAGGCTTCCGACCCGGCGGTCTGGACGGCGGCGCGGGGCTGGTTCCTCAAGGCCAATCACCTCGATCCGAACCGGGTAATGCCGCTCTATCTCTATTATACGAGTTTTACGACGGCCAAGGCCAAGCCAACCCCCGGCGCGATCAAGGCGCTGATGCGGGCCGAGGTCCTCGCACCGGAGAGCACCGGTATCCGCATGGCGCTCGCTCGCCAGATGCTGCTCGATGATCGAGCGCCAGCTGCGCGCGACCTGCTCCAGCCGATCGCGTTCGCTCCCCATTCGCCGCGCGACCATAATGTCCAGCGGCAGATCATCGATCTGATCGATGCCGGTAAGCTCGACGAGGCCAAGGCGTTGATCACCAAAGGCGACGAAGACGATTCAGTGCGGTCAGCCGGCGGGTGATATCCGCAATTACGGGCGCTTGGCCGTTTCGTAAGGTTGAGCACCGCCCCCGCATCGGGCATGGATGCGGCATGCGTCGTTTTCTCACCGCAACCGGACTGCTGCTGATCGTTGCTAGCTGCGCGACTCCGCCCAGGACCGCGCCGGCGCCGCCGCGCCCGGTGCCCACCCCTGTGCCGGCCCCCGCGCCGAGCCCGAGCGCGACGCCGGTCTCGGCGGACTGGCGCGACTGGCCGGTCACGCCGGGGGATTGGGTCTATCGCCAGGACGCACGCGGCTCGATCGCCTTTTACGGTGTCCCGGGCAGCGACGCGGCGCTGACGCTGCGGTGCGACCGCGCCGCAGCGCGGATCTTCCTGTCGAAGCGCGATGCCGCGGGCGCGGCGACGGCGATTACCGTTCGGACCAGCACGATGTTGCGTACGCTCGCCGCGCAGCCGACCGGCGGCGCGCAGCCTTATATCGCGGTGTCGCTGTCGCCGCACGACGCGCTGCTCGACGCGATGGCGTTCAGCCGCGGACGGTTCATCGTCGAACAGGCCGGACAGTCGCCGCTGGTCGTGCCGAGCTGGGCCGAATTCGGTCGCGTGGTCGAGGATTGCCGGGGATAGACGTCGCGCCTCGCGCGTTCTCGACGCAGGAGGTCCGCATGATCCGCAAACTCAAATCCGGCGAATATCGCCTCTATTCGCGCAAGGTCGATCCCCACACGCACAAGCGCCGCAACCTTGGCACGTTCGACACCCGCGCGGCGGCGGAAAAGCACGAGCGCGAGGTGCAATATTTCAAACGACACTGAAGTGCGCGCGGAGCGAGGCCATCGACGCGGCGCAGACGGAGGGGAATCGTCGAAAACGAATTTTATTACAAGACTTGTTTCGCGGATTCAGATGACTCACATTGTCGGTGCATCCGATGCCGGGTGTAACGTTTCAACTAGCGAAAGGAGGTGATCCGATGTCTCATGGTTCAGCAGTGGGGTCGGTTCAGTTCGTTCGGGAGACGCGCCGCTAAATCCGCCGGGTGCGCGCGGGGGGTATTCTCCCTCAGTCAACGCGACGTCACCCATAGGATGAGCGGTTCGCATGGTCTCCCGGGCTGGAGCTCTCCGGCCGCTGACCATGTTGGGAGCTTGCCGGGATTTCGGTCCCGGCAAGCTCTTTTCATGTCTGGAGCGTTGCTTGCCGGTACGCGCCGGCGGTGTGGCCGGTAGCCGGGTCACGAGGATTTGCCGTGCAGCGCGGTCGATCGGGCACTTGTGGCAGGGGCGGCCCGGTCTAAGCTCGCCCGTGACACCGAATCAGGTCGATTCGACCCCAAGACAGGGAATTCCCGATGCGCGCTCTGCTTGCCTCCTGTTCCGCCCTCGCTCTTGTCCTGCTCGCCACCCCGCTGCCCGTCGCTGCGCAGGCCGCGCCGAAGGTCGAGGAGCAGTCGATCGATCAGTTGCGCGCGATGATCGCCGCCGGCAAGGCGACGAGCGAGAGCATCACCCGCGCCTATCTCGCGCGCATAGCGGCGATGGACCGCCAGGGACCGACGCTGCGCGCGGTCATCGCGGTGAACCCCGATGCGCTGGCCCAGGCGCGCGCCGCCGATGCGCGACGCAAGGCCGGCAAGGCGCTCGGCGCGCTCGACGGCATTCCGGTGCTGATCAAGGACAATATCGAAACCAGCGACCCGATCGCGACCACGGCGGGCAGCCTCGCGCTCAGGCTCAACGTCACGCACCGTGACGCGCCACTCGTCGCGGAGCTGCGCAAGCACGGCGCGGTGATTCTCGGCAAGACCAACCTCAGCGAATGGGCCAATATCCGCTCGAACAGTTCGATGAGCGGGTGGAGCGCGGTCGGCGGCCTGGTGCGCAATCCTTATGCGCTCGATCGCTCGGCCTGCGGCTCGTCGAGCGGCACCGGTGCCGGCATCGCGGCGAGCTTCGCGGCGGTCGGGATCGGCACCGAGACCGACGGCTCGGTGGTGTGCCCGTCGTCGATGAATGGGCTGGTCGGATTGAAGCCGACGCTCGGCATGGTCAGTCGCACGCATGTCGTGCCGATCAGCCATAGCCAGGACACGCCCGGGCCGATGGGGCGCAGCGTGCGCGACGTCGCGATCCTGTTCTCGGGTCTCGTGGCGAGCGACCCGGCCGATCCGGCCACCGCGCAGGCCAGCGCCCATGCCCATGATTTCGCCGCCGGCCTCTCGCCAGACGCACTGAAGGGCGTGCGCGTCGCCGTGCTCCACCCCGACATGCCCGAGGCGATGAAGCCGGTCTATGCCGCTGCGCTCGACGTGCTGAAACGCGCCGGCGCGGTGCTCGTCGATGTCGAACAGCCCAAGCTCGACGGGCTGGGGGCGGCGGAGTCGCTTGTCCTGCACACCGAGCTCAAGGCCGATCTCGATGCCTATCTCGCCACCACGCCAGCGGCGGTCACCGCGCGGACGCTCGATGCGCTGATCGCGTTCGACGAGGCCAACAAGGCCGTCGAGATGCCGTTCTTCGGCCAGGAGATCTTCGTCGAGGCGTCGAAAACCAACGGCCTGGCCGATGCCGAATATCTCGGCGCGCGCGCCAAATCGCTGCGCCTCGCCGGGCGCGAGGGGATCGACGCGATGCTGAAAAAGGCCAATGCGACGATCCTGGTCGAGCCGACCTATGGTCAGGCGTGGCTCAGCGATACCGTGTCGGGCGACCATTTCGATGGCCCGAGCGCGAGCGAACTGCCGGCGGTTTCGGGCTACCCGCACCTCACCGTGCCGATGGGGCTGGCCAAGGGGCTGCCGGTCGGGCTGTCGTTCATCGCCACCGCCTGGGGTGACCAGGCGGTGCTCGACGCGGGCTATGCCTATGAGCAGGCGAGCCACGCCCGCGTCGCGCCGCGCTATCTGCCATCGGCCGATGTCGGGGCGAGTGTAGAAGCGGCGCGGTGACGCGGCGGGGTGCGATAGCCGCCGCGTTGTTCCTGCCGGCCCTCGTCGCCGGCGCTGCGGCACCGCAGCGTATGGCGCATGTCGGCGATACCTACGAGATATCGACGGAACGCGACTCGTCGCAACAGTCCAGCGACGGATCGTCCTCGGGAAGCTCGCACGATCGAGATGTTTTGGTCGAGCGAGTGGTCGCAGTGGACGAGGCGGGCCTGGAACTGGAGTACGATCTTCCGAAGACCGCAACGGCACAGGAGCGTGCCAGTGCGTGGCAGTTTCCGGTGCGAGTTCTGGCGCCCATTCGCGGGCCGCTACAGCTGCTCAACGGTGCCGAACTGGAAGCGCGCGTCAATGGCTGGCTCAAGGCGGGCCACATGACGCGCGCGGCGTGCGGACACTGGATTTTTACGTGGAATGCGTTTCGCATCGAATGTGATCCGGCGTCGGTCCTCAAGGCGCTCGCCATCATCGATCTGCGGTCGGAAGACATGCGTGATGGAGCATCGTATCAGGACCCCGCAGCGCGCGCGGCAGCGCCGCTGACGCTAAAGACGGCTGGACCCGGCGGTGCGACTTTCGCTGTTGCGATGACAGTCGACCCCGCGCAGGTGTACCGGGCGCGAGCCCAATCTGACATCGTCGTCGCCGAGATCCTCAGAAAGAACCTGACCCTTGAGGCCGCACTCAGTGCGCGGTCGGCCGAGCATGTTTCCGGCACGATCAACATCACCTTCGAGACCGATTCGACAGGGCATGTATGGCGACGCACGAGGGTGACCAGGCTGGAGACCGGTCAGCCCGGAAAGCTGGAGACGGAGACAACGACCGAGACGGTGACGCGACGGCCGATATCGTCGTCCAACCTCTGATCCGCGACCAACGCGTTAAGGTACGCGCCGGTCATGTTCGAGCAATTCGGCGCGGATATGTACCGCGCGGAGCGAGACATGGACCTCGACCATGAACGAGATCAGCGACGAGATCAGCAGCAGCATCGCGAGGATGAAGCTCAGCGCGACGGCCGTCCCGATATGCAGCTTCGCCAGCTCGGCGACGAACAGCAGCGCGACGACCGTGCACGTCATGATCGCGCTCGTCACGGCGAGGAACAGCGCGGCGTTGATGATCGAGATGCGCCGGTCGAGCAGCCGCAGCTCCCACACATGGCGGTCATGTTCAGGCCCGGTCGAGCGCGGGTGGAGCTGTTCGAGCGCGCGTGCGCGGTCGACGACGCGCGCCATCCGCCCGGCCAGCACGTTGAGCAGCGCGCCGATGCCGGCGAGCATGAACACCGGGCTCAGCGACAGCTGGATCGTCTGGGCGATGGTCGAGACGGCGAGCGAGAATTGCATGGGCGGCGGTTTGCGGGGCGGCAGCGGCGGCCGTCAAGCACGAACCGGTTGGTAACGGCTGCGCGGCTATAGCCACGCGCGATGACCAAGCCGATGCTCCTGTCAGAGTTTACGCGCCTGCCGCCGGCAAGCCGCGCATGCCCGCTCGACGGGCTGTCGGCGGCGATCGATATCGTCGCGGGCGCGGCGCCGCCGTCGCATCGCTTCCTGCGCTATCAATATTATGCCGCGGCGCTGGCGATATATGGCGGCGCCGCGCGCACCATGCTGGTCGAGTGCGACGGCGACCCGGTCATCGCGCTGCCCTTCGTGCGCATCGGTCCCGCGGCGGCAAGGCTCGCCGCGGTGCCGGGTGTCGACGCGCCGTTCCGTGGTTTTCCCGCCGCGGTCGACGCGCCCGACACGGCTTATGACACGCTGATCGTCGCGCTGGGCGCCGAGCTCAACGCGCTGCGGATCGGGCCGGTCGCGGAAGGCGATGTCGGCTTCGCCGCGTTGCGCGGCGCGGCATCGCGGCGCGGCTGGGCGGCGCTCGATCGCCCCGCGCCGGCGCCGATCCGGTGCGCGCCCCGTCAAACCGAGGCGGACACCCACCAGACCCTCGACGGCGCGGCGCTGGCGGCTGGCGGCTTCGAGCGGCTGGCCGCATTCGGAGACGCCCGGGTGGTCGCGTTCTGGCGCGCGGCGGCGATGGATTCGGTGCTCGCCGCCATGTTGTCGGCGCAGATCGTCCTGCGCGACGGCGTGCCCGCGGCCTTTCTGCTCCATCTAAGCGGTCGTGACGTCCCGCTTCTCGTCGCCAGCGGTGGCGATGCCGCGCCGCCCATGGCGCCCCCCGACGCGCCGATGCGCGACTGGCTGCTGATCCGGCCCGGCTTGCCCGCACTGCTCGGTCGGGCGCTGGGCGGGCTATGGTTTCGCGGGACCGTTGACCCGGGCCCGCTCGCCTCGCTATAAATCGCGCTCCATCGGAGTGACCATGTCTGGAATTGTAGCCCGCTGATCACCTGACCGGCTCCGCCCGGTGCAGGTGTCGTGCGTCCTGAGCCCCACGGGCTCGGGCGCGGGCTGCCACCCTCATCGAGAGGGCCGGATTTTTCCGATGAATATCTCCAGATATGAACAGCGCGTGCTTCATGCGTTGGCACAAGGCGGGCGCATCGTGCACCGCCGGGACGCCGCCACCGGCCGCATCGTCGCGGTCGATTGCTTCACCCGCGACGGGTTCGTGCTGAGCGATTGCACGCTCGGCCTGTTCCGCCGGCTCAAGCGCCGCAAGCTGATCGCCAGCGTCGATGGCGGGCCATACCGCGCGACGCGGCTTGGCCTCGGCGCGGTCAGGGCGCAGCTCGACAATCGCTGACGGGTCGGCGATGCGCGAAAGGGGCGGGCCGCGCGATGCGGTTCGCCCCTTTCTTGCCGGCTCGTCACGGTTGCCATTCCGGCCGACGCACTTTCGCTCGCGCCTATCCCCCGAGCCGCACGCCGATCCACAATCTGCGCGGCGTGCCGAGATCGATCGATCCGGCGGCGTTGCGCGTCACCACCGTCGCATCGAACATGTTTTCCGCGCGTGCGACCATTGAAAGCCGGTGCGTGATCGGCAGCCGGGCGACCGCGTCGAGCGTCGTCGCGGCGGGCAGGATGTCGGTCTGCAGATCGTCCTCATATTGCCTGCCGACATGGCGCAGCGTCGCCGAGAGCGAGGGGCCGGTGCGTGGCGCCCAGGTGAGCGTCGCGCTGCCGCTGTGGCGCGGGCTCTGCGCGGGCACGAAGCCGTCGAGCCGCGCCGATACGCCCGAGGCTTCGACATGGCTGTCGCTGAACGCATAGGATGCGGTCAGCGACACGGCGCCGTGCCGCGCTTCGAGCGTCGCCTCGATGCCCTTTGCGACGATCGCATCGACATTCTGCCGCTGGCGCAGGTTCGTGCCGATCGTGACATTGGCGATCGCGCCGCCGAGCCGGTTGTAGAACGCCGTCAGCCCGAGCCGCACCCCGCCAAACGGGGTCGCGTCGATTCCGATCTCGGCGCCGCGCAATCTTTCCAGCCCGAGCGCGGCATTGGCCCGGGTGGTGATCGGGAACACCACGAACGGCCGGTACAGCTCGTTGAGCGTCGGCAGGCGGAAGCCGGTATAGCCGGCCGCGCGCAGCGCCAGCGCCGGGGTCGCGTGATAGAGGATGCCGGCCCGTGCCGTCGCTTGCGTGCCGTCGCGATCGGCAAAATGGTTGTCGGTCGTCGTTGCGCCCGCGGCACTCCGTTCCTGCAGGAATCCGCCGGTCAGCGTCCAGCGATCGATTCGCGCGCCGCCGGTCAGCACCAGCCTGCCGATCGTCCAGTCGTCCTCGACGAACGCGCCGAGCGTGCCGCTGTCGCCGCCGGCGGTGCGCCGCGTCGTCACCTGCCCGGCGGCATAGGCGTCCTCATAGAGCTGGCCGTGCGCCAGCCGCGTATCCACGCCGATCCGCAGCACATGGTCCGGCCCGACCGGCGGGCGCAGCTCGATCTTGCCGCCGACCCCCGTTGCCGGCGTGTTGCGCTGGTCGAGCGCCAGCTTGAAGCTGGTTGCGCTGATCACCTTGTTGGTGAAGTTGCGCGCCTGGACATAGGCCAGCGCGTCGATCTGCCAGGCGCCGCGATGCACCAGCCGGATGCTCGCATCCTCGCCGCGCGACGCGCTGTCGGCGCCGACGAAGCGCAGCGTGCGGTGGTCGTCGAACAGCGTGCCGTTGAATTGCAGTTCGGTCCGCGCGTCGATCGGCGCGACCGCGCGCAGCCCGCCCGACCAGTCGCGATAGCGCGCCCGCGCGGTCGCCGCGACACGCTGCGTCACCGGCGTGGTGAAGAAGCCGTCGCCGCGTTCGAACCGGCCCGACAGCGTGGCGAAGCCCGATCCCAGCGTCGGTGACACCGCGCCGCTCAGCGCCACCGCATTGTCGCTGCCGTAAAAGGCGCTCGCGCTCGCCGGCGGCAGGTCGGCCCGGCCCGCGCTGACCAGTTCGATCGTCCCTGCCACCGCGCCCGCGCCGAACGGCCCGCTACCGCCGCCGCGCGTGATGCGCACCGCCGCGAGCCGGTCGGGCGACAGCGCGGTGAACGGGATATAGCCGAAGAACGGGTCGGCGATCGGCACCCCGTCGAGCAACACCAGCGCGCGGCTCGACGCGTTGCCGCCGAGCGCGCGCAGCGTCACGCCCTGTGCCGAGGGGTTGGCCGAGCGACTGTCGGAGCGGCGGAACTGCTGGAAGCCGGCGACATCGCCCAGCACGTCCTCGACCCGCCCCGAGGCGTCGCCGTCCAGCCGGTCGCGATCGATCGTCACCGCGCCATAGGCCGGCGTTCCCGGCGGTAGCGCGAGGCCGCGGCCGAGCACGACGACATCGCCGTTCTCGACGGGCGGGGTGGCATCCCGCGCCTGCGCCGCAACGGGGACGAACGCGAGCAGCAACGACGCGGTGCGCGACCAGCGCGGCGGGAGGCGAGTCGGGGTCATCGTCGAAGCCCCTCTGCCACAAGCCGCTGCCGCGCCCTATCGCCGATCATGCGCGCCGGTAGCGGAAGTACCACACCTCATGCCCATGGCGCCGCGCCTTGCGTTCGTAGCGCGTCTCGGGCCAGTCGCCGGGGCGGACGAGGAAGTCGCGGGCGTGCGTCGCGGTCCAGTTCAGGTCGTTGCGCGCATTCATCACCATCATCGCCCAGCGGCAATAGGTCGGGTCGTCGGTGCCGAGGCGGAACTCGCCGCCGGGCTTGAGCTTGGCGGCGATCAGGTCGAGCGGGCCGTGGTTGACCATGCGCCGCTTGGCATGCCGCGCCTTGGGCCATGGGTCGGGATGGAGCAGGTAGACGCGCTCGAGCGAGGCGTCGGGCAGGCGCTCCAGCACGCTCAGCGCATCGCCCATGTGCAGCCGGACATTGTCGAGCCTGTCGTCGCGAATATGGTTGAGCGCGCCGACCACGCCGTTGAGGAACGGCTCGCAGCCGATGAAGCCGGTGCCCGGCCGCGCTGCCGCCTGCCCGGCAAGATGCTCGCCCGCGCCGAAACCGATCTCGACTTCGAGCGGCCGCGCGTCGCCGAACAGGATGCGCGAATCGAGCGGGCCTTCCTCAGGCACGCTGACCGCGCCGAGCATCTCTTCCACCAGCGCGGCCTGTCCGGCGCGCAGCTTGTGCCCCTGGCGGCGGCCGTAAAGGCGGCGAATGGTGCTGGGGTCGTTCATCGCGGCCTGTCTAACATCCGATGAATATTAGGGAAAATATATATAGAAAATATATGGAGGCGAATTCATGTGGTGCGGGCCAAGTTGCGACAAGCCTCGAAATGGACCATAAGCCTGTGTCGGTTAGAGCGATTCGCCAGCGAGTCGTTACCTACGACGCCGCATCCGGGAGAGCGCTACCGTTATTTGAGGTCGCCCGTCGATGCCTGCTATCCTTCTTCTCGTCGCGCTCGCCTTGGTCGGGGTCGGGGTCATATTGTTGAAGCGCAACCGAAAACGGCACGGCTCGAGTGGCAACACCTATTTTACCCACACGCTTGGCATCGATGACCCGGGAGCACCGGCGGCGCCGGCGGCGAAGGACGATACCTCCGCCGCCTGATCGCTTCACGCCGCGACGGCGGCCTTGAGCCGGTCGACCAGATCGGTCTTTTCCCAGGTAAAGAACGCGCCATCGGGCTGGCGGCCGAAATGGCCATAGGCGGCGGTGCGCTGGTAGATCGGCGCGTTGAGCTTGAGATGCTCGCGGATGCCCTTGGGCGTCAGGCGGACGAGCTTGGGCAGCACCTCCTCGAGCTTCGCTTCCGGAACGGTGCCGGTGCCGTGCAGGTCGACATAGACCGACAGCGGCTCCGCGATGCCGATCGCATAGCTCAGCTGGATCGTGCAGCGACGGGCCAGGCCGGCGGCAACGACGTTCTTGGCAAGGTAACGCGCGACATAGGCGGCCGAGCGATCGACCTTGGTCGGGTCCTTGCCGCTGAACGCGCCGCCGCCATGCGGTGCCGCGCCGCCATAGGTATCGACGATGATCTTGCGGCCGGTCACGCCGGCGTCGCCGTCCGGGCCACCGATCTCGAACGCGCCGGTCGGGTTGATGTACGACTTGGTCGCATCGGTGATGAAGCCCGCGGGCAGCGTTTCCTTGAGCACCATCGTCACATAATCGTGCAACCTGGCATAGAGCGCCGGATCGGCATTTTCGCCCTGCAGGCAATATCCCGGCGCATGCTGGGTCGAGACGACCAGCGCGGTCGCACGGACCGGCTTTTCATTCTCATATTCCAGCGTGACCTGGCTCTTGGCATCGGGCTCGAGGAACGGTGCGGCGCCCGAATGACGGTCGGCCGCCATGCGCTCGAGGATGCGATGCGAATAATAGAGGGTGGCGGGCAACAGGTCGGGGGTCTCGTCGGTCGCGTAGCCGAACATGATGCCCTGGTCGCCGGCGCCCTCGTCCTTGTTGCCGCTCTCGTCGACGCCCATCGCGATGTGCGCCGATTGCGGGTGGAGCTTGTTGGTGAAGTCGAAGGTCTCCCAATGGAAGCCCGACTGCTCGTAACCGATCTTCTTTACCGTCGCGCGAACATTCGCCTCGATCTCGGCCTCGACGCCCGGCGCCCAGTTGCCGGCCTCGTCCATGATGCCCTTGCCGCGAATCTCGCCGGCAATGACGACCGTGTTGGTGGTGGTCAGCGTCTCGCACGCGATGCGTGCCTCCGGGTCCTTCGACAGGAACAGATCGACGATGCCGTGGGAAATCTGGTCGGCGACCTTGTCGGGATGGCCTTCGGAGACCGATTCGGAGGTGAAGAGGAACGAGGCGCGCATCACTTTACCCTTGCCTGGAGCCACCCCGGCATGGCGCCGGGGCTGATATAAAGCTTTTGTTATATGGCGCCGCCCTAGCGACCCGTCCGGCGGATGGCAACGGCGAAGAGCAACAACATGGCGACGACGATCAGCGCGGCCCAGTTGCCGATCCGCGCGAACGGTGTCGGCGGATAGGCGTCGGGAATCGGTTGCTCGATCGCGCCGGCCACGCCCAGCGGGATGCTGTCGATCACCCGGCCATCGGGCGCGATGATCGCCGAGATGCCGGTCGGCGTCGCGCGCATGATCGGCAACCCTTCCTCGATCGCGCGCATCCGCGCCTGGGCGAGATGCTCGGGTGGCCCCCAGCTGCCATACCAGCTGTCGTTCGACGGGTTGAAGATCAGCGCGGGGCGGTGCGCCGGGTCGACGACCTGGCCCGAAAAGATGATCTCGTAACAGATCTGCATGCCGACCGCGCCGAAGACGGGCAGCGCCATGTCGCGCGGACCGGGGCCGGGGGAGAAGTCGAGGTCGCCCGGCACCAGCCGCTGCAACCCGATCAGCGACAGCAGCGGCCGCATCGGCAGATATTCGCCATAGGGCACGAGATGCGCCTTGTCGTAGCGGCCGAGAATCGCCCCGCGCGCATCGAGCGCGAAGATCGAGTTGGTCGCCGTCCTGACATTGCCGGCGGCATCGAACTTGAGCGCGTTTCCGCCGGTCAGCACGATATCGTTCGGGCCGAGATGCGCGGCGATGCGCTGGCGGATCGCCGCCGGCGCGGCGCGCCAGTAATATTGCGGCGGATAGCCATCCTCGATCATGAAGCGCAACGCACCCTCCGGCCACACGATCAGCCGGGGATGGCTACCCGGCGTTCCGAGCAGCCGCTCGATCGCGGCGAGATTGTTCTCGGCATAATCGTCGGTCGGCCGCACCTCCTCGCCGAGATTGGGCTGGACGATGCGGACATGCGGCGCGGAGCGCGAAGCGGCGGGCGACGTCGCGGAGCCGGCTGGACGGAACGAGGTGCCGATGAGGATCAGGGCCGCGGTCGCCGCGACGACGACCAGCGACGGCCGCCATCGTCGCCACGTCGCCGGCAGCAGCAACCCCGCCAGCACGATGGTCATGCCCGACAGGGCATAGGTGCCGATCGTCGCGGCGGCAGCGGCAACCGGGGTCGGCACCCAGAGCACGCCGAGCGGGTTCCACGGATAGCCGGTGAAGATCGTGCTGCGCAGCCATTCGGTAGCGATCCACGCCGCGCCGAAGACCAGCACGAAGCCATGATGCGGCCCCGTCTCGCCATCGCCGGTCGCGCGCGGGCTGGCCAGGCGCCAGGCCAGCGCGCCGGCGAGCATCGGATAGATGGCGAGATAGGCCGCCGCGATCGCCACCGCGCCATAGCCCAGCCAGTGCGGCATCGCGTCCTGGAAGGTGAAGGCCTGCTGCATCCAGAAATTGCCGACGAAGAAATGCGCGAAGCCGAACAGCCAGCCGCGCACCAGCACGCGGCGCAGCATCGCCGCGTCATGGATCAGCCACATCCAGCCGGCGAAACACAGCAGCGCGAGTGGCCACCACGCCAGCGGCGCGAAACCCGTCGCGGCGAGCGCGCCGAGGAAAAACGCGATGAGATTGGGGTAGCGGCGCCCGATCACGGCCACGGTCGCGACGTTCACCTTGGTCAAATCCACCATCCCGAAGCGGTCGCCGGGGCTGTTCCCACTGGCATCAGTTCCAGAGCTATCACACTGCGATACAACATTGTTATGAGAATTCACCGCCAAGTTCGTCATCCCGGACCTGTTCCGGGATCCACCGGGCCAACTTCCCGAACCCATCGGGATTCAGGGTGTCAGGGGCGGTGGATCCCGGAACGGGTCCGGGACGACGGTAGGAGGATGATGCGAAAAAATCTCGACAAACTTGCCTCGATGAATCGTTGCCCGCATCCATCGGCCCCGCGCTCCCGCGTCAACGCGCATGAGCCGGGGTGACGGACGAGCCCCGCCGCGGTATCGCACCGTCATGACGCTACGCCCGTTCCATCTCGCCTTTCCGGTCCATGATCTCGCCGCCGCGCGGGCCTTTTACGGCGGCGTGCTCGGCTGTGCCGAGGGGCGAAGCGCAAGCCATTGGGTCGATTTCGATCTGTTCGGCCACCAGATCGTCGCCCATCTCGATCCCGCGGCGAAGCCGGCGGCGGTGTCGAACCCGGTCGATGGGCATGACGTGCCGGTGCCGCATTTCGGCGTCGTGCTGACGATGGCCGACTGGCGCGCGCTGGCCGATCGCGTCGCGGCGGCCGGCATCGCTTTCGGCATCGCACCGCATGTCCGCTTCGTCGGCCAGCCGGGCGAGCAGGCGACGATGTTCTTTCAGGACCCGTCGGGCAACGCGCTCGAGTTCAAGGCGTTCGCCGACGACGCGATGCTCTTCGCGACCTGATCGCGCCCCCCCGGTCGCGCGGGGAGCGCTGTGGGGCGATCATCCACGCGCCGTTCCGGCCGATACCGGGCCACGCCGATCCAGACCCGAGCCCGTTCGGGAGAGGCTCGTCGGGTCGAAGGCCGCTACAGGCCGCCCTCGTTCCTCATGGTCGGTGGCAGTGAAGCGGCGATTGCGCGCGTTGCGCGCCCGGCCCTCATCTGAGGTAAAACTCCCATTTCCGCTTCTCATTGTGGACGGATGGCTTCTTCGTGCACTGCCATTCCGGGTCGCCGTCTTCTGGCCTTTCTATATTCGCGAGGCACCATGGGCATTTGTCCCGGGCAAGTCGCTCCAGCCAGGTGCTGGTCTTTCTGTCACCATAGTTTTTCACCAGAAAGCCGACCCCGATTGCAGCGGCGATCGTCGTGAAAACCAGTCCGACTACGGCTGCGCCATTCTCCGATCGCTCGTCCACATCGCTCATCGTTCTTCTCCGCCCTTTCGTGCTTCGCCACCTTTGCCGACGCGCTCTGTGAGGCGCGCCGGGTCATCGTCGGCTTCGAGGTCGCGCGCGACTTCCTTGAACCTGTCGCGCTGGTGATGACCACCCCTCGATCGCCTGACTACGGATACATGGCATATATTGACGAGGGTGACGAAACGAGCCTCACGAAAGTGCGCCCGATCGATGAGAATGGCGCGCCGGAAGGCTTTCTACGCGGCGCTGTCGTAATGCGCCTGAAATGAGAGCCGGGTATAGTGGGGTCGGTCGGCGATATTCGCGATGACATCGCTGCGCGGCACCGACCGGACTTTCACTGTCGAACGCTGTCTTCGACCCGCAAGATAACGGTCAGCAAGCGGATCGCGCAATTGCCCGATCGCGGCTTCGTGATCGCTCCGGCAAAAAGGAGGTCAGGTCTCGCCGACATTGGCGAGGCGGCGCCTGCCTCGGCGCGCGCACTGCCGGTAACCATCGCGCGCGCGCCGGGGTGAATTCGCGCTCAGTGTCCTGCCGCGGCCTTGGCGCTGACCCGCCAGATCGTATTGCCGACGTCGTCCGATACCAGCAGCGCGCCGGTGCGATCGGTCAGCACGTCGACCGGCCGGCCCTGCGCCCGGCCCTTGGCGTCGAGAAAGCCGGTCAGCACGTCGACGGGTTTCGCGCCCGGCGCCGGGAAGCCATTGTCGGCGAACGCCACATAGACGACCTTGTAGCCCGACACCGGCACGCGGTTCCATGAGCCATGCTGCGCGACGAACGCGCCATTGGCGAAATTCGCGCCGAGCTTCGCGTCATCGGCAAAGGCTATGCCGAGCGAGGCGGTGTGCGGCCCCAGCGCATAATCCGGCCGCTTGGAATATTCCTGCATCGCCGGGTTGGGCGGGGTCACGCGCTTGTCGGGATAACCGCCCCAATAATACCATGGCCAGCCGAAATGATCGCCCATCTCGATCTGGCTCATATAATCGGGGGCGACGTCGGACCCCATCATGTCGCGCTCGTTGACCGCCACCCACAGCAGGTGCGAATGCGGCTCGAACGCCATGCCATTGGGGTTGCGCAGCCCGGCGGCATAGATGCGGAAGGTCTTGCTGTCGGGATAGACCTGGAGGATCGCGGCGCGGTTCTTCTCCGCCGCCATGCCGTTTTCGGCGATGTTGGTCGACGAGCCGACCGTGACGTACAGGCTCTTGCCGTCGGGATCGGCGACCACGTTGCGTGCCCAATGGTTGCCGCCACCGGGTAGCTTGATGACCAGTTCGGGCTTGGCGGTGATCTTGGTCTGGCCCGGCGTGAACGGCACGCGGAGCAGCGCATCGGTGTCGGCGATGTAGAGATAGCCGTTCAGCAGCACCATGCCGCAGGGCGAGTTGAGCCCGGAGATCAGCACCGTGCGGCTCTCCGCCACGCCGTCGCCATTGGCGTCGCGCAGCAGCGTGATGCGGTTGGCCGAGGGGACGCCGGCGCCGGCCTTGTCGAGGAAATGGTTCATCACCATCCCGGCCAGCCCGCCGCCCTCGCGCGGCGGCGAATTGGCTTCGGCCACCAGCACGTCGCCATTGGGCAGCCGGTAGAGCCAGCGCGGATGGTCGAGCCCGCGCGCGAACGCCTGCACCGCCAGCCCTGCCGCCGGCGTCGGCGCGGCCCCCGCCGCCCAGCCCACCGCATCGGCGATCTTGATCGTGGGGATGGTCTGGTTGCGCGGCTCGGTGATCTTCGGGCGCTTGCCCGTCACCGCCTCGACGGGAAGCGTCGCGACATCGGGGCGGCTGAGCCAGAACCACAGGCCGGCAAGGATCACGGCAATCATGCCGAGGGCGATCAGGATCTTGTTGCGCATGGCCGTGAAATAGGCGCGCGGGCGGGGCAGGGGAAGGAGATTCCGTCACATCGCGGCAATCGGGCGGAGCGCAGTGCTCCGGCGAACGCCGGAGCCCAGGGTCAGGCGCGCTGTTGCCGATGTAAGTCTCATCTCCTCCGTTCGCCCTGAGCCTGTCGAAGGGCCGCTCTTCGTTGCCGCCTGGTTCGTAGAACCGGATTTGGCAACTGCCATGACCGCGGCGCGGCGGGCCATTCGACAGTCGAGCTTTACCGCCACCGACCGACGCTCACCCCCCCGGCCACCACCTTCCCCACCATATCCTCGATCGCCGTCACCGTGCGTCGCCCGTCGATCGTGCATTCCGCCTCCCACACGCGCCACGCATCCGCTTCGCAGGCGGTAAGACACAAGTTGCCCTGCGCGTCCGCTGTGAAATCCAGCCCGGCGCTCAGCCCCGGAACGCGAACCTTCTGCCATTCCAGTTCGAGGGCGTCGGGTGAGACGCCCCACAGGCGCACGCTATTGTCACGGCCGCCCGAGACGATCACCGCGCGCCCGGCGACCATACCCAGCGCCACCGAAAGGACCTGGCCTTGATGACCATACAGCGTGCGGAGCGCGTCGCCGCTTTCGGCATCCCACAGGCGCATGCTGCGGTCAGTGCCGCCCGAGACGACCACTGCGCGCCCGGCAACCATGATCATCGCGACCGAAAGAACCTCGCCTTGATGGCCGTCGAGCGTGCGTAGCGATTCGCCGCTTTCGGCATCCCACAGGCGGACTCTGCGGTCAGAGCTGCCCGCGACGACTACCGCCCTTCCAGCGACCATGCCCATTGCCACCGACCGGACAGAGCCTTCGTCGCCTCTGAACGTACGCCGCTCGTCGCCGGTTTCGGCGTCCCACAGGCGCACGCTGCGGTCATTGCTGCCCGAGACGATCACCGCCCTTCCGGCGACCATGCCCAGCGCCACCGAATGGACATAGCCCAGATGGCCGTTGAGCGTTCGTAGCGCATCGCCACTTTCGGCATCCCACAGGCGCACGCTGCAGTCAGCGCCGCCCGAGACGATCATCGCGCAGCCGGCGACTAGGCCCAACGCTACCGATAAGACAGAGTCCTGATGGCCGTTAAGCGCGCGCAACGCGTCGCCGTGTTCGGCATCCCATAGCCGCACGCTGTGGTCATGGCCGCCCGAGACGATCACCGCGCGCTCTGAGACCATGCCCAGCGCAACCGAACTGACAGCCCGGTCATTGCCGTTGAATGTGCGTAGAGCATTGCCACTTTCGGCATCCCACAAGCCAACGCTGCGGTCGTCGCCGCCCGAGACGATCACCGCTCGTCCGGCGACCATGCCGAGCGCCACCGAATTGACATCGCCTTGGTGACCGTTGAGCGTGCGTAGCGCGTCGCCGCTTTCGGCATCCCACAGGCGCACGCTGCGGTCACCGCCGCCCGAGACGATAACCGCGCGCCCGTCCGCGAATATGCCCAGCGCCAGCGCTTGGATCAAGTCACCATGCCCGTAGAGCCTGCGCAACGCGTCGCCGCTTTCGGCATCCCACAGGCGTACGATGCCGTCATCACCGCCCGAGACGATAACCGCGCGCCTTTCGATCATCCCCAGTGCGACCGACCGAACATTGCCTTGGCAGCCGTCCAGCGTTCCTAGTCTATCGCCGCTTTCGGCATCCCACAAGCGCAAGCTGTGGTAAGAGCCGCCCGAGACGATCACCGTGCGCCCTGCGACCATGCCAAGCGCCACCGAATTGACATCGCCTTGGTGGCCGTTGAGCGTGCGCAGCAAGTTGCCGCTTTCGACATCCCACAAGTGCACGCTGCCGTCGGTTCCGCCCGAGGCAATGACCGCGCGCCTTGCGATCATAGCCAGCGACAACGATTGAACAGCGCGTTCATTGCCCGACAGGGCGCGCAACGCATTGCCACTTTCGGCATCCCAGACTCGCACGCTGCGGTCAAAGCCGCCCGATATGATCACCGCGCGCCCGGCGACTGTGCCAAGCGCCACCGCTTGGACCCAGTCGCCATGACCGTTCAGCGTTCTTAGTGCATCGCCGCTTTCGGCATCCCACAAGCGCACGCTGCGGTCGTAGCCGCCCGACACTACCACCGCGCGCCCGTCGATCATGCCTAGTGCGACGGACCGAACATCGCCTTGGTGGCCGTTCAGCGTTCTTAGCGCGTCGCCGCTTTCGGCGTCCCACAAGCGCACGCTGCGGTCAGAGCCGCCCGAGACGATCACCGCGCGCCCGGCCACCATGCCCAGCGCCACCGAATGGACATAGCCTTGATGGCCGCGTAACCTGCTCGACCACGCGACACCGCCTGTGGCCGATTTTTGCGCCGGCCACGTCTTGTCATCGATCAGGCAATCGCGCGCTTCCACCCGAGAGCCGAGCGACGCGTCAATCGCGCCCGCTGTAACGGTACAACCCCGCCACCGCGACCCCGCCAGCCGGGCGCCCTCAAAATCCACGCGATCGAAGCGCGACCGCACCAGCATCGCACCCCGCATATCCGCCTGCGCAAAGCTGGCGTCGCTCAGATCGGCGTCGCGAAACTCACTCTCGCGCAGATTGGCGCCGGTCCAGTCGCTCGCCTGTAAGGGCAGGGGTGCGTCGGGTGCGCTGGCAAACACGGACCCCATAAGATCGAGACCCGAACAATCCATCTTCGCCGGGCGCGGCAGCGGCGCTTTCGCCGCCAGTGCATGACGCCAAAACGCAAAGGCGATTGCCCGCACCTCGCGCGCCTTTCCTTGCTCGATCAGCGCCGGGAAGCCCCGCCGGAGAGCGGCCTGTTCGGGCGCTGCATCGATCTCCAGCCGCCGCAGAACAAAATCGAACGTCTCATGCGACGGCATCGGCATCGCCCACACCGCATCGCCGTGTCTATCGATCACAGCCTGATAGAGCGCATCGGCCAGGAAATATTCCCGCAGCGATGTATGGCCGAAACGAAATTCGCTCTCGTCGGGCCGCGAGAGCAGCGCCGCATTGCGCAAATCCTGCACGAAGATTTCCGCCAGCGTCAGCGCATCCTGCCCCGACAGTGCTGCGCTCAGCAGCGGGTGATTGGTGGCGATTTCATTGCGCAGCCAGTCGGTCAGAAGCTTGTTGGCAATGCCGTCGGTCCCACGCCGGTGGAGATACACCGCCAGCGCGCGCAACAGCTTCATCTTGTCGCTGATCGGGATGACATGCTTGGGGTTGTCGCGTTCGAACGCCTGCTCGACCAATATGTCGTAGAGCCGCGCGATATTGATCGGGCGCCCGGCCAGCTTCTCCTGTTCGAGCCGCCCATACATCTCGCCAATATAACGCAGCAGGATCGGGCGGCTCGCCAGCTCGCCCAGATCATAGGTCCCCTCGATCACCGCCAGCGCGCGTTCCGCCTCCTCCCCAAGGTTGCGCTGCAGATAATCGCGCACCTGCTCGCCGTTGAACGGCAACATCACATAGGTCGCGATATGCGCGACGGGGTCGTTCAGGCCCGAACGGTCGGAATCGGTCAGGAAGCTGCGCTCGGTTACGGCGTCGGCGAAATACTGGCTGCGGCATGAAATCAGGATCGACGGGGCCGGTTGCGGCGTAACCGTATCATCGCGCCGCCGCTCCTCGTCGTTGCGCCATGCCGGCGCCGGTACGATGCTCAGTAACTCGCCATAAATGCGTTTCGCGCTAGCCGGGGATAGTTTGCTCGTCACCTCGTCGAGGCCGTCGAAGATCACCAGGGCGCCCTTGCGGCGGATATAATCAATCACGCGTTCTGCGTTGGGAACAGGCGCGCCCGGGCGGCGAACCATTTCCGCAACGAGTTCCGCCAATCCCGTACGGTCGGGATCGTCGGGGCGCCGGATGAGGCGCAGGTCGAAATAGAAGGTTGGCGGCACCGTCTCATCGCTCGCACGTAGTTCGGACATGCGATGCCAGACCAACTGGCACGTCACGGTCTTGCCCATGCCGAAATCGCCGAGCAGCGCCGCCATTCGCGGCCGATGGGCGGCGGTCGATTGCGCCCACCCCACCAGATGGTCGGCAATCGCAACACCGTCCCGATCTGCGGGTTCCTCGCCCGCCCCGGGGTTGCGGCCCAGCGTGCCCTTGCGCGCGCGCGGGTCAACGAGACAGTCGCGCTTGAGCAGCGCGCCACGGAGTAACGCTTCTACCTCTCCGTCATCATCGGTATCGCCTTCAGAGGCGCCATCGGTTGCGGCAGCAATCGACCGCGATGGCGTCGCGCGTGACGCACCCTTGCGCGACGTGTCAGGGCGGCCGTCGCTCGGTGATACGCCGGTGCGCTGCTTGAGATGGTCGAGCGCTGCGCTTCGGATTGCGTCGGCGACCTCGACGACAAAGCGATGCTTGTCGTCTTCATCACCCTTTTCCCAAAGCGCCAGAAGCGATTGACCGTTCGGCAGGATGATCCTGTTGCCGGCCTTGTATCGCGCGTCGAGGTCAGCCAGTCCGGTATTGACTCGAATGCCCAGGCATCTCTTGCCCGGCAGCGTTTCGCCATCGGCACTCAGGAAGAAATCGACTTCGCGCTTGCATGGTGTGCTGTGAATGAATTTGCTCGACAGCATCAGCACGATCAGAAACGCATCGCGGCACGTCGCGTCGAACTGCGGATCGCTCTCGCGCGTCCGGTCGAGGTTGGTTTCGTCGCGCCAAAGATCGATCTTGAGCGTCTTGCCGATGCGTTCGGGCGGGCGCTGAAGTTCCTGGCGCAGTCGGTTGAAGAAGTCGATCTGGATGCCCTGCTGCGGGCCGGCGTCCAGCCAGGCATAGCTGAACATCACGAGCGGCGGTTTGCCGAAGTCCTGGATCATCGCACGCGGTTCGACGAGTTTTGCCGGGTTGAGCCTTACCGCCTGCCCCTGCGCCTCGGCCAACGACTCGCCGGCCTCGTCCACTGCCACCGCGCGTGCCCAGCTTTCGCCCGGCACCGCACGCACCCGCTCGTCCTTCGTCTCGACGCGAAACGGTGCGTCGCGCTCCGCCAGCGCATCGTTCAACCGTTTGAGCCGCTGGCGCAACGTAGCAGCCTGCACCGTGCCGCGTTCGCGGCGACCGATCTCATCGCGCAACGCGGCAAAGCCCGCCGCAGGAACCTCGCCGTCTGGTGTTAGGTCGCACAAGGCGGTCAGCACGGCACCGAGGCTTTTCGCAACGCCCTTATAGTCGCGAACCGCGCGAATGAATTGCTCGTCGGCAGGCTCCATCACACCCTCCTCGCGCTTTTGGCGATACGAAACCGACTCGGCTATAGTGGATTTTGTCATAACTGTCACACCGTGACATCATGAGCTGGTGCGATCGCGTGCGGCGTGATTCACTTTTGCGCGCTTCGCGTACATCGCTACACTGCCTTCACCTGTCAGGGGTGTGGCCGCTCCTTCTCATCGTCTGTCGAAAATGAAACGGCTCGGCTCGCTGTTCCATGCTGGGAGCTCCCTGTTCGCATAACAGGGAGCCGGCCAACCAATTGTATTATAATGCAAATCAATCGCCAATGTCCACGGCGCGGGCGCAAAAGCGCATTCGCCCGAAAAACAGCGAGGATCAGGGAGTATCAGGGAGCGAGCGACGCGTTAACAGGGAGTGGCCCGCGGGCGAACAGGGAGCTGCCCGCGGCGTCGATCAGTTCTCGCCCATCGTCGCGCCCGGCGGATGCAGCCGCAGCTTGTTGACGCGCCGCGCATCGGCATCGACGATCTCGAGCCGCCAGCCGCTCGGATGGTCGAGGCACGCGCCGATCTCGGGCACATGGCCCGCCAACACGCCGGCCAGCCCGGCCAGCGTATCGACATCGCCATCGACCTCGGCGAGGCGCGGGTCGATCGTCTCGCCGACATCCTCCAGCTCGGCGCGGCCGTCGGCGTCCCACGCGCCGCCGTCGAGCGGCACGAGCAGCGCCTCGGGCGCGTCGTCATGCTCGTCCTCGATGTCGCCGACGATCTCCTCGATCAGGTCCTCGATCGTGACGAGCCCCTCGGTGCCGAAATATTCGTCGAGCACGATGGCGAGGTGCACGCGCTTCTGGCGCATGTCGGCGAGCAGATCGAGCGTGCCGCGCGACATCGGCACGAACAGCGGTTCGCGGATGAAACCGCTGATGTCGGCGGGGTGCGGCGCGCCGGTCGCGAGGATCGCGAAGACGTCCTTGACGTGCACCATGCCGATGATCGTATCGAGCTTCTCGCGATAGACCGGCAGGCGGCTGTGCCCAGCCTCGGCGAACTTGGTGACGAGATCGGCAAAGGCGATGCCTTCCTCGACCGCGATGATGTCGGCGCGCGGCACGCCGACATCGCCGGCGTCGCGCTCGCCGAAATGCAGCAGGTTGCGCACCATCTGCCGTTCGAGTGGCGACAGGTCGCCCTTGGCGTCGGGCGCCGGATCGTCCTCATGCGCATCGATCGCGTCTTCGAGCTGGGTGCGCAGCGAATCGTCGTGATTGCCGAAGATAAGGCCCTTCAGGCCGCGCCAGATACTGTTCTCGCCCTGATCGCCCGGCGCGGTGCTACTTCGGTCTTCGGCCATCGGGGTAGGTCAGTCCTCGCGAATCAGATAGGGGTCGGCGAGTCCCAGCGAGGCCAGCGCATCGGTTTCGATCGCTTCCATCGCCTCGGCCTCGTCTTCTCCCAGGTGGTCGTAACCTAGCAGATGCAGCGTCCCGTGCACGATCAAATGCGTGGCGTGGTCGGCAAGGCTGATGCCGCGTTCCTCGGCCTCGCGTGCGCATACGCCGTGCGCCAGCACGATGTCGCCGAGCAGCACCTCGCCATCGTCCGAATTGGTTGTCACGGTGTCGAGCAGATCGGGCTGGATCATCGGGAAGGACAGCACGTTGGTCGGCTTGTCCTTCTGGCGATATTGCGCGTTGAGCGTGCGCACCTCGGCGTCGTCGGTGAGCCGGATCGAGATCTCGATCGTCGCCGCGCTGGTCAGCATCTCGCCCTGCGCGCTGAGCGACAGCGCGGCGTGCGACGCGCGTGTGGCGAGCGCTTCCCAGTCCTGCTCGGGCCAGGGTTCGACGTATGACAGGGCAATTTCAAGCATCAGGCAAGGTCCGTCCTGGCGAAGTCATCGCCGCTATAGAGCAGGCGCGCATTGTTGGTCCTCGCGCAGGCATAGGCGAAACAGTCGCCCATGTTGAGTGCTGCCGGGTGTCGGCCCTTGCCATAGGTCTGGTAAGCGTCGAGTGCTATGTTCAGCTCGCGCTCGCCGACCGGCACGAGGCGCAAGTTCAGTTCGGCTGCAAAATCGGTTGTTTCGCGCCGGGCCGCTTCAACGGACAGGTTATGGGACCGCCGCAGGCTGGACACGGTCTCCCAGCATGACATGGCCGACCAGAGCGGGTCGTCATCGGCGCGCGCCGCAGCCATGAACCGCTCTTGTTCCGCTTCTCCGGCGATGATCGCGACCAGCGCCGACGCGTCGATGAAAAGCGTCAAGGCTCGCCCCATAACTCATCGAAAAACGCCTTGTCGGCCTTCAGTCCGGTGGGCGGCGGCAACGGATGCTTGCGGCGATATTCCTCCACCCAGGCGACGAAGTCCGGCTTGGGCTCGGCGGTCGCCAGCTCAGCCTTGCGTTCGCGCAGCAGGTCGCGGACCAGTTCGGTCTTGGTCTTGCCCAGCTTTGCCGCCAGCTCGGTCGCCAGCGCCGCCGTCTCGCTGTCCTTGATGAAAAGGGATGCCATCACGCCCTCCCGGGATATCCCTCATATATGAAAGGATATCCCACCCATCAAGCTTCCCGCCCCTCATAGGCCTCGACGATCCGTCCGACGATCGGGTGGCGCACCACGTCCTTGGCGGTGAAGCGCGCCAGTGCGATCCCCTCGACGCCTTCGAGCCGCATCGTCGCATCGGCGAGGCCCGACGAGCCGACGCCGCCGGGCAGGTCGGTCTGGTTCGGGTCGCCGCAGATCACCATCCGGCTGTTCTCGCCGAAGCGCGTCAGGAACATCTTCATTTGTGCCGGGGTGGTGTTCTGCGCCTCGTCGAGGATGATGAAGGCATCGGCCAGCGTGCGCCCGCGCATGAAGGCGATCGGCGCGATCTCGATCTCGCCCGAGGCGATGCGCCGTTCGACCTGTTCGGCCGGCAGGCAATCGTACAGCGCGTCGTACAGCGGACGGAGATAGGGATCGACCTTCTCCTTCATGTCGCCGGGCAGGAAGCCGAGCTTCTCGCCCGCCTCGACCGCCGGCCGCGACAGGATCAGCCGCTGCACGCTGCCGGTGATCAGCTGCGCCACCGCCTGCGCCACCGCGATATAGGTCTTGCCGGTGCCCGCCGGCCCGAGCGCGAAGATCATCTCGTTGGCGAGCAGTTGCTGCATGTAGTGCGCCTGCGCCGGGGTGCGCGGCACGATCGTCTTCTTGCGCGTGCGGATCATGATGCCCGGCGCGGACGAGCCGTCGGCGCGGACGATGCCGGTCAGCATCGGCTCCGCCGCCATCGCGATCGAAGCGTCGACCAGCCCGGTGTCGACATCCTCGCCGCGCTGGATGCGCTTGTAGAGGTCGTTGAGCACGTCGCGCGCCATCGCCACCTGCTCGGCCGATCCTTCCAGCCCGACCTTGTTGCCGCGCGCCGTGATGTACACCCCGAGCCGGTTCTCCAGCGCGACGAGGTTCTGGTCATATTGACCGAACAGCTGCGCGAGGAGTTGCGGCTTGTCGAACAGCAGCTCGACGCGGCTGCGATCACCGATCTGGGCGGGGACAGGTTTACGGCTCATGCGGCTCCTTCATGGCTGGGGGTGAGCGAGATCGCACCGATTCGAGATCGGCGTGAAACGGGCTGATGTGAAAGATATGTCGCGCCGGTGAACCGCGCCAACGACAGCGGCTGCGGCTGGTTCCGCGGCGGCGTCTCGGCGGGAAAGGCACAATGCATCCGCCGGCGAGTGTGGCAGAGCCGGGGCGAGGTTAACAGCGTGAATGTGCACGCGTCGCGATCTTCTCGCCAACTGTGCGCCGGAAGTCACATCGCCAGATGCTTTGCGTGGAAGGGCGGTTGACTCCGTCCGCCCGTCTCGCGACGGCGGGAGCAATCACCTTTCCGACAAGGGACTCATGACGTGAATGATATTGCCGATCTGCAAGCGCAACTGATGGCGATGCGCCTCGCGGTCGAAGGGCTGTGGCTCTCGCTGCTCACGCCCGACCCACAGGCGATCGAGCATGTCGTGCGGATGCGCGAGGAGAACAGCAAGGCGATCGCCCAGCTCGATGCGAGTTCCGATGCCGCGCGCGTCATGCGTGACGCGGTGCGCAAGCATGTCGAGCAGCTCTGGGGCAGCATCGAGTGGCAATTGCGCGAAGCGCGCAAATAGCCGCTCATCCGATCTCAGGCGGCCAGCTTCGCTCGGACGATACCCGCGACCGAATTCGGCCCGGCACTCACGATCTCGATCTCGAGCAGGTCGCCGATCGCCGCGTCGGTCATCAGGTGGACCGAGTGCAACCATGGCGACTTGCCGAGCATCTGGCCCGGCAGCTTGCCCCGGCGCTCGATCAGCACGTCGCAGGTCCGCCCGACCGTCGCGGCGTTGAACGCCGCCTGGTCGCGGTTGAGCGATGCCTGGAGCCGCTGCAGCCGCTCGTCCATCACCTCGGCCGGGATCTGTCCGGCCATCTCGGCCGCCGGCGTGCCGGGGCGCGGCGAGTATTTGAAGCTGAACGCCTGGGCATAGCCGACCGCGTCGACCAGCCTTAGCGTGTCCTCGAACTCGGCATCGCTCTCGCCCGGGAAGCCGACGATGAAATCGCCCGACAGTGCGATATCGGGCCGCGCCGCGCGCACCCGGTCGAGCACGCGAAGGTAGGAATCGCGGCTGTGGCTGCGGTTCATCGCCTTGAGCACGCGGTCGCTGCCGGACTGCACCGGCAGATGCAGGAACGGCATCAGGCTCTCGACGTCGCGGTGCGCGTCGATCAGTCCCTGCGTCATGTCGTTGGGGTGGCTGGTGGTATAGCGGATCCGCCTGAGCCCATCGACGCGGTCGAGCGCGCGGATCAGATGGTCGAGCCCGCGCCCGTCGGCATCGACCCAGGCGTTGACGTTCTGGCCAAGCAGCGTGATCTCGCGCGCCCCGGCATCGACCAGCGCCTTCGCCTCGTCGACGATCGCCGCGAACGGCCGGCTGACCTCGGCACCGCGGGTATAGGGCACGACGCAATAGGTGCAGAACTTGTCGCACCCTTCCTGCACCGTCAGGAACGCGGTCGGCCCGACCTTGCGCCGCGCCGGCAGTGCGCCGAACTTGCTCGCCAGCGGCATGTCGGTGTCGAGCGCCGCCGTCCCCGACGCGGCCTGTGCCACCAGGGCGGGCAGGTTGTGATAGGCCTGCGGGCCGACCACGACGTCGACCCTCGCGCGCCGCACGATCTCGGCGCCTTCGGCCTGCGCGACGCAGCCGGCGACGGCGATCATCGGGTCGCTGCCATGCTTTCGCAGGCGCCCGATATCGGAATAGACCTTCTCGGTCGCCCGCTCGCGAATGTGGCAGGTGTTGAGGATGACGAGGTCGGCGTCATTGGCGTCGTCGGTCGCGGTCATGCCCTGCGCGCCCATCAGCTCGGCCATGCGCTCGCCGTCATAGACGTTCATCTGGCAACCGAACGACTTGACGTGAAAGGTCTTGGGGGATCGGGTCATCGCGGCGCTATAACGGAAGGAGGGCGCTTAATTAAGCCCCTCCGGCGGGCGTTCGTACCGCACCGGCGCGACGTCGAACGCGAACGGCCGGAGCGGCTCGCCCAGCACCGCGACCAGCGCCGCCTCGATCCGCCGCCGGCTCTCTGCCGCGATCGCCTTGCGCCCGGGAAAGTCGCGCGGGTGGAACGGCTCGAGAAAGTGCACCTTGACCGGAAAGCTGCCGCGCCGCGACAGGATGCGCTTGGCGTTGTCGATCCCGCTCTCGACCCCGATCCAGCCGATCTCCTCGCCGATCGCGCCATATTCGAGCAGCACCGGCTGGACGAGCACGCCGGGTGGCGGCGGTTCGAGCACGCGCAGCATCGGCGTCTTGAACGGCAGCAGCGAGCGGCCATCGGTCGTGGTGCCTTCGGGAAAGACGGTGACCGACCAGTTCTCGGTCAGCGCGTCGCGCAGCGCGTTGATCTGCTCGGCGACGCCCATGCGGTTCTCGCGCTTGACGAACACCGTGCGGTTGAGGGTCGACAGCCAGCCGACCACCGGCGCGGCGCGCAACTCCTCCTTGGCGACGAAGGCGGTGCCGCTCTGCCCGGCAATGGCGAGAATATCGATCCAGCTCAGGTGGTTGGAGATGTAGAACACGTCACGCCGCAGCGGTACGCCGATCCGCGTCACCCGCGCGCCCGCCAATCGCGCCGCCCAGCCGAGATAGATTCGCGGCCAGGGCGAACCGATGTGGAGCACCCGCCACAGATAATGCAGCGGGATCGCCAGCAACAGCGATAGCGCCAGGCCCGCCGCGCGCAGGCCGATGCGGATCCAGCCCATGGCATCGATCGGTGCGGGGATACCGGCGGCGGCCTCGGCGCGGACCGCGGGATCGATCGTCGACCCCACTCTAGCCCTTGCGGTCGAGCGAGACGCCGTACAATTCCATGCGGTGGTCGACGAGGCGGAAGCCGAGCTTCTCGGCGATCGCCTTCTGCAATTGCTCCAGTTCGGGATCGACGAACTCGATCACCTTGCCCGTCTCGACGTCGATCAGATGGTCGTGATGCGCTTCCGGCGCCGGCTCGTAACGCGAACGCCCGTCGCCGAAATCATGCCGGTCGAGGATACCCGCCTCCTCGAACAGCCGCACGGTACGATAGACCGTCGCGATCGAGATGCCGGGGTCGATCGCCGAGGCGCGCTCATAGACCTTCTCGACATCGGGATGGTCGTCGGCTTCCGACAGCACGCGCGCGATGACACGGCGCTGCTCGGTGATGCGCAGCCCCTTTTCGTTGCACAATGCTTCGAGGTCGATCTTGCGTGGCATCGGCTGGATGTAGGCCCTCGTGGCTCGTTGATAAAGGACAGAGTCACGCACCATAAGCGAAAACGCCGCCGGTGACAGGGTCACCGGCGGCGTTTCGAAGCGTCAGGGCGAAGCGACTCAGCGCTTGCGGCGCTTGGTGCCCAGGCCGATCTTCTTGGCCAGCGTGCGACGCTGTTCGGCATAGTTGGGCGCAACCATCGGATAGTCGGCCGGCAGGTTCCACTTGGCGCGATACTGGTCGGGCGTCATCTGATAGTGCGTCATCAGGTGGCGCTTGAGCATCTTGAGCTTCTTGCCGTCTTCCAGGCAGACGATGAAATCGGGCTTGATCGACGAACGGATCGAAACGGCAGGCTCCTGCTTCACTTCGACCACCGGGGCCGGGCCACCGAGGCCGGAGAGGGCGCCGTGCACATTGTTGATCAGCAGGGGCAGGTCGGAAACCGCAACGCTGTTGTTGCTGACATGCGCCGCGACAATATCGGCGGTCAGCGTGATCAGGGTTTCCTGCATTTCGTCACTATTGTCCATTTTTGTCCTTTCGTCCCCCGGCCGGGCGGCTCAAATTCGAGCCATAATGGTTCTATCGCGCTTTTCGCGTGACCGGGCAACCGTTTTTATCGCCTGTTATTGTTTCTAGGTAATATCACGACGATAGGTCAGGGCATTGAATGTTTGGCCCGAGGCTCCGCGATAGTAATTGCGCCGTTCGCCCACCTTGGTGAAGCCTGTCGTCTGGTATAATTTCACCGCATCATTGCCCTCACGCACTTCCAGATGGACGTGCGTCACACCAGTCGCCTGCGCATGCGCCAACACCGCACGCAAAAGCGCCGCCGCGACACCGCGACGACGTCGCGCCGGCCGTACCGCGAGCAACAATAACTCCGCTTCATCGGCAACGCCGCGCGACAAGGCGAATCCGGCAGGCTCGTGGTCGACCATCGCGATAGTGAGCCAGACCCCGGGCATGGCGAGGATGCCAAGGCACTGGCCGCGCGTCCACGCCTCGCCGAAGCGCGGGTCGAACGCTTCCGCCATGATCGTCTCGAGCAACGCCAGGTCGCCGACTCCGCCGGCGCGCAGTTCGACCATGTTGAATATCGTGCTCATCGCGCGGCGATCGGCTTGGCGTCGGGCGCGCGGCCGTAAAGTGGCGTCGGCGCCAGCGCGGTGAAGTCCGGTCGCAGCAAAACCGCGTCGCTGGCACGCGGCAATGTTTCGCAAGCGGCGATGTCGGGCGCGATCGCGGTCAGGAAGCGCACGCCATTGCCGAGTGCCGGACGGGCGGCGAGCGCGGCCAGTGCCGCCTCGGGCCGAAGTGAGACAAGGCCGGCGATCGGCGCGAGCGGACGGGCGGCGAAGGGCTGCATGAAGACTTCGCCATGCCCACCTTCGAGCACCACCGCAAGCGACTCCAGGTCCGGTGTCGCCGCAAAACCGGCCGCCGCGACCAGTGCGAGCGACGAATAACCCGAAATGCCGGCGCTCCACCCCAGCGCCAGACCGCGTGCCGCGGCGACGCCGACGCGAATTCCGGTAAAGCTGCCCGGACCGACATCGACGAGGATATGACCGGCGCGCCCGCCCCCGGGCAGTTCGGCGATCATCGGCAACAGGCGCTCGGCATGGCCGCGCCCGACAACCTCGTGCCGCGCGGCGACGACGCGCCCGTCGTCGATCAGCGCGACGGAACAAGCCGCCGTCGCGGTCTCGATGACGAGCGTCAGCATGAAAAGGAACGATGGAACACGGCGACGTTGCTTACCGCAGCGCACCCGCGCCGCAAGCACTTCACGCGATGGTGTTGAATTTCTCGAACCCCGGCCGTGGCAGGCGGTCGAAGATCGTCGCCGGATCGCCATGGCCCAGTGTCGCGATGAAGTTCGACCGCACCGCCGGCGTATCGGCGAAGAACGCCGCATCGACCGCCTTGTTGTCGAACCCCGACATCGGCCCGGTATCGAGACCCAGCGCGCGCGCCGCGATGATGAAATAGGCGCCCTGCAGCGTCGCGTTGCGGAATGCCGAGACCTCGCGCATCGCCGGGTCGGCAAACCACGGCCGTGCGTCGACGTGCGGGAAGAACTCGGGCAGATGCTCGTGGAATTCGCCGTCCATGCCGATGATCACGGTGACCGGCGCCTTGAGGATCTTCGGCGCGTTCTGCGCGCTGCTGCACGCGGCGAGCTTCGCCTTGGCCGCGTCGCTGACGCACCAGATCAGTCGCGCCGGCAGCTGGTTGGCCGAGGTCGGCCCCCATTTCATCAGCTCCCAGATCGCGTGCAGTTCGCTCTCGCTGACCGGCTGATCGGTATAGCCGTTATAGCTCCGCGCGGTGCGGAAGATCGTGTCGAGTGCGGCGTCATCGAGCGGCTTGCCCATGGCGATTCCCTTGCTTTGGAAGTTGTGGACGCGACGGACCGGAGCGACGGCGATCAGACCGCGCGTACCTCGGTCACTTCTGGAACATAGTGTTTGAGCAATTGCTCGATACCGTTTTTCAGCGTCGCGCTGGACGACGGGCAGCCCGAACAGGCGCCCTGCAACTGGAGGAAGACCTTGCCCTTGTCGAACCCGCGATAGACGATGTCGCCGCCATCATTGGCGACCGCCGGTCGCACCCGCGTCTCGATCAGTTCGCGGATCTGCGCGACGATGTCGGCATCGGCCGGGTCGTCGGCGAAGCTTTCCTCGCCGCCGCCGACCGCGAACCCGGCGCTGGCCGGCTTGAACAGCGGCATCCCGGCGGAGAAATGGTCGAGCAGGGTGGTCAGCACGTCGGGCTTCAACTCGGCCCATGCGACGCCCGGCGCCGCGGTCACCGACACGAAGTCGCTGCCGAAGAACACGCCGGTGACATCGCCCAGCCCGAACAGCGCCTCGGCTAGCGGCGAAGCATCGGCTTCCTCGGGCGTGGCGAAGTCGCGCGTGCCCGACGGCATCACCGCACGGCCGGGCAGGAATTTCAGCGTCGCCGGGTTGGGCGTGATTTCGGTCTCGATCAGCATGCCGCCCATGTGGGCGGTGCGAAGGCGCGGATCAAGCGGGGATCGCGAAACGACCGGTTTCCGATTCCGCCAAGGCTCTCGCGACCGCCGGGGAATGACAAAATGGGAGGGCAGGGCGGCGCAACGAATCGCTGCGGCAGGCGCGATCCTCTTAACCAAAAATCAGCCGACCCCCGTTACGTACTTTCCCGGAAGGGCGCGCAATGACGGTAGGGCAATCACACAGGCGCTGGTGGCCTCTGGCGGTCGCATTGCTGATCTGTGCCACCCCGGCCGCCGCCCAATCCAGCTTCGCCGATCACACCAGGCTCGACTGGTCGGGTGTGCTCACCGGCGCGTTCCTCGGCTTCCTGCTCTTGCCGGTCGCCTACAACATCGCCTTCTACCTCATCCTGCGCGAACGCTTCCTCATCTGGCAGGGCGTGCGCGTACTGATCCTGATCGCGCTGACCATCACGCTGTCATCGTTGCCGCTCGGGCCGTGGTTTCCGCGCCACGGTTTTGCGCGACAGGTGCTGGGGGACCTGCTGTTCGATTCGGCCATCGCGATCGTCGGCCTGTTCCTGCGCAGCCTGCTCGAACCGGGCATGGTGTCCCCGCGCGTCTATCGTCTGCTTGGGCACCAGGCCTGGGTCGTCGCGCTGACCAGCCCGGCGATGCTGCTTCATCCGTGCCCGCCGCTCTACATGGCGTTGCGCAACGCCGTGCTGGTCGGCGTGCTGTTGCTGCTATGCCTTGCCCTGTACCAGGCGATCGCGCGCGGCAGCCGGATGGCCTATTTCCAGGCCGCCGCCTGGTCGTGCCTGATCGCCGTTGGTGCGACCAGCCTGTTCCACGATATCGTGCTGGGGCGACCCTTCGCGCTGTTCCTCTACGCGCTGTTCGTCGCGCTCGCGCTCGAGATGCTGCTCACCTCGGTTGGTATCGGCGATCGCCTGATGCGGCTCAAGCACCAGCATGACGAGGCGCGTGCCAGCGCCGCGGCGCTGGCGATCATGGCGCATACCGACCCGCTGACCGGCCTCGACAATCGCCGCGGGCTTGCCGCGCGCTTCGCGGAGCGGCGACCGCGCGCGGTGGCGATCGTCGACATCGATCACTTCAAGCGCATCAACGACGGCTTCGGCCATGATGTCGGGGATCGCGTGATCGTTGCCGTCGCCGGCGCGCTCCGTTCGGATGAAAGCTTCGCCGCGCGGATCGGCGGGGAGGAATTCGCGCTGCTGCTTTATGCCGATAATCCGCTGCATGAGGCCGAGCGGCTGCGCCGGCGCGTGACCCAGGCGGTTGCGCGCGAGGTCGACGGGCTCGACTGGCCGGTGACGGCGAGCGCCGGCATCGCCCTGCTTGGCGCGGACACCGGTTTCGCCGAGGCGATCAAGGCCGCCGATATACGGCTCTACGAGGCCAAGGGCGACGGGCGGAATCGCGCGGTCGGTCCGCGCGATATCCTGCGGCAGCGTGTCGTGGCCGCGTGATCGCGCTTTGGCGCGGGCGCTCGCCTCCGTTAGGCAAATAGTAGGCGATCGGGATTATGACCGGCCGAATGAGCGCGACCTTCTCCTTCGCCATCGACCGGATCCGCGGGCTGGTCACGATCACCATGGCCGGGCTGTTCAGTCACGCCGATATCCGCGATTTCCTCGATGAGCGGCGCAAGGCGCACGCGGCGCTGGATTGCCCACCCAACATGCATGTCACGCTCAACGATGTGCGCGGCATGAAGATTCAGCCGCAGGATACCGTTGCGGGTTTTCAGGAGATGCTGGCCGCACCTGAATATCGCTCGCGCCGCCTGGCCTTTGTCGCCGGGCGGACATTGGCGCGCAGCCAGTTGATGCGCGCCCTGGGCAATCGCGATGCCCGCTGTTTCGAGGACGTCGCCGATGCCGAGGCATGGCTGTTCGCCGAGGAGCACGACAGCGCGCCGCGGCGCGCCTTCGGATGATCCGGGCTTCGGTCCAACCCGATTGAACCGCGCGCGAATCTGGGTCTTTCGCCGGCCGCGCGCGGCCCTCAGACGTCCATCTGCTTGACCGCCGCGTTCCACGCGAGGACGTTGTCGCGCGCCTCCTTCACAAAGGCGGTGCGGCGGATCAGCTTGAGGAAGGTGTCGGCGATCCACTTGCCGGGGTTGCGCAACGGGCGCGCGAACTGGATCAGCAGCACCACGCGGGTGTTCTCGGTGTCGTTCCACACCTCGTGCTGATAGGTGTCGTCGAACACCAGTGTCTCACCCTCGGCCCAGCGCAGAATGCGGTCGTCGACCCGCATGCGGACATCGCCGTCCTTCGGTACGATCAGCCCGAGGTGGCAGGTGATCAGCGCCTTGGTCACGCCGCGATGGTCGGGGATGTGCGTGCCCGGCGCGAGGATCGAGAAGAATGCCGTGTTCAGCCCGGGGATCTGTTCGATCACCTTCGTCGTCGCCGGACAACGCGCGAGATTGTCGTCGACCGGGTAGCCATAGCCCCACAGGAAGAACGATCGCCACATATTGACCTTGGCGATCGCGCGATGGTCGGGCGAGATCGTCGCGAGGCTTGGCGCCGCCTCCGGCCGCAGCGCGACCGATACCGCTTCGTCGCGGATCGCCTCCCATTGATCGCGCAGCAACTGCGTCCATGCGAAGTCGCGCATGTCGAGCACCGGGTCGTTCGGGACCAGCGACGAGGATGAGATCAGCGTGTCGAAGAAGCCACGCAGATGCTTGCCGATACGCAGGACCAGTGGCCGGTTGCGCTCCGCCTTGAGTTCGGCATCGGGGTGCGGCGCGCCGGAAACCACCGTGACGTCGGGGATGCGCTGGCGCGAGCCGGGCCCGGTGCCCGAATCCTGCCGCATTCCTGCCTTGCCGTCCCTCGTCTTCACGCTTGCGTTCACACTCGCCTCCACACACCGTCGGGCCGGTCTTTGGTTCCGCGTCGACCGGCTCCGGCCCTTGATGCTCGACCGGGTCCGATATGATTCCCGCCCCGCTAGCCCGACAGTTGGTCGAAATCATGGCGGGATGACGGGGATATTCGATCCGCCCCTGGTTGCCGTCGCGCAAATCCGTGCCGGCGGCACGGCGCCGGGTTAACCGCGGTTCAGCCTCGCGAAAGCAAATCGGGTGTTTCACGGGCGTTGCCAGTTTCCGGCCACCCCCCTAGGCTGCCTGTCATGAACTTTGTCTCTCGCGCGTTCCGCGTCCTCCTCGTCGCCCCTCTGCTGATCGCCATCGCGCCCCAGGCCATTGGCCAGGAGACCGCCGCCGCGGCGCATGGCGCCGCCGAGCGCTACATCGTCGATCGCAGCGCGTGGCTGTACCGGGGCAGCGACATCACACCCGATCCGGCGTGGCACTTCGGTACGCTCAGCAATGGCGTGCGTTATGCGGTGCGCCGCAACGGCGTCCCGCCCGGGCAGGTCTCGATCCGCGTGCGCGTCGATGCCGGCTCGCTGATGGAGACCGACAGCGAGCGTGGCTACGCCCATCTCATCGAGCATCTCTCGTTCCGCGGCTCCGAATATGTTCCCGACGGCGAGGCCAAGCGAATCTGGCAGCGGTTCGGCGCTACCTTCGGCTCGGACAACAATGCCGAAACCACCTTTACCGGGACGACCTACAAGCTCGATCTGCCCAGCGCGACCGAGGGCGGGCTCGACGAGAGCATGAAGATTCTCGCCGGCATGGTCGAGAAGCCCAACATCACCACCGCGGCGCTCAATGCCGAGCGCCCCGCAGTGCTCGCCGAGCGGCGCGAGAGCCTCGGCCCCCAGACCCATTTCGGCGACACGATGTTCTCCACGCTGTTCGCCGGCCAGCCACTGTCGCGGCGCCAGCCGATCGGCACGCTCGACACGCTCAACGCCGCCACGGCCGACAGCGTCCGCGCCTTCCACGATCGCTGGTATCGACCGGAACGTGCCGTCGTCGTCGTGTCGGGCGACATGGATCCGGCGATATTCGAAAAGCTCGTCGCGCGGTATTTCGGCGGCTGGCAGGGCATCGGCGCGAAGCCGGCTGAGCCCGATTTCGGCAAGCCCGCCCCGGTCGAGCAATCGACCGCCGCCGTGGTCGAACCCGGCCTGCCGGTGCTCGTGCGCACCGCGACGCTGCGCCCGTGGAAGTACAATGACGACACGGTGATCTTCAATCAGAACCGCCTCGTCGACCAGATCGCGCTCGACGTCATCAACCGCCGGCTGGAGCGGCGCGCCCGCGCCGGTGCCAGCTATCTCGTCGCGCAGGTCTCGCTCGACGATGTCGCGCGCTCGGTGAACGGCACCTTCCTGTCGGTCCAGCCGGTCGGCGACAATTGGGAGGCCGCGCTCAAGGATGCCCGCGCGGTCATCGCCGATGCGCTGTCCGCGCCGCCGTCCAAGGCGGAGATCGACCAGGAACTCGCCGAGCGCGGCGAATCCTTCCGCACCATGATGCAGACCGCGCAGGTCGATCCGGGGTCGAAGCTCGCCGACGACATGGTCCAGGCGGTCGATATCCGCGAGACGACGACCTCCGCCGCGACGATCAATCGCGTCTTTCTCGATGCCAAGCGCAAGGGCATGTTCTCGCCGGCGCGTGTGTTCGCCGCGACGCAACGTGTGTTCAAGGGCGTCGCGACCCGCGCCGTCCTCAACGTCCATACGCCCGCGGATGGCCTGGCGAGCAAGCTGGCCGCGGCGATCAACAGCGACGTCAAGAGCAGCGGCGCACGCACCGCGCAGGCCGCGGTCGACTTTTCCAAGCTGCCCCGGCTCGGCAAGCCCGGCGTCGTCGCCAGCCGTGAGAAGATCGACCTGTTCGAGCTCAAGCTGGAGCAGGTCACCTTCGCCAACGGCGTGCGCCTGCTGCTCAATTCGTCGAGCTCGGAGGCGAGCCGGGTCTATGTGCGGGTCCGTTTCGGCGGCGGCTATGGCGAATTGCCCGCCGATCGTCGCTCGCCGATCTGGCCGGCGTCGCTGGCGCTGATGCAGAGCGGCATCGGCACGCTCAAGCAGGGCGATATCGACCAGATGACCGCCGGGCGACGCATGGGGTTCGATTTCGCGATCGACGACGATGCCTTCACGCTCGGCGCGATGACCTCGCCGTCCGACCTCGAGGACCAGCTTCACCTGCTGGCGGCGAAGCTCGCCGTGCCCGGCTGGGATCCCAACCCGGTGCTCCGCGCACGGACCTATCTCGTATCGACCTACGACTCGCTCGATTCGTCGCCCGACCAGGTGCTCGGCCGCGACCTCGAAGGGTTGCTGCATGATGGCGATCCGCGCTGGGGCACTCCGCCGCTCGCCGATGTCGCCGCGACCACGCCGGAAGCGTTCAAGGCGCTATGGGCGCCGATGCTCGCCAGCGGCCCGATCGAGGTCGAGGTGTTCGGCGACATCAACGCCGAAAAGACGATCGAGGCGGTGGCGAAGAGCTTTGGCGCGTTGCCGCCGCGCACGGCCGGCACCGCGACTCCGCCGCCGGTGCGTTTTCCGGCGCATGTCGCGACGCCGGTGGTGCGCACCCATGCCGGTGCCAAGGACCGCGCCGTCGCGGTGATCGCCTGGCCGACGGGCGGGGGTATCGCGGGGATCGACGAATCGCGCCGGCTCGGAATTCTCGCCAACATCTTCTCCGACCGGTTGTTCGACCGGCTGCGCTCGGAGGCGGGCGCGAGCTACAGTCCGAACGTCTCGAGCGATTGGCCGATCGGTTCGCCCAGCGGCGGACGGATGGTCGCGATCGGCCAGGTCGCGCCGGAGAACCTGCCGCTGTTCTTCAAGCTCGCGCGCGAGATCGCCGCCGATCTCGTCGCGCACCCGGTCAGCGACGACGAGCTCAAGCGCACGATCGGCCCGATGACCCAGCTGATCCTGCGCCAGTCGACCGGCAACCAATTCTGGATGAACCAGCTCGCCGGTGCGACCTTCGACCCGGCGCGGATCCAGGCGGTCCAAAGCGTCTATCAGGATATCGCTGGCGCGACCGCCGCCGAGCTCCAGGCGACCGCCGCCAAATATCTCAAGCCTGAAAGCGACTGGACGATGGAGGTCGTCCCCAAGGCGAAGTGATCGCTCCACAGCTCCCCGGGCTGGCCCGGGGAGCTGTCGGTCATCCCTTGTACAATCCGTCCAGCCGGGCGCCGTAGACTTCTTTCAGGATGTGGCGCCGGATCTTCAGGCTGGGGGTCAGCTGTTCGTTCTCGATCGTGAACGGACCATCGGCGAGAATGAAGCGGCGGACCCGCTCGGTCACCGAGAGGTCCTTGTTGACGCGCTCGACCGCATGGCCGAGTTCGGTGCGATACTCGCTGTTCCCGGCCAGCCGTGCGAAATCGCACGCGTCGCCGTTCTTCGCGCACCACTCCTGGGTCCATTCGGGATCGGGCACCAGCACGGCGACCATATAGGGCTTGCGGTCGCCGAAGATCATTGCCTGGACGATCTCGGGCTGCAGCGTCAGCATGCCCTCGACCTTTTGCGGGGCGACATTATCGCCCTTGTCGTTGACGATGATGTCCTTCTTGCGGTCGGTGATCTTGATCCGGCCCTTGTCGTCGATCAGGCCGATGTCGCCGGTGTGCAGCCAGCCGTCCTTAAGCACGCGGTCGGTCTCGGCCTGGTTGTTCCAATAGCCGTGCATCACCAGTTCGCCGCGCACGAGGATTTCGCCATCGCCGGCGATGCGCACCTCGGTATTGGCGAGCGGCGGGCCGACGGTGTCCATGCGCAAGCCGACCGAGGGGCGATTGCACGAGATGACCGGTGCGGCCTCGGTCTGGCCATAGCCCTGCAGGAAGGTCAGGCCGAGCGACTGGAAGAAGATGCCGACCTCGGGCGTCAGCGGCGCGCCGCCCGACACCATCGCCTTGATCCGTCCGCCGAAGCGTTGCTGGATCTTGGGTTTGAGCGTCGCGTTGACCAGCAGGCGCATCGGCTGGTCGCGCAGCGACAGCTTGCCGTCATAGGCCCTGGCGCCGATGCGCTGCGCCTGGTCGAGCAGATAGCTGGAAACCTTGCCCTGCTTTTCGATCGCCTTGGTGATGCGCGTGCGCAGCACCTCGAACAGGCGTGGCACCACGACCATGATCGTCGGGCGCGTTTCCTCGATATTGGCGGCGAGCTTGTCGAGCCCTTCCGCATAATAGATCTGCCCGCCGAGCCCGATCGGGAAGTGCTGGCCGCCGCTATGCTCATAGGCGTGACTGAGCGGGAGGAACGACAGGAAAACCTCGTCGTCCCAGCCGAAATCCTCCGAAATGACGCGGCAGCAGCCGTCGACATTGTGCAGGATCGCGCCGTGATGCTGCATCACGCCGCGCGGCGCGCCGCCGGTGCCCGAGGTGTAGATGATGCACGCGGTGTCCTCGCGCGTCGCGGTGATGGTGAGGTCGGCGGGATCGCTGGCATGGTCGGCGATCAGCTTGCCCCAGCCGTGGATGTCGAGGCTGCCGCTCTGGCCGATGCGCAGATCCTCCATGCCGATGACAATCTTGGCTTCGGAGGCGCGGATCGCGGCGGGGAGCAAGGTTCGGGCGAGCTTGGCGGTCGAGACGATCACCGCCCTGGCACCGCTATTCTCGATGATGTGGGCGTGGTCGCGTTCGGTGTTGGTGGTGTAGGTCGGCACGGTGATGCAGCCGGCGGCCATGATCGCGAGGTCGCTGATGCACCATTCGGGGCGGTTTTCGCTGACCAGCATCACGCGGTCGCCCGGCTTCAGGCCGATCGCCTTGAGACCCGCGGCTAGGCTTGCCACCTGCCGGGCCGCCTCGGCCCAGCTGGTCGGGACCCAGTCGCCGCCGGCCTTGTGCCACAGGAACGGTGCCTCGCCCTTCTCGCGCGCGCGCGTGAGGAACATCGTGACGAGATTGGGAAAGTGTTCGAGCGTTCGCAAAGTCATCTCTCCCGGGGAGGGGCGCGCCGTATTCGGCTACGCATGCCGCTGGTCATTCGGGCGGACGGTTGGCCAGCCCACCGGTGCGGACGATGGCCGTGACGCTGCCGTCCTCGCCCATCGCGACGCCTTCGCTGCGCGGGTCCGCGGCGCCGACCCAGCGACCGCCGACACGTTCGATCGCATTGGCCTTGAGGCCGAGCGGGGCGACCTGCACCGATTCGCCGAGCTGGCGGAGGGCGGGGACCATCGCCTCGAGCTGGGTGCCCTTCTCGGCGACCGCGGTATGCCCGGGCGCGTAGAGCAGCCCGAGCGCGATCGCGTCCTGCGCCGACATCTTCCAGTCGAGTACCGCGATCAGCGCCTTGGAAACCTGCGCGATGATCGTCGAGCCGCCCGCCGCGCCGATCGCGATTCGCACCTTGCCCTTCGCGTCATAGACGATCGTCGGCGACATCGAGCTGCGCGGCCGCTTGCCGCCCTGCACCCGGTTGGCGACGAGATCGCCATCGCGCGCGGGCACGAAGTCGAAATCGGTCAGCTCGTTGTTGAGCATGACCCCGTCGACCGACAGGCCCGAGCCGAAATAGCTCTCGATCGTCGTGGTTACCTCGGCGACGTTGCCGCGCCGGTCGGCGACGACGAGGTCGCTGGTGCCGGGGATGTTGGCATTGGGCGCCTTGACCCGCGCCGGGGCGCCGGGCGGGGTGCCGGCGCTGACCGTCGCCATCGTCGAATTGGGCGAGATCAGCGCGGAGCGCGCGGCGATGTAGGACGGATCGGTCAGGCCCTTGACCGGAACGGTGACATGGTCGGCGTCGCCGAGATACATGTCGCGATCGGCGTAAGCGAGGCGTTCCGACTCGGCGAACAGGTGCCAGGC
Source organism: Sphingomonas sp. (assembly GCA_041659925.1). GTDB lineage: Bacteria > Pseudomonadota > Alphaproteobacteria > Sphingomonadales > Sphingomonadaceae > Sphingomonas. The sequence goes on from JBAZXI010000008.1 coordinate 68,770, forward strand.
GACCGGACTGTCCTTGCCCAGCGCCGCCATGTCGAAGCGTTCGAGCTGCTTGAGGATCTGCAGCACCGCGACGCCGCCCGACGAGGGCGGGCCCATGCCGCAGATGCGGTAGGTGCGATAGCTGCCGCAGACCGGCGCGCGCTCCTTGGCGCGGTAGCTGGCGAGATCGGCCAGCGTCATCTTCGACGGATTTTGTGTCGCGCCGTCGACCGCGGCGACGAGCCGCCGGGCGGTCGGGCCGGTGTAGAAGGCGCCCGGGCCGCTGCGCGCGATGCGGGCGAACAGCCGCGCCTGCTCGGGGTTCTTGAGGATCGTGCCGACGGGGAGCGGCGTGCCGTCCGCCGCGAGGAAATGGTGCTTCGCCCATGGGTCGATATGGCGGCCGAAATTGGCCAGGCCGTTGTGCAGCCGCGGCGTAATCGCAAAGCCGTCGCGGGCGAGGCGGATGGCCGGCGCGAACAATCGTGCCCAGGGCAGGCGGCCATAGCGCTGATGCGCCAGCGCCATCATGCGCAGATTGCCGGGGACGCCGACGCTGCGGCCGCCGGGGATGGCGGTGAAGATCGTCAGCGGCTTGCCGTCGGGCCCGTAGAACCAGTGCGTGTCGGCCGCCCTGGGCGCGGCCTCGCGGCCATCGAAGGTCGCCGTGGTGCCGCGCTTGCCATCGTGGTGGACCATGAAGCTGCCGCCGCCGATGCCCGAATTCTGCGGCTCGACGACGTTGAGCGCGAGCATCGTGGCGATCGCCGCGTCGGTCGCGCTGCCCCCGGCCTTGAGAATCTCGACGCCGGCGGCGCTGGCGCGCGGATCGGCGGAACTGACCATCCCCTGCGCCTGGGCGGCGAGCGGGAACAGCAGAAGCAGGGCGAATGCGAAAAGGCGGCTGATCATCGGCTCAAAGCGTAGCGCGGGAGGACGCTACGTCAACCGGTGCCGACGGCATCGGCGACGTTCTTGAAGCCATCGCGTTCGAGCAAGGCCGACAAATCGCGCGCGATGCGCCGGGCCAGGCCCGGACCGTGGAACACCAGCGCGGTATAGAGCTGCACCAGGCTGGCGCCGGCGCGGATGCGGGCATAGGCCTCGGCGCCCGAATCGATCCCGCCGACCGCGATCAGCGCGATCCCGCCACCGGTCGCGGTGCGAAAATCCGCCAGTCGCCGGCGTGCCAGGCGCGCGAGCGGCGCACCGGACAGCCCGCCGGCCTCGCCGGCGAGCGACGAGCGGAGCGCGGGCCGCGAGACGGTGGTGTTGCCGATGATCAGCGCATCGACGCCATGCTCGATCGCGGTGCGGGCGATCGAATCGATCTCGGTGGGTTCGAGGTCGGGCGCGACCTTGAGGAACAGCGGCGGGCGCTGGATCGGTATGCGCCGCGCCGCGTCGGCGGCGGCGAGCAGTTCGGCGAGCGCGGCCCCATGCTGCAGGTCGCGCAGCCCGGGCGTGTTGGGCGAGCTGATGTTGATCGTGACATAGTCGGCGATCCGCGCCGCACGCTCGACCCCGCCGACATAGTCGGCGATGCGATCGCTGGCGTGCTTGTTGGCGCCGACGTTGATGCCCAGCTGGCCGCGACGCTTCGCCGCGAGCGCACGCGGCAGCGCGGCGGCGAGGCCACCATTGTTGAAGCCCATCCGGTTGATCACCGCCGCATCCTCGACCAGCCGAAACAGCCGCGGTTGCGGGTTGCCCGGCTGGGGCAGCGGGGTCAGCGTGCCGATCTCGACGCTGCCGAAGCCGAGCGCGAAAAAGCCGTCGATCGCGCGGCCATCCTTGTCGACGCCGGCGGCAAGGCCGACCGGGTTGGCGAAGGTCAGACCCGCGACGGTCGTCGCCAGCCGCGGATCGTCGACCGGTCCGGCTCCACCGCGCCCGCCCCAGGCGGCGAGCGCTGCGATGGTCAGGCGGTGCGCGCGCTCGGCATCGAGCGCGAAGAGGGCGGGGCGGATGAGCGGAAACAGCATCGCCGCCCTCCTGCCAGCCGCGCCGCGAGCGGTCAAAGCGATCCGCGCGATATTGGCGTTTTCATCCAATACGGCGCGTCGGGGCGCCGCTAGACCCAAGCTGCGACCCGAAGAGTTTCCCCTGACGGGGGGCTCTTTCACTTTGGCCCGGATGGGTAACCATCCGGGCCGCTTTTCTTTGTCGTTCGGACAGGTTAGTCTGCGTTCCATAGAAAACGGGGCGCACATCGTGGTCGATATCAAGCTGGACTATGCGGTCCCGGCCGCAGACCTGACGGAATACGTCACACTTTTCTATTACTTCCGCGCGGATGTTCCGATATTCGAGGATGTCGAGCGGGCCGACTATGCGCAGCTGCGCTTTCGCCTGTCGCCCGGTGCGGCGCAATATGCCTTTGCCGACGGGGTGGTGCAGCAATCGACCGAGATTCATGTGCTCGGCCCGACCTGCGGGCCGGTCAAGGCGCGGGCGAGCGGGCCGTTGCGGCTGTTCGGCATGGGGCTGACCGCCGCGGGCTGGACCGCGATGCTGGGGATCGACGCGTCGAGCATGCTCAATCGCACCGTCGACGCGATCGGTCTGTTCGGGCCCAGCCGGCTGCGCGCCGCCTATGCCGCGTTCGAGCAGGCGACGACGGTCGAGGAATGCGCGGCGGTCGCCGAGCCGCTGGTGCGCTATCTGCTGCAGGAACGGTGCAGTGGCGCGCTACACTTCGTGCGCCAGGTCGATGGCTGGCTGGCCGATTCGCCCTCGCCCGAGATGGACGACCTGATCACGATCACCGGGCTGTCGCGGCGCCAGGTCGAGCGCAAATGCAAGGCGATGTATGGCGCGCCGCCCAAGATGCTGGCGCGCAAATATCGCGCGCTCAAGGCGGCGGTGGCGCTCGCCTCGGAGGTCGAGACGCTCGACGATGTGATCGAACGCGGCTTCTACGACCAGTCGCACATGATCCGCGAGGTCAAGCAGTTCACCGGCATGACACCGCGCCAGTTCCATGCCGAGCCGACCCTGTTGACGCAACTGGTCACCGCGCAGCGCACCGCGCTGGGGGACCGGGTGAGTGCGCTGGTGAGCAGGACCTGACCTTTTCAATACCTCTCCGGAACGGGGAGGGGCCGCGACGCGAAGTGGCGTGGTGGAGGGGGATCGCCCCGCGCGCATCGCTTGTGGCCCGCCCCCTCCACCGCCTTCGGCGGTCCCCCTCCCCGTGCCGGGGAGGTAAAAGAAGTGGGTTGACCCATCGCCGCGCAACGCCCACATGGCAATCGGATCGTTTCTGTCCGATTGAGAGTTGATGCGTCTTTCCAGCCTTGCCGACTATGCCGTGGTGATGATGTCCGCCGCCGCCCGCAAATGCGGTGCGACGCGGCTCAACGCCACGTTGCTGGCGGAAGAGACGGGGTTGCCGCTGCCGACGGTGCAGAAGCTGGTCAGCCGGCTGTCGACCGCCGGCCTGATCGAGAGTTCGCGCGGTACGGGGGGCGGGTTTCGCCTGTCGCGGCCGCCGGCGACGATCAGCCTGGCCGATATCATCGAGGCGATCGAAGGCCCGATCGCGCTGACCGCCTGCGTCGACGCCGGCAGCCATGATTGCGTCGTCGAGGGCAATTGCCGGGTCAAGCCGCACTGGAATGTGGTCAATGATGCGGTGCGCGGCGCGCTGGCCGGGGTGAGCCTCGCTACCCTTTCCACGCTCCCCGGCGAAGGCCGGGCCCCGGTTGGGGAGCCTTCATTGGCTGAACACAGCGCTTCCTTGTCCACGCTTTCCCAACTGGGCCCCGGCCTTCGCCGGGGAACAGGAGTACTTGCATGATGGATGGTGAACAGGGCGATATCGTTACGCGTAACGCCGAGGCGCATGCCGCCGCCAACAAGACCTACGAATGGGGCTTCCATTCCGATATCGAGCAGGAGTTCGCGCCCAAGGGCCTGAGCGAGGACACCGTGCGCTTCATCTCGGCCAAGAAGAACGAGCCTGAGTGGATGCTCGACTGGCGGCTCAAGGCCTATCGCCTGTGGCTGACGATGACGCCGCCCGACTGGGCCAAGCTCAACGTCCCGCCGATCGATTACCAGGACGCCTATTATTACGCCGAGCCCAAGGCCAAGCCCAAGCTCGGCAGCCTCGACGAGGTCGATCCCGAGATCCTGCGCGTCTATGAAAAGCTCGGCATCCCGATTGCCGAGCAGGAGATGCTCGCCGGTGTCGAGGGCGCGCGCCGCGTCGCGGTCGATGCGGTGTTCGACAGCGTTTCGGTGGCGACGACCTTCCGCAAGGAGCTCGAGGCGGCGGGGGTGATCTTCCGCTCGATCAGCGAGGCGATCCGCGAATATCCCGATCTGGTGCGTAAATGGCTCGGCAAGGTCGTGCCGCAGCACGACAATTATTTCGCCGCGCTCAACTGCGCGGTCTTTTCCGACGGCACCTTCGTCTACATCCCCGAAGGCGTGCGCTGCCCGATGGAGCTGAGCACCTATTTCCGCATCAATGCCGAGAATACCGGCCAGTTCGAGCGCACCCTGATCGTCGCCGACAAGGGCGCCTACGTCTCCTATCTCGAAGGCTGCACCGCGCCGATGCGCGACGAGAACCAGCTCCATGCCGCCGTGGTCGAGCTGGTCGCCTTGGACGATGCCGAGATCAAATATTCGACCGTGCAGAACTGGTATCCGGGCGACGCGGAAGGGAAGGGCGGGATCTACAACTTCGTCACCAAGCGCGCGCTGTGCCAGGGCAGGAATTCCAAGGTCAGCTGGACCCAGGTCGAGACCGGCAGCGCGATCACCTGGAAATATCCCAGCTGCGTGCTGGCGGGCGAGAACAGCGTCGGCGAATTCTATTCGGTCGCGGTTACCAACAACCGCCAGCAGGCCGATACCGGCACCAAGATGATCCATCTCGGCAAGAACAGCCGCTCGACCATCGTGTCGAAGGGCATCAGCGCCGGGCGCTCGGACAATACCTATCGCGGGCTGGTGCGCGTCGGGCCGACCGCGGAGGGCGTGCGCAACTTCACCCAGTGCGACAGCCTGCTGCTCGGCGACCAGTGCGGCGCGCATACCGTGCCCTATATCGAGGTACGCAACCCGAGCGCGCAGATCGAGCATGAGGCGACGACCTCGAAGATCAGCGACGACCAGCTGTTCTACGCGATGCAGCGCGGGCTCGACCAGGAAGCGGCGGTCGCGCTGATCGTCAACGGCTTCGCGCGCGAGGTGCTGCAGCAACTGCCGATGGAGTTCGCGGTCGAGGCGCAGAAACTGCTGGGGATTTCGCTCGAGGGGAGCGTGGGGTGATGCCTGCGCTGAGTCCCCAGGATGACGCGCGACGCCTCAACACCCCTCCCCTTCAGGGGAGGGGACGGGGGTGGGGCCTCTCCGCCGACAAGCTCGCGCAGTTGCACGAACGCGCCGCTCACATGCGCCGCAACCCGACCGAGCCCGAGAAGCGGCTGTGGCGGCAGTTGAGCAATGGTCAGCTGGGCGGCTTCAAGTTTCGCCGCCAGTCTGTGGTTGGCTGGTTCATCGCGGATTTTCTTTGCCCGCAAAGGGCGCTGATCGTCGAGGTCGATGGCGATACGCATGATGAGGCGAAGGACCGGCTGCGCGACGAGGTCCTGGCGCGCGATGGGTATCGTGTGGTTCGGGTGAGCAATCTCGACGTGATGGGCAATATGGAGGGTGTCGTTCATGCGATCGGTGTCGCGCTGAGCGCGACGTCGGCGCGCTGGGAGAGGCCCCACCCCAACCCCTCCCCTGAAGGGGAGGGGCTTGAAGAGATGGTGACGCAGAATCGTACTGGAGGCATGGTTGGTTGAAGCTGTCCCACCGTACCGGCCGCATGGTGTTGCGTCCATCGAGGAGGGGGCAACGGTTTTTCGTTGGTGCCTAGAGCGACCCTTTGATGGGCAATTCGCGGTCGTCCATACCGAATTTCATGATCCTTTTAGCGATCCGGAGAAGTTGCTTATCGATACGGTCACCCCGCTCGATAAATTAAATCTGACGATAGACGATGAAGCTGACTGGCAGTTTTTCCCGACCATTCAGGAAGCTATTGCGGCCAGCAAACTCGACATGACTGCCTATTCCGAATGGATGAAGAATGCTCGAAATTACTAACCTCCACGCCGAAATCGACGGCAAGCCCATCCTCAAGGGCCTTTCGCTCAGCGTCAACGCGGGCGAGGTGCATGCGATCATGGGGCCGAACGGCGCCGGCAAGTCGACGCTGGGTTATGTGCTCGGCGGCCGGCCCGGTTATGAGGTCACCGCCGGCAGCGTCGATTTCGACGGCACGGACCTGCTCGCGCTCGCGCCGCATGAGCGCGCGGCGGCGGGGTTGTTCCTCGGTTTCCAATATCCGGTCGAGATTCCCGGCGTGTCGAACGTGCAATTCCTGCGCGAGGCGTTGAACGCGCAGCGCAAGCAGCGCGACGAGAAGCCGTTGTCGGGTGGCGAGTTCCTCAAGCTGGCGCGCGGCGAGGCGGCGAAGCTCGAGATGGACGCCGAGATGCTCAAGCGGCCGGTAAACGTCGGCTTCTCGGGCGGCGAGAAGAAGCGCAACGAGATGGTGCAGATGGGCATCATCGACCCCAGGCTGGCGATCCTCGACGAGACCGACTCCGGCCTCGACATCGACGCGCTGCGCATCGTCGGCGAGGGCATCAACCGCATCATGCGCCGGCCCGACAAGGCGGTGGTGTTGATCACGCATTATCAGCGGCTGCTCGATTATGTGCGGCCCGATTTCGTCCATGTGCTGGCGGATGGCCGCATCGTGCGCTCGGGCGGGCCGGAGCTGGCGCATGAGCTCGAAGCCGAAGGTTATGCGGCGGTGGCGGCGTGATGGCGCACCAGAAACACCTCCCCGGTACGGGGAGGGGGACCGCCGGCGAAGCCGGGGGTGGAGGGGGCGTGCCACACGCGCTCCGTCTGCGGCACGCCCCCTCCACCGCCTTCGGCGGTCCCCCTCCCCGTACCGGGGAGGTGTTTTGATGGACGTGCTCACTCTCCCCACGCGGCGCGACGAGGCGTGGCGCTATTCCGACCTCACGGCGGTCGCCTCGGTGTGGCCGGTGCCCGCGGCCGAAGTGATCGAGGTTGCGGCGGGCGAGACGCTGACGCGTGTCATCGTGCAGGACGCGGCGCTCGATGCCGTCGCGATCCACGACTTCCGCGTCGTGCTGCATCAAGGCGCGACGGCGACGATCCATGTGCTCAACATTGGCGGCACCTTCGGCCGGGTGGCGATCGATGTGACCTGCCATGAAGGATCGCATTTCGAGCTGGGCGGTGCGATCCTCGGCGGGGGCGAGCAGACGCTGGAAATCGTCACCACGCTCAATCATATCGAGCCGAACGCGACGAGCAACCAGGTCGTGCGCTCGGTGCTCGGCGGCAGGGCGACCGGATCCTATCTCGGCAAGGTCGCGGTGGCGCGTGGCGCGCAGAAGACCGATGCCAGCCAGTCGGTCAAGGCGATGCTGCTGACGCGCACCGCCACCGCCAATGCCAAGCCCGAACTCGAGATCTTCGCCGACGACGTGAAGTGCGCGCATGGCGCGACGGTTGGCGAGCTCGACCGGCAGGCGTTGTTCTATCTCGCGAGCCGCGGCCTCCCGCCCGCCGAGGCGAAGGCCTTGTTGCTGCGCGCCTTTGTCGGCTCGGTTTTCGACGGGATCGCCGACCAGGCCGAGCGCGAACGGGTCGAGGCAGCGGCGCAGGCCGCGCTGGAGCGGTTGCTGTGAGTGGCGAGATGCAAATCCTCCCCGGAACGGGGAGGGGGACCGCCGAAGGCGGTGGAGGGGGAGAGCCACAAGCGCAGCGCTCGTGGCAGGCCCCCCTCCACCATGCTGCGCATGGTCCCCCTCCCCGTGCCGGGGAGGAATTTTTGGACGTCCGTGCCGACTTCCCCGCCATCCCTGCCGGTTGGTCCTATCTCGACACTGCCGCGACCGCGCAGAAGCCGCAGGTGGTGATCGACGCGATCACGCGCGGTTACGACACGAGCTACGCCACGGTGCATCGCGGCGTCTATCAGCGTTCGGCCGACATGACGCTGGCGTTCGAGGCGGCGCGGGCGAAGACCGCGAAATTTATCGGCGCCAGGACTGACGAGATCGTCTTCGTGCGCGGCGCGACCGAGGCGATCAACCTCGTGGCGCAATGCTGGGCCGGGACACAACTCAAGGCCGGCGACCGCATCCTGCTCTCGACGCTCGAGCATCACAGCAACATCGTGCCGTGGCAGCTGGTCGCCGAGCGCGTCGGCGCGGAAATCGACGTCGTGCCGCTGACCGCCGACGGGGGCATCGATCTCGACGCGATGGCGGCGATGATCACCCCGGCGCACAAGCTCGTCGCGCTGGCGCATGTCTCGAACGTGCTCGGCTCGATGCTCGATGCGAAGCGCGCGACCGCGATCGCGCATGCGGTTGGCGCCAAGATCCTGCTCGACGGCTGTCAGGCGGTGGCGCGGCTGCCGGTCGATGTCGCCGAGATCGGCTGCGACTTCTACGTCTTCTCCGGCCACAAGCTCTACGGCCCGACCGGAATCGGCGTGCTGTGGGGCAGGGCGGAACTGCTCGATGCGATGCCGCCGTGGCAGGGCGGCGGCGCGATGATCGACCGCGTGACCTTTGCCAAAACCACCTACGCCCCGCCGCCGGCGCGGTTCGAGGCGGGAACGCCGCATATCGTCGGTGCGCTCGGGCTGGCTGCGGCGATCGACTATGTCGCGGGGCTCGGGCTGGAGCGCATTCACGCGCACGAGACCGCGCTGGTCGCGCAGGCGCGCGAGGCGCTCGGGCGGATCAATTCGGTGACGCTGTTCGGGCCGGCGGAGTCCGCCGGCATCGTCAGCTTCGCGATCCAAGGGGTGCATCCGCACGACATCGGCACCATTTTGGACGAGGCGGGGGTTGCGATCCGCGCGGGTCATCATTGCGCGCAGCCGCTGATGGATGCGCTCGGCGTGCCGGCGACGGCGCGGGCGAGTTTTGGCGTGTACAACCGGGCGTCGGACATCGAGGCGCTGGTTGCGGGTATCGAACGGGTAACGAGGATCTTCGGATGAACGAAGAACGCAAGATCGTGGTGGAAGAAGTCGAGTCGGTCGAGGCGCCGCCCAAGGCGCGCGTCGAGGGCGCCCTTGTCGACGCTCACGCCGAAAAATCGGCGAGCGTGACGGAAAGCTTCGAGCGCAAGCGCGACTATCTCGAAGGCTTTCTCGCGCAGAAGCCGGTGGTGGAATCGACGAGCGCCCCGGGAGGCGCCTTGTACGAGGGCGTGGTCGAGGCGCTGAAGGACATTTACGACCCGGAAATCCCGGTCAACATCTACGATCTCGGGCTGATCTACGGCGTCGACGTCACCGACGAAGGCCATGCCACCGTCACCATGACGCTGACCACGCCGCATTGCCCGGTGGCCGAATCGATGCCGGGCGAGGTCGAGCTGCGCGTCAGCACCGTACCGGGCATCGCCACCGCCGACGTCAATCTGGTGTGGGACCCGCCCTGGGACCCGGCCAAGATGAGCGACGAGGCGCGGCTGGAGCTGGGAATGCTGTAAAATTCTCCCCTCCCCTTCAGGGGAGGGGCTGGGGGTGGGGCGGTTCCGCGAGCGCGCGTTCGCGGATGGGCCCCACCCCAACCCCTCCCCTGAAGGGGAGGGGCTTGGAGGAACGGAAAATGACCACGACCACGACCCGCCGCCCGCGCCCCGCCGCGTTGATCCTCACGCCCTCGGCCGAGGCGCGCATCGCCGAGCTGATGGCGCGCGCGCCCGAAGGGGCGATCGGCGTCAAGCTGTCGACGCCCAAGCGCGGCTGTTCGGGGCTGGCCTATTCGGTCGACTATGTGAACGAAGCCAAGCCGTTCGATGAACGCATCGACACGCCCGGCGGTACGCTGTTCGTCGATGGCGGATCGATCCTCTATCTGGTCGGCTCGACGATGAACTGGGTCGAGGACGATTTCGCCGCCGGCTTCGTGTTCGACAACCCCAACGCCAAGGGCGCATGCGGTTGCGGGGAGAGCTTTACGGTTTGACCTCATTTCCCTCTCCCCGCTTGCGGGGAGAGGGAAGACGAGCGGAGCGAAGTCGGGAGAGGGGCAGTGACGCGGACGTCGCGTTGACGACTGCCCCTCTCCCCGACCCTCTCCCCCAAGGGGGAGAGGGAGAAGAAGCGCGTCAATCCGCCAGCACCAGCTTGAACCCGGCATGGCTCTTGTCCCAGCCGAGCCGCTCGTAGAAGCGATGCTCATCCACCTGATCGCTCCAGTTGAACAATGGCAAAGATATCGACGTGCCAAGATAACCCGCACTGCCGGCCAAAAATAATCTAACATGTTGGATTTACTGTCGAATGTTGGAGTAAATGCGCCCCGTGCTACTTACATAAGGCGCGCAGGTGAAGCGGTATCGTCATCTCGCGACACCGTCCTGTGGTACGGAGAAGCATTATGAAAATCTGGACTTCGCTGAAGGTATCGATCGTCAGCCTCGCGCTGGCCGCCGTCCCTTCCGCGTCTTTCGCGACGCCGACCTATTCGGGGCTCAACACGATCACAGCAGTCGTCGCCTTTCAGTCGGGCAATGTGCTTTTCACGATCGGCTCGGCACCGAACTCGCCATGGTCGACCTGCAACGTCAACCACCAGTTCGTCATCAACACATCGACGGCGAGCGGGGCGGCGCTCTACCAAAATATCATCAGGGCGGAGCAGGACGCCAAGCATGTCTACGTTGTCGGCAAGGGGACCTGTACGCTGATTTCAGGGGCCGAAGACGTGGATTTCGTTCAGATCGACCCGTAAGCCGGCACGACGCTGAAATTAGACCGCTGAACTAACCCGATGAATTCCTCCCTCTCCTTCCCGAAGGAGAGGGAGTTCACAGCACCAGCTTGAACCCGGCATGGCTCTTGTCCCAGCCGAGCCGCTCATAGAAGCGATGCGCATCGAGCCGATCGGCCTTGGAGGTGAGCTGAGCCATCCGACAGCCCCGCGTACGACATTCGACCACCGCCCAGCCGATCAGTTCCGCGCCCAGCCCCTGGCCGCGCAGGTCGCTGGCGATGCGTACCGCTTCGATCTGCCCGCGCCATGCGCCGCGATGCGACAGGCCCGGCAGGAAGGAGAGCTGCAGCGTGCCGATGACGCGCGCGTCGCGCTCGGCGACGACCAGCATCTGGTTGGGGTCGGCATGGATCGCGTCGAACGCGGCGCCATAGCCGGGGTCGAGCGGCAGGCTGGCATCCTCGCGCTTCGCGCCGTTCACATCGTCGGCGAGCAGCGCGACGATTGCCGGCAGGTCGTCGCGCGTCGCCGCGCGGATGGCGAGCGCGCTCAGGCAGCCTTCTCCACGCGGACCAGCATCTTGCCCTCGCTGACCTGCGCGCCGGTCTCGGCGTCGAGCTCGGCGATCGTGCCGTCGAACGGCGCGGTCAGCGAATGCTCCATCTTCATCGCCTCGAGCGTGACGAGCTTCTGGCCCTTGGTGACGACGTCGCCGGCCGCGACTGCCACGGCGATGATGCGGCCGGGCATGGGTGAGAGGATCGCGCCGTCGCCGGCGCCGCCGGCGTTGGTGCCCGAGGAGCGGGCCTGCTGAATGAGGTGCGGCCAGCCACGATCGACGAGAAGAATGCCGTCATCGACGCCCAACAGCATCTCGCGTCCGCCGGCGTCGCCCGTCGGTACGGTTCCGATTACCGTTTCCTTGAGATCGCCGTCCGCAAGCAGCCACATCGTACGGCGTGGTTCGCGATTGGCGCGAAAGCCGATCAACTCGTTCCAGATATCGCCTGGCTTCGAAGGAAAATCCTCCGGGTCGAGCGCCGCGAGACTGCCACCCGCTTGCCGAAACAATTGCCCGGCGACCGGGTTTAACTGCGGGGCCGTTAACACATTGGTTTCGAGCAGGCGCTCTACATTGGCGTCGATATAGCCAGTCGTCACTGACGCCGCACTGAAGTTGTCATCGCGCAGCAAGGCGGCGAGGAAACCGGCGTTGTTCCGAACCGGCCACGTAACGACGCTGTCGCAAGCGCGTGCGAGCTTGTCGCACGTTTCCTCGCGCGTCGCGGCATGCACGACCAGCTTGGCGATCATCGGATCGTAGAAGGGTGAGACTTCAGCGCCCCGCTCCACACCACTTTCGATGCGCGCAGCACGCGGAAGGTTCAGGTCTGCGAGCGTGCCAGTGCTCGGGAGGAATCCGTTGCGGGGATCCTCCGCATAAAGCCGCGCCTCGATCGCCCAGCCATCGATGCGCAACTCATCCTGCCGCTTCGGCAACACCTCGCCACTCGCCACCCGCAGCTGCCACTCGACCAGATCCTGCCCGGTAATCTCCTCGGTCACCGGATGCTCGACCTGCAACCGCGTGTTCATTTCCATGAACCAGATGCGGTCGGCGCGCAGGCCCTCGCTGGCGTCGGCGATGAACTCGATCGTGCCGGCACCGACATAATCGACCGCCTTGGCCGCGCGCACCGCGGCATCGCAGATCGCCTCTCGGGTCGCCTCGTCCATGCCGGGGGCGGGGGCTTCCTCGATCACCTTCTGGTGGCGGCGTTGCAGCGAGCAGTCGCGCTCGAACAGGTGGACGACATTACCATGGCTGTCGCCGAACACCTGCACCTCGATATGGCGGGGCGAGAGGATGTACTTCTCGATCAGCACGCGCTCGTCGCCGAACGACGCGGCCGCCTCGCGCTGGCACGACAGCAGCGCATCGGCAAAGTCCGCCGCCGTATCGACCCGCCGCATGCCCTTGCCGCCGCCGCCGGCAACCGCCTTGATCAGCACCGGATAACCGGTCTTGTTCGCCTCGGCCCGGAGGTGCGCCGGGTCCTGGTTCGCGCCGAGATAGCCCGGCGTGACGGGGACGCCGGCGGCGATCATGCGCTCCTTGGCGGCGTCCTTCAGCCCCATCGCGCGGATGCTGTCGGGTCGCGGGCCGACCCAGATCAGCCCGGCATCGATCACGCTCTGCGCGAAATCGGCATTTTCCGACAGAAAGCCATAGCCGGGGTGGATTGCCTCGGCACCGGTCGCCTTCGCCGCAGCAATGATCTTCTCGCCGACGAGATAGGATTCGCGCGCCGGGGAGGGGCCGATATGCACCGCCTCGTCGGCCTGGCGGACGTGCAGCGCCTTGGCGTCGGCATCCGAATAGACCGCGACGGTGCGGATCCCCATCGTCCGCGCGGTGCGGATGATGCGGCAGGCGATCTCGCCGCGATTGGCGATGAGGAGGGAGGTCAGCAAGGCATTGTCCTAGATTCCCACCTCTGCATCCATCAATTCCCAAGTGAATGACGATGGTGTGTTGATCGAAAACGCATATTCCTCAAACGCTTCCACTACCTCTTCGATCTCGAACAGGTCGGACGAATCTGCGGTCCGGATCGCCCGATAGTGGTGAAGTGGCTGCTGCGTGCGCTGCTCTATGACGAACCTTGTGCCGCGAGTGGCCGTCTGAATATAGTCGCCGCATCCTTGGACCAGCGCAGCGAAACTGTTCGGACCGTTGACGGCAAGCGAGCGTAGCCAGCCATCGATGGTCGCGCGGTTTGGCCGCACGAATACCTGGCGATCTTCAAGTTCAAGATCCAAAACCGCCTCCCCAAAAGGGCTCAGCCCGCGCAGCCGGTGGTGCGCGACGACCAGCTGAGATTGGCGATCTTCCAGCTGCCATTTTCGCGGACCAGCGAGAAATGGTCGACGCCGCAATGGTGCACCTTGCCGTCGATCGCGAAGGTATAGGGCGACCACACCATCGCGATGTCGCCGTCGATCTCGATCGCCGGGTCGGTGAGGCGTTCGTCATATTTCTCCGGCCCCGGCGTGAAGCGCGCCAGCAGGTCGGCGGCGCTGATATGGGTGACGGTGCGCGTGCCGTCGGGCTTCTCGGTCGCGACCGTGGCGTTGCCGTCGGGGCGGAGATATTTCGCCATCGCCTGGCCATCGCGCGCGGCGATGCCGGCGAGCAGCCCGTTGACCGGGACCATAACGCCGGCCTCCTCGCTGGCGGGCGGCGGCAAGGCGGTGCCCTTCACGATCGGCTGAACCGGGGTGATCTGCGCGGCGAGGAGGAGAAGCGGGAGGATCATGGAGCGTCCTTTAAAATACCTCCCCGGAACGGGGAGGGGGACCAGCCGCAGGCTGGTGGAGGGGAAGGCGGTCGAGACAGGCAGTGACGATAGCGGTTACAACGGCGTCGAGGTCGTTCAGCACATCTTTCGCCGCGATGCGTAGTGTGGCGAAGCCATGTTCTGCGACGATCACATCGCGCCGCACATCGCGGGACGGTTGGTCGCTGCGGCTATGGATCTCCCCGTCAACCTCAATAGCCAAGCGTGCGGCGAGGCAGGCGAAATCGAGGCTGTAATGGTCGAGCGGGTGCTGCTTGCGAAAGCGCAATCCTTCGGGTCTCGTGCGGAGCGCGCGCCACAATACGACCTCTGGCAGATTGCCGCTGCGGCGTTCGCGGCGGGCGATCTCCACCGATTTACGCGGCGCGCCGAACGGCGAGCGGCGGACTGCCCCTCCACCACCCGGCTGCGCCGGGCGGTCCCCCTCCCCGTGCCGGGGAGGTATTGAGGAGTCCGCTTCCCCCATCACATCCGGAACACGCCGAACGCCGAGCGCTCGGGGATCGGCGCGTTGAGCGTGGCGGCGAACGCCAACCCCAGCACGTCCCGCGTCTGCGCCGGGTCGATGATGCCGTCGTCCCACAGCCGCGCCGTCGCGTGCCACGGATTGCCCTCATCCTCGTAGCGCTGGCGGATCGGCGCCTTGAACGCCTCGACCTCTTCCTCGCACCAGCTGTCGGCGTCGCGGTGGACGGTGGCGAGCACCGAGGCGGCCTGTTCGCCGCCCATCACGCTGATCCGGCTGTTGGGCCAGCTGAACAGGAAGCGCGGGGCGAAGGCGCGGCCACACATGCCGTAATTGCCCGCGCCGAAGCTCCCGCCGATCAGCACGGTGATCTTGGGCACGGTCGCGGTGGCGACGGCGGTGACGAGCTTGGCGCCGTGCTTGGCGATGCCCTCGGCCTCATATTTACCGCCGACCATGAAGCCCGAGATGTTCTGCAGGAACAGCAGCGGAATCCGGCGCTGGCAGGCAAGTTCGATGAAATGCGCACCCTTCACCGCGCTCTCGCTGAACAGCACGCCGTTATTGGCGAGGATCGCCACCGGCAGCCCCCAGATATGCGCGAAGCCGCACACCAGGCTGGTGCCGTACAGCGCCTTGAACTCGTGGAATTCGCTGCCGTCGACCAGCCGCGCGATCACCTCGTGTACGTCATAGGGCGCGCGAACGTCCTGCGGCACGATGCCGTACAGTTCCTCGGTGTCGAATTTCGGCGGGCGCGGGTCCTTGATGTTGACGCCCGCCATGACTTGCGGCGCGAGCGTCGAGACGATGTCGCGCACGATGGTCAGCGCATGCTCGTCATTTTCGGCGACATGATCGACCACGCCCGACTTGCGGCCATGCGTGTCGGCGCCACCCAGCTCCTCGGCCGAGATCACCTCGCCCGTCGCCGCCTTGACCAGCGGCGGGCCGGCGAGAAAGATCGTGCCCTGGCCGCGCACGATGATCGTCTCGTCGGACATGGCGGGGACATAGGCGCCGCCCGCGGTGCAGCTGCCCATCACGCAGGCGATCTGCGGGATGCCCTTGGCCGACATGTTTGCCTGGTTGAAGAAGATCCGCCCGAAATGGTCGCGGTCGGGGAACACCTCGGCCTGGTGCGGCAGGTTCGCCCCGCCCGAATCGACCAGATAGATGCACGGCAGCAAATTGGCCTCGGCAATCTCCTGAGCGCGGAGATGCTTCTTGACCGTCATCGGATAATAGGTGCCGCCCTTCACCGTCGCGTCGTTGCACACGATCATGCACTGCCGGCCCGAGACGCGGCCGATGCCGGCGATCATGCCGGCGCCGGGTACCTCGCCGCCATAGAGATCGTTGGCGGCGAGCTGGCCGATTTCGAGGAACGGGCTGCCGGGATCGAGCAGCCGCTCGACGCGGTCGCGCGGCAGCAGCTTGCCGCGGCTGGTGTGGCGCTCGCGGCTCTTCTCATTGCCGCCCAGTGCCGCCAGCGCGACATCGGCGCGCAGCCGGTCGGCCAACGCGCGGTTGTGCACGGCATTGGCGCGGAAGGTCTCGCTGTCGGGTGACAATCGGGTCTCGAGCACCGGGGCGCTCATGCGGGCATCCTTATCGTTTCAAACGTGACTAGCGACGCTCGGCGAGGAAGGGAAGCATCTGGCAAAGCGATGCGACGCGGTGTAGTCCCCGGCTCATACACCGATAGGAGAGTCCCCGCGATGAACCGCCCAATCCTGCTCACCCTGCTGCTTGCCACCGCTTTGTCGACCCAGGCTTCCGTCGCCGGGCCGACCACGCCCCGGCTACCCGGCGTCGACCCGGCCCTGATCGATTCCGCCGTCAAGCCGGGCGACGATTTCAACACCTATGCCAGCGGGACCTGGGCCGCACACACCGAAATCCCGGCGGACCGTTCGAGCGTCGGGGTCGGTTACGACGTGTTTAAGGTCGCCGAAGCGCGCACTGCCGGGATCATCAAGGGGGCGGCCGAGGGCAAGGCCGCGCCGGGCACCGATCCGCGCCGCATCGCCGACTATTACGCCGCCTTCGCCGATACCGCGGGGATCGACGCACGCGGCATGGCGCCGCTCGCCGGCGAACTCTCGGCGATCACCGCGCTCAAGGACAAGGCGGCACTGTCCGCCGCGCTCGGTGCCACGATGCGTGCCGATACCGATCCGCTCAATGCGAGCAATTTTCACACCGAAAATCTGTTCGGCCTGTTCGTCGCGCAGGACCTCAACCATCCGACCGTCACCATGCCGTATCTTATGCAGGGTGGTCTCGGCTTGCCCGATCGCGACTATTACCTCTCCGACAAGCCCGACATGGTCGAGCTGCGCACGGCCTATCGCGGCTATGTCGAAAAGCTGCTGACGCTGGCCGGGGTCAGCGACGCTGCCGCGCGCGCCGACCGGATCGTCGCGCTCGAGAACAAGATCGCCCGCGCGCATTACGACATCGTCGCCAGCCAGGACGCGCACAAGGCGCAGACCTGGCCGCGTGCCGCCTTTGCCAGCAAGGCGCCGGGGATCGACTGGAACGCCTATTGGGCGGCGGCGGGCCTGCCGCACCAGCAGCAGTTCAGCGTGTGGCAGCCCGAGGCGATCACCGGCCTGGCGGCGCTGGTCGCCAGCGAGCCGCTGCAAAGCTGGCAGGACTGGCTGACCTTCCACACCATCAACCAGGTGACGGCGGCACTGCCCAGGGCGATCGACCAGGCGGCGTTCGATTTCTACGGCCATACGCTCAATGGCACGCCGCAGCAGCAGCCGCGCGACAAGCGCGCGATTGCCGCGGTCAATGGTGCGCTGGGTGATGCGGTCGGCGAGATCTATGCCGCCAAATATTTCCCGGCCTCGTCCAAGCTCGAAATCCAGGGCATGGTGAAGAACATCGTCGCGGCGTTCGACCACCGCCTTGCCGGGCTGCAGTGGCTCGCCCCGGCGACCAAAGCCGAGGCGCGGCGCAAGCTCCAGGTGTTGATCGTCGGCGTCGGCTATCCCGAGACGTGGCGCAACTATGCCACGCTGGAGGTCAAGGCCGATGACCCGGTCGGCAATCTCCAGCGCGCGCGGCTGTTCGAATATCGCCACCAGATCGGCAAGATCGGTAAGCCGGTCGATCGCCACGAATGGTGGATGACGCCGCAGACCGTCAACGCGATCAACCTGCCGGTGCAGAACGCGCTCAACTTCCCGGCCGCGATCCTCGAATCACCCTATTTCGACGCGAAGTTCGACGCGGCGGCCAATTACGGTGCGATCGGCGCGGTGATCGGCCATGAGGTGAGCCACAGCTTCGACAATCTCGGTGCCGATTTCGATTCGACCGGGCGGCTGCACAATTGGTGGACCAAGAGCGATTTCAAGCATTTCGACGATGCGGGGAAGGCGCTGATCGCACAATATGATGCGTATGAAGCGCTGCCGGGCCTGCACCTCAACGGCACGCAGGAGCTGGGCGAGAACATCGCCGATGTCGCCGGGCTGACCGCCGCCTATGAGGCCTATCATGCCTCGCTCGGCGGGCGACCGGCGCCGGTGATCGATGGCATGACCGGAGATCAGCGCTTCTTCCTCGCCTTCGCGCAGAGCTGGCGCACCAAGATGCGCGACAAGGCGTTGCGCGGGCGCATCGCCACCGACGTCCACGCCCCGGCGATGTGGCGCGTGCAGACGGTGCGCAACCTCGACGCCTGGTACACTGCGTTCGCGGTGAAGCCCGGGCAGAAGCTGTATCTGACGCCGGATCAGCGCGTCCATATCTGGTAAGGTGGCGGCCGCCGCGCGGCGCGCGGCGGCCGGTCCCGCGGGGCCCGGAAGCCGTCAGCTCAGAAGCGGGCACCATAGATATCGAGATCGAGAACCAGTCCGCGCTGCCCGATCATCGCGAGCGTGGCGGGTTGCAACGTCACGCCCTCATTGCCGCTGGCGAGGAACAGGCCGCAGAATATCCGGCCGCGATAGCGGGCCGCCAACGCCCGCCATATGGCGACATCGCCGGAAAGCGGCGCGAACAGCCCGACGATCTGGTCGTCGAGATTGGCGCGCGCGCCGTCATTGGCTTCGAGGCGCCACGCGCCGGTCGCCGCGACCTTTCCGCCGGCCGACGATGTCAGCCAGCAGCCGCCCTTGCTCGCGGCGATCGTCGGTTCGGCGCCGAGGTGCGCCGTGATCTCGGCTGGATCGAGATCGTCGCCGTGAAAGCCGAGCAAGGCGACGGATCGGTGCAAGCTGCCCATGATGTGGTCTCGAGAACGGTGGGAAGAAACGGAATCGGCGGTGGAGCATCGACCGGCGTGGTCGACGCGATGCCGGCCATCATCATGAAAAGACGTAAATAAATTCATTCATTCTGACATGAACTATCGCGCGGGAGAATGAAGCGCGCGCGAAGGCGCCGCGCGGACCGGTCTTCGCGCGCCTGCGGGAAGCGCGATTTACCCCGCTGAGACGACGATCAGGCCGTGCGGCCGGGATGCTCCCGCCGGCCGTCCCGCTGCTGCCGTTGCTCATCGTCGCGATTCAGGCCGGGGCGATTTTCGGGCTCGCCGCCTTCGGATTACGCCCCTGATCGCGAAGACGGGGCGATGCCGGCCGCCGCGACGCACGTCACGAACATGCGTTGCCGTGGCGGTCAAGGACCTGCCGCAGGCCGGTTGCACGGAATTTTCGCGCATCCCGCACTGGTCTTTCGGGGTTCGTTCAGATTAGGTCGAGCTGCGGGGTGGCACATGGCCATGGCAACCCGGGAAGATGACGAACCATGAAGCGCGACGAAGACAGGACGATTTGGGGCAAGGCGATGCTGGCGCGGGGTGTCGCGCTGCTGGCGCTGGGCGGTCTCGCATTTGGCCCGGCGATCGCTGCCGTGCCGCGACAGGCCGGGCAGACCACTGCGCCGGTCGCGCCACAGCCGACGCCAACCGCTTCCGCCACGGCGAATGCCGTGCAGGCCGTCGCGCCGCTGCCGGTGTTGACCCCGGCGCAAGCGGCGCAGCTTCGCACGCTGCTCGCCGCCGACGATCTGGCGCAGGGTCTGCGCCTGTCGCCGCCGGCCGCGGCCGCGCCGCTGCAAGGGGATGCGCTGGTGCGCGCCGCGCTCGATCATGCCCGCGCGGTCCATGCCGGGCGGCTCGCCGCGGCCGATTTCGATCATGACTGGGGGCTGCGCCCGCCGCCGTTCGATCCGCTGCCCGGCTTTGCCGAGGCGGTACGACGCGATCGGCTGGCGGCGTGGATCGCCGCGCTGCCGCCGCCCTATGCCGGTTATGATGGACTGGTGCAGGGTCTCGCGCGCTACCGCGTCATTGCCGCGGCCGGTGGCTGGCCCGTGCTCGACGCGGGCCCCGACATGACGCTGGGCGCGAGTGGCCCGCGCGTGCTGGCGCTGCGCCAGCGGCTCGCCGTCGAGGACAAGGACGTCGTCGCGACCGGCGACCAGTTCGACGCCGACCTCGCCGCGGCGGTGAAGCGCGCGCAAGGTCGCTACGGCCTCAACCCGGCGGGTGTCGTTTCGAAGCAGACGCTCGCCGCGCTCAACGTGCCGGCAAATGAGCGCGTGCGCCAGATCATGGCCAATCTCGAGCGCTGGCGCTGGCTGCCGCAGACGCTGCCGCGCGACCGCATCCAGGTCAACATCGCCGCCGCGGTGATGACGGTGTTCGACGGCGACGTTCCGGTCCTGTCGATGCGGGCCGTGACCGGTCGGCCCGGCCACGAGACGCCGATGCTGTCCTCGACGATCAACAGCATCGTGCTCAACCCGCCATGGAATGTGCCCGATTCGATCGCCGCGAAGGAATTGTGGCCCAAGGAGCGCAAGAGCCCCGGCTATCTCAAGCGCAACGGCTTCGTCGTGATCGGCGGCACGCGGCTGCAGCAGGCGGCGGGCACCAAGAGCGCGCTCGGCCGCTACAAGTTCGATTTCGACAATCCCTATTCGGTCTATCTGCACGACACCCCGTCGCGCGCGAAGTTCGACAGTTTCAGCCGCCTCGCCAGCCATGGTTGCGTCCGGCTGCAAAAGCCGGCCGACCTGGCCGAACTGATGCTGCGCGGCGATCCGAAATGGCCCGCGGCGGCGATCGCCGCGGCGGTGGCGACGGGCAAGACGCAGCGTGTGGCGCTGACCAAGCCGGTGCAGGTCTACCTGCTTTACTGGACCGCGTTCGCCAGCGCGGATGGCCAGATGAATTTCCGCGGCGACCCCTATGGCTGGGACCGGACACTGGCGAGCAAGATCGAGGCGCGCTCGGGCGGGCTGGTGCTGCCCGATCTCGAGCGGCTGGTGAAGGGAGGATGACCATGATGCGTACGAAGACGATTGCCGTCACCGCCTTGCTCGCGCTTGCCGCGCTGGGCGGTTGCGACCGTACCAGCCCCGCGCCGCAACCCGAGGTGAGCGACAACGTGCTCCCCGCCGATGCCGGCACGCCGGTGGACGCCGATGTCGAAACCAATCTGGCCGAAGCCGCCCCGCCGCCGGCGGAGAGTGCAGCGCCGGCCGGCGCGCCCGCCGTCACCCCGCGTGAGGCTCCGCGCGAGGCCCCTCCGGCGCCCGATACCCAGACACTCGATGACGCCGACGCGACCGGCATGACCGCCCGAGTCAACCGCGGTGACATGGTGACCAACACGACGCCGTAAGACCGTTGATCGGCACCGGGCGGGCGCGTCGATCGGTCGCCTAGGGGATGCTACGCATGTCGCCGCGGCCGCAGCGGGGCTAACCGTGCAAGGTCGATCGATCGGGCAGGGGTAGCAGCGTGAAAGTGTCGCCGCCGGCAACGGATGCTGATCCTGCGGCGGGGCGTCAACCGATCTACCGACTGGAAGGTCTGACCAAGACCTATGGCGAGGGTCCCAGCGCGGTCCATGCCTTGCGCGGGGTCGACCTGAGCGTCGACGCGGGCGCGATGGTCGTGCTGCTCGGCCCGTCCGGCTCGGGCAAGTCGACGTTGCTCAATATCCTCGGTGGTCTCGACACGGCAACCTCGGGTCATGCCTGGTTCCATGATCGTGACGTCACCGCGCTCGACGACGATGCGCTGACCGAATATCGTCGGCGCAGCATCGGCTTCGTTTTCCAGTTCTACAATCTCGTCGCCTCGCTCACCGCGCGCGAGAATGTCTCGCTGATCACCGAGATATCCGATCATCCGATGGACCCGGCCGAGGCGCTCGCGCTGGTCGGGCTGGACGCGCGGCTGGACCATTTTCCGGCGCAGCTTTCGGGTGGCGAGCAACAGCGCGTCGCGATCGCGCGCGCCATCGCCAAGCGACCCGAAGTGCTGCTGTGCGACGAGCCGACCGGCGCACTCGACAGCCAGACCGGCACGCGCGTGCTGGCGGCGCTCGACCAGGTCAATCGCGAACTCGGCACCACCACCTTCGTCATCACCCACAATGCCGTGATCGCCGACATTGCCGACGAGGTGCTGCTGTTCGGCGACGGCCGCATTACCGGGCGGCGTCACAATGCCAGCCGCGCCGCGCCGATGGGGCTGAACTGGTGATGCGGGTCGGCTCGACGATGACGGTCAAGCTGTTCCGCGATTTGTGGCGCCTGCGCAGCCAAGCGGTCGCCATCGCGCTGGTCATCGCCGCCGGCGTCGGCACGATGATCATGGCGGTCGGGCTGATAAGCTCGCTCGCGGCGACGCGTGACAGCTATTACGACCAGACGCGCTTTGCCGACATCTTCGCACCGCTGGTGCGCGCGCCCGAAACGCTGATGGCCAAGATCCGCCTGCTTCCCGGCGTGGCCGCGGCCGACAGCCGGATCACCACGCGCGCGACGCTCGACGTAAAACAGGTCGCCGAGCCGGTTACCGCGCGGGTCCATTCGCTGCCGCCGGCGCGGGCATCGGCACTCAACCAGCTCGTGCTGCGCGCCGGTCGCCTGCCCGATCCGCGCCACCCAGAGGAAGTCGTTGCCAATGCGGCGTTCGTGGCGGCGGCCGGGCTCGTCCCCGGCGACCGGATCGGCGCGGTGCTTTACGGCAAGCGGGTGGAGCTGCGGCTCGTCGGCGCGGTGCTCTCGCCGGAATATATCTATGCCCTGACCCCGGGGCAGATCTTTCCCGACAACCGCCGCTCGGCGATCCTGTGGATGGGACGCGAGCCGCTTGCCGCCGCGCTCAATCTCAATCAGTCGTTCAACGACGTGCTGGTTCGTCTCGCGCCGGGCGAGCAGCCGCCGGAAACCGAGCGCCGTCTCGACCTGCTGCTCGCACCCTATGGCGGCGTCGGTGCCTATCCGCGCGACCGGCAGGTCTCGCACCGCTTCGTCACCGACGAGATCAGCCAGTTGACGACGATGGCGACGGTGATGCCACCTGTCTTCCTGCTCGTCGCGGCGTTCCTGCTCAACATCGTGCTGGCGCGGCTCGTCGATACCGAGCGCGAGGTGATTGGGTTGCTCAAGGCGTTCGGCTTCCCGGTCCGCGCGATCATGCTGCATTATGTCCAGCTGGCGGTGCTGCTCGCACTCGGCGGGCTGGCGCTGGGCATCGCGCTCGGCGGGTGGCTCGGGCGCGGCATGGCAGGGCTCTATCAGAATTTCTTCTCTTTCCCGTTCCTTGCCTTCCGCATCGATGCCGACGCCTATGTGCTGGCGGCGGTGGCGACGCTCGTGCCGGTAATGCTCGGCGCGGCGACCGCGGTGTGGCGCGCGGCGCGCCTGTCCCCCGCCGATGCGATGCGGCCCGAGGTGCCGCCCGATTATTCCGGCCATGCCGTGACCAACCTCGCCGCCGCGCTTGGCCCCGACGAGCCGAGCCGGATCATCCTGCGCGGCCTGATGCGCCGCCCGCTACGTTCGGCGCTGACCGTCATCGGGCTGGCGGCGGCGCTGATGCTGCTGGTCGCCTCACAGAGCCCGATGGGCAGCATCGGCCGGATGATCGACCTCGGCTTCGGCATTGCCGATACGTCGGATCTCGCCGTCACCTTTGCCGAGCCGCGCGACGCGCGCGCGCTGCATGAGCTCGAGCGCATCCCCGGGGTGCTACGCGTCCAGCCGTTTCGCGCGGTCGGCGCACGGATCCGCTCGGGCCACCACGAGGTGCGCGAGGGTCTGTCCGGCGTCGAATCGGGCGGCACGCTCTCGCGAACGGTCGACATTCTCGGCCATGCCTCCGATCCGCCGCCGGAAGGGGCGGTCATCACCGGCCGGATGGCGCGCCAGCTGCATGTCGGCGTCGGCGACAAGATCGAGGCGGCGGTCACCGATGGCGAGCGGCCGGTGCTGCACCTGCCGGTCGCGGCGGAGCTCGATAGCCCGTTCGGCGGCTCGGTGACGCTCGACCGCGCCGTGCTCGACCGGCTGCTGCACGAGGGCGATACCTTGTCGGGAGCCTATCTCCAGGTCGATTCCCGCGCGCTGCCCGGCGTCTATGCCCGGCTCAAGGTCAGCCCGATGGTCGCCGCCGTCACCGTCCGCGCCGCGACGCTCCAGACGATGAGCGACACGATCGAGCAGAATTTCAGCATCCAGACCTTTTTCTACACCGGACTGGCGATGCTGGTGGTGGTCGGCGTGGTCTATAACAGCGCCCGCATCAGCCTGTCGGAGCGGGCCCGCGATCTCGCCTCGCTACGCGTGCTCGGCTTCCGTCGCGGCGAGGTGGCGTTCGTGCTGCTGGGAGAGCAGGCCCTCCTGGTGCTGCTCGCGCTGCCGCTCGGCATCTGGGCCGGAATCGAGTTGTGGCGCTTCCTTATCGGCAAGTTCAGCACCGATATCTTCACCATCCCCTTCTTCGTCGACCCGCGCGTGCCGGCGCAGGGCGTGCTCGTCGTGGTCGCCGCCGCCGCCGGAACCGCGCTGCTCATCCGCCGCCGCGTCGATAGACTCGACCTCGTCCGCGCGCTCAAGACCAGGGAATGACCATGGCAACCAAGCTCATCACCGGTCCCCGGATCATCGTCGTGCTGATCGTGCTGGTCGTCGGCACCGCGCTGTTCTTCGCGACCCGCAAGGCCGCGGTCGAGGTCGAGGCAAATGTGGTCACGCGCGGGCCGATCACCGTCACGATCGACGACCTCGCCGAGACACGGGTGCGTGATCTCTACACCGTCTCCGCCCCGATCAGCGGCGAGCTGCTGCGTGTGCCGCTCAAGCCGGGCACGCCGGTGGTCGCCGGAACGACGCTGCTGGCGCGGATCCAGCCGGCCGAACCCGGCGCGCTTGACGCGCGTACGCTGGCGCAGATCGAAGGCAATGTCAGCGCGCTGGAGGCACAGGCGGCGGCGGCGCGCGCCCAGGTTGCCGATGCGCTGGCGGGGCTCGCCCTGGCCGATCGCCAGCTCGCCAGGACCGCGGCGCTGCGCGAGCGCGGCTTTGCGACCCAGGCGGCGCTCGACGTGGCGCGCGCCGCGCGCGATCGCGGGCGGGCTGCGGTCGGCGCCGCGCGCCAGGCCGAACGGGCGGCGCGCGCGAGCGTCGTTGCCGCACGGGCCGGGTTGATCATGCCGGGCACGCGCGCCGTGGCGCGCGGCGCGATCGACGTGCGCTCGCCGGTCTCGGGCACCGTGCTGACCGTGCCGCAAGAGAGCATGCGCGTGGTGGTCGCGGGAACGCCGCTGGTCACCGTGGGCGATCCGGCAAAGCTCGAGCTGGTTACCGACCTGCTCTCGGCCGATGCGGTCCAGGTCCGCCCCGGTGCGGCGGTTTCGGTCGAGGATTGGGGCGGCGAACGGCCGCTCAAGGGTCGTGTCCGACTGGTCGAGCCCAATGGCTTCCTCAAGGTTTCGGCGCTCGGCGTCGAGGAACAGCGCGTCAATGTCGTCATCGACTTTGCCGAGCCGCCGGCGGCATGGGCTCGGCTCGGCCATGGTTTTCGCGCGACGGTGCGGATCGCGGTGTGGTCGGCGCGTGACGTGGTGCTGGTGCCGATCAGCGCGTTGTTCCGCAACGGCAACGACTGGCAGGTGTTCCGCATCGTCGGCGGCAAGGCGCAGGCGGTCACCGTGTCGATCGGCCGGATGAACACCGATGTCGCACAGGTGCTGGCCGGGCTCGCCCCCGGCGACCATGTGATCCTCCACCCCGGCGACAAGGTCAGCGCGGGGGTCAAGGTGCGGGTTGCGCGTGAACGCCCGTCCGGAGCGACCGCCGGTCCGTAGGCGCTGTCGTCATCGCGGACCCGTTCGATGCCGCCCCTCGCTTGCCGGCCAGGTCACGACCGCACGCGCTTCCCGCGCTTGCTGAGGCCGCCATTTGCGGAAAATCACATTGGCGATTTTAGGACTTTGCGCGAACATGTTCATCTCATAGGATAAAATGACGCCGATGATGTGAGGAACCCGATGTCAAACTCCCTGAAGCAAGCTGACGGCCGGAGTGGCCGCGTCGAGGGTCTTCCACAATGGACCACGCCGCACTTGACCTGGGACGCGATAGGCGACGTCACGGCCACGGTCATCCTGGCGCCCGGTATCGACAATTATGAGGCGTCGAGCCCCAACGACGGCAGTTGATCGCTGACCGAAGCGTCTCTTCGTGGGTGAGTTTGTCGGCATTTTCCGTCGCGATGGCGGCATAGTCGACGAGTCGGTCGCGCGTCGGTTCGGTTCGATCCCCGGCGCGGCATCGAAGCCGCGAATTTGGCGCGGCACCGCGCTGTGCGTCGCCTACCGTCCCTATCCCGTTTCGCGGCTCACCGAAGGCGGTTCGCAACCGGTCGAGATCCGCGATGGCGTCGTCGTGGTGAGCGACGTCCGTCTCGACGACCCCGCGTCGGTCGCGGCGATGCTCGATGCCGGCGCAGATCATGTCGGCGGAGACGCGGCGCTGGTCGCGCGTGCGTGTGCCCGCTGGGGCATCGATGCCGCTTCGCGCCTGCGCGGAAGTTTCGCCTTCGCGCTATGGGACGAGGAGCGACGGCGCCTGTCGCTGGCGCGAGACCCGCTGGGAAGCCGGCCGCTATTCTATGTCGAGCACGCCCGCCATATCGTCTTCGGTACGGCGCTGCCGACGCTGCTCGCTCTTTCCGAAGTGCCGCGCGAGATGGACGAGCTGGTTCTCGCCCAATATCTCACGCGCGAGAACCGCGACCAGGAGCGAACGCTCTATCGGGACATTCGTCGTGTGCCGCCGGGCGGCATCGCGATATTCGATGCCGATTCCGCGCGCATTCGACGCTATTGGACGATCGACGACATCAAGCCGGTCCGCCTTCGCGCCGATGACGATTATGTCGAGGCCGGTCGCGAGATGCTCGATCGCGCGGTCGCCTCGTGCATTTCGCGATCGGGCAAGCTCGGCGCCACGCTGTCCGGCGGGCTCGATTCATCCGGTGCGGTCGCGACCGCCGCCCGGTTGCGCGGCACGAACGGCTTCACCGCGTTCAACCGGGCGCCCGGTTCGCCGCACCCCTATGGCGGCATGGACGAACGGCTTTTGGCCGGCGAGGTCGCGGCGCGATATCCGCATGTCGATCTTGTCGTGGTGGATGACAGGCGCATCTCGCCGCGCGACACCGACCCGGCGATCGAAGCGGCTGCGATGGGCATACCGCGTGGCGGCAGCGTCAACATCACCTGGTTCGAATCGGTGATGATCGCCGCCGAGCAGGCGGGCATCGACGTGCTGATGGGCGGCGGCCTGGGCAACCTCACCTTGTCGTGGGACGGTGCGCCCAATTTTCGGGCCGATCTGGCGGGAGGGCGCTGGGCGTCGGCCTCGCGGGGCATCGCCATGGCGGCACGCACCTCGCGCAGGTCGATCCCGTCGTTTCTGGCGCACCATCTCGCTCGTCCGGTCGTGCCGAGAAAGTGGCGGCGACTACGGCTGCTGACGGCGCGGGGCAGCGCGCCGTGGCTGGAATATTGCCTGATCTCGCCCGATTTCCTGTCCCAGGTCGACTATATGCGCCACGCTCGCGAGTCCGACGCGGACGTGATGCCGGCGCAGACCAGGCCCTATCGCGAGCAGCGTCTGGCGGCGCTCCAATCCCAGGCGCCACGTGACATCGCCAGCTTCGGGCGGAGGAAATGGCGGTTCGAAAATCGCGACCCCTATGGCGACCTTCGCCTCGTCGAGTTCACGCTGGCTATTCCCGACAACCAATATTGGCGCGGTGGGGTGGATCGCTGGCTGGCGCGGCGCGTGCTGGCCGACCGCATCCCTCCTTCGCTGGCCCGCGAGTGGCGTCGCGGCAGGCAATGTCCCGAATGGTACACGATCGTATCGGCGCGACGCGACGGCATGGCGGCGGCGATCGACACGATCGCGCGTTCGCCGCTTGCCAGCCGCGTCGTCGACGTACCGCGCATGCGGCGCTTGCTGGACGACTGGCCGCGCGACGCCGAGGCGGCGAAGGACCATGTCCAGATCTATGGCCACGCCATGCACCGCGCGATCGCGATGGGCGGCTTCCTGCGCTGGTACGAAGGCGGCAATGAATAGCATGTCGGACGACCATGAGCTTTGCGGCTGGCGCGTCGCCAGCGAGATCGCGTTGCCCGAACTGCCGCGCTGGAGCGGTGACGATCGGCCGGCCAACGTGACGATCGCGATCGGCGCGATGCCGGCGCGGACCGATCCAAACGTCGTGGCCACGCCGATGGTTCGTATCGACGCGGCGAAACGGGCCTGGGTCAACGTGCCCGATGTCGCGGACTATCTCGTCGAGGCCGGCAGTCGGATCGTCATCGCGCCGCGGATGGCGCCGGACGCGCCCGATATCCGGTTGTTCCTGTTCGGTACGGTGTTCGGCATGCTGTGCCATCAGCGCGGCGTGTTGCCGATCCACGCTTCGGTGGTCGAAATCGATGGCCGCGCGGTTGCCTTTGCCGGGCCATCGGGTGCGGGCAAATCCACGCTGGCGGCGGCATTTCTGCGTGCCGGGTACCGGATACTTTCGGACGACGTCGCGCCGGTCGAGGTGCATGCCGCCGGCATGATCCTTCCCGGCATTCGGCGCATCCGGCTGTGGGCCGATTCGGCCGAGCACGCCGATTGGCCGGTGCAGGACGAGGAGCGATGCCGGGAAGGGGTGGAAAAGTTCAGCCGCCGGCTCGGCGGCGAAAGCGGGCGTTCGCTCGCGCCTGCGGCGATCATCCATTTGCGGCAGCGATCGAGCAAGCTTGGCGGCCCGCGGTTTCACCGCCTGCGCGGTGCCGTCGCGGCGCAGGAGCTGATCAACCAGGTCTATCGCTGGGGCGCCCTGGTCGGGATCGAGGGCAGGGCGGCGGCGGCGCTTCGCGCTACCCGGGTCGCCGGGATGTTTCCCCGGCATTTCGTGATGGAACGCCCGCTGAAATATGAATGGCTCGACGATACCATCGACGGGGTCGTCGCGGCGGTGCGCGACGGCCGGTGAGCGGGGCGATCTGGCTGGCTTCCTATCCGAGGTCGGGCAACACCTGGACACGCTCGGCGCTGCTGTCGCTACGATCGGACGATGGCGCGGTAACATTTTCCGAGCTTTCGCGGTTCGGCCGGATGGCGACCGGCCGCGGCCTGTTCGACGACTGGCTGCTGATGGACAGCGCCTTGCTGAGCGTCGCGCAGATCGAGGCGTTGCGCCCCGAATTCCACGACCATCACTTCGCCGCATCGAACCCGCCGCGCTTGTGCAAGGTGCACGATCCGTGGTTTAGAGCCGCCTCCGGGCGCCCGGTATTCGATCGCGCGCATACGACAGCCGCTATCTATCTGGTGCGCGATCCGCGCGATGTCGCGATCTCATGGGCGCGGTTCACCAGCCGGACGATCGATGCCGCCATCGCCATGCTCGCGGACCCGACGGCAATGCTCGGCGCGGGCCGCCGTGGCGGCAGCGACCATATTCCCCAGCGGCTCGGAAACTGGTCCGGCCATGTCACCAGCTGGGTCGACGATTCGGGGTTGAGCCCGCTGGTCGTCCGCTTCGAGGACATGCTGGCCAATGTCGGGACGGCGCTTGCCGGGATCGCCTCCCATATCGGCTGGCCGGTCGATCGGGAGGCGATCCGGCGCGCCACGGCGGCAACCCGCTTCGATCGACTTGCCGCGCAGGAGCAGGCGCTGGGATTTGGCGAAACGCCCGAATCCGCCGAGCGCTTCTTCGTTTCGGGCAAGGCTGGCGGCTGGCGCGATGTGCTGACCGCCGGGCAGGCGGCGCGCGTCGAACGCGACCACCGGCAGGTGATGGAGCGCCTGGGCTACCTTTAGTTCGCGGTGGAGGCCGCGGCTGTCGCCGCCGGTGGGCATCCCGGCGCAGTCGATCGGGCACGGGTTACTACGGGACTTTCCCGAATTGGCCCGGAACCCGAGTCGGTGCATCGTTTACGCTGGTTGCCGCAATAAAGAGAAGTATCGTGCTCACGATAAAGCAATCGGCAACGTTGTTTCGGAGGGTATCCGACGACGTCGATATTGTAGGCGAATTACGAAGCGATGCCGTAACCACGGGTCCGCTGATCTTTGTTGCCTGTGGATTGATGGCATATAGTCCGGCGGAACGGTTAATGCTTTGGATACGCTGTGCGTCGGGTGATTTCGAAGCGAGCGACGCCGAGCTGATCGTGCGGCAATGGTTTCAGCCGGGCGAGGGGGTGGTGGTCGCGAATCTCGCGGATCGGGCGGAAATCGGTCAACGTGACGCGGCGCCACCGACCACGGGGTGGCACTGAAGCGGGATTGCGACGCGACGCCTGCCGATCGGACGCGGCTATGGTGACGATCGTCCCTCGTGGTTCACAGGCGATTTCGAACCCGCTTCGCCGACTCCCTTCGCATTCTTCGCATTGCGGAAGCGCTTCCAGACTGGCGCGAGATTTGACGTTCGGCCATCGGCTTGTCAAAGCAGGACGAAATTCGTCGATCCGATCCGCTCCACGAACCGCGAGAGCCCAGACAGCAGGTGAGCAAGCCGACCATCGATGACGTCGCGGCCTTGGCCGGGGTAGGCCGTGCCTCGGTTTCGCGCGTGCTCAATCACCAGCCCAATGTCCGTGAGGAGCTCCGCGAACGGGTCATGCGCGCGGTCGCGATGCTCGGCTATCGCGTCAATCTTCAGGCGCGCCACCTCGCCGGCCGCCGGGCCAGGCGGATCGGGCTGGTCCACGCTTCCGATTTCGATACCGAGCCAAACTCCTATTTCGATTCGGCGCTCGAACTGGGCGCGACCCGCTGCAGCGCGAGCGAGGGTGTCCAGCTGATCACCCATTTCATCAACCAGAACGATCCGGGCGCGGCCGCCGAGATCATCTCGCGGATGCGCGACGACCAGTGTGACGGCGCGATCCTGACGCCGCCCTTTGCCGACAGCGTCGAACTCGTCCGCGCCTTGACGGCGATCGATTGCCGCACCGTGTGCATCGCCGCCGGGCCCGAGACCCAGGCGCTCGCCGCGAGCGTCGGCATCGACGATCGCCAGGCCGGCTTCGATATCGGCACGCATCTTCTCGCACTGGGTCATCGCAACTTCGGGTTCGTGAAGGGGCTGCAGGGCCACGTCTCGGCTGGCGGGCGGTTCGATGGATTCATGGATGCGCTCGCCGGTGCCGGGCTGGCCGAGACGCAGGTGCTGCAAGAGCGCGGCAACTTCACTTTCCGTTCGGGCATCGAATGTGCCCAGCGGCTGTTCATGGCGACAACGCCGATAACCGCACTGGTCTGCGCGAACGACGACATGGCGGCCGGCGCGCTGCTCGCCGCGCACAAGGCCGGGCTGCGGATTCCCGAGGACATCGCGATCACCGGTTTCGACGATACGCCGGTGTCGGAAATCGTCTGGCCCCCGCTCACGACCATCCATCAACCGCTGCGCCGAATCGGCGAGCGCGCCGTCCAACTGGTGTGTGAGCTGATCGACGACGGCGATACGCAACCGCGCCGCGAGATTGTGGCGCACGACCTGGTCGTCAGGGATTCGAGCAGGTTGCCGGCTTGAAGCTGCCGCGGGAATGCCCGCGAAACTGCCAATTTCAACACCGCGCTTGACGATCGCGTCGTAATTGGGCAATCCATTGGAAGCGCTTCCAACGAGGGCGTCGCGTTCGGGAGGTCGTCCCGCAACGGTGGTGCGTGGAAAGCCACGCCTAAGAGGGGATGGAAATGGCGATGATCGGTGGTTTCGGTGCGCGTACGACTGGCGTGTCCAGGGCTTGCAGATTTGGCGCGACGGCGACGTCGCTTTTCGCGCTTTCGGTAGCGGCGCCGCAGGTCGCATTCGCACAACAGGCCGACCCGGCCCAGAACCCGACCGAGGCCAGTCCCAACGAGATCGTCGTCACCGGGATCCGCTACTCGGTCGCCGCCGCCATTCAGATCAAGCGCAACCAGGACAGCATCGTCGAAGCGATCTCGGCCGAGGAGATCGGCAAGTTGCCCGACATGTCGATCGCCGATTCGATCGCGCGCCTGCCGGGCCTCGCGGCGCAGCGCGTCAATGGTCGCGCGCAGGTGATCTCGATTCGCGGGCTCGCGCCGGATTTCACCACCACCTTGCTCAACGGGCGCCAGCAGGCGAGTTCGGGCGACAATCGCGCGGTCGAGTTCGACCAATACCCATCCGAACTGCTATCCAGCGTCGTGGTCTACAAGACGCCCGACGCGGATATCGCGGGCATGGGCCTTTCCGGCAGCGCCGATCTGCGGACCGTGCGCCCGCTGGCATTCGGGCGGCGCGCCATCGCGATCAACCTGCGCGGCGAGCTCGATGCGAGCGGCGGTCGCAACGCCGACATGTCGAAATGGGGCGGTCGCGGCAGCATCAGCTATATCGATCAGAACGCCAGCGGCACGCTCGGCTGGGCGGTCGGCTATGCGCATCTCGATTCTCCCAGCCACGTCAACCACTACAAGGCCTATGGCTATGAGGCGTTCAGCTTCGCGGTGACGCCTGCCTCGGCCGCCGATGCGCTCCAGCTGAGCGGGCAGGAAATCTGGGCGACCAGCCGCCGCAACAAGCGCGACGGCTTTTTCGGTACGCTGGAATGGGAACCGAGCGAGACGATTCACTCGACGCTCGATCTCTATTATTCGCGCTTCAAGCAAACCGAGGCGACGCGCGGCGCGCAGTGGTTCTCCAACGGCTGGGCCGACGGCGCGACCTTCACGAACGTCCAGACGACCGATGTCGGCGGAACGGCGATCGGCACCTCGGGCCATGTCAGCAATGTCGTGCCGATCCTGCGCAACGACTACAACACCCGCCAGGACGAGTTGTTCGCGGCGGGCCTCAATACCGAGGTCAAGCTGGGTGACCGTACCAAGCTGATCGCGGACTTGAGCTATTCGACCAACAAGCGCGACGAGACCTATATCGAGACCTATGGCGGCTATGGCGTCGGTCCGTCGCTGACCCGGGTGCTCGACAGCGAGGATTTCTCCTTCCCGCTCGAAGGCTATCCGACCTACGCGCTTGGCCTCAACTATGCGGACGCCAGCCAGGTCTCGCTCGGCGATCGCGCGCCGTGGGGCGGATGGGGCCATGACGGCCTGCTGAAATCGCCGCATGTGAAGGAAAAGCTCAGCTCGGTCGATCTTGCGCTGAGCCGCGAAGTCGGCGGGTTCCTTCGCAACATCGACGTCGGCGTCAACTACACCCACCGCGACAAGCGCAAGACGGTCGACGAGCTCGATCTCAATCTCAAGAACGGCCGCGCGCAGACGCTGATCGGGTCGCAATATCTGCTCGCGCCCACCTCGCTCGATTTCGCCGGCTTCGGCAGTGTGGTCGCCTGGAACCTGCCTGCGGCGCTGGACACCTATTACAACCTGACCGCGCTCGAGGACGCCAACCATTTCGACAAGGCGTGGAAGATCACCGAGGACGTGCTGACGTTCAAGGCAAAGGCGCAGATCGTTGCCGGGTCGCTGCACGGCAATATCGGCGTGCAGATCGTCCGCCAGTGGCAAGCCTCCGACGGCGCGCGCATCAACCAGACGGTCACGCCGATCGCGATCGAGCAGGTGCACCAGTCGGTCAGCTACACCGATATCCTGCCCAGCCTGAACCTGATCTATGAGCTGGGCGGCGGGCATCGGCTGCGGTTCGCCGCGGCCAAGGTGATGGCGCGGCCGCGCATGGACGACATGCGCGCCAACTTCACGCCCAGTTTCAACGGGGCCATCTGTTCCTCCGGCGCGCCGTGCGCGCCCGGCAGCACGGTCAATCCATGGTCGGCGTCGGGCGGCAATCCCCGGCTCGAGCCGTGGCGTGCCAAGGCGCTCGACGTCGCCTATGAATGGTATATCGGCAAGGCCAGCTACATCAGCGTGGCGGGCTTCTACAAATGGCTCGACAACTACATCTACAACCAGACGCTGACCGCCGATTTCTCGGGCTTTCCGCTGCCCAGCACCGCGAGCGCGATCCCCGCGGGGGTGAACATCTCGCCGATCGGGCAGGTCAACATGCCGGCAAACGGCAAGGGCGGGCACCTCAAGGGCATCGAGGTCAGCGGCGCGCTGGAGCTGAATCGCATCACCTCCGCCCTCGACGGCTTCGGGGTGACCGCGAGCTTCTCCTACACCGAATCGGACCTCAATCCGACCGAGAACAACCAGGTGGTTCGCATCCCCGGCCTGTCTGGAACGGTCTATAATCTGACCGGCTATTTCGAGAAATGGGGCTTCCAGGCGCGCGCCAGCTATCGCTACCGTTCGGCGTTCAAGGGCGAGACGGTGCAGCTGTTCACCAACCGCGGCTATACCGAGATCTTGGCCGACAGGCAGCTCGACGCGCAGATCGGCTACACCTTCCCCGAGGGTTCGTCGCTGAAGGGCCTCGGCGTGCTGCTGCAGGTGAACAACCTCGCCGATTCCCCGTATCGAACGCGGCTCGGGCTCGACGCGGGCGGGGTGCACACCAGCAACAACACGCCGCTGCCGGAAACCTATGAGAAATATGGCCGGCAATTCCTGTTCGGCGCGAGCTACCACTTCTAGCGGCGTTTTCGGTCAGCCCCGGCCCGCCGCCGCCCGCATCGGTGGCTTCGCGCGCGCCGGGGCCGACTTCCTTTTATTCTTTTATTTTCCGGAAGATTTCCCGGCGGACTGGTAGGCGTAGCAGTGAACATCCGCACATTCCCGATCATCCTGTCGCTGCTGTTGCCGCTCGCCTGCGCCTCGACCGACGCGCCCGCCGGAACCGTGCGACCGCGCGCGTCAGCCGCCGCCGACGCCTGGCCCGCGCGTCGGGCGCGTCCGGCGGACCCCGCGATCGAGCGGCGCGTTGCCGCGATCGTCGCCGCGATGACGCTGGAGCAGAAGGTCGGGCAGATGACCCAGCCCGATATCCGCTACGTCACGCCCGACGACGTCCGCCGCTATTATATCGGTTCGATCCTGAACGGCGGCGGCGGCTGGCCCGGGATGGACAAGCACGCCACCGCCGCGACCTGGGCCGCGCTCGCCGATGCGTTCGCGCGTGCGGCAATGGCGTCCGACATGTCCGTCAAGGTCCCGCTGATCTGGGGCACGGATGCGATCCATGGTCACAACAACGTCGCCGGCGCGACGATCTTTCCGCACAATATCGGGCTGGGTGCGGCGCATGATCCCGCGCTGATCTTCAGGATCGGGCGCGCGACGGCGCGGGCCGTGCGCGCGACCGGCATCAACTGGGCCTTCGCCCCGACGCTCGCGATCGTCGAGAACCAGCGCTGGGGCAGGGCCTATGAGGGCTATTCGAGCGATCCGCGCCAGGTCGCGCGCGACGGCGCCGCGCTGGTGCGCGGTCTGCAGGGCGACCTGAAGGGCGATGGCGACGTGCTGGCCACGGCCAAGCATTTCGTCGGCGACGGCGGCACCTATCAAGGGGTCGACCAGGGCGAAAATCGCGCCAGCGCGCGCGATCTCGCCCGCGTGCATGGCGTCGGCTATTATGCCGCGCTCGATGCCGGGGTCGAAACGGTGATGGTTTCGTACAACAGCTGGTCGCGCGACGGCGTGGCGCCGCAGGGCAAGATGCACGGCAACCGCGAGCTGGTGACCGACGTGCTCAAGCGGCGGCTGGGCTTTGACGGGTTGGTCGTGTCGGACTGGAACGCGATCGAGCAGCTTCCGGGCTGCACCAAGGACCATTGCGCCGCGGCGGTAAATGCCGGCACCGACCTGTTCATGGTGCCCGTCGACTGGAAGGCCTTCATCGCCAATACCGTGCAGGATGTGCGCGACGGGCGCATCGCGATGGCGCGGATCGACGACGCGGTCACCCGCATCCTGCGCGTCAAGTTCCGTGCCGGGCTGTTCGACCATCCGCTGCCCTGGGGCAGGTATCTCGGCCGGTCCGATGCGTTGGTCGATCGCGCGCTGGGGCAGGAGGCGGTGCGCAAGTCGGCCGTGCTGCTCAAGAATGATCGGTCGGCGCTGCCGCTCAGGCCGGGCATGCGCCTGCTCGTCGTCGGCGCGGCGGCGGACAGTTTTTCGCAACAGACCGGCGGCTGGTCGCTCACCTGGCAGGGTGACGGCAACGTCAACGCCGATTTCACCACCGGCGAGACGCTGCTGACGGGTCTGCGCCGCGTGTTCGGCGCCGCCGACGTGACTTTCTCGCCCGACGGCGAGGGTGTCGATCCGGGCAAGTTCGACGCGGTCGTCGCGGTGCTTGGCGAGGAGCCGCATGCCGAGATGAAGGGCGATGTGCGCTGGCCGGCGCTGCTCTCGCAATCGGCGCGCTTTCCCGCCGATCGCCAGTTGCTCGACCGCGTCTCGGGGAAGGGCGCGCCGGTCGTGACATTGCTCTATTCGGGCCGAACCACCTATGCCACCGACCTCATCAACCGCTCCGATGCGTTCGTAGCGGCCTTCCTGCCGGGCAGCGAGGCGGGCGCGCTGGCCGATCTGATCGCCGGGAACGCCGGGCTCGATTTTACCGGCCGGCTGTCATTCGCCTGGCCCAATACGCCGTGCCCCAGCGGCAACGAGCCGAAGCGCGAACGACTGTTCGCGCGCGACTACGGCTTGTCCTATGCGCATAAGGAATCGATCGGCCGGTTGCCGGAAGCGCCACCAGGCGCGGCCTGCCGCTAGCGACCGGCGCAGCTTGGCGAGGAGGCGGGAGAGGCAGGCATGAAATCGATACGACGCATCCTTATCGCCGGTGGCGGATCCTCGGGGTGGATGACGGCGGCGCTGCTCGCGCGGCTGTTCCAGGGCCTGTACGACGTCACGCTGGTCGAGTCCGAGGATATCGGCACGATCGGCGTGGGCGAAGCGACGATCCCCGCGCTCAAGAAATATATCGAGCTGCTCGGGCTCGACGAGAATGAATTCATGGCCCGCACCCAGGCGAGCTTCAAGCTGGGTATCCAGTTCGTCGACTGGTGGAAAAAGGGCGAGAGCTACGTCCATGGCTTCGGGGTGATCGGCCAGGACTGGGAATGGCTGCGCTGCCACCAATATTGGCTGAAGGCGCATGCGCAGGGCCGGGCGCGCGATTTCGGTGACTATTCGATCAACACCGCCGCCGCGCTGGCCGGCAAGTTCATGCGCGCGCGGCCCGACATGGGCGACAGCCCGATCGGCCATATCGCCCATGCCTTCCACTTCGACGCCGGGCTCTTCGCGCGCTTCCTCAGCGGCTATGCGCAGGAACGCGGGGTTACGCGCCGCGAAGGGAAGATCGTCGATGTCACGCTGCGCGATGGCGACGGCTTCATCGAAAGCGTGACGATGGACGATGGCGAGACGATCGCCGCCGATCTGTTCGTCGATTGCACCGGCTTTCGCGGCTTGCTGATCGAAGGCGCGCTGAAGACCGGCTTCGACGACTGGACGCACTGGCTGCCGTGCGATCGCGCGCTGGCGGTCCCCTGCGCCCGGTCGGAGAATTTCGCGCCCTATACGCGCTCGACCGCGCATGGCGCCGGCTGGCAGTGGCGCATCCCGTTGCAGCATCGCACCGGCAACGGCCATGTCTATGCGAGCAAGTTCATGGACGACGGCGAAGCGGAGCGGATCCTGCTCGGCAATCTCGACGCGCCGCAACTCGCCGATCCGCTCAAGCTGCGCTTCACGGCGGGCAAGCGCCGCAAGCTGTGGAACAGGAACTGCGTCGCCGTCGGGCTCGCCGGCGGCTTTCTCGAGCCGCTCGAATCGACCAGCCTGCATCTCGTGCAGTCGGGGATCATTCGCATGGTGCGCCTGTTGCCCGATGCCGGGTTCGATCAGGCGACGATCGACGAATTCAACCGCCAGACCGACTTCGAATATGAGCGCATCCGCGACTTCATCATCCTCCACTACAAGGGCACCGAGCGCGACGACACGCCGTTCTGGCGCTATTGCCGGACGATGGACGTGCCCGACACGCTGCGCCGCAAGATCGACCTGTGGATGGCCAACGGGCGCATCTTCCGCGAGGACGAGGAATTGTTCGCCGAGGAAAGCTGGATCCAGGTGTTCCTCGGCCAGGGCTATGTCCCGCGCGGCTATGATCCGCTGGTCGACATCAAGAGCGACGCGCAGATCGGCCAGTTTCTCGGCAACATCGCCGCAGTGATCGGCAAGGCCGTGACGGTCATGCCGCGCCACGCCGATTTTGTCGCCAAGATGTGCCCGGCAAGCGCATGACATGGCGACGCGGCCTTGCTGCGCTCGCCGCGCTCGCCTGCGCGGCGGTGTTCGCGGGCGGCGGCGCGGCGGCACAGTCGGCCGGCACCGGCGTCGCCGTCTGGACCAGCAGCGCGGATGGCGCGCACAGGCTGGAGCCGGGGCCGGGGATTGCGCTGGCGCCGGCATCCGATGCGCCGGCCGGCGCGGTGGTGACGGTCGATCCTGGCGCGCGTCATCAGTCGATCGTCGGCTTCGGCGCGGCGATGACCGATGCCTCGGCGGAGCTTTTCCAGTCGGCGATGACGCGGCCCGAGCGCGACCGGCTGTTCGCCGAGCTGTTCGGTCGCGACCGCCTGGGGCTGTCGTTCCTGCGGGTGCCGATCGGCGCGTCGGATTTTTCCTCGACCCACTATAGCCTGGACGACATGCCGGCGGGCAGGACCGATCCCGGGCTGGCGCATTTCAGCATGGCCGGGCCGATGGCCGCGCAGATCCCGGCGCTGCGCGCGGCGCGGGCGATCAACCCGGATCTCATGCTGATGGCGAGCCCGTGGAGCGCGCCGGGCTGGATGAAGGACAGCGACAGCCTGATCAAGGGCCGGCTGCGCGCCGAATTCTATCCGGCCTATGCGCGCTATTTCAGCCGCTACCTCGCCGCGATGGCGCGCGCGGGGGTGCCGGTGCGCTGGGTGTCGATCCAGAACGAGCCGCATTTCGAACCGGGCGACTATCCCGGCCTGCGCTTCGATCCGCCCGCGCGCGCGCGCTTCATCGGGCGGTTTCTCGGCCCCCTGCTGGCGCGCGAGGCCAAGGGCGTCGGGATCCTCGACTGGGACCATAATTGGGACCAGCCGGAGAGCCCGCTCGCGGTCCTGGCCGATCCGCAAGCCGCGCGTCATGTCGAAGGTGTCGCCTGGCACTGCTATGCCGGCGACGTCGCGGCGATGGAGCGGGTGCGCGTCGCCCATCCCGACAAACAGGCCTTCCTCACCGAGTGTTCGGGCGGCGAATGGTCGCCCGGATGGCAGGGGTTCGGCTGGATGGTCGACAATCTCATCATCGCGCCATCGCGCTTCGGCTCGCGCGGCACGATGTTGTGGAACCTGGCGCTCGATGCCGCGCACGGCCCGCACAAGGGCGGGTGCGGCGATTGTCGCGCGGTCGTCACGATCGACCGCCGTACCGGCACGATCACGCGCAATCTCGAATATTATGTGCTCGGCCATGTCAGTCGCTTCGTGCGGCGCGGCGCGCGGCGCATCGCGAGCAGCCAGGCCGGAAGCATCACCAACGTCGCCTTCCGCAACCCGGATGGATCGCTGATTCTGGTCGCGCACAATGCCGGCGCCGGCGCCGCGCCGCTCGTGGTGCGCGAGGGCGCGCATTCCTTTCGCGCGGTTCTCGCCGCCGGTGAAGTCGGCACCTTCCTGTGGAAGGAATCGGGCCGGGCAACCAAATCGGGCCGGAAAACCAAATCGGGCCGGAAAACCAAATCGGGGATGAATCCATGAGTCGCTTTCGCCAGCTCGGCATCACCGGCGCCTTCATTTCGGTGACGACGCTGTTCTTCGCCTGGGGCTTCATCACCTCGAACAACGATCCGCTGATCGTCGCGCTGCGCGCGGTGTTCCGGCTCAACTATACCGAGGCGCTGCTGACCCAGCTCGTCTTCTTTCTCGCTTATGGTCTGGTGTCGCTGCCCGCCGCGTCGCTCGGCAACCGGCTCGGGCCGGTGAAGGCGATCGTGTTTTCGCTATGCGTGATGATCTCGGGCTGCCTGCTCGTCCGGCTCAGCGTCCGGTTCGACAGCTACGCGCCGATCCTCGCCGCGCTGTTCGTCCTCGCCGCCGGCATCACCTCGTTGCAGGTGGCGGCAAATCCGCTCGCGGCCGCGCTCGGCGCGCCCGAGAGCAGCCATTTCCGCCTCAATCTCGCCCAGACCTTCAATTCGCTCGGCGTGGTCGTCGGGGTCCATTATGGTTCGTGGATCATGCTGGGCGACGCGGTCGTCGCGCCCGGCCACGGCACGATCGCCGATCTGGCGCAGCGCGCGGCGGCGCTGGGCGCGATCAACCACGCCTTCGCGATCATGGCCGGGCTGCTCGCCCTCCTCGCGGTCTTCGTCTGGGTGCAGCGGCACCGGATCGCCACCGCGGCGGCCGGGATCGGCCCGGTGCCCCGGGCCTCGGTGCTCGACGCGCTCAGGTCGCGCTGGGCGGTGTTCGGCGCGCTGGCGATCGGTCTCTATGTCGGTGCCGAGGTCTCGATCGGCAGCATCATGATCAATCTGCTGCATCAGCCGCACGTGCTCGACCTGCCGTTCGAGGAAGGCGGGCGCTATCTCGCCAACTTCTACTGGGGCGGCGCGTTGGTCGGGCGCCTGCTCGGCAGCTATCTGCTGACCCGCATCGCGGCGCCCCGGCTGCTGACGACCTGCGCGGCGATCGCCGCGATGCTGTGCGCGACGGTGTTCCTCGCGAGTGGGCCGCTCGCGGGCTATGCCGCGCTGTCGGTCGGGCTGTTCAATTCGATCATGTTCCCGACGATCTTCACCATCACGCTCGAACGTTCGGGCGTGTCGCAGTCCTCGACCTCGGGGCTGCTCTGCCTCGCGATCGTCGGCGGCGCGGTGCTGCCGATGCTGGTCGGGTTGCTCGCCGATTCGACCACGCTGATGGCGGCGTTCGCCATCCCGGCGCTCGCTTATGTCTTCATCGCCTTTTTCGCGACGCGCGCGCGGTCGGCCCGGCCGACCGTCCATGTCGACGAAGCGGCGGTGCCCGCGCACTGACGCGGACGCCGCGCGCGACGCTGGCGGATCGTGCTGCTCCCGGAGGAAATGTTCGAGCCGCTGTTCCGGCGCGGCCCGGGTCCGGCATCGATGCGGGCGCCGGACACCGCCACCGCCCGGCTTGCCATCCCGCGCTAACGCGCCCCGGCGCGGGCCCGGATCATTTCCGAAAAGTGCCGCACGCTCGGCTTCGGCGTGCGCGCAAAGGTCGTGCGATCGACCGCGACCAGCCCGAAATGCTGGCCATAGCCTTGCGTCCATTCGAAATTGTCGAGCAATGACCAGTAGATATAGCTCCTGACGTCAATCCCCTCGGCCAGGCAGCGCTCGACCTCGGCGACGCTGGCATCGAGCCACGCAATGCGCCGCATGTCGTCATCGGTGGCGATCCCGCTTTCGGTGACGAAGATCGGCTTCTTCGTCTTGCTCGCGGCGAGACGGATCACCGCGCCGAGCGCGGGCGGATAATATTCATATCCCGCCGCGGTCATCGTTGCGCCCGCGGGCGGCGCCACCGCGCCCTTCGCGTCGAAGCGGAGCCGCGTATAGGCCTGTACCCCGATGAAATCGCTCGCGTTCACCGCGTCCCACCAGCTGCCGTAGAGCATCTTCTCCATGGCCGGCGCGATGCTGCCGTCGCCGACCGGTTCGATCGCCTGGGTGGTGAGCGTCACGCCGACGGGGAAGTCGCCCGGCCCGGCCTTGATCGCCTGATAGGCCCTGGCATGGGCATCGAGCAGATGCGGGTCGATCCGGTCGGGGTCGGCGAACAGCAGTGAGGAGAAAAGCGGGGAATTGGTCGCGCGCGCGGCGGCGGCGATCATCGTGACGCGCTTCGCGCGATATTCCGGCGTCGCGA
The DNA here is from genome assembly GCA_041659925.1 of Sphingomonas sp. Classification (GTDB taxonomy): domain Bacteria; phylum Pseudomonadota; class Alphaproteobacteria; order Sphingomonadales; family Sphingomonadaceae; genus Sphingomonas. The sequence continues at coordinate 110,519 of JBAZXI010000008.1, forward strand.
TCCCGCGCAGCACTTTCACCAGCAGCTGGATATTGGCCTCGTTGAACGGCGACGCCATGCCGATCTGGTCGCCCAGCGCGCGCGTCGCGCGTTCGCAATAGCGCGCGAACAGGTCGGCGCTGTCGGGCGCCTCCCATCCGCCGCGCATCGCGAACCAGCGCGGCACGGTGAAATGATTGTAGGAGACGATCGGCATCAGGCCGTGCGCGCGGCAGGCGCTCAGCACGCGCGCATAATGGTCCAGCTCGGCCTGCGAGAACAGACCCGGCTCGGGCTCGATCCGCGCCCATTCGATGCCGAACCGGTAGCAGTTCAGGCCGATCGACCGGGCGATGGCAAAGTCCTGATGGTAGCGATTATAGCTGTCGCAGGCGTCGCCCGACGGGTCCTTGTACACCGTCTCGGGCAGATGCTCGAGCAGCCAGCTGTCGGAATTGACGTCGTTCCCCTCGCTCTGGTGCGCCGAGATCGCCGCGCCCCACAAAAAGCCCCTGGGCATCCGGTGCGGCGCGGCGGCGAGACCGGGCGACGCGCCGATCGCGGTGGCGGCCGCCATGCCCGCCAATATGGTACGACGCGTCGTCGTCATCCCGGCCTCCTGTCGTGTGATGTGCGCGCGGCGAACCGCACCTTGCTACTTTCCGGCCGGCGGGCGCTGGCAGATCGCCTTGAACCCCGCCGCCATGAAGGTCACCATATGCTTGCGGATCGAGGCGAAATCATCCGACGAGCAGAGCCCGTGCGACAGCTCGTCCAGGCGGCCGGTGCGCGCCATATTGTGCGTCATCGCGCCCGACAGGAAATGATAGCCCCAGAAGATCGTTTCTTCTTCCGCGTCCGGCATGGCCTTTTTCAGCAGCTCGATCAGCGCGAGACCGACCGGGTTGAAATAGTTCGTCATCTTCTCGGCGCCCCAGCCCGCCGAGCTGTTGGCCTGGGCGCTGATCTTGCCGATCGCCGCCCAATAGTCCTGGTCGTCGAGGTGCAATTTCAGGTCGGGGTCGATCCAGGCGTGCAGCGCGCCCTCGACCGTCACGTCGTCGCCGGCTTCCTCGGCATAAAGCCGCAACGCCGCGAGGCGGTTTCGCGTCGAGGCCGGGACCTTCCGCGCCCACACCGCCTCGTAGATGCTTTCCTTGCCGTTGAAATGGTAATGGATCAGCGTGGAACTGACACCGACGCGCGCCGCGACGTCCTTCAGCGTGAAGCCGTGATAGCCGAATTCGGCGAACAGCTCCTCGGCCGCATCGAGAATGCGCTCGATCGACTCCTCGCGGGCCCGTTCCTTGTGCTTTTTTGCCGGTGGGCGCTGTGGCTGCGGCCGGGCATCCTTGGTGCTCATCGCAAACAGACTGTCCTTCTCGCAAAGATGCGTCAATGTCGGCCCCGATCCCGGCGACGCGGTCTCCATCGCCACGCTCAGAAGTCGTAACCGATCCGCACGCCGAAGGTGCGCGGGCGCAACGTCGCGTAACGGCTGTAGATGAAGTTCTCGGGATGGATATAGACCGCCGCGCGGCTGTTCCCCAGATTCTCCACATAGAAGGTGGTGGAGAGCTTGCCGAGCTTGATGCCGGTCTGGACGTTCAGATAGGCATAGGCATCGGTGAAATTATAGACCGCGCTGGGCGTGGCCGGCTTGCCCGGCGTATTGGGAAAGCCGTTGGGGAATGAGCCGACATACTGGATCTGGAAGCTGCTGAACCCGGTAGCGCCGTGGCCCATGCCATAGCTGTAGGTGCCATAGAACGACCCCTGCACGTGCGGGGAGGCGAGCCGCGCGCCCTTCACCGCGCCCGAGATGACCGCCTCGGAGGCCGTGATCTCGGTCACCTTGGAATCGTTCAGCGAGCCGTTCAGGCCCAGGACGATGCCATGGACCGGCGCGAGGACGATCTCCGCCTCGAAGCCCTTGCTGGCGGCGCGCCCGACATTGGTCGCGAACTGGATCGAATCCGACTGGCGGTTGGCCTGGACCTGGAAGTTGCGCCAGTCGATATAATAAGCGGCGAGGTTGGCGGTCAGCTTCCCGCCGAGGAAGCGCCCCTTCACGCCGATTTCGTAATTGGTGAGATTGTCCGATCCCGCCCCCTGCGGGATGACCAGATCGTTCTTGTCGACGGTGCTGACGCTGCCGGCGCGCGCATTGTAGACCGGCGTGCGATAGCCGGTCGAGACGGTGGCGTAGGTCGTCAGGTCATGCGACGGCTTCCAGGTGAGGCTGGCCTTCCACGATACTTTGGACGCGGTGGGATAGCGCCTGGTGGTGGCGAGCGTCGCCACCGGGACGAGCGCGCCCTGGATACCGTACAGGGCATAGGTGAAATAGGACGAGTTGAAGCCGGCGAAGCTATCCACCGTCCCGCCATATTTGCCGTAGCGGATGCCCCCCGACGCGGCGATCTGGTCGGTCAGGTGATAGGTGAGGTCGGCGAAGCCGGCGAGCTCATAGGTTCGCGTATCGCTCGGAAAGGTGGTGAAGGTCGCGTCGGCCGGGAGTCCGGTGATGTGATGCGCCGCCAGATAGGCCGGCGACGAGGCTTCGCGCCCGTCGAGGAACAGGTCGCGGTGGAGATAATAGCCACCCACCGTCCAGTCGAACTTGCCGCCCGGGTCCGAGGCGAGCCGGGTCTCCTGGACGAAGGTCTTCCAGATGCCACGGTCGTAGAGATAGAAGGGGATGGAGAGCGCGAAGGTGCCGGCCAGATCGACGTCGAACAGCCCGTCCTGATGGCCATAGCTCGTCGCGCTGGTCAGGTGCGCGCCGCCCAGGTCATAGTCGATCGTCGCGTTGTAGAGCTGGGTCTTCGAGGTGTAGAGATCGGGGATCGTGGTATAGCGCTTGCGGTCGCCGAGATTGGGCGATGACAGCGACGCGTCCTCGGGATGGCTGTTCTCGTACAGGCCCATCAGCCTGATGCTCAGCCGGTCGGTCGGCTTCCACAACAGGATCGCGCGGCCGCCCCAGTCCTTCAGCGTGTTGGCATTCTTGATGCCGGTGCCGAGATTGTCGAGATAGCCCTCCTCATGGCGGTAGAAACCGACCACGCGCAGGCCGAGCGTGTCGCTCGCCAGCGGTATGTTGACCATGCCGTTGTAGCGCTGGCGGATGCCGCCGCCATCGGGCGTGACGCCGATATCGGCCAGCACCGAGGCATCGTAGCCGTTGAGGTCCGGGCTGTGCGTGAGGATGCGCAGCGCACCCGAGAGCGAGCCCGATCCGAACAGCGTGCCCTGCGGGCCGCGGAGGAACTCGACCCGCTCGACATCGTAGAGATTGGGGTCGAGCGTGACGGAATTGCCGATCGTCGTCAGCGGCAGTTCGTCGAGATAGACGGTGGTCGTGGCCTGCAACCCGGCCTGATAACCGTTGGTCGAAATGCCGCGCGTGGTAACGCTGACATTGTTGTCGCTGCGGCGATCGAGTACGACGCCCGGCGTCTCGCGCGCGATGCCCTCGAAGCCGACGATGCCCTTTTGCGTCAGTTCGGCCTGGGTGAAGGCGGTAACGCTGAGCGGCACGTCCTGGAGGCGTTCGTTGTGCCGCGTCGCGGTGACGACGATCTCGTTCGGATCGGCCTGGTCCGCGACCTCCTGATTTGAGCCGGGGGCGGTCGCCGCGGCCGGTCGGGTGGCGGCGGCGGTCTGCGCCGCGACGGGGGCGGCCGCGCCGATCAGCGCGATCAGCGACGTCGTGTAAGCCAGATGCCTCATTTCTTCCTCTCCTGTCCGTTGCCGCATCTTTGCCGATGCGCGCCGCGATCGCGGGAGTTGATGGTCCTAAAACGGGTGTCGAGTCAATACTGACTTATCGGTTAGTCAGTATTGAGGCGTGCGCCGGTGGCGTTTTCGCCGCGCTCTCCTGCATCGCCGGGTCTCGCGGTGATTCAATCAAACCCCCGCCCGCGCTACGCCCGCGCGCATGAAAAACACCGGCCGCCCGAGCAGCTACACCCCGGATCTCGCCCGCCAGGCGGAGCTCATCTGTCGCCTCGGTGCCACCGAAGCGCAGCTTGCCGAGATTTTCGCCGTGCATCCCGAAACGCTGCGCCGCTGGCGCGCGCGTCATCCCGCTTTCGCCGAGGCAATGCGTGCCGGGCGCGCGATGGCCGATTTGCAGGTGACGATGGGCCTTTACCGCGCTGCGGTCGGCTACGAGCATAAGCAGACGCGCGTCGCGCTGCATCGCGGCAAGCCCGTCTCGTTCGAGATCACACGCCACCAGCACCCACGGGTCTCCGCCGCGCTGCAATGGCTCCGCGTCCGCGATCCCGCATGGCGCATGCCCTATCGCCGCCGCGACGACGGCACCGATTGCTGATCCCCAATGTGCCGTGTCCCGTGCTCCCGGGCACGCGGGAGCCGAGGGTTTCGCAGCGCGCCGTTCGTGATCCGGGGTTCCTGCGTGCGAAGGAACACGGGCGGTTGCTGCGGCGCCGTGCCATCTCGCCAACCGTTCCGCGATGCGCTTTACTGCCCCCAATCCGCGCACCCGTCGCGGCGGCCCCCACGACGCGAACGATCGAGAGAAAACATGCAATATTCGGATAACTATTCGCATAAGTGCCAAGTCGTGATGACGCGTGCAGATGAAAATACCGCGCCGGACGGCGCGTCGCCTGTCGATACCACCATGTCCCTGTCGCGCGCGCCGGCGGCATCATTGCCTCGTTACTTGGTACCCAAATCCCGCAACGGTCAAAAAAGGCGCGCTAACTCGGCTCGCAAAACCCCTCCGACGCCGAACCGTTACTGGCGCGGTGTACTCGCTTCACTGCCGTTGTTCATGCTCGCCGCCGCCGCACCCGCCGCCGATACTTCACCGGTCGCCAGCCCGTACGACGCGGTCGATCCGTTCATCGGCACCGGCGGGGAAGGGCATACCTATCCCGGCGCCGTCGCGCCGTTCGGCATGGTCCAGCTCTCGCCCGATACCGACACGAGCTGCGTCATCCGCGCCTGCTACGGCCACGCCGCCGGCTATCGCTATGAAGATCCGACCATCCAGGGTTTCAGCCACACCCATTTCTCGGGCGCGGGCCATAGCGATCTCGGCGATTTCCTCGTCATGCCCGCGGTCGGCGACGATGCCGCCGTTCCGCTCGAGCCCGGCGATGCCAAGGTACCCGGCACCGGTTATCGCTCGCGCTTCGCCCATGCCAGCGAGGTCGCGCATCCCGGCTATTACGCCGTCACGCTGACCGATCCGGGCGTCCGCGCCGAACTCACCGCCGGCACCCGCATCGGCGTCCACCGCTATACTTTCCCGACCGACAAGCCCGCGCATCTCGTGCTCGATCTGCGTACCTCGCTCTACAATTATCCGGGCAAGATCCTGTGGTCGTCGGTCCGCGTCACGCCGGATGGCCTCGTCACCGGCATGCGCGAGACGCGCGGCTGGGCGCCGGCGCGCAAATTGTGGTTCGCGATGCGCTTCTCCGCGCCGCTCACCGGCCATGCCTTCAGGAGCACCGAGCGCGACGTCGCCTATAAGGGCTTTCAGGGCCCCGGCCGCGGCGACGATGGCGTCGCCATGCTCGCCGGCCGCGCGCTCGTCGCGCGGCTCGATTTCGGCAGGCTGGCCGCCCCGCTGGAGGTCAAGGTCGCGCTGTCGAGCGTCGATGAGGCTGGCGCGCTCGCCAATCTCGCTGCCGAGCCCGGCGATTTCGACGCCATCCGCGCCCGCACCCATGCCGCCTGGGATCAGGCGCTCGGCGCCGTCTCGCTCAGCGCCGCGCCGGCGATGCGCCGCACGCTCTACACCGCGCTCTACCACAGCCTGCTCGCACCCAGCGTCGCCGGCGATGTCGACGGGCGCTATCGCGGCCCCGACAACGAAGTGCACAAGGCGGACGGCTTCACCTTCCGCTCGACCTTTTCGTTATGGGATACCTTCCGCGCCGAGCATCCCCTGCTCACGCTCGTCCAGCCCGATCGCACCAACGCCGATATCGTCAACTCGCTGCTCGCCAGCCGGGATGACAGCCCGTTCGGCATCCTCCCCGTCTGGCAATATCAGGGCCGCGAGACCTGGACGATGATCGGCTACCACGCCGTCCCCGTCATCGCCGATGCCTGGCTCAAGGGCATCAAGGGGTTCGACGCCGACAAGGCGCTCGACGCGATGGTCGCCAGCGCCAGCTACGCGCCCTATGGCGGCATCGGCGACTATATGAAGCTCGGTTACGTGCCGATCGACCGCGAGCCCGAGGCCGCGTCGAAGACCGTCGAATATGCCTATGACGACTGGACCATCGCCCGCATGGCGCGTGCCATGGGCCGGCTCGATATCGCCGCGCGCTTCGACAAGCGCGCGCAGAACTGGCGCAACAGCTTCGATGCGAAGACCGGCTGGCTCCGCGCGCGCAAGGCCGATGGCAGTTTCCGCGTGCCGTTCGATCCCACCGCGATCAATTACGGCAGCGACTATACCGAGGGGAATGCCTGGCAATATTCATGGTTCGCCCCGCAGGACCAGGGCGGGCTGGTGCGCCTGCTCGGCGGCGACGCGGCGACGGTGAAGAAGCTCGACGCGATGTTCGATTTCGACAATTCGAAGGTCGATTACAGCCACGCCGAGGACATTGCCGGGCTGATCGGCCAATATATCCATGGCAACGAACCGAGCCACCATGTCGCCTATCTCTACAATTATGCCGGGGCGCCGTGGCGCACGCAGGAGCGTTTGAAGCAGATCGTCGACAGCCAGTACAAACCGACCCCGGACGGCTTGGCCGGCAATGACGATCTCGGCCAGATGTCGGCCTGGCTGTTCTTCACGTCACTCGGTTTTTATCCCGTCACGCCGGGTTCGGGCGAATATGTCATCGGTCGCCCGTTCGTCGATTCGGCGACGCTGAATCTGCCCAATGGCAAGCACTTCCGCATCATTGCTGACGGGCTGTCCGAGCGGAACCGCTATGTCGGCAACCTCACGCTCAACGGCAAGGCGCTGACGCGCGGCTTCATCCGCCACAGCGAGATCATGGCCGGCGGCGAACTCCGCTTCACCATGCAGGCAACGCCCAACAGGAACTGGGCCACCGCCCCGGCCGACCGGCCCTATTCGATGACGCCGTATCGATAATTCCCTCTCCCTTTGGGAGAGGGAGGGAGCGGCGAAGCCGCGGAAGGGTGAGGACAGGAATGATGAGGGAGCGAGCCGAACGGAGAAGGATCAGGTACGCGGCAGCACGATCCGCGCTTCCAGGCCACCCGCCGGCCGGTTGGTCAGCGTGATGTCGCCGCCCGCCTCGCGGACGATCGCGCCGGCCAGCGCCAGCCCCAGTCCGATCCCGCCGGTGTCCTTGTTGCGCGAGGTCTCGATCCGCGTGAACGCCTCGAACACATTGGCCATCCGCTCCTCGGGAATGCCCGGCCCATTGTCCGATACGATGATCGCCACGCTGCCCGGCGCGCTCTCCAGCGCGACCTCGGCACCGCCGGCATATTTGATCGCATTCTCGATCAGGTTGCGGATCGCGCGGCGCATCAGCGACGGCCGCAGAAACATCGTCAGGCGTGGTGCCTCGGTGAAGCTGACATCGGCATCGAGATCGCGGAAATCCTCGACCACCGCATCGACCAGCGCCGACAGGTCGACCTCGGTCAGCGCCTCGCTCGGCCGGCCCAGCCGCGCCAGCGACAGGATGTCGTCGAGCGTACGGTTCATCTCGGCGATCGTGTCGGCCATTTTGGCGCGGTCCTGCTCGTCCTCGACCGACTCGATCCGTACCCGCAGCGCCGCCAGCGGGGTGCGCAGATCATGGCCGATCGCGCCGAGCATGCGGTCCTTCTCGTCGAGCATCGCGGTGACGCGCAGCCGGAGCGCGTTATATGCCGCGATCACCGCGCGCACGTCGGGTGGCCCGCGCTCCTCGACCGGCGGGCCTTCGCCGCCCGGGCGAAAGCGCCGCGCATTCTGCGCCAGCTCGCGCAGCGGCTCGGCCAGCCGCCGCGTCACGAACACCACCGGCACCAGCACGATGACGTAGAGGATGAGCGTCTGCCAGATCAGCCGCCACACGATCGGCGCATCGCTGCGCGCCCAGGGCGCCGAGGTCACCAGCCAGCCATGGCCGGGCTGCTCGACGGCGATCACCAGTTCGCCGCCGACGCGCATCATGCGATCGACGCGGTATCGCGGCATATGGCGCAGGCGTGGGTCGCCGGCGAGGATCGGCCGGACCTCGGTCTCGACGCGTCCGGCCCTGACGCCCGCCTCGGCCAGCGCGCCGGCCAATGCCCGTTCGACGTCGACGCGATGCTCGCGGCCCGGCATGACCGGCGAGGTGTCGGCACGCTGCACGCGACCGATGTCGACGCGGATCGGTCGCCCCGCCGCTTCGCGCTCGATCGCATCGGCGATGCGGGCGACCGCCGGCCCGGTCGCGGCATCGATCTGCGCATTGCGTCGCTCGGCCAGCAGCAGCGAGAAGTTGATGCCCTGCGCGACGAACAGCGCCACCGCGACCAGCAACGCCATCTGCCCCGAAAAGCTGCGCGGCCACAGCCTGCTCCGGTTCACAGTCGCTTGACCTCGGCGGCCAGCGTGTATCCGCCACCCCATACCGTCTTGATCAGCTCAGGCACCTTGGGGTCGGTCTCGATCTTGCGCCGCAGCCGGCTGACCTGGTTGTCGATCGCGCGGTCGAACGCCGCCGCCTCGCGGCCCTGCGTCAGGTCGAGCAGCTGGTCGCGCGTCAGCACCTGGCGCGGCCGGGTCACCAGCGCGAGCAGCAGGTTGTACTCGCCGGTCGACAGCGGCACCGATACACCCTCGCGGTCGACCAGCGCGCGCTCGCCCGATTTGAGCAGCCAGCCGGCAAAGCTGTACGACGCGCTGTCCGGCGCATGCTGGCGCACGCCGCCCGCCGCCGCGCGCCGCAGTACCACCTTGGCGCGCGTCGCCAGTTCGCGCGGGGAGAAGGGCTTCACGACATAATCGTCGGCACCCATCTCGAGCCCGACGATACGGTCGGTCTCCTCGCTGCGCGCGGTCAGCAGGATGACCGGGATGTCGCTGGTCTCGCGGATGTGCCGCGTCAGGCTCAGCCCGTCCTCGCCCGGCATCATGATGTCGAGGATGACGATGTCGATGGCATAAGCCGACAGCCGCGTCCGCGCCGCCTCGGCGTCACCCGCCTGGGTCACGCGGAAACCCTGCTTGCCAAGATACATGGCAAGCGGTTCGCGAATCGAACGCTCGTCGTCGACCAGCAGCAGGTGCGGCATGTCTCCCATTGGCGGGCTGTCTAGCATGCGCTTTTGCTCATGGGGAGGATTGCCGGGCGGGTGAGGGGGGGGAGTACCCGCCCGGCGACCTGGCCAGGGGGATTACTGGCCAGGATTCTGCTGGGGCGGGGGTGGATTTCCCCCACCGCGTTGCATCATGCCCCTAGCACGCTCGCGCGTCGCGGTCATCTCGTTTTGATCGAGAAATCCGTCATGATTCATATCGATACGGTCGAAACGTTCGATCGTCTGGGCACGAAATTCGTCGCGGCTGATCATCCCGTCATGGTTGGTGTCGAGCCGATCGATCATGCGACCACGCATCCGCGCACCCATCTTGTCGCGCATTCCACCACCGCGCCCGGCCGGGGGCGACGCATCGGTTCCGGCCGCCGCCATGCCGCGAGGCTGCGGCATCTCGTCGGGCGAAAGCTGGCCGTCGCCATTCTTGTCGAGCTTCGCGAATCGCTCGTCGGCGCGTGCGACGAATTCGGCCTTGGAGACGCGGCCATCGCCGTCGCCATCGGCGCGCGCCATGCCGCTGCCCGGCGCGCGCGGCGTCTGGGGAGCGGTCTGGGCATAGGCCAGGCCGGCGATGGTCGTGCCGGCCAGCGCGGCGGCGAGCAGGAACTTCCTCATGCTGTCTTATCCTCATGGATGGACGCGGCCGATCCGCGCCTCATTGCCATGTCGCTCTGTCACCCAGCTGTCGCGCGCTTGTGTCATCAACCCGGGAAAGTGTCGCAACCTGTCGCAGCGGTGACGGCAGGCCCTCAGCCGAACAGCGCGACGCTCTGCATGCCCTGCGCGACGGGTTCGCCATCGGCGTTCCACATCGTCATCACCTGGCTCGAACAGCCATGCTGCGCGCGGTCGGTAATGGCGGACAGCAGCCACCAGCCATCGCGCGTCGTCGGCGTCGGGGTGAGCAGGTTGACGATCCAGGTCAGCGAGCTGATCGGCACCGGCTGCTTGCCGAACAGCTTGAACGCCGCCGGCGGCAACGCGTCGCCGACCGCCATCAGCTCGACCATCGGGTCGAGCCCGGCGGGATCGCGCAGCCGCGCCCAGCGCAACCACTCGGCCTCGCCCTTCGCCTCGGCCTTGAGGTCGAGGAAGTTGAAGTTGCCGGTGAAGAACTCCTCGGTCCCGGTATAGACCTTCGTCTCGGGCGCCGGCGGCCGGAGCGCGTTCGGTTGCCCGCCGATGAAGTCGACCCGCGACTTCTGGTCGGCCATGAACACGAAGGTCGCGCGAAAGCCGAGGCCGGCCTCCGACACGATGTCGGCCTGGATGAAGGCGGCGTTGCGGCCGCGCCGCAACTTGGTCGCGGTGACGTTCACCGCGCCGGCGAGCGGTCCGATGAACGAGATCTGCGCGCTGCGCAGCGGCGGCAAATCGGGTTCGATGCCCTGCGCGGCGTGCAGCGCCAGCGCGCTCGACAGCCCGCCATAGGCGGTGCGTCCCTGCAACCAGTCGGCCGGGATGTCCGCGCGAAAGCCGCCCTCGATCGGCGTCGCGGCGGAAAGGATGTCGCGCAGCGGGGTCATGCGGTCTCCGTCAGCATATCGCGCAGCTCGCGCTTCAGAACCTTGCCGATCGCGCTGCGCGGCAGCTCCGGAATCGCGTGCAGGGCCGACAGGCGCTGCGTCTTGCCCAGCTGGGCATTGGTCCAGGCGAGGATCGTCTCCGCGTCGTCGCTGGCACCGGCATTGGCGACGTAGAAGCCGACCGGCGTCTCGCCCCACGCTTCGGAGGGCACGCCGATCACGCTGCAATCGGCCACTGCCGGGTGTTGGGCGAGCACGCTTTCCAGGTCGACGGGATAGATGTTGAACCCGCCCGAGATGATCAGGTCCTTCTTGCGGTCGAGCAACGTCAGGAAGCCGTCTTCGTCGAAGCGCCCGATATCGCCGTGGCGGATGTAGCGGTTGCCCTCGGCATCGAACCATTCCGCCGCCGCGGTCGCGTCCTTGCGGCCATGATAGCCGGTCATCATCGCCGGCGAGCGGCCGACGACCTCGCCGGTCTCGCCCTGCGGTACCTCGTTGCCCTCATCGTCGATCAGCCGGATGTCGTGGCCCTCGACCGGGCGGCCGACGGTGTGGAGCTTGTCGGGAAACTGGTTGGCGACCAGCAGGCACGTCCCGCCACCCTCGGTCATGCCGTAATATTCGATCAGCAGCCCCGGCCAGCGTGCCAGCACATCGGCCTTGAGCACGGCGGAGAAGGGCGCGCTGGTGCAGGTCTTGAAGGCAAAGCTCGACAGGTCGAAGCTGTCGAAATCGGGCAGCGCCATGATCCGCTGATATTGCACCGGCACCAGCATGGTGTGCGTCGCGCGGTGGCGCGCCGCGAGCGTCAGATAGCCGCGCGCATCGAACTTGTTCATCAGCACGGCCGTGCCGCCCCAGCCCAGCGTCGGCAGGAAGCTGACCAGGGTGGTGTTCGAATAGAGCGGCGTCGCGATCATCGTCACCGCGTCGCTGAACCCGGCATTGGCGTTGCGGCTGATATGCGCCCAGCGCATCGCGTGGCTCTGCACGATGCCCTTGGGCGTGCCGGTGGTGCCCGACGAGTAGATGATGTTGAACCCGTCCTGCGGCGCGATCGTCACCGCCCTGGGCCGCGCATCCTCGGGCGCGAGCCATTTGGCGAAGGCGTCGGTGTCGAGCCGGATGACGCGCGTGTCGAGCTTGAATGGCTTGAGCGTCTGCGCCGCATCGCCATCGAGGAACAGGATCGGCGCGCCGCAATCGGCGATCATCGCCGCGATCGCCTCGCCGGTTGCCGACGGTGCCAGCGGCGCGGCGACGCAGCCGGCGCGCAGCGCGCCGAGGAACACCGCGCCATACTCGATTCCGGAACCCGCGACGATCGCGACCGCCTGGCCCTGCGCCACGCCATCGCGTTGCAGCGCGGCGGCGATGCGGTCCATCAGCCGGTCGAGCGTGGCATAGTCGATCGCGCCGTCTTTCGCGGCAAGCGCTTCCTTGTCGCCGCGCTCGCGCGCATGCGCCCGGATCAGGTCGGGCAGGGTGGCGAAATCACTGGCGAGCATCGTCGCGGAATCGAGGTCGGGCATCACAGTCCGCTAGGCGAGCTGCTCGCGAAATGCCATACGCGATGTTCGAAAAACAACGAGAGGGTGTCGATGCTCCTATATGATTCCGCCAACCCGGCGCCCAATCCGCGCCGCGTCCGCATCTTTCTGGCGGAGAAGGGCATGCGCGTGCCGATCGCCCATGTCTCGATACCGAGCGGCGAGCATCGCGGCGAGAGCTATCTCAAGATCAACCCGCTCGGCCAGACGCCGAGCCTCGCGCTCGACGACGGCACGGTGCTGACCGAGAGCATCTCGATCTGCCGCTATTTCGAGGCGCTGCACCCCGAACCGCCGCTGTTCGGAATCGGTACGCAGGACATTGCCGAGGTCGATATGTGGAGCCGGCGGGTCGAAATGCGGCTGATGGTTCCGGTCGGGCTGGTGTGGCTGCACACCCATCCGTTCACCGCGCGGGTGGTGAAGCCGCAATTCCCCGAATTCGGCGAGACACAGCGGGTGCGCGCGCTCGCGGTGATGGGCGAGTTCGACCGCGCGCTCGACGGTCAGGAATTCCTCGATGGGCGGCGCTATTCGATGGCCGACATCCTGTTGCTGACGACGATCGATTTTGCCGCCTTCATCGGCATGGCGATCCCCGAGGAATATGAGGCGCTGCGCGCCTGGCACGAGCGCGTCTCGGCGCGGCCGAGCGCGGCGGCATGAAGGGCGCGGTCGCGATCGTCACCGGCGGCGGCACCGGGATCGGCGCCGCGGTGGTGCGCGAACTGGTCGCCCGCGAGGTGCGCTGCGTGGTCAACTATGCCTCGAGCCGCGACGCCGCCGAGGCGCTGGTCGCCGAACTGGGCGACATGGCGGTCGCGGTGCGGGCCGACATCGTCGAGGACGAAGCGTGCCGGGCGCTCGCCGCCGCGGCGGTGGCGGCGTTCGGGCGGGTCGATTTCCTCGTCAACAATGCCGGCCGCACCACCTTTGCCAACCATGAGGACATGGACGCGCTGCGGGCGGAGGACTTTGTCGACATCTACCGGCTCAACACGATCGCGCCGTTCCAGATGATCCGCGCCTGCGCCCCGGCCTTGCGCGAGCACGGCATCGGCGCGGTCGTCAATGTCGCCTCGGTCGCGGGGGTGTTCGGGATCGGGTCGTCGGTCGCCTATGCCGCATCGAAGGGCGCGCTGATCACCATGACCAAGAGCCTCGCCCGCGCGCTCGCCCCGGCGATCCGCGTCAACGCCGTGGCGCCGGGCTATGTCGGCACCGGCTGGTTCGAGAACAGGTTCGGCGCGGAAGGTTTCGCGAAGCTCAACCAGCGGATCGCCGCCGCGACGCCGATGGCCATGGCCGCCGGCCCGGCCGACATCGCCGGCCCCGTGGCGATGCTGCTCGACCCGGCAATGCGCGCGGTCACGGGCGAGGTGATGCTGATCGACGCCGGCGCACATCTCGACGTCGGCCTGTCGCGCCGACCGGGGCGGGAGATCTAGCGCACGGCGCGTTAAATCTGGATCACGCGGTGATTTCCGGTCTCCCTGAACTTGTCGAAGGGCCGTTCTTCACTTCGACCGAAACGAAAAAACAGTGCTTCGACAGGCTCGGCACGAGCGGCTCAGATTTTCCGCATGATGTTCTAGGCTGGCGCCGCCGCTTGCGGCGAGACCCGTCCCAAAACCCGCGCCACGACGATGATCAGCGCGGCGCCAGCGAGCAGCGAGGCAAGCAGGAATGCCGCGCCGGGAAAGCCGTGCCGCGTGCCGATCGCCAGCGCGTTGGTCATCATCAGCGGCGTGACGATCATCACGATGCTGCCCATGCTCGACACGCCACCCTGCAGCGCACCCTGCCGCGTCGCATCGACCATGCGCGAGAGCAGGCCCTGCATCGCGGGAAAGACGAAACCCGAACAGGCGCCGAGCAGGAACAGCGCATAGGCCTGCCAGCCGTGCGACGCGAAGGCGAAGAGCAGGAAAACGCAGGTCCCCGAGGTCAGGCCGACCACCACCGCGCGGCGCTCGCCAATCCGCGCGATGACCTTGCCGCTGAGCCCGCCCTGGACGATCGCCATTACCATGCCGGAAAAGGCCAGGCTCCAGCCGATCGCCGTGCTGTCCCACCCGAAGGTGATCGCCGCCCAGAACGACCAGGTCGCGTAATAGACATTGTGTGCCAGCTGCCACAGCAGCCAGGCGAGCAGCAGCGGACCGGCCTTTCCCGCCGCGAACAGCGGGCGGAAGGCGCCGACGATATGCGCGTCGCGCAGCTGGAACGGGCGGCGGTTCTCGGGTGCCAGCGTTTCCGGCATGATCGTCGCCATCACGGCCGCGTTGGCAAGGGCCATCAGCGCTGCGGCAACAAACGGTGCGCGTGGCCCCAGTTGCGCGATCAGCCCGCCGAGCGCGGGGCCGAGGATGAAGCCGATGCCGAACGCCGCGCCGATCAACCCGAAGGTGGCGCTGCGTTTCTCGGGCGGGGTGACGTCGGCGATCATCGAGGCGGCGGGGGCGTAGATTGCGCCCGCGACGCCGGCGATGGCTCGACCGACGAACAGCCATGCCAGCGTCGGTGCCCAGGCCATCAAGCCATAGTCGATCCCGAAGGCGAGCATGGCGGCAAGCAGCACCGGCCGGCGCCCGAAGCGATCACCAAGATTGCCGATCACCGGCCCGGCAAAGAATTGCGTTATCGCGAAGGTGGCTAGCAGCCAGCCGCCGATCGTTGCGGCGTGCGCCAGGTCGACATGGCCGAGTTGCGTGACGAGCCGCGGGAGGACGGGGATGACCACGCCGAAGCCGATCGTGTCGATCAGGACTGCGGCAAGCGCAATCGGGATGGCACGGTGCGAGAAGCGCGGCATGGGACGGGGTTCTGCACGGCTTTTTCCGTCGTGCAAAGTCCCCGGCGGTGCGCCGCTCGAATGCGGGCTAGGCGATCACCCCAGCCAGGCGCACACCGCCTCGATCACGCGCTTGGTCTCCTCGACGTCGCGCACCCTGACCGTGTCGATGCCGGCGGCCTTGACCGGATAATCGTTGCCGCCGGGGAAGATCGCGTCGCCGAGGAACAGCATCTCGCCGCGATCAATGCCGGTCGCCGCAGCGAGCTTGCCGATCGCATAGGCCTTGTCGACCCCCTCGCGCGTGATGTCGACCGACGACGAGCCGCCGATATTGATCGCGAAGCCGGGCAGCATCGGGTGAAGCAGTGCCTTCAATGCCTGGCGCTTGGCGGCGTCGGGATCCCATTTGTCCTTGACCGCGAGCGGCGCCTGCTGGCCCAGCGCCGAGAAGGTGATCTGGCTGCCGCGATCCTCGATCTGTTCGCCATAGGGTTCGGCCACGCGCATGCCGGCTTCGTCGACCGCCTTGTTGAGACTGTCGAGAATCCGCGCGCGTTCTTCATCGCTGAACAGTTCGGCATAGACGCGCGCCCATGCGCCGCCTTCGAAGCGGAACAATTTCGTGCCGGTCGTCGGCATGACGAGGAAATTCTCGCGCACGGCATCGGCGGGCAGCGCGCCGACCAGCTGCTTTTCGAACTGCGGCCAGTCGCCGCCCGAGATGACCGCGACGGTGGTGAGCTGTGTGAGGCGCGCGAGCAGCGCCGCCATCTCGTCGTCGATGCGCTGTTTGCTCTCGGCCAGCGTGCCGTCCATGTCGAAGGCGATCAGTTTTTTCATACGGCTGGTTCTCACAGATGGGAGGGCGGATGCCAGCCCGAACGTACAACGCGCGTGGGCGTTGCAATGCGCCGACGATAAGTTCAGCCTGATATCATGTCGAAATGGATCGCTTCCATCCTCGCGCTGGCCTTGATGTTGCCTGGCAGTGCGTCCGCCTTAACCGACCCCACAAACGATCCCGAACGTGAGCGACAAATCTATAAGGTGATGATCGATCGCTACGCGAATGAGGCAAGCCTGTGCGTGGTCCAGAAGGCCGACGATTTTCCGGAGTGGAGCGGCAAGCGCGGACGGATCGATAAGCGAGCGGACTGGAAATATCTGAACGCCAATGAAGCGGAAGTTCGTGCGATCAATCGGGATTTCGAGAACCTCGCGCGCAAAGTGCGCGCGCCCATTGTGGGCCACTATGTCCAGCCAGAAATTCTCGCTGCCAATATGCGGCTGGGCGATGGGCAGGGGGCGTGCTCGCCAAAGCTCAGGCTCTCGGCGCCGGCTTTTTCCGGCGAGACAGCGTTCATCGACCTGACCTTCGATTGCGTCTTGTGCGGGCTCGGCGCGACCTATGCCCTCCGGTCGCGAGACGGAAAGTGGCAAGTCCTTGCAGAGTGGACGCACTGGGTGAGCTGAGACGGGGCTTCCCGCCCGCGTCGATTTGTGCGAAAGCGTCGCCATACCCGATCTTCAGAATCGGTTTTCGTTCGCAGGAGCTGCCCATGGCGACCGCCGCCGATCTCGACCGCCCCGCCGATACGCTGGATGCCTTTCGCGCCGAGGTGCGTGCCTGGCTCGAAGCCAATTTCCCGCCCGCGCTGAAGGGCAAGGACAACGCCCTGTCGGTGGTCGACGGGCCGACCGACCTCTCCCCGGACGAAGCCGCGTGGAAAGACGCGATGGGCGACAAGGGCTGGGGCGTGCCGACCTGGCCGGCCGCCTATGGCGGCGGCGGGCTCGACCGGGCGCAGGCGCGCGTGTTGCAGCAGGAAATGGACCGGATCGGCGCGTGGAACCCGATCGGCGGCATGGGCGTGATGATGTTCGGCCCGACCCTGCTCGAATATGGCAGCGAGGCGCAGAAGCAGGAGCATATCCCGGCGATCGCCAAAGGCGAGGTGCGCTGGTGCCAGGGTTATTCCGAGCCCGGCGCGGGCTCGGATCTCGCCAGCCTGCAGATGTTCGCCGAGGACATGGGCGATCATTATCGCGTCAACGGCCAGAAGACCTGGACCTCGGGCGGGCAATGGGCCGACAAATGCTTCGCGCTGGTGCGAACCGACAAATCGAAAAAGCATGAGGGCATCAGCTTCCTGCTGATCGACATGACCTCGCCGGGCGTCGAGGTGAAGCCGATCCGGCTGATCTCGGGGTCTTCGCCCTTTTGCGAGACCTTCTTCACCAATGTCGAAGTGCCCAAGGCAAATCTCGTCGGGCGCGAGGGCGAGGGCTGGACGATCGGCAAGCGCCTGCTCCAGCATGAGCGGCAGAATCTGTCGGGTGGCGGTGCGAGTGTGGCACGGCTGTTCGGCGGCAAGCCGCTGTCGCAGCTCGCCAAGGAATATCGCGGCGAGGATGACGGCCAGATCGCCGACAGCGACCTGCGCATGCGCATCGTGCGGCACGAGATGGACAGCCGCGCCTTTGCGCTGACGCTGCGCCGCGCCGCGCTGGAGGCCAAGTCGAATCAGGGCCCCTCGGCGGCGACGTCGATCATGAAGAATGTCGGCGCGCGCATCACCCAGGACAAGGCCGAGCTCGCGGTCGAGATCATGGGCATGAACGGGCTGGGCTGGGAAGGCGAGGGCTTCAGCGAGGCCGAGCTGGCGCAGGCCCGCACCTGGCTGTGGGGCAAGGCCGTTTCGATCTATGGCGGCTCCAGCGAGATCCAGAACAATGTGATCGCCAAGCGCATCCTCGGGATGCTGGATCACCAATAATCGCGTTAGCCCTCGCAGGAGGAGGGTGGAGAGGAGCGGCGTGGGGATCGGTCGCAGAGCCGACCCCACGCCCCTTTCCCGGATGACAGACAGAATTGGGCAGGGAAGCGAGACGATGGCCGTACTCAACGACGAACAGGTGATGTTGCGCGACATGGCGCGCGAATGGGCGGACAATGAAGCGCCCGTCACCGCCTTTCGCAAGTTGCGCAATGCCGCCGTGCCGGCCGGCTATGAGGCCGAGGCGTGGCGCGCGCAGGGCGAAATGGGCTGGGCCGGGGTCGTCGTCCCCGAAGCCTATGGCGGGTCGGAGTTCGGCTTCCTGTCGCTCGGGCTGGTGCTCGAACAGCTTGGCCGCAATCTCGTCGCGACGCCGCTCGCCTCGACCGCAGTCGCCGCGATCGCCATCGCGCTGGGCGACGATGAGGCGGTCAAGCAACAATGGTTGCCGCGGATTGCCTCGGGCGAGGTCGTCGCGACGCTCGCGGTCGATGAGGGGCCCGTGCACAACCCGGCGAAGATCGCCACGACCGTGGCGGGCGGCAAGCTCAGCGGGACCAAGGCGTTCGTCGCGGAAGGCGACAGCGCCGGGCTGTTCGTCGTGGCGGCGGCCGACGGGCTCTATCTCGTCGCAGATGGGGCGGGCGTGACGCGCTCGACCCGCCACATGGCCGACAGCCGCAGCCATGCCGAGATCGGCTTTGCCGGCGCCGCGGCGACCCGGCTGGGCGGCCCCGACCTTACCGCGAAGATCATCGATCGCGCGACCGCGGCGACCTGTGCCGAGATGCTCGGCCTGGCCAACCAGGCGTTCGAGACGACCAACGACTATCTCAAGACACGGGTCCAGTTCGGCCAGCCGCTCGCCAGTTTCCAGGCGTTGCAGCACCGCATGGCGAAGATGTTCACCGAGCTGGAGCTGATGCGCTCGGCGGTCGAGGGTGCGTTGGAGGCGATCGATGCCGGTCGTTCCGATACCGACCAGGCGGTGAGCCTGGCCAAGGCGCTGGCCGGCGATACGCTGCACCTCGCCAGCCGCGAGATGATCCAGTTGCACGGCGGAATCGGCATGACCGACGAGCATGATGCCGGGCTCTACATGAAGCGCGCGGCGGTGCTCCAGGCGATGTGGGGCAACGCGGCCTATCACCGCGAGCGCTTCGCCCGACTCAACGGATATTGATCCACCGTTTTGAAAACAGGTTCTGGCCGATACGGTGGTTTTAGAATGTTGTCATTTTGGCAACAGCCCGAAAGATACGGCGCAAAGCGGCCCTTTCGACGCTTGACGTTACGGCAATAGCGTCGCAATTCGATCCTGCGGTACGGTGGAGCACAAGCTCCCCGACCCTGGGAGAGGATCATGCTGAACTCGCGTTATCTATCGATGTGCGCCCTGTCGACGCTGGCCATCGCGCTGGCCAGTCCGGCAATGGCCAAGGACGCGCCCGCGGCGCCTGCCGCGGCTCAACCTGCGGGGCAGGAAACGCAGGATGAACCCGATACCAGCCAGGACGTCATCGTCACGGCACAGGGCCGCGCCCAGATATTGTCGAACGTGCCGCTTGCCGTGTCGGCGATCAACGCCGCCAGCCTCGAGCGTTCCGGCGCCAGCGACATTCGCCAGCTTGCCCAGATCGCGCCGTCGCTGCAGGTTTCGTCGACCGGCAACGAGGCCAATGGCTCGGCCCGCCTGCGCGGCATCGGTACGGTCGGTGACAATCCCGGGCTCGAAAGCTCGGTCGCGGTGTTCGTCGATGGCGTGTATCGCTCGCGTTCGGGCATCGGCCTGAACGAGCTTGGCGATCTCGAGCGGGTCGAAGTGTTGCGCGGCCCGCAGGGCACGCTGTTCGGTCGCAACGCCTCGGCCGGTATCATCTCGATCACCAGCAAGATGCCCGACCTCAACCGTCTCAGCGCGGCCGGTTCGGCCAGCTACGGCAATTACAATTACATCCGCGTCGACGGCAATGTGAACGCGCCGCTCAGCGACACGATCGGCGCGCGGATCGACGGCGTGTACGTCAAGCGCGACGGTTTCTATCACGACGTGACCAACAACACCGACATCAACAACCGCGATCGCTTTTTCCTGCGCGGGCAGTTGCTGTTCCAGCCGTCGAGCGACCTGTCGATTCGCCTGATCGGCGACTATACCAAGCGGACCGAGGATTGCTGCGCGGCGGCCTATATCGACCAGACCGTGGCACCGGCGAACCAGAACCTGCTGACCAACGCGAACTCGATCATTCCGGTGCTGACGCGGCTGGGCGAGCCGGTCGCGGCGTTCAGCAACCCCTATTCGCGCAACCTCTATATCACGCCGGGCCGGTCCTATGCCGGCAAGACGCAGGATTGGGGCGTGTCGGGCCAGATCGACTATAATATCGGCGGCACCAAGCTGACCTCGATCACGGCCTATCGCGGCTATTACAACTATCAGGCGTCGGACACCGATTATAGCTATGTCGACATCCTGTACCGCGCGCCGGGGCCGGACGCGGGACGCCGCGAATTCAAGACCTTCTCGCAGGAACTGCGCCTGCAGGGCGAGGCGCTGGGCGGCAAGCTCGATTGGCTGGTCGGCGCGTTCTTCGCCAATGAGGACCTGCAGGTTCGCGACAATCTGAGATTCGGCTCGCAATATGGCCGCTTCGCCAGCTGTCGCATCATCAACGGCGGCGGTCTGGCCTTTGCCTTCGACCCGACCTCGTCGGGCTGCATCAAACCCGCGCTGCGGGCGACGGTCTCGGGCGCGTTCGGAGCGGCCGGCCCGGCGATCCTGGCGGGTTTCGACCGGCTGGATACGGTCAACAATGTCGGCGATACGACCTCGATCTATAACCAGAACAGCAAGAACTACGCGTTCTTCACGCACAACATCTTCGAGATCACCGAGGGGCTCAAGCTGACGGTCGGCCTGCGCTGGACGCATGAGACCAAGAAGCTCAACGCACTGTTCGGCAACAACAACACGGCCTGTCCGGCACAGCAGGCGGCACTGTCGCCTTTCCTCAGCAATGCCGGTCTGGCGGCGGTGGCCGGCGGGCTGATCGCCCTGACGTGCCAGGGCAACTCGACGTCGGAACTCAACGGCGTGTCGATCAACGACACGCGTAGCGAGAGCGAACTGACCGGCACCGGTATCCTGTCGTACAAGGTCACGCCGCGGCTGCTGGTCTATGGCAGCTATGCGCGCGGCTACAAGGCGGGCGGCTTCAACCTCGACCGCTCGGCGCTCAAGAGCCCGATCGGCAGCTTCGCCGCCGCCGGCGGTGCGCAGTCGCTGGTCCACAACCTGCAGTTCGCACAGGAGATCAACAACGCCTTCGAGATCGGTGCGAAATATTCGTCGCCGACCTTCAGCCTGAACGTCGCGGCGTTCCACCAGGCGTTCAAGAACTTCCAGCTCAACACCTTCAACGGCTCGGTCTTCCTCGTGCAGAACATCAATGGCTGCAAGACCGACCTGGCGGGCGGCGATCGCGACCTCAGCGCCGCGACCGGTGCATGCGCGCCGGGCGATGTGAAGGCGGGTGTGATTTCGCAGGGCGTCGAGCTCGAGGCCGTGCTGACCCCGATCCGCAACTTCACCGTCAATGCCGGCTTCACCTACTCGAACACCAAATATGCCAAGAATCTGGTCGGCAATGCGAGCGGTGCCCCGCTCGATCCGGCGCTGCGGCTGCTGCCGGGCGACAATCTGTCGAACGCCCCGGAGACGGTCGTGACCACCGCCGTCACCTGGACGCCGCCGCTCGGTTCGAGCGGCCTGTCCGGGCTGTTCTATGTCGATGGCCGCCTGTCGGGCGACTATAATTCGGGGTCCGACCTGTTTCCGCAAAAGGAGCAGGACAGCTTCTTCGTGATGAATGCCCGCATCGGCATTCGCGGGCCGAAGCAGAAATGGGCGATCGAGTTCTGGGGCCAGAACATCCTCAACGCCCAGTATACGCAGGTCGCTTTCAGCACGCCGTTCCAGGCGGGCGGCGCCAATGCGACCTTCACCCCGGACTCGCGCTATCCCGGCGGTGCGCAGATCTTCTCGGCGTTCCTTGCCGAGCCACGCACCTATGGCGTGACGATCCGCGGCAAGTTCTGATCCGGACACCGATGCGAGGGCAGGGGGCGTGGCGCGATGGCGCCGCGCCCCTTTGCCATTCGCGGGAATGACTTTCGCGCGCGCGGCGCGTATCGCTAGGCAATGCCCAAACGCCCCCCTGCCGGCCTGCCGACCCGGCAGCAGATCCTCGATTTCATCGTCTCCTCCGACGTGCCGGCGGGAAAGCGGGAAATCGCGCGCGCCTTCGGGCTGACCGCGCAGGAGAAGATCGCGCTCAAGGCGCTGCTCAAGGACATGGCCGATGAGGGGCTGATCGACGGCGCCGCTGGCCGTGCTTTCCACAAGCTGGGCGGTTTGCCCAAGGTTACCGTGCTGCGCATCGTCGATGCCGACGACAGCGGCACGATCTGGGCGACACCCGAGCGTTGGGAGGCCGACACACCGGCACCACGGCTGCGCGTACGCGAGCGCAAGCGCGGCAGTCTCGGCGTTGGCGACCGCATCCTCGCGCGCACCGAGGAAGCCGGCAATGGCTGGATCGCCCATCCGATGAAGCAACTCGCGCGCGGCGAGGAACTGGTGCTCGGCGTGTTGCACGAGGAAGGCGGGCGGCTGTGGTTGCAGGGCGTCGAGAAGCGCGAGCGGCGCGATTTCCAGGTCTCCGACGCGGGCGGTGCGGAACCCGGCGATCTCGTGCTGGCGGAGAAGGCCGGGCGGCCGCCGCGCATCACCGTACGTGTGACCGAACGGCTCGGCGACCCGTTCGCACCGCGCAGCTTTTCGCTGATCGCGATCCACAAGCTCGGCATTCCCGACGTCTTCGCGCCCGAGACGATCGAGGAAGCGGAGCGGGTGGCGAAACAGCCGCTGGGCGACGGGCGCGAGGACCTGACCCATATCCCGATCGTGGCGATCGACCCGGCCGATGCGCGCGACCATGACGATGCGGTGTGGGCGACGCCCGATGACGACCCGGCCAACGCCGGCGGGTGGAAGGCGATCGTCGCGATCGCCGATGTCAGCTTCTATGTCCGTCCCGGCTCGGCGATCGACAAGGATGCGCGTCACCGCGGCAACAGCGTCTATTTTCCCGATCGCGTCGTGCCGATGCTGCCCGAGATACTCTCGGCGGATGTCTGCTCGCTGAAGGAGGGCGCCGATCGCGCCGCGCTGGTGTGCCATCTCCAGATCGGCAAAGGCGGCGCGCTGAAGAGCTGGCGCTTCACCCGCGCGGTGGTGCGGATCGCGGCGAACATCGCCTATGAGGATGCGCAGGCGGCGATCGACGGGACGATCGAGCACCCGCTGACCGAGACGGCGCTCAAGCCGCTCTGGGCGTGCTGGCGCGCGCTCTACAAGGCGCGCGAGGCGCGCGCGCCGCTCGATCTCGACCTGCCCGAGCGCCGCGTGGTGCTCGACGAAAAGGGCCGCATCATGTCGGTCGCACCGCGCGAGCGGCTCGACGCGCACAAGCTGATCGAGGATTATATGATCGCCGCCAATGTCGCGGCGGCCAAGGCGCTCGAGGCGAAGAAGGCGCCGGTGATGTACCGCGTCCACGAGCCGCCGAGCCGCGAGAAGCTGATCGCGCTGAAGGATTATCTCGCCACCTTCGGCGTCGAGTTCGCGCTCGGCCAGGTGATCCGCCCGGGCACCTTCAACCACATCCTCGATCGCATAGGCGAGGTCGATTTCCGCCCGCAGGTGATGGAGCAGGTGCTGCGCACGCAGACCCAGGCCTATTATGCGCCGGTCAATGCCGGGCATTTCGGGCTGGCACTGGGCAGTTATGGCCATTTCACCTCGCCGATCCGGCGCTATGCCGATCTGCTCGTCCACCGCTCGCTGGTCGCCGCCTATAATCTCGGCCCCGGCGGCTTGAGCGCGGGCGAGGCGGCGGCGATGGAGCAGATCGGGCAGAGCATCTCGACGCTCGAGCGCCGCGCGATGGAGGCCGAGCGCGACACGATCGACCGCTACGTCGCGGCGTTCCTGGCCGAACGGATCGGCGAGACGGTGGCGGCGCGGATCACCGGCGTGGTCAATTTCGGCGTGTTCGCGACCGTCGAGGGGGTGGGCGGCGACGGCCTGCTGCCGGTGCGCGACCTCGGCACCGAATATTTCCGCTTCGACGAGGGCGCGCGCACGCTGACCGGGGAAAGCAGCGGCACCGAATTCGCGCTCGGCCAGCGGCTCGACCTGCGGCTCGCCGAGGCCAATCCGGTGACCGGCGCGCTGCGGTTCGAACTGGTCGACGCGCCGGCGAGCCGTGGGCGGCCAATGCCGGGCAAGAAGCCGCACCGCGAGATCAAGCGGCGCGGCCGGCCGGCCAATATCCGGCATCAGGGTCGCAAGCGGTGAACGCGCCGGTCAGGATCCGCGTGCGCGACCGCGTCGCCGATCATCTGGTGTCGCGCGGCGCGCTGTCGCCGTCGAGCGCGGTGCGATACGAGCCCGCCGGCAGGCTCGAACGCTGGCTGTTCGCGCGCCTGCGCCGACGGGGCAGCGTGGTGGAGGCGGCACCCGGTCGCTTCTATCTTGACGTTGGAGCCTACCACGCGCGCGCAGCGGCGTGGGAGCGGCGGGCCGCGCCGATCTCGTTCTTCGTCGCGATCGGCCTCGCGCTGCTGGCGATGCTGTTCTACCGTGGCGGTCTCTTGCTACACTGAGTTTCCCCGGCGGAGAAAGCGTCAGCCGGCGCGAAAGCTCAGGCCGGCATTGGCCTCCAGCCGCTTGATCAGCGCATCGCCCATCAATGCGCCGGGCGTCCATATGCCGCCTTCGCCGGCGACGTCATGGACGAGGCACAGGGCGGTCTCCGCGATCATCTTGCTGGTCGAGCCATAGCCGGGGTCGCGGTCGCCGGTGACGACCGCCTCGACGCGGCCACCATCGGGCATCTCGCCGATGAACAATATGTCGTAGAAACCGTTGTCGCGCTCTTCCTTCGACGGGCCTTCGCCGGGCTTGGGGCCCTTGTCGCTGGCCAGCGGGTTGATCTTGGCGATCGCCTCGGCGGCGGCCTTGCCCATGTCGCCGAGCCCGGCAACCATCATCTCGTCATAGACGAAATCGGTGCCGTAGGGATGGCCGAGCAGGAAGTTGGTGCGGTGGACGTTCTTGGTGTTGATCGGCGCCATGATGAACGGCGCGACCCACGCCTCGATCGTCCGGTCATATTCGGGCAGCAGGCCCTTGGGCTGGCTCGGGCCATCGAAGCCGGGCGCGAGCGCGAACGGGTTGACGAGCAGGCCGAGGATCGAGGGATCGCGGGTCGCCGCGGCGAGCGTCGCCTTGAGGCTGGCCGCGGTGCCACCGGAAAAGCCGCCCTGCATCTTGCGCACGCGGCACTTCACGCGCGGTGCGGGCTTGCCGAACTTCCGCTTCGCCGCTTCCTGCAAGGCGAACACGCCGAGATCGAACGGGATCGAGTCGAAGCCGCACGAAAAGACGATGCGCGCGCCGCTCGCCCTGGCCGCTTCCTGATGCGCGTCGATCATGTGGCGCATCCACGCCGGCTCGCCGCACAGATCGACATAGGCGGTGCCTGTCGCGGCGCAGGCGGCAACCAGCTCGTTGCCGTAAAGCTGGTAGGGGCCGACGGTCGTGATGATGACGGTGGCACGTTCGCACATCGCGGCCAGGCTGGCGGGGTCGTCGGCATTGGCGGTGATCAGCGGCGTGTCGGTCGGCGCGCCGATCTCGTCGCGCACCTCCTGCAGCTTGGTCAGCGAACGCCCGGCCATCGCCCAGCGCGGTGCGCCGGTCTTGACGAGATATTCCGCGACCAGCCGCCCGGTGAAACCGGTGGCGCCATACACGATGATGTCGAATTCGCGGGCCATCACATTCCTCTCCCGCCTGCGGGAGGGGTTAGGGGAGGGCCTGTCCCGCTCTCGTGGCGCGCTGACCATGCCCTCCCCCGACCCCTCCCGCAAGCGGGAGGGGAGAAGTAAATCACGCTGCTTCGTTGAACTGCAGACTCGCCAGCCGGGCGTAGAGCCCGCTGTCGCCGATCAGCGACTGGTGCGTGCCGCTCTCGACGATCTTGCCCTCGTTCATGACGATGATCCGCCCCGCCGCGCGCACCGTGGCGAGGCGGTGGGCGATGACCAGGGTGGTGCGGTTTTCCATCAGGCGGTCGAGCGCCTGCTGGACGAGCTGCTCGCTCTCGGCATCCAGCGCACTGGTCGCCTCGTCGAGCAGCAGGATCGGCGAATCCCGCAGCAGCGCGCGGGCGATCGCGACGCGCTGGCGTTGGCCGCCCGACAGCCGGGCGCCGCTCTCGCCGAGAAAGGTATCGAGCCCCTCGGGCAGTTTGCGCAGGAAGTCGGCGGCGTTGGCCGCCTCGGCCGCTGCCCACAGCCGCTCGTCGCTCGCACTCCAGTCGCCATAGCGCAGATTGTCGCGCGCCGAGGCGCCGAAGATCACCGTTTCCTGCGGCACCATCGCGATGCGCTGGCGGATTGCGGCGGGGTCGGCATCGGGCAGCGGCACGCCGTCGATGAGGATGCGGCCGCCCTGCGGATCGTAGAAGCGCTGGATCAGCTGGAACAAGGTGGTCTTGCCCGCGCCCGATGGCCCGACCACCGCGACCGTCTCGCCCGGCGCGACCGACAGCGTGAAATCGTGCAGCGCCGGGGCGTCGGGCCGGCTGGGGTAGCGGAACTCGACATGCTCGAAGGCGATCGCGCCGCGCGCCGGAATGGGCAGGGCGGTCGGGCTGGCGGGCGCGCGGATCTCCGGCACCTCGCGCAGCAGCTCGGCAAGGCGGCCGGCGGCGCCCGCGCCGCGCAGCAGGTCGCCATAGACCTCGGTCAGCGAGCCGAACGAACTCGCGACCAGCGCGCCGGTAAACACGAAGGCGGCGATCGCGCCACCGCTGATGCGGCCGGCCTCGACGTCGATGGCGCCCTCCCAGAGCACCATGGTGATCGAGCCGAAGATCAGGCCGATGACGACCGCCGTCATCACCGCGCGCAACCGGATGCGTCGCTTCGCCGCGGCAAAGGTCGCATCGACCGCGCCGCGAAAACGCGCCGCCTCGCGCATCTCCTGGCCGAAAGCCTGGACGATCTTCATCGCGCCAAGCGTCTCGACCGCGATCGAACCGACATCGGCAACGCGGTCCTGCGAGGTGCGCGAGAAATTGCGCACGCGTCGGCCGAGCAGGACGATCGGCGTGATGATCACCGGGATGCCGAGCAGTAGCAGCCCGGCAAGCTTGGGCGACAGCGTGAACAGATAGACCAGCCCGCCGATCCCGGTCGCGGTGTTGCGCAACGCGACCGAGACGGTGGTGCCGACGACCTGCTCGATCAGCCCGGTATCCGAGGTCATCCGCGAGGCGAGTTCCGACGGGCGGTTGTCTTCGAAGAAGCGCGGCGCGAGGGTCAGGAGGTGGCTGTGCAATCGTGCGCGGATATCGGCGACGACGCGCTCGCCCAGCCATGAGACATAATAGAAGCGGATGGCGGTGGCGATCGCGAGGACGACGACGATGCCGAGCAGCAGGTGGAACCAGCCCGCGACCGAATTATTGACGCCCGATCCGAAGCCGCGATCGATCACCTGCTTGAACCCCCACGGGATAGCGATCGTCGCGGTCGACGTGGTGATTAACGCAAGGCCGGCGATGATGATCTGGCGGGGATATCGCGATGCGCTGTCCCACACCATTCTGAGATCGCCGAGGCGGCGCCTGGAAGGCTCGGCGGCGGACGGCGACGCGGTGACGGTTTCGGCCATGCGCAGCGCCTAGCAGGCGCCGGGGCATGCCTCAACACGCCTTAACGATATCGCGCCATAATGGCATTATGTTGCATCGCACACCATTTGGACTAGACTGGGCAACGACGCCTTTTCGGAAAACCGGTATCCATGCTCTATAACGCCTATGAATTGCAGCGCTCGATGCTCGCCGGTGCCAGCGCACTGGCCAATTTCAGCGCCGGAATGCTCAACAACCCCGCCAACCCGTTCGCCTATTTCGGCGGAGGGCCGGTGCTCGCCTCGGCGCTCGATGTTTTCGCCCACGCGTCGGCGCCGCGCGGCAAGCCGGCCTTCGACATCGATCACGTGCTGGTCGATGGCCGCGACGTTGCCGTCATCGAAGAGGTCGCGTTGCGCAAGCCGTTCGGCCAGCTCAAGCATTTCCGAAAAGCCGGTCTGCCGGGCGGTCCCAAGCTGCTGATCGTCGCGCCGATGTCGGGGCATTTCGCGACGCTGCTGCGCGGCACGGTCGAGCGGATGCTGCCGGGCGCGGATGTCTATATCACCGACTGGCGCGACGCGAAGCTCGTGCCGTTGAGCGACGGCAAATTCGACCTCGACGACTATGTCGATTACGTCATCGAGTTCCTCGAGACGATCGGCAAGGCCGGTGACGGCAGCCGCCCGCACATGCTCGCGGTATGCCAGCCTTCGGTACCGTGTTACGCGGCGGTCGCGCTGATGAGCGCCGACAAGAACCCGCATCGCCCGGCGACGCTGACGCTGATGGGCGGCCCGATCGACACGCGCGAAGCGCCGACCGCCGTCAATACGCTGGCGACCGAGCGGCCGCACGCGTGGTTCGAGCAGAACGTCATCGCGACGATCCCGGGGAATTATGCCGGTGCCGGACGCCGCGTCTATCCCGGTTTCCTCCAGCTCGCCGGTTTCATGTCGATGAACCTCGGCAACCACATGATGTCGCATTACGAGATGTTCAAACATCTCGTCGAGGGCGACGGCGAGAGCGCCGACGCGACCAAGGAATTCTACGAGGAATATCGCTCGGTGTGCGACATGACCGCCGAATTCTACCTCCAGACGATCGACGTGGTGTTCCAGGACCATGCGCTGCCCAAGGGCACGATGGAGCATCGCGGACGCGTGGTCGATGCCGGCGCGATCACCGACATCGCGCTGTTGGCGGTCGAAGGCGAGCGCGACGACATTTCGGGGCTCGGCCAGACGAAGGCGGCGCTGACGCTGGCGACCAACCTGCCCGACAGCGAGAAGCGCTATCTGATGGCGAAAGGTGCCGGCCATTACGGCATCTTCAACGGCAGCAAATGGCGCAACATCATCGCGCCGGTCGTCGAGCAATGGATCGCGACGCACGCCTGAACAGCCCCCCGCAAGCGGCGACGCAGGTCGGTCGTGCCGCTGCGCCTCGATCCGTCATGCCCGCGTTCCGCGCCCGGGCTGATCTTCGCGTTCCGGGCGGACAGGCGAAGAGTTCGCGCCCTTTTTGACGCGGAGCACGCCAAGGCTCTCCGTCAAGGATGGGCGGGCGCCACCGATATGCCTGAATCAAGTCGGGGATCGGTGCCATATCGATTGGCACCGTCGGTTCCGCGCGCGAGAAATAACCACAGTTGCAGGACGCTCGCGATCGCCAGGACACTTATCAAGGCACTGGAAGGCCATGACCATGCGACGTTTCGTGAGTCGCCCAGGAATGATCGCACGGACAGGCCGGTAATGGTCGGCGACGCCGGGACCAGGTACAGTGCCAACAAGGCGACGACCTGCACGACCGATACCACCGCCCAACCGGACGACCGATCCTGATCGTGCAACCTGCGGACGAGGAGCGGTAGCCAGGGCCAGGTCCAGCCCATCTTCCACAGAATGGGCATGACACGTAGCGCCGGTGGCACGTCACCAATGGCGTGGACGGCAAACATGTTGCCGACCAGCGAAAGCAGGAAAAACGCTACGACTTCGGTGCGAGTCGAGCGCCCGCTGAAGCAGAACGCGTCGCGCAGCGGCCTGACGGCGAGCCGCCATGAAAGCTGGTTTTCAGGATAATCCCGAGACATTGCCCAGGAGGGTGCCTAGTGGCACCCTCCCGGTCAAGATCAAAGAACCTCGAACAGGCCCGCCGCGCCCTGGCCGCCGCCGATGCACATCGTGATCACGACATATTTGGCGCCGCGCCGCTTGCCTTCGATCAGCGCGTGGCCGGTCATGCGCGCGCCCGACATGCCGTAAGGATGGCCGATCGAGATCGCGCCGCCATTCACGTTGAGCAGCTCGTTGGGGATGCCGAGCTTGTCACGGCAGTACAGCACCTGCACCGCGAACGCCTCGTTCAGCTCCCACAGACCGATATCGTCCATCTTGAGGTTGAAGCGCTCGAGCAGCTTGAGGATGGCGAAGACCGGGCCGATGCCCACCTCGTCGGGCTGCGCGGTCAACAGCTCGCTATGCGAAGATCCGTCGGCCAGGCCGACCATGACGAACGGGCTCGCCGCCATCTTCTTCCACAGGGTGCGTTTGATATCGCTGGTGTCGACCATGGTGTATCTCCCCGGGTTCGATGGAGATATCGACCGAGGTGTCAGAGGTTTCCCTCGCGATACGATCACTCAGGTCGTTTGGCCCGCGATTGACGCGGTGCGCTTTAACAGCCCGATCAGGATCGGAATGAAGACGACCAGATTTCGAAAGTCGGCAAAATCGAACGATAAAGAGGATCGCGCCATGTTCGTGAGATCGGGTAAATCCACCGTGACCTGCAACAGTGGCCAGCGAAAGATCATCGGAAAGAAGAAGAGCAACGCCCACCATGTACTCACCGCCGCGTCCCGCAACCGCCGGATAGTCACGCAGATGAACGCGCAAGTGAGCAATAGTGAGAGCAGCGCTACGGGGTCGACAAGAAATGTCTCCGACGTGTCGCCGGCAAGAATGGCGACGGCAATGAGTGCAGGAACCGCCGCGCAAAAAATCGCGCAAGCGAGCCAGTATTCGCGACGGGTGGTACGATAAGCCGGGTGAATGCGATTTAGCAGGCTGGCCATCCGACGATCAGACACGCAAAGCGCTCGTTGGTCAATCGGCGGCGCATGAGCCGCGGTCTTTGCAATCGAGGCGGTTGCCGGGAATCTGCCGGACAGCGAGGACTTTACGCCTAATATCGACCCGAAGGCGCATCTCTGGATCGAGCCGGCTGCAATAGACACAAAAAAGGGCGCCGGGCATCAGCTCGGCGCCCCCTTTGATGCTTTGTGAGATCAGAGAACCTCGAACAGGCCCGCCGCGCCCTGGCCGCCGCCGATGCACATCGTGATCACGACATATTTGGCGCCGCGACGCTTGCCTTCGATCAGCGCATGGCCGGTCATGCGCGCGCCCGACATGCCGTAAGGGTGGCCGATCGAGATCGCGCCGCCATTCACGTTGAGCAGCTCGTTGGGGATGCCGAGCTTGTCACGGCAGTACAGCACCTGCACCGCGAACGCCTCGTTCAGCTCCCACAGGCCGATATCGTCCATCTTGAGGTTGAAGCGCTCGAGCAGCTTGGGGATGGCGAAGACCGGGCCGATGCCCATCTCGTCGGGCTCGGTGCCGGCAACCGCCATGCCGACATAGCGGCCGAGCGGGGTGAGGCCGCGCTTCGAGGCGACCGATTCCTCCATCAGCACGCTTGCCGAGGAGCCGTCCGACAGCTGGCTGGCATTGCCGGCGGTAATCGTCATGTCGGGGCCGAGCACCGGCTTGAGCGACTTCAGGCCATCCAGCGTGGTGTCGGCGCGGTTGCCCTCGTCCTTCGACAGCGTGACCTCCTTGTAGGAGACTTCCTTGGTTTCCTTGTCGGTCACCGCCATCGTCGCCGTGACGGCCACGATCTCGTCGTCGAACTTGCCCGCGGCCTGGCCGGCGGCGGTGCGCTGCTGCGACTGGAAGGCATATTCGTCCATCGCGTCGCGGCTGATGCCATAGCGCTTGGCGACCACTTCGGCGGTCTGCAGCATCGGCATGTAGATGTCCTTGTGCATCGCGACCAGCTCGGGGTCGGGCGCAACGTTCATCTTGGGCGTCTGCACCAGGCTGATGCTGTCGAGCCCGCCGCCGACGGTGATATCCATATTGTCGACGATGATCTGCTTCGCCGCGGTGGCGATCGCCATCAGGCCCGAGGCGCACTGGCGGTCGACCGACATGCCGCCGACCGACACCGGCAGCCCGGCGCGGAGCAGCGCGGTGCGCGCGATGTTGCCAGCCTGATGGCCCTGCTGGAGCGCCGAGCCGAACACGACGTCCTGCACTTCGGCGCCATCGATCCCGGCGCGCTCGACCGCGGCGCGAATGGCGTGCGCGCCGAGCGACGGCGACGGCAGGTTGTTGAAGGCGCCGCGATAGGCGCGGCCGATCGGGGTGCGGGCAGTGGAAACGATAACGGCGGAACGCATGGGGGCTCTTCCTTCTTGCTCCCCTCCCGCATGCGGGAGGGGCTGGGGGTGGGCGCCCGGTCAATTTCGGGCGGTGAAATTTGTGGAGGGCGGGCGCCCACCCCCCGGCACCTCCCGCGAGCGGGAGGGGGAATTACGTCAAACGAAAATCTGGCTGATCCACTCGGCGATCATCGCGGGCTTGTCCTCACCCTCGATCTCGACGGTGAACTCGACGGTCTGCTGCCACTGGCCCGGGCGCTTTTCGACGAATTCGAGCAGCTTGAAACGGCCGCGCACGCGTTTGCCGGAGCGTACCGGCTGAAGGAAACGAACCTTGTTGCCCCCATAGTTGACGCCCATCTTGACGCCCTCGATCTGCGGCGCGTCGGGCACCTTGGACGACAGCAAGGGCATCAGCGACAGCGTCAGAAAGCCGTGGGCGATGGTGCCGCCGAACGGCGTCATCTTCGCCATTTCGGGGTTCACATGGATGAACTGGTGGTCGCCGGTCGCATCGGCGAACTTGTCGATCATCTCCTGGCTGACCGTCACCCAGTCGGATACGGTTTCGGTGCCGATCTGCTGGGCACGTTCCTGGGCGGTGATCGTCGGCATGGTTTCCCTCGATACGACTTTGGCGCATATCGCGCGCAAACCCCTTAGGCTTTGAGGCCGCGCGCGCGCAAGCCTCACCCGACCGGAAACAGGAATATGACGACAGATATCGCGGCGAACGCACGTGCTTCCATGAAATTGCTCTACCGGGCCAGCGAACCCGATGTTCTAAAACCTCTGCTCGACCGCGCCGCGCTGACCCCCGAATCGCGCCGCCGGGTGCTTGACCATGCGCTCGGCCTGCTCGCCGATCTGCGCGCGGCGCAGGGCCGGGGCTGGGTCAACCAGTTCCTGCAGGAATATCGCCTCAACTCGTCGGAAGGCGTCGCGCTGCTGAGCCTCGCCGAGGCGTTCCTGCGCGTGCCAGATCCCGCGACCGCCGACATGCTGATTGCCGACAAGATCGGCGATGCCGACTGGCGCTCGCACACCGGCAAGTCGAATTCGCTGCTGGTCAATTCGGCGACCTGGGGTCTGGTCGTCGGTCGCGTGCTGGTCGGCGAGGAGGGCGGGTCGCTGCGCCGCCTGATCAGTCGCGCGGGCGAGCCGTTCGTGCGCCAGGCGGTCGGCGCGGCGATGCGCATGATGGGCGAGATCTTCGTGATGGGCCGCACGATCGACGAGGCGGCGAAGCGCATGCGCCGCCCCGAGAACAGGGGTTTCACCGCGAGCTTCGACATGCTCGGCGAGGCGGCGCGGACGAGCGCCGACGCCGAGCGCTACTTCAAGGCCTATGTCGACGCCGTCGATGCGGTCGGCGAGGACCCGGCGGCGGGCCATTCGATCTCGGTCAAGCTCTCCGCGCTGCATCCGCGCTACGAGGTCGCGCAGTGGCGCCACTGCGTTCCCGCGTTGACCGAAATGCTCGAGGCGCTGGCGGTCCAGGCGGCGAACAAGGGCATCGCGCTGACCGTCGATGCCGAGGAGAGCGAGCGGCTCGAAATGAGCCTCGACATCATCGGTGCGGTCGCGGCGTTGCCGAGCCTGAAGGGCTGGGACGGTTTCGGCATGGCGGTGCAGGCCTATGGCAAGCGCGCGCGGCCGGTCGTCGCCTGGGCAGATGCGCTAGGCCGGGTGATGAACGTGCGGCTGGTCAAGGGCGCCTATTGGGACAGCGAGATCAAGCGCACCCAGGTCGAGGGGCTGAGCGATTATCCGCTGTTCACGCGCAAGGCGGCGACCGACGTTTCGTATCTCGCCGTGGCGCGCGACATGCTCGATGCCCGGAACATCCGCCCGGCCTTTGCCAGCCACAATGCGCTGACCGTGGCGACGATCATCGAATGGGCCGGCAACAGCCGCGAGTTCGAATTCCAGCGGCTGCACGGCATGGGCGACGGGCTGTACGAGCGGCTGGTCCGCGAGCAGGGCTATCATTGCCGCGTCTATGCGCCGGTCGGCGGGCACCGCGACCTGCTCGCCTATCTCGTACGGCGATTGCTGGAGAATGGCGCCAATTCCAGCTTCGTACATCAACTCGCCGACGAACGGCTGAGCGAAGCGGAAATCCTTGCCGACCCGGTGTCGCGGATTGCCGATGTCGGGGGAACCCGCCATCCGGGGATTCCGTTGCCGATCGACCTGTTCGGTGCCGATCGCCGCAACAGCGCGGGGATCGACCTGAGCGATCCCGTGGTGCTGGGCGCGACGGTGGCGGCGGTGAATGCGCCGCTCCCGCCGGCGGGCGAGGCAACGGGGGGCGACGTGGACGCCGCGATCAGCCGCGCGGCTGCGGCGTTTCCGCACTGGTCCGCGATGCCGGTCGACGAGCGCGCCGCCTGCCTCGACCGGCTCGGCGACCTGCTGGAGGAAAATCGCGACCGGCTGATGGCGATCTGCGTCCAGGAAGCGTTCAAGAGCATCCCCGACGCGATCGGCGAGGTTCGCGAGGCGACCGATTTTTGCCGCTATTATGCACGGCAGGCGCGGCTCGGCCTGCAGCCGGTCGAGCTGCCTGGGCCGACCGGCGAGCGTAACATGCTGCACCATGCCGGGCGCGGCGTGTGGGCGACGATCGCGCCGTGGAATTTCCCGCTGGCGATCTTCCTCGGCCAGTGCGTCGCCGCGCTCGTTGCCGGCAACACCGTCGTCGCCAAGCCGGCACCGCAGACACCGCGCATCGCCGCCGCGGCGGTCGATCTCGCACACCGGGCGGGGGTGCCGGCCGATGCACTGGTCCTCATGCCCGGCGGGCCCGAGGTCGGCGCCGCGCTGACGGCGGACCGGCGCATCATGGGCGTCGCCTTTACCGGCTCGACCGCCACCGCCCGCAAGATCGCGCGCTCGCTGCTCGATGACGACAGCCGCCCGATTGTGCCGTTGATCGCCGAGACCGGCGGGATCAATGCGATGATCGTCGATTCGACCGCGCTGCCCGAACAGGTCGTCGTCGATGTCGTCACGTCCTCCTTCCGCTCGGCCGGGCAACGCTGCTCCGCATTGCGGC
Source organism: Sphingomonas sp. (assembly GCA_041659925.1). Taxonomy (GTDB): domain Bacteria; phylum Pseudomonadota; class Alphaproteobacteria; order Sphingomonadales; family Sphingomonadaceae; genus Sphingomonas. The sequence continues at coordinate 145,723 of JBAZXI010000008.1, forward strand.
TGTTGCTGTTGCAGGAGGAGATCGCCGACAATGTCATCGAGATGCTGTCGGGCGCGATGGACCTGCTCACGCTCGGCGACCCTGGCGACCCGGAGACCGATATCGGCCCGGTCATCGACCAGCCGGCCTATGACAAGCTGATGGCCTATCGCGCGCGGATGGCGGCGAACATCGTCAAGACGATCGCCGCGCCCGCGAACGGCCTGTTCGTCCCGCCGACGCTGATCCGCATCGATTCGATCGATCAGCTCGACGCCGAGTGGTTCGGGCCGGTGTTGCATGTCGCAACCTGGCCGTCAGGCCAGCTTTCCGAGACGATCGCCGCGATCAACGCCAAGGGATACGGTCTGACCATGGGGCTCCACAGCCGCATCGCGCGCGCCGCCGAACTCGCCGAAAGCGAGGCGGCGGTCGGCAATCTCTATATCAACCGCGCGATGATCGGCGCGGTGGTCGGGTCGCAGCCGTTCGGCGGCGAGGGCCTGTCGGGCACCGGGCCCAAGGCCGGCGGGCCGCATTATCTCCACCGTTTCGTGGCGGAACGGGCGGTGTCGATCGACACGACCAGCGCCGGTGGCAACGCCACCCTGCTGTCGCTTGACGAAGGCGGGATTTGAGGGTTCCCTGATTGGCGGGGCGTTTGTCTCGCCGAATCGGGGGGTTAGGACATATGGGGTTCAGGATGATGGCGAGCGCGCTGGCGCTCGCCGTGGCGACGGTCGCGGTGCCGGCCACGGCGCAGAACAGCAGCGATGGCGGGCCATCGCGCGCGTTGGTCGCGTTTGTGAAGAACCTGCACAAGCAGACCGGCGATGTGGCGATTCCCGCCGCCCATGCCGTGATGCACCTCGGCACGCGCTATTATTTCCTTGGCCCGGATGAGGCGAAGCGCGTGCTGACCGATATCTGGGGCAATCCGCCAAGTGCCGTCGGTCACGTACTCGGCATGATCCTGCCCGCCGACAAGTCGGTGGTCGAAAACGGCTGGGGCGCGGTCGTCACCTATCAGGACAGCGGCTATGTTCCCGATACCGACGCCAGCAGTCAGGATTACGACAAGGTGCTCGACGATCTGCGCGAAGGCGAGGCGACGGACAATGAAGCGCGCAAGAAGGCCGGGTATCCGGAGCTCCATGTCGTCGGCTGGGCGCAGCAGCCATCCTATGACAAGGCGAGCCACGCGCTGATCTGGGCGCGCGACCTCAAGTCGAGTGACTCGACGATCGATGGGCTGAACTATGACGTGCGCTCGCTCGGCCGACATGGCGTGCTGAGTCTCAACATCGTCTGGGACATGCCGCACCTCACCGAGGTTCGCGCTGCCGCCGCCGACCTCGGCAAGGCGGCAGGCTTCGAGAAGGGGTCGGCTTATGCCGATTACGACAAGTCGGTCGACAAGACGGCGGAATATGGCCTGGCCGGCCTCGTCGCGGCGGGCGTCGGCGCGGTGGCGGTCAAGAAGCTCGGCATCCTCGCGATCATGCTCGGCTTCGGCAAGAAGCTGTTCGTGCTGGTCGCGATCGGCGCGGCGGCGGCGTGGAAGCGCATCAAGCGCCTGTTTGTGCGCGAACCGGACAATCTCGAGGGCTAGCTATGGTCCTGATCGGCGGCTGAACGGTCGCCGGAAGAGGGCGGCGCGGCGATCCTGCTCGTCCGCCGGCGACGCGACGCCACCGGCGGGTCCATGCCCGCCTCGACCGCGCTCATTTCGGTCTGGGTCGGGTAGGCGAGATCGATCCCCTCGTCGGCAAGCCGGCGAATGATCGCGAGACCGACCATATGCCGCGCGTCGTACGCGTCCTGGAAGACCGCGCTGGGGGAGTCGAACTCGACATCGAAATCAAAGCTGCTGCTGCCGAACTGGATAAAGCCGGCGCGGACGAACTTCATCTTCGCCCGCTCGATTTCCTCCTTCATCATGTCCGGCAGCGCTTGCAGCTTTGGCAGCGGCGTCCATTGCGCGACGGTCAGCGTGAAGATGATACGGCGATAGTCGCGCTGCGTGTTGTTGATGATCTCCTTGTCGAGCAGTTGCTTGTTGGCGATGATTCGCTCTTCGCCGCTGGTACCGCGGATGCGCGTCGATTTGAGGCCGATCGACTCCACCGTGCCCGACGAGGTGTCATAGGTGATCGCGTCGCCGCGCCGGAACGGCCGGTCGAAGATGATCGCCAGCGCCGCGAACAGGTCGGCGAAGATGCCTTGCGCGGCGAGGCCGATGGCGATGCCGCCGACGCCGAGGCCGGCAATCAGCCCGCTGACGTTCCAGCCGAGGTTCGACAGCACCACGACCAGCGCGACGGCGAACAGCGCGAAGGTCACCAGCACGCGGATCAGCCCGACCGCGTTGCCCAGCGCTTCGTTGTGATAGTCGCTCGACGCGGTCTTGCGCTCGACCGCGCCAAGGATGAGCTCGCGCGCCCAGATCGCACCCTGAAAGGCCGCCGCCACGGTGAACAGCCCCGAGATCACCCGCACGATGCTTGCGGGTGGGTTGGGCAGCGGGGCGACCACCGCGATGGCGAGCATGGCGATGAAGAAATAGCTCGTGCGCGTGACGGCGCGACCAAAGACCGTCCACCATCCGGTGCTCACGGTGTCGCGTTCGCATAGCCGGTGGCCCAGCGAACGGCCGGCACCGAGAATGGCGACGATCACCATGGCGATGGCGAGGGCGACGAGGAGCTGCAACCACTCGGCGCGCAGCCAGGCATAGCTCGCATCGACCAGATGCTGGACCTGGGCATTGATATCGGTGACCGAGAAGGGCGTCGTCGTCGCGACGGGATGCGGCGTGGCGGCTGGCATGGCTCAGGCTGCCCTTGCCGTCGGCGTGCCTTGCGCCGACGCGATCGCCCCGTGTTCGGCATGGCGCGGATGGCGCGCGGCGGGGGGGACACGGGTTTTGCGGCTGGTCGCCGGCCTATTGCCGGGCTGCGCGGTAACGGGTTCGAGCATCGTGGCGACGCTAAGGTCATGCGCGGCGGATGCAAGGGCGTCGGACGCGATGACGCTCACCGCCCAGGCCCCCACCGCCGGTCTTGCCGCGCGATACCGGCGTTGAAGTCGTCGCGACAACTGATTCTGGCCATGCCCGCTCATTTCCTCCGTCAGCCGCTGCAAATGCCCGGATCGACGCGATGTTCCGGCCCGTCATCAACGAGGCGATCGTCGCGGCGCTCGGCACGGTGCTGATCGAAGCGTGAGATCCACGCCCCGTCCCGCGCGCGGGCAGGCGTGGTGGCCGCCGGCTAGCGGTGGATTCTCTGCGCGCCCGGGTCGGTGTCGGGTGCCTCGCGTAACGGGGAGGCGAATTTCAGCCCGTTCACCCATTTCTGCGCCGGCCGTTCGACGAGATGGTAGAGCGCGATCGAACCGCACAGCACCATCGCCAGATATAGCCCGATCAACAGCGGCGGCACGGCATGCGCGTCGCTGACCAGCGCGAGCTTGAACAGCACGAACAGCATGAAGTGCGAGAGATAGGTCGCGTAGCTGATCTCGCCGAGATAATGGAGCCAGCGCGCTTCGAGCGGGTTGCCCGCGCGGCCGCTCGACAGCGCGAAGGCGAGCAGCGCGGCGGCGAATGCGCCGGGGACGGCGAGCGTCTCCGGCAGCGTGCCGCCGGCCCAGAGCAGCAGCAGCAGCGCGGCCACCCCGGCCGACACCCAGCCGGGCACGCGCGGCGTGCCGCGCCAGCGCCACCACAGCGCGGCGATCGTCGTGCCGCAGGCGAATTCGAGGATGCAGCGCCGCAGGCCGAAGCGTGCGATGTCGTATCCGAGGTTGAGCGCGCCGCCCTCGGCCATCACCGTATGGAGCAGGACCAGCAGTGCCGCGCCGGTGCCGATCACCGCGGGGGTCGGTACGCGCTTCCAGTCGATCGCCAGCGCGAGCAGCGGGAACAGCAGATAGGCGCCCAGTTCGCAGCTGATCGACCAGCTCGGGTCATTCCAGGCGAGATGGTCGGTGAAGCCCCAGTTTTGCAGCAGCAGCACATGCAGCGGCAGTTGCGCGAAGGGATAGTCCGATGGTGCGGCATGGCCGGTGGCGACAAGCAGCAGCGCCAGCCCGACCGCGACCGCGAGCATGACGAGGTGCAGCGGCCAGATCCGCGCCACGCGTTTGTGCAGGAACGCCGGCACAAACGCGTGGCGCGGAT
>JBAZXI010000009.1:0-143435 GCA_041659925.1 Sphingomonas sp.
GACTACTCGCTCCTTCGTCCGCTGACCCAACCTCGTCCGACATCACCGCCCCGCTCAAAGAGCGACTATCAACCCGTCGATGGCCCCGCCCACAAGGCGGCCTTCAGACCTCGCTTACACAGCAACTCCGTGAGTTGGTCGAGCTGCGACCACAGATTGCCGCGAATCTCCACTTCGACAAGAGAGCTCTCCCCATCAGTTTCGTTCAGTAGATCGACGTCCTCGCCCAGGCATTGACGCAGCCAGCCCGCCGGCCCGACCGCGCGGAAGCGTACGAATGCGCTGCATATCAGTGTGGTCGGATCATTGGAGAACAACAACCAACCCGCCACAGTTGGAACGGTAATGTCGTCGTTAGCAATAAGCAGATTGAAGGTCGTTGCGATCCGGAGAGTCCAGTCTTCCTGATAGGAATCAGGCGCCCAGTTGTTAAGGACGGCAGCATACTCACGAAGGCGGGTGAACAGCAGTATGCGATCGACGCCATCCAGAAGCCCACCTCCAATGGGGGTCATGTCGAGAGGCAATTCTGGTGGCCGATAACCGTGGCTACGGCGCGTCGGTTGAGCACCCTCGGCCACCAGCCTATTGTATAATTCGATCTCAAAGAGATCGTCGAAGCCGGCAATGGGTACCTTGGTGAAATTGCCGCCGATAGCCGATGCGAGTTCAGAAACCATCGGTGGCATCGGCGCATCGACCTCTCGGTCCAGCACGCACCAGTAAATCCCGTGATAGAATTTGTTGGTATAGCCAATGTTGTCGAGAAAGAGACCGCGCATTACCGAAGGTTCGGCGCCGCGATAGCCGACCACAATGAGGGGGTGGTCGCGGAGTAATGGCCGCACACGCTCTACGAGTTCGCTTTCCATGTTTTGGACGTCGACCGCGAGATTTTTGTCGGTCAGATGCTCCACCGAGCCGTGCAGGTAAACTAGCTGCGGGTTTTCCGGCACAGAGGAAAAGCGGACCAAATCCGACGGTGTCTTAATCGCAACCAGATGGTGGGGTCGCGTCACGAGCACGCGTGCGTTCTGTATGCACTCGTCGAAATTTGTCGTGAGGACGGTCGTGATCCAGCCTTGATGCAGAATGTTGGCAAGGCCTGTGTAGCCCCGGTTGGGATGCACGGGCGGGTGGATCATGTCCTCGAAGAAGACGCGACGATCATTTGCGACGTTCAACAGGTGCTTGACCGCGTCTGGGTAGAGCTCCGCGAGGTGGACATCCGCTGAAAACCAAGGCTGTCCAATCAACCAAGGCCAGTAGTCGGCGCGGCGGACACTTGAATCATTCGGAGGTCTGTCGTTGTCCAGACACCACCGCCATTTAGCGATTCTCTCGACAGCTTCGCCCGCAGCCGGGATTCCTGACGAGATCGACGCGCCCGCTCCCAGTAAAAGAACAGGCTCAGGCTGTCCGCGTAGTAGCGATCGCAGCCGGCCAGGCACGGCACATTGAACCTCTGTAGAGATGAATTCGGAAGCCGGACCACTGCCTACCAAGGACTGTCTCACACCTAGGGATAGCATCGAACAAACATCGAACATCTATCTGCGCGATTCCGTTCTTGAAAGAAAGCCCTCTGGCGTTTCCCGACGAGCGGCCGCCTCCAAGGCGATGCCGCTTGTTTCCGCATGATCGAAATGAGGGCGCATGCTGTCGCGCAGGTATCCTTTGGATTTAAGGCTATGTTGGCACGCGCAGCCTCCGCGTTGCTCGGAAATGAGACGATGCTAAGGTAGGGTGCATGAAGTTCAAGGTCGTCACAAGTATCGCCGGGTTGCAAAAGAATCTGAAGAACCTCGTGGTTCTCAGGAAGGACGGCTGGGACGACTGGTTCAAATATAATACGATGTACAATGTCTTTTATTATGACGCTGGGGGCGAGGAAACTCGCATTGGCGACGTTAAGATCGGCGAGTTCGATATGGTGGCTGATCAAAGAAGAGCCAACATCCCGGACGAGTTCGAGAAGCTTTCCGATGCCTTCTTCTCAGTCGGTCAGGATGACAGCTACTATCAGAAGCTGAATGAGCTGGGCGACGAATTCAGGGATGAGTTTCTCGCCGCGTTGCGCGACGTATCGAAGGACGCCGAGCTTTTCGAGCGCGCGCTCAAGGAGGACGTAACCGGGGTTTCGCTCCTCCGGTTCGTATCCGACAAGTCCGTGACGGGTCAGTACCGCAGGATGACCGCTGGTGGCGCTCGTCTCACACCCTACTCATTCACCTATACACCGCCGCCTTGGGGGCGCGGCAACGAGCCGCCGACGTTCAAATTCAAGGTTAGACCGGAGTCGTCTCCTCCGACAAACGTTCACGTCCTGATCGGCAGAAACGGCGTGGGGAAAACCCATACGGTAAACCTGATGACCAACGCGCTCGTACGTCCGGATGAGGGTAAATTTGGCGACTTCGTTTGGGAGGAGACCGACGATTTCGGCGATGCGCTGGCCTTCCCGAATATCATCTCCGTGACGTTCAGTGCTTTCGATCCGTTCGAGCCATTGCCCAACAAGGAGAACAAGCTTTCGTCGGTTCGCTATCAGTACATCGGGTTGAAGCATGTCGGAAAGGATGAGGATGGTAATCCCAAGCCACCCAAATCGCCCGATGACCTCGCGGCGGATTTCGGCCAATCCGTGCAGCTCATTTTGACGCAAAACGCGAAATGCGAACGCTGGAGGCGCGCCCTCACGCTGCTAGAATCCGACCGGATTTTCAAACGCGCTGAGGTATGGCAACTGATCGATGAATATCGCCAACTGATGGACACAAGTGATCGCCGCGAAGCTCTCAAGGTGCTCCGAAAGAGTGCGCGCGATCTCTATTCGAAACTCAGCTCCGGCCACAAGATCGTGCTGCTCACGATAACCCGCGTGGTGGAAACTCTTGAAGAGCGTTCGCTAGTATTGCTCGATGAACCAGAGGCGCACCTTCATCCGCCGCTACTCTCTGCACTTATCCGTTCGCTTTCGGACTTGCTGATCAACCGCAACGGAGTTGCGATCATCGCGACGCACTCGCCGGTCATCCTTCAGGAAGTGCCGAAGTCGTGCGTCTGGCGCATTCGGCGGATTGGGCGGCAAGCCAAGATCGAGCGGCCGACAACGGAAACATTTGGAGAGAATGTCGGCACTCTCACCCACGCAATTTTTGGTCTGGAGGTAACCGACTCCGGTTTCCACAAATTGATCAGCGATGCGATTGATGGCGGGCTGGCCTACGACGAAATTGTCGAACGCTTCGATGGTAAGCTTGGTGATGAGGCACGCGGAATCGCGCGTTCCCTGATCGCTACGAGAGACGATCAGGCCTGACCATGTGGAGAATTCCAAAGCCTGTCATAACTGCGCTCGAAGCATTCGATACGTGCCGCGCGGGTATCTCCACGCCCGAGCTGGCTCAGCGTCTGGAGGAGATTCGCGAGGATATCGCAGAGGCAGAGGCCGAGTTCGACGCGGCGGCCACCTTAGCCGACCTGCTGCAAATTGCGCCCGCAGATGATGTTGCTGGTATCGTCACGGCGAAGGAAATGGAAAAGCTGTACGACCGGCATATGGCACGCAGCAAAGCCCGTGGTCGGCCGATCTATGACAAGCTCATGATTGCCGCTCCACACGATCAGTGCCCATTCTGTGGCCACCGCAACGTCTCGACGTTGGATCACACGTTGCCAAAGGCCCAGCACCCAACTCTCGCGGTGACGCCAATCTGCCTGATTCCATGCTGCAAAGATTGCAATCATACGAAGGGCAATCTCGTCCTCGGCTCCGCCGAGGAGCAGCTTCTCAACGCATATTACGATGATGTCGAGAACGAGCGCTGGCTGTATGCCGAGATCGTCGAAGGATCTCCGCCCGGCGCAAAATTCTTCGTCGAGACGCCGGAGGAAATGGACATAGTAATCGCGTGCCGGATTGAGAATCACTTCGAGACGCTTGACCTGGCCAAGCTCTACGCGTCCCAGGCAGGTCGCCAGCTGCAGAACATGAAGGGCGCACTTGCAGGGATTTATGACGCGGCAGGTTTCGCAGCGGTCCGGCAGGACTTACAGCGGCGCGCGGCGAGCTTCGCCGAAGTGAGCGTTAATTCGTGGGAAGGGACGATGCTGGAAGCTGCGGCGGCAAGCGACTGGTACTGCGACGGGGGCTTTCGCGCCTAGTAGCAAATCATCTGACCCTGTGCGCAGGGCCGCTTATGTTAGACTGGCGCTCCTCTGGTCGCCCCTAATTCACCAGCCGTGTCTATCACGACCGGCAGCTTTTGGGACCTCCCGTCCGCCCTAGAAACGACCGCTATTGGGGCGCGTAGCTGCCGTCATGATCCAGCTGAACGAACGACCGCATATGCCCTTCGGCCACCCGAAAGCGGCCAGTCCGGTTTCCACCCCATCATGTCAATCGGCGCTAGCTGTACAAACGGCGGCTTTCAGGATCAGCGTGCGGCCAGTGGCCGATAATGAGGCGCCCCAATCCGCCCCCAACAGGTCACTGGCCCCCTCAAGCAAGCCACCAGATCGCGCCAATCAAACAGAGTGCATCCATACCGATGGCCACGGCGATAATCTGAAGCCCCCTGGCGGCGATATCCTTGACCCGGTGCGCGGTCAGCCGCCGGTTGAGCGCGCGGGCGCTGCGTTCCGCGGCGACGATCTTGAAGATGGCCAGCATGTCGAAGCCGGTGCCGATCGCTGCATTCGTAGGTCACACCCAGCCGAACGGGTCAGCCCCTACCCCCCACCCGGCCCCGTGGCGGGGCCGCTATGGGCGACCGGCGCGTCGGCGTCGGGGCGCGGGTGGTGCGCCCAGTCGATATGGCAGAGATCGAACCGCCGATCGGCGAGGTCGACGTCGAAAATAACGCCGCGAACCTCTCAGCGAGGCACACCCACTCCCCGCTCGTGAGACAGCGCGCGGGCATACCACAGGAACTCGTCGAGAAACCGCGACAGCGAGGAGTCGAGTCCCGCGGTTCGCGCGCAGCCGCTTTCATCGATGGCGTCGACGATGCGCGGGATCGGCATCAGGCTCGGTATACTCGACATGCCAAGTTCGGCCAGCGTCATGCGCAACTGCATTGCCGCGCGCACGCCCCCGAACTGCCCTGCGGAATAGCAGACGATGCCCGACGGGCGCCAGAAATACTCCTCCTGAAAGGTGTCGAGCAGGTTCTTGAGTGCGGCCGGCGCGGCATGATTATATTCGCCGCTGACCACCAGAAAGCCGTCGGCACGGGCGAAGAGAACGGCGAGCTCGTCGAGCGGCGCCGGCGCGGTGCCGGGGGCATATTCCTTGTACATGCGGTCGAGCAGCGGCAGGCCGAGGGCGGCGGCGTCAATCAGCACGGGCGCGTGGCCGCGCGCGGTGAGCGCCGCCATCACCCAGTGGGCGGCGCGGATGCCGGCGCGATCATGGCGTACCGAGCCATCGAGGATGGGGATCGTCAGGCCGGTCATCGCACCCTCACCTGATGCCGAGCAGGCGGTCGAGCGAGAAGCGCCCGCCGCCCAGCGCGATGATCGGCAGCATCAGGCCGGCCCAGCCGAGGTGCGTCGGCCACGCATCGGGATAGACGAAGACCTCGATCACCGTCGTCATGCCGAGCAGCGCCAGCGCCGAGAAGCGGCTGAACAGCCCGAGTACCAGCAGGATCGGGAAGACATGTTCCGCCGTCGTCGCGGCATAGGCCGCCGGCACCGCCGGGATAAGCGGCAGGGCGTAGTCGTTGCGGAACAGCTCGAACGTGCCGTCGCTGAGCGTGAACCAGCCATCGACCTTGGTCCGGCCAGACTGGAAGAACACCGCCGCGACACCGAGCCGCTGGACCAGCAGCAACAGCGAAAGCGGCAGCGCGCGCTCGGCCGTTGCGGCGAAGCGGTCGAGCAAGCCGTGGCGCGGGGGCGGCATGGGGATGGTCGTGTCGAGCATGGTCATAATCCCTTGTTACGGAGTGAAGAAAGCGCGCCGCTCGCAAGGATCTTGCGAAAGGCGGTGGAGATGTCGCTCTGTGGGTAGAGCGTCGCGGCGACGGCGGCGGCCTGGCCGATCGTCTCGCCGAGCCTGAGGCCAAACAGGATGCGGTGCTCGGCCGCGTTGATCGTGCGCACCACGACGGCGCCATGGCGGCGCGAAACCAGCACGCCCTCGGCACACCATTCGGGCGCGATCTCGCCCGCGTCGCCGCCGAGATGGGCAAGCCAGATCGATGGCGCCGGCACGGTGAACCAGGCGAAGCGCGTGGCGGGGTGCAGTAGCGCCGCACTCCCTGACCATTGTTCGGCCGAAACGCGCGCGAGCGCCTGCGGATCGAGCATGTCGCCTTCGGCGGCGAGATGCGATTCGACGTGCAGCCGGTCGATATGCGCGACCGCCGAGAGATAGGGCAGCACCTGGGCGATCGGCTGCGTTTCGAGCCAGTCGGCGAACCCGGCGCCATAATCGGCCAGCACCGGACTTTTCGGTGGCGCGTCGGCGACGAAATCAGCCGCCAAGGCGAGAAAGGCGGTCGCACCGAGGATCGTCGACACGGTTGGATGATTGTCGGCCAACGCGTCGATCGCGCCCTTCAGCGCGGTGTTGCGATAAACCGTCAGCGCGGGATGCCAGGGCCGCGTACCGTCGAGCGCGTCGACGAAGCGGCGTTGATAGGTCGCAAGATCAGGCATGAGCGTGAACCTTTCCGTCAAGCAACGCCGAGGCGCGATCGCGCTCGGCCATCAGGGTGGTGAAATCGGGCACGTCGCCATCGCGTTCGAGCAGCGTCGGACGCGGGCCGGTGCGATCGAGCAGCTCGGCGAGCAACGCCCATACGGCTTCGGCGACGGGCGTGTCGTGGCTGTCGATCAGCAGCGCGTCACCGAGCAGCGGATCGACCGAATGGCCGGCGATATGGATCTCGCCGATCGCCTCGTGCGGCAGCGCGGCCAGGTAGCGGCGGGCGTCGTCGCCCAGGTTGGCGGCGGCGACCGCAACGTTGTTGACGTCGATCAGCAGCCCGCAGCCCGTGCGTGCGACGACCTCGCGCAGAAAATCGGGCTCGTCCCACGCCGCGTCCTCGTTGGGCATGTAGTGCGCGGGGTTCTCGATCAGGATCGCCCTGCCCAGCGCCTGCTGGACGATGTCGATATTGCGCACGACGCAGGCCAGCGCCTCGGCGTTGCGCGGTACCGGCAGCAGGTCGGGCAGGCAGCGGGTACCGATCCGCGACCATGCGAGATGCTCCGAGACGAGGAACGGATCGAAGCGTCGGACCAGTCGCGCGAGCGCCGCGAGGTGCCGCGCATCGGGCCGTTCGGCACCGCCCAGCGACAGGCCGACGCCGTGCAGCGACAGCGGCCTCGCGGCGCGCAACGCCTCCAGCATCATCAGTCGCGGGCCACCCGCGACCATGTAGTTTTCGGCGTGCACCTCGAACCACATCCCGGCCGCCGACGTGGCGATGGCCGCGTCGAAATGCTGCGGCTTGAAAGCCACGCCGGCGGTCGGGCGGGTCATCGCTCAACCCTTCGGGGTCAGCGAGCCGTAGCCCTTGGGCGTCTTGATGCGCGTGCAGCTGCCCTTGGCGACATATTTCCAGGCATCGCCCTGATAGGCGACGCGGCTGGTGCCGGCGCAGCTGGTGCCGGCACCGGCCTTGCAATCGTTCTTGCCGGCGAGGCTGATACCATAGCATTTGTCCTTGCCGGGCTGCGGCGCGACCGGGCCGGCATGTGCGGCGGCGGCACCAAGCGCCGACAGGACGGCGGCGGTGAGGGCGAGATTGACGGTCTTCATCATGGTGTCCTTTCGGGTGGGGCGCTCCCTTTCGAGTGCCCGAGATCAATCGCGTGAAACGCCGCTGCCGTCCGCTACCAAGAGCGCATCGTTTCGATGCGTGGGGATGATGACGGCGCCGGCGAGGCTCAGCCGGCGGCCGCGGTGTGGATCATTTCGCCACCCATCGCCTCGTGCAGCACGAATCCTTCGAGCGGATCGACTTCGGCGCGCCACGGCGCCGCTTCGAGCGTGCGCATCGTGTCGGCATAGCCGGCCTCCCAGCGCGCGCGGATGCCCGAAGGGCTGAAGTCGATGTCCTTGCTGTGGTCCTCGCACGCGAGCGCCGGCGCGAGCAGCCGGATGACGTGCATCCGCGTCGGACAGCCATAGGCGGTGAGCTCGGCCACCTCATTCGACTGCCGCTTGTCGGGCGGGATCAGCGCCGACAGCTCGGTGATGACATGGCGCAGCCGGTGGAGCTGGCGCTGGCGCGTGATATGGGTCGACGAACGGCTGGAATATTGCACATCCTTGTGGCGGTTCATCACCTCCTGGATGGTCTCCGGCTCGGCGCCGTGCGGGTTCCAGATGTGCACCGCATAGACCATCGAATCGCGTCGCGGATTGTCGTCGAACACCACCTCGACCGGGGTGTTCGACAGGATGCCGCCGTCCCAATAGAGTTCGCCGTCGATGCGCACCGCGGGAAAGGCGGGCGGCAGCGCGCCCGACGCCATGATGTGGCGCAGGTCGAGCGGCGTGTCGCGGGAATCGAAATAGTGCATTTCACTGGTGGTCACGCGCGACGCGCCGACGGTCAGTCGGACCGGCCCGCCATTGACCTGGTCGAAGTCGATCAGGTCGGCGAGCGTCTGGCGCAACGGATCGACCGAGTAATAGCCCGCGCCCTCGGCGCCGAGCGAACTGTGCGGGCTGGCGAAGGCAGCCGCATTGGGCGCGAAGAAAGCGGGCAGGCCACCGACCACCGTCGCCCAGTTGCGGAACATTGCCGCGAGCTGGGTCGGCAGCGCCCATTCGAAGGCATGGCCGTGCTCCATGCGGCGCCAGAATTCGCGCAGCCGGTCGATGCGCTCGTCGGCGCGACTGCCGGCGATGATCGCGGCGTTGATCGCGCCGATCGAGGTGCCGATCACCCAGTCGGGTTCGACCCCGGCTTCGTGCAACGCCTGATAGACGCCGACCTGATAGGCGCCGAGCGCGCCACCGCCCTGCAACACCAGCACCTGCTGGCCATGGCGGCGCAGTTCGTCATGAAGCGATAGGCGAGGCATGGTCAATCTCCTTGCAAATGGGTGGCGGGATCGCCGGTGATGAGCCGGGCACCGCGTTCGAAGGTCAGGTAGTTCCACAGCCAGTGCACCCCGACGCTGAGGCGGTTGCGAAAGCCGGCGAGGAAAAAGATGTGCGCGGTGCACCACAGCAGCCAGGCAAAGGTGCCCGACAGGCGCAACCGCCCGAGATGGATCACCGCGCGGTGGCGGCCGATCGTCGCGAGGTTGCCGTAATCGCGGTAACGGAAGGGCTGGCTGCGGCCGCGTGCGATAGCTCGTGCGACGTGACGGCCCTGCTGCTTGGCGACCGGGGCGATGCCGGGCAATGTGCGACCGGCCGGATCGGTGAACGAGGCGGTGTCGCCGATGACGCTGATCTCGGGATGACCCGGCACCGTCAGATCGGGGTTCACCACCACGCGTCCGGCACGGTCGGCGGGCGCGCCGAGCCATGCGGCAGCGGGCGATGCAGCGACTCCCGCCGCCCAGATCACCGTATGGGTCGGGACGCGGATGCCACCTATGTCGACATGGCGATCGGTGATCGCCGAAACGGGCTTGCCCGCCAGCACGGTTACGCCCAGCTCCTCGATCTCGCGCCGCGCCTTGTCGGACAATTCGGTGGGAAAGGTGGCGAGCAGCCGCGCGCCGGCCTCGACCAGCAGGACCTTCGAGCAATGCGGTGTAATATTGCGAAAATCGCGCGATACCGATCGCCGGGCGAGCTCGGCTATCGCCCCGGCCATCTCGACGCCGGTCGGGCCGCCACCGATCACCGTAAAGGTGAGCAGGGCCTGACGGCGCTGCGGATCGGTTTCATTTTCGGCGCGTTCGAGCGCGATCAACACCTTGCGACGCACCGCGGTGGCGTCGTCGATCGTCTTGATGCCCGGCGCGTGGGCCGCCCAGTCGTCGCGGCCGAAATAACTGTGACGCGCACCGGTCGCGATGATCAGCCGGTCATAGGCGACCGGCGGACCATCGGCGAGAATCACACGCCGACCCTCGCGATCCACGCCGATCACGGTGTCGAGCATGACCCGCGCGTTTGCCTGACCGCGCAGGATCGCGCGGATCGGTGCGGCAATGTCGGCGGGCGACAGGCCGGCGGTCGCCACCTGGTATAGCAGCGGCTGGAAGAGGTGATGGTTGCGCTGGTCGATCAACGTGACGTCGACCGCGGCACGCGCCAACGCCCGCGTCGCGGCGAGCCCGCCAAAGCCGGCGCCGACGATCACCACATGGCTTCGGCGCGTCATGGCCGGCCGTAGCGCGCCAGCTCGGCGAGTATGCCGCGCACCGGCGGTTCGATTCGCGCGGGCGTCGCCGGGCGGGCGCGCCGGATCACGAAATAGGCGGACAGATCGGGGCGCAGCACGTTCGGGCACGGCGACCGGGGAGCGGACGCGCTCATTGTGCGACCCACCCGCCATCGACCGGCAGCGCCGCGCCGGTGATCGACTGGCCCGCATCGGAACACAGGAACACCGCCAGCGCGCCGAGTTCTTCGACCGTGGCGAAGCGCTTGCTGGGCTGGGCGGCGAGCAGCACGGTCTCGATTACCGCCTCGCGGCTGATGCCGCGCGCCCTGGCGGTATCCTCGATCTGGCTCTCGACCAAAGGGGTCCACACATAGCCGGGGCAGATTGCGTTACAGGTCACGCCGTAGCGCGCGCCTTCCAGCGCGACGGTCTTGGTCAGCCCGACCACGCCATGCTTGGCAGCGACATAGGCGCTCTTGAACGGCGAAGCGACGAGGCCATGCGCCGAGGCGACATTGACGATGCGCCCCCAACCGGCGGCCTTCATCGAGCCATAGGCGGTGCGGATGGTGTGGAATGCCGACGACAGGTTGAGGGCGATGATCGCGTCCCACTTTGCCGCCGGGAATTCCTCGATCGGCGCGACATGCTGGATGCCTGCGTTGTTGACCAGGATATCGACCTTGCCCAATCGCGCGATCGTGTTGATGACCAGCGCCCCGGCGCCGGCGGGGTCGATCAGGTTGGCGCCATCATAGGCGACCCGGGTGCCGTATGAATCAGCGAGCGTGGCGCGCGTCACTTCGATGGCGTCCGCGTCGCCCAGGCCGTTGAGCATGATGTCGGCACCGGCCTCGGCAAGCGCGCGGGCCACGCCCAGGCCGATGCCGCTGGTCGATCCGGTAATGATGGCGACGCGGCCGGCGAGCGGCCGGGCGGCGTGCATTTGGGGAATGGCTTGGGCGGTCATCGCGGGTCTCCTGGAATTCAGTCGTTCCAAGAATGACCGCTCCGACACGGCGACTGAAATGCCGTTCGTGCATCGAAACGATGCGGACAATCGAATGTCCCCGACCGAGGGCGCGGCCTAGATTTCATGTCGTCACGGGAAGCGGCCAGCTCCGGTCAACGGCCCTTCCTCCAACTTGCCCCGCGCCGGCCGCGCCACCTCCCGTGACACGATTTCACTCTGCCAAAAGGATTATCGCCATGAAGCTCAACATTCGCCTGACCGCGGCGCTTGCCGCGACAGCCACCGCCCTGATCGCCACCCCCGCTTTTGCCGGTACCTGCCCGGCCGACCGGATGGCCGCCAATCCGCTGGCCCACGCGCCGACCGCCCCGGTCGCCGTGACCGACAATGTGATCGGCTCGGTCGATCTCGGCAAGGAGATCAATGTCGACGGCCGCGACCTGCGCCTGCGCCGCCTCGTCGTGCAGCCGGGCGGCATCGTGCCACTGCACAGCCATGCCGGCCGTCCCGCGCTGATCATCGTCGTCACCGGTGAAATGACGGAATATCGCAGCAGCTGCGCCGACCCGATCGTCCATCTGGCGGGCGAGGTTGCCAGCGAATCCGGCGGTATCTCGCACTGGTGGAAGAACACCGGCAGCGTGCCATCCGAATTGCTCTCGGCGGACGTCAAGGCGCGCTAGGCGACGTCCGTCATGGAGGCGCGGGTCCTTGCCCCCGAACCCGCGCCTCCCCGCGCGGTGCCCGCAACCATGCGGGCACCGCGCACCCATGTTCAACCAAGCAGGATCACGATGTGACAGATCCATATCGCGTCGGCCTCGATATAATGTCGCAGACCGGCACCGGCCAGGATGCCCGACGCAACCGTGTCGCCGAAGTGGCACCTGATTTCGTCCGCCTCGCCATTGGCTTCGCCTATGGCGAGGTTTTTTCGCGACCGGGCCTCGACCTCAAATTTCGCGAGTTGAACGCGATCTCGGCCTATGCCGCGCTCGGCACGATGCCGGTGCAGCTACGCGTCCACGTCGCCGCCGCGCTGCACCTCGGCTGGAGCCGGGCCGAAATCGTCGAGGTACTGATCCAGACCGCGCTTCATGCCGGCATTCCCGCCGCGCTCAACGCGCTGTCGGAATGTCACGACCTCCTGGTCGAACAGGATGGCTATTGCGAATCCTGCGACAGCGAGGCGCCGGCGCGCGGCCAGGTATGACGCCGCGCCTCTCGCACGAACGCGCCGATCGCGGGTGAATGCGGGCGACCGCGCACGGTGGCGAGGTAGATCGTGCGCTCATAGCCGGGCTCGATCAGCGGGCGCGTCACCAATTCCGGGTCAGTGACGCAATATTCCGGGAAGAAGCCGAAGCCCAGTCCGGCCTTGATCATCTTTTGTACCCAGTCGTCGCGCGGCGAACTGAACACCTTCTTGGTGGTCACGCCACGCCGTGCGAAATCCGCAGTGACGGTCTGGAACACCTCGCAATTGGTGCGTCCGACATAGGGTTCGCCGTCAAGCTCGGCGACGCGGATCGCGTTCTTGCGCTCCCACGGATGACCCGACGGCACCACGACGACGAAGCGCTCGTTGAACACCGGCACCTGGTGCAGCGAATCCGGCAACTCCTCGGGCACGCCAATAATGCCAATCTGCAGGTCGCCCTTTTCCAGGGCAGCGATCATCGCCTGCGCCTCGCCGTCGACCACGGTGACCTCGACATCGGGATACGCAGTGCGAAAGCGCACGATCAACTCGGCAACGAGCTGCGGGCCGATAGTGCACATCGCACCGATCGTCAGGGTAATGTTCTCCATCTTCCTGGCGGCCCTGGCCGCCTGGCGCGCCGCCTGGGTCGATGCCTCGACGGTTTCGAGATAGGGCAACATCATCCGCCCGAGTTCGGACAAATGGGTATTGTTGCGCTCGCGGTGGAACAGCGGGCCACCGAGTTCATGCTCGAGTTGCTGAATGGCGCGGGTCAGCGCGGGCTGGCTGACATTGCAGCGCTGCGCCGCGCGCGTGAAATTGAGCGTCTCGGCGAGCGCGACGAAGTAGCGGACCTGCTGCATTTCCATCGCGCTTGTCTCCCCCTTCAGCGCTAATCCATTTCTATCATTGCGCCGGTCGGTGCGCCAGCGTGTGTCCCCGCAATGGATTCAGGCGGCCATGCTTGCGATTTGCTGCCGTTCGACACGGCGTTCCAGCGCGACGAGCGCCGCGATCGACAGGACCATCGTCGTTACCGCGACCCAGGCATGCGGTAGCAACGCCGGCAGACCGACCAGGATCAGTCCGTCATTGCCACCCGGCACAAGCATCGCCCCGAGGCCCATCAGCGCACCGCCGACGGCGCAGCGCAGCAAGTCGATCGGACGTGGCATGACCGCGTGCAGCGAGCCGGCGATCCACCCGCCGACGATCGCCCCGCCAAGCAGTGCGAGCGCCATGGCCAGACGCAGGTTCAACCGCGCTTCCATGCCGCGCGCGAGCGCGGCGAGCGCATCGGTATAGGCCCAGAGCCCGACCGTCAGCAGCGTCACGACGAAGGTAAGGGCGATCAGCAGGGTCGCACGATGCGGATGCCACCAATGTGCCAGGAAGCGCGGTGCGCGTGTCGCCTCGACCAGCCGCCAAACCATTAACAGGGCGACGCCGAGCGCGACCGCACCGGTCAGCGCGAATGGCGCAACTTGCTTCGACATGGGCAATGCGGTGGTGGCGTGCAGCGGGACAAGGCAACCGAGAAAAAAGCCGGGCGGGGTCGCGAGCCACGCCCATTGACCCGATCCAATTCGCGCGATCGCGCCGAATACACAGGCGCGATTGACCCATGCGCCGAGACCGAGCAACGCGCCACCGACGATGGTCCAGCCACTCACCTGATATCGCGCGGGAGACATGCCGAGCACACCGGCCAGCTGGGCAAGTGCGAGAAGCCCGCCGACCCACAATGCCGCCTCGGCAAGCGCCAGCGCGCGCGTCGCGCGATGTGTGGTGACGATCTCGTCGACCGCCGCGACCATGCAGGTCGCGCCGCGCTGAATCGCCAGGCCCATCAGGGCAGCCGATGTCAGCGCGACGGCGGTGCCGACGACGACCCAGCCCGACATCAGCGTGTCGCGGCGCTGGCGATCGAGGCCGCGACTTCGCTCGCCATCTTGAACTGCGCGGGCCGGTCGGTGATGCGATAGCGCCGGGCGATGAAGCCGAAATCGGTCCACGCGACCCAGACCCGGCCATCGGCGTCTTCCAGCACGAGCATGCGCACCGGCCAGTCGAGGCCGGCATAGGGATTGGACTGGAGGAATTGCACGCCGAGCGGCGGATTGCCGAACAGCACCAGCGTCGAGCGGCGGACCTTGAGACCCGCGCCCTCGGCAAGCGCGGCCTGGTCGATCGCGTCGAAGAAGCGGATACCCTTGGCAGCAACGTCGGCCTTGAGCTGGGCGACCGTCTGGTCGAAGCCGCTGGCGCTGCGCAATTGAACGACCCCTTCGGCGGCGACGACCGCCGTGGCGGCCATTGGGGCTGACGCCGGCGCGGCGACAACCGCAGTGGTGCAGGTTAGTGCGGCGGCCGCGAACAGCGGCGCGACGATGAGCGGATATTTCATACTGGTCTCCTGTCGGCGAAGCGGGTGCTGGAAAGATCAACTATCGCGATCCGGACCAGAAGAAGGAAATCAGCTCTCGTTATGGTTTCGATAACCGCTGCGGAGGCTCCCCGTCGCACAGCGATACGGCTTTTGGGTTATCGCTGGAACGGAAGCGAAGGCGGACTTTGGGCGCGTGTCTGCCGATCGCCCCCCAAAGGGCCAACGCGCAGTCTTCCGCCAGCCCCTGCGACGTCCACCATCGAAACGAAGGTCAGCCCCTACCCCCCACCCGGCCCGGTGGCGGGGCCGCTATAGGCGATCGGCGCGTCGGCGTCGGGGCGCGGGTGGTGCGCCCAGTCGATATGGTAGAGATCGAACCGCCGATCGGCGAGGTTGTGCACCGTCCCTTCGGCGCGTGCCCAGGTGAGGTCGGCAAGGTTGACGTCGGCGATGGTCAGCGTTTCGATATTCTCGCTCGCCTCGGCAGCGATGCCGTCGCGCGCGAAGGGGAAATCGCACGGCGTGAGGATGCAGGACTGGGCATATTGGATGTCCATATTGTCCACGCCGGGCAAATTGCCGACATTGCCCGCCATGACGACGAAACACTGGTTCTCGATCGCGCGGGCCTGGGCGCAATAGCGCACGCGCATATAGCCCTGGCGATTGTCGGTGCAGAAGGGCACGAACAGGATGCGCGCGCCCTGATCGACCAGCCGGCGGGCGAGTTCGGGGAATTCGCTGTCGTAGCAGATCAGGACGCCGATCGGGCCGACATCGGTCTGGATCACGTCGACCGAATCGCCGCCCTTGATCTTCCACCAATAGGCCTCGTTGGGGGTCGGGTGGATCTTCTCCTGGGCGTGCACCGAGCCGTCGCGCAGGCAGACATAGGCGACGTTCTGGATATCGCCATCGTCGGTGCGGGTCGGGTGCGAGCCGCCGATGATGTTGATGTTGTAGCGCAGCGCCATGCGCGACAGTTCCGCGACCAGCGGCCCGCGATGCTCGGTGAGCCGGTCGATCGCCTCCATCGGCGACAATTTCTCGGTCTCGAAGGACAGCAGCGAGAGCGTGAAAAGCTCCGGAAAGACGACGAAATGCGCTTTGTAATCCGAAGCGACGTCGACGAAATATTCGACCTGGCGGATGAATTCGTCGAAATCGCGCACGGCGCGCGCCTGGAGCTGCACCGTGGCCAGCCGAACGCTCTCGACGTCGCGCGGCACGCGAAAGGCGAGCGGCTCGTTGGGGTCGACATAGGGGTTACGCCACACCATGTGCGCCGCGAAGCCGCCCGAGGCACTGTCCTTCGGCAGGTAATTGCTCAGCACGCCGATCGGGGTGAAGCCGTTGGCGAGCTGGAACCCGATCACCTGATCGCGCAGCTTGCCGCTGGCGACCTGGGCGAGATAATCCTCGGGGCCGGCGACTCTGGCGCGCGCGCGGCGATAGCCCGGCATCCGCCCGCCAAAGACGATCCCGCGCAGCTCCAGACGTTCGGCCAGTGCGCGCCGCGCCTCGTACAGCCGCTTGCCGATGCGCAAGCCGCGGTGGAGCGGATCGACGGCGAGTTCGAAGCCGTAGAGCCAGTCACCGGTCGGGTCGTGCCGGCTGCCAAAACCGTTGCCCGAAATCGTTTCCCAATCATGCGGGCTGAGCGCGACGGCCTCGTCGATGCGCGACGAGGCGCAATAGCCCACCACGGTG
The DNA here is from genome assembly GCA_041659925.1 of Sphingomonas sp. Taxonomy (GTDB): domain Bacteria; phylum Pseudomonadota; class Alphaproteobacteria; order Sphingomonadales; family Sphingomonadaceae; genus Sphingomonas. The sequence continues at coordinate 16,590 of JBAZXI010000009.1, forward strand.
TCGCCGTGCACGGCGACGAACTGGCCTTCGGGGAAGTTGTTGATCTGGCCGATGAGCATGCCGACGCTGTAATTGCCCATGCCGGCATAGACCCGGCCGACCAGCGAAAGGATGCCGGTGATATCGCCTTGTTCGGCGAGCCTGACCTGCAGGCTGGAACGTCTCTGGACTGGCAAATTCGGTCTCCTGGGGATGCCGCGTTCCCGTCACCACCAAGGCACCGACCGGATCCGGGTCATCGCTACCGCGCAACGCGGCGAATGATAAGGCCGGCCGGCAACGCCGCAGGCTCGGGGACGGACGACCGGGCGAGAGGTGCGACGTTCGCCGGCGCGCTCAGAGCGGGATGCGATGGGTCCGAATCAGATCCCGCTCCATAATCTTTTGTTGTCGCGTGATTTGTCGTGAAAAACCGGTGCCCACTATTTCACATCACGCTCAGTACCGTCCCCACACAAACCGCGACGACAGCGCATAGTTCCACACCGCACCGACCAGCACGCCGATCATCGCCGAGATCGCCCATTCGCCCGTCTGCACGTCGTGGAGGAAGTGCGCGACGCCGACATTGCGACAGCACCGACCAAGCAAAGCAGCGCGAACGCCGCCAACCGCCGAACGGGCCACGCGCCTTTAAGGCGCAGTTCGCAATAAATCAGTGCGTCGCCGTAGCCCAGCCGTGCATCGCCATCCAGCGCGCGAAGGCGTCGAACCAGCCGGTGCTGCTGGTCGTTTTGGGATACATGCCGAAGCCGTGGCCGCCCTGTTCGAACAGGTGGAATTCGACCGGCTTTTTTGCCGCGCGCCAGCTGTCGATCAGACCAAAGGCGGCGCCACCGAAAAGCGGGTCGTCGGCCGCCAGCGCCACGAACATCGGCGGCGCGTCGGCCGGCACGGCGACCGGCGCCAGCGACCCATAGATGATGCCGATAAAGGCCGGCCTGGCGTCGTTGCCGCTGAGCGCGGTGGCGAGCGTCAGCCCCGCGCCCGCCGAAAAGCCGACCATGCCGATGCGCTGCGGGTCGATGTGCCATGCGCCGGCGCGGCGGCGCACGAGCGCGAAGGCGGCGCGGGCGTCCGCCAGTTGCGGCGCGAGGTTGGGCACCAGCGCGGCGCCCGATTGCGGCGCGCTGGCCGCGCGAGCGAACATTTCGCGCATCGACCGCGCGAAATCCGGCAGGTCCGGCGGCGTCTGAATCAAACGATATTTGAGCACGAACGCCGCGACGCCGCGCGCCGCCAGCGCGCGCGCGACGTCGGCGCCCTCATTTTCCATCGACAGCGTGCGAAAGCCACCGCCGGGCGCCACGATTACGGCAGCGCCGGTCGCCCGGGCGGGATCGGGAAGATAGGGTGTTAAGGTCGCGACCGTCACGTTGCGCGCGAACAGGCTGCCATATTGCCGATGCCACGCTTCGGGCGATGTCGCGCCGGGCAGCTTGCCGGTGCCAAGCTCGATCGCGTCGGGCTGGGCGGGCGTGGCGATCGCCGTCATCTGGTCGTCCTGCGCCGGCGCGGCGCTGGCCGGCGTAACGACCGCGAGGAGCGCCGCCGCCGTCAACTTCCGCCAATAGCTGCCTGACAGGCCGGCCTTACCGATGAAGTGCGTCATTTTCCCCTCCCCTGCAGCTTGGCGGACGTCGCGAAGTTGCGTAGCTATTGTAGAAATACTCATACAATAGGACAGGCCGGATGAAAGCTGACATTCCGCTCGTTGCGATTCTCCTCGCCGCTGCGCCAATGCCGGCCACCGCGCAGCCGCAGGCCGACGCGCGCGCCGCCGAGATCGTCGGGCGGATGACGCTCGACGAGAAGCTGCCGCAATTGCTGAACGTCGCGCCTGCCATCCCGCGGCTCGACATCCCGGCCTATAATTGGTGGACCGAATCGCTGCACGGGGCGCTCGGGCCGGTCCCGACCAGCAACTTCTCCGAGCCGATCGCGCTCGCCGCCAGCTTCGATGCGCCGCTGGTCCACGATGTCGCCGGCGCGATCAGCGTCGAGGTGCGCGCGCTGCACACGCTCGGCCGGCAGACCGGGCGGCTCGGCCGGATCGGCACGGGGCTCGACACATGGTCGCCCAACATCAACATCTTCCGCGATCCACGCTGGGGGCGCGGCCAGGAAACCTATGGCGAAGACCCGTTCCTCACCGCGTCGCTGGGGGTTGCCTTCGTTACGGGCATGCAGGGGCCGAACCCCGACCTGCCCGACGTGATCGCCACGCCCAAGCATTTCGCGGTTCACAGCGGCCCCGAATCGACGCGCCACGTCGCCAATGTCTTCGTCTCGACGCATGATCTCGAAGATACGTATCTGCCCGCTTTCCGCGCCGCCATCACCGAGGGCCATGCCGGATCGATCATGTGCGCCTATAATCGCATTGACGGCCAGCCGGCCTGCGCGAACGATCTGCTGCTGAAGGAGCATCTGCGCGGCGCCTGGGGCTTCACGGGCTACGTCGTGTCCGACTGCGACGCGGTCAGGGACATTGCGGACTCGCACCATTATGCGCCCGACCCCGCCGCCGCCGCTGCCGTCGCGCTGAAGGCCGGCGTCGACAATGAGTGCCACACAGGAACGCTGGGCGACGTCGCCGGGCTGGAGCGGCGATATCGCGAGGCGCTCGATCGCGGCCTGATCTCGGTGGCGGACATCGACCGGGCCCTGGTGCGGTTATTTTCGGCACGAATACGCAACGGCGACCTGCCGGTCCTCGCTGGCGCGGCTGCGCGCGTCATACCGCCGTCCGCTATCGATACCGCCGCCCATCGGGCGCTCGCCCGCCGGGCCACCAGCGAGGCTATGGTCCTGCTCAAGAATGACGGCATCTTGCCGCTGACGCCCGGTCGCCGCATCGCCGTGATCGGCCCGCTCGGTGACGCCACGCGCGTCTTGCGGGGCAATTATTCGTCCGCCTTTTCCGCTCCGCCGGTCTCGGTGCTCGACGGTCTGCGCGAGGTCATGCCCGCCGCGCAGGTGGCGTACGTCCCCTTCTCGCCCTCGCTGACGGACGGCGACCGTGTGCCGCGTGCCGCGCTGCGTACCCCCGACGGCCAGCCCGGCGTGCGTGTGCGCTATTTCAATCCGGCGACGCCGGTTCCCGCGCTGATCGAGCCGACAGCGATGGCGGCGACGCTGGCGGGGATCCGTTATCAGGAGACGCCGGTCGCGACGCGGATCGAGCCCGATGTCGGTGACTACAGCCTGGCCCTGCCCCAGCTCGCGACGCATCATCGCACCGAATGGACCGGCTTCCTCGTGCCGCCGGAAAGCGGCAGTTACCGGATCGGCCTTTCGGGCACGGGCGGCGTGCTCGAATTCGACGGGCAGACGATCTCCGACCGACGCAAGGCGGCGTGGAACGACCTGCCGAGCTTTGCGACGCGCGCGCTCGTCGCGGGCCATCGTTACCCTTTCCGCGTCACCTCGGCGGGTGGCGCCGACCTCGTCTGGAAACGCGTGTCGATCACCCCGCAGGCCGATCTCGCGCAGGCCGCAGCGGCGGCCGATGTGCTCGTTGCCGTGGTCGGGCTCACATCGGACCTCGAGGCCGAGGAAACACAGACGACGGTTCCGGGCTTTGCGGGCGGCGACAAGACCACGCTCGATCTGCCCGCCGATCAGCTTGCGATGCTGGAGCAGGCCAGGGCGACGGGCAAGCCGCTGATCGTCGTGGCGATGAACGGCAGCCCGATCAATCTCGCCTGGGCGAAGGACAGTGCCGGGGCGATCCTCGAGGCATGGTATCCGGGCCAGGCTGGTGGGCTCGCCATCGCCGATGTTCTCACGGGGCGCGTAAACCCGGCCGGTCGACTGCCGCTCACCTTCTACAAGAGCGTCGCCGATCTGCCGCCCTTCGGCGATTACGCCATGGCCGGACGGACCTATCGCTACTTCACCGGCACGCCGGTCTACCCGTTCGGCTATGGGCTGAGCTTCACCCGCTTCGCCTATGCGCCATTGACCGTGACGCCGGCAGCCGGTGGCGGCGCAGAAGGTGTCACCATATCGACCGATGTCACCAACACCGGCCAGCGCGCGGGCGATGAGGTCGTCCAACTCTATCTCAACTTCCCGGACCGCCCCGGCGCGCCGCGCATCGCGCTGCGCGGTTTTCAACGCGTGCCGCTCGCGCCGGGCGAGCATCGTCGCGTGACGTTCCACCTCACGCCACGCGACCTGAGCGCGGTTACGGCCGAGGGTGCCCGCATGGTGATGGCGGGGCGCTACCGCGTCACGGTCGGCGCGGGACAGCCGGACACCGGCGTGCCCGGTCAATCCGCGACATTCGCCATCGAGCGCGACAATCCGCTCCCGCTGTAAAGACCCTCAGTAGCGGCCCCAGACGAAGCGCGACGACAACGCGTAGTTCCACACCGCGCCGACCAGCACGCCGATCATCGCCGAGACCGCCCATTCGCCCGACTGCACGTCGTGAAGAAAGTGCGCGATGCCGACATTTGCCACCGCCCCGACCGAACAGACCAGCGCGAACGACACCCAGCCGCCGAACAGTGCGCGGGCGCCCTTCAGGCGCAGCTCGCGATAGGTCAGCGCGTTGTTGAGGAAGAAGTTGAAGGTCAGCGCGACGGCGGTGGCAATGATCTGGCCGGTGAGGAACGCGATACCGAAGCCCTTGAACAGCGTCGTCAGCACGGTCATGTGCAGGCCCAGGCCGAGCAGGCCGATCGCCGAAAACATCGCGAAACGCACGGGAATGACATGGCCGAACATGCGGTCGTAGAGCGCGATGAGATATTCCATCGCCACGACGTGATCGAGCTTGCTCTCGCCCTCGGTGCGCAGGCGGAAGGTGTAGGGGATTTCGACGAACTTCAGCGGCTCGGGGCTGGTCGTCATGATGTCGAGCAGGATCTTGAAGCCGATCGCCGAGAGATGATGCGTCAAGCGGCGGACGATGGCGGTGCGGATCATGAAGAAGCCGCTCATCGGGTCGTTGAGATCTGCCTTGAGCACGCCGCGCGCGAGGCGGGTGGCGAAGGCCGATTTGGCGACGCGATCGTCGTCCCAGTCGCCGGTGCCGCCGCCGGCGACGAAGCGCGAGCCGACGACGAGATCGAGTGTGGCGTCCTTGTCGAGCGCGTCGAGCATCTTCGGCAGAATCGTCTCGTCATGCTGGAGGTCACCGTCGATCACCGCGACGCACGGCGCGGCAGTGGCGCACATGCCCTCGATACAGGCGGTCGACAGGCCACGCCGGCCGATACGCTGCACGACGCGGACGCGCTGGTCGGTGCGGGCAATGGCGCGCGCCGCGTCGGCGGTGCCGTCGGGGCTGTCGTCGTCGACGAAGATCGCTTCCCAGCTGCGACCCTGAAGCGCGGCGTCGAGCTTGGCAACCAGCACGGGCACGTTGCGCACCTCGTTGAAGGTCGGGATGACGATCGCGACTTCGAGCGGACGGTTCACAGCTTGGCCAGCACCGCGTCACCCATCGCCCGGGTCGAGAGCGTGCCGCCGAGATCGGCGGTGCGCGCGCCGGCGGCGATCGCCGCGCCGACTGCCGCCTCGATCCGGTCGGCCGCAGCGGCCATGTCGAGCGAATAGCGCAGCATCATCGCCGCCGAGAGGATCGCCGCGCTGGGATTGGCCTTGCCTTGCCCGGCAATGTCGGGCGCGCTGCCGTGGATCGGCTCGTACAGGCCCTTGCCGACGGCATCGAGCGACGCGGAAGGGAGCATGCCGATCGAGCCGACGCACATGCTCGCCTGGTCGGAGAGAATATCGCCGAACAGATTGCCCGTGACGATGACGTCGAACTGGCCGGGGTTGCGCACGAGCTGCATCGCGGCGTTATCGACATACATGTGTGACAGCGCGATGTCGGGATATTGCGCTGCGGTTTCGATGACGACATCGCGCCACAGCTGCGAGGTCTCCAGCACATTGGCCTTGTCGACCGAGCAGAGCTTGCCGCGCCGCCGCGACGCGGCCTGGAAGCCGGCATGGGCGATGCGCGACACCTCGGCCTCGTCATAGCTCATGATATCGTAGCCCTGGCGCAGCCCGGCGGGGGTGGTGCGCATGCCCTTCTCGCCGAAATAGACGTCGCCATTGAGTTCGCGGACGATCAGCAGGTCGATCGCTTCGGCGACCTCGGGGCGCAGCGCGGAGGCGTCCTCGAGGCCAGGGAAGAGTTTCGCCGGGCGGAGATTGGCGAACAGCGCCAGTTCCTTGCGCAGGCCGAGGATCGCCTGTTCGGGGCGAAGCGCGCGCTCGAGGCTGTCGCAGGTCGGATCGCCGACCGCGCCGAACAGGATCGCGTCGGCGCGGCGCGCGAGATCGAGCGTGGCCGGCGGCAGCGGGTGGCCGGTCGCATGATAGGCGACGCCACCGACAAGGGCTTCCTCGAAGGTCAGGTCGAGGCCGAGCGCGTCGAGCACGCGCCGCGTTTCGGCAATGACTTCGGGACCGATCCCGTCTCCGGCAAGCAATGCGATCAAGGGCACGCGCAACTCCATCCTGAACGCGCTGCCTTTGCCGGGGCTACCCGCGTCACGCAACCGCCCTTTTCAGCCTGTCGATGAGCAGAGTGCGCGCCATCAGCGGATCACCGCGCCGATCGGCGAGGATATCCGCCTCCAGCGCATCGCCGGTGATGCGCAGCGCGGCGAGGATATCGGCCCATTCGCCGGGGCTCCCGCTGGTCTGGAAAGGCGGCAGCGCGCCCGGTTCCAGGCCATAACCGAGTTCGGCAAGCAGCAGCAGTTCGTAGCGCGCCAGCGCCGCCGCCCAGCCGCGCGCCGCCGGCGCCGCCTCGACCGCGCCGATCACGCCACCCAGCGCGTCGTAGAGCCGTGGGAAAGGCTGGCCCTCGGGCAAAGCGACCGCCGTCAGCACGGTGACCCATTCGAGTGCGGCGGCGGGCAGCGGCTCGGCATGAAGCAGCGCGCGGCTGCGGATCAGCTCGACACCGAGTTGCGCGAGCTGGTCGTCGGTGCGCGCGCGCCATTCGCCGAGCACGAGATTGGCCGGTTGCAGGATTGGCCGCACGCGGCGCGAACGGCCGCCGCGGACATAACCGGCGATCATGCCGTTCTCCGCCGTCAACGCGCGCACCACCGCGCCATGTTCGCCATGCGTGCGGACGGCGAGGATCAGGGCTTCGGCGCGGAGCTGCATCGGCGCGGTGTAGCGGCTGGCGGCCGGTGCGGCTATCGTCGCGGCCACCACGGGGTCTGGGGAAGCGAAAAATGGTGCGGGTGCTGTTGTTGTCGATCGTCGCGCTGGTCATCGCCCCGCCCGCGCATGGCCAGACGGTCGCGCCACCCTCCCCGCCCGCTTGCCGGATGGTGGGCGATGTCGCGAGCCGCGACGGCGTGCCCGCATTCATCCGGATCGACCCGGCCGCCGCCGCGCGGCTCGCCGAAATCGGGCTCGACCGCGCCGCGATCTTCGCGCGGATGCATGATACCTCGATCCCCGAGACGATGGGCTGCTGGGCGATGCCGACGGGCAATTTCGACAGCCAGCTGATCTCCGTCGGCATGGCCCAATGGAATTTCGGCACCGGCAGCCTGCAACCGGTCCTGGCGCGCTGGAAGGCGAGCTTTCATTCCGGGCGCCGCTTCAAGCGCGCGTTGAAGGCGCTGGCGCCGAGCTATGGCAAGATGCTGTTCTCGCGCGATTGCCGCGCGGTGCCGGTCGGCGACAAATGCCGCGCGGCGATCCTCGCGGCGGAAGACGCCACCGGCCGGCTCAACAACGTCCTCGAAAGCGAATTGCGCGCGATCTTCGAGAGCGACGAAATGTTGCAGGTCCAGGCCGACACCTATGTCGAGCTGCTCGATGCGGTCCGGCTCGACCTGCTGCGCGTCTTCCCCACCGAGCCGATCACGATGCGCAAGGTGCGCTGGGCGATCGACACGCGCGTCCAGCAGGGCGGCCTGCCGGGCGACGAGGACATTGCCCGGCTCCGCGCCAAGCTCGCCGCGATGCCCGACGCGGAGCGCTGGCCACGGCTACGCGCGATCTTCGACTGGTATGAGGCGCTGAGCCGGACGATCGACGAGGACGGCATCGCGCACGACCATGACTGGAACACGCTGCGCTGGCGCTGCCTGATCGATTCCGGGGCGATCGACCCGGAGCAATATGAACTGCTCAACCTCACCTTCCTGCGCAGCCGCACCGCGATCGGCAATAGCGGGCGCTGGCAGGCACTGACCTTTCAACGCCGTGCGAAGATCATTCTCGGGGTGGGCAGCGTGAGCGGCGTGCGCGACGGCGAGTGCCGTGCGGGTGGCGCGACCACCAGCGCCCCATAATCGCGCACCGACAGCGTTAACCCCGTGCGCCGCGCATGAACCATGCGACGCGTCCGAGCCCGAGCCGCGCGGCACCGCGCTTGCCGAGCGCGCCGGCGAGGTCGACGGTGCCAAGCGCGAGGGCCGTCGCGTGATGGGCGAGCGACGGGCGCAGCAGCAGCAGGTCGAGGCACGGCACCCCGCCAATGGCGAAGGGACGTTTGCGGGCGCCCGCCGCATCGGCGAAATCGAAGCGCTTCGGACCTTGGTCGCCGAACAGGTCGCGCAATATCTCGACCTGCAGCACGCCGTCGGGTTCGAGATCGGCAAAGGCCGGGTCGAACGCGGCATGGCGGCGAACCACCGTACCGGCATCGATCGTGGCGTAGAGATAGGCGGCGGGCTCACCGGCGATACGCAGCACCCAGCCGCGCGCCAGCCCCGCCGCCGCATCGCCCATCATGCGCCGCAGGAAGGCGGGGTCGTCGGGGATCGCGTCGTCGATCGAACGCTGCCGGTAGGTGCGCAACGAAATGTACCGCGCAATGTCGTGAAAGACGGCGAGTTCGTCGGGATTGCGAAAGCGCCGCACATCGATCGCGCCGCCCGAAACACTGGCGATCCGGGCGGTGTTGCGCGTGACGGCGGTGCGCATGTCTTCGGCAAGCCGTTCCCAATAGGCCGAGAACCCCGCCGACAGATCGACCCAATGGCGCGTATAGCGCTGCCGGGTGAAGGCGATCATCGCCTGCGCGCCGCCGCCCATCGCGGCGCGGCGATCTTCCGGCAATGAGGTGACGAAATAACCATGCGCCTCGCGCGGCAGCGTGGGGAGCGACGGCACGCGACCTTCCAGTACCTCGGCGAGCGAGAGCGGAACGCGGATCATGTCGCGCTGGATCGAGGCGAGCGTCCGTGGCCCGAAGCGCGGTCGCGACGCTTGCGGGCTTGCCGTCACGCCGCGCGCTCTTCGATCATCGTCGACCAGAGCTGCTCGGCGTTGCGCCAGCCGGTCCTCAGACGGTGCGGCTCGAGCGGCACGTCGCGCTGCCCGAGACGCAGCGCCGGTCGCGCGTCGAAGCGACAGGTCGGCAGCGTGTCACGGCGCTCGGCGAGCATCCCGCAGAGCGCCTCGAAGCGACTGACATGGATGGCGTTGCCGCGCGTCGCGGCACGATTGGCGAGCGCCGCCGTGTCGCACGCGATCGTCACGGCGGCGTGATCGTTCGCCTCGGCATGGTCGAGCGCCGCGCTCATTTCCCCGGCGGAGAGCGCGGCGACGTGCAGGCCACGCAGCGCCCCGACCTCTTCCTCGATCAGCGTGACGGGAAGCGCGATCACGCCGCCATGCGCCACCGGCGACATTTGCCCGGGTGCCAGCGAGACCGCATTGGCCGCATCGGCATCGCTGCCGTCGCAGCTCAAATCATAGCTGAAGCCAAGCGCGGCAAGCGTGCTGAGCGTGTCGTCATTGGCGCTGTGGCAACCGGCGCGAAAGGCGATCGGCGACGGCGCGCCCGCGGCGACGAGCAGGTCACGCGCGCCGGTGATGAGGTCGCGCTGCTCTTCCGGATCATAATCGGCAAGCGCGAAGCGTCCGTGCCGCGCGCCGCCGTCCCCGGTCGCCGCCCCGGCCCATGCCGGATGGAGCAACAGTTGCACCTCCTGGCCGGCGTCGAGAATGGCATCGACGATGCGGCGGATGGGATCGAGGCCGAACAGCAGCGCCGGCATCGGATCGACGAAGAAGCTCGCCCGCAGCCCATAGTGCGCCAGTCGGCCAAGCTGGAAGCCGAGACCGACCCCGGCGGGCTCGATGGAATGCGCGAAGATCGCCGCCGGATCGAACCGGTCGGCGTGATGACGCCACAACAGGGCGGCGTCGACGGTGAGGAAGACGGGCGTGGTCACCCGCCCAGCGTCTAACGGCGCATGGTGAACAAATCGCCAATTCCCCGCCGGCTGTCCGACGACGCAACATCAGGCCGTCAGGGCGTCACGCCGTAGATCGCATAATCCCGGTCGATGCGCGGTGACAGCAGCCTCGCCGCGGTGAGATCGAGCTCGCTCGCCTTGGCGTCACCCAGGCGCTTGCGGATGACGCCGCGCATGAACAGGCTTCCGGCCTCGTCGGGATCGATGTCGAGCGCGGCGTTGAGATCGGTCAAGGCTTCGTCGAGCCGGTTCATGCGGAAATACACCATCGCACGGCTGTCGAGCGCGGCGGCGGCTGAATCGCCCAGTTCGATCGAGCGAGTGCAATCCTTCAACGCCGTATCGAGCGCGACGTTGAGCGTCCCCTTGATCCAGCAACGCGTGTTGAGCAGCGCGGGGTTGCCGGGGCCCGCGGCAATCGCGGCGTCCATCGTCGCCAGCGCCTCGTCACGTCGGCCGGACTTGGCGAGAATTTCCGCCTTGGCCGACAGATAGTCGTTCTTTTCCTTGCCGCCCGCACCGATATGCTCATCGAGCAGCGCGACGGCGCCGTCGATATCGCCGCGATCGAAGTCGAGCGAGGCAAGCTGCGTCGTCGCGAGCGACGATCCCGGGTCGAGCTTTCGCGCCTCGCCGATATCGGCCAGGGCATGGTCCTTGTCGCCAAGCTCGGCATACAACCTCGCGCGCCACAAATAGGTGTTCGCGGCCGAATCCAGGGCGATGGCGCGGGTGAGGTCGGCGATCGCCTCGCGCCGCAAATAGATCCGCTGGTAGAACCAGGCACGGTCGGTCAACGGCTCGGCCTTGTCGGGCCGTGCCACGACATCCGCCTGATATGCGGCGAGAATTGCGTCGAAGCGATGCTCGCGCTTGCCCGCCTCGGCAACCTGCCATGGCATCGGATAATCGCTCGGCGCCGTGACCCGCAACAGCCGCGACTTGGCCAAGGCGACCCGCTGCCGCGCGGCGGCGATCCCGGCGACGGGAATTTCGGTACCGGTGCCGCGCACGCGATCATCGATCGTGATGACATTGCCGGCAAGGCTGGTGGTGCGATCGATCCGCGACCCGGCGATGCTATCGGCAAGTTGCTGGTCGCCATCGAGCGTGAAGCCCTTGCCCTGGTCGGGAAGCATGATCGTCGTGTGCACAGCGACATTGACGTGATCATTGTTGGCGACCGGGATGTCATGCCAGGCGGCGCGGGCGCGGTCGGGATCGAAGGTGATGCCACTGACCGTATGATCAAGCGTACCGCGATAACGCTGATCCTCGCGCGTCCAGTCGGGATAGGCGATGCCGGTGGCGGTGATCGTCGCCTCGCCGCTCGCCTCGTCATAACTGAGCGCGCGGCTGACGATCTTGCCGCTGCCAAGATAGGGATCGAGCTGGAGCTTGGCGAATTTGGCGATGTCATCCTTGCTCGCCTGCTGCGCGGCGGCGTGCATCAACTGCGCGATCTGGCCACGATAGACCGCCTTGATCGTGAACGGCGCGGGGAAATCGACCCCGGCGCGCTCGTCGAAGGCGACATCGACGCGTGTATCGGGCCGGGTGGCCGGCTTGAATGGAATAGTGAGCAGATCGGCCCCCGCGGCGCGGATCGGCAGGACATTGCCGAATGGCGGGGTGTCGTGGATGTCGGCGAGGCGCGCGCCGCTCGCCGTGCCGTCGAGCCACAGCGATTCACCGCCAATCGTCGCGCGGACGAGGACATGATCGAACGCGCCAGCCATCGGCAACCGGCTCGGCACCAGATCGCCGAGCTGGCTGCTCGCCATCACCGGTTCCGCCTCGATGCCGAGTTCGTGAAGCAAGGCGAGCAGCAGCATGGTCTTGGCCTTGCAGTCGCCATAACGCAGCGCCCAGGTCTGTTCGGGCTTTTGCGGGATGTAATTGCCGCCGTCCATGCCACGGAACAGATAACGCACCTTGCCCTGCACCAGTTCGAGCGCGAGCTCTGCGCGGTCGAGCGGGTCGCTCTTCGCCGCCTTGATCCGCGCGACCTCGGCGGCGAGCGGGCCGCCCGGCGTGATCGATCCGGTGGTGACGTAGAGCGGCGCCATCACGCGCGAGACCGCCGCCCAGTCGGCAAAGCTCGATACCTCGATCAGCCGGGGGGCCCGGAAACGTAGCGGCGCGTCGTCGGGCATTTCGGGTTGCTTGGCGATCGGCAGCTTGAACTCGACCTCATGGTCGCCGCCGACATCGGCGACGGTCGGCTCGACATTGGCGGCGCTGGTTCGCCAGGCGACCTTGTCGCCCTTCGGCCAGAGCAGCCGCACCCGCGCGAACTGCACGCGCAGCGGATCGGCGATGACGCCGCCGGCGGACTGGACATTGCCGCCGAGCGCGGTGTCTTTCTGCGTGATCGAGAAGGTCAGATGCAGCACGTCACCGACGCGCAACCCCTCGACCGCCATCGTCGCGGTAAGGATGCCGCTGAGCTGACGCTGCTCCAGTCCCTCTTCGCGATGCAGGACCGCGAATTTACTGCCGCCTTTCAGCAAGTCGATATGTTCGGATCCACGGATGATCTCGGCGCGGTGGATGATCAAATCGCCCTTGTCCGGCTGCCACGGCAGCTTGATCGTGCCGATATTCTCCACCACCTGCGACGAGGCGGCACGCGTCGCGGTGTCGAAATAGCCCCATGCCTGCCCGTCGTGGAAGCGCTGCTGGTTATCCACCAGCAGGAGGACGGGCGAAGCGTCGGTGAGCGCGGCGGCGTCGATCGGCGGCGCCGGCTTCACCCAGTCGGGCACCGGCGCGTAAAGCGGCTTGTCGGCCGCCTGCGCCGCACCGGCGAGCGAGACGAGCGCCACGAAAACTGCCGGACGGATCATGACGTTACCCCTGAATTACAGCATCAATCCTAGCGCGCGACGGCTGCGCGGCAAGTGAGCATATGATCCGGAATGGTTGTTGTCGTGGTGGCGCCGGCGTCGCCCGGATCGCGCGTCGCGTGCGCCGCAAAGGCAAGCGCCCAGGATCACGGGCATTCACCACCCTGGCCCTTCGCTTTCGCCGAAGAGCCGCGCCAGCCCATAGCCAGCGATCCGAACGCCCAGCCGCTCAGCTCGTGTGGAAGAAATCGTGGATCTGTTGCGCGACGCCGGCCGAAACACCCGGCGCCTTTTGCAGATCCTCGAGGCTCGCCCCGCGCACGGCGCGCGCGGTGCCGAAATGCATCAACAACGCCTTCTTGCGCGCCGGGCCGATGCCGGGGACGTCGTCGAGCGGGCTGCTCACGATCCCCCTCGAGCGCTTGTCGCGGTGCGCGCCGATCGCGAAGCGGTGGACCTCGTCGCGCAACCGCTGGAGGTAGAACAGCACCGGCGCGTTGACCGGCAGCTGGAATTCGCGACCGTCCATCAGGTGGAATACCTCGCGTCCATCGCGACCATGATGCGGTCCCTTGGCGACACCGACCAGACAGACATCCTCGATGCCCATCTCCTCCAGCACCGCCTTGACCGCGTTGAGCTGACCGCGCCCGCCATCGATCAGCACGAGATCGGGCCAGTCGCCGCCGTCGCGATCGGGGTCCTCGGTCAGCGCACGGGCGAAACGACGCGAGAAGACCTCACGCATCATGCCGAAATCGTCGCCCGCCACGGTCTCGGCGCGCTTGATGTTGAATTTGCGATACTGGCCCTTGCGAAAGCCCTCGGGCCCGGCGACGACCATCGCACCGAGCGCGTTGGTGCCCTGGATATGGCTGTTGTCGTAAATCTCGATGCGGTCCGGCGGCTCGGCCAGCCCGAACAGCTCGGCGACCTCGCGCAGCAATTTCGCCTGGGTCGTGCTCTCGGCGAGGCGGCGGTCGAGCGCTTCCTCGGCGTTGCGCTTCGCCTGGTCGAGCAGGCGGCGGCGCGTGCCGCGTTGCGGCACCGACAGCGCGACCTTGCGCCCGGCAAGCTCGGACAGCGCCTCGGTGACGAGCGCTTCCTCGGGCAGTTCGCGATCGAGGAAGATGGTGCGCGCCGGCGGCACCTCCTCGTAGAACTGCATGAGGAAGCTCGACAGGATCTCGGCTTCGGCGATGTCGGCGGTATGCGTCGGGAAGAAGCTGCGATGCCCCCAATTCTGCCCGCCGCGAATGAAGAACGCCTGGATGCCGATCGTGCCGTCCTTGCTCGCCAACGCGAAGATATCGGCGTCGCCCAACCCTTCGGCGTTGATCGCCTGACTGCCCTGGATGAAGGTCAGCGCGCGCAGCCGGTCGCGCAGCATCGCGGCAAGCTCGAAATCCATCGCCTCGGCCGCCGCCTGCATCTGTCCGGCGAGCTTGGCCTGCACGCCGGTCGCCTTGCCGGCGAGGAAATCCTTGGCGTCGGATACCAGCTCGGCATAGCCCGCCTCGTCGATCCGGCCGGTGCACGGCGCGGAACAGCGTTTGATCTGGTAGAGCAGGCACGGCCGGTCGCGGTTCTTGAAAAAGCTGTCGGTACAACTCCGCAACAGGAACAGCTTCTGCAACGCATTCAGCGTGTTGTTGACCGACCCCGCGCTGGCGAAGGGGCCGTAATAATTGCCCTTGGCCTTGCGCGCACCGCGATGCTTCTGGATCCGCGGAAAGGCGTGATCGGCGCGCAGCAGGATAAAGGGGAAGCTCTTGTCGTCGCGCAGCAGGACATTGTAGGCCGGGCGATAGCGCTTGATCAGTTGCGCCTCGAGCAGCAGCGCCTCGGCCTCGTTGTTGGTCGTGACGATGGTCATCGCGCGGGTTTGCGCGACCATGCGCTGCAGCCGCTTGGGCAGGCGATCGACCTGGGTGTAATTGGTGACGCGGTTCTTGAGCGCGCGCGCCTTGCCGACATAGAGCACGTCGCCGCGCGCATCTAGCATGCGATAGACGCCGGGCCGGGCCGGCAAGGTGCTCAGGACATTGCGGATCGCCGCCACACCGGCCTCGAGGTCGGGCAGCTCGGCGCCGCGCACGGTATAGGTCGATTTTTCGTCATTGAAACGGTCGGGAGCGTGGGGGGACGACATACCCTCTCAGTTAGGACTGCGGTTCCCTCGCGACAACGGCTATATCCATCGCCAATCGGAGAGAGAAGCGATGCAATTGGCGGGCAAGACGGCACTGGTGACGGGTGGCTCCGACGGGATCGGGCTGGCCATCGCGCGCGAACTCAAGGCGGCGGGCACGAACGTGGTGGTCGTCGGACGCGACCCGACGCGGCTCGCCAGCGCGGCGGCCGAGGGGTTCGAGGCGATCGAGGCCGACCTTGCCGGAGAGGCCGGTTGCGCCGCGCTGCTCGCGGCGCTGGGCGAGCGTGCGATCGACATACTGATCAACAATGCCGGGATGAGCTGCGACTTCGACGTCGATGCGCCGATCGATCTCGCGGCGACCGATCGCTGTATCTTCCTCAACCTCAACGCGCCGATCCGGCTGATCGTCGGTCTGCTCGATACCCTCAGGGCACGACCGGCAGCGATGATCGTCAATGTGACATCCGGCCTGGCCATCGCGCCCAGCGCCCGCACGCCCGTCTATTGCGCCACCAAGGCGGGGTTGCGCAGCTTCACCATGGCGCTCAGGGCACAACTTGAAGACACCCATGTCCATGTGCTCGAAGTGCTGCCACCGGTGGTCGAGACACGGATGACGGAAGGCAACAACCACAAGAAGTTGCCCGCGGCCGAATGCGCGCGGCAGGTGGTCGCGGCAATGGCGGCCGGGCGCGACGAGGCCAATATCGGCATGACGTGGTGGCTGCGCGTGGCGTACAGCGTGTCGCCGGCATTCGCGCGACGGGTGGTGCTGAACTATTGACCGCACCGACGGCGCGACGGCCCGCGGGCCACCGCGCCGTCCGTGGCGTTACTGGATCGCGGCGAGGTCGGTCGCGACCTTGGTCAGGCGCTCCGGAGTCAGCTTATCGGGCGCAAAACCGGCGACCTGATTGAGCGACATCGACTTGAACATGTCGTATTTGTCGTTGGTGGTCAGGCCGGGCAGATCGTCGTCGAGGACCTTCTTGGCGGTCATGTCTGCGACGAGCGTCTCGATCGGAGAATCGAGCGTGAATTTCGCGGCAGCCGCGGCCGGCGCCGCGGTAGCCGGGGTTGACGTCGCCGCCGCGGCGGAGGCCGCGACGGGAGCCGGCGTGGCGGTCTGCGCCATGGCGGGCGCACCAGCCAGCACGAGCAGGGCGGCGCAGCAGGTGGATAGGTTCATTGCGGTTTCTCTCCGAGCCAGGCGCGGCGCGAATCGCCGCCCTGACACGGATGTAGCCGCTTCACGCCCCGCGCGAAACGCGGCGGCGAAACGATCAGTTTGGTCGGCCGAGCCCGGCGATGGTCTTGTCGACCAGCGCCTTGTCGGCAACCGCGCCGTGCTGCTCGGCGATGATCGCCGCAGCAGCCCGGGCAGCGGCAGCCGCGGCCGTGGCACGGATCTCCGCGACGGCACCGCGTTCGGCGGCGGCGATCTTGTCATCGGCCATTTCGCGACGGCGCGCGATGAGTTGCTTGGCATCGGCCTCAGCCTTGGCAAGCAGCGCCTTTGCTTCATCCTCGGCGTGCGCGACGATCGCCGCCGCGTCACCCGCACTGGCGGCGTTGCGGGTCTTCGCCTCCGCCAGCAATCCCTCCGCCTCGGCACGCAGGCGGGCCGCTTCGTCCAACTGACGCTTCGTTTCGGCAATGCGCTCGTCGAGCATTTCGGCGATGCGCTTCGGTGCCTTGCCAACAAAGACGGCGAGTAGAAGGAAGATCGTCAGCCCGACATAGACCCAGCCCTCGGCGCCGAGACCGAGCAAGGTCGGCCCTTCTCCGTGCGTGCCGTCGGCTTGCGTCAGCGCAACGGTGTTCTGCTGGACGTTATGGATCGCCATGTTCGCTATCCTCAGGCCAAAGCAGCGCGGGCGGCGGCGGCAGCGGCATCTCCGGCCGGTCGCCGGCCGGTAAGTTTCTCGACGATGTCTGCCGCGGTGTCCGCGGCCACAGCCTCGATCTCGCCCAATGCCTTGGCACGAGCATCGTTCAGCGACGCTTGCGCCTCGGCGGCATGCGCCGCCAACGCCTTGTTCGTGGTAGCGAGCTTTTTCTCGATCGAAGCGGTTGCCTTGAGACGAGCCTCGGCCAGGCGCGCGCGCGCCGCGTCCTGCGCAGTGGCAACACCCGCGTCATAATCCGCCGCGATGCGATCGGCCTCCGCCTTCGCCGTTTCGGCGGTGGCGATATCACCGGTCATCTTGTCCTCGCGCGCATCCAGCGTTCGCCCGAGCTTGGGCAACGTCAGCTGCACGACCCCGAAATACAGGATCGCGAAGAACACCGCGAGCCAGATGATTTGCGGCCAGAAGACATGTTGGAAATCGAACTGAGGCATTGAACGCTACCTTTTAGCGGCGGGCGCGAGCGCCCGACCCGCCTTACGAAAAGGCCAGCGCCAGCGCGACGACGGCGGCGATCAGGCCGAGCGCCTCGGTCACCGCGAAACCGAAGATCAGGCGACCGCCCATCTTGGCATCGGCTTCCGGATTGCGCAGCGCGCCGTTGAGGTACTGACCGAAGATCGAACCCACGCCGATCGCCGCGAGACCCGCACCAATCGCTGCGAGACCCGCACCGATAACCTTTGCTGAACCAACGTCCATTTTAGTGACCTTTCCGTAACTATCGTCTTGAAATTAGTGAAGATTGATCGCGTCGTTGAGATAAATCGACGCAAGCAGGGCAAAAACATAGGCCTGTACCACGGCGATCAGCACCTCGAGCGCCGACAGCGCGACGTTGACCGCCAGCGGGACCACCCCGAACACATAGGGCAGCGCGCCGAACGAGCCGAGCGCGACGACGAAGGTGCCGAACACCTTCAGCAGCACGTGACCGGCCGTCATGTTGGCGAACAGACGAATCGCGAGCGTGAACGGACGGCTGAGGAAGCTGAGAAACTCGATCAGCGCGACGAACACGGCAAGCGGGAAAAAAGTGTTCTTCGGCCAGAACAGGCTGAAGAAATGCAACCCGTGCCGAGCGAAGCCGACGATGCAGACGATCACGAAAACCAGCACCGCGAGACCCAGCGTCACCGACACGTGGCTGGTCGGGGTGAACGCGCCAACCCATGGGATCAGGCCAAGCAGGTTGCAGGCAAGCACGAAGATGAAGATCGAGAACAGCAGGGGCGCGAACCGCCGACCCTCCGGGCCGACATTTTCGTCGAGCATGTTTCTTATGAAATCATAGACATACTCGACTGCCGCCTGCCAACGCCCCGGCACGAGCTGCGGCCGCGCGGTCCCGACGAACAGGAAGATCGATACGAAGCCCAGCGCGATCGCCATCCATAGCGACGAGTTGGTGAACGACAGATCGTAGCCCATCGAACTGATGGGATACATGGTGTGGACCGCGAACTGCTCCATCGGATTGTTGGCCATGGTGCGTCTACTCCGCGTCGAACTGCGACGAGGTCTTCATCGCGCGGTAAACCCCGGCAACGAAACCCAATACGAGCATCACGATCATCGCCCAGGGCGCTGTGCCCAGTCCGGCATAATGATCGACCGCCCAACCGATCAGCGCCGAGACGAGCACGACGCCGACAAACTCGATACCGATCGCCCAGCCACGACTCTCCGCCGCGCCCTCTGCCGAGGTCACATGGCTCTCATGTTCCGCCTTCGCCTTGGCGATGCGGGCATCGAGATCATCGTTCTGGCGATCGTCGGCCAACGTCAGCATACCCTGATAAGAAAACGCCGCCGGGCTTCCGCACGGCGACGAGGAACATGGGGTCGAGCCCCCGTTGCGGCGCCCGTTTAGAAAGGGCGCCGCGACGAGTCAACCGTTGCGGGAAGGCGCTTTGGCTATTGCCGGCGCCGCGATCAGATGCAGCGCGAATCGCGCTCCGGCGGGGCGCTGGTGCGGGTCTTCCATTCGCCGCCCGGGGTCTTGTATTTCTCGCCCGGAACGGTCTTGGCGATCAGGTTGCAGCCCGACACGAAAGCGAACTGCTCGATCGTGGAACTGGCCGCCGCGCCCTTGGTATATACCGACTTGCGCTGGATGTTGATGCTGTTGACCAGCGCGCGGATCGCCGGCGTGCCCTCCCCGACCACGCCGAGATAACCATCGGGCTGCTCGCCCACCTGGCCGGCGGCGCGCGCCGCCGCATAGGCCGGGTCACGCTCCTGGGCGAGCGCGGTCCCCGCGCAGAGCGACATCGCGGCAAGCGCGACGATGAAACGGGCATGGGTCTTGGTCATCAGAAGATTCCCGGATTCTGCTGGATTGCCGTCTTCGCCTCACCATCGAGCCGATAGACGATCGCCTGAGTCACGTTGATGTTGAGGGTGATCACGATCGGCTTGTCGGGTGCGGTCACATTGACGCAACCGCCCGTCATGCCGGCCGCCGCCATGGCGGCTATCGCGATCATCCTGTTCATCCCGTCACTCGTCGGTCTCCGCTCGCGCGTCGTCAATCCTGTTTGCGTCATGGCATGGTCCTGCTTTCGGAGGGCTGAACGGGGGAAGCCGGTGGGGCCGGCGGTCGGGCATGCTTGTTCTGTTCCTCGATCAGCGCCGGCAGGTTTCGTTCGATCAGCCGGCGCGGGTCGTAGAAGCTCTCCGCCGAATCGATCAACGAACGGAACGGCGCCTTGATCCTGATGTTGAAGACGAAGGGTAGCTTCTGCAGCCGGTCGAAGATGAAGTTGTGCTTGGCCCCTTCCCCCTGGCTGACGCCCCTGAAGCGCACTTCGGTGACCATGTCGCCGGCCAGCGGGCCGTTCATGATGACATCGAGGTCGCGATATTTGAGTGACTTCAGCGCCTGAAAGGCAAGATTGCCCCACAAGCCGACATCGCGCTTGGTGAGTTCACCGAGATAGGCGATCGTGCCGCCGCCGGGCCGGACCTTCAACCGGCCCGCTTCGATACGTCCACCGGACTGGTCGAACACCACCGGCAGCGTACCATCGAAGGTGCCGGTCGCGTTGAGGTTCTTGAAATCGAATTGCTGGAGGAACTGGCCGGCGTCCATGCCGGTGACGCGGAAGGTGATATGGCGCTGTTGCGCGACATCGAAATCGAGCAGCGTCGGTTCCAGAACGAGCGTCCCACCGGCCAGCGGCCAGCGCCCCCCTTCGATGCGGACGCGCGTGCCGGCGAGGGTCTGATAGCGGATTATGCCGTCGCCAACCGCGACGCCCGGATTGACCGATTTGATCGTCGCCACCTGACCCGGCGCACTCACGAGGTTGAGCAGGTCGGTGAAGCGGATTTCGCCCGCCACACCGGTAACCGGCCCGAATGCCGCGGCGAGATCGGTGCCGGCGGTGTGGAACATGCCATCGCTGGTCACCCCCTGCGGCGTCCAGCGAATATGGCCTTCCCCGGCGACCGTTCCGCTGACGTCGGCGATAACACCGTAGGTCAGTTTCGTGAGTTCGTCGGGCTGGAACGCCTTGGAAAAGACAATCCCCGGCACGCTCAGGTCGGCATGACCGCTGCCATGCGACAAATCATGTGCGATAACGACATGGGCGACAGCGACATTCCTGGCCGGAGAGACGAGATCGCCCGTCACGGTGATGATGCCTTCACGCAACGCCAGTTGCACATCGCGGCCGGCCAGCGTCTCGAAGCGTCGCGGCGCCGCCGCGTCGTTGACGTTCAGGCCTCCTCTCACCGACAGCACGGCATCTTTCAGGTCCCACGCGCCGGTCGCCTGCGACAACAGCAGCGGCACGTTGCCGATCTGGCCGGCAGCGCCATCGAACTGCCCGGCCATCACGCCCGTGGCATAGTCGCCGTGCAGATCGGCGATATCGAGCCGCGTCTGGCTGTCGGCGGCACCGATCCGCACCGCAACCTGGGTCGCCGCGAAACCGGGCCGCGCCAACCGGGCATCGACGGTCGCCGCCGAGAGCGTCAGCGGACTTGACCCGATCGCGCCGGCCAGCCGCACGCCGACGAGGCGGGCGCCGCCGTCCATGACACCATGGTCGATGCTGAAGAGCGCATGGTCCGCGGGACATAGCGCGAGGTGCCCCGGCTGCAGCACGGCACCCGACAAGGCCAGGCGGCGGAACGACAACGGCGCACAGCCGGGATTGACGAGCAACCCGCCGCGACCGTTCCAGCGCGCGTCGATCGGCAGGGTCAGCCCTTCGACCCGGCCATCGCCGAGCGGCCCCGACAGCGACAACTGGGTCGTTATCCGCGTCGCGCTGCCCGAGACCGCGAAGCGGATCGGCGTGGCCGAGAGCTGCGCGGCGCCGGCGGCATAGGGTTGCACCGTCGCGGTACCGTTGATCGCGCCGCCTGGCTCTGCCTGCGCCAGCTCGATCCGGCCGGTGGGGAGCCCGCCGCCATCGAACGCGACGGTGCCATCGATCAGGCTCGCGCCATCCGCCCAGCGATAGAGAATTCCCTTTCCGCCCGACAGGCGCAGGTTCGCGCCGCTCGCTGCCGCGACCCGCACCTCGGCCAACCAGACCTGCCCGACGCCGCGATCGTAGCGCAGCGCCACCCCGGCATCGACACCGAGGTCGCGGCCGGCGGTGGCGAGCGCAGACGATAGTTTCCGCGCGAGCGGGGCGATCGGCGTGCCGCTCGCGACATCGGCGCGTCTGGTGAAATCGCGCAACGTCGCCGCGTCGGCCGCGAGATGGGCGCCGACCTTTCCGTCGAACGCCAGACCGTGCCCGTCCACGCTGTAACGACCCGACGCCGTCAGCCCGCCCGCGCGCCATCCGCGCGCCTCGCCGCGCCCGGAGCGCAGGTCGACATCGCCCGACATCGCGGCGAGCGACCCAGCGACGCTCACCGTTCCGTTCAGCGCGGCCAGATCACCGGCGGGATGGGACAGCTCTGCAATCGCGACCGTCGCCTTGCCGTCCCATCGATCGAATGCGGCCGACAGCGACAATGTGAGATCGGCGCCCAACCCGCCCAGCGCAGCGGTGCCGCAGCGGGCGGCGCCGAGCCGCACCGGCCCGGTGAGCTTCGGCGCGCCCGCGCTGATCCGCACGCGCAATGCGCCGCTGGCACGTGTCAGCGCGCATCCGCCGATGTCGAACCTGTCGGCGACGGCGGCGACCTGCCCGCGAAAGCCGTCGTCGAGCCGACCAAAGCCGGCGACCTTCAGCCCGATAATGCCCTGCGGCGTTTCGAGCCGGACCCGCAAGTCGTCGATGTCGGCGACGATGCCCGGCAGGGCAAAAGGCTTGTTCGACGAAGCCGGCAACAGGCGGTCGATCGCGCCCAGCGACAGCTTGCCGTTCACCAGCTTGCCGCGCAGCCGCGCCCGACCGACGCGAAGTTCGTCGACCACCACGCCGGAGAAGCCGACATGGGTGCGCAATTCGATCCAGTCGGCGAGCAGATCGGGCCGCGCGGGCGGACCGATCACGACATTGGTCAGGCGCTGACGACCAAGGCCGAGATCGGCGATCTTGTAGCGCGCCGGCACGCCGCGCGTGGCGAGATAGTCGTCGATATAGCTGCTCGCGATCGGCTTGCGCTGCGTCCACGCCAGCAGCAGCGCCACCAGCACGAACGCAAGCAGCACCAGCACCACGGCACGTGCACGCCGGCGGCGTGGCGCGCTCGTCGCTGCGTCGGGCATGTCGCTGTCGTCTGGCGTCACGCCGGCCTTTCCGTCTTCAAAGTGTCAGCCAGCATAGGCCCGGACGATTGCACGGCAACCGCCGGTTGTTTAATCCTCGAGCGTAATGAGTGTTCCGCCTCCCGATCATCTCGGCCATCGCGCGCGATTGCGCCAGCGGCTCGTCGAGACCGGTGGCGACGGAATGCCGGATTACGAGCTGATCGAATATCTGCTCGGGCTCGCCATTCCGCGGCGCGACACCAAGCCGCTCGCCAAGGCGCTGCTCAAGGAGTTCGGCGGTATCGGCGGCCTGCTCGCCGCCGATGCGGAGGCGCTTGGCCGGGTGAAAGGCATGGGCGAAACCTCGGTCGCCGCGCTCAGGATCGTCCGGGCGACCGCGCTGCGGCTGTTGCGCAACGATCTCGACGCGCGGCCGGTGCTGTCCAACTGGCAAGCCGTGCTCGACTATCTGCGTGCCGACATGGCGCATCATGCGATTGAGCGGGTGCGCGTGCTCCATCTCAACACGCGCAACATGCTGATCCGCGACGAACTGGTCAGCGAGGGGACGATCGCCGAGGCGGCGGTGCATGTCCGCGAAGTCATTCGCCGCGCGATCGACCTCGGATCGGCCGCGATCATCCTCGTGCACAACCACCCCAGCGGCGACCCGCAGCCGAGCCGTGCCGATATCGATCTGACCCGCAAGACGATCGACGCGGCGAGGCCGTTCGACATCGCGGTGCACGATCATGTCGTGATCGGCACCAGGGGCCATGCCAGCCTGCGCGCGATGGGACTGATATAGCCGGGAAAAAGCCGCCGCGTCCGTTGGCGCGCCGGCATCGACACCGTGGCCGCGCGCATTACACGTTGCCCACCGTAACGGCGCCGTTGAGTCCGGCCGTGGTGATCGGACGTCACGCTACTCAACATATTGCTTTGAACTAATGCCATTTCCCCCAGTGTTTGAAGGATAGGCTCGTCCCTGCTAGGGCGCATGCCGTCGCGGCACCGAGCCGATTCCACGACGAACCGATCACTGAATTTTGGGAACCGTTGCCATGGTGCCACGCTATTCGCGCCCCGACATGACCGCGATCTGGGAGGCGGAAGCGCGCTTCCGGATCTGGTTCGAGATCGAGGCTCACGCCACCGAGGCGCTGGCAGAACTGGGCGTGGTACCGAAAGCCGCGGCGGACGCACTGTGGGCATGGTGGGCGACCAACCCGACGATCGACGTTGCCGCGATCGACGCGATCGAGGCGGTGACCAAGCATGACGTGATCGCCTTCCTGACCTGGGTGGCCGAGCAGGTTGGCGACGAAGCGCGCTTCATGCATCAGGGCATGACCTCGTCGGACGTGCTCGACACCTGTCTCGCGGTGCAACTGGCGCGCGCGAGCGACATATTGATCGCCGATATCGATGCGCTGCTCGTCGTGCTCGAACGCCGCGCGCGCGAACACAAGATGACGCCGACGATCGGCCGCAGCCACGGCATCCATGCCGAGCCGGTGACCTTCGGCCTCAAGCTCGCCCAGGCCTATGCCGAATTCGCCCGCAACCGCGCCCGGCTGGTCGCGGCGCGCGCCGACATCGCGACCTGCGCGATTTCCGGCGCGGTCGGCACCTTCGCCAATATCGATCCGCGCGTCGAGGCGCATGTCGCGGCGAAGCTCGGCCTGACGGTCGAGCCGGTTTCGACCCAGGTCATCCCGCGCGACCGCCACGCGATGTTCTTCGCGACACTCGGCGTGGTGGCGAGTTCGATCGAGCGGCTGGCGATCGAGATCCGCCATCTGCAGCGCACCGAGGTGCTGGAGGCGGAGGAATATTTCTCGCCCGGCCAGAAGGGCTCGTCGGCGATGCCGCACAAGCGCAACCCGGTGCTGACCGAGAATCTCACCGGTCTGGCGCGGATGGTGCGCGGATACGTCACCCCGGCGCTGGAGAATGTCGCGCTGTGGCATGAGCGCGACATCAGCCACTCCTCGGTCGAGCGTTACATCGGCCCCGACGCCACGATCACGCTCGACTTCGCGCTGGCGCGGCTGACCGGCGTGATGGACAAGCTGGTCGTCTATCCCGCGCGGATGGAGAAGAACCTCAACAAGATGGGCGGTCTCGTCCATTCGCAGCGCGTGCTGCTCGCACTGACCCAGGCCGGGGTGAGCCGCGAGGACAGCTATCGCCTCGTCCAGCGCAACGCGATGAAGGTGTGGGAATCCGACGGCGAACTGTCGCTGCTCGAACTGCTCAAGGCCGATCCCGAGGTGACCGCCGCGCTGTCACCCGCCGAGATCGAGGACAAGTTCGACCTCGAATATCACCTCAAGCATGTCGACACGATCTTCGCGCGGGTCTTTCCATAACGGTTACAGCTTCACGGTTGCAAATGCTGCAACTGCGAAGGCGTGAAATAATATTGCTGATCTGAGCAACAATCTCCACATGCGCCCGTGCCGGACCTACCCGGCATAGGAAACCCAACCATGCGTATGATGGAAGCCGCGTTCAGCAGCATGCTGATGATCGCCGTCCTGGCGCTGGTGGCAGAGGTCGTAGCCCTCTGATTCATCGGCCCACCGCCCCTTGTAAAAAGGGGCGGACAGGCCGGATGAGATTCAAACAGGCGCGCCGGATTACCCCAGCGCCGACTTCACCTTCTTGAAGAAGCCCATCGTCTGCGGGCTTTCCTCGCCGGTTTCGGTCTTGCGGAATTCCTCGAGCAACTCGCGCTGGCGCTGGCTCAGCTTGGTCGGCGTCTCGACCTCGATGCGGATCACCAGGTCGCCGCGTCCCCGGCCCTGCAACACCGGCATGCCGGCACCGCGCTGGCGCAGTTCGCGGCCGCTCTGCGTGCCCGGCGGGATGCGGATCATGTGGCGCTCGCCGTCGGGGCCGGGAATGGCGACCTCGCCGCCAAGCGAGGCGGTGGTGAAACTGATCGGCGCGCGCGCGAACAACGTGGTGCCCTCGCGCTCGAAGATCGGGTGACGCGCGACGTGGAGGAAGATGTAGAGGTCGCCAGCCGGCGCGCCGCGCATCCCCGCCTCGCCCTCGCCGGTCAGGCGCACGCGGGTGCCTTCGTCGACGCCGGGTGGAATATTGACGGTCAGCGTCTTGGTCTTCTCGATCCGCCCCTCGCCGCGGCACGTGCCGCACGGATCGGCGATCACCTGACCGGCGCCGTGGCAGCTCGGGCACGTGCGCTCGACGACGAAGAAGCCCTGCTGCGCACGGACCTTGCCGCCACCATGGCAGGTGGCGCACGTCTTGGCAGAGGTGCCTTTCTTGGCGCCGGTGCCGTCGCAGACGTCGCACGCCGCCGAGACATCGATCGTGACGTCGGTCGACTTGCCGCGGAACGCGTCCTCGAGCCCGATCTCCATGTCGTAGCGCAGGTCGGCGCCGCGCCGCGGGCTGCGCGTGCCGGCACGGCCGCCGCCCATGAACTCGCCGAAGATATTCTCGAAAATGTCGCTGAACGCGCCGAAATCCTGCGCGCCGCCGCCACCGCCGCCGCCCATGCCGTTGCGGAACGCGGCGTGGCCGAAACGATCATAGGCCGCGCGCTTCTGCGGGTCCTTGAGCACGTCATAGGCTTCGCTGACGGCCTTGAACTTCGCTTCGCTGTCCTTGCAGCCGTCATTCTTGTCGGGATGATATTTGATCGCAAGCTTGCGATAGGCCGATTTGAGCGTCGCCTCGTCGGCGGTACGCTCGCATTCCAGCAGTTCGTAAAAATCGACTTCGGTGCTCATGCCGGGCCCCCGCCCTCTCCGTCATGCCGTGGATGACCGGCATGACGGAGGGTACGCATTTACTGTTACTTACGCCTTGCTGCTGTCATCGACTTCCGAGAACTCGGCGTCGACCACGTCTTCCTGCGGCGCTCCCTCAGCCGCCGCCTCGCCCCCCGGCGACGCCTCGGACTGGGCCTGCTTCTCGTAGATCGCCTGGCCGAGCTTCATCGCGACCTGCGCGAGCGCGGCGGCCTTTTCCTTCATCGCTTCGGGATCACCGCCTTCGACGGCCGCCTTGGTGGCGGCAATGGACGCCTCGATCTCGGCCTTGAGCGCGGCGTCGATCTTGTCGCCATTTTCGGCAAGCTGGCGCTCGGTCGTGTGGATCAGGCTGTCGGCATTGTTCTTCGCCTCGGCCGCCTCACGGCGCTTCTTGTCGTCCTCGGCGAACTGCTCGGCGTCGCGGACCATCTGCTCGATGTCGCGATCCGACAGGCCACCCGAGGCCTGGATGCGGATCTGCTGCTCCTTGCCGGTGCCCTTGTCGCGCGCCGACACGTTGACGATGCCGTTGGCGTCGATGTCGAAGGTGACCTCGATCTGCGGCACGCCGCGCGGCGCCGGCGGGATGCCGACCAGGTCGAACTGGCCGAGCAGCTTGTTGTCCGCCGCCATTTCGCGCTCGCCCTGGAACACGCGGATCGTCACCGCCTGCTGGTTGTCGTCAGCGGTCGAATAGGTCTGCGACTTCTTGGTCGGGATCGTCGTGTTGCGATCGATCATGCGGGTGAACACGCCACCCAGCGTCTCGATGCCGAGCGACAGCGGCGTCACGTCGAGCAGCAGCACGTCCTTGACGTCGCCCTGCAACACGCCGGCCTGGATCGCCGCGCCCATCGCCACGACCTCATCCGGGTTGACGCCCGAATGCGGCTCCTTGCCGAAGAAGTCCTTCACGACCTGGCGCACCTTGGGCATGCGCGTCATGCCGCCGACCAGCACGACTTCCGAGATGTCGGCCGCCTTGACGCCGGCATCGGCCAGCGCCTTGCGGCACGGCTCCAGCGTGCGCTGGATCAGGTCATCAACGAGGCGTTCGAGATCCGCACGGGTGATCGTCTTGACGAGATGCTTCGGCCCGTTCTGGTCGGCGGTGATGAACGGCAGGTTCACTTCCGTCGTCGCAGCCGATGACAGCTCGATCTTGGCCTTCTCGGCGGCTTCCTTCAGGCGCTGCAGCGCCAGCTTGTCCTTGGTCAGGTCGATGCCTTCGGCCTTCTTGAAATCGTCGGCCAGGAAGCGGAGCAGCTTGTCGTCGAAATCCTCGCCGCCGAGGAAGGTGTCACCGTTGGTCGCCTTCACCTCGAACACGCCGTCGCCGATCTCGAGCACCGAGATGTCGAACGTACCGCCGCCAAGGTCATAGACCGCGATGGTCTTGTTGGTTTCCTTGTCGAGGCCATAAGCCAGCGCGGCCGCGGTCGGCTCGTTGATGATGCGCAGCACTTCGAGGCCCGCGATCTGGCCGGCGTCCTTGGTCGCCTGGCGCTGCGCGTCGTTGAAATAGGCAGGAACGGTGATGACCGCCTGGGTCACCGTCTCGCCGAGATAGGCCTCGGCGGTTTCCTTCATCTTCTGCAGCGTGAACGCCGAGATCTGCGACGGGGAATAATCCTTGCCGCCCGCCTGCACCCAGGCGTCGCCATTGGTGCCCTTGACGATGTGATAGGGCACCAGCTCGGTGTCCTTCTTGGTGATCGGATCGTCGAAGCGGCGCCCGATCAGGCGCTTCACCGCGAACACGGTGTTCTCCGGATTGGTCACCGCCTGGCGCTTGGCCGGCTGGCCGATCAGTCGCTCGCCATCCTTGGCGAAGGCGACGATCGACGGCGTGGTGCGCGCGCCTTCCGCATTTTCGATCACCTTGGGCTTGCCGCCTTCCATCACTGAAACGCAGCTGTTGGTGGTACCCAGATCGATTCCGATTACTTTAGCCATGGTCCTCTTTCGGCCCCCGTCATAAAAAATCTACAACCCGCTTCCCCGCCCCTAAACCCGGCGACGCGAAAGCACTTACGAAGCGCGATATAGGGGGGCTTTCGCTTGTCGCAAGATTATGCGCGCCCTAGAATGACAACCTTGTTCCCAAACTTGTTCCCAAAGCGGGAGAGGATGCCGATGCGAATGATGATCGCACTGCTGGCGGCGCTGCTGGCGCTTGGCGGCTGCCAGGCCAAACAGAGCTATGTCGACAAGGGCTATGTACGACTCGCCGCGGTGAAGGGCCAGCCGGCGGCGGCCTATTTCACGCTGCACGGCGGCCCGAAGGACCTTACGCTGCTGAGCGTGAGCACCGAATATGCGATTCGCAGCGAGATGCACGAATCGATGAATTCGGGTGGCATGTCGTCGATGAAGCCGATCGACCATCTGGCGCTGCCGGCGAACGGCACGCTCGAGTTCAAGCCCGGCGGGCGCCATGTCATGCTCTACGACGTCAACACGGAAATCGTGCCGGGGCGGACGCTGGCGCTGACCTTTACCTTCAGCGACGGCACCCGGCTGGCTTATCCCGCACTCGTGATCGCGGCCGGCGCGGCGCCACCAAAGGGTTGAGGCAAAGCTGACCGAGCGGGTGCTAAGCACGGGCGAAATCGCATTGGCGCGCGGCGTGTTCGGCGACGCGATCGATTATGCACGGGTGCGGATCGTGCGGCGCAAATGGATGTTCTTCCAGCCGCGCGACACGGTGATGGCACCGCTGGGCAAGATCCACTTCCACCCGGCGGGCACACGCTACCGCGACGACTTCGCCGTCGCGAGCCTCGCCGACCAGGCATTGTTCATCCATGAGATGGTGCATGTCTGGCAGCATCAGCGCGGCCTGTTCCTGCCGCTGCTGCGCCATCCATGGTGCCGCTACGATTATGTCCTGAAACCAGGCCAACCACTGCACCGCTACGGCATCGAGCAGCAGGCGGAGATCGTCGCGGACGTGTTTCTGCTGCGGCAGGGCGCGCGCATGGAGGGCGCGGCGGAACTGGCGGCCTATGCCGGGGTGCTGCCGTTCGGGAACGCTTGACGAGCACGCGCCGACGTCCCTGCGGCAGGGAATTTGGCAGGGAATTTGGTGTATTTTCGCGGTCCCGGCAGGGAATTTCCCATGGGCACGCGTCGGCGCGGCGGGCAGCGGCATCGCAGCGGCGCGGCGATGGTGATCGGTGGCGGGCATGGGCGGCAGTCTAGTCGCGGCGGATCGCTGGCTGAATCACGCCGTCATGGCCGATGCGCCGTCAGCGCCCCTTGTAATAGCGCTCGCGGGTGTTGCTCCACACGACCTGCGCGACGCCGGTCGCGGCGAGCAGCGCGCCCCACAAGGCCCATTGCTTGTCGTTGGCCATGAAGCTGTCGAGGAAGGCGATGTTGAAGCCCTGGAGGATCCAGACGCCGCCCATCAGCACCATCATCAGCCCGACCAGGCTACTGATCGCGCGCATCACGCCGTTGAAGACTTCGCTCATCTCGCTCCGCTCCGCTTGTTATCCACGCTCATACCGTAGTCGGTTTGAACGTCAGCGCCACGCCGTTCATGCAATAGCGCAAACCGGTCGGTTTCGGCCCATCATCGAAGAGATGGCCGAGATGGCTGCCGCAATCCGCGCAGGCGATTTCGGTGCGCGTGGCGGCGAAGGAGCGATCCTCGCGCTCGACCACGGCGCCCGGCAACACCTGCCAGAAGCTGGGCCAGCCGGTATGGCTGTCATATTTGGTTTCCGAACGGAACGCCGGCTTGCCGCAACCGGCACACGCGAAGATGCCATGGCGGCGCTCCGCCAGCAACGCGCTGGTATAAGGCCTTTCGGTAGCAGCCTTGCGCAGCACGCGATAGCTGGCGGGGGCGAGCAGCGCCTTCCACTCGGCGTCGCCGTGACGGACCGGAAAATCGCCCTTCGGCGCGGCCGGAGCGCCGGCCGTCAGGACGTAGCGGCCGGCGATGCCGACCGCTACGAGGCCGACGGCGCCTATGCCGATGAATTCGCGACGGGTCGTAATGAGGCTGCATCCTGCTTGTTGAGCGCCAAGGGTTAGCCGATCCGCGCCCGGCATGACAGGGCGTCCGCCCGGATGCGGGCACGGTCGCACGTCGAAGAAAAGCGGTTGTCGGTGCGCCTGCCTGGCTGGCGCACGAACATGAAAAAAATGTCATCTGCGCAACTGTCACCAAAGCGTAACGATAGTGCCGCTGAAGAGTCATCGATTCTCCGTAAGGCCACCCCCAACGCGCCGACAGGGCGCAAAACGGGGAAATCGAGACAATGTCGAACGCCATTCTGGCCCGTCGCCTGCTGGGCGGCACGAGCGCACTTATCCTCGCCACGCTGTCGTTCGCCGCCACGGCCGAGACGCGCGGCGCGCCGGTCGAGCCTGCTGTCGCACCGGCCGAGACGCTCGCTGCCGATGACCCGCAGAAGATCGCCGAGGGTTCCGACATCATCGTCACCGCGACGCGCGCCAACGAAATCGCCCCCGTCACCGCCTCGCTCACGACGACGCAGCCGCAGGCGATCGTGTCGCGCTCCTTCATCGAGGATTCGCTGCCCGCCACCGCCGATTTCAACCAGCTCGCGCTGATCACGCCGAGCTTTTCGAACACCGGCAGCAATGGCGGCGTCGGCATCAGCGAATCCAAGGGCCAGTTGCGCGGTTTCCAGGACGGCGAATACAACATCACCTATGATGGCGTTCCGTTCGGCGACACCAACGACCCGACCCACCATTCGAACACCTTCTTCCCATCGGACACGGTGGAGACGGTGGTGGTCGATCGCGGCCCCGGCAATGCCAGCAATCTCGGCCAAGCGACCTTTGGCGGGAGCGTCAACCTGTTCTCGCGGGCGACCCGCGACGATGCGAGCGCATCGCTCCGCGCGACCTATGGCAGTTTCAACACCGTGCTCGGCCGCGCGATGCTGCAAAGCGGCGCGATCAGCAAACTTGGCGGCACCGAGGTCCTGATCGGCGGGCAATATGTTCGCACCGATGGCCGGCTGACCTATTCTCCGTACCACCAGACCAACCTGTTCGGAAAAGTAATGATCCCGATCGGCGCGGACGTGAAGTTGACGTTGCTGTCGACCTACAACAAGAACCATTTCAATCAGCCGGATAATGACGGCGCGACGCTGGCGCAGATCGCGCTTTACGGCAAGCACTTCAGCCTGAACAACGACCCAACCACGGCGCAATATTACCGCTACAATTACACCGACAAGACCACCGATTTCGAGATCGTCAAACTTGAGGCGGATATCGCCCCCGGTACACGCCTGGAAAATCGCGCCTATACATATTTCTACAACAACTCGACCTATTCGGACGCAGACGTCACCCTCACTGCGGCGGACGCAGCGAAGCTCAAGACGACCAACGCCGACGGCAGCAAGAATGTCGGTCATTTGGCGGGTTATTCTAAGCTCAACAGCTACCGTACCTATGGCGACATTTTGAAAACCACGATCAATTTCGGGCCAGCGTCATTGCTGGTCGGTGGCTGGATCGAATGGAACATTACCCACCGCAAACGGTATCAATATGACATTACCAAGGGCAATGGCCTGTTCACGGCGTATGACTATAAATATCTCTCCACGCCCGGCAATCCTGGCTACATCAATTACGATCAGGACTCACGCGGCAACCAGGCGCAGCTGTTTACCGAGCTGGAAATTCGCCCGATCGACGGTCTGAAGATTACGCCGGGCTTCAAATATGTCAGCTTTACGCGCCAGATCGACGCGATCGCCAACCAGACGACCCATACGGCCGCCAAATTCTCGCGCACCTATGATGCCTCGCTGCCCTTTGCCACGGTCAATTACCAGCCGACCGAGCGGCTGGCGGTGTACGCGCAGTTCGCCAAGGGCTTTCTCGCGCCGCCGCTGAGCGTGCTTTACGTCGTCGATCCAACAGCAAGCACGGTCCGGCCGCAGACATCGACCAACTACCAGTTCGGCTTCGTCTATCACGGATCGCGCCTGTCGATCGACGCCGATATCTATTCGATCGACTTCAACAACAAGTTCGCCAGCAAGAAGGTTGGCAGCAATGTGATCTTCTACAATCAGGGCGGCGTGCTCTATAAGGGTGTCGAAGGACAGGTGACATACGCCTTCGGCAACGGCCTTGCGGTGTTCGCCAACGCATCGCGCAACTATGCCAAGGCCAAGGACACACGGCTGCAGGTGGCGAATGCGCCTGCCATGACCGCGGCGGGTGGGATCTTGTACAAGCATGGCCCGATCAAGGCATCGCTGATCGACAAATTTACCGGCGTACAATATGCCGATGATGGTGAACCGCAGCAATATCGTATCCCCGGTTATAATACCGCCTTGCTGGCTGCAAGCTACGATTTCGGCTTCGTCACCGCTGGAATAAACGTCTCTGATCTTTTCAATTCGACCAAGGTGACCAATATTTCGGTCAACGGCGCGCCCTACGATCAATATTACTTCCAGCCGGGTCGCGAAATCACGGCGAGCCTCTCGGTCAAGTTCTGATGTTGAAGGCGGGTTTCATGGTCGCGGCGGCGCTCGTCGTCGCGGCGCCCGCCACCGGCGCTCGCGCGCCGCTGCTGTCGGCGCGCGAGCTCGATCCGGCGTTGGTATTGCCACCACCGCCCGCGCCCGACAGTGCGCAGGCGCGTGCCGAATTCGCCGAGCTGCGGGCGATCGAGGCGATCCGTACGCCGGACGAAGAGGCGGACGCGCGCCATGAAGGCGAGACCAAGAACGGCACGATCTTCGCGGCGGTGCTTGGCCCGCGCTTCGACCTTGCGGCGCTGCCCGCCACGAAGCGCCTGCTCGACCTGGTCCGCGCGACCGAAAAGGCGGTGGTCGATCGCGGCAAGGACCATTTCCGCCGCGCGCGGCCCTATGCCGTCGAGCCCACGCTCAAGAGCTGCAAGCGCAACGACGACCCGCTGTCGAGCTATCCCAGCGGCCATACCTCGATGGCGTTCGCGATGGGCGAGACGCTGGCGCGGCTGGTCCCCGAAAAGGCCCCTGCGCTGCTCGCCCGCGCGGCGCGCTATGGCCAGAGCCGGATCGTGTGCGAGCAGCATTTCCGCAGCGATGTCAGCGCCGGCCAGATGCTCGGCCTGTTGATCGCCGAGCGGCTGATGACCAAGCCGGACTTTACCCGGCAGTTCCGCGCCGCCAGGGCCGAACTGGTCCGCGCCGGTATTGCCGCGCGGTAACGTCGAGCCGGCTGCGGCCGGTGCTGCGCGACCGGTAGCCGAGAGCCGTCCCGCCCCATTCATCGGGTCAAGACGCGACGCGGCTAGGCCGCCAGCTCCTGCCCCGCCGCGTCGGCCAGCGCGAGCGTCAGGATCGCCACGGCGCCCTTGCCCTTGCCCTCGCTCTCGAGCCGCATGTCGCCGTGCATCGCGCCCATCGAATTGGCGCACCAGTGCAGGCCGAGCCCGCCGGACTTGTGCGCACGCGTCGAGAAACCGCGCTGGAACAGCTCGGGCATCTGGTCGGGAGCAAAGCCCTCGCCATCGTCGCGGATTGCGATGCGCGCCTGCCCGTCCCGTTCCTCGATCGTCACGCTGATGGTGCCGCTGTCCGAGCCGGTCGCGGCGATCGCCTCGGCAGCGTTGGAGAAGATGTTGCCGATCACCTGGCTGAGGATCACCCGGCTGGCCATCACGCGGCACGGGCGCGAGGGGAAGCTGAAGGCGATCGACACGCCGCCGGAATAGCGAGCGATCGTCGCGTTGCGGGCGATGATGTCGGTGACGTCGCACGCGGCAAGTTCGGGGCGCTCATGCGCCGCCTGTTGCTGCCCGCCGATGATGTCGAGCACCTGGCTCATCGCCTCGCGGCCGATCTGCAATTGCTGGCGACGCGTCTCGCGGTCGCGTGCCTCGGCCTCGGCGGCGGCGGCGACGAAGGCGAGCAGCTTGGCGCGGCGCAGCGCGGGCAGGTCGTCTTGCCCGAGTTCGGCCATGGCGCGGTCGAGAATCGCGCGGTCGACCGGCGCGGGCTGGGAGAGCCCGGCGCTGAGGATCGTGCTGATCGGGTTGAGCGCGTTGCGGACATTGTGCATCACCGCGACCGCGCTCTCGCTGCGGCCAAGCGCGAAGCTCTGCACCTCGACCTGCTCGCGCAGATCCTTCAGCTGGCGGAGCATCGAATTGAAGCTGCGCCCGAGCGAGCCGATCTCGTCGTGCCGCACCTCCTCTTCGAGCAGACCGAGCGAGCCCGACGAGCGGACGATCTGCATATGGCTTTCGACGCGGGCGAGCGGGCGCAGCACCTGGCGATCGATCATCCGGCGCAGGAACAGCAGGACGACGAGCAACAGCAGCGTCGACCCGGCTACCGCGAGCAGCAGCATGCGCCGGCCGAGCGTCGAGACGTCGCGCGGCACGCTGAACGCGGCACTGGCGACGGCATGGCCATCGGCACCCATGATCGGCACGGCGATGCGCATCGTCGAACGTCCGGGCGTGATGACATCGCTATCGGCAGCGTGATCGAGATCGAGCCGGGCGGCGAGTTGCAGCAGGTCGGACAATTGCCGCGAAGTGATCCGCCGCGCCATCAGCACCAGCCCGCGCGGCGTGCCGGTGCCGTCGCTGCGGCGCACCTGCGCGACGCCGACCGCCGCGACGACCGGCCCGAGCCGGACGAAGAAATGCGCCGAATTGCGGCCCTTTAGCAGCGCACGGAAATCGGTACGGCCGATCTGCTCGACGAACGCGCGGCGCAGCGCCGCATCGTCGGCATCGGCGGTGTGATCGCGCCACCGCGCGATGACGACGCGTCCATCATTGGCGACATAGGCCATGCCGTTGACGTCGAGATTGACCATCGCGAGCGGCGAGAAGCTCTCCTGCTCGAAAGCCCGCGTCTGGTGCGCCATATAATCGTAGCTGGCATTCCAGTCGCCATAGTCGCGCACGGCGCTTTCGACCTTGCTGGCATATTCGCCCAGCGCGGCGCGGGTCCGCTCGACATGCGCGGCGACCGACTTGGCCTCGAGCTGGTTGAAGCTCGGGGTGATGACGCTGGCGAGCAGCAGGGTGATGGCGATCGAGCCCGCCAGCCCGACCGCGGTCAGGATCAGGACGAGCTTGGCGCCGAGCGACCTGGGATTGCGCAACGCCGCGATCCGTCGGAACGCGGCGCGGGCGACGCGTGCCATCAGCCGTGCGTCCCGTTACCCGCCTGCCCGCCATCGACCTGTTCGTCGGACGCGTCCGTGCCGGCCACGGGATCGACCATGAAACGCTGCCGCGCGAGCTCGACCGCCGTCTCGGGCACGACCGGCCGCGAGAAGAGATAACCCTGGAGATGCGAGGCGCCGGCAACGCGGAGCGCCTGCAACTGCGCCTCGGTCTCGACGCCCTCGGCGATCACGCCGAGGCCGAGCGCACGGCCGAGATGAATGATAGAATGGACGATCGCGGCGCTCTCGCGCTCGCGGCCCATGCCGTCGATGAAGCTGCGGTCGATCTTGAGGCTGTCGAGCGCGAACTTGCGGATGTTGTAGAGGCTCGAATAGCCGGTGCCGAAATCGTCAAGCGCGATGCGGAAGCCCATCTGGCGCAGCTTGTAGAGCGTGTCGGCGGCGCGATCGGCATCGTCGAAGATCGCCGTCTCGGTGATCTCGATCTGGACACGGTGCGCTTCGACCCCGGCGCGCTGGACGCATTCGAGGACATGGCCGACGAAATTCTGGCGGCGGAACTGGCGCGGCGAGAAATTGACCGAGACATATTGCCCCGGCCAGTCCTTGAGCACGGCCAGCGACTGATCGAGGATCCAGTCGCCGAGTTCGTGAATCAGGTTCGATTCCTCGGCGATCGGGATGAACAGCGCGGGGCTGACGGGACCGAACTCCTCGGTGTTCCAGCGCACCAGCGCCTCGAACCCGACGATCTCGAGTTCCTCGCGCGCGACGATCGGTTGATAGACGAGGCTGAGCTCGCCGCGTTCGATCGCCTGCGACAACCCGCCCTCGATGCGGCGGCGGAAGCGGATCGATTCGTCCATGCTCTCGTCGAACACCCGGATGATGCCGCGGCCATTTTGCTTGGCGTCGTTGAGCGCGAGATCGGCGCGGCGCATCAGGTCGATCGGGTCGCGCTCGCCGCCGGCCTCGGCATAGACGAAGCCGAGCGACGAGGCGGTCTCGACCGGGTGGCCGAAGATGCGCAGATGCGTCGAACAGCCGAACAGGAGGCGATCGAGGGCCATCGCCGCGGCTTCCTCGCCGGGGGATTCGAACAGGATGCCGAATTCGTCGCCGCCGAGTCGCGCGACCATGCCGCCCTCGGGCACCGCCTGTTCGAGCAGCGCATAGACCTGGCGGATCAGTTCGTCGCCAGCGAGATGGCCGAGCGTGTCGTTGACCAGTTTGAAGCGATCGAGATCGAGCATCGCGGTGGCAAAGCCGCCCTGGCCGCGCGCGCGATCGGTCAGCGCGCGCAGGAAGGCGAGCCGGTTGGGTGCTTCGGTGAGCGAATCATGCGTGGCGATGTGCATCGCCTTGCTCTCGTTCGCGGCGAGTTCGGCACTCTGCTCCTCGAGCTGGACGATCTGCGCGGCGAGCGCGGCGCGCGCCTCGGCCAGTTCGCGATCGACCTGCCAGCGATGGGTCAGCGCGGCCGCCATCTGGGTCACCTCGGCGACCTCGAAGGGCTTGGCGATGTAGAAGATCTTGTCGGCCGGGCCGGCCGCCTTGCTGATCTCGATCGGCGAGAAATCGGAATAGCCGGTGACCATGACGAGGTTGATCGCGGGATCGAGCGCGCGGATGCGCATCGCGGTTTCCTTGCCGTCGATCCCCGGCGGCATGCGCACGTCGATGAACGCGACCGCGAACGGCTCGCCATCGGCAAGTGCCTTCTCCACCGCGGCGACACCGTCGACGCCCTGCATGGCGTGGGTCAGCGCGAAGGCGGTCGCCTCTTCACGTGGGGCGGGGGCATCGTCGAACAGCGCCGCCGCCATCGCGTCGAGCGCGGCACCCTCACCGCTTCCGGCCGGTGCGAAACAGCGCCGGTAGGAATCGTGCATGCCTGGTTCGTCGTCGACGATAAGAATTCGCATGTCGTACACCGCCGTAGCTCGTCGTTGGGGCGCGTCTGCCCGTTGCCACGGCGTAAGCGGATGCGGTTAAGGCGCCGTAAACGCTGTTATCGCGAAACCGCCGCCAGCGCACGGTTGCCAAGCTCGATCGCCCCCAGCGGGCCGGCATTATTGCCCAGCGTCGCCGGCACGACGAAGCGCTCGACCGGTTCGATCAACCCGGTCGCGCCATAGCCGCCAAGGCTGTCGACCAGCTTGCGGCGGATGCGGGGAAAGAGCTGCGGCGTGCCGGTCATCACGCCGCCGCCCATCACCACGCGACGCGGGATACCGGTGAGCACCAGCGTGTGGATCAGCTGGGCAAGGACATGCGCGACGCCATCCCATGCGGGGTCGTTCGCGGCGAGCTGTTCGGCCGCGCGCCCGGTCCGCGCGCGGATCGCGCTGCCCGAGGCGAGCCCTTCCACGCAATCGCCATGGAAGGAACAGGCGCCCGGCCAGTCGTCGCCCGGCAGCCGCACCGGGCGAACATGGCCGAGTTCGGCATGCGTCAGCCCCTCGACCGGCGCGTTGCCGAGCACCAGGCCGACGCCGATCCCGGTGCCGACGGTGATATAGGCGTGGTCCGCCACGTCGCGCGCCGCACCCCAGCGGCCCTCGCCGAGCGCGGCCCCGGCGACGTCGCTGTTGAAGCCCGTGGGGACACCGGCCACGCCCGACAGCCGGACCGCGACGTCGGTGTGCGACCAGCCCGGCTTGGTGGTCGCGGTGATCGCGCCGTAATCCGCCGCACCCGGGTCGATCGAGACCGGGCCGAAGCTGGCGATGCCCAGCGCGTCATAGCCGCGCCAGCGCGCCAGTACCTCTTCGATCGCGGCCAGCGTCTCGGACGGCGCGGTGGTCGGGATGCGCACCTCGTCGCGGATATCGTCGGCGCCGGTGGCGAGAATGCAGATGCACTTGGTGCCGCCGAGTTCGACTCCGGCGATGAGAGGCGGGGCTGCGGCCATGCCATGCTATCCGCCGCGCCGGGCATCGCTGTCAACGCCGCGCCGGCGGACCGGACGCGCCGCCGCCGCGAGGCCCGCGATCGCACCGAAACGACAGTCATCTCCGCATGACGCGCGGGACGCGGGATGATAGCTTTTCGCCATGAGCCAGCGCACGCCCCAGCAGCGACCGCCAGCGGCACGCAATGCCGCCCCCGCCCAGCGCGCCACGACCGGCCCAGCCGGCAAGTCGCTGAAAACATTGTCCACCGCGCTCAACGCGGCGCCGACGGTCCAGCGCCTCGCGACGATGGCGCCGAACCGCACCGGCCTGCCCGACACGCTCAAGGCCGGCGTCGAGGCGATGTCGGGCATGTCGCTCGACCATGTCCGCGTGCACCGCAATTCGGCGAGGCCGGCGCAGCTGAACGCCCATGCCTATGCGCAAGGGTCCGACATCCACCTCGCACCGGGCCAGGAGCGGCACCTGCCGCACGAGGCATGGCATGTCGTCCAGCAGGCGCAGGGCCGCGTGAAGCCAACGATGCAGATGAAGGGCGCCGTGCCGGTCAACGACGAGGAACATCTCGAGCACGAGGCCGATGTGATGGGCGCCAAGGCGCTTGCCGGCGTCGCACAGCGCGCGGCGGTCGAGGACGAGGAAGTCCAGAAGATGGCCCGCACGACAGTGCAACGGGCGGCGTCGGGGACCCACCGGCCGGTGATCCAGCGCGCCGGTGTCAAGGCGGAGATGAAGGCCGGGGAAGCGAGCTTCAACGAATTCATCAACGAAACCGCCGCGATCGGCACCAAGCGCAACGAAGTCGCAACCGCGATCTATAATCAATATAAGCCGCTTGCGCTCGGAAAGCGCAATTCGTTTTCTGATAAACTCCCTCATACGGGCGTCAACAAACAATATAATAGAAAGATCGCTCTCGATAAAGCGAAGCGATTGACGCACTGGACCTCAAACGCCGTCAACGGAGCAGCGCGCATCTATGCGGAGTTATTGGCTGCGATGGAATATAATTCCACCGTCAACGTGGACCATTCAGAAATAACCTTCGGGAAAGATACGACTACCGAACCTGACGTCTTCCCGTCGAACGATACGGCGCTCGAGGTGAAGCGCATCGACTCCGGTGCGCAAGGTGCGGTCGACGGGCATATCACCAAGGTCAGCGAACAACTGGAAGAGAGGAAGAAAGGGCCGCAAAAGACAGACATCAACACCTGGGTTGCCAAGATCCAGATCGACAACCCCGAAAACCCCTGGCCCTACACGCCCGTCAGCCTCGCAAAGGCAGTAAAATCAGGCAATGTCGACGTCGTCGGGGTGGGACG
The DNA here is from genome assembly GCA_041659925.1 of Sphingomonas sp. Classification (GTDB taxonomy): domain Bacteria; phylum Pseudomonadota; class Alphaproteobacteria; order Sphingomonadales; family Sphingomonadaceae; genus Sphingomonas. Next base: position 56,564 of record JBAZXI010000009.1, read on the forward strand.
GGCGCGTATCCTGAAATATGAAAACACCACCGTTCACATCAGATATTTCGTATCTTCGGCAAACCAGAACATCGGTTCATTCTGGCTCGACACGTAACGGTGTAATCAGGAAGTGAAACGGCACTATGCGAAGTCGCGGCCGCTCACTCCACCGTCACCGACTTGGCGAGATTGCGCGGTTGGTCGACGTCGGTGCCCTTGGCCACCGCGACGTGATAGGCCAGCAACTGCACCGGCACGGCATAGACCAAAGGCGCGATCAGCGGGTGGACCTTGGGCATGGTGATCGTCGCCATGCAGCCCTCGCCCGCCGCCTGGATGCCGTCATAATCGGAGATCAGCACGACTTTGCCGCCACGCGCCTGGACTTCCTGCATGTTCGACACGGTCTTGTCGAACAAGGGGCCTGACGGAGCGATGACGATGACGGGGACATTCTCGTCGATCAGCGCGATCGGGCCGTGCTTCATTTCGCCCGCAGCATAACCTTCGGCATGAATGTAGCTGATTTCTTTCAGTTTCAGCGCACCTTCGAGCGCCAGCGGATAGTCGGTGCCGCGGCCGAGATAGAGCACGTCGCGCGCGCCGGCGATGGTGTGCGCCATCGCCTCGATCGCCTCGTCATAGGCGAGCGCGCCGTTGAGCGCGGCGGGCGCCTCGGCGAGGTGCTTGACGATCGCCTTTTCCTCGGCAGGCGACAGTTTGCCCTTGGCGCGGGCGAGATTGGCGGCGAGCGCGGCGAGCACCGCCAGCTGGCAGGTGAACGCCTTGGTCGAGGCAACGCCGATCTCCGGCCCGGCATGGGTCGGCAGCAGCAGGTCGGCCTCGCGCGCCATCGAGCTGGTCGGCACGTTGACGACGACGGCGATGGTCTGGCCCTCGGCGCGCGCGTGGCGCAGCGCGGCGAGCGTGTCGGCGGTTTCACCCGACTGACTGATGAACAAGGCGAGCCCGCCCTCCTCCATCACCGGCTCGCGGTAGCGGAACTCGGAGGCGACATCGAGATCGACCGGCACGCGCGCGAACTGCTCGAACCAGTATTTGGCGACCATGCCGGCGTAGAAACTAGTGCCGCAGGCGACGATGGTGACGCGCCTGATCGTCGACAGGTCGAACTCGGGGATCGGCAGCGTGACCCGATCCTCCATGCGCTGGAGGTAGGAGCGCAAGGTCTGCGCGACGACGATCGGCTGCTCGTAAATCTCCTTGAGCATGTAATGGCGATGATTGCCCTTGGAGACGAGCTCGCCGGTGACGCCCGAAATGGTGATCGGCCGCTCGACCGGGTTGTTGTCGCGATCGAAGATCTGCGCGCCGTCATGCGTGATGACGACCCAGTCGCCCTCCTCGAGATAGGAAATGCGCTGGGTCAGCGGTGCGAGCGCCAGCGCGTCCGAGCCGAGATAGGTCTCGCCCTCGCCATAGCCGACGACCAGCGGCGAGCCGAGCCGCGCGCCGACCAGCAATTCGGGGTGCTGGCGAAACAGGATCGCCAGCGCGAAGGCGCCGTGCAGGCGCGGCAGCACCTCGGCGACGGCCTCGGCGGGCGACATTCCGGCTTCCACCTTCTCGCTGATGAGATGCGCAACGACCTCGGTGTCGGTCTCGCTGGTGAACGTGCGACCGCGCGCAAGGAGTTCGTCGCGCAGCGGCTTGAAATTCTCGATGATGCCGTTGTGGACCAGCGCGACCTCGCCGGTGGCGTGGGGGTGGGCATTGTCGGTGGTCGGGCCGCCATGCGTCGCCCAGCGCGTGTGGGCGATCCCGACCATCCCCGGCAACGGCGCCTCGGTGATCACCTTGACGAGATTGATCAGCTTGCCCGAGGCGCGGCGGCGATCGATCCGCCCGTCATGGACCGTGGCAATGCCGGCGGAATCATAGCCGCGATATTCGAGCCGCTTGAGCCCGTCGAGCAGGCGATCGGTGACTTCTTCCTTGCCGACAATTCCAACGATTCCGCACATTGCTTTCTTCTCCGAAGCCCGCCCACCGGCAAGGCGTGCCTTAGCGCGCCAAGATGAACCGTGACTTATTTCTTTGTTGCGGCCTTCTTCGCCGTCATGACATCGCGGAAGCGCCTGGCGCGGCCGGGCCGTGCCTCCTGCTTGCCCCGCGCGATGGTCAGCGCGTCGGCTTCCACGTCGGCGGTGATGACCGAGCCGGCACCGACCATCGCGCCCGCACCGATCGTCACCGGGGCGACCAGCGCGCTGTTCGATCCAATGAAGGCGCCTTCGCCGATCACCGTGCGGTATTTGAAGAAGCCGTCATAATTGCAGGTGATCGTCCCCGCGCCGATGTTCGCCCCGGCGCCGATCTCGGCATCGCCGAGATAGCTCAGATGATTGGCCTTGGCGCCCTTGCCGAGCACCGCCTTCTTCATCTCGACGAAATTGCCGATTTTCGATTTCTCGCCCATCACCGCACCCGGCCGCAAGCGGGCGAACGGGCCGATTTCGGCACCGGTGCCGACCGTCGCGCCCTCGATATGGCTGAAGGCATGGATCGTCGCGCCGTCTGCGATGCTGACGCCGGGGCCGAAAAAGACGTTGGGCTCGATCGTCACGTCGCGGCCGATGACAGTGTCCCAGGCGAACCATACCGTCTCGGGCGCGATCAGCGAGGCGCCAGCGTCCATCACCTGCATGCGCCGTGCCGCCTGCCAGCGGGCTTCGGCATAGGCCAGTTCGGCGCGGCTGTTGATGCCGATCACCTCGTCGGCGTCGGTCTCCACCACCACCGCGCGATCGCCATCGGCCAGCGCGAGCATGACGATGTCGGGCAGATAATATTCGCCAGCGGCGTTGTCGTTGCCGACCCGGTCGAGCAGCGGCCAGAGATCCGCCGCGCGAACCGCGGTGACGCCCGAATTGCACAGATCGACCGCCCGCTCGGCCGCGGTCGCGTCCTTATACTCGACCATCTTGCTGATGGTGCCGTCCGGCTCGGCGAGAATGCGACCATAGCTCTTGGCATCGGGCGGACGGAAACCGAGCACCGCGACGCGCGGCGCATCCGCCGCCGAGAGACGCGCCGCCATGGCGGCGATGGTGCCCGGCGAGAGAAACGGGGTGTCGCCGAAGCAGACGATTGCGACGCCCTCGAACCCGGCGAGCGCGTCGCGCGCCTGGAGCGCGGCATGGGCGGTGCCAAGCTGCTCGGCCTGAAGCACGGTGGTGACGCCCAGCCCGGCGACCGCCGCCTCGATCTGCTCGCGCCCCTTGCCGACCACCACCACGCGCTCGGTCGCACCGGCGCGATCCACGCTGTCGATCAGGTGCAGCAGCATCGCGCGCCCGGCGATCGGGTGCAGTACCTTGTGGACATCGGACTTCATGCGGGTGCCCTGCCCGGCGGCAAGAATGATCGCGGCGATCGGTGCGCTTTCCATCACGCCGCCCTGCCACGACGATCTTGCCAAAGCCATACCGTCGCGCACTGCCGCCGTCGCCATGCACAAATTTTTCGTCGCGGCGCTACGCCGCGTGTCCGCGGCGCCACTTGGTCCACAAATGCCGCGCCAGCATCGCCGGCGGCATGCGCAGCCAATGCGATCGTATGTAGAAGGCCAGGCGCGTCAGCGGCCGCGTCGCCCTGCCCCAGCCGTCACGTGCGGTAACGCGGCGCAGATAAGCGTGATCGAGCGGCACCAGCGCGGTGCGCTCGCCATAGAGCGCGGCGGCGAGGCGCAGCGCGCGGGCGACTTCGCGCCGCAACCCGTGATGGTCCGCGCGCGCATCGAGGCCCTGCGTCCCGAACTGGTCGACAAGACATTGCACGTCCCACAGATTGCGCATTCCGCCGGCAAGGTCGCCATCGGCAAACAGATGCGCCGCCGCGTGGACGATCATGTCGTTCGGCGCGAGGATGCGCACGCCGGGCGCGATCTCGACACTGTCCGCGAGCAAGGCGGCGGCATCCGGCGCGATCCGCGCGGTCAGCGGCAGGATGGTGTGGTGGACGTCGATCATCCGGTCGCGGTCGCGGTGGATCAGCGGCGGCAGCTCGTGCATCCAACGGCGATAATAGGCGTCGTCATAGGGGTCTGGCTTGACCCATTCCCACCCGGCCCCGAGCAGGGCCGCCTCGACGGTGTCGAGGCTGGCACGCGGCACGAGAATATCGAGGTCGCCGATCGAACGCCCCTCCCCCGCGCGCAGCCCGGCCGCGGCGAAGGCCGATCCCTTGAGCAGCAGGACGGGTTCGCCGATCGGCGCCAGCGCGCGGCGCGCGGCCTCGACCTCCCACAGCGCGACGACCTGCCCCTGCGCGGCGGAGGCGCGGGCATCCTCGACGATCCGCGCGACATCCGCCGGCAAGGTGAGCCCGTCGAGCCGCGTGGTGAGCGTGCCGATCATCTGCTCGGCACGGGCGATGGCGATCAGCGCGGTCCAGCCCGCCGCGTCGAGCGCCAGCGCGCTGGCCGGCTCGCGCATCGCGCGGGCAAGCAGCCACCCGTCGCTCACAACGCGCGCCACAATTTTTCGACCTGCGCCACCGCGCTGTCGGTATCCGGATAGTCGATCGCCCGTGCCGGCACCGTCTTCACCAGGCGCGTCAGCGCCGTGAAGCCGCGCTCCCCCAGGCCGACATAGTTGGTCGAGGCCTGGGTGAGCCGGACGAATACCTCGCTTGGCGGCACCGCGCGCGCCGCCGCATCGAAGCCGAAACTCGGGAAGAGCAACAAGGCCGGCGGAGCGGGTGTCGCCATCGCCGCCACCGCGGCGGCGTCGGGCACGAGATGGCGAATATCGCCCTTGGGCGTGCCCACCAGCAGCGGGCCGAAGCGCGCGTCGGGCAACGCCTCGCTCACCACCTCGATCGCCGCATTCTTCAGGCTGACGAGCCGCGGGAAGGCATGGACCAGCCCGGTCTCGGGGTCGATCAGCGCGAACTCGTCGCCCATGAAGCGCCAGCCGCGCGCCGACAGCAAGGCCGACAGCGTCGACTTGCCCGCGCCCGACACGCCGGTCATCAGCAGCGCCTTGCCATCGCGCTCGACCGCCGAGGCATGGAGCAACAGATAGCGTCGCTGGCCGAGCGCCATCTGCAGGTTCATCCCCATCTCCGCCGCGAGCAACCCCTGTTCGAGCGGCAGCGGCGCGGCGTCGGGCAGCATGAAGTCCCCGCCGATCGTCACCGACGGCCGGACAAAGTGGCGCCACGGCCGTGCCGGGAACAACCGCACCGAAAAGTCCGGCACGTCGGGCTTGGGATAGCCGGCATATAATGTCTCGAGCTGGACGATCGGCGCCGGCCAGGCCGAGCCGACGCGGAAACCGACCGGGCCGATCCTGACCGAGAAGATGTGCCTCATGCCGCCGACACAAGGCCGCAAGCGACGAGTTCGGCGAGCCGCTCGGCCAGAACCGCGGCATCGAGATCGGCGAGCTCGAAATCGGCCGCCAGGCGCGCGCCGAGCGCGGCACGCGTCAGCCCCGACTCGCCGAGCGTCGCCATGATTTCGGGCGCCGGCGCGGTCAGCAAATGGGTCAGCCCCGAATCGCGGTGATAGACGGCGGTGAAACTGTCGAGATGAACGATGCTGAGCGCCTCGGCGCGCGCCATGCGATACAGCGTGTCGGCCAAGCGCGCCTCAGCCGCGCGGCATCTGCAACGACGCGAAGCAGGTGAAGCCGCTGGTGCCCGATTGCAGGCGGCGGATGTAATTGGTGTAGGCGCGGCTCTGGTCGCTGCTCATGCCCGGCAACTGGTCGCCGGCGAGCGCCTTCTTGACGTCCTCGCCCTTGAGCGGGTGCGGCGACGCCGGGAAGGCGCCGACGGTGCCGGAGGGTACCAGTGTGCCGTCGGCGGCGATGTAGCTGCCGGCGCGGCCGGGATCGGGCACCGGGATCTCGCAATGTGCCACCGAGGCGGCGGTCTGCGCCAGCGCCGGGCGGATCGAGACGACCGCGGCCGCGCCGGTCGCGCCGAGCATCAGCGCCCGACGGCGCGTCGCGCCGGCGACATGGTCACCCGTCCGCTCACCCTTTTCACTCATCCGCCAAGCCTTTTCACATTCGAAACTGGCTGGCAAGCAAGGCTGGTCGGGTTAACGACGTTTGCGCTAAGGGGGCGCGGCATGCTCCCGGGATTACGCCATCGCCTGCTCATCGCACTCGGCACCGTCGCGCTGGCGGCGGCGGTCGTGTTGCTGACCGGTGGCGGCGCGCAATCGATGCTCGTCGCGATGTTCGGCGGTGTCGCCGCCGTGCTGATCGTCGCGATCGGCGAATATGGCGATGCGCTGGTGCCGGCGCCCGCGGTGCAGGTCGCGGCTTCCTCCCCCACGCTCGACGAAATGCTCGACGCGATCGCCGAGCCGGTGCTCGTCGTCGCCGACGGGCGCGTGTCGCACAGCAACGCCCCGGCGCGCGAGCTGCTTGGCGGGCACATCAATGGCGAGGATGTGCGGCTCGCCATCCGCCATCCCGGTGCGGCCGAGCGCCTCGCCAACCCGATCGCCGGCGCGCCACAGGCGCCGGTCGATCTGGTCGGCATCGGCACGCTCGACCAGCGCTGGCAGATGCGCGTCGCGCGCGCCAGCGGCGGCCAGCGCATCGTCCACCTCGTCGATCAGACCGGCAGTTACGCCGCCGAGCGCATGCGGGTCGATTTCGTCGCCAATGCCAGCCACGAACTGCGCACCCCGCTCGCCTCGATCCTCGGCTATATCGAGACGCTCGGCGACGAGCAGGCCGGCGCCGACCGCACCGTGCGCAATCGCTTCCTCAAGATCATGTTCGACGAGGCGCGGCGCATGCAGCGGCTGGTGCAGGACCTGATCTCGCTCAGCCGGATCGAAGCCGAGAAATATCGCCTGCCCGACCAGCCGGTCGATCTCGCCGCGCTGATCGGCGAAGTGCGCGACGAACTGCAGGGCGCGCAGCATGTCCGCACCAACGAGATCGCGCTCGATATCGAGCCGGGCATCGCGCCGGTGGTCGGCGACCGCGCGCAACTGAGCCAGATGCTGCACAATCTGATCGGCAATGCGATGAAATATGGCCGGCCCGGTACGCCGGTGACGGTCGCGCTGCACAAAGGCGGCAGCGGCATCATTCGCCTGAGCGTCGCCGACGAGGGTGACGGCATCGCGCCGGAGCACATCCCCCGCCTCACCGAGCGCTTCTACCGCGTCGATGCCGGCCGGAGCCGGGCGGCGGGTGGCACCGGCCTTGGCCTCGCCATCGTCAAGCATGTCGTCGAGCGACATCGCGGCCGGCTCGACATCGCCAGTACCGTCGGCAAGGGCACCACCGTGTCGATCCTGCTGCCGGCCGACGGGAGCGCTGTCACAAAACGGTAACACAAGTGTCACACAGGCGGTCACGCAGTGTTGCTAGGCCGAGTCACGAAGGTCGGCGGCACCCGCCACCTGGAGTGTCCGCATGCTTCGTTTCCTCGCGCTGCTCGCAGCCTGCGCGCTCGCCGGCTGCGAGGATCAGGCCAGTGGCGGTGGCGCCGGCTCGCGCGATCAGATCCGCGTGGTCGGCTCGTCGACCGTATTCCCCTTCACCACCCTCGCGGCCGAGCAATTCGTCGACCGCAATCCCAATGTGAAGGCACCGGTGATCGAATCGACCGGCACCGGTGCGGGCTTGCGCCTGTTCTGCGCCGGCGTCGGCGCCGGCCATCCGGATATCGCCGATGCGTCGCGACGGATCACCGCCAGCGAATATGCGCGCTGCAAGGCCAATGGCGCGGGCGACCTGCTGGAGATCCAGGTCGGACTGGACGGCATCGCCTTCGCCCAGGCAAAGGCTGGCCCGAGGCTCACGCTGAGCCCCTTGACACTCTATCGCGCGATCGGCGCGAAGCCCGGCGGCGTCATCAATCACGCCCGCACGTGGCACGATGTCGACCCGGCGCTGCCAGCGGTGGCGATCCAGGTCTATGGCCCGCCCTCGACCAGCGGGACGCGCGATGCGCTGGCGCAACTGATCCTGGCGCGCGGTTGCGAACAGGCGATGCCCGCCATGGCGAAGAAGCGCGAAAGCGACCCCGACGACTATGCCGCGATCTGCACCGCGGTGCGCGAGGACGGCGCCTATGTCGATGCCGGCGAGAACGACAATCTCATCGTGCAGAAATTGCGCGCAAACCCCGATGCCGTCGGCATCTTCGGCTATTCCTATCTCGAAGAGAATCGGGATACGGTCGACGGGCTCGCGCTGAGCGGCATCGCGCCGACCTATGAGACGATCGCCGAGGGGCGCTATCCGGGCTCGCGCCCGTTGTTCATCTACGTCAAGAAAGCCCATCTCGGCGCGATCAAGGGGCTTCGTCCGTTTCTCGCAACCTTTGCCGGCCTGTGGGGCCCCGACGGGCCGATGGTCCGCAAGGGTTTGATCGCCGCGCCGCCCGATGTCCGCGCCCGCTCGGCCGAAACCATCCGGCGCGAGACGACGCTCGATCCGGCCGGGCTGCACTGATCCGCCATGTCAGGCATCGCACTTCTCTTCATGATCACCATGCTCGGCGTGATCGGCTGGCTGACCGGTCGCGCCCGCGCCGCCATGGCACGCCGAGAACCGGGCGCCCGCGCGGTATCGCTCCCGCTTCATGGCGGCAGCTATGTCGCGCTGTGGACGCTGCTTCCCGCGGCGCTGTTCATGGCGACCTGGGCGATGATGTCGCCGGCGCTGGTGACCAACACCGTCCTCACGGCTCCGGCCGCGCGGCAATTGCCGGCGCAGCGCTTCGAACGCGCGGTGATCCTTTCCGAGGCACGCGACCTCGCCGCGGGGCGTGCTTATGGCGCCTTCAACCCGTTGTCGGAAAAGCTCGCGCCGTCCTATGCCATGGCACAGCGGCGTTTCGACTGGATCGGCGGCATCGTCGCGCTGCTGCTCGCGATCGCCGGCGGCGGGCTGGCTCTGGCGCGCATACGCCCCGGATTCAAGGCGCGCGCGCGCGTCGAGCGCGTGGTGATGGTGACGCTGTTCGCCGCCTCGCTGATCGCGATCCTCACCACCATCGGCATCATCGGTTCGCTGCTGTTCGAATCGTTGCGCTTCTTCCGCATCGTGCCACTCGGCGAGTTTCTGTTCGGCACGCACTGGAGCCCGCAGGTGATCGACGCGCGCCATCCCGGCGCGACGCTCGGCGCGGTGCCGCTGTTCTGGGGCACCTTCCTCATCGGCGCGGTGATCGCGATGCTCGTCGCCATTCCATTCGGCCTGATGAGCGCGATCTATCTGACGCAATATGCCGGTGCGCGGGCGCGCCGCTGCATGAAGCCGCTGCTCGAGATCCTCGCCGGCGTGCCGACCGTCGTTTATGGCTATTTCGCCGCGCTGACCGTCGCGCCGGCGGTGCGGCAATTCGGCCTGTCGCTCGGCATCGCCTCGGCCTCGGGCGAAAGCGCGCTTGCCGCGGGGCTCGTCATGGGGGTGATGATCATCCCGTTCGTCTCATCGATGGCCGACGACGCGCTCGCCGCCGTGCCGACCGCGATGCGCGACGGCAGCCTGGCGATGGGCGCGACAACGTCGGAGACGATCCGCAAGGTCTTGCTGCCGGCGGCTTTGCCCGGCGTGATCGGCGGCGTGTTGCTCGCGATCAGCCGCGCGATCGGCGAGACGATGATCGTCGTGATGGCGGCGTCGGGGGTCGCGACGCTGACGCTCAACCCCTTTGCCAGCGCGACCACCGTGACCAAGCAGATCGTCGACCTGCTGACCGGCGAAGCCACGTTCGACAGCCCCAAGACGCTCGCCGCCTTCGCGCTCGGGCTGGTGCTGTTCGTCATCACCCTGCTGCTCAACGTCTTCGCGTTGCGCGTCGTAAAACGCTACCGGGAGGCTTATGAATAGCGCGGCCGATCCGATCGCACGGGCGCCGACCGACTGGAGCAGCGCGACGATGCAGCGGCGGCTGCGTCGACGCTATCGCGCGGAATGGCTCTTCCGGCTGCTCGGGCTCGGCGCGGTTGTGGGCTCAGCCGCGTTCCTCGCTTTCCTGCTGTTCACGGTGCTCGGCAACGGCATCGACGGGTTCGTGCAGACGCGCGTCGCGCTGCCGGTCGATCTGGCGCGCGCGGGCATCGCGATCGACCCGGCGCGACTGCGCGGCCCCGGTGCCGACCTCGCACTGGCCAGCGCCAATATCGAGGGCGCGACCGACGCCGCGGCGATTGCCGCCTTCGGGCGCGGCGGCGACAAGCTGCTGTCAGACAGCGCCTGGCTTGCCGTGCGCGCGGCGGTCAAGGCCGATCCGAGCTTGCTGCGACGTGCCGCGACGATCGCGGTGCCGGCCGACGACGCGATCGACAGCGCCGCCAAGGGACATGGCGATGCGGCGGCCAACGCCATGCTCGCCCGGATCGAGGCACGCGGCGCGATTTCGCGCGGCTTCGACCTGGGATTCCTGACCGGCGGCGACTCGACCGATTCGGCCGGCGCGGGCATCTGGGGGGCACTCAAGGGCTCGATCTATACGATGCTGGTGACGCTCGTGCTGGCCTTCCCGATCGGCATGCTCGCCGCGCTCTATCTCGAGGAATATGCCCCGCATAATCGCTGGACCGACCTGATCGAGGTGTCGATCAACAATCTCGCCGCCGTGCCGTCGATCACCTTCGGCCTGCTCGGCCTCGCGATCTTCCTCGGCACCTTTCACCTGCCACGCTCGGCCCCGCTGGTCGGCGGCCTGACGCTGGCGCTGATGACCATGCCGGTGATCGTCATTGCCGGGCGCAACGCGATCAAGGCGGTGCCGCCATCGATCCGCGACGCCGCGCTCGGCATCGGCGCCTCGCCGGTGCAGGTCGTGTTCCACCATGTCCTGCCGCTGGCATTGCCGGGCATCCTGACCGGGACGATCATCGGCATGGCGCGCGCGCTGGGCGAAACCGCGCCATTGCTGATGATCGGCATGCGCGCCTTCATCGCGTCGCCCCCGGCAGGCATCACCGATCCGTCGACCGTCCTGCCGGTGCAGATCTTCCTGTGGTCCGACCAGATCGACCGCGGCTTCGTCGAGAAGACCAGCGCCGCGATCATCGTCCTGCTGCTGTTCCTGTTCGCGATGAACGGCATCGCGATCTATTTCCGCAACCGCTTCGAGACCCGCTGGTGATGACCGAAAAAGCCAAGATCAGCGCGCGCCATGTCAGCGTCTTCTACGGCGCGCTCCAGGCGATCAAGGACGTGTCGATCGACGTCGACCGCGACCATGTCACGGCGTTCATCGGCCCGTCGGGCTGCGGCAAGTCGACTTTCCTGCGCGCGCTCAACCGCATGAACGACACCGTCGCCAACGCCCGCGTCGAGGGCGAGATCGAGCTCGACGGCGTCAATATCTATGCCCCCGAGATGGACGTGGTGCAGTTGCGCGCGCGCGTCGGCATGGTGTTCCAGAAGCCCAACCCCTTCCCCAAGTCGATCTTCGAGAACGTCGCTTATGGTCCGCGCATCCACGGCCTGACGAACGGCAAGGCACAGCTTGCCGAGATCGTCGAGCGCTCGCTGCGCCGCGCGGGGCTGTGGGACGAGGTCAAGGACCGGCTGGCGGACAGCGGCACGACATTGTCGGGCGGGCAACAGCAGCGGCTGTGCATCGCCCGCGCCATCGCGGTCGACCCCGAGGTGATCCTGATGGACGAGCCGTGCTCGGCGCTCGACCCGGTCGCGACCGCGCGGATCGAGGAACTGATCCACGAGCTCAAGGGCCGCTACGCGATCGTCGTCGTCACGCACAATATGCAGCAGGCGGCACGCGTGTCGCAGCGCACCGCCTTTTTCCACCTCGGCGAGCTGATCGAATATGGCTCGACCTCGGACATCTTCACCAACCCGCGCGAAGCGCGAACCCGCGACTACATCACCGGCCGGTACGGCTGAGGAGCAGAATGACCATGCCCATCGGCAACGAACATACCGTCAAGGCCTTCGACGACGACATCGCCCATCTGCGCGCCTCGATCGCGCAGATGGGTGGCCTCGCCGAACAGGCGATCGCCGATGCGATCGTCGCGCTGCAACGCAACGACGCGACGCTGGCCGGGCAGGTTCGCGATGGCGATCGCGCGATCGACGCGATCGAGGCCGAGGCCGAGCAGCTCGCCGTGCGCATCATCGCGCTGCGCGCACCGATGGCCAACGACCTGCGCGAGGTGGTCGCCGCGCTCAAGATCGCCAGCGTGATCGAACGCATCGGCGACTATGCCAAGAACATCGCCAAGCGCGTACCGCTGATCGTCAGCGAAACGCGGATCGAACCGATTTCGACGCTGCCGGCAATGGCGCGGATGGCGCGCGAAATGGTCCATGCGGCGCTCGACGCCTTTGCCGCGCGCGATGCCGCGGCGGCGGTGCGGGTGTGCGAAAGCGACAACGCGCTCGACAATTATTACGACAGCATCTTTCGCACGCTGCTGACCCACATGATCGAGAATCCCAAGACGATCAGCCAGGTCGCGCACCTGATGTTCGTCGCCAAGAATCTCGAACGGATCGGCGACCATGCCACCAACATCGCGGAGATGGTCTATTTCGCCGCGACCGGCATCAAGCTCACCGATCGCGGCGCGAATGCCGCGTGATGCACGACCGACACCCAACCTTACCGACAGGGGAATGAAGATGGCACGGGCCAAGATGTTGCTGGTGGAAGACGATGCGGCGCTCGCCGAATTGCTCGTCTGGCATTTCAACCGCGAGGATTTCGAGGTGACGCAGACCCCCGATGGCGAAGAGGCGTTGCTGCTCGCCAAGGAGGCGACACCCGATATCGTGCTGCTCGACTGGATGGTCGAGGGGCTGTCGGGGATCGAGGTGTGCCGGCGGCTGCGGCGCATGCCCGAGACCGCCAATGTGCCGATCATCATGCTGACGGCACGCGGCGAGGAGGAAGACCGCGTGCGCGGCCTCGAAACCGGTGCCGACGACTATGTCACCAAGCCCTTCTCGCCGCGCGAACTCGTCGCGCGCGTCGGCGCGGTGCTGCGCCGCGTGCGCCCGGCGCTGGCCGGCGAGCAGCTGAGCTATGCCGACATCGAGATGGACATGGTCGGCCACAAGGTCCGCCGCAGTGGCCAGGTCGTCCAGCTCGGGCCGACCGAATTCCGCCTGCTCAAGCATTTCCTCGAACATCCCGGCTGGGTGTTCTCGCGCGAGCGCCTGCTCGACGCGGTATGGGGGCATGATTCGGACATCGAATCGCGCACCGTCGACGTGCATATCCGGCGCCTGCGCAAGGCGATCAACGGCACCGACCGACCCGACATCATCCGCACGGTGCGCTCGGCCGGCTACGCGCTCGATTCGGGCGCGTGACACCAGGTCGACCGGCCCCTCCCCCGACAGGGAGTGGCCGGTAGCCAGGCAACGCTCGGCGCGACGCGCGATGTCGAATCTCCCGCGAAACGCGGGAGCCATTCGCGCCGCAATGCGTTTCCCGACCGACGCGCCTCGACGCGCCCGGATCAGGAGACCCGTCATGAAAATCATCTTCGCCGCGGCACTCGCCACGATCGCGCTGCTCGGCAGTGCCGGCGTGGCAACCGCACAGACCGCCCCCGCGACGCAGGACAGCAGCCCGCAAACCGTCGGCGACCCACGCGGCGGCTATCAGCCGACGGCGCCGTTGTTCAGCACCCCGCCAAAGCCCGGGCAGCCCGTGGTCTTCGTGCCCAACCCGCTGACGCCGGCGCAAGCCTACCCCGCGCCACCGCCGCTGGACCATTATCCGCTCTGCAAGCGCGGCCAGTTCGACAAGTGCCGGCAACGCGGCGGCTGACACGGGGCCCCGACCTGTCTAGGAAGCGCTTCGATATCAATTGAGGAGCGCTCATCGTGACCATCAGCTTCAAGGACCGCGTCGCCATCGTCACAGGTGCTGGTGGCGGGCTGGGCCGTGCCTATGCGCTGGAACTGGCACGGCGCGGCGCCAGGGTCGTCGTCAACGACCTTGGCGGCTCGCGCGACGGCACCGGCCATTCCGATGCCGCGCTGAAGGTCGTCGAGGAGATCAAGGCGGCCGGCGGCGAAGCCATGTCGAACGGCGGCAGCGTGACCGACTATGACCACATGGTCGAGATGGTCGCCCAGGCCAAGGCGGCATGGGGCGGCGTTCACATTCTGATCAACAATGCCGGCGTGCTGCGCGACAAGAGCTTCGCCAAGATGGAGCCGGCCGATTTCAGGTTCGTGCTCGATGTGCACGTCAACGGCTCGGCCAACTGCACCAAGGCGGTGTGGGAAACGATGCGCGAACAGAATTACGGCCGCATCCTGATGACCGCTTCTTCGACCGGGCTGTTCGGCAATTTCGGCCAGGCCAATTACGGCGCCGCCAAGCTCGCGCTCGCCGGGCTGACCAAGACGCTCTACCTCGAGGGTGCCAAGAACAACATCAAGGTCAACACCATTGCGCCGGTCGCCGGTACGCGGATGACCGAGGACCTGTTCCCGCCCGAGGCGTTCAAGGCGTTCGCCCCCGAGAAGGTGGTTCCCGCCGCCTTGTATCTCGTCTCCGAGGACTCGCCGACCAACGCCATCATCGGCGCCGGCGCGGGCGTGTTCCAGGCGGCCTATGTCACGCTGACGCAGGGCGCCTTGCTGACCGGCGACGATCTCTCGCCCGAGGGCGTCGCCGCGCACTGGGCCGAGATTACCGACCGCACCGGCGAAATCACGCCGCAATCGGGCGCCGAACAGTCGATGTTGATTCTCAAGCACTTGCAAGGTTAAGCTCTCACTGTCGTAGTGTATTGTAATAGCAATACACATCGGGTAAGCTCCCCGCTTCAACAGGGAGGTTTGCCATGTACAGCGAAAGCGACATCGATGGCGCGGTGGCGGCAGGCGCGATAACACGCGATGCCGCCAACGCGTTGCGCGACCATATTGCGCAGAGTCATTCGGCGCCCGCCGTCGACGAAGAACATTTCCGGCTGCTCACCGGGTTCAACGACATTTTCGTCTCGATCGCCGCCGCCGCGGTGCTGGTCGGCATGGCGTGGCTGGGCGAGTCGATCACCCTGCCGCTCGCCGGCGTGCTGGTCGCCGCGACGAGCTGGGGCCTGGCGGAATATTTCACCCGCACGCGCCGCATGGCGCTGCCCAGCATCCTGCTGCTGCTGGCCTTTGTCGGCGGCGTCGGCGCGGCGCAAGTCGGGCTGATCGTCGTCAACGGCGATGCCCTGCAGGCATGGGGCAAGCAATATTTCCCCGATCATCCCGAGCCCGTCATCGGCACGCTCGCCGCGATCATCGGCGCGATCACCGCGACGGCGGCATGGCTGCACTGGCGGCGCTTCATGGTGCCGATCACCGTCGCGGCCGGCGCTGTCGCGGTGGTGGGCGTGGTGCTGGCGCTGGTCATCGGCTTCATCCCGCATGCGCAGGACTTCATCTATGCGCCGATCCTGATCGCCGGCCTGGTGATGTTCGGCCTGGCGATGATGTGGGACGCAAGCGACCGCGAACGCCGTACGCGGCGCGCCGACGTGGCGTTCTGGCTGCACCTCGCCGCCGCGCCGATGATCGCCCACGCGCTGTTCCAGTTGCTCGGCATATTCGTCGCGCCGATCGGGGTCGGCATGGCGCTGGTGGTGATCGCGCTCTACATCGCCTTCGCATTCGTCGCGCTGGCGATCGACCGCCGCGCCCTGCTCGTGTCGAGCCTCGCTTATGTGCTCTACGCGATGTACTCGCTGTTCCAGAATGCTGGCGCGGTCGAGCTTGCCTGGGCGTTCACCGCACTGGTCATCGGGTCGGCGCTGCTGCTGCTCTCGGCCTTCTGGCAGACGACCCGTGCGCATATCGTCGGGCTGCTCGGCGGCCTGGCGGAACGGCTGCCGCCGGTAGGCACCGTCGCACACGGTTGATCGCTTCCCCGTCACGCCGGACTCGTTCCGGCGTGACGGGTGGCTGTCGATATCCGCCGCCCGGACCGGTCAGTTGGCCGGGATCGGTTTGAACATCTCCCGCATGGTCGCGAGGTAATGTTCCTCGGATGTCGTCCAGCGCAGCTTGGCGAGAAGCCTGGAGTCCGCGCCGGCGGGGTACCGGATCCTGTCGCCATCGTCGGTCGCCGCCGCCAACACCGCCTCCGCAACTTCAGCCTCGGTGCAATAGGGAGTCGGATAGGCGGCCATCTTTTCGAAATAGGCCTGCGCGAATGGACCATATAGCGGCGGAAGCAGGCCGCGCATGCGCTCGGCTCCGTTCGCCGTGAAATTGGTGCTCGGGCCATAGCCGGGCTCGACCAGGCGGACTGTGATGTTGAATGGCTCGAGCTCGTAGGACATCGACTCGGTGAAGCCCTCGACCGCGAACTTGCTGGCGGCGTAAACCGCCACCAGCGGCATGACCCCAAGGGTCACGCTCGAGCTGAGGTTGATGATAACGCCGCGACCTTGCTCGCGCATGTGAGGGATGATCGCGCGGCAGGTGGTGAATACGCCGAAGGTGTTCGTCGCAAAGATCTCCTGGATGACCTCGTCCGGCGTCGCCTCGACAGCCGAAGCCATGCCGATGCCGGCGTTGTTGACCAGGACGTCGATCGCCCCAAAGGCCGCAATGCCTTCAGCATAGGCCGCGCGGACACTGACGGGGTCGGTGACATCCAGCGCGATCACCTTCAGACGATCGGAAATGATCGGGAAGACGCTCGGGTCTGGGCGGCGCATCGTCGCGATGACGTTCCAGCCGTTCGCCAGGAAGAGTTCGGCGGTCGTCTTGCCATAGCCGGACGAGGCACCGGTGATCAGAACAGTCTTGGTCATGTCGCTTTTCCGTCTTCGAGGTCGTGCGCAGTCTTTGCGGGCGCGGCGGACCAAGCCCGGCGAAACTGGCGACAAACGCTATGCCTTGCGGGTGGCGTGCAGCGTGATAACGAAAATCCCGTTCGCTTGTCCGATTCTATCAGAGCTTAGAGGATTGGCTCAATCGACGCGCGAGTGACCGGAATGCGATGCTGCGGCCATGTCCGGGCGTACTGGGCGCGCTGCCAGGTGCCGTTTGCGGTATGCGGCACAACACAGAATCCGGGCGTGTCTCCGACGGCCCTCCGATGGCTTGCCTGATACTATCGGAATGTGAAGAATGCTCCCTCTCCGCTTGCATGGTGTCGACTTTGCTGGTGTTAGGAAGCATGTCCCTCGAAGAACTGCGTCACCTGATCGCACGCCACGCGCGCGCCGACATGACCACGCCCATCAAGGGCGTCCTCCTCGCCCGTCACGGGGAATCGACGCACGCGCCTTCGATGTCGGGAACCGTGATGGCGCTCATCGCGCAAGGCGCCAAACGCATCGCGCTCGGCGGCAGGCTGTTCGAGTACCGTTCGGGCCAGTATCTCATCGCGTCCGTGGACCTGCCGGTGACCGGTCAGTTCCTCGACGCCACACCCCAGCATCCGGCGCTCGGCTTCGGACTGGTTCTGCGGCCTGCGAGCGTGGCGGAGCTGCTCCTGCAAGTGGCTCATGGGGACATACCGGCAGGGAGCGGTGGCACGGTCTCCAGCATGGCCGTGAGCGACGCCCCCGCCGAGATGCTCGACGCGGTCGTGCGCCTGTTGCGGTTGCTGGACCAACCGCGTGACGTGGCGGTGTTGGCACCCCTGTTCATTCGCGAGATCATCTGGCGCCTGATCGTCGGCGAGCAAGGCTCCGTGGTGCGTCAGTTGGGGCTAGCCGATTCCAGTCTCAACCATATCGCGCGGGCCGTTCAATGGATCCGAGACCATTATGCGGAGGCATTCAGGGTGGAGGATGTCGCGCACCTTTCCGGGATGAGCATTTCGGCCTTCTACCGCAACTTTCAGGCCGTCACCGCCATGAGCCCGATCCAGTTCCAAAAGCGGATCCGCCTGCAACAGGCGAGGCTGGAACTCGCCGCCAATCCATCAGATATCGGCGGGGCGGCCTTTCGTGTTGGCTATGAAAGTCCGTCGCAGTTCAGTCGCGAATATCGCCGCCTCTTTGGGACTCCGCCAAGCCAGGATGCCGCTGGCCTGCGTGGCATGATGCACGATAGCTTGCCCACCCTCGTCTAGCATCGACGCGACCGGAAGCGGGCGGCGTTGTTCGCCTCAGTCCGCGACGAGCTTCATCAGCCGGCGCTCGATCGGCGCCAGCACCGGGCCGAGCTCGTGCCCGCGCTTCAGAAGCGTACCGCTTTCCCCGACCAGCGCCCACATGCCCTGCTTCTGGCGCAGCACGGGTCGCTTCTCGATGCGAAATTCGGGCCGCTCGGTCGCGCGGCGGAAGGCGGCGAACACCGCCGCATCGTGGCCAAGCTCGATCGCGTAATCGCGCCAGTGCCCGGCCGAGACCATACGACCATAGAGATCGAGGATGCGGGTCAGTTCAAGGCGATCGAAGCCGATCTGGCTTGGCCGCCCCCGTGGCGCGGGGAACGGCGTAACGGTACCCATCAACGACGATCAGGCACGATCGCGCACCTGCTCCTGCTCGGCGAGTAGCAGATCGAGCCGTTTGCGCATCGTCTCGAGTTCGCACCGCAACAGCTCGACCTTCTGCGTCGCGGGGTCGAATATCTCGCTGCACGGCGTGCCATAAGCGAGGAAGCTGTCGGGCTTCCGGCCACCCTCGACCATCGTCGCCCGCGCGGGAATGCCGACCATCACCGCGCCTTCCGGCACATCCTTGGTGACGACCGCATTGGCACCGACGCGCGAGCCCTTGCCGAGCGTGATCGGACCGAGCACCTGCGCGCCGGAGCCGATGATCGCATTGTCGAGGATCGTCGGGTGACGCTTGCCGGCAACGCCATTGTCCGGGCTGGTGCCGCCCAGCGTAACACACTGGTAAATTGTGACATTATCGCCAATATCGGCGGTTTCACCGATCACCACGAAACCGTGATCGATGAAGAAATTGCGTCCGATCGTCGCCCCCGGATGGATGTCGATCGCCGTCAGGCAACGCGAGACATGGTTGACGAGACGGGCGAGGAAATACAGCTGCCAGCCGAACAGCCGGTGCGCCACGCGGTGGAAGCCAAGCGCCCAGACGCCCGGATAGAGCAGGATTTCGGCGCGCGAACGCGGCGCGGGATCGCGCGCCTTGATCGAATCGAGATAAGCAATGAAACGGCCCGCCATGGTGCGTCCCCTGTTACGCTTCGCGCCATGTAGTCCTTCAATCGGGCGAATTAAAGGACCGCCGGCCGGGACGTCTTGCGGTGCACGCCTCGCGGATCCCGCGCGACCAACCCCGGCGTCCCGCGCGACCTCGTCGTCGGGCCCTGGACGGCACGCCGTCGAAGCTGGCCGGCGCCCGGCAGAGCTGCCAGCCGCCGGCCGCACCGCGCCTTTTTCCGCTGCGCCGCGACGGCGCTCAGGCGACCGCGGCGTGGATCGTGGCAACCGCCTTCATCACCGCGCCGATGCGTACCGCGGTCTGGATCATCTCGGCGGTGGCACCGGCCTTTTTGAGGACCTGCTCATGGCTGTCGATGCACATGCCGCAGCCGTTGATCGCGCTGACCGCGAGGCTGAACAGCTCGAAATCGAGCTTGTCGATCCCCGGCGCGCCGATCACGTTCATGCGCAGCTTGGCCGGCATGCGCTGATACTCGTCATTCCCGGCGAGATGGGTGAAGCGGTAATAGACATTGTTCATCGCCATCACCGCCGCCGCGGCGCGCGCGCCATTGGCCGCCTCGGGTGTCAGCTTGTCGGCCACTTCGGCCTCGGTCACCTCGACCAGCGGCTTGTAGCCGGTGGCGTGGGCGCAGGCGAGCAGCAGGCCATATTTGCGCTGGTCGTTGAGCAACGGCTCATTGAGCAGCGAACCGACGTTGAGGCGGATATCCTTGGCGAAATCGGGCAGCGTGCCCGCGAAATCCTTGAGCGACATGATGGTCCTTCTTCTCCCCTCCCGCTCGGGAAGGGGGCGGCGGGAGGGGAGGAAGCAAGAAGGGCGCGCCACCAGCCAGGTGACACGCCCTCCCCTGGCCCCTCCCGCAAGCGGGAGGGGAATTTTCGATTATGCGGCGACCTTGAGGACGTCGTCGCCCTTGTTCCAGTTGCACGGGCACAGTTCGTCGGTCTGCAACGCGTCGAGCACGCGCAGCGTCTCGGCGGGGTTGCGGCCAACGTTCAGGCCGTTGACCTGGACCGCCTGGATGATGCCGTCGGGGTCGACGGTGAAGGTGGCGCGATAGGCGACCGACTCATCGGCGTCGACGATGCCGAGGGCCGAGGCGAGCTTGGCGCCATTGTCGGCGATCCACGGGAAGTCGGCGGCGGCGAGATCGGGATCCGACTTGCGCCAGGCGAGATGGACGTGCGCGGTGTCGGTCGAGGCGCCGATCAGCACCGCGTCGCGATCCTCGAAATCGCCCTTGAGGCCGGCATAGCCGACGATCTCGGTCGGGCAGACGAAGGTGAAGTCCTTCGGCCAGTAGAACACGATCTTCCACTTGCCGGGTGCGGTGGTGAGAACATTGATCGTCTCGCCGGCGGGCAGCGCGCTGGTGCCCTGCTGAACGGGAACGGTGATATCCGGGAACTTGTCGCCAACGGTCAACATGGGTGAGGCCTCCTGCCAGAAATGGGGTCGGCCAATCGACATCCTCTGTCGCATCGGGGCGTTTGCCGCCCTCAATGCTGCGCCGCATATAAGACTGGATTTAAATCGAGCAAGTAGGTTATTTGACGCACATTGATCGACTGAGGCGATAAATGGCGACCTACCTCCCGACATTGAAGCAGCTGCAATATCTCGTCGCGCTGAAGGATCATGGCCATTTCGGCCGCGCCGCGGAGTCGTGCTTCGTTACCCAGTCGACGCTGTCGGCCGGCATCCGCGAACTCGAAACGCTGATCGACGTGACCCTGGTCGAGCGCACCCGGCGAGTCGTGCGTTTCACGCCGCTGGGCGACCGCGTCGCCGACAAGGCGCGCCGCGTGCTGCGCGAGGCCGAGGAGCTTGGCGATCTTGCCCGCTCCGCGGGCCGGCCGCTGTCGGGCGAGATGCGGATGAGCGTGATCCCGACCATCGCGCCGTTCATGCTGCCGCGCATCCTGCCGCGCCTGCGTGCCGATTATCCCGACCTCAAGCTGTTCCTGCGCGAAGAGCCCAGCGCCTCGGCATGCGAGGGCCTCAATCACGGCCGCACCGACTGCGTGCTGCTCGCCTTGCCCTATGCCTGTGGCGAAGTGTCTTCGCGCGTGTTGTTCAACGACCGGTTGTTCGTCGCCGGCCCGGAAGGCGAGATCGGCGGCGGGCCGGTGCCGATGCGCGCCGACGAGATCGACGAGACACGGCTGTTGTTGCTGGAAGACGGCCATTGCCTGAAGGACCATGTGCTCGCCGCGTGCAACCGGCCCGAGTTGCGCGCCGAGGCGACGATGCTCGGCACCTCGCTCCACACCATGGTACAGATGGTCGACAATGGCCTCGGCGTCACGATGCTGCCGGAAATGGCGATCCGGGCGGGCATCCTCGATCATACCGGGCTTACCGCCCGCGTGCTCGATGCCGAGAATCCGTCGCGAAAGATCGCCCTGGTGTGGCGCCGCGCATCGCCTCGCGAGCGGGATTTCGAGCTGCTCGCCGACGTGCTCGCCGCCGCGCAATACCCCTGACATAAGTCGCCGCCTCCGCCCTCGCTGGCGGCCGTGACTTATGTCATTCCCAGCGGGCGGACGCCGCCCGGTCGCCATCGCGCTGCTCGACCCAGCGCGCGCCTTCCGGCAGGGTCTCGCGCTTCCAGAACGGCGCGTCGGTCTTGAGCCGGTCGATCAGATAGGCGCACGCCTCCAGCGCCGGCGCGCGATGGCGCGCCGCGGCACCGACGAACACGACGATATCGCCGGGAACCATTGCGCCGACACGGTGGACGATGCGCGCGCCGATGAGGTTCCAGCGCGCCACCGCGGCCTCGCCGATGTGCCGCAATGCCGCCTCGGTGACGCCGGGATAATGCTCCAGCTCCAACGTCTCGACGCCGTCATCGCCACGCACCAGTCCGGTAAAGCTGGCCACGCCACCCGCCCCTTCGAGATGGATCGCGCGCAATTCGGCGCCGGCATCGATCGGGTCGGTCGAGACGGTGATATGGATCATCCGCCGGTCACCGGTGGAAACAGCGCGATCTCGCGCGCGGTACCGATCGGCGAGTCGAGCGGGACGAAGCGTTGATCGACCGCCGCACGCAACCTGCTCCTGTCGGCGAACGCCCGGGCGTGGCCCTCGCTTTTCCCGGCGAGCCAGTCGATCAGTTCCTCGACGGTGGAGAGCGTCGCCGGGGGATCGACTCGCTCGCCGCCAGCGCCGATCGCCTCGCGCACCCAGGCGAAATAGAGCATCTCGATCGCCATTGCCGGTCAATCCATATGCTTGAGGCCGACACGCAGATAATCCCACCCGGTAATCACCGTCAGCACCGCCGCCCCCCACAAGGCCGCCAGCGAAATCGTCTGCACCCAAGGCCATTGCGGCACCGCGCCGGCAAGGATCAGGCCGCCAAGCGAGACAAGCTGCAACGTCGTCTTCCATTTCGCCAGTCGCGACACGGGGACCGACACCTGCAACTGGGCGAGAAACTCACGCAGACCCGACACCGCGATTTCGCGCAGCAGGATGATGATGCCGGCGATCAGGCTCAGCCCGGCAATATCGTGCGTCGCAACGAGCATCAGAATGACCGCCGCCACCATGATCTTGTCGGCGATAGGATCGAGAAAGATGCCGAGTCGCGACACCGCGCCCTGGGCGCGGGCGACGTAGCCGTCGAAATAGTCGGTGATGCCCATCATGCAGTAGAGCGCGAACCCGATGGCATAGCCGGTCGGCCAGGCCGGCCACCACAGCGCCCAGACGAGGAGCGGCACCGCGACGATTCGCGAGAGTGTGAGGATGTTGGGCAGCGTCAGCATCGATACGCTCTATCCCCACGCGTCGCACCGGGACAAGCGACTTGCTGCTCCGGGAGTCGCTCGGCTATGCGCTGCGCGTTCTTTTCGCCGCAACAGGGCCGGACCAAAACATGCACAGTGCGCTCGGGTTGATGAAGGAGCGCCGATTCCTGCCGCTGTTCGTCACGCAATTTCTCGGAGCCTTCAACGACAATCTTTTCAAGCAGATGATGGTGTATTTCGTCACCTATCATGTGCTTCACAACCCCAAGGCCGAACAGGGTTTCAGCGCCATCGCTACCGGCATCAGCCTGATCCCGTTCTTCCTGCTTTCGGCGCTTGCCGGGCAACTCGCCGATACCAACGACAAGACGAGAATCATCCGAATCGTGAAGACGGCGGAGATTCTGATCATGATCGGCGGCGGTGTCGGCCTGGTTGCGGCGCGCTATGGCTACACCAGCATCGGCATTGGCCTGATGCTCAGCGCCGTGCTCTGCCTCGGGGTCCATTCGACCTTTTTCGGCCCGATCAAATACGCGATTCTGCCGCAACATCTCGATCGTGACGACGTGCTCGGCGGCACCGGCCTGGTTGAAGCATCGACCTATCTCGCGATCTTGCTCGGATCGATCGCCGCGGGCTGGCTGTCGGTCGACGCCGCAGCGCTCGGCGCCGTCGTGCTTGCCGTGATCGGACGCTTTGCCGCGCGGCTCATTCCACCGGCGCCGCGTGCCGGAGCGAAGCTCGAGATCAATTTCAACCCGATTACCTCGTCGTGGCGACTGGTCAGCGCGACGATGCACATCCCGCGCCTGTTCCTCGCCATCTGTGCGATCAGCTTCTTCTGGATGATCGGCGCCGTCGTCATCGCCGTTTTCCCGCCGATGGTGAAGAACGACCTGTTCGCCGACCAGCGCGTCGCCAGCACGCTCAACGCGCTTTTCTCGATCGGCATCGCGACCGGCTCGATCGTCATCAACCGCCTGCTCAAGGGCCGGGTTTCGGCCAAATTCGCGCCAGCCTCGGTGATCGCGATGGGCGTGCTGTTCGTCGCCTTTTCGCTGCTGATGCGCGCCTGGCCGGTGCCGCCGTCGGGACATCTCTATGGCTGGCTGGAATTCTTCTGGCTGCCGCGCGCCGTCCCGCTCGTGCTGGTCCTGATGGGCATCGCGGTGACCGGCGGCATCTTCGTCGTGCCGCTCTACGCCTTTCTGACCACGACCGTGACCAAGGACCAGACCGCGCGGACGGTCGCCGCCAACAATGTCGTCAACTCGGGCGCCATGGTGATCGGGACGCTCGCGATCGGCGCGCTGGCGGCGATGGGGCTGTCGGCGGCGAACACGCTGCTGGTGGTCGCCGCAATGTGCCTGGGCGCCGCCTGGCTAGCGCAGAAGCTGCACGAGGCGTGCGACTAGGCGCCGGCAAGGCACCTGACCGCTTAGAAAATGAAGGTGTAGAAGCAGACGAAGAACGCCGCGAAGCTCAGCGCG
Source organism: Sphingomonas sp. (assembly GCA_041659925.1). Lineage (GTDB taxonomy): Bacteria > Pseudomonadota > Alphaproteobacteria > Sphingomonadales > Sphingomonadaceae > Sphingomonas. Next base: position 80,902 of record JBAZXI010000009.1, read on the forward strand.
AACAGCTTGATATCCTGATCGTCGGCGCGTTTGCGCCGCGCCGCGCTGGCGGCAAGGATGGAGCTGCGAAATGGATGACGGGGAGCCCCCGCATAGGCGATCTGCTGTTCCATGCCCGACTGTTAACGCGGTGTTTACCAGTCCGGCCAGCACAGAATTCGGTTAATGCCTGTCCGATCGTGGGACGCCGGCACATCCCCTTGTCGAGGGTTGGCATTTGGCCGTCGAACGCGCACTGTCGCCCGTCACGAATCGCGGGGATTCGACTGGGGTGGTGCGTTGAAAATAATTCGAAGGTCTTGGGCCTGGGCCGCATCGGCCATGGCCGCCGTGCAGGCGAACGCCGCGTCGGCGCAAGGTGCATTGGCGGACCCGGCAGGGTCGGGCGCACTGGTGTCAGCGGTCCGCTGGTTGCAGGGCACGCTGCTGGGCACGGTCGCCACGGTGGTCGCGATCATCGCGGTGGCGTCGGTCGGCTTCCTGATGCTCACCGGACGGATCAACTGGCGCTACGGTGCGACGGTGATCATCGGCTGCTTCATCCTGTTCGGCGCGGCGAGCATCGTTGCCGGGATCCAGTCCACCGCCGCCGGCGGCTATTGAGGCGATGAACGGGCTTGATCGCGACCCCCTGTTCGTCGCGTTGACGCGCCCGCAAATGTTCGCGGGCGTGACATACAGCTACTTCGTCATCAACGCCGTCATCGCAACCGAACTGTTCCTGATCTTCCATTCGGTCTGGGTGCTGCTCGCCGCCGTCGTGATCCACATCGTCGGCGTCGTGCTGTGCGTGCGTGAACCACGCATCTTCGACCTTTGGCTGACGCGTGTCGGCAAGTGCCCGCGGGTGCGCAACCATGCGATCTGGCGATGCAACTCCTACCGCCCCTGACCAATGATCCGCGGGCGGTTGCCCGCGAGAAAGCGGCGGGACACCATCTCCCCTATGCGCGGCACGTCGACGATCACACGATCGAGACGCGCGACGGCTTGCTGATGCAGGTCATCCACCTGCGCGGGCTGTTGTTCGAAACCGCCGACACCGACGAAATCAACTATCGCAAGGCACTGCGCGACGCGATGCTGCAGGCGATCGGCTCGTCGCGCTTCGCGCTCTACCATCACGTCATCCGTCGCCAGGCCGATGCCGAACTGACCGCGCAATTCCCCGACGATTTCTCGCAGCGCCTCGACGGCGCATGGCGCGGGCGGCTCGCCAACAAGCGGCTCTATGTCAACGACCTGTTCCTGACGCTGATCCGGCGACCGATGCAGGGGCGCGTCGGAGTCGCCGATCGCTTGCGCAGCCTGTTCGGCCGCGCGACGAGCGAACCCGAAGCGGCATCGGCTAACGAACTGCGCCAGCTCGACGGAGCACGCGATGCGCTGCTCGCCCAACTCGGCAGCTATTCGCCACGCCTGCTCGGCGTCTACCAGACGCCGCAGGGCCATTGCTCCGAACCGCTCGAATTCCTCTCATCGCTCTACAATGGCGAGACGCGACCGGTGCTGCTGCCGCATCAGGATATCGGCGCCTATCTGCCCTATCGGCGCATCAGCTTCGGCCAGGAAACGGTCGAGCTTTCGCCCGCCGGCCACACCCCGCGCGGCTTTTGCGGTATCGTTTCGATCAAGGATTATCCGGCGCAGACCGCGCCCGGCATGCTCGACGAATTGCTGCGATTGCCGTTCGAACTCACCGTGTCGCAGTCGTTCGGCTTCGTCGATCGCCAGGCCGCGCTCGGCAAGATGAATCTCGCGCTGCGCCGGATGAAATCGGCCGAGGACGAGGCGGTCAGCCTGCGCGGCGAATTGTCCAGCGCCAAGGACGAGGTCGCGGCCGGCCGCGCCGGTTTCGGCGAGCATCACATGACGGTGGCGGTACGCGGCGACACCCCGGCTGCGGTCGATGCCGGCGTGGCGGAAGTGCAGGCGACATTGTCCGATCTCGGCATCATCGGCGTGCGCGAGGAGATCGCGCTCGAGCCGGCCTTCTGGGCGCAGTTCCCCGGCAACTTCAAATATATCGCGCGGCGTGGGCTGATCTCGACGGGCAATTTCGCCGGCTTTGCCAGCGGCCACAACTTCCCGCTCGGCAGACCCGAGGGCAATCACTGGGGCGAGGCGGTGACCTTGCTCGAGACAACCGCCGCGGGCCCCTATTATTTCAACTTCCACCAGGGCGACCTCGGCAATTTCACCGTCATCGGGCCGTCGGGCTCGGGCAAGACGGTGGTGCTCAATTTCCTGCTCGCCCAGGCACGCAAATTCCGCCCGCGCATCATCTTCTTCGACAAGGATCGCGGCGCCGAACTGTTCATCCGTGCGATCGGCGGGCGCTATGATCTGTTGCGACCGGGCGAGCCTTCGGGTCTCAATCCACTGCTGCTCGACGACAATCCCGGCAACCGCCAGTTCCTGATCGACTGGGTCGCGCAGATCGCCGGCGGCGCCGATATCGACGAGATGTCGCGGATCAAGGACGCGGTCGACGCGAATTTCGCGCAGCCGCCCGAACATCGTCGCCTGCGCCACCTCGCCGAACTGTTCCGTGGCGGCGCGCGGCCGACCGCCGCCGACCTGTGGTCGCGGCTGCGGCCATGGTGGGGCGATGGCGAGCGCGCCTGGCTGTTCGACAACGAGGCCGACCTCACCGACCTCACGGCCGAAGCGGTCGGGTTCGACATGACCGCGATTCTCGACGACCCCGCCGTGCGGACGCCGGCGATGATGTACCTGTTCCACCGCGTCGAGGAACGGCTCGACGGGTCGGCAACGATCATCGTCGTCGACGAGGGCTGGAAGGCGCTCGACGACGAGGTGTTCGTGCGCCGGATCAAGGATTGGGAAAAGACGATCCGCAAACGCAACGGCATCGTCGGCTTCGCGACGCAGAGCGCGCAGGATGCGCTCGAGAGCAAGATCGCCAGTGCGATCATCGAGCAGGCCGCGACGCAGATCTTCATGACCAACCCCAAGGCGCGGGCAGTCGATTATATCGAGGGCTTCGGGCTGACGCCGCACGAGTACGAGATCGTGCGCACGCTGCCCGACGACGCGCATTGCTTCCTGATCAAGCACGGCGCCGATAGCGTCGTCGCGCGGCTCAACCTGACCGGCGAGCGAGAGATACTGACGATCCTGTCGGGCCGCGAGCGCACGGTGCGGCTGCTCGACGAGATTCGCGCCGAACGCGGCGACGACCCCGCCGACTGGATCCCCCATCTGCTGGAACGCGTCTGATGCAGGCCGCCTGCCCTTCGCTTGCCCCCGACAGCGCCTTCGTTTCGGGCGTGCTGGGCTATGTCGACTGCCAGGCGCAGGCGCTCGGGCTCGGTGGCTGGCAGGGCATGACCGGGGCTGGATCGGCCAATGCACTGATCCTGACCGGCATGCTGACGATCTTCATCGCACTGATCGGTTACCGCATGCTGCTCGGCGAAACGCCGACGCTGCGCGAAGGCGTGGTGGCGATCGTCAAGATCGGCATCGTGCTGGCGCTCGCCACCAGCTGGGGCGCCTTCCGCACATTGGTCTATGACGTGGCGATGCACGGCCCGGCCGAGCTGGCGGCGCAGGTCGGCGGCCCGAGCGGGCTGCCGGGAGCCGGCGGCGGGCTGATCGCCCGACTGCAAGATGTCGACAGCGAACTGATCGAACTCAACACGCTGGGAGCCGGCAAGCCGCTCGACGCCGACGTCATCGCCGGGCCAACGCAGACCCTGACGCCGCTCCAGCAACAACAACAGCTTCAGCAGCTCAACCAGCGCGCGCAACGCCCGAAATGGGACCCGGCAAACGACGCCAAGCTGCTTTCGCAGGCGCGCACTTATTATCTCACCGGCGTCATCGCGGCATTCGCCTCGGTCCGGATCGTTACCGGCCTGTTGCTCGCGCTCGGGCCGTTGTTCGTGCTGTTCCTGTTGTTCGACGGCACGCGCGGCCTGTTCGAGGGCTGGGTCCGCGGGCTCGTCGGTGCGGCACTCGGCGCGCTCTCGACCGCGATCGTGCTCGGCGTCGAACTGGCGCTGCTCGAGCCATGGCTCGCGGTTATCCTTGCCGAGCGGCGGGTCGACAATCCGACCCCGGCGGTGCCGGTCGAACTGCTCGTCGTGACGCTCGCTTTCGGGCTGACGCTGATCGCGACGCTGGCGGCGGCTGGCTGGGTCGCCCGCGGATTCCGGTTGCCGGCAGCGTGGCGCGTCCTTCCGGCGCGGATCGCCGACGTGGTGACGCCACAAGTGGCACGCCTTGCCGCACCGGCAGCCGAGCAAAATGTCGCCGGCGCGGACCAGCGATCACGTGCGATCGCCGTGTCGGACGCGGTCGCTGCAACGCAACGGCGCGAAGCCGGCAGCCCGGCAGCGAGCATGGCGCAGACCGGCCGGCAGGTTTCCGTACAAGCCTTGTCGCGTGACGTCGTCACCGCCGCACCGACACCGCTCGGGCAGAGCTATCGGCGCCGGACACGCGGAAGAATATCGTCGGGCGCGGCCCGGCGGGATGGGGGACGATGAAGAAGGAAGCACGAGAGTCGCTCGACGCTTATTACCGCGAGGCGGATAGCTGGGCGACCGACCAACAGGATGCGCTGCGCGCGTCGCGGCGTATCGCGTGGATCATCGCCGCCGCCGCGGTTGTCATCGCGGTGTTCGAAGCAGTGGCGTTGGTGTTCCTCGCGCCGCTCAAGACCGTCGTGCCCTATACGCTGATGGTCGATCGCAACACGGGCTATGTCCAGGCCCTGAAGCCGATCGACGCCAACATGATAGCGCCCGACGCCGCGCTGACCCAGTCGTTCCTCGTCCAATATGTCATCGCGCGTGAGAGCTTCGACATCAACGAGCTCCAGGCGAGTTACCGCAAGGTCACGCTATGGTCGATCGACCAGGCGCGCACCGATTATGTGACCGGAATGCAATTTGCCAATCCCGGCAGTCCGCTGGCGCGTTACCCGCGCACCACGACGATCACGACGCGCGTTCGCAGCATCTCGCCGCTCGGCGGCAAGGCCGCGCTGGTGCGCTTCGAGACCCAGCGGCGCGATGCCGGCGGCCAGGCGATGCCACCACGCTATTGGGTCGCGGTGATCCGCTACCAATTCTCGACCGGCCCGCTGTCGACCGAGGACCGCTTCCTCAACCCGCTCGGCTTTCAGGTCGTGGGCTATCGCCACGACGCCGAAAGCGCGCCAGTGGCCGGCGACGCCGAGCCGTCGTCGACAGTAGCGGCGCCGGGAGCCAGCGTCCCCGGTGCCATGCCGACAGCGACACCGACCGCGACGCCGGTCCCACGGCCGACACCCGTACGGCCAGTGCGCACCACACCGGAGGTGCAGCTTTGAAGCCTGGCGCACGCCTCGCCCTCCTGTTCGGATTCCTGCTGGCGATGCCGGCGGCGGCACAGGTGCGTCCCGAGCCCGGCCCCGGCGATCCGCGCATCCAGAGCGTGCTGTACGACCCGAACCAGGTCGTCCAGCTCCAGGCCGCGACGGGCTATCAGGTCACGGTCGAGTTCGCGCCCGACGAGCGGATCGAGAATGTCGCGGTCGGCGATTCCGGTGCGTGGCAGATCACGCCCAACAAGCGCGGCGACCATCTTTTCATCAAGGCGGTCGGCCAGGGCGTCACGACCAACATGACCGTCGTAACCGACGCCCGGACCTATGTCTTCGAACTCACGCCCCTGTTCGGCCCCCTGCCCAACATGGCCTATACCGTGCGCTTCCGCTACGCGACGCCGGCGGCGGTGACCGTCGTGGCCAACGACGCGGCGCTGACGCCCGGGCGCTACAAGCTCAACGGCGACAAGGCGCTTCGGCCCAGCGCGATCGATGACGACGGCGTCCATACCTATCTCGCCTGGGCCCCCGACCAGACGCTTCCGGCGATCTTCGCGATCGACCCCGAGGGGCGTGAGTCGCTGGTGAACGGCATGGTCCGTGACGGCCGGTTCGTCATCGATGGCGTCGCGAACCGGCTCGTTTTCCGAATCGATCGACGGACGGCGGGCGCGACGCGCGTCCCGCAGAAGGGCAAATAATGGCCCTCGCCCCTCCGAACGATCGCGATCCACGGATCGCCGCCGGCCCCGGCGGCGAGGCGAGCATCCGCCCGCTCGTCGCGACCGATGCGCGCCCCCTGCCCTGGTGGGTCTTCGCGATCGGCGTGATCGTTGCCGCGCTGCTGCTGTTCGTCATCCTCGATGCGCGACGCCGCGACGCCTATGCCCCACCGGCGGCCCGGCCGAACGATGGGCAAGGTGCGCCGGTGCCCATCACGCCCCTGGCGATACCGCCGGCCCCGACGCCGACACCGACACCAACGGAAACGAGCGCGCCACCCCCCGCCCCAATCCCGATGGCACCGCCACCGCCGCGGATCATCTACGTGCCGCAGCCAGCACCGCAGGTCATGCCACCACCGCAGCCGCCGCGCGCCGCCAGCGAGCCGGCGTTGGTGCTCGATACGACGGTCGGCGACGCGGTGGCGGCGGCTGCCCCCGCCGGGGCCGAAGGTCAACCCGCCGCGACCGGCGGCGGAGCGGCCATCGCGGCGCGCGCGACGGTCATGCGCCACCGCGCGACCACCGTCGCTCAGGGCACGCTCATCCCCGCCGTGCTCGAATCCGCGCTGGATTCGACGCGACCGGGCCCGGCACGCGCGCTGGTCCAGCGCGATGTGCGGGGGTTCGATGGCTCGACCATCCTGATCCAGCGCGGCAGTCGCCTGATCGGCGAATATCGCGCCGACCTGCAACCCGGGCAAAATCGCGCGCTGGTGATGTGGACGCGCCTTGTCCGCCCCGATGGTGTGACCGTCGCGCTCGGCTCGCCCGCCGCCGATCCGCTCGGTCGGGTCGGAATCAAGGGCAAGGTCAACAGCCACTTTTTCGAGCGCTTCGGGATGGCGATATTGCAGTCGAGCCTCGATGTCGGGGTCAACCTCGCTTCGCGCTATGGCGGCTCGCCGGTCATCGTCGCGGCGCTGCCCGGCGCGGTGCAGTCGAGCACCAGTTCGCTTACCAGCGGCGCGCAGATCCAGCCGACCTTGCGCGTTCGCCAGGGCACCGCCATTTCGGTGTTCGTGGCGCGTGACCTCGACTTCACCAGCGTGGAAAGCAGGCGATGAGCGCGGTACCGGCCGGCATCCGGCCGGTTTATCTCCACAGCTACCTTGCGCCACTCGCCGCAGTGCTCGAACGCGGCGACGTTACCGACATCTATATCAATCGACCGGGTGAATATTGGGTCGAGACCACCAGCGGCGCGATCGAACGCCACGATGCGCCCGGCCTTGACGACACCACGCTGGCGCGACTGGCACGGCAGATCGCGGCCCTGTCGCACCAGGGCATCAGTCGCGAGCACCCGCTGCTATCCGCCACCCTGCCCGATGGCGCGCGCGTGCAGATCGCGGCGCCGCCGGCCACCCGAGGTCCGCTTGCCATCGCGATCCGCAAGCATGTCTCGTCGGATCTCGCGCTTGACGATTATGTCGCGAGCGGCGCGTTCGCCGATACACATCGCGGCAAGGTCGGCGAGCGTTCGGCGATCGACGTGCAACTCGCCGCCATGCTCGATGCCGGTGACATTGCCGGGATGCTCGCCGGTGCCGTGCGGGCGCGCAAGAACATCCTCGTGTCGGGCGGCACCTCGACGGGCAAGACGACGTTTCTCAATGCGTTGCTGCGCGAGATTCCGCCGGACGAGCGCCTGATCCTGATCGAGGACACGCCCGAACTTCGGCTACGCCATGAAAATGCCGTTGGGCTGCTTGCCGCGCGCAGCGCGCTTGGCGAAGCCCAGATCAGCGCCGACGACCTGCTCGCGGCATCGCTGCGCATGCGGCCGGACCGGATCATCGTCGGCGAGTTGCGCGGGCCTGAAGCCTATACCTTCCTGCGTGCGGTCAATACCGGCCATCCGGGCTCGATGACCACGGTGCATGCCGACAGCGCCGAACGCGCGATCGAGCAGATCGCGTTGCTCGTGCTGCAGACCGGGACCCGCCTGGGCCGCGAGGACGTCCATCATTATGTCCGCACCACGGTCGACGTGTTTGTCCAGCTTGCCCGCACGGCGGGGCGGCGTCACGTCGCCGAAGTCGTATTGACGCGATAAACGGCGGCATAGCGCGACCGCAAAAAAAGGCCCCGGCCGAAATCGACCGGGGCCCTTCCAACAGCAAGCCGGAAAACCGTAGGCTGTTACTTCTTGGCGATAACCGTCGTGAACGCCCCGTCGGTGACGTTATTGATCAGGCGGTTGTCGCCAAAGCTTCTAGCCGTCGACGAATTGATCAACGCCAGACCATTGGTGTTGTCGGTGATCGTATTGTTGCTGAAATACGGTGCGTAAGCGGTGTTGAGCGCGACACCGTACACGCTGCGCGTAAACGTCGAATCGATGACCATGATCGACGTCACACCGGTGCCGAGCGGCGACTTGATGTTCAGCGCGACATTGTCAGCCGAGAAAAGGCTGTCCTCGATGGTGGCGTAGATGCCGGCACCGGTTTTTCCGACAGTGTCGATGCGCAAGCCGACCGTACTGTTGTTCTGGACGGTGGCATGCTTCAGGCTGAAATTGACCCCCCCATTCGAAGCCGGGCTCACCAGAATCCCGTTGGCGCCATCGGTAACCGAGACGTTCTCCAGTGCCACCACGGCACCGTTGGTGGTCGACACGATGTTGATGGCATAGCCTGCGGTCTTGAAACCGCGAAAGCTCGAATTCGAAACACGGAGCGAGCCACCGGACACGAACGAGACGCCGCTCACCGCGCCAGCCGAACCCTGGAAGTCGAGCCCGCTGATCGTCACCGCATCGGTCGTACCAGCCGCGACCGTCAGGCCCGTAGCGCCGGTGCTGACGAGCACGCCGCCTTCGACGCTGTCGCACACGATGCTGACCGCCTTGGTGATCGTGGCCGTACCGAAGCCGGCGGAATCGAGGCAATTCACCTCGCCACCGGAATTGGTAACCGCGAGCGCGGCGGCGAAAGTCTGGCACGGCGCGGTGCGGCTGCACGGATTGGCATCACTACCGACACCCGAAACCCATGTGCGAGCCGACTGGGCGGCCGCAGGCGCGCTGAGAAGCACCCCGGTCGATACGAGAGCGGCGAAACCTACTGAAATTGTTCTAAAAGACGAGATCACGATCTGTCCCCCCCAAAATGTCCGCCGGCACTCCCGGCACGATACCGGCACGCCCGGTGTCGGTAAACGCTAGCTTAACTTTGCGGGAGAAACCAACCGGAATCTTCGATTCATCGGCATGAAATTATCGATCCATGACCCAATTCGGCGCAATGTTGATCCAAATCAGGAATTTATGGCGACGTCGATCGCAAAACACCCTGCATATATGTTCAAAAACACGCTCAATAAATTGATTCCTTACAAATTTATTTCATATATAATATTCATCGCATAGGCAGGATGACGTATTACTATCACTGTGACCTATAAAAATATCAAATCGTTACTAATCCGTCGCGAAATTCTACTGGCCCCCTCGAAGACTGCGGTTTGGAAAGCAGTGTCGGCGGCGAGATGGCCTGGATGGCGCCTCGCACTGCATAGCCGCGGGCTCGATGACGACCTCGACGCGGATAAAGCAGCGCGATTGGACGTAAATCCCGTCATGCTCGCGCATTCGGGCGTCACGTCGGGCGGGGTTGAAGTTGCGGGGCGAAGTCGACCCTGTCGGCCATGGCCTGGACACGGGCGAGGCCGGTCGATGCAGGCGAACAACCGCAAGCGCCGATTCGCCGGGCAACAGACGATCACGATAGCGGAACGTGCCACAATCGCCTCGTTCGCGCAGGCCGACGCGCCGCCATCGCCTTGCCCCGGCGCTGAGCGAACTTTCGCGATCAGCCGATCTTTTTCGAACGCCGCCCGGTGTGCAGCGGGTCGAGCATTTCCCCAAGCGACCCGACCATAGGCGCGGCGGCGCCTGTCACGCTCCGTCGCCAGCTCAAGCCGCCAGACGCCCGCCGGATCCAGCGACACGCAGCGCTATACCAATTCGTTGCGCCTGATCAGTTCCCGATACCAGGCGGCGCTCAGCTTCGGGGTACGGGTCTGGCTCGCGAAATCGACATGATAGAGTCCGAAGCGCTTGGTATAACCGTCGGCCCATTCGAAATTGTCCATCAGGCTCCAGAGAAAATAGCCCTTGAGCGGAAACCCTTCCTGTGTCGCGCGGTGGAATTCGGTCAGATAGTTGCGCAGGTACATGATGCGATCGGGATCGTCGACGCGGCCGTTAACGACAGGATCGTCGGCCGAACAACCATTTTCCGAGATGTAGAGCGCCTTGGGCTTCCACAATTCGCTGACCGTACGCACGGCCCAATAAGCCACCTCCGGACCGACATAGAGCCACGGCGACGCCATGCGCGGTGACGATGGCAGGTGCGGCAGGACGGCGTAACCCGACGCCGAGGCGTCGGCGCGTACATAATTTGGCGCGTAGACATTGAGCGCGACGAAATCGAGCGAGCTGCCTATCGCCGCCATGTCCCCGCTCGCGACCTTTGGGGCGTTGCCGGCCTCGCGCGCGAGATAGCCGTCGGTATAGCGGCCCTCCATGATCGCGGTCAGGAACATCGCATTTTCCTCGCGCACAGCGTGCTTCGCCGCGGCGATATGTTCGGGCGTTTCGATCACCGGCACGTAGAAATTGGTGTTGTCGGCAATCCCGACCTGCGTGCCGGTGCGGGCATGGGCGCGGATCGCCTGAACGCCCAGGCCATGCGCGAGAACACCGTGATGGCGAACCTGGTTGACGGCGGCGGGCGGCAAGCGGAGGCCGGGCGCATGCCGCCCCTCGAGATGGCCGAGATCGGTGAAGCAGCGCAGCTCATTGACCGTAATGAAACGGTGGACCCGATCGGAAAGCTTGCCCGCCATGAAGCCGGCATAGTCGGCAAAGGCGAGCGCTGTGTCGCGCGACTGCCAGCCGCCGGGAAGCGCCTCAGGCAGGTCCCAGTGGAACAACGTCACATAAGGCGCGATGCCCGCCGCGAGCAGCGCGTCGATCACGCGGTTGTAGTAATCGATACCCTTCTGGTTCGGCGTACCGCGCCCGTCGGGAAAGATGCGCGACCAGGCGATCGACATGCGATAGGCACGCACCCCGAGCTGCTTCAGCATCGCGACATCCTCGCGGTAGCGGTGATAGCTGTCGCACGCGACATCGCCGTTATCGTCGTTGGCGACCCGTCCCGGTGTGTGGGAAAACACGTCCCAATTGGTCGATCCGCGCCCATCCTCGGTCACGGCACCCTCGATCTGGTAGGACGCGGTCGCGCATCCCCAGACGAAATCACCCGGAAAAGCCAGGTTGCCCGCTCCCTTCGGCATATCGGCAGCCAGCGCGACACCATGCGTGCCCAGCGCTCCGCCGGCTGCCAGCCCCGTCCTGATGAAATCCCGACGATCCACTTGGCTTCTCCTTCTCATCATTTGCCGCTCCAATATCATGTCAACGTTGTCAATTCCGGCCGACGGCGAAGAGGCGCATCGGCGCGGATCCGTTCATCCTATCGATTGAGCCGCTGCAGCACCTGCGCACGCAACCGGCGCGCGCTTGCTTCATCGAGTTGCCCGAGCGGCCCGCGGGCATGTTCCGGCAGATGCGCGCCAGCCTGCTGTGCGGGACCAAAGACGTAATAATCGAACAGTGTCCGCCACGCCTGCTTTTCGGGCAGTGGGCGGTCACGCAACGCGAGCAGGCCATGCAGCAACGTCGTCATCGGCGTATCGGCGAAGTCCTGCGCCTCGTTCCACCAATAGTTGACGAGGACATTGAAGCGATCGAGCGCCTCGACCTGGTGCCACCAGAGCGCCGGATAGATGAGCACATCGCCCGGATCTAGTTCGGCGATCTCGGCCGCCGCAACGGCATCCCGAAAGCCGGGGTGCCGCGCGAAGTCGGGCGCGTCGAAGTCGACCATGCTCACCACCTGGCCGCCCGGTGTCGGCTCGATCGGCCCCGGATAGAGGTTCGCCACCTGGTCGGGCGGGAACAGGGTGAAACGCCGCCGTCCCACAGCACAGATGGCGATGTTGTTCGACATGTCCCAGTGCGCCGACGCGATCGTCCGATTGCCAATCCAGATGCTCGCCAGCGGCGGATAGGTGGCGAGCGTGTCACTCGCCACGGGCGACGGATTTTCACTAGCGAATCCGGGTAGATAAAGGTCGATATCGGTCGAGCCGATATAGAGCGACGGTGGGTCGGGGTCATCGAAGTGGCTGCGGATTCGCGCCAGATAATCGCTCAACCCGACGCGTTCGCGCGCGAAGTTCATGCCGGTGAGATCGGCGTTGTAGAAGAATCTTCCGCCGGCCGCACTGTCGGCTGTGTAGCCAGTGATCTGACGGTTAGTATCGAAACGCGACAGATAGGCGATCGCGGCGTCGGCGGACTCGAGGCCCTTCGCGACGAGCGGCCAATCAGACGCGAGCCCCTTCAGCACGACCGGTTCGGGAGCGTGGAGCAGCGCCTCGATATCGGCGGCTCCGGTATCGCTCGCTTCGATCGCGCGGGTCTGGCGGGTGATCTCGACCACCGTCATTCAGCCGAGCGCGCTCGCGCGCTTGCGGTTCTTGAGCGCGATCAGCCGCTCGACATTGCCCAGTGAGGCAACGACGTGGAAAGCGAGCGCGAGAAAGCCGGCGCGGTGCAATTTTTCGAGTGCGGCCGCGTCGAGTGCCGCCAGCGCCGCCCCGCCGATCGTGTGGAAATCGACCAGATCATAACGCAACGTATCGTCGAGCTGGACCTCCAGCCGCACGGGCTCGATCAATCCCGCATCGGCGAAGGCGGCGAACATCGGCGCCTGCGCCGCGTGCCCGATATGGATAGCGCGCAACAGCTCGGCCATGCGGTCGAGCATCGCGCTGTTGCCGCCGTGCGGACGGAACAGCGGCACGCCATGGTCTCGCGTCACGCGCGGATCGTCGAGATCGATATGGATCATCGCCTCGGGCTCGCCATGCTCACGCGCCTGCAGGCCGATGGAAAAAGGACCGCGAGCCAGCAGTGCGGGAATGTACCGCGCGGTCCACCGCGCTCCGTCGAGGAACAGGTTTTCGTCGGCGTCCAGCCCTAGCAGGGCGAGCGCCTGAAAATCTCCCTGCGCGTCGCGGCGAAAGACGATCGGAAAATCGCGTTGTACCGCCTCGAATTCGGTCGGCAGCACCGGAATCTGGTTGACCGCATCGCCCCATGCCGCGCCACGCTCGGGCAAGACGTGGAGATCGTGATGATCGACCGGATTGAGCAGTACGATGTTCATCGATCGATGGATCCCGCCTGGAATGGGTCTTGGCGCACGCGCCGGCCGGGTCAGCATGGTGCCCTCAACTTCCGAGAGCAAGCTTCCCCAAGGCTGAAAAAATCGGGGGTCACGGCATGCCGCGACCCCCTTCCCCCCTTTGCCCGTGCGAAGCGCGTCACCTGACGGGATCGTCAGAAGCGATAACGCGCGCCGAACAGGAAGCGACGCTGGCCTTCCTGCACCAGCCAGATCTGGTTCGGCGACCGGCCATAGGTCCGGACACCTTCCTTGTTGAGATTGATCCCTTCGAACGAGAAAGCGAGATGCGGCGTGACATCATAGGAGATGTTGAGATCGACCTGACTGTACGGCGCGGTGAACTCGGGACTGTGGAACCCGTCGCGATTGACCCCCGAGAGGAACTTGGCGCGGTAGTTATAGCTCAACCGTGCCGAGATGCCGTATTTGTCATAGATCAGCGTGGCACTCGCCGTATCGCTCAGGCCAACCAGCGCGAACTGGTTGACGTTCGGGTCAGCCGCGACGTCGATGCCGACATTGCCGCGCACCAGCGTATAGGCCGCCGCCACACCGATGCCGGAATTGCCGAAGAAATACTGCCCCGCGACTTCGAAGCCGTAGATTTCCGCGTCCTTGTTGTTGACCGGCGTATTGACGTTGAAATTGAACAGCGGATCGTTGGCGTCAGCAATGATGTCGACCGCCGCCAGCGTCGAGTCGACGAACGCCTGGTTGAGCGCACGCGTCGCCGGGTTGTAGTTCGCCGAGAAGGTCGAGGTCGCCGCCGCGATACTGCCCGTCTGCTGCAACAACGCGGTCATGGTGAACAGGTTCACGTCGGTGATGTCGGCACCCAGCCCCTGCAATGCCGCCTTGGCCGAACCCGAACGACTTCCGGCCGCACCCGAACTGGGATCGCGCAGGCCGAACAGGTTGCGCTGTACCACCGAGTTGCCGATGAAATTATGCACGCGCTTGTCGAACACACCGAACGAGATGTAGCTGTCGGGCTTGAAATAATATTCCAGCGAAAGGTCGAGATTGTCCGAGACCAGCGGCTGCAGATTGGCATTGCCCGACGAACCGCCGGCCTGCCCGCCCACGGCAGTCGCATCATTGGGGGTGCCGACGCTGATCGACGCGAACAGATTGCCGTAATTCGGGCGAGAAATCGTCCGGCCGAACGAGAAGCGACCGATGAGGTTCTTCTTGATTTCGATCTGGAAATCCATTCCCGGCAGGAAGTTGTTGTAGCGCCCGCTGTCGCTGACGTCCTGATAGGTGGCCGACACGTCGGTGGTGAAGTCGTTGTCGGACTGCCAGCGGATATCGAGCGGGATCGCCTGCAGCGAATTCGAGTGCACCGTTGTCTTTTCGTAGCGAACACCCGCAACGAGGCTGGCATTGTGTCCGCCGAGCTCGCCCTTCCAGGTGACCTGTCCGTATGCGGCGAAGATGTCTTCCTTCACACGATCGTCCGCGAAACCGTTGATCGCGTTGGGGTTTCCCGCAGCGGTATAAAAGGATGACAGGGCATTGTAGAGCGCGGTCGGATCCTCGGCACGGAAGGCGAGGAGCCCATCGCCTGTCGCCTGGGTATTATTGTCATGGAAGGCGCAGACGAGACAGAAGGGCTGCACGAGGCCGGGTGCGATCGCCTGGACGTCGCGCGGCCGCGCGTTACCCCAGTCACCGAGCGTCTGATAATAGCTCGTCTGGGTCGAATGGGTGTCGGTTGTGCGGTAATCGGCGCCGAAGTCGAGCCGGCTGCCGCCGCCGAGGTCCCATCCGGCGTCGAGGCGAATTTCCTTGATGCGCTGGCTCTGCGTCGTCGCCACCTGGCGACCGACCTGGCTACCGAGATCGCCAACGTCCAGCACGCCGTTGCCGTTGCCCTTGACCACCGGATGCGTCGCGCTCGTCGTCGCCGGATCGACGAAGGTGACCGTCTGGACCGGGAAGCCGTTGCTGTAATTGACCGAATGTGCGGCAAGCGTCGGCGAGCTGATCGCGACCAGTGTCGAACTCATGCCATTGGGGTTGTTCGGCGTGCTGTTCGACTTGCCGATATGGCCATCGAGCGTGAGGCGAAACCGGTCCGTCACGTCCCATTTCGCGTTCAGGCCGAAATCGTAGAGATCGCTCTTCTGTGCGCGATATTGCTGCTCGAACCCCGCGTCCTTGGTTTCGCCGGTGATCACTTCGTGGAGATAGGTCGTCGTCGCCACCGAATGGCCGGAATCGAAGGTCACGACGTCGAACGGACGGTTGAACCAGTTCGCCTCGTCGGATCGGCGCTCCGACAGCTTGTTGCGCGCATAGAGCACGTCGGCGGTGATATCGAGCGTGTCGCTGGGCTTGAACTGGATCACTGCCTGGCCGTTGAGGCGCTCGCGCGTTCCCTCACCGAAATGGTAGCGAAAATCATTCGGTCGCGCGACGAGGCTGTTCGGGTCCGTCGGCGCATTGTTGACCTTGGTCGCGGCATTGACGTTGCCGTTCGTCGGATCGAGGAACTGCGCCAGCGTGGTGATGTTCCAGCCATTCGACGTCGCGCTGACATTGCTGAAATTGCGCTTCTGATAGCTGCCGAAGAGGGAGATGCCGAAGGTCTGGTCGGGGTTGCTCCAGCTGGCCAGGCCCGAGACTTCCGGCGTGACATGCGACCCGCAGCTGACGCAGTCATTCGTGCTCATGTCGTAGACGGCCTTGGCACCGATCGTGCCGTTGAAGCCCGATTCACCCGCGTCGAGCGGACGACGCGTCACGACGTTGATCGTCGCGCCAATGCCACCCGAGGGCACCTGCGCCCGGCTCGTCTTGTAGACTTCGAGCGTACGCACGCCTTCCGATGCGAGGTTCGAGAAATCGAACGAACGGCTGGTGTTGCGGCTGAAGTCGGCGCTCTCGTCGCCACCGACGGTGGTCTGCTCGGTCGCGGCGAGCTGGCGGCCGTTGAGCGTGACGAGGTTATATTGCGGCCCGAAGCCGCGCACCGTCACATCGGCGCCCTCGCCGTTGCGGCGATTGATCGAAACGCCGGTAATGCGCTGGAGCGACTCGGCAAGGTTGGTGTCAGGGAACTTGCCGATGTCCTCGGCGGAAATCGCGTCGACAATGCCGGTCGAGTCGCGCTTGATCGCAATCGACCGTTCGAGTGACGCGCGGATACCGGTAACAACGATATCGTCGGCGGCCGGCGGCTCCGCTTGCTGGCCGGCGGGCGCCGCCGCTTGCGCGAGCGCCGCACCGGGTGCCGCAAGGCAGACGGCGATCGCGATGGTCGACGTGGTGCGCACGAGTACACGCTGCGGGATAAAACCCTTCATGACATTCCCCTCCATGGCCGCAATCCCTGAATTGCGGGTCGACTGCTGGCCGTTTTGGACAGCTCGTCGTCGATGATAGCGATACCAAAATGTCTTACGTTGTCAATTCCAAAATTGGCGCCATCGGCAAATCGGGCCAGATCTATTGCAAATACGCCATTGTTCGTCGCATTAGCGGCAATCTTGACAAAATCGATTGACATCGCTGTCGTACACCGCGTCGCGCACCGGCGCCATTTTTCCTGACGGGACAAGGGAGTTTCCGCACTGCCACGCGAGATCAAACGCACGACGATCGTGGATGTGGGGCGCCGCGCCGGCGTCTCCACCAAGACCGTGTCACGCGTGTTCAACGACGAACCCCATGTCAGCGACGATCTCAGGAAGCGGGTGCGCGCGGCGGCCGACGCGCTGAACTATCATCCCAACGTCTTTGCCCAGTCACTGGTCCGGCGGCGTTCGCACCTGATCGGGCTGATCTATGAGAAGCCCAGTGCCAGCTATGTCGTCGACCTGCAGATGGGCGTGCTGGAGCGCTTGCAGGGCGAGCGCTACCGCCTGATCGTCATTCCCGTCCAGTCGGTGCATGACAATGCCCGCGACATCGTCGGCCTGCTGCGGTCCGCGGCGCTCGATGGCGTCGTGTTGGCGCCGCCGGCCTCCGATCACCCGGTGATCCTCAAGCAACTCGCCGAGGCGGGCATCCGCTTTTCGCGCATCGCGCCGTCCCGCCAGCTCGACCTCGGCTGCTCGACGTTGCTTGATGACATCGCCGGCGCACAGGCAGTCGCCGCGCACGTGCTGGCCCTGGGGCACCGCGACATCGGCATCGTCAAGGGTGATCCCGGCCACGCCGCCACCGACGCGCGGCTGATCGGCTACGGCCAGGCGTTTCGGGACGCGGGTTGCGAGATGCGTCTCGACCGGATCGAGACCGGCTTTTTCACCTTTGACGGCGGGATCGAGGCCGGTCGGCGGATGCTCGACCGCACGGACCGGCCGACCGCCATCCTCGCGCAAAATGATGAAATGGCCGTTGGCGTGATGCTTGCGGCGCGCGAACTCGGCCTGTCGCTTCCCGGTGACCTGTCGATCGCCGGGTTCGACGATGCCGAGGCATCGCGCATCGTCTGGCCGCGGCTGACGACCGTTCGCCAGCCCGTATTCGACATGGCCGTGGCGGCGACCGGTATGCTGATCGACCAGCTCGAGGGACGCCTGACGGTACAGCGGACCGAGCACAACAACGAGTTGCTGATCCGCGATTCAACCGCGCCACTGGCGGAGAGCGAACCTGCCGCCCTGCCCCGCCCGGAGCGCCCGAGCGCCGCAGAGGCATGATCTCCCGCGGCGAACGCTGGAGCTACGCGGCGGGTGATCTCGGCTTCAACTTCGTCTGGCAGTCGGTCGAACTCTATCTGCTGTTCTATTATATTCGCGGTCTTGGCATCGCGCCGGAAGTCGCCTCCGCGATCTTTCTCGTCGGCGCCGCCGTGGACTGGGTGATCGACCCGCTGGTGGGGACGCTTGTCGATCGCGCGGCACCGCGCATTCCCTTGCGACTGTGGGTGCTTGCCGGTGGCCCGGTTTCGGTGCTCTTCCTCGCGCTCGCTTTCGCGCCTTTGCCGGTTCCGCCCGGATGGGTCCCGGCGGTGGCACTCGCGACTTATCTCGCTCTGCGCGCCGCCTATGGGGTCGGCAACATACCCTATGGCGCCCTGACCGCGCGCATCTCCGCGGCGCCACAGGACCATCTCGCATTGACCAGCGCGCGGATGCAGGGCGCGGCGATCGGCGGGTTGGTCGCCGCACTTGTCTTTGCCCTGCTGCCGACGACCGACACCGTCGTCGATTTTCGCCGTGGCGCGCTGTTGCTGGCGGCGCTCGCGCTTCCCGCCTTCCTTGCGACCTATTTCGGCGTGCGCGAACGCGTGGTGCCGCCGCGTCAGCCAGCCGCAGCGGCGCTTGGCGGTCCGTGGCAAACCGCGCGCGTCACCATCGGCTTGCTGCGGCGCTCGGCGGCTCTGCGGCGATTGCTCGCGTCGATCCTGGCCGCCGGCCTCGCCATCACGGTAATCAACAAATCGCTGCTCTTCCTGTTCGACGAAGTCGGCTCCTTGCGGCTCGGCTATTATGTCGCGCTCGCACCGGCGGCCTCGCTGCTCCTCACCACCCCGGGCTGGGCGATGCTGGGCGCGCGCATGGGCCGATCGCGCACCCTTCTGCTGGCCGCGCTGCTCAACGTCGCGGCAACGGTGTTGGCCATGATGTGCGGCGGGGTGCCCGCGCTGGTCATCCTGACATGCGTCGCGATCGTCGCCGGGTGCGGCATGTCGGTGATGTTCTGGTCGCTCGTTCCCGCGGCGGTCGCCGATTGCGAAAACCAGCTCGCCAGCATGGGCTGCGCCGGCCGGGTCTATGCTCTCGCCAACATCTCGCGCAAGCTGGCCCAGGCGATGGCTCCAACCGTCGTCGCGCTGACGCTGGCCGGAACGGCGACCTCGACACTGACGGGCATGGCGGCGAGCGCGCTCTTCGCGCTGCTCGTGATATTGCTTTATCGCCCGCGCGATGCGGTGAACGACGCCGCCGCGCTGCAGGCGGGCGTCGCCTTTGCCTTCGATTCCCAGGGGACACGAGAATGAGCGTCAGGCCGGTCAAGCATGTCGTCATCGCGGGCGGGGGCACGGCCGGCTGGGTCGCCGCCGCCGCGCTCGTCAAGCAGTTCGGCGCTCTTCTTTCCATCACCCTGGTTGAATCCGATGAGATCGGTACGGTCGGCGTCGGTGAATCGACGATCCCCACGGCGCGCACCTTCCACGACCTGCTCGGCATCTACGAGAAGCCGTTCATGCAGGCGGCCCAGGCGACCTTCAAGCTCGGCATCTCGTTCGAGAATTGGGGTCGCGACGGCGACGCCTATTTTCACCCGTTCGGCTCGGTCGGGCGCGGAAACTGGATGGGCGACTTTCATCATTTCTGGCTCGAGGCACGCCGCGAAGGCTCGACCGAGCCATTCGGCGCCTATTCGCTCGAACAGCGCGCGGCGCTGGCGGGACGCTTTGCGACCGGTGGCCAGCCTGCGCTCAGCTACGCCTATCATCTCGACGCGACACGCTATGCCAAATTCCTCCGCTCGCTTGCCGAACCGGCGGGGGTTCAGCGCATCGAAGGCAAGATCCGCAACGTCGTGCTCGATCCCGAAAGTGGCCACATCGACGCGCTCGAACTGGAATCGGGCCGGCAAATCGACGGTGACCTGTTCATCGACTGCACCGGCTTTCGCGCGCTCCTGATCGGCCAGACACTCGGCGTAACGTTCGACGACTGGGGCCAGTGGATCGCGACCGATCGCGCGCTGGCGGTGCAAACCGAAAGCGTCGGCCCGCCCGTCCCCTACACCCGCGCCATCGCGCATGGCGAAGGATGGCGCTGGCGTATCCCGCTCCAGACGCGCACCGGCAACGGCCTCGTCTATGCCAGCGGCTTCCTCTCGGACGACGAGGCCTGTGCCCGCCTGTTGCGCGATATCGAGGGCACGCCCTTGTTCGAGCCGCGCCCGATCCGATACGCGACCGGCATGCGCGCGGCGCCGTGGACGCGCAACTGCATTGCGCTGGGCCTTTCATCGGGCTTCATCGAACCGCTCGAATCGACCAGCATCCATCTGATCCAGGTCGCGGTGACGCGCCTGATCCAGGCCTTTCCGTTTGCCGGTACGAGCGAGGCGGTGACAGCGCGCTTCAATGCCCAGGCGGTGCGCGAATGGGAGCATGTGCGCGATTTCATCATCCTGCACTATAAGCTGACCGAGCGCGACGACACGCCGTTCTGGCGTCGTTGCCGCGATATGCCGATCCCCGATTCGCTCGCCGAACGCCTGGCGCTGTTCCGCGATGCGGCGCAGGCCTATCAAGGCGGCGAGGACCTGTTTCGCGTCGATTCCTGGGTATCGGTGATGCTCGGGCAGCGGCTGGAACCACGCGCCTGGCATCAACTCGCGCGATTGATGCCCCCTGACGAACTACGCGGCGCGCTGACCGACCTCAGGCGCCTGATCGGCGATCGTGTCGCGTCACTCACGACGCACGAGGCATTTGTGCAACAATTCTGCCCTGTGCCCGACGCGGCCTGAGCGCGGCGGCTTCCCGCGCTTTTTCAGCGATGCCGCGACGGCGTGGCCGCCCACCGGCGGAGCGCACGAAACCGTGTCGCGATCAATTGCCCGCGCCCATCCGGTTGACGAAATGCAGCGCGCTGATCCCGCGCGAGAGCTTTCGGGTATAGGCGGCGTCGAAGTCGATCCCGCCATCGTCCGAATCCGGCGGCATGTTCGCCAGGTGCGCCAGCGCGTCCAGATCGAACAGCCTTCTTGCCGGCGAATGCTCGGGAACCCGATCGATCTCGTCGCGAAAGCCTGCCAGTGAGCGCTGCATGCTCTGGTTCCGGCCATAGCCCTGGCGGCCGATCCGCTGGTTTGCCAGCACCTCCGCCGGAACGTCCTTCCCAAAGGCGCGGCGGAACACCGCCCGGGCCTCGCCGCCGCGCAGGAACTCTTCTTCGGGGATCGACAGGCAAAATTCGACGACGCGTCGATCGAGCGTCGGATCGCGCACCTCAATGCCACGCCGCAGCCACACCGCCTTTTCGTAGAGTGGCAGCATCGTTTCGCGCATCAGCCACACGGTCCGGTCGGAGCTGCGTCCGATCCCGCCATGCAGGATTTCGAGGCGCGCGGCGTGCGGATCGACGCCGGCCAGGATGTCCGGCATCCGTTCGCTGGCCACCGCCGACCAGTTCGGTGGCACGGTGGTCCAATTGGGAAGCGGCCGCTTGCCCTTGAGGCGTCGCAGACGCTCCCATCGCGCTTCGCCCAGCCGCTTGCGCAGGATGGTGCGAACCAGCATTTCGCGATCGACCGCCGGATGGCCGCCGCGCAGGCGCGCCAGCCAGCCGAGGAGCGTGAGCCACCGGCCTTGCTCCGCCAACTGCCGCAGGAAAGGCGCCCCGTGGTACGAAATGGTCGCGTTGCCGCCGGTCGCCATCAACAGGACCCTCGCACCGTCCGCCACCGCCGCGCGCTCGATCTCGGCGTACCACAGCGAAAGCGACGGCTGGAGACACGGGGTACCGACATGATCGAAATAGAAATCGAACGTCGCCGCGAGCGAGTCGGCAGCGGGGGCGATGCAGCGATGGCGGATATTGGCGTGGCGGCGGACGACCGTCTCTGCCAGCTCGCTCTCGTCGTCCAACCAGAACGCGTCGGTCGAGGTCTGGTCATCGGGCGCCGGTACGGCCGTGTAGGCGAGCAGTTCACGGCCATCGCAGCGCAGGCGATCAGCCGCGAATCCGGTCACGACGCCGCTGTCGAAGCCGCCGCTCAGCATTGCGGCAACGGGCTGGGGCGTGTCGACTGCGGCGTCAACCGCCGCGATCAGGTGCGCGCGCAGCCCGGCAGCATGATCATCGGGCCGCCGTCGCTCGACCGCGATGTCGGCCGCGTTCCAGAACCGGCGCCGCTGGAGGCGATCCGGCGCTTCGAAACCGACGATCTCGCCCTTGCGCACCGCCTCGACGCCGTCGAAAAAGCTCGGGTTGCCATGCGGATCCACCAGCAGGAGCAATTCCAGCACCCGCTGCTCGTTGACCCGCCTTCCGATCTCCGGAAGCGCCGCCAACGCGTTCGGAAGACTGGCGAAGGCCACCCAATCGTCTCCGCGATGAAAGAATAGTGGGCGCGTGCCCTGCGGATCCCGCGCCAGTACGAGATGGTTGCGCCGGCCGCACCAGATTGCGACCGCATAGGGGCCGACGAGCGCGTCGAAGATTCGTTCCTCGCGGCGACTCCATCCGAGCGCAATCAGTTCGACGTCGCAAAGCCCGGCGGCCGATTGGGATGACACCCCACATCGCGCCAGAAACTCGTCGCGGTTGTCGATCCGGAGATCGCCGACCACCATGAGCTCGGCATCAAAGCGGCTGTCGGTCTGATGTGAAGCGAAATGGTTGCGGCGCGGGTAGGTAGCGCCGCAAAACGCCGCCTCACCCCGCGCAACGACGGAATTCGATACGGCGCCAAGGCCAAGCGAATACGCGATCGTCCGGCATTTTTCTTCGATGTCGGTACGAACGGACCACGCCGCCAAGCCGGCGATAGCCCGTGACATCAACGCTTAGCTGGCCGTCGTCACGCCGTCGCCGTTCGCGCCCGCACCGGCGGCCGTGATTGCTTCGATGTCGGTTACGGCGACCTGAGGTGCATTCCAGACAGCCTTGTCCGAAGCTGCGTCCACAACAGTCGCCTCGTGGAAATTCCGTTCCATTTGATGCTACTCCGATTCTAGGCTTGCTGGCCCCATACCCGAGAACACTCTATATATCAACGGGTAGTTGGCGAACTCACTCGAAGAACGCGACCAATTCGGACGCATGTGAGCTGACTGTGGCCGGTTTACGCCGCTTCCGCCGTACCATATGCGGCAGCGGAGGTTTCCATTTGGGCGGTGTCATCGATGAGTCATTGGTACCGCGTTTACGGCTTGGCGCTGCGATCTGAAATATCGTGCCCGGAATTGACCGAAACCGATTCACAAAGTTACGCGGATGTCACGATTTCACTGAAGCTATCGACCGCGTCGATGGCCAAGGATTCGGCTTCGCATATCGCAGACATCGCGGATGTGGCGCTCTTTCGCATTGAAAGAGGCTGTGAGATCCAGGTTCAGCCAGCGCCGGGTGCTCGGCAGGAGGATGTTCGTCAATTTCTCTACGGCGTCGCGTTGACCGCGATCCTGTATCAGCGCGGCGAGTCGCCGATCCACGCGGGCGCCGTTGAGGTGGGTGGTCAGGCGCACATGTTCTGCGGCGCATCGGGGGCGGGAAAATCGACGTTGATGATGCAGATGCGGCATCGCGGCGTGAATGTGCTGTGCGACGATGTCGGCGTGATCCGCCAGGGCGCCGACAATATCGTCCGCTTCTATCATGGGGTGCCGCGCGTGAAGCTCTGGCGGGATGCGTTGGCGCATTTCGACATCGACATTTGGCCGCTGCAGCGCGATCTGGCGCGCCACGACAAGTTCCATTTGCCGCTCGCCAACACGGCGTTCGATTCGCTGCCGCTGGCGTCGATCTTCAACCTGGTCCCTGGACCGACCGTCGATGCCCCCATGATTGTCGCAATCTCGTCGAAGGACGCGTTCGGCATCGTGATGCGCAACACCTATCGGCCGCGCTTGCTGAAACAACTGGGCGATTCCGCAAGCCATGCCATGCGCTGCGTCGCGGCGGTCCGCCAGGCCGCGGGGTTCGAATTCCGCCGACCATGGGATCTCGACCGTCTCGATGCCGGCGCCGAAGCGCTCGTTTCACATCTGACCGCCCTCACCACAATGGAAACAATAACATGATTTCAGCCGGCGATACGGTCGTCCAGCATGAAGCGACCCTGTGCAGCGCGCTGGACGATGACCTGATCATGATCGACGTTGCCAACGGCAAGTATCTGACGATCGACGCCATCGGGGCGGCAATCTGGCAAGCGATCGCGCGCCCCATCACGGTGGCCGATCTGGTCGAGGGACTGGCGGATCACTACGCCGCGTCGCGCGAGCAGATCCATGTCGACGTCCTCGCATTCCTCGACAATCTGGCGTCGCGCGGCCTGGTCCGGATCGTGCCGGGATGATCCTGGCGGACAATGAAGTCGCCCTAGCGGAAGCCCGGTTCGATCGCTCGCCCGAACCGACGCTTCGATTCGGGATGATCGCCGCCAGCGCGCGGACCGGTTCACACCTGCTCTGCCGGCTGCTGCGTCAGCTCGGGCGCGGCGTCCCGCTCGAATATTTCTACCCGGACTATCGTCGCGCCTTCGAAACGCGTTGGCAGGCGCCCTCCCCCGGCGCCTATCTCTCGGCGATCATGCGTCATCGCACCGCCGGCGGATACTGCATCGTAAAGTGCCTGCCGCGGCAATATCCGGCGATGCTGACGGCGATCGATGCGGCCGGGGAACTGCCCGAACCGTTCGTCATCCATTTGTGGCGGCGCGACAGCCTGGCGCAGGCGATCTCGCTCCGGCTGGCGGTTCAAAGCGGTTTCTGGAACTTCACCGCCGAGCCGACGACACAGCCGCGCGACAATCTGGTCATCGCGGACCTGGCGGCGTTGCGCGACACGCGCCGCCAGCTGGTGGTCGATGAGCTGCTCTGGCGCGCCCGGCTGCGGCAATGCGGTTGGCCCGTCATCCACCTGTGCTACGAAGACCTGATCGCCGATCGGATGGCGAGCCTCGTGCGGCTGATCGGCTGGCTTGAACCGGGGCGCGAATCCGCTCCGCTGCCCGAACCGCCCGAGCCGCCTACCCCCGCGGCGCTGCATGCCCGTCAATCGCTCGGTGCGGCGCAGCGCGAGGAATTGGCCGCGGCCTATCGCGCCCAGTTCGGCCATTCCGAGCCGCTGCCGCCACCCTGAAGCGGCACGACCGAGAATCCGCGCGGCTGCTCCCCTGCGCAATGCGCCTCCCACATCAAGGCGAACGCCGTCTCGAGATGGCGGGTGAGGCGCGGCGCATCGAACAACGGCAATTTCGCGCGTCCATCGACGAGGTGGCGGCGAAGCGCGGCAAGGCGACGGCGGTCGCGGGCCAGATTCAGGATCATGTCCTCATATCGGTCGAGGTCGGTGGCCACGAGATCGGACAGTCCTGCCGCGCGCAGCAGGCTGGCGCTGACCCGGGCGGCGAAGGCATCGCCAAGCAACGCGACCATCGGCACGCCCGCCCACAGCATGTCGCTGCCGGTGGTGTGTGCGCCGTAGGGCGCGGTATCGAGCGCGAGATCGGCGAGCGGCAACCGCGCCTGGTGGGCCTCGGGCGTCAGCCACGGCGCGATGACGATCCGATCGGGCGCCACGCCATGGCGCGCGGCAGCCTCCCGCAAGTATGGGCCGGGGTTGGTGCGGGGATGATCGAGCAGCCACAGCACCGCGTCGGGCACCTCGCGCAGTACCGCCATCCAGCGCGCGAAAACCGGCGCGCCGATCTTGTTCGTGGCGCAGAAGCAGGCGAGGACGAGCGCCTGCTCCGGCAGATCGTGCGCGCGCCGCTGACCGGGGGGCGACGGCGCCGCGCGGCGCAGGTTGGGCTGGTAGCAATCGGGCAGCAGCACCGGTGCCTCGCGCACATGCTCGATCATCCCGGGGCCGAGCACGACCGGATCGCCGATGATGTAATCGACGCACGCCATGCCCAATGTGCCGGGAAAGCCGAGATAGTTGACGACGACCGGCGCGGGCCGAGCGCTGAGGATTTCGCATCGGCCGCCATGCGTATATCCCGAGAGATGGACGAGAATGTCGATCTCGTCGTGGCGGATCGCGTCGACGATCGTCTCCGCCGGTGCGCCGTGCAGATCATGATAGCGATCGAACGCCGCCAGAAAGCGTTGATGCAGCGCCGACCCATCCCCCGCGAGCGTGCCGTATCCGAAGATCTCGAACCGGGTACGGTCATGGCATTCGATCGGTCCGATCGCGAGCTGCCCGAGCGCATGCTCACGGAAATCGCCCGACAGATAGCCGATGCGCAGACGGCGCGACGAGACGGCCGGTCGTGCGAACGGGCGCTCGATCGCGCCAATGCCACGATAATGTTCGGCCGTGCTGGCCGCCGCACGCGCCAGAGCGGCGGGATCGTCCAGCAGGCAATGGAGGTCGAGCGGAGTCGAGGTCTTGCCCCCGGCCAGAATCATCGCCGCGAGGTCCGGCGTCTCGTCTTGCCAGTCGGCCATTTCGCGGCGTCGCAACGCGAGCCGTGCAGCCAGCCCGACATGGTCGGGATAACGGGCGATGCCGTCGTGCAGCAGTCGAAGGCAATGATCGGCGGGTACGCCTCGGCGCCAAAGCCCGCGCTCGAGATCGAGCACCAGCTGCGGACCGTTCCCGGCAACGCCGGCGCGTGGTTGTATGATCACAGGCGCCTGCCCGATACCCATGTCGCGCACCGCTTCATCACAGCGCCGGTGAGGGATCGCGCGCCGATGCCCCTCTGGAGGGAGTCATCTCACTGCGCTTTCCGGTGATTGGTGGAGCCGAGGGGGATCGAACCCCTGACCTCTGCAATGCCATTGCAGCGCTCTCCCAGCTGAGCTACGGCCCCATCCGTCCGGGAAGGCGCCCCTAGCGAGGCGGCGCCGGCTTGGCAAGCGATGCGGAGCATCGCTTGCCAAATATCTTCACATCAATGTTCGTCTTCGTCCTTGCTGGTCTCGACGCCGAGGTCGTCGTCACCGCCCAGATCGACCTCGTCGTCGGGTGACGGCTCCTCATTCTCGCCGATGTCCAGATCGACGTCGTCGCCGGCGAGATCCTCGTCGTCCTTCTTGACCTCATCGGGTTTCGGGGCGTCGAACGGCAGCGGCTGCTTCGACTTGAGAATCGGTTCGGGCGCCCAGGTCTGACCGCAGGCGATGCAGGTGACCGGATCGTCCTTGCCCAGATCGTAAAAGCGCGTCGCGCATTTCGGACACGTACGCTTCGTGCCCCATTCCGGCTTAATCATGCCGTTTCGTGCCTTTCGAGATTGGATGTTTCGCAATCGAAATCGCAAAGTGGGGCGCGCCTTGCCATAGCGCAAGCGCACTGTCAAAGCGCCCGCATCATGCCCCACCCCGTTTCCGTCCCGTTCGAAATCGCGCCCGCGTCGTGCCTGTCGGGCCGCGTCACGGTACCCGGCGACAAGTCGATCAGCCACCGCGCGCTGATGCTCTCGGCGCTCGCGGTCGGGGAGAGCCGGGTCGAGGGGTTGCTCGAGGGCGAGGACGTTCTCGCCACCGCGGCGGCGATGCGCGCCATGGGCGCGACGATCGAGCGCGATGCCGCCGGCACATGGCATATTCACGGGGTCGGCGTCGGCGGATTGCTGCAACCCGAATCGGCGCTCGACATGGGCAATTCAGGCACCTCCACACGGTTGCTGATGGGCCTTGTCGCCAGCCATCCGATCACTGCGACCTTTACCGGCGACGCCTCGCTGTCGGGCCGGCCGATGGGCCGCGTGATCGAGCCGCTCGGCCGCATGGGTGCCGACATCACCGCCAGCCCGGGCGGCCGTCTGCCGCTGATGGTGCGTGGGCTGAGCCCCGCGATCCCGATCGAATATACCCTGCCCGTCGCCTCGGCCCAGGTGAAATCGGCGATCCTGCTCGCCGGCCTCAACACACCCGGCATCACCCGCGTGATCGAACCCGTCGCGACACGCGACCATAGCGAGCGGATGCTGGCCGGTTTTGGCGCTACGCTGACGGTCGAGCGGACCAACCACGGACGCGTGATCTCGATCACCGGCGAGGCCGAACTCAGGCCGCAGCATATCATCGTCCCCGGAGACCCCTCGTCCGCCGCCTTCTGGGCGGTCGCGGCGTCGATCGTCCCGGGCTCCGATATCGTCATCGCCAATGTCGGCATGAATCCCACGCGCACCGGCCTGTTCGCCGCGCTGCGCATGATGGGCGCCGACATCACCGAACTCGACCAGCGCATCGTCGGCGGCGAGCCGGTCGCCGACCTGCACGTCCGCCACGCCGCGCTGACCGCGATCGACGTGCCTGCCGACCTCGCGCCGAGCATGATCGACGAATATCCGGTGCTGTTCGTCGCTGCGGCCCTGGCCCGGGGCCGCACCGTCGCGCGCGGCGCGCACGAACTGCGCGTCAAGGAATCGGATCGCATCGCGACGATGGCCGCCGCCTTGACGACGATCGGCGTGACGGTCGAGGAATATGACGACGGGCTGGCGATCACCGGCACCGGCGGCGACCTCCTGCCCGGCGGCGGCCAGATCGCCTCGAAGCTCGACCACCGCATCGCGATGAGCATGGCGGTCGCGGGTCTTGCCTGCCGTACCGCGCTGACGATCGACGATGTCGCGCCGATTGCGACGAGCTATCCGGTTTTTCTTGAAACTCTCGCGGCACTACGGAATTGATTCGGGCATGATCATCGCTGTCGACGGACCCGCCGCTTCGGGCAAAGGCACGATCGCCAGGGCGCTGGCCAGGCACTATGGCCTGCCGCACCTCGACACCGGCCTGCTCTATCGCGCGGTCGGCGAGAGCGTGCGCCGGCTCGATCTCGACCCCGAGATCGAGGCTGACGCTGTCGCGGCATGCGACTTCGACGACAGCCTGCTCGACGATCCCGCCCTGCGCAGCGACGAGGTCGGCAAGCTCGCCTCGATCGTTTCGGCGCATCCGCTGGTCCGCGCCGCGCTGCTCCATCGTCAGAAGCGCTTCGCCCGCCAGCCCGGCGGGGCGGTGCTCGATGGTCGCGACATCGGTACGGTCATCGCGCCCGATGCCGACGCCAAGCTGTTCGTCCGCGCGACCCCGACGATCCGCGCCAGGCGTCGCCACGCCGAACTGCGCATGCGCGGTTCGACCGTCAGCCTCGATCGCGTCCTCGCCGACATCCGCACCCGCGACCAGCGCGATTCGATGCGCGCCACCGCGCCGATGGTTCCCGCCGCCGATGCCGCGCTGCTCGACACCAGCTTCCTGTCGATCGAGGCCTCGATCCAGCGCGCGATCGCCATCGTCGAGGCACGTCGCCAGCGCTAGCCGTTGCCGCTGGCTGAAAGTGGCCGCGAACCTTGCCTTTCGCACCCGATGGCGCTAAGGGCGCGCCGTCCAGCGAGCGGTGCTCGTGGAGGAAGGCGCGGAAGACTTTGTCCTCTCGCGCCCTTTTCGCATTTTCACGAAGCGTCTCCTCCATGTACCGATCGACGGATGCCGTGGCCGGCATACGGCCTCCACGGCGTTCAAGGCCAAGACCGCCGGAGACAACCGGCTGGCCGGAAACATGATGCAGGAACCTGATCCTTATGGCCTCAACGGCTAACCCCACGCGCGATGATTTCGCGAAACTGCTCGAACTGACCCTTGGTGACGCTGACGGCTTCGAAGGCCGCGTCGTAAAGGGCACCGTCACCGGCATCGAAAACGACATGGCCGTGATCGACGTCGGCCTGAAGTCCGAAGGCCGCGTGCCGCTGCGCGAATTCGCCGCGCCGGGCCAGAAGGCCGACCTCAAGGTCGGTGACGAAGTCGAGGTCTATGTCGACCGCGTCGAGAACGTCCATGGCGAAGCGATGCTGTCGCGCGACCGCGCCCGCCGTGAAGCCGCCTGGGACAAGCTCGAAACCGAATTCGCCAAGACCGCCCGCGTCGAGGGCGTCATCTTCGGCCGCGTCAAGGGCGGCTTCACTGTCGACCTCAACGGCGCCGTGGCGTTCCTGCCCGGCTCGCAGGTCGATATCCGCCCGGTCCGCGACGTCACCCCGCTGATGGACATTCCGCAGCCCTTCCAGATCCTCAAGATGGACCGCAAGCGCGGCAACATCGTCGTCTCGCGCCGCGCGATCCTCGAAGAGACCCGCGCCGAGCAGCGCTCGGGCCTCATCCTGAGCCTCGCCGAGGGCCAGATCATCGACGGCGTGGTCAAGAACATCACCGATTACGGTGCGTTCGTCGATCTCGGCGGCATCGACGGCCTGCTCCATGTCACCGATCTCAGCTACAAGCGCGTCGGTCACCCGAGCGAAGTGCTCAACATCGGTGATACCGTCCGCGTCCAGATCATCCGCATCAACAAAGACACGCAGCGTATCTCGCTCGGCATGAAGCAGCTCGAGAGCGATCCGTGGGAAGGCGCCGCCGCCAAGTACCCCGTGGGTGCGAAGCTGTCGGGCCGCGTCACGAACATCACCGAATATGGTGCGTTCGTCGAGCTTGAGGCCGGCATCGAGGGTCTCGTCCACGTCTCCGAGATGAGCTGGACCAAGAAGAACGTCCATCCGGGCAAGATCGTCTCGACGAGCCAGGAAGTCGAAGTCGTCGTGCTCGAGGTCGATCCCGACAAGCGCCGTATCTCGCTCGGCCTCAAGCAGGCCCATGCCAATCCGTGGGAAGCCTTTGCCGAGGCGCACCCGGTCGGTTCGACCGTCGAGGGCGAAGTCAAGAACGCCACCGAGTTCGGCCTGTTCATCGGCCTCGACAACGACGTCGACGGCATGGTCCACATGTCCGACATCGCCTGGGGCATCTCGGGCGAGGACGCGCTCAACCTGCATCGCAAGGGCGAGACGGTTAAGGCCGTCGTGCTCGACATCGACGCCGAGAAGGAGCGCATCTCGCTCGGCATGAAGCAGCTCGAGCGTGGTGGCCCGTCGGCCGCCATCGCGGCGGGCGGCGCAACCGGCGGTGGTGCGGCTGGTCTCAACAAGAACGCGATCGTTACCGTCACCGTCCTCGAAGTCCGCGACGCGGGTCTCGAAGTGCAGGTCGGCGACGATGGCGCGACCGGCTTCATCAAGCGTACCGATCTCGGCCGCGACCGCGACGAGCAGCGCCCGGAGCGTTTCCAGGTCGGCCAGAAGTTCGACGCGATGGTCACCGGCTTCGATCGTTCGAAGAAGCCCACCTTCTCGATCAAGGCGATGCAGATCTCCGAAGAGAAGCAGGCCGTCGCGCAGTACGGCTCGTCCGATTCGGGCGCGTCGCTCGGCGACATCCTTGGCGAGGCGCTCAAGGCGCGCGAAACCAAGAAGTGATGCGACGATTCGGGTGGCGGCAAGGCCGTCACCCGAATTGCTTACCCAAATGAGCTTCTTAATCTAAATTGCCGTCATTTCGGTGCTATCTTGCCGCAGACGCTTGTTGTAAGAAAAGACCGAAGCGGGCATTTCTAGGGTCGGGTGCCCGGTAACTGTTGGTGTCGGCAAGTGAATAACACTGCTGACCCACGATAGGAGTCGATGGTAAAATGATCCGGTCAGAGCTCGTTCAGAAGATTTCCGACGAAAACCCCGACCTCGCGATGCGCGACGTCGAGGCGATCATCACCACCTTTTTCGACGAGATATCGCGCCGATTGTCCAGCGGCGGCCGTGTCGAGCTTCGCGGCTTCGGCGCCTTCTCGACCCGCGCGCGCGAAGCGCGTACCGGCCGCAACCCGCGCACCGGTGAAGTGGTCGACGTGGACGCCAAGCGCGTCCCCTATTTCAAGCCCGGCAAGGAAATGCGCCTCCGCCTCAACGTCTGACGCGTCGTCGCGCTTGACGCCCGGCTCCGGTTGCGCTTCTCGTCGCGCCATGCGGACGTGGCGAAACCGGTAGACGCAGGAGACTTAAAATCTCTCTCCCGCAAGGGAATGCGGGTTCGAGTCCCGCCGTCCGCACCATGAACTGTTGAGCGTGATGCGAAAAAGCGGGAACCGGTTTTTCGCGACAGATCACCCGAAGATCTGGAGCGGGATCCGCTTCCGGCAAACCGCACCCCGCTCCTGGCCGCCTGCCGGCAACCACGAATGTCGTCAGTGCGCCGGCTCCGACGCAAGTGATCGACGGCCGCGCAATAATGTGAGCACCGCCTCGGTAACGGCGACCGTGCCGTAAACCGCCAGCAGCAAGTACAGGCTGGGTCGATCCGTCTGCCAATCGTGCCACAGCAACGTGCCAAGGCTGGCGGTGGCAAGCGCGCCGCCGGCAAGCGGGATCAGCGGCGAAAGCCCGATGGGCCCGGCCAGGCGCAACGCCGAGAAATTGACCGCGGCGAAGATGACCAGGAAGGTCGCGCTCGCAAAGCCGGCAATCGCCGATAGTGGCGCCGCCAGGGCAAAGGTCAGCGACAGGCCTGTCAGTGCGAGCAACGCGACATAGGGTACGGGTCGGGTGCGCTCCTGCATGGCGAATAGCCGCGGCAGCGCGCGTTCCCGCGCCATCACCATGGCGAGCCGCGCGGCGCCGAACAAGGTCGCGTTGATCGCCGACGCGGCCGAAAGCAACGCCGCGATGCCGATCAGGACGAAGCCCCCCTGCCCCAATGTCGGCCGCGCGGCGACCGCGAGCACATATTCCTGGTCCTGCTGGATCTGCGCCGGGCTAAGGCTGCCCAGCGCGGCCACCGCGCCGACCATGTAGATGACGGTGGTAAGCACGATGGCGATGACGATGGCGCGGCGCAGGTTGCGCACCGGATCGACCATCTCGTCGATCGCGTTGGGGATGAGTTCAAAGCCTTCATAGGCGACGAAGATCAGCGCCACCGCGACCAGCGGCGAGACGACGCCATGGTCGAACAGCGGCACGAAATGTCCGGCCTTGATGCCGATCGAGCCGGCGACCGCGAACACGCCGAGGATCAGCAACTTGATCGCGACGACGCCAAGCTCGACCCCACCCGACGTGCGCGCGCCGCGCAGGTTGATCCCGAGAAAGCCCAGCAGCACGAGCACGGCCAGCACGGCGGTGACCGGCCAGGCGCCGCCATAGCCGAACAATGTCGCGCCATAATCGCCGAACGCCGTCGCATAGAGCGCCAGCGTCCCGACATAGCCCACGACCAGCAGCCAGCCGGCGCATCCGGCGATCGACGGCGTGGCGAAGGCCTTTTCGATATAGGTGAAGCTGCCGCCATCGCCCCGAAAGTGCAGGCCGAGATGGGCGTAGGACAAGCCGGTGAGCAGGGCGATGATACCGCCACCCGCAAGGGTGAGCGCGACGGCATGACCCGCCGTGGCAATGGCCAGGCCGAGCACCGCGAAGATTCCGCCGCCGATCATGCCGCCAATGCCGATCGCACTGACTTCGGCCAGGTTCAGCTTGCTCTCGTCATTCCCTGCCATGCTTGCCTTCCCTGCGGCACGCGCTGCGGCGGCCTGGTCGAGCGGACCCGGGGCGGCTTCAGCCTCGCGCCGGCAACCTTGCCGGCCCGCGCGGCCGTCGCCGCGCTGATCGCGCTGTTCATCCGGAATTTCGGTGCCCCGATCCCTTTCGCGATCAATCCGGAGCGATGCCCGACATTGCCCGACCAGAACACCGGGTGCGGATGCCCCATATCTAGCGGATCGCACGGTAGAACGGCGCTACCAATGGTCGAATCCGATTTATATCCTCGTTTCATCCCGGAGCCGTAACGGTTCGTCGCGCTTGCTTTGCGTTTGTTAACGCGCGCCAACATAGGGCGCCGTTCATCCCGGCCGCTGGGACAGAACCGAAACAATAACAGGTTTCCGGTGGCAAGACGTGGGGTAAATCGGAGCGCACCGGTGATTTTGGCGCGACGATGAGCCTCTGCGCACGTTTCGAGGTTTTTGGTGCTTTCCCATCGTCGTTTGATTTTTACGCTCGTTGCTACCGCGGCCGCAATTCCCACGCTCGCCGCCTCTGCTCCGGCCCAGCAGCTGATCGCTCCGATGATCGCGCAGACACCGCCGGAATCGCCGTCTACCCAGACCGCCCCGACACCCACCGTCGAAACCGCAACGCTTTCCACCGCACCTGACGACAGCGTCGACAGCGTGCCCGAGCCCGCCGATGCCGAGACGCATCCGGCGGTCGCACCGGCTGAGCAGTCGGCGGCGATCGAGTGCATCGCCAAGGTCGTGCGTCACGAGGCCGCCAATCAGTCGACCAAGGGCCAGCTCGCCGTCGCGCAGCTGATCATCAACCGCACCCGCGCGGGCAACCGCTTCGGCCACACGCCGTGCGCGGTGGTCAACCAGCCTGGCCAGTTCTTCGACACCGACAGCTACCATCCGGATCGCCACAGCGACGCCTGGACCCGTGCTGTCGAGGTGTCGCGCGATGCCGTCGAGCATCTCAGCCCGGAAGTGATGCCCGGCGCGCTGTTCTATCACGCCGCCTATCAGGCGCCGTCGCGCTTCTTCCGCTCGCGCCAGCGCGTCGCGGTACTCGGCGACCATATTTTTTACCGCTGAGTTATCCGTTCGGTTGTGGCGCGGCCGCCGGCTCCTGGCCGGGGAAGCGCGCCGCTTCGAGCTTCTTCCACACGGCGTGAACACCCTTGCGGGCCGCACCGAGACCGGTGCGGTCCGTAAAGGCGCGCCAGCGATCGGCGACATTGACGAAGCGCACGACGCTCGGACTCGGCGTCATTTCGGCGCCCCATTCCGCAATCGTCGTCGCGTTGGTCAGCAACAACCCGACCGACGCGATCGCGATGATCGCCGTCGTCCAGCGCAACGCATGCGCGTCAGGCGGTGGCGCGTCCGGAAGATCGACCGGAAAATCGTGCGACATCGGCAGGCCCTCAGAAACGGTAATAGATGAAGGGGGCGATCCCTTCGAAGCGCATCGAATCGATCAGCAGCATCACGACGATCAGCGCCGCTCCCGCCTGCCACGCCGGCAACGCGCGGAAGCGGATCGCACTATTGCTCAGCCACCGTTGCGGCGCGGCGTGAATCGCCAGCCCGAACGCGATCAGCAGGACGATCAGCGGCGTCGCGGTGACCGCGGCTGGCCCGCGCCACGGCGCGAACATGCCACCGAGATAGGTCATCGCATCGCCGAAGCTCGGCGCGCGGAAGAATATCCATGCCAGAAGCACGACATGGAAGGTGATCAACAGCCTCGCCCAGTCGGGCAATTTCCTGCGCTCCTTCGGCGCATGCGCGGTCCAGTAGCGTTCGATCGCCAGCACGCCGCCGTGGATCCCGCCCCAGATGACGAAGGTCCAGTTGGCGCCGTGCCACAATCCGCCGAGCAGCATCGTCAGCATCAGGTTGCGATAGGTCTTCGCCTCGCCGCCGCGACTGCCGCCCAGCGCCTCGATATAGAGATAGTCCCGCAGCCATTGCGACAGCGTCATGTGCCAGCGCCGCCAGAAGTCCTGCAACGACAGCGCGCGATAGGGCTGGTTGAAGTTGCGCGGGAAGCGATAGCCGAGCAGCGCGGCCAGTCCGATCGCCATGTCGGAATAGGCCGAGAAGTCGCAATAGATCTGCACCGCATAACCATAGGCCGCCAGCAGCAGGTCGAACGCCGAATGCGCCGTCGGGTCGGCAAACACCGGGTCGACGAAGTTCACCGCCAGTTCCGACGCGATCACCGCCTTCTTGAACAGCCCCCACATGATCAGCAGCAACGCCATCGACACCATCGATCGGTCGAGTTTCGGCCTGTGCTGGAACTGCGGCACCAGATCGGCCGCGCGGACGATCGGCCCGGCGACGAGATGCGGGAAGAACGACATCAACAGCAATATGTCGAGCAGCCGCGCCGCCGGTACGCGGCCGCGATAGACATCGATGACGTAGGAGACGCCCTGAAAGGTGAAAAACGAAATCCCGATCGGCAGCACGACCTGCAACACCGGAATGTCGCGCGCGAAGCCGAGCATCGTCAGCGTGGCGGCAAGCTGCGCGGTGAAAAAGTCGAAATATTTGAAGAATCCGAGCACCAGCAGGTTGAGCACCACCCCGCTCAGCAGCAACGCCTTGCGGTGGCCCGCAAAGGCCGGATGGTCGAGCCCGCGCGCGATCGCCCAGTTGCCCAGCGCCGAGAAGATCAGCAGCGGTACGAAGCGCCAGTCCCACGCGCCGTAAAAATACCAGCTCGCCACGAGCAGCAATATCTTGCGCCATTCGTTCGACGGCGCCGACCAGACGACCGCGAAAACGACCAGAAAGAACAGCCCGAAGGTCAGTGTAGGGAACAGCATCGCTAGCGGCCCCCGCCCCGTTTCGGCATGTCAGCGCGCGCTCGCCATGGCGGCATCGAGATCGGCCTGCAGCCGGCGCGCGATTTCGCGCCCGCCCGAGGTCTTGAAGTGCACATAGTCACCGCGCATCAGCGGCTCGGCGCGCTGGACCCAGCCACGCGCCGCGCAGGGCCCGCCCATACTGGCCTGCCAGTCCCAGAACGCCACGCCCATGTCACCCGCGACCTTGCGCTGGATCCGCCGCACATCGGCGAGCGCCGGCGGCGCGAACAAGGGTGGCCTCGCCGCATGCGCCCCACCCTCTTCGGGCAAGGGCTGGATCGTCGCATCGGCGGGCACTTGCGCTGCCAGGAATGGCGGCGGCGCCTCGCACTCGAGCGGCAAACCGGGCGCATTGCCGCGTAGTGCCGTATTGCGCGTCAACGAATCCGGTGCCCCGAACATGAGCATCGGCACGCCGCCCGACAGCCGCTGCAACCGCGAAACCTGGCTCCGCAGCGTCGCCTCATAGGCAACCGCGTCGAAGCGCGGCGAGAAGCCCTCATTGGTCCCGAACGCCAGCACGATCATGTCCGGCGCATAGGTCTTCATTTCCTCGGCGATCACGACATCGTCGGCGCGCGCGAAATGCTCCAGCTGCGATCCGACCACACCGAGATTCGACAACACCACGCCGCCATTCGCCCGCCGGAAGGTCCCCCATGACGTAATCGTCAGACCCGGAATTTCGGCCGCGATCTCGACCGCGCTGTGCGCCGTATCGCTGTCGATGCTGCGACACATCGGCCGCTCTTCGGAGGCGGTAAAATCGAGCCGGCTCGGCTCGGCGCCGTCGAAACTCACCGTCACGCCACCGGCATTGGGCCCGGCGATCGCACATAGTATGAAGCGATCGAACGTCGTCGTGCTGTTGTCGGTACGCAGCGTCATGCTCGCATCCGGGCGATTGGCGATCATGCTGAAGCCCGAAATGCCGAGCATCGGCCGTGGCGGGGCCGCGTTCTTCCCGAAGGTCGCGCCGATCGTCCAGCCGGTCGACATCGATGCGGTCACGCCGCGCGTGAGGTAGCCGTCATACGGGCGGCCCGGCGCGAGGACGCCGCGCCCGCCGGCACCGTAACGCGCCTGCAGCAGGTCGCGCCATGCCCCCGTCACGGCATCGCCGGCGGTATGGCTGTCGCCGATCTGCAGGATGTGGATCGGCGCCCCCTCGCCCCGGTGCCCGGCGGCAAGCCTGGCGAACAGTGGCGCCAGCCGCTCGGCATCGCA
Organism: Sphingomonas sp.; assembly: GCA_041659925.1. Taxonomy (GTDB): domain Bacteria; phylum Pseudomonadota; class Alphaproteobacteria; order Sphingomonadales; family Sphingomonadaceae; genus Sphingomonas. The sequence goes on from JBAZXI010000009.1 coordinate 118,339, forward strand.
GACCGGGCCGACGCAGCGCGCCGCCAGTGCCGGCATCGGCGCCGCAACGGCCAGCGCGGCGATCATCAGGGCAATCGGCTTCATGCGGGTTTCTTCCTGCTCGGCTGCACCGGTGGCGCGACGCCGGCCATGGTGCGCACCGTGCCGACATAGTTGCGGATCCGCTCGGCCAGACCGCGCGTGATCAAGGCATAGCCGCTCATCGACATATGGATACCGTCACCCACGCGGATCAACGTGCGCTTTCCGTCGCGCGGATCGTCGAGATACGCTGTGAACTGGCCATGTGCGTCAGATGAAACCGGGCGACTGTCGAGAAACGGCACGCCGAGCCGGTCCATCTGGGCGTGGTAGAAATCGTTGATCGCGGTGACGTCTCGATCGAGCCCCGGGTCGCGCATCCGCGGCAGGCCGACCCAGTAGACCAGCGCCTTGTGCGCGCGCAGGATCCCGACATAGCGCTCGATCCGCCCGCCGAGTTGCTCTTGCCACAGCGGCCCCATGAACTTCGCATAATGCCCTTCCGGGGTGATGATGCCCTGCGCATCGTTGGCGCCAAAGGAAATCACCGCGATGTCGAGCGCGTTCGATCCGAGTTGCTCGCTGAGGTGCTTCTCGAGGTTGAGGCTCTTGTAGCGCGTGAAGCCGGTCGCCTCCTGACCATAGTCGGTGACCTCATAGCCCGCCTTGCTCGGCAATTGGCTGAGCAGGCCCCACCACACGCCCTTGCCGAAACTGTCGCCGAAAACACCGATCCGCACGCGGCCGCCGACCGATGCCGTACTCGCCAATTGTTGCCGCAACTGAAAAGACGGCGCGCATCGCTCGGCAAAGCTGGCCTCGGCGGTTGCCGGCGATGGCGCGTCGCTCGCCCTGGCGGACGGCGCGACGACCGCCACGGTCGCGGGGGCCGACCCGGCATCGCCACGAAAGGCGAAGCCGATCGCCGTGCCGACGAGCACGCCGAGCAACAACACGCCGGCGCGGTCCATCGCCAGCAGGACCGGCGCGCGGGCGCGCAGAAACTGCCCAATGACAGTCACGCGTTCGCGAAGAAACTCAAACACTCGCATACAGCCCCGCCATGCGCCACGATGTGCGCCATCGAAAATCAACCCTGTATGAATGCCCCGCAAACCAACTTGTATGCGGCACCGAATCGGCTGTCCATATCGCCGCAAGGCCCGCGAAAAATTCTTTTTGGCGCGGTCGCTGGCCGGTGGCGCGCGCCGCCGGTCGATGGCAGGATACCGCGATGCTCCCGCCGCATTCCCATATCACGACACGGCGCGCGATGAGGGTGATCGCGACCCTCGCGCTGGTGACGTTCTTTGTGGCCGGCTGCGATCGACGCCCGGATGAAGGTCCGGTGGTGGTCAGCGCGATCGGGGGCGAGATCGCTTTCGCCGATCCGGCACGCGGCCCGCTTGCCAATGGCGATCGGCTGCTGCTCGGCGCGACCGCGCAGGGGCTGGTCAGCTTCGATGAGACCGGTCAGGTCGAGCCCGGGCTGGCCGAGAGCTGGATCGTCTTCGATCACGGCATGAGTTACCTTTTCCGGCTGCGCGATGCCGAATGGAACGATGGCGACAAGGTCACCGCGGAAGAAGTCGTCGCGGCGCTGCGGCGCCAGATCGCGCCGGGTTCGCGCAACGCGCTGCTGCCCTATCTCAGCGCGATCGATCAGATCGTCGTGCGCACGCCCGAAGTGCTCGAAATCGAGCTGAAGAGCCCGCGCCCCGACTTGCTCAAGCTGTTCGCCCAGCCCGAACTCGCCCTGTTCCGGACACGCAAGCCGGGCGGCAGCGGCCCGTTCCGGCAGGCCGGGACCATGCATGGCAATATCCTGCTGCGACCCGCCTTCGATCCGCGTCGCTCGCCCGATGACGATGTCGCCGAGCCGGGCCCCCAGGACAATGTCGAGCTGATCGGCGAGCGCGCCGCGCGCGCCATCGCGCGCTTCGAACTGCGCCAATCGGATCTCGTCTCCGGCGGCACCGCGGCCGACTGGCCATTGCTCAACGCCGCCAGCGTCGCTCCGGCCAATCGCCGGATCGATCCCGCCGCCGGGCTGTTCGGCTGGGCGATCGTCGATCGCGACGGCTTTCTTGCCGAAGCGGCCAATCGCGCCGCCGTCGCCCGCGCGATCGATCGCCAGGCGATCGTCGCTGCCTTCGCCAGCGCATGGTCATCGACAACGCAGATCCTGCCCGACACCCTCGATTCCGCCGCACCGCCCGCCCAGCCGGGCTGGGCGTCGGCAACCACGACCACAGCCACAGCCACCGCCACCACGCCGCCCCCCGATCCCGTCGCCAGGTGGCGCGTCGCGCATCCCGGCGATCTTCGCCTGCGGCTGGCGGTGCCGCGCGGACCGGGCGGCACGCTCGTCTTCGGGTTGAGCGCCGCCGGATTGCGCAGGATCGGCATCGCGGCTGATCGCGTCGGCTGGGATGCGCCCGCCGATCTGCGCCTGATCGACGCGGTCGCCCCCTATGACAGCGCGCGCTGGTACCTCGCCACCGCCTGCCAGCTGTGCAGCGACGCCGCCCGGGCCGCGCTCGACGGCGCGCGCGACGCCGATACGATGGAGTTGCGCGCGCAACATCTCGCCGAAGCCGACGCCGCGCTGGCCAGCGATGTCGCCTATATTCCGATCGCCCGGCCGCTCCGCTGGTCGCTCGTTTCGCTGCGCCTCAAGCAGTGGCAGACCAATGCGCGCGCCGCGCACCCATTGAATCGTCTGCGCGGCGTCGCCAATTGAGGGTGATGATGACCAACCGCGCCACCCGCATCGAACCCGATACGCTCAACCGGTTCGCTCCGTTGCTGTCGAGCGACCCGTCCGCGGTGCGCAAGCGCATCGAGGCGATGGAGCATCTCCTCGAAGGGCTGTTCCGTATCCCCGGCATGAACCACACGATCGGGCTCGATGTCATTCTCGACATCATCCCGGTCGGCGGGGACGTGATCGGTTCGTTGATGGGCGCCTGGATGGTGTGGGAAGCGCGCAACCTCGGCATGTCCAAGATGCAGATGGCGCGCATGTTCGGCAATGTCGGGGTCGACTTCCTGCTCGGCCTGATCCCGGTGATCGGCATCGTCCCCGACGCGCTGTTCCGCTCCAATTCGCGCAACCTCAAGATCATCAAGCGGCACCTCGACAAGCACCACCCCTCGACGGCGCTGATCGAAAACTAGACGTCGAGTTGCCGGCGGCCGGGCCTAGCGCGGTTTCGGGCCGCGCCAGATCTTGATCGCGCTGTTCGCCGGCACGCCACCGGTGCCGGCCTTGCAGCGCTCATAGACGAATTGCTTGTCGAGGCAGAACCACAGTTCGTCGAGCCAGCCCCTGGCGTTTCTGGTCACACGGATCGCCTCGGCCGGAACATCGGGGTTCGCGGCCGCGATGGCATCAGCGAGCTTCCCCGCCGTTACCGGACCGCGCGACAGCGCGTCCATGTCGGGAAATTTGAGCTTCCGGAACATCCCCGTCGAGCGCGCGAAATAGGCGTCGGGCGTGGTCTGCATGCAGGTGCCGTGCTTGGCCCATTCATGCTGCAGCAGCTGTACCGATGGCGTCGAGCAGACATGCTGGCGGATCAGCTTCTCCGGCAGCAGCGGCGTGGCCGCGCAATATTGCGGCCATTCCTTGCCGATCCCGTCCGGCCACAGGCCGTGCAGCGTGAAGCCGAAGCGATTGCCGCTGCCGCATTCGATTCTGGCGCCGGGGTCGCGGGCATGCGCGTGGCAGAACTCGGGCGCCCAGGTCAGCGCCAGCGTGTAACCGCCGATCGGCAACACGCGCTGCGGCTCACTCGCCGAGGGGAGATCGGGCCTGGGCCGGGTCAATGTGGCGGGTGCCGCACAGCTCAGCGTCTGCGCTTCGGCAATGCCGGGCAGCATGAGCAGTGCCGCGATCGCCCAGGCGAACTTCATGCCGCCTGGTCCTCGCCGAACCACGCCTCGCTGTCGGGCCGGAACAGGAACCACACCGACAGCGCACTCAGCACGGTGCCGACCACCGACAACACCCCGTCGATACCCGACGGAAAGCGGCCCCCGATCACGCTGAACCCGGTACCGAGCAGGCCGAGGATGAAGAAGATCGCGATGAACCATTTGCAGACGGCCCAGCCCTTGCGCGCCGCGCCGAACCACAACAGCAGGTTGATGCCGAGAACGACGACGATGCCGACGGTCATGATCCCGCTCATCGCGCCGGGGCCGAGATTGGCGACGGCGGGATTGTCCTGCGCCGCGGCCATGGTGACGTTCCATCGCAGGGCAAGACCGATCAGCCCGAGGACGATGCCTGCCAGATAACAGCGCTCAAACCAGATGATCGATTGCGGCCGTGTCATGGAACGTCCCCTCTGCGCGTGATTCTACGATCAGCCTAACGCGAATCGAAAACGACGCAACCCGCTCAACGCACGGCAAAATCCAGCCCGATATCGGCGGCGGGCGCCGACTGCGTCAGCCGCCCGACACTGACATAGGTCACGCCGGTATCGGCAATCGCGCGGATCGTGTCGAGCCGTACACCGCCCGACGCCTCGGTCGGCACGCGCCCGCCCACCAGCGTCACCGCGCCGCGCAGCGTCGGCGGGTCCATGTTGTCGAGCAGCAGGTGCGTCGCGCCCGCCGCCAGCGCCGGCTCGATCTGGTCGGTGCGATCGACCTCGACGATGATCCGCGCGATCCCCGCCGCCCTGGCCCGCGCCACCGCCTCGGCCACACCGCCGGCGACCGCGACATGATTGTCCTTGATCATCGCCGCGTCCCACAAGCCCATGCGGTGGTTGGTCGCGCCGCCCATCCGCGTCGCATATTTCTCCAGCACGCGCAGCCCGGGGACGGTCTTGCGCGTATCGAGCAGTGTCGCGCCGCTGCCGCGAATCCTGTCGGCATATTGTCGCGTCAGCGTGGCGATGCCCGAGAGATGCTGTACGGTGTTGAGCGCCGAACGCTCGGCGGTCAGCAACGCGCGCGCATTGCCCTCCAGCCGCATCAGTTCGGTACCGGCCGCCACCCGCGCGCCGTCCTCGACCAGCCGTTCGATCCGGACCGCCGGGTCGAGCCTGCGAAAGAACGCCTCGGCGATCGGCAGCCCGGCCACGGTGATCGCATCGCGACTGTCCATCACACCGACGAACCGCGCCTCCGCCGGGATCACGGCGGCCGAAGTGATGTCACCGACCTCGCCGAGATCCTCAGCCAATGTCGCGCTGACAAAGGCGTCGACATCGAAACCCGGCAAATGCCACCCGGCGGTGAGCTCGGAACCGCGATGGCCTTCTTCGATCGTGATTCCCGGAGCCATCTCGCGTCCTTGTCGATGAGGGTGCCCTGATGGCGCAAAAGCGGAACCCATGGCAATCATCGAGATTGGCGGCCCATATGACGGTGCGGGCGCCGAAAACCCAACAGCACATTGCCCTCGGTCGACAGATAGTTGCGCCGGTAGTCGAAACGCGGCGTGTCGCTGAACAGCAGCCAGTAATATTTCATCTGCTCCGACCACCAATAGCCCGGGCAATGATCGGCCTGCGCCTTGGTCGTCACATCGGCCATGTCGGCATAGCCGTACTTCGCCTTGTTCCACCGCTTCATCGCCAGATAATGCGCGCGGCCGAGCATCCGCCATTGGGGTCTGCGATCGAGCAACCAGTGGTTGAACGCGGCATCGGCCAGTTCGGGACGCAGCGCGTTGGTCACCGATGTCGGCTTGCCGGTGGCGAAATCATAGCCTTCGGGCAGGATGCCGAACTGGGCCTGCACGCTCGCCCAGGCGCGGGTATAGGCGGCGCCCGTCGCCCCTGCCCCACCCTGCGCCAGCAGTCCGCCATAGAAGGAAGCGAGCTCGTCCTGCTCGCTCGACAGCCGCGCGCCGGTTTCGAAATCGACATCGACGAACCACAGCTGCCCCTTCGCCTGAACGACCTGATGACGCAGGATCGCGGCGGTGCAGCCGTCATACATCGCCTTGCACTCGGCATCGCCGAGCAGTTGCCAGCCATCCCAGAGATATTCGTAATAGCTGTCCGACGGTGGCCCGATCGTCGCGCGGCGGCTCAGCCATGCGCCGGTCGTCGCGTCGATCTTGTCGGCGAGCAGCCCGATCTTCGAGCGCCGCGCGTACATCGCGACCAGCGCACGCTTGGCGGCATCATGGTAACGCGGGTCGCCGGTCAGTCGGCTGAGCGTGCCGTACTCGGGCAGATAAGTCCCGACCTCGGCCGGGTTGGTCGCCGGGTCGCGCCGCGCGCCGGTCTTCAGGTTGATGTAGCGATACGGCATGCCGGTCGGCGTATTGAAGGCCGGTAGCAAGCGATCGGCCAGATCGCACGCCTTGGCCAGCAGCACCGGATCGCCACAGGCATGATGCGCCGACAGCAACCCGCCGACCAGCCGGATCGAGGTCTCGAACACCGATACCTCGCCATCGACCGCGAAATCGGCATTGGCCTTCACCCAGTCGAGCGCCTCGCCGAATTCGGCATCGAGCCCCATCACCCACAAGGTGTCCATCGCCTCGATCAGCGACAGGCCGAGATGCGCGGTCTTGAGCGGGAAGCTCTCATGGCCGCCCGACACCGGCATGATCTGATCCTTGCCCCAGGCGAGCCGGCGATATTCCCCCCATGCCAAGCGCATCTCGCCGCGCACGTCCTCGGCCAGCGCGTGCCAGTCGACCCGGTCACCCTTGCCGGCAAAGGCGGGGGCCGCAGCGATCAGCGCCGCCGACGCGATCGTACCGCGTCGGGTAAGGCCTGCGGCTTCGCGGCGCGACGTCACCGGTTTCCACCAGCCGATGTCGCGCCGATCGCCTTCCGACCACATGGCTCGTCCGTCGCGCTCTTTTCAAAACGCCATTTCCCGCCGACGCTGATCACCCGGAAATAGCGCCTGGACAGGCCGACCATCATCGCGTCGAACTTGTTGAGATCGGTAAGATCCCTCATGGCGGCGTCATAGACGTCGGAAGGGATCGACGAAAAAGCGACGCACCGATTGCCCTGCCAACCTTCGCTTTGCCACAATGCGCCGCGCGGCACGGCATCGGAAGCGAAGGAGGCGCGTATCACGGTCCGGTCGGGCATCACCTGCCAAATACCGATCGCATCGAAATCGCCCTCCATGCCACCTTCCGGGACGAGCTGTACCGAGGCCAGCATCGTGCCATCCTCGGAGAAATCGGGGGCGTCGCCCGTTTCGATATCCACCTGGCCGACCCGGTCGATGAGACGATAGCCGAAAGCTTCGAAACCGCGGTGATAAAATCCCAGAAACCGTTTGTTATATGACTCAAAATTCGTGGCTTCGCCGACAAGTTCGCCGAGTTCCACGCAAACCGGTTTCTGGCCGAGACTCTGGATGGTCATCACCCGCCGTGTCGAACTGACGATATGCCGATACGCACGCGGGATCGGCAGCGGCGCAGACAATGGTACCGCGTAATGGGGATCGTTCCTGGCCAGATGCGGTTCCGGGCAGGTCTGGCGTTTGACCGTCGTTCCGGCAACCAATGTCGGGGCGGCTGTCGGTCGCGAACGGGCCGCGACAACGCCCGGCTTGCCTTGCTCGGCCTTGCCGGAGCCACAGCCCGTCGCTAGCGCCGCCACCGCAATCAGGGCCAGCCCCGCTCTCAATCCCCCGTCACCTTGACCGGCCCGAGATCGCCCATGCCGACCGTGCCGCCGGCCATCGCCAGCATCGCGTCGAGGCTCTTCTTGGCCTTCACCCGCAGCCCTTCCTCGATCTCGACGCGCGGCGTCAGGTCGCGCAGCGCGAGGTAGAGCTTCTCCAGCGTGTTGAGCGCCATGTACGGGCAGATGTTGCAGTTACAATTGCCGTCGGCGCCGGGCGCGCCGATGAACAGCTTGTCCGGCACCGCCTTTTCCATCTGATGAATGATGTGCGGCTCGGTCGCGACGATCACGACCTTGGACGGGCTGGCCTTGGCGTAGGCGAGGATGCCGCTGGTCGAGCCGACATAATCGGCATGGTCGAGGATCACCGGTGGGCATTCGGGATGCGCGGCGATCGGCGCATCCGGATATTGCGCCTTGAGCTTCATCAGCTCGGTCTCGCTGAACGCCTCATGGACGATGCACACGCCCGGCCACAACAGCATCTCGCGCCCGGTCTTGCGCACGAGATAGCCGCCGAGATTGCGGTCGGGACCGAAGATGATCTTCTGATCCTTGGGGATCTGCGACAGGATCTTTTCTGCCGACGAGCTGGTGACGATCACGTCGCTGAGCGCCTTCACCTCGGTCGAGCAGTTGATATAGGTCAGCGCGATCGCATCGGGATGCTGCGCGCGGAACGCGGCGAACCTGTCGGGCGGGCAGCTGTCCTCGAGGCTGCAACCGGCGTCCATGTCGGGCAGCACGACGATCTTCTCGGGGCTGAGGATCTTCGCCGTCTCGGCCATGAAGCGCACGCCGCAAAAGGCGATGACATCGGCGTCGGTCGCCTGCGCCTTGCGGCTGAGATCGAGGCTGTCGCCGACGAAATCGGCAAGGTCCTGGATTTCGGGCTTCTGATAGTAGTGCGCCAGGATCACGGCATTCCGTTCCTTGCGCAGCCGATCGATCTCGGCGCGCAGGTCGAGGCCGGTGAGGTTCTGGGCAATCGCGGTCATTCGGGTTCTCCCTGTGCGCCGCCGATAGGCAGTTGCGACGCGCTTGTCAGTATCGGCCGCACCGCCGTCGCTAGCGTGCGCCGGACGGTTTGAGCTTGAGCACTTCCTCGATCGACGGACTGGCATCCCATACCGAATCCCCGTTCTTCGGCTCGTCGGCGAAGCGCACCTTGACGCTGGCATCGATCCCCGCCGCGCGCAGCGGCAGCGCGAAGCTGCGCTCGATCGCGCGGCGCGTCGCGTCGCGCGCGAGGCCCATCGGCACCGGGCCATTGGCCTGCGCGACGAGCTGCTGCTGTCCGGCGCGACGGTTGGCCGTGTCGATCTTTGCGTCGGCGTCGGTCAGCTTCGAGAGGATGCCGCCATCGCCATATTCCTTGATCTGGTTGAGATCGATCTGCGGCGCCGACACCTCGATCCGTGGCAATGTGACGCCGAGCGTCTTGCTGTTGGCGTCCCACGTCACGTCCTTCGGCGTGAGCCTGGCGAGGTCGACCTCGTAGCGCACCGTGCCCGGCATGATCATCGTCTTGTGCGTGCTCAGCCCATATTGCGAGACGGTCGAGGTGGTTACCGCGACGAAGCTCGCGGTGAACGCCGACAGCCGGTTCTGCTCGCGCAGCCCGGCGACCGAACCACTGGCGATCGTCACCGGATCGGGGCTCCTGAACTTGCCGCCGACATAGGCGCCAAGCGCCCAGAAACCCGCCGCGATGAACAGCGCGATCAGCGCCAGCGCGGCGGCGAACTTGCCGACGAAGCTCATGCCGCCATCTCCCATGAAGTACCGGCTTCGGTGACGATGCCGCGGTCGCGCAGGTCGATCAGATGCGCCAGCACGGAGCGTTCGGCGGCGGGCAGCATCCGACGGTCGATCCCGACATACATCTTCTCGGTCATCGCCGGGATGTCGCTCGCCCCCGCTCCGAGCAGGCGCAGGATCTGCCCCTCGCGCTGCTTGCGGTGGCCGAGCATCCCGCGCACCAGCCGCTGCGGCCGCTCGACCGGATCGCCATGCGCCGGGTAATAGATGCGGTCGTCGCGCCGCAGCAGCTTGTCGAGACTCGCCATATAGGCCGCCATGTCGCCGTCGGGCGGCGAGACGATGCTGGTCGACCAGCCCATCACATGGTCGCCGGTGAACAGCGCGCCGGCCTCGGGCAGCGCGAAGCACAGATGGTTGGAGGTGTGCCCCGGCGTCGCGACCGCGACGAGCGTCCACCCCTGCCCCGTGATGCTCTCGCCATCGGCAAGCACGAGGTCCGGCGCATAGTCGCGATCGAAGCTGGCATCGGCGCGCGGGCCGAGATCGTCGAGCACGAGCGGCGCGCAGCCGACGATCGGCGCACCGGTCGCACGCGCCAGCGCGCGTGACGCCGGACTGTGGTCGCGGTGGGTGTGGGTGACGACGATCGCCGCCACCGGCCGCCCATCGATCGCGTCGAGCATCGCCGTGACATGCGCGGGATCATCGGGACCGGGGTCGATCACCGCGAGATCGGTGGTGCCGACGAGATGCACCTGCGTCCCGGTATTGGTGAAGGGCGACGGGTTCGGCGCGAGCAGCCGCGCCACCAGCGGTTCGAGCTGTTCCGGCACGCCGGTCGGTTGGTCAGCCATGGAAGGCAGATGGCGGTTGCACGTTGCGAAGGCAAGAGCACAGCTCGTCGAACCGAGAGACTCGAATTCCCTGCCGGCAGGGAATTGGCAGGGAATTTCTTGATTTTTTCGCGCCGGTGGCAGGGAATTTCGCGGGCGGCGGGGATGCGGGCGGCGGTGGAGCACGATGGACATGGCCGGGTTGGAGCACGAGGCGACGGCCGGTTGAATCAGGCCGGTGCAATCTGGCCACCGGGCGCTCCCAGCCGAACAGATGCGATGGGTGCGATCGGCAAGGGACCGCTCGCGCAGTGCGGTCTCGTCACCCCGGAACAAGTCCGGGGTGACGAGACTGAGCGCCCCCGCTCACTTCTCCCGGGCGATGTCGCCTTCGATCTCGCGGATCGCCTCGTCAATGCCCTTGAGCGCCTCGTTGCGCGCTTCCACCGCCATCGCGGCATTGCCGGCGACCGTGGCGCGTGCCGAGCGCAGGCCGGCCAGCGCGTGGGCATAGGCGTTGCGCGCGATGTCGCCGCTGCGTGCCGCCGTCACGGCGGCGTCATGCGCCATGCGGTCGATGCGATTCTGGCAGATGATGATGACGCGCTTGCCCCCCTTGTCCTTGTGCATCACCGGCGGCCGCGCGGTGTCCGGGCCTTCGCAATTGGCGCTGCTGATTTCGGGAATGTCGATCTGCAGGTTGTCGGTCACGACATGACCGTCCCGGTCGCGACTGACGACATGCGTCATGGTGCGGACCCTGACCCCCGGTACGGGTGGCATCGGCGGCACGGGCGACACGGGGGACACTGGCGGCACCGGTGGGACGCCCGCGATCGCCTCGGGCGGGGTGTCGCTGTCGGTTTCGGTAACCTGACCGTCACGATCGCGGATGACGACGCGGTAACGATGCTTGATCGGCTTGCCGTCCGGCCCCATCGCCGGCGGCGCCGGAGGCGCATCCGGTGCCGGCAGGGCGCCGGGCGCATCGGGCGCCGCCGGTGGCGCCGGCGGCGCGGTCTGGAAGGCGATCGGCAGCTTGATCGCGTCGAGCTTTACGCCGGTCGCCTGTTCGACCTTGCTGCGCACGCGCTCGGCGGCCTGCGTGCCGGAGGCGGTGGTGCCGAGGCCGACCAGCGTCAGCAGCGCAACCGTGCCGACGCCGCCAATCAGCCGCGCCCGCGATGGACGGTGGGTGGTAAGCATCTTCAGTCTCCCCTTCAAATCTTCGATGGTGTGGAGGTGGCAGGCGGCGGAGACCGCCCCACCATGCGCGGCCTTGACGATCGCGCAGGCATAGAGGTGGCGCGTCACCGCATCGCGCCCGGCCAGCACACGGGCGTCGTTGGCGATTTCCTGGTCGACGCGGAAGGCGCGGAAGGCGCGCCATGCGACCGGATTGAACCAGTGCAAAGCGAGCACGGCGAGCGCCGCCCAGTTGGCGATCAGGTCACCACGCGCATGATGGCCAAGCTCGTGCGCCAGTGCGAGATCGCGCTCGTCGGCGTCATAGCGTTCGGTGAAATCGCGCGGAAAGGCGACGTAGCGGCGCCAGATGCCGAAGGCGAGCGGGCCCCGCGCTGCGTCGGTCTCGATGACATGGATGCCATCGGCGATCGCCGCGCCACCGCGCTGCTCGGCGAGCATGCGGCGGCAGAAGCGGGCGTGCGCCAGCGAATGCCACAGCATGAACGCCGCCGCGCCCGCCACCCAGAGCATGATCAGGGCTGGACCAAGCACCGGGGTTTGTGGGTCGGGCGCGGCGGCTCCCCCGCCAAAACCGAGCGGCTCGGCGACGAGAATGGTAATGCTCTGGCTGGCGCGCGCGACCGGCGCGACGGCGGCCTCGTGCCAGCCTTGCGGCAGCGGCGGCAGCAACAGCCGCAGCACCGGCAGCAGCCACAGCGCATAGGCGACGTCGGGCCCGAAGGCGCGCCGCACATGCTGGCGCAGCACGAGGACCAGCAGCATCAGCACGGTCGAGGCGATCAGCGCCTCGACCGCCCAGGGCAGCAGCGCGCTCACGACTTGAGCCCTTTCAGCAGCGCCTCGATCTCGGCGATGTCCTGCGCGGTGAGCTGGTCGCGCTCGGCAAGGTGCGCGACCAGCGGCGTCAGCTTGCCGCCGAACAGCCGGTCCATCAGCTTGCGGCTCTCCCCCGCGACATAATCCTCGCGCGCGACGAGCGGGCGGTAGAGGTAGCGCCGACCATCGGCGACATGCGCGATGACCGACTTGGCGAGCAGCCGGCCGAGCAATGTCTTGACGGTATTGGCCGACCAGTCCTTGTCCGACGAAATCCGCTCGGACACGTCCTGCGCGGTGAGCGGGCTCTCGTCCCACAGCACCTCCATCACGGCATGTTCGGCATCGCTGATACGTTCGGCCATATTCGACTCGCTCCCGTACTGACTACGTCTGTAATCTTCTTGATTACGTCTGTAGTCAAGCAGGTGAACGGTGGATGAATGGCGGTAGGCTCAGGCCGCGGCGCGGATTACGGGGCGTCGCCGAATTCAGGGAAAAGCTTCTCGATTTCGGCCTGCAAGTCGCTCGGGCCGGGCAGCAGCCCGAACTGGTCGAGCACGCCCGCCACCAGTCGCGCGCGGTGCGGCCCGATGCCGGGCAGGGTTTCGAAGCCGGGAAAGTCCGGATCGGCCAGGCGGTCGGCCAGGTCGCCAAGCGTCTTGTAGCCCGACGCGGTCAGGCGCTTGCGCAGTCCAAGCGGCAGCGCGGAGCGCCCGACCGGCAGGTCGCGATCGGTCGCATCCGGCTTGCTGTTGTGCAGCCGGGTGCGGCCAGCCTTTTCGCGTTTGAGGGTGCGGCGAATGAGGCCCAACTGGCCCGAGGTGAGCCGCAGCCGGCGGCCGATGTCGCGATAGGAGGCGCCGGACGCGCGCAGCCCGCGCGCTTCCCGCAGGTTCATGGTGGCCTGGTCGAGCAGACTCAGCATGACCGGGGTGATAGGGGGTCGCGTTTCGCGCCGACCACGACCGCCTAGCCCAGCAACCGCCGCGCGGCGTCGTCGATCACGCGTTGCAGCACGGCGATGCGGGCATAATAGCTGCGGCGAATGCAGACCTTGTCGCCACGGCATGCGCGGCGCGTTTTCAGCCACGCGACCTGGTCGTCATGCAGTGCGCCGCGCGCGCCCATCAGCATGAAGTGACCGTCGGTGTCGTAGAGCGTCGTCATCTTGACATCGAGATCGTTGAGGATGCGGTCGCCGCAGATCGTCTTTTCGTCGGCCGCGCTCGCCCTGGCGCAGTCGAAACTCGCGGCGCGCGCGGCGCCCGGCGCGATGCACGTGCACGCGATCACCATGGCCAGCGCCATCATCGGCTTCATGGTCGGCTCCCTATCCTGATCATCATATGGTGCAGCGAAGCTAGGCGGCGCGGTTGCGCAAGTCCACACGCCCCGCCCCTGCCCGGCGCCCCGATATCCTGCTCGACACCCGCCACCTAGCGCGGCAAAGCAGGCGGCAAAACGGCGAGGATGACCCGATGACGACGCTCACCCCGATGGCCACCGGCCTGCGTTTCCCCGAAGGCCCGGTGGCGATGCCCGATGGCAGCGTCATCCTGGTCGAGATCGCCGCCGGCCGTATCACCCGCGTCACACCGGATGGCGGCAAGCATGTCGTCGCGACGCCCGGCGGCGGACCCAACGGCCTCGCCATGGGCCCCGACGGCAAGCTCTATTGCTGCAACAATGGCGGCTTCAACTGGGTCGACAATGGCGGCTATCTCGCGCCGCACGGCCAGGCCGACGATTATTCGGGCGGGCGGATCGAGCGCATCGACATCGCCACCGGCGCGGTCGAGATCCTCTACAGGGACGGCGATTTCGGCTGTCGCCTGCGCGGCCCCAACGACATCGTGTTCGACGCGCATGGCGGCTTCTGGTTCACGGACCATGGCAAGAACCGCCCGCGTGAGCGGGACATCACCGGCATCTTCTACGCCAGGGCCGATGGCAGCCAGCTCGAGGAAGTGATCTTCCCGAGCGAGAACCCCAATGGCATCGGCCTGTCACCCGACGGCACACGGCTCTACGCGGCGGAAACCTATACCTGCCGGCTGACGGCCTTCAACGTCATCGCACCGGGCAAGGTCGACGACGCCGCCGGGCCGGGCGGCCCCGGCACCCCGCTCTATCGCCCCGCCGGCTACAAATTCTTCGACTCGCTCGGCGTCGAGGAATGCGGCAACATCTGCGTCGCGACGATCGGCGAGAGCGGCATCTCGGTCATCTCGCCGGCCGGCGAGCTGGTCGAGTTCGTCGCCACGCCCGACATCTTCACCACCAACATCTGCTGGGGCGGGCCGGATCGGCGCACCGCCTATATCACGCTATCGGGTTCGGGTGTGCTAGCGCGCATGGACTGGCCGCGCCCGGGGCTGAAACTGGAATATTGACCGCATGATTCGCCACCATCACGAAAAACATCTCGTCCAGCGCATCGGCTGGCTGCGCGCCGCCGTGCTCGGCGCCAATGACGGCATCCTGTCGACCGCCAGCCTGATCGTCGGCGTCGCCAGCGCCGAATCGGACCGTGGCGTGGTGCTGCTGACCGGCGTCGCCGGGCTGGTCGCTGGCGCGATGTCGATGGGCGCGGGCGAATATGTCTCGGTCAGCTCGCAGTCCGATACCGAAAATGCCGACCGCGCGCGTGAACTGGCCGAGCTGGAGGAAGACCCCGAATCCGAGCGCCGCGAGCTTGCCGCGATCTATCGTTCGCGCGGGGTCGATGCCGAGACGGCGCTCAAGGTCGCCGACCAGTTGACCGCGCATGATGCGATCGGCGCGCACATGCGCGACGAGCTCGGCATTCACGAGGCGATGGTCGCACGGCCGATCCAGGCGGCGCTGACCTCGGCGGCGAGCTTTGCCGTCGGTGCGATCCTGCCGGTGCTGAGCGTGCTGGTCTTCCCCGAAAACCGCATCGCGATCGCGATCACCGCCGTCTCGCTGCTGCTGCTCGCCATTCTCGGCGCGCTCGGCGCGCGGACCGGCGGGGCGAGCATCGTGAGCGGCGTCACCCGCGTCGTCTTCTGGGGTGCGCTGGCGATGGGCGCATCGGCGGGAGTCGGTGCGCTGTTCGGGGCGCATGTCTGAAGGGTGGCCTGAGAGAAACATGTTCCCCGGCGCAGGCCGGGGAACAAGCAAGACAACAAGCGCGCGGCACCAATGAGAGGATGAGCACATGAACCGCTGGGCGATCGACATCGACCGTGACGACATCACGCAGGCGACGATCGTCGCCGCGCCCGAGGCGGCGCTGCCCGAGGGCGCGATCGAGGTGGCGGTCGAACTGTTCGCGATGACCGCCAACAACGTCACCTATGCCGCGCTGGGCAAGCCGATGGGCCTGTTCGGCCCCGACGGCGGCTATTGGGATTTCTTCGCCGATCGCGACATGCCCGGCCGGCTGCCGGTATGGGGCTTCGGCACGGTGACACGCTCGATGGTCGACGGCTTTTCGGTGGGCGAGCGGCTCTATGGCTATTGGCCGATGGCGAGCCATGTCACGCTGTTCCCGGGACGGATCAATCCCGGCGGCTTCGTCGACACGCTGCCGCGCCGTGCCGGCCTGCCGGCGGTCTATAATCGCTATCAGCGGCTAAGCGCGCTTGGCGACTACCGCGCCGAAGATCATGATCTCTGGCCGGTGTTCCGGCCGCTCTACATGACCGGCTGGCTGATCGCCGACCAGCTCGACGAAGCCGGCGATTATGGCGCCGAGCAGGTGCTGGTCACGGCGGCATCGAGCAAGACCGCCATGGGCTTCGCGCACGCCTTTCGTCAGCGGTCCGTGCGCCCGGCGCTGGTCGCGATCACCTCGCCCGCCAGCGTCGCCTTTCTCGAAGCCTCGGGGCTTTACGACCGGATCGTCACTTATGACGCGATCGCCACGCTCGACGGCAATGTGCCGACGGCATTGATCGACATCGCCGGCAACCCCGGCGTAACGCGCGCGGTGCACGAGACATTTGGCGACCGGCTGGCGCTCAGCCTCGTCGTCGGCAAGGCGCATTGGGATGCCGCCGCCTCGGGCGGCCCGCTGCCCGGCCCGCGCCAGAGCGGCTTCTTCGCCCCCGGCCGGATCGAGAAGCGATCGAAGGACTGGGGCGGTGACGGGTTGAACGGCCGGATGGCGAGCGGATGGTCCGCCTTCATCGCCGATGTGCCGTCGCTCACCGCGATCGACCGGCGCGCCGGTGCCGCTGGCGCGCTGGCCGCGTGGCACGAGGCCGTCGCCGGCAGCGCCGACCCGCGCGCGAGCGTGATCGTCGACTTGACCGCCGCCGCCTGATCGGCTGCGCTGTCCCGCGCAATCGTGTAGGCGTCGGTTGCAATTGACGCGCGCGCCGACTCGATTAAGCGGCGCGCGACGACCTGGAGGGGCCCTGAATGCAGAAACTCTATCCCGATGCCGGAGCCGCGCTCGACGGCGTGTTGTTCGATGGCATGACGATCTGCGCCGGCGGCTTCGGCCTGTGCGGCATTCCCGAGCGGCTGATCGACGCGATCCGCGACCATGGCGTGAAGGGCCTGACCATCGCCAGCAACAATGCCGGGATCGATGGCGAGGGGCTCGGCAAGCTGCTGCGCACGCGCCAGGTGAAGAAGATGATCTCCTCCTATGTCGGCGAGAACAAGGAGTTCGAGCGGCAATATCTCTCCGGCGAGCTCGAGGTCGAATTCTGCCCGCAGGGCACGCTGGCCGAACGTTGCCGCGCCGGCGGCGCCGGCATCCCCGGCTTCTACACCAGGACCGGCGTCGGAACGCAGGTTGCCGAGGGCAAGGAAAGCAAGATTTTCGACGGCGAGGAATATATCCTCGAGCGCGGCATCCGCGCCGATCTCGCGATCATCAAGGGCTGGAAGGCCGATGAGGCGGGCAACCTCGTCTTCCGCAAGACCGCGCGCAATTTCAACCAGCCGATGGCAACCGCGGGCAAGATCTGCATCGCCGAGGTCGAGGAAATCGTCCCGGTCGGGTCGCTCGACCCGGACGGCGTGCACCTGCCCGGCATCTATGTGAACCGCCTGATCCTCGGCGCGCCGTACGACAAGAAGATCGAGTTCCGCACCGTGCGCGAACGGGTTGCGGCATGAAGCGCACCACCGCCGCGCTGATCCTGTGCAGCGCCGCCTGGACCATGTCGGGCTGCGTCGCCGCGGTCGCGCCGATCGCCGCGGCGGCGATGATCGGCAAGAAGCAGCTGAAGCATAACAGCGCGCCGGACCTGCCCGGCGCCGCCACGCAGGCGGCCGCGACACCGCCAGCCGCCGCCGCAGCGCCGACCGCGGCACCGGCGCCGCTAGCCGCGCCCCAGATGGCCGCACCCGCACCGGTCACCACCGCACCGACACCGACACCCGCCGTCGCGCCGGCGGGCATCTCGCCGGGCATGCAGTTCCTCTACGGCTCGGGCGAAGGTGCCGCGATCAGCGTGCAGGCCTATCGCGGGTTGATCGACATGATGATCGCGCGGTCGAGCGACCGCGCGGTCGGACTGAAGGTGTGGTCGGCGGTGCTGACCCCCGACGCGACGCTCGCCGCGCCGAAGTTCGAGGATTGCGGCAGCAAGCCGCTCGCCGTGGTGCTCGACGTCGACGAGACCTCGCTGCTCAACCTCGGGTTCGAGGCCGACGAGGCGCAGCGCAGCGGCAGCTACGACCCGGCGCGCTGGGACCGCTGGGAAAAGACCGGGATGCACGCCGTCGTCGCGACCCCCGGCATCATCGAGGCGGCCAAGATCGCCAAGACCAGCGGCGTGACGATGGTCTACAACTCCAACCGCCTGGCGAGCAACGCCGCCGAGACCGCCGCGGCGCTCGACGGTGCCGGGCTCGGCCCGGTCACGCATCTCAAAAACCTGTGGTTGCAGGGCGACGAGGGCACCGGCTCGGGCAAGGATGCGCGCCGCCACGCCATCGCCGCCAAATATTGCGTCATCGCGATGGTCGGCGACCAGCTCGGCGATTTCTCCGACCTGTTCAACAACCCCGGCATGACCCCGACGATGCGCCGCGCCGCGATCGACGGCGAGGCGCTGCGCACGATCTGGGGGCATGGCTGGTTCATCCTGCCCAACCCGGTCTATGGCACCGCGCTGAAAGGCGGGCTCGACGACGCCTTCCCCGCCGACAAGCGCTGGACCGACCCCGGCCCCGCGCCTGCCCCGGCAGGTGCGCCGCCGCAATAAGCACGACCGTCATGCCGGACTTGTTCCGGCATCCACCGGCCCGCAAGCGCGCGGATGATCGCTCTCGCGGCGCGGTGGACCCCGGAACAAGTCCGGGGTGACGAAAAGAGAAACGAACATCAGGCTGGAGCCGACTATGACCTGGACCCGAGACGAAATGGCGGCGCGCGCCGCGCGCGAGCTGAAGGACGGTTATTACGTCAATCTCGGCATCGGCATCCCGACGCTCGTCGCCAACCACATCCCGCCCGGGGTCGAGGTGACGCTGCAGTCGGAAAACGGCATGCTCGGCATCGGCCCCTTCCCCTTTGCCGGCGAGGAGGATGCCGACCTGATCAACGCCGGCAAGCAGACGATCAGCGAGCTGCCGCAATCGGTCTATTTTTCCAGCGCCGACAGTTTCGCGATGATCCGCGGCGGGCATATCGACCTGACCGTACTGGGCGCGATGGAAGTGGCCGAAAATGGCGACATCGCCAACTGGATGATCCCGGGCAAGATGATCAAGGGCATGGGCGGCGCGATGGACCTCGTCGCCGGCGTCAAGAAGATCATCGTCGTGATGGAACACACCTCGAAGAACGGCGACCCCAAGTTCATCCCGGCCTGCACCCTGCCGCTGACCGGCAAGAACGTCGTCGACATGATCGTCACCGATCTGGCGGTGTTCCAGCGCCCCGATCACGCCTCGCCGTTCCGGCTGATCGAAATGGCGCCCGGCGTGACGGCGGAGGAAATCGCCGCCAAGACCACCGCGCATTATCTGAGCTAGCGGTCGGCGCGGCGCCCATGGTGGAGAAACGGCAGCCATGACCCTCACGCTGGTCACCGCGAACCGCAACTATTCCAGCTGGTCGCTCCGCCCGTGGCTGTTGATGAAGGCGCTCGGCATCGCGTTCGACGACCGTATCGAGCCCTTCGCCGCGGCGGACAATCATGCCGCCTTTCGCGCCTTTTCGCCGACCGGACAGGTGCCGGTGCTGATCGACGGCGACCGCACGATCTGGGATTCGCTCGGCATCACGCTCTACCTGACCGAGCGCTACCCCGGCGTGTGGCCGGCGGACGAGCCGGCGCGCGCCTGGGCCTATGCCGCGACGTGCGAGATGCATGGCGGCTTCGGCGCGCTGCGGGGCGATTGCCCGATGAACGTCGGCGTCCGCGTCGCCGCCCGTCCCGCCTCGCCCGCGCTCCAGCGCAACGTCGCCCGTCTCGCCGAATTATGGGCGGAAGGCCTGTTGCGCTTCGGCGGGCCGTGGCTCGCCGGGCCGGCCTTCAGCGCGGTCGATGCCTTTTACGCGCCGGTCGCCTTTCGCGTGCGCAGCTATGGCCTCGATGTCGGTGCGATCGGCCAGGCCTGGGTCGACCATATCCTCGCCCATCCCGCGATGCGCGAATGGGAACGTGCCGCGCTGACCGAGACATGGCGCGAGGCCGATCATGAGGCCGAACTCGCCGCGACCGGGACGATCACCGCCGACTACCGGACATGATCCGCCATGCCATCACCCTCGCCGTCATCGCCATCGTCGCGCTCGTCACCGGCGTCGGCCTGATGCTCGCCTTCGTCTCGCCGCCGGGCCAGCTCAGCATCCTCGACGCCGCGCTCGGCGGCGGGATCGGCGCCGATCGCCCGGGCAGCGCGATTCCGTTCGGCAGCCACGGCCAGTCGCTCGACGTGTGGCGCCCAGCCGGTGCGCCCAAAACCGGCAATCCGGTACTGATCTTCTGGTATGGCGGCGGCTGGGTCGATGGCGATCGCCGCGCCTATGCCTTTGCCGCGCGCGCCTTTGCGCGGGCCGGCTTCGTCGTCGTCGTGCCCGATTACCGCAAGGTGCCGCAGATCCACTTCCCCGCGATGCTGCAGGACGGCGCCGAGGCGGTGAAGTGGACCCGCGACCATATCGTCGCCTATGGCGGCGACCCGGCGCGGATCGGCATCACCGGTCACTCCGCCGGCGCCTATACCGTGGCGATGCTCGCGCTCGACCCGCGCTGGCTGCGCGCCGAGGGCGTCGACCCGCGCATCGTCCGCGTCGCGGTCGGGCTGTCGGGGCCGTACAATTTCCATCCCTTCACCTCGCGGCGCGCGATCGACGCCTTCAGCAACGCCGCCGATCCGGCGATGACGCAGCCGATCCATTTCGCCAGCGCCACCGCGCCGCCGATGCTGCTCGTCACCTCGACCGCCGACACCACGGTCAAGCCGCACAACGCCTATGACCTCGCGGCGAAGCTCACCACGTTCGGCACGACGGTGAAGGTGATCGACTATCCCGGCCTCAGCCACGAGCAGGTCGCGATGGCGCTGTCGAAACCGTTTCGCGGCAAGGGCGCGGTGCTGGCCGACAGCGTGGCATTTCTGAAGGCGCATCTCGCGCACTGACCACCTTCCGCTCCCCGGCGAAGGCCAGGGAGCAATTGACCGGATATTGATCTCGCGCCCCACCCGGCTATGCCACCGCCATGCGCATCCTCCTGACAGGCTCCTCCGGCTGGCTCGGCCGCTATCTCGCGCCGCTGCTCCGTATCCATGGCCATGAGATCACCGGGCTGGACGTCGCCCCCGGCACCGATACCGACGTGATCGGCACTATCGCCGACCGCGCGCTCATCGACCGGCTCTTCGCCGAGCATCGCTTCGAAGGCGTCATCCATGCCGGCGCGCTGCACAAGCCCGATATCGTCCGCCATTCGCGCCAGGCTTTCATCGACGTCAATGTCAGCGGCACGCTCAACCTGCTGGAGGCGGCGGTGGCCGCCGGGGCGAGCCGCTTCGTCTTCACCTCGACCACCTCGCTGATGATCTCGACCGCGATCCGCGAGGGGCATGGCGACAGCGCGGTATGGATCGACGAGACGCTGGCCCCGCTCGAACCGCGCAACATCTACGGCATCACCAAGCTCGCCGCCGAGCAAATGTGCCGCCTCGTCCACCATGAGCACGGCCTGCCGGTGATCGTCCTGCGCACCAGCCGTTTCTTCCCCGAAGACGACGACACCCATCAGGCGCTGGCGGGCGAGAACATGAAGGCCAACGAGCTGCTCCACCGCCGCCTGACGGTCGAGGACGCCGCGCATGGCCATCTCGTTGCGCTGGAGCGCGCGCCGGAACTCGGCTTCGGCACCTTCATCCTCTCGGCGCCGACGCCGTTCGCGCCCGGCGACGTCGCCGCGCTCAAGGCCGACGCCCCGGCGGTGATCGCGCGCTACTTCCCCGACGCCGCCGACCTCTATGCCCGGCGAGGCTGGGCGCTGCCGGCGACGATCGACCGGGTTTATGATGCCGGGCTGGCGGAGCGCGTGCTGGGGTTCCGCTGCCAAACCGACTTCGCAGCGATGCTCGCGGCGCTGCGGGCGGGTGGAGAGCTACCCGTGGCGCACGATGCGGGATATGTTTCGCCGATGGTCGGGACAGCGATCTGATCCCGCAATCCGCCGGCCCCGTCGGCCGCTACACATCGCGGCCGGAGCGACGGACCAGATGCGCTTGCGACGGTGCGTTCCTCAGAACGACTTTGCGATCGTGAGGTTGAGTTTCGGCGCCGCGTTCCCGGTGTCGTAGCGCGGGCCGGTGAGCGGCACCGCCAGTTCCACGCTCGCGCCGAGGCCCTTGACCATATCGGCGCGCACGCCGCCGCCGCCCGACGCCAGCGCGCCGTCACTCAAGCCGCCGTCGCGCGCACTGACCCGTCCACCATCGACGAAGGCGTAGAATTGCGTCCGGCGGATTAGCCCGTCGCGGCGGGTTACGTCATATTGCAGCTCGGCCGAACCCATCACGGCATCGTCGCCGACCCGCTCGCCATAGTCATATCCGCGAAGGAAGGGGCCGCCGCCCAGGCCCGCCTGCTCGGCGATGAGCAACGGGCCAGAGGCGACCTGAACCTGGCCGGCAAAGCGGACGCCGAGATGCCCGACGATCGGATGGGTATAGTCGCTCCAGATCGACATGGCCGTGAAGCTGTTCGATGCGTCGGCGCGCGAAGACAAGGGGTCGTCGTCGCTGGCGCCGAAAACCGGCAGGCCTTGCGACAAGGTCACGTTGTAGCGCAGCTGGCCGCCCGCGAGATGATCATAGCCGTAGAGGCCGATCCGCGCGGCAACGAGCCGATCGTGGCGAATGCCGATGCCGCCGGCCCAATGTCGTGAATCGCGCAGGTCGAGCGACGCGTTGAGCCACAGGCTGGCGCTGCGTCGCCGAAGCAGCGGCTGGCTGAGCGACGCATTGACGAACAGGTCATGGCCAACGAGGTCATAGGCCGACAGATAGGAGCCGGGATGCGACGCCGCATAGGAGCCGCTGACGGCGACTTCGGTCCCGCTGCTCCCGGCGCGCACCTTGTAGCGTAGCCGGGCGAAATTGATCTCGCCGGGCTGAAATGGATTGGTGGCGTAGCTGAAGGTCACCCAGTCGTCCGCCATCAGCACCGAACCGGCACCGAGGTCGAGCCGAACCTGCGCCGGACCGAGCGGTCGCGTGCCGTCATTGGCGAGCGTGACGCGCGCGCGGATACGATCCTCGCCCACGCGCACCACGAGAACACCAATGCCGAGTTGGCGGACGTAGCGCGTGCTGCGCACCACCGTCCCGTCGATGTCCCCGACGAGAAGGAGCCGGCGCTCGACTTCCGCGAGGGTGACCGGGCGGCCGTTGACGAGGGGGTCGAGCGTATCCCGGATCGCCTTCCTGCCGCTGCCCTCGACTCTTATCCGGCCGATGCTGCCCTCATCGACATATACCGAAAGCACGCCTGCAACCACGCGTTGCGGCAGGATGGTGGCGGTCGCAAAGACATAGCCACGCGCGCGGGTCCGTTGCGCCAGCCGGCTGGCGAGCGTTTCCAGATCCGCGGGCGAGCAATCCTTGCCGACATAGTCGCCGACGATGTCGGCGAAGTCGCTCGCTTGCAGCGCCTGGAGGCCGAGAAGGGTGACCGCGCCGATCGGTACCGCCGCGCCGGTGGAAGCGGCGCGTGGGATGGAGCCTGGCGCCTCGACCTCGACCACCGGCACGGCGGGCTCGGCTGCCCGCCCGGGGGCGGCGTCGCCCTGGCGCCGCGATACCGTGTCTGTCCGATCCAGGCTGGATTGCGCATGTGCCGCGCTCGCCACGAACAGCGCGCAGAAGGCGAGCAATGCTCGCAGGCCTCCAACCGGCACCAAGTGTTCAGAGCGTCTCACCGTCATCCTCCCGCATATCGCGGGACATGTGAAAAATCGGTCAATGACCGGCGCGTTAACCAGCCGTGCCAACGCGCCCGAAAGGACGGGGCGCTAACGACCGGGACGGTAAAGAGGGGGTTTGTATGCTTCGAGCGACGGGAATCGCGGCCGCGTTAGCCGGCCTTTTGATCACCACGAGCGCTTTTGCGCAGACGGGGCCCTGGATGATCAGCGAGGCGAACGGACAGGTCGTCGTGCGCGACGGCAGCGGCGAGCACGCGGCGACGCGGGGCATGACCGTGTCGCCGGGATCGACGGTATTGACCGGTGCCGGCGGGCGCGCGGTCATCGTCCGGGATCGCGACTTCGTGACGATCAGTGCCAATGCGAGGATGCGTGTGCCCGCGCCGGCGGCAACCGCATCGCCCGGCCTGTTCCAGCTGATTCAAGAATGGGGCAATGCGGTCTTTCGCATCGAGCACCGCCCGACCCCGCATTTTGGCGTGCAGGCACCGTATCTCGCCGCGGTCGTCAAAGGGACGACCTTTTCGATAACCGTGGCCCGAGAGGGCACCTCGCTGCAGGTGATCGAGGGCGCGGTGGAAGCCGCGACGAGCGACGGTGGAGCCCATGAGCTGGTGCGCCCGGGTACCGTGGCGACGGTGATGGCGGCCGACCGCTTCCGCCTGAGCGTGCAGGGCCAGGGCGCGCATTTTGTCGACTCCCCCCAACGCGGCAGCGATCCGGCGCCGGGTACGCCGTCTCAAGGGTCTGGCAGCGGCGATATGTCGGCGACCGCCCCGGTGTCACCGACGACTTCGCCCGCAGTGGCGACCGGCGCGCGCGTCATCGGCGACGACGACATCAAGTGGGGCGATGTCAGCGCGAGCATGATCGCCGCGCCGATCGAGGCCAAGCCCGTCGATATTGGAAAGCTCACCGGCGGCCTGGTCGGCGGTGGTGGCGGATATGGAGCGGTGGCGATCGCCAGCGTGGCCACCGCAACGCACAGTGAGGTTTCCGCGCTTGGCAAGAGCGATGCCGCAAGCGGGAACGGCGGCGCGAACGGGACCGGTAGTTCCGGCAGCGGCAATGGCGGCGGAACGGGCACAGGCAACTCCGGCACCGGCAATGGCGGCGGAGCCGGCACCGGCAACCCCAACACCGGCAATGGCGGCGGCACTGGCACCGGGAACCCCGGCAACGGTGGCGGAAACGGTACCGGCAACCCCGGCAACGGCAATGGCGGCGGAACCGGCACAGGGAACCCCGGCAACGGCAATGGTGGCGGCACCGACACCGGCAACCCCGGCAACGGCAATGGCGGCGGCACCGACACCGGGAACCCCGGCAACGGCAATGGCGGTGGAACCGGCACAGGGAACCCCGGCAACGGCAGTGGTGGCGGCACCGGCACCGGCAACCCCGGCAACGGCGATGGCGGCGGAAACGGCACCGGG
>JBAZXI010000010.1:0-142845 GCA_041659925.1 Sphingomonas sp.
CGACGGCACCCAGGAGGTGTTGGCGCCGGTCCTGGGATGCGCGATCTTCTGCTCGAGCATGTCGGCCATGCGGTCGGGCGCAGCCCACATGCCCTTGCCGATCTGCGCCTTGCCCGACAGGCCGCAGGCAAGTCCGATCTGGACGTTGCGGTCCTCATAGGCCTTGATCCAGTCGCTGTTCTTCATGTCGCCCTTGCGGATCATCGGGCCCGCCCGCATCGAGGTGTGCATCTCGTCGCCGGTGCGATCGAGAAAGCCGGTATTGATGAACATGATGCGGTCCTTCACCGCATGGATGCACGCTGCGAGATTGGCCGAGGTGCGGCGCTCCTCGTCCATCACACCGACCTTGATGGTGTGGCGCGCGAGACCGAGCAGGTCCTCGACCGCGTCGAACAGGCGGTTGGTGAACGCCGCCTCGTCGGGGCCGTGCATCTTGGGCTTGACGATGTAGATCGAGCCGGCGCGGCTGTTGACGAAGCGGCCGGTCCTTTTCAGGTCGTGCAGCGCGATCAGGCTGGTGACGATGCCGTCGAGAATGCCCTCGGGCGCCTCGCTGCCGTCCGCCAGCAGCACCGCCGGCGCGGTCATCAGATGGCCGACATTGCGCACGAACAACAGGCTTCGGCCGGGCAGCGTGAACGCCGTGCCGTCGGGCGCGGTGTAGCCGCGGTCGCCCTCCAGCGCGCGCGTCATGGTGCGGCCGCCCTTGTCGAAGCTGGCGACGAGATCGCCCTTCATCAGCCCGAGCCAGTTGGCATAGGCGGTGACCTTGTCCTCGGCATCAACCGCGGCAACCGAATCCTCGAGATCGACGATCGTCGACAGCGCAGATTCGAGCACGACATCGGCGATGTGCGCGGGATCGTCCTTGCCGATCGGATGGGCGGAGTCGATCACCAGTTCGATATGCAGGCCGTGATGGCGCAGCAGGATATTGGCGCCGGCATGGCCGACCAGTTGCGCCGGATCGGCCAGCGCGGGGGTGCCGCCGGTCCAGTCGGTCCAGCTGCCCGAAACGAGCGGCACCGACCGGTCGAGAAACGCCTTGGCCCAGGCGATCACCTGGCCGCCGCGCACCGGATCGTAACTCTTGCCGGTCGCCGTGCCGGGTAGCGCATCGGTACCGTAGAGCGCATCGTACAGGCTGCCCCAGCGCGCATTGGCGGCGTTGAGCAGGAAGCGGGCGTTGAGCACCGGCACGACCAACTGCGCACCGGCGAGTCGGGCGACCTCGTCATCGACCTTCGTCGGCGCGACGCTGAACGGCGCCGGCTCTTCGACGAGATAACCGATCTCGTGCAGGAATGCCTGATAGGCGGCCATGTCGAGTGGCGTGCCGGCGCGCGCGATGTGCCACGCGTCGATCTGCGCCTGCAGCGTGTCGCGCACTTTCAGCAAGGCGGCGTTCTCGGGCGCGAAGCGGGCGAAGATATCGGCCACGCCGCGCCAGAAGGCATCGGCGTCGAGCCCGGTGCCGGGCAGCGCCTGGGTGTCGATGAACTGCGCCAGCTCGGCGGCGACCGCGAGGCCGTGTTTGTCGATCGTGTGCGTCATGTCGTCGTCCTCAACCCTGTGCTGTCAGCCCGGCGGCGGCGATGCCGGCCAGCGCGCAGATCTCGTCATTGTCCGATGTGTCGCCGGTCACGCCGACCGCGCCGATCGGCCGGCCCGCGTTATCGACCACGATTACCCCACCCGCTGCCGGCACCACGCCGTGCGGCGCGATCGGGCCGAGCGATGCGGCGAAGGTCGGGCGTTCGAGTGCCATCTCGCCAATCTTGCGCGACGACATGCCCATGCCGAGCGCGCCGCCCGCCTTGCCGATCGCGATCTGCGGCCGCAGCGTCGAGGTGCCGTCGGCGCGGGCAAAGGCGATGAGATGGCCACCCGCGTCGAGCACCGCGATGCCGAGCGGCTTGAAGCCGAGTTCGGTGCCTTTGGCGAAGGCGGCGGCGATGATGGCGTTGGCCTGGTTCAGGGTGATGCTGGTCATGGCGACGCTCATAGACGTATCTCCGCTTCATCGGTAGACGATCAAAAAGCAAAGCTGTTATTCATATGAAGAAATAATGATGGACCCCGATATCGCCCTGTTCGCGCACGTCGTCGAGGCGGGAAGCCTCAGCGCCGCGGCGCGCGCGCGCGGCATCTCCCCGGCAATGGTGTCAAAGCGGATCGCGCGGCTCGAGGCGCGGCTCGGCGTGCAACTGCTGCATCGCACGACGCGGCGGCTGGAGACCACCGCACGCGGCGCGCTATTCTACCACGACGTGACGGCGATCCTCGCGGCGCTCGGCGCGGCCGAGGCGCGCGTGTCGGACCGCGACCTGACGCCGCAGGGCGCATTGCGCGTCAGTGCGCCAACCTCGTTCGGGCGACTGCACATCGCACCGCGGCTCAAACCATTTCTCGACCGCTATCCGCTGGTCGAACTCGAACTGCTGCTATCGGACGATTTCGTCGATGTGGCGCGCGATGGCATCGACCTGGCGATCCGCATCACCCCCGCCGTAGCGCCGGAACTGGCGGCGCATCGGCTCGGCGACAGCCGCCGCGTGCTGTGCGCGGCGCCTGCCTATCTCGCCGAGGCTGGCATGCCCGAGGCGGCCGCCGCGCTCGCCAGGCACCGCCTGCTCGCCGCCGCCGGGCAATTGCCATGGCGACTGACCGGGTCGGACGGCGACGTAACGATCGACGGGGTCAGCCATGTACGGACCAATTCGAGCGAGGTGGCGCGCGAACTGGTACTGTCGGGGGTCGGCATAGCGCTGCGCTCGCTATGGGATGTCGGCGAGCATCTCGCGCGCGGCGACCTGGTGCGCGTGCTGCCAGCACTGGAGGGCTCAGCCGATGTCGGTATCTATGCGGTCCATCCACGCGGGCGGCTGTCCTCGGGCGCACGCGCGCTGCTCGACTATCTCGGGACGCTGTGGTCGCCGGCGGCGCCGTGGGATTAGCGGGCCAGCCCTTCCTTCCGTCACCCTGAACTCGTTTCAGGGTGACGGGTGATGGGCAATCGCACCCCCTTGCCGCCCCGCCCCGTCTGTCGCACCCTGCCGCGAAACCGGAGAGAATGCGCGATGCCCCATTATGGCGACTTACAGAACGAGATTTACGGCGCCGGCGTACGCGGCACGATCCCTACGCTCCCGGTCGATTTCGCGCTGCTCGAAGCACGCGCGACCGCGGCGATGCCGCCGGCAATTTTGTCCTACTTGCAAGGTGGCTGTGGCGACGAATTCACCCAGCGTCGCAATGCCGAGGCATTCCACCACTGGGGCATGACGCCGCGTATGATGGTCGATTGCACCAGGCGCGACTTGTCGATCGAACTGTTCGGACTCACGCTGCCCTCACCCTTGTTCATGGCACCGGTCGGCATCAACGGCATCTGCACGCAGGACGGGCATGGCGATCTCGCGGCGGCCGAGGCTTCGGCGATGACGCGGGTGCCGCTGGTCGCCTCGACGCTGTCGAACGATCCGCTGGAAAAGATCGCGGCCACGCTGGGCGACATGCCTGCCTTCTTCCAGCTCTATACCCCCAAGGACAAGGCACTGGCGGAGAGCCTCGTGCACCGCGCAGAGGCGGCCGGGTTCAAGGCGATCGTCGTGACGCTCGACACCTGGGTGACGGGCTGGCGCCCACGCGATCTCAACGCCGCCAATTTCCCGCAGCTGCGTGGTGCGGTGCTGATGAATTATTTCGGCGACCCGGTGTTCCGCGCGATGCTCGCCAGACCACCCGAGGAGGATCCCGCGGCAGCGATCGGCACCTGGGCGGCGACCTTTGGCAAGGTACTGACCTGGGCCGACATGAAGTGGCTCAAGTCGATGACGAGGCTGCCGATCATCCTGAAGGGAATTTGCCACCCCGACGATGCACGGCGCGCGGTCGATGAGGGTGCCGACGGCATCTATTGCTCCAACCATGGCGGGCGTCAGGCCAATGGCGGCATCGCCGCGATCGACATGCTGCCGGGGGTAGTCGCGGCGTCGGGCACGACGCCGGTGCTGTTCGATTCCGGCATTCGCTCGGGCAGCGACGTGGTCAAGGCGCTGGCGCTCGGGGCGACGGCGGTCGGCGTCGGACGGCCTTATGCCTATGGTCTCGCGCTGGGCGGTGCCGAGGGCGCGGCACATGTGCTGAAGTGCCTGCTTGCCGAGGCCGACCTGCTGATGGCGGTCAACGGCTATCCGACGATCGGCGATGTGCGCGCCGCCGGGGCGATGCGGCTATAGGCCGAAATGGCACCGCGTCGGGCCGGGCCGCGCAGCATGACCCGATCCGGCACCGAATGTGAATTGGTCCGGTCTTATTTTTCCGTTTTCCGTGATCGCGCATTGAAAAATAGCGTGTGGTTGGTATCTGCCACCCATTCCCAAAAACAAAGCGTCGCAATCGGAGATTACTCATGGCCACGAACGATACACTATTGGAGCTGACGGGCACGATCACCTCGAACTTTGTGGCGAATAATCACGTCGGCATCGACGAGATCAAAAATGTCATCAGCATGATTCACGCGACATTGGCGTCGCTGGGCAATGAGGCGCCGCCGGCGGAGGAGATGTTCGTCCCCGCGGTCACGGCCCGCAAGAGCCTGGCCGACCCGACGAAAATCATCTCGATGATCGACGGCAAGCCCTATAGCGTGCTCAAGCGTCACCTCACGACGCAGGGCCTCACGCCGGCCGAATATCGTGCGCGGTACAACCTGCCCGCCGATTACCCGATGACGGCGCCGGCCTATTCCGAGCGGCGCAAGGCGATGGCGGTGAAGATCGGCCTGGGTCGCAAGAGCACCGGTCGCCCGAAGCTGGGCCTCGCGACGCCGAAGTAGCCGCAGAATCGCGAACGCCAACCTGTCACGCCGATGTGACCGGTTGGCGAAGCGGGCGGCGGTTGCGGGACATTGCGTATCGCCATGCGCGGCCCCGCGCCCATGCTGTGGCAATGACCCAGCCAGATCGACTCGCCCAACCAAAGCTCTCGACCACCGCGACCGCGCCGCTGGTGCTGCCGTTCGAGGCAATGGGACTTGGAGACATCGCCCAGGTCGGCGGCAAGAACGCCTCGCTCGGCGAGATGGTGCGACAATTGGGGCCTGCCGGGGTCCGCGTTCCCGAAGGATTCGCGATCACCGCGAACGCCTATCGCACGCTGATTGCCGAGGCCGGGCTCGCGCCGGCGATCCGCACCGCGATCGCGCAGTATCGCAAGGGCGGCGCGCTGCTCCACGACACCGGCGAAGCAATCCGCGCGATGATCGGCAATGCGACGCTGCCCATGGCGGTGGCCGAGGCGATCCGGCAGGGCTATCGCGGTCTCTGCCAACAAACGGGTGTGGACGATAGCGCGGTCGCGGTTCGATCGAGTGCAACCGCCGAGGACCTTCCGGACGCGAGCTTCGCCGGCCAGCAGGAAACCTTCCTCAACGTTCGTGGCGAAACCGCGCTCATCGCGGCCTGTCGCCGCTGCTATGCTTCGCTCTTCACCGACCGCGCGATCAGCTACCGCGAGGCCAGGGATTTCGATCATCTCGACGTCGCGCTCTCGATAGGCGTGCAGCGCATGGTCCGCGCCGACCTGGCCGGATCGGGGGTGATGTTCTCGCTCGATACCGAGACCGGCTTTCCCGACATGGTTTCGATCAGCGCCGCCTGGGGGTTGGGCGAGACGGTCGTCCAGGGCTCGGTCGACCCCGATCTCTACCGCGTGTTCAAACCTTTGCTGGCGACGCCCGGCCTGCGTCCGATCATTGAGCGCAAATGCGGCGGCAAGGCACGCAAGATGCGCTACGCGAGCCGGGGCGGCGGGACGCGGATCGTCCGGACCAGCAAGGCGGAACGCGCAGCGCTGGTTCTCGACGATGATGAAATCCTGACGCTCGCGCGCTGGGCCGTCGCGGTCGAGGCCCATTACGGCCGCCCGATGGACATGGAATGGGCCAAGGACGGCGAAAGCGGCGCACTGTTCCTCGTCCAGGCGCGCCCTGAAACAGTCCATGCGGCGCACGCGACTTCGACGCTACGACGCTGGCATCTCGACGGGACGGGCACGCTGCTCACGACCGGATCGGCGGTCGGTCAGGCAATCGCTTCGGGCCCGGTCTGTCGAATCCGCGATGCGCGCGACATCGAGCGATTCGTCGACGGCGCGATCCTGGTAACCGAAATGACCGATCCCGATTGGGTGCCGGTGATGCGCCGCGCCGCCGGCATCGTCACCGACCATGGCGGCTCGACCAGCCACGCCGCGATCGTCAGCCGGGAACTCGGCGTACCCGCCGTGGTCGGCACCGGCAACGCCACGCGGATGCTCGCCGATGGCGACGAAATCACCATCTCCTGCGCGCAGGGCGAGGAAGGACGGGTCTATGCGGGCCTCCTCCCCTTCAGCAGCGAGGAGATCGCCGTCGACGCGTTGCCGGCGACACGCACCGAGTTGATGCTCAACCTCGCCGATCCCGATGCCGCGCTGGCCTGGTGGCGTTTGCCCGCCAGGGGCGTCGGCCTCGCGCGCATGGAGTTCATCGTCAGTAATCATGTGCGCGTCCACCCGATGGCGCTCGTCCACCCCGAGCGCGTGTCGAACCCGGCCGCTCGCCGCCGGATCGCGGCGCTGACGCACGGCTATGGCGACCCCTGCGACTATTTCGTCTCAACGCTGGCGCGCGGCATTGCCAGGATCGCCGCGGTGTTTCACCCGCATCCGGCGATCGTCCGGTTGTCCGACTTCAAGACCAACGAATATGCCGGGCTGCTCGGCGGCGTGGATTTCGAGCCGCCCGAGGAAAATCCGATGCTCGGCTTCCGTGGCGCTTCACGCTATTATCACGAGCGCTACCGCGAAGGCTTCGCGCTCGAATGCCGCGCGCTGAAGCAGGTGCGTGAGACGATCGGTCTCGACAATGTCGTGGTCATGGTGCCCTTTTGCCGCACGCTCGAGGAGGCGCGCCTTGTCCTAGCGGAAATGGCGGCCAACGGCCTGGTCCGCGGCGAGAACGGCCTCGAAGTCTATATGATGTGCGAAATCCCCGCGAACATCGTTCTCACGGAAGAGTTCTCCGCCCGTTTCGACGGATTCTCGATCGGCTCGAACGACCTGACCCAGCTCGTCCTCGGCATCGACCGCGATTCCGATGTGCTGGCGCCGCTGTTCGACGAGCGCAACCCGGCCGTGACGCAGATGATCGCCGACTTCATCCGCCGCGCACACATCTGCGGTACCAAGGTCGGCATCTGCGGCCAGGCACCGAGCAACTATCCCGAGTTCGCGCGATTCCTGGTCGAGCAGGGTATCGATTCGATCTCGCTCAATCCCGACAGCTTCGTGCCGACGCTTCGCCATCTCGCCGAGGTCGAACAGGCGCTGGACGCGTCACGCTGACACGCTTGATGTCGCGCGCGACGTAAAGCCGGGATCGGCCCCTGGCCACGCTCAGCCGCGCATCGCCGACCGCATCGCCAGCCCGGTCGCGAGCAGCGCGACACCCTGAAACAGCAAATCGATCGCCAGCACGAAGCCGAGAATCCAGATCGCATTGACCGGCCAGCCCATGCCAATGAGCGTGGCCGCGGCAATGCTCGCAAGGCCGGAAGCGATCAGCCATCCCCGCCCGGCCGGCGCGACGCGCATGCCGAACCACAGCCGCGCCACGCCCGACAGGCCAAGCGCAAAGGCCAGCAGCAAGGTCAGCATCGCCGCCGCGAGCAACGGGTCGTTGAACACCGCAAGCCCGGCGAGCAGATAGAGGATTCCACCCAGAAGCCAAACGCCCCATTTGCGCGTGCCCGCGGCGTGAAAGATCTGGAGGATGCCCCCGAACAGCATCAGGGCGCCGACATAGTAGATTGTCGCGACGGTTGCGAGAAACAGGTTGGCGGACGCACAGATGCCGAGCAGAATGAGTGCAACGCCGAGTCCGGCGAACCAGCGCCAGACGGTTTGCGGAGAGCCGGAATCGGCCGGCGATACGAATTTCCCGGGTGCTATTTCGACCATTATCTCGTCCTTCCGTGTCGGCGGTTGCGATCTGTCTTGAAACTCTCCGGTCGCGGACTTGGTTGCGGCGCCGCCCAGCCAGACCGAAATCGCCGCCCGCGCGGCAACGCATCCTTCGTGGCAAGCTCGGTGCCAAGCCGATCCGGCATTCCGACCCTGAAAGGAGCGGCTATCATGGCGGCACGCGCATCGCCGACCGCAGCAGCCGCTTCGCCGAAAATGCCACAAGCGCGGCGTCGCGCCCGGCCGACAACTTATGCCAGGCAGACAGCGGCCCGACCGGCTGCCGCGACTGGAGCCGCACAATCGTCGCGTCGGCGTCCGAGGCGTCGCCGCTCCTCGCCGTCACCCGCGCGATCCGCACCTCTTCCGACGCTTCGAGCCACAGCCCGGCAAACGGAACACAGGCCGACGTGGCCACCGTCTCGATCGCGTCGCGTTGTTCGGGCAGAAGAAACGCCGCGTCGGCAATCACGCTCGTTCCGCCGGCCAGCAGCGACCGCGCTTGCGCGGCGAGCGCATGATAAACCTGCGCGGCGCTTTGCGGCGTGTAACGAGCGCGCGCCAGCGCCGTCTCGGGTGCGACCCCCGCCAGCCGCTTGCGCATGACGTCGGAGCGCAGAATGCGCGCGCCAGGCGCCACGCCGACCGCGCTGGCCAGCGCCCGTGCCAGCATCGACTTGCCCGTGCCCGAACGACCCCCGACCGCGATCAGCCAAGGCGGCACGGCGACCATCAACTGCCGCGCGAGCGCAAAATAGGCGCGCGCCACCATAGCATCGTCGCGCTTGCCGGACTGCAGCGCCCGCGTCGCCGAGATGTGGGCGCGGATCGATGCGCGCACCGACAGCAGCAACGGCATCGCGGCAAGACCGTCCTCATCGTCGCCCGACAGGTCGAGATAGCGGTTGAACAGCAGGTTCGCCTCGGCGTGCAGGCCACGGTGCCACAGGTCCATCAGCAGGAAAGCGAGATCGTAGAGGGTATCGGTCGTGGCCAGCGCGGAGTCGAACTCGAGACAGTCGAACGGCGTGGGCTCACCGTCGATCATTGCGATATTGGCGAGGTGCAGATCACCGTGGCAGTGCCGCACCCGGCCGCGCGCGGCCCGCTGGTCGAGGCGGTCGCGACAGGCGTGCAGATGGAAACGCTGTGCGCGCAGCAGCGCGGCGACCGCCACGGGTTCGAACAATGCCGGAAAGCTCGCCAGGCTTGCGCCATTGCCGTCAATCACGGCGGCGAGGCGGCCGGCTCCGTTGCCGTCGTTCACCGGTTCCGCGGCGCCATGAAAAAGCTGGATGCGCTCCGCAAGCCGGTTGAGCAGCACCGGGTCGAGCGTGCCGCACCGCGCGCGGTCATCAAGCAGCGCGTCGTCGGCGAAGCGGCGCATTTCGAGCAGCCAGTCGATGGCATCGCCATGTCCGTCGATCGCAAGGCTGCCATCGGCCTCGCGCGTGATCGCATGCAGCCCGACGTAGAGATCGGGCGCGGTCCGGCGGTTGAGTCGCAATTCCGCGTCGAGCGCGGCGCGGCGCCGCGCGGGCGTCGAGAAATCGAGATAGCCGAAGCGCACGGGGCGCTTGAGCTTCCAGGCCCGGTCGCTGGTGAGAAAGATGCTGGCGGCATGCGTGTCGATGCGCCGGATGGGCGCATCGACGCCGAAGGCGCGGTGTTCGAGAAAGGGGACGACGTCCTCCGCGGTGTCGCTGGCGGGCACCACCGCGGAGGGTTTCATCGCGCCGCTCAACCCTTGGTCGTGATCGCGATCTTGCGCGTCCGGTCGCCGGCCTTGGCGTCCTTCGGCAGCGTAATCGTCAATACGCCACTGCGGAACTCCGCGCTTACCTTGTCGGGATCGACGTCGGCGGGCAGCGCGATGCGACGCTCGAACGCGCCGTAGCGACGCTCGCTCAGCAACGCGCCGCCCTCGCTACGCTCGGTCTCTTCGCGCTTTTCGCCCGACAAGGTGAGCGTACCGTCGACGACGCTGATCTCGACATCGTCCTCCTTCAGCCCAGGCAACTCGGCGGTAAGGCGATATTCCTTGTCCTTCTCGGTCATCTCGAGCGCGGGAACGGGCGCGAAGGCGCCGAAATTGAAGATGCTGCGTGCCGGACGCCCGAAGTCGTCGAACAGGCGATCGATTTCGGTGCGCAGCCAACCCAGCGGCGACTCGCTGCCGGCCTGGCTCTTGGCGGGAACGGTGGTCAGATCATTCATCGCTGCTACTCCTGCTTGAGGGGGCGGTCGACGATAGCTGCCCGCTCCGACGAACCGACCGGATTCGTCGTCGGTTCCAGCGCTTTTCGGGACGATCAGGAGCCATGAGCACTACCTTCGTACGACCGTGCCGCAATTTACGAGGCGACTCCGTGCCCCCATATTGGGAAGTGTACCTAGGGCGTCGGTCGCCAGTCCGCGCTTTCCCGTATAGCCGTCACACCGAGCGACTGTCACTTTCGCGCGCATGACGCAGGGTTATGCGATGCAGCTCGACGCGGTCGGCCAGCGGCTCCATCCGGTCGCGCGGCCGGTCCCGCAGCCCGGCCCCGGCGAGGTCGTCCTCGCGGTTGCCGCCTGCGGTGTGTGCCGCACCGACCTTCACATCCTCGACGGCGAGGTGCCCGCGCATTTCCCGATCGTTCCCGGCCATGAAATCGTCGGCCGCGCGATCTCGCTCGGGGACGGGGTTGCCGACATCGCATTGGGCGACCGGCTCGGGGTGCCGTGGCTGGGCGGTACGTGCGGGCATTGCCGTTATTGTCGGTCGGGCAGCGAAAACCTTTGTGACCATCCGGTCTTCACCGGCGCGTCGCGGGACGGCGGCTATGCGACGCATGTCGTCGCTGACGCACGCTTCTGCATCCCGATCCCCGATGCCTTCGGTGATGTCGAAGCGGCGCCGCTGCTGTGCGCGGGCCTGATCGGCTATCGCTCCTTGACCATGGCTGGCGACGGCCGAAGCCTGGCGCTTTACGGCTTCGGTGCGGCCGCGCACATCGTCGCGCAGGTGGCACGGTGGCAGGGCCGGGATGTCTACGCCTTGACCAGGCCCGGCGACGTGGAGAGCCAGGCGTTCGCGCGAACGCTCGGCTGCGCCTGGGCCGGAGGGTCGGATCAGTTGCCGCCGGTCGCAGTCGACGCCGCAATCCTGTTCGCAGCCGCCGGCGAACTCGTCCCCGCGGCGCTACGCGCGGTGCGCAAGGGCGGCCACGTGGTCTGCGCTGGCATTCACATGAGCGACATTCCATCCTTTCCCTATGCCGACCTTTGGGGTGAGCGATCGATCCTGTCGGTCGCCAATCTCACGCGGGACGACGGCAAGGCGTTCTTCGACATCGCGGAACGGGTGCCCGTGCGGACGACCACGAAAGCCTATCCGCTGAAACGGGCGAATGAAGCGCTGCTCGACCTGCGCGAGGGCCGGATCGAAGGCGCTGCCGCGTTGGTGCCGGAGAATTGCGCTCCCGCATAAGGCGCGGGAGAGGTCACGAAGCCTCGCCGCGATCAAAAGATCGTGTGTCCGACCAGCATCGCCGCGATGGCCTCGATGAGCAGGATACCGCCCAGCCCGACACCACCGACCGCGACGCGCGGCTGGCGCGCGGCGAAGGAGGCAACCTGTACCGAAGCTGCGACCATCGTGCGTGCCATCTTTCGTCCCCCTATGCCGGCACCGTGCCTGCAATTTCCGAAAATAGCGGCCCGGCGGCACGCCGACATACGGTTCTATACTAATGGCCCGGCGCCGCGCTTTGGCGTCGAATAACGGACAATGCCGGGCGAACGCCGCCCCTTTCGCCGGAACCCAAACCATGACCATTCGCAACCTAACCCCGCTCTTCCAGCCGCGCAGCGTCGCCGTGATCGGAGGATCGAGCCGCGCGGGCTCGCTCGGCGAGCGCGTGCTCTCGAACATCCTGGAAGGCGGGTTCGGCGACACGGTATTCGCCGTCAATCCGACGCGCGTCGAGTTCGACGGCGTACGCTGGGTCGACAGCATCGCCGCCTTGCCCGAAATCCCCGACCTCGCCATCATCGTCTCGCCGGCACCGACAGTGCCGACCGTCATCGACGAGCTCAGCACGCTCGGCACCAGGGTCGCCGTCGTCATCACCGCCGGTTTCGAAAATGCCGAAGCGAAGGCCGCGATTCTCGCGGCGGCGCGTCCGCACCTGTTGCGCATCATCGGCCCCAACTGCCTCGGCGTGCTGATGCCCTATGCCGCGCTCAACGCCTCGTTCGCGCCGCGCATGGCGGCGGCCGGGCGACTTGCCTTCGTCTCGCAGAGTGGCGCATTGGTCACTTCGATGCTCGACTGGGCGGCCGATCGCCACATCGGCTTTTCGAGCGTCATTTCGATGGGCGACATGGCCGATGTCGATCTGGGCGACATCATCGACATGCTTGCCGCCGACTCACGGACCGACGCGATCCTGCTCTATATCGAAGGGGTCACCAACCCGGCAAAATTCATGTCGGCGGCGCGCGCGGCCTCACGGATCAAGCCGGTGATCGCGATCAAGGCGGGCCGCTCGACGACCGGCGCCAAGGCGGCCTTTTCGCACACCGGTGCGTTGACCGGCGCCTATGACGTCTACGCCGCCGCGTTCGAACGTGCCGGAATCGTGCTCGTCGATAGTCTGTCCGAACTGTTCGATGCCGCGCAGGTGCTATGCCGTTACCGCGCGCGTGGCGGCGACCGACTCGCGATCGTCACCAATGGCGGCGGCGCCGGCGTGCTCGCGGCGGATGCCTTGCTGAAAACCGAGGGCACGCTCGCCGCATTGTCGGACGCAACGATTTCCGCACTCGACCCGCAAATGCCGGGTGGCTGGTCGCGCGCCAACCCGGTCGATGTCATTGGCGATGCCCATGCCGAGCGCTTTGCCGCGGCTACCCGGGCAATGCTGGCCGACCCCGGCGTCGATGCGCTGCTCGTCATGCATTGCCCGACCGCCGTCGCAACCGGGACCGATATCGCGAAAGCGGTGATCGCGACGCTTGAGGAAAGCGGTCCGAATCGATCCAAGCCGGTCATCGCCTGCTGGATGGGACCGCAAAATGCCGGCGCCGTCCGCTTCCTGTTCGACGCGGCGGGCGTGCCGCTGTTCGACAATCTCGATGATGCCGTCCGCGGCTTCGGCTACCTTCTCCAGGCGGCCAGGGGTCGGCAGGCATTGATGCGAGCGCCATCGCGCGTAACGATCGCCGAGCCGGACCGGTTGCGCGCCGGAGCGGTAATCGAGACCGCCCGCCGGGAAGGACGCACGGCCCTGAGCGCGCTCGAAACCAGAGCCTTGCTCGCCGCCTACGGCGTTCCGGTGGCTGAAGGCCGACTCGCGCCGACCGCGGCGGCGGTGGCCGCCGCCTGCGATGCCATCCCGGGGCCCTATGCCGTGAAGCTGGTGTCGCCGCAGCTGCCGCACAAATCCGACATCGGCGGCGTGGCGCTCGGTCTCGCCAGCCCGGCGGACGCCGTGGCGGCGGCCGAGGCGATGGAACGTCGTATCAGGCGCGAGCATCCACAGGCCTCGATCACCGGGTTCGAAGTCGAGACGATGATCGCGGGTAGCGGGCAGGAATTGCTGCTTGGAATCGCGGAGGACGCCACATTCGGTCCGGTTCTCGCCTTTGGCGCCGGCGGCAAGGCGGTCGCGACCCTCAACGATCGCGCACTCGGTCTGCCGCCGCTCGACGACGGCCTGGCCCGCTCCATGATCGGCGCGACGCGCGTTTCGCGCCTGCTTGGCGGCTATCGCGACGTGCCGGCCTGCAACGAGGATGCGATCGTGGCGGCGCTCAACGCGTTGTCGGCGATCGCGGTCGACTTTCCCGATATCGTCGAACTGGACATCAACCCGCTGCTGGCAACGCAACAAGGCGTCATCGCCGTCGATGCCCGGGCACGCCTGAGCGAAACACCGGGCGAGTCGCGCCTCGTGATCCGCCCGGTGCCGATGGCGTGGGCGGCGGATCTCGTCACCCGCAGCGGCCTAAAAATCCATGTCCGGCCAGTCAGGCCGGACGACGAGGACGCGCTCGCACAATTCTTCCATCACGTCTCACCCGAGGATCTCCGGTTCCGATTCCTTACCGCCGCGCGCGAGGTCGGGCGTCGGCAGATCGTCGCGATGACGCAGGTCGACTATCGACGGACGATGAACTTTCTCGCCTTTGCCGAGGACGGTACGCTGATCGCGAGTGCGATGCTGGCATCCGACCCGGACCATGTACGGGCCGAACTTGCCATCTCGATCCATGCCGGCTTCCGCAACCGCGGCGTCAGCTGGACGCTGGTCGAGCATGTCATGCGCTATGCGGCGGCGGAAGGTATCGAGACGGTCGAATCGATCGAGAGCCGGGAGAACCACGCCGCGCTCGCGCTTGAGCGCGAAGCGGGTTTCGTCGTCGTTCCGACGCCCGGAAGCTCGACCGAAGTCACCGTCCGCCGACATGTCGGCGCCGGTTGATCGAACGATAGCTACCGCAACGCGGCTACCGTACATACCGCCCCTTGGTGTACGTCGCTGAGGTAAGAAATGCGCGAAATCGGCGTTGGATTGATCGGCTATGGCTTGGGCGGGCGCGCCTTCCACGCACCCTATGTCGGGGTGACGCCGGGGATGGCGCTTCGCGCGGTCGTGTCGCGCGACACGGCCAAGGTCCAGGCGGATCTGCCCGCCATGCGCGTCGTACCTGATGTCGCCGCGCTGCTGGCGTCGCCGGGGATCGACCTGGTGATCGTGTCGAGCCCCGACCAGCTCCATGCCGAACATACGCTGGCCGCGATCGCGGCGGGCAAGCATGTGCTGGTCGACAAGCCGTTCGCAACGACGCTGGCCGAAGCCCGGCGCGTCGCCGCGGCCGCCGAGGCGAGCGGACGACACCTGACAATATTCCACAACCGCCGTTGGGATGCCGACTTCCTGACGCTCAGACGGCTGATCGCCGAGGGGGCGTTGGGTGAGATCGTGCAGCTCGAAAGTCATTTCGACCGCTGGCGCCCGACGCCCGCGCCACTGTGGAAGGAGTCGCGGCAAGGCGGCGCGTGGCTCGACCTCGGACCGCATCTGGTCGATCAGGCACTGCGCTTGTTCGGTATGCCGGAGGGGATCACCGCGGATCTGGCGACGCTGCGCGACGGCGCCCCGGCGATCGATTATTTCCATGTCGTGCTACGCTATCCCGGGCGCCGGGTAATCCTCCATGCCAGCAAGCTGGTCGCGGCAAACGGGCTGCGTTTCGCGGTTCATGGCACGAGCGGGAGCTGGATCAAGCATGGGGTCGACCCGCAGGAAAAGGCGACTGTGGGAGGTGCAGTGCCGAGCGGTGCTGACTGGGGGCTCGATCCGGTCGACGGGGTGCTGACGCGCGGCGATGGCGTAGCCACGCCGGTGACGAATGAACGCGGCGACTATCGGCTGTTCTGGGCCGCGCTGGCGACAGCGATCCATGGCGAGGGCCCGAACCCGGTGCCGCCGGGCGAGGCGCTCGCGGTGATGGAAGTGCTGGACGCGGGGCTGCGGAGCGCGGCGGGACGATGTGAGGTCGCTGTTAGGGAGGGTTAGACTCGCCCGACAGGCACCAGCATCTGGCCATCATCGGTTTCGATCCAGCGCACCTTGACCTCGAACACTTCCGCGACACGTTGTTCGGTGAGAATCTCCCGTACCTCGCCAAAGGCAGCGATGTGGCCATTCTTCAGCAGCAACACATCGTCGGCGACGCTCGCCGCGTGACCGAGATCGTGGAGGACGATCACCACCCCGGCACCGCCATCCGCGACGGTACGAAGCCGGTCGAGGATGTCGAGCTGGTGTGCCGGATCGAGGCTGGTTAGCGGTTCGTCGACCAGCAGCCAGCGCGGTTCACCGGCGAGGACGCGGGCCAGGAGCACACGCGCGCGTTCGCCACCCGATAATTCACCGACCGGGCGATCAGCGAGATGGGTGGTCTCGGTCGCCGCCATCGCCACCATCACCGCGTCGAAATCATGCGGTGACGGGCCGGCAAAGGGCGCGCGGTGCGGCAGGCGGCCAAGCGCGACGAGTTCGGCAGCGCGGATGTTCCACGCCGCGACGCCGTCCTGCGGGAGGTAGCCGATCAGCCGGGCGCGCTCGCGCGGATCGATGTGAGCAACATCGCGGCTGTCGAGCATGATGGTGCCGACATGGGGGGCGACGAGCCCGGCCGTCGTGCGGATCAGGCTCGATTTGCCGGCGCCATTGGGGCCGAGGATCGCGGTGATGCGGCCGGGACGCAGGACCGCCGACACCGAATCGAGCACGTGACGTCCGCCAAGCGCGACGCAGACCTTTGCAATCCTCAATTCCATGATCGCCCCCCGCCGCGCAGCAACAGAATGAGGAAGAAGGGTGCGCCGATCAGCGCCATGACGACGCCGAGCCTCACCTCGCCCGCGCCGGGCGCGAGACGGCACAGGCTATCGGCGACGAGCACCAACGCCGCGCCGCCGAGCGCACTGGGCAACAGCAACGCCGAAGGGCGATGGCCGAACAGCGGGCGCAACAGATGCGGAACGACGAGCCCGACGAAACCCACCACGCCGGTCACGGCAACGCTCGCGCCGATCGTCAGGCCGGTGCCGAGCACGATCAGTGCCTGGACACGGCCAAGCCGGATACCGAGCGAACGCGCCGCGGCCTCGCCCAGGGTCAGCGCGTCCAGAGCGCGGCCGGTGAAGAGCAGGAGCAACGAGCCAATGGCGATGAACGGCGCCGCGAGGCGTACGTCGTCGAAACTGCGATCGGTCAGCGCGCCCATCAGCCAGTCGATCGCCTCGGCGACGGCATAGGGGTTCGGCGCGAGCGAAATGAGGAATGCGGTAAGCGCGCCCGACAGGCTGGCCAGCACGGTGCCCGCGAGGATGAACTGGACGCTGCTCTGTGCGCGCCAGGTCAGTGCGGCGAGCAGCGCCATCGAACCGCCGGCGGCGAGCATCGCGCAGGCGAACATGCCGAAGGTGCCGCCCCCCACGCCGAGCACGATCGCCGCGACCGCGCCGAGCGCGGCGCTCGACGACACGCCGACCACCGCCGGGTCGGCGAGCGGATTGCGCAGATAGCCTTGCAGCACCGCACCCGACAGGCCGAGGCCGGCGCCGATTGCCAGCCCGAGAAGGGTGCGTGGCAGGCGCAGCTCGGCGACGATCGCCCAGCGTGGGTCAGCGGAAAACCATATTGCGGGCGGAATCCAGTATTTGCCGGCAATGAGCGACAGCAGAAACGCCAGCGCGACCAGCGCGACGAGCAAGGTGAGGCGGCGCGTCACGACGTCAGGCTCCGACGGATCTGGGCGAGGCGCTGGAGCGCGGGGACGATACTTGGACCACCGCAATTGACGAGCTTGCGTGGGAAGCTCGCATGCTCGACCGCCGCCCCGGTGCGGGCGAGAACGCGCGTGCGCAGCGTCGCGGTACGCGAGGAGTCTGGCGCGAGGATCACGCGCGGCGGATGCGCGGCGATTGTCTCGATCGGCAGCGGGCCGGTGAACCGCAGCCCGTAGTCAGCGGCCGCGTTGCGGAAGCCGGCGCGGGTCATGAGTTCGTCGAGCAAGGTGCCCGTACCATTGGCGAGATCCCCAGCGATGAAGAGGAGGGCGGATGGGTTGTCAGCGTTCCCGGAACTTT
This sequence comes from Sphingomonas sp., assembly GCA_041659925.1. Classification (GTDB taxonomy): domain Bacteria; phylum Pseudomonadota; class Alphaproteobacteria; order Sphingomonadales; family Sphingomonadaceae; genus Sphingomonas. Next base: position 17,663 of record JBAZXI010000010.1, read on the forward strand.
GGCGGGGAACGGCTGCGTTCAAGACCGCGCTCTTGATCCGCCCGACCATCGCCTCCCCCTCATCTCGCGCGCCGAGCGCCGCCGCCAGCGTTCGGATCTGCGCCTCGCTCGCCGCGATCGTCGTCGGCGAATCGAGCGTCAGCACTGCCAGTCCGGCGCGCCGATACGCCGCGAGCGTCGCCGGCGGAGTGAAGCTCGACGTCACCACCAGATCAGGGTGGAGCGCAATCACCTCCTCGGCGGTGCCGGCGGTGGTGGCAAAGCGGCGCGCAGCCGCAAGCGGCATCGAGCTTGCCTCGGCCTGGACCGAATAATGGCTGATCGCGGCGATGCGCGCCGGCGGGACGAGTTCGACGAGCATCGCATCGGCACAGGGGTTGGTCGAAACGATTGTCCGGGGAGCGGGCCCGCCTCCACCCGGCGCGACCGCGCGGGCGCAGCCAGCCAACGCGACGAGCAGAAGCGGGATCGCAGCTTTCATCAGAGCTTCACGCGCACGCCGCCATAGGCCGCACGGCCGAGCGTGCCATAACCCGCTACGGTCTGATAGCGTTCGTCGAACAGGTTATCGACGCGGCCATAGATCGCGAAATGATCGCCGACCGGGAGTTCGGCGCGGACGCCGGCCAGTACGTAACCGTCGAGCGGCGTGGTGTTGGCGCTATTGTCGAAGCTGTCGCTGACATGGCTGATCGTGCTGCCGAGCGACAGGCCGAAGGGCAGCTTATAATCCAGCGACACGTTGACGGTCTGGCGCGGGCGCCGAGCAAGATCCTTGCCGAAATTCGCGCCGGTGACGCGATTCTCGGCATGAACATAGCTGTAGTTGGCGGTGAAGGTGAGTTCGTCGATCGGGCGCAAGGTCAGTTCCGCCTCGACGCCTTGGGCGCGGGTGCGTGCGAGGTTCTCGTAGGTGCCATAGGGTCGGTTGAAGCAAATCGTGTTCGGGTTGGCCACGTCGGCTGCCGGGCAGGACCCGAAATCGATCTGGTTACTGGTATCGCGGTGGAACCAGGTCACCGAGACACTGCCCCGGCGTCGCAGGAATGATTGTGCAATGCCGATATCGTAATTGCGGGCCGTCTCGGGTTCGAGCGAGGCCGTGCCGTAGCTGCTGAATAGCTGGTACAAAGTCGGCGCCTTGAAACCCTCGCCATAGCTGGCACGGATCGTCGTGCCGCCGTCGAGCGCCAGCGCCGCATCCGCGCCGAAAGTGGTGTGACCACCATAAGCGCGATGCTGATCGTGGCGGATACCGGCCGTTACCGTCAACTGCCGGATCGGCGTGACGATCGCCTCGCCATAGAAGCTGGTCACCCCGGTCGCCTGGCGCGAACCATCGAAATAGCGACTATCCTCATGTTCCGCGCCGGCAACGAGGCGAAGCTGATCGATGATGCGGAAATCGCCTTGATATTCGTAACGCTGGGTGCGCCCGCGCGCGAAAAAGCTGACCGCCGCACCATAGGTCGGGTCGAAATTATCGCGGTTGATGTCGGCGATGGTGAAGGCGACGCGGTTCTTGAAACGACCATCGGCGAGGTCGGCATGGGCGCCAACATAACCGTAGATTTCCTGCGTCGTGGAATATTCCGGGTCGTCGGCGAAACTGTAGTTGGGCGGCGGGAAACCATCGAGCGCGACGCGGCTATGGGCATAATAGCCGCGCAGATCGATCCCGATGCCGTCGGCGATGGTAATGCCGACGCGCCCGGTCGCGCCATATTGCCGATAGCCGTCGGGCTCGGTGCCGCTGGCGGCAGCGGAGATGCCGTCGCTGCGCAGATAACCGGCGGTCAGCGCGCCGGAGAAGCGATCATTCGCACCCGAAATCGCGGCATTGGCGAACAGGCTGTTATGCGCGCCATATTCCACATTGCCGCGACCCTGCACGCCCGGAAGTGGCGCGGCCGTGACGATGTTGACGACACCGCCGAGCGCCTGGCTACCCCAGGGCACCGCATTCGGGCCGCGTAGCACCTCGATGCGGTCAACCGAGCCGGAGAGCAGATTGGCGAAGTCAAACCCGCCGCCGGGCGACGAAGGATCGTTGACGCGGACGCCATCGATGATGGTGAGCGTTTGCTCACCTTCGGCCCCGCGGATGCGCAGTGCGGTGAAGCCCCCTACCGGTCCGTTGCGCGAAACGGTGATGCCGGGCGTAGTGGCGAGCAGATCGGCGATCGAGATCGCCTGGCGCTGTTCGATATCGGCGCGGGTCAACACTGTAACCGCCTGCCCGACCTCTCGGGCATATTGCGGCACGCCGGCGGCGACGATGATGTCGGGATCGATGCGACGGTCGGCGATGACGACATCCTGGCCATCGGCGCCCCGTGGCGAATCCGCCGGCGCGACCGCTTGGGCGAATACCGGACTCGCGACGAACGCGGCAGCGGCGAAAAGTGTAGATCGGTAATGTATCGTCATGTGACATAGCCCCTTTGCGAGGGGCCGGACGGCCGAATGACGCAACAGCGCGACACCCGGCCACGCGGCCCGGTTATGTCGCTCGCTCGAAGGAATCCCCTCGTCCGCCCGGTGCACCCCGCCCGCGCAGTGGATCGACGTGGGACAGGCAGGTTTCCTGGCTCCCGGGTCACGGCCTGATGCACCTCGCCTTCCCAGGCGGTGAGGCCCAGTGGCTGAATGAGGCGCCGGCTATCCGGTTACAGTTGCGGGGGCAGCAGCGGCTTTGCGGAATTGCTCCACGTACCGCTTTCCCTTGGATCCCGTCTCCGGGAACCCGTCTCGGCCGCGCTTCTATCGCTTCGCGACGGGTCGGGCAAGTACAGGGATTTGAACAAAGACCGCCGACGATGGTTAATCATTTACAAAGGGAATTCCGGTATAGTGACAATAGTCGCCGTTCCTTCGAGGAGCCGATCATGAAAAGTCTATCGTTGAAGCGGGCCGCGCCACTCCGGCATCGTGAAGATACACTGCCTCCGGGCAGTGAAATCCTGATCGCGGGCGCTTTGTCTGCGATGATTTGGGGCATTGTCGCGGTGGTAGTATTGCTGCGCTGACGCGGCGCCTCCCCGCGCTCACCCGACGACCTGAAAATCCGCGCCGATGTCGCGCTCTTCCCAATCGCGCCAGCGGCGCGGATCATGGCGAGATTTGACTTATAAGCCCGCGCGGCCTGGATTTGATCGCCGATCCGGCGCGCCCGGTCGAAGTTCAGCGACGCGACCATACCCAGATGCTCGACCGAGAAACCCGACACCCCGCTAAATGCCAGTCCATTGCCGCAGCGGTGCGCAAACTGTAAATTATTTACAATATGACATTGCGCAACGCACCCTGAACGACGTTGCGACACGTTTTTGAAGCCGTGCGGGGTTACCTGACAAGCATTTTTGTCGATTAGCACACATCGAGTTGTTGCACTTGAGGATGCTGAACAAATGCAGATCGAAGCGCATCGCGGTGGCGGGGCATTCCCGGCCGACGATCTCCAACCGGTAAAGGAGGTCGTCGGCGGCGATGTCCGCAAGATCATCGACGCGCGCCGGTCAGCGAAGCTGTCCCATCATTACCGCCGCCTCGGCTTTCTCGGCCGGGCAACCTTTCCTGGGGAGGAACGGTGTCCGTCGACACGGTGACGCGTCGACGGACATTCCCCCTCAAACGTAATTGCAGGAGTGATCATGACCTACCAGGACCACAAAAATAAGACCGCGAAACTCATCGCCAGCTATGGCGGCACCTGGGACGGTATCGATCCGGAAGCGGTCGCGCGCATGCGGTTGCAGAACAGGTTTCAGACCGGCCTCGATATCGCGCGCTATACCGCCGCGATCATGCGCCGCGACATGGCGGCCTATGACGCCGATCCGGCCAAATACACGCAATCACTCGGCTGCTGGCACGGCTTCATCGGCCAGCAAAAGATGATCAGCATCAAGAAGCATTTCGGTTCGACCGAGCGGCGATATCTCTACCTGTCCGGCTGGATGGTCGCCGCGCTTCGCTCCGAATTCGGGCCACTGCCCGATCAGTCGATGCACGAGAAAACTTCCGTGCCTGCGCTCATCGAGGAACTCTACACCTTCCTCCGCCAGGCCGACGCCCGCGAACTCGGCATGATGTTTCGCGACCTCGATGCCGCGCGCGCCACAGGCAACGAAATCGAGGTTCAGCGCCTGCTACAGGCGATCGATGGCTATGATACGCATGTCGTGCCGATCATCGCGGACATCGACGCCGGCTTCGGCAATGCCGAGGCGACCTATTTGCTGGCCAAGAAGATGATCGAGGCGGGTGCCTGCGCGCTCCAGATCGAAAATCAGGTTTCGGATGAAAAGCAATGCGGTCACCAGGACGGCAAGGTCACGGTGCCGCATGAGGACTTTCTCGCCAAGGTCCGCGCCTGCCGTTACGCGTTCCTCGAGCTTGGCGTCGAGGACGGCATCATCGTCACCCGTACCGACTCGCTGGGTGCCGGTCTGACGAAGCAGATCGCCGTCAGCAAGGAGCCGGGCGATCTCGGCGACCAATATAACAGCTTCCTCGATTGCGAGGAGGTGACCGATCTTTCGACGATCAACGGCGACGTCATCATCAATCGCGACGGCAAGCTGATGAAGCCCAAGCGCCTGCCGTCGAACCTGTTCCAGTTCCGCGAAGGCACTGGCGCGGATCGCTGCGTGATGGATTGCATCGCCTCGCTCCAGCACGGTGCCGACCTGTTGTGGATCGAGACGGAGAAGCCGCACATCGAACAGATCGCGTCGATGGTCGACCGTATCCGTGAGGTCGTGCCGAACGCCAAGCTCGTCTATAACAATTCACCGTCGTTCAACTGGACGCTGAACTTCCGCCAGCAGGTGTTCGATGCCTGGGCGGAAGCCGGCAAGGACGTGTCCGCCTATGATCGGCCGAAGCTGATGAGCGTCGACTATGATGGCACCGAGCTGGCGGACGAGGCGGATGAACGGATCCGCACCTTCCAGCGCGACGCGGCTGCGCGTGCCGGCATCTTCCATCACCTCATCACCCTGCCGACATACCACACGGCGGCATTGAGCACCGACAATCTCGCCCGCGAGTATTTCGGCGACGCCGGGATGCTGGGTTATGTGAAGGGGGTCCAGCGCAAGGAGATCCGCGAAGGAATCGCCTGCGTGAAGCACCAGAACATGTCCGGCAGTGATATCGGCGACGACCACAAGGATTATTTCGCCGGCGAGGCCGCCTTGAAGGCGGGGGGCGCACACAACACGATGAACCAGTTCGCCGCCTGAAGCTCGGCGACCCGCACGCCCACTCGTGCCATTGATGGTACGAGTGGGCTTGGTCGTATTTGGGGTCGCTACGCCAGGATTCCCCTGCGCGCGGTCGCACGGGAAGCGCGACGCATGCACCGGGCGCGCGCCCGGCATGACGGCCGCATCGGGTCAGGCGAGGATCATCAACCCGCTCGTCACGCCCGCCCAACCTGCCGCAGCAGGTGCTCCGCGCGCGACAGAAAAGGCCGATCGAGCATGCCGCCCTTGTAACCGACCGCGCCGACCCCCGGATTTGCCGCAAAGACATCGACGATCGCCTGTGCTTCCGCGATCTCCTCTTCGGTCGGCGTGAAGGCGGCGTTGATCACCTCGACCTGCGCCGGGTGGATCGCCAGCATGCCGCGATAGCCCTCGCGCCGCGCCTTCTCGGCGCGCGCCTTCAGCGAGTCGAGATCGCGGAAATCGCTCTGGATCGTCTCGATTGCGGCGACCCCCGCCGTCGCGGCGCCAAGCAGGCACAGGCTGCGAGCCAGCTCGTAGGTGAAGCCGTAGCGGCCATCCGGATCGCGGTTGGAACTCGCGCCGATCGAATCCGCAAGATCTTCCGCCCCCCAGGTCAGCGCGACGACACGCGGCGCGCCTTTGTAATCACCGACGTGGAACATCGCTTCTGCAGTTTCCGTGACGAGCACGATCACCGGCGTCGAACCGCAAGGGATGTCATGTGCCGCCTCGAACGCCGACAGATAATGGTCGAGCAGCTCGACGTCCTGTCGTCCATACACCTTGGGCAACATGATCCCGCCAGGACGCGCGGGCATGATCGCCGCAAGATCGCTCAGCGTGTACGGTCCATCGAGCGGGTTGATGCGGACCCAAATGCGCGTGCGCTGTGCCGTATTCGCCTTGAGGAAATCGTGCACCATCTGCCGCGCGAGCGACTTGTTCCCGGTCACGACCGCGTCTTCGAGATCGAGCAGCACGATATCGGCCGCGCCCGCGACTGCCTTGGTCATCTTGCGCTCGCTGTCACCCGGCGCGAACAGCCAGGAGCGCATCTTGAGCGGCTGCGCGTCGGACATCGGCAACGTCTTTCCTGTGGTTGGCCCAGTTGCTGGCATCGCGTACGGCGTCGGTGGCTCTTCGGCAACTCCAGCACCGTTTGTCGGGATCCGGTGCGCCTTGGTCAGCTTGACCGAAGCAAACGCCCCTGACCAGCCCGTCACGCGCCGTCGCTCGGCTCGATCGCCGCCCAAGCCCCATCGCATTCAGCGCCGACAGGCGGCGCGCTACGTCTGGAAGCCGCTGGCCATCCTGACCAGCCGGTCGGCGACGACGCGTTGGCGGGTATTCCGTGCCCGATATTGTCCGAGGCCGTCGATCGCGGCGCGCGCATCTGGCAAATAAAAACCCCGTCAACCCATAGGGTTGGCGGGGCTTTTAATGGTGGGCGTGGCAAGGATTGAACTTGCGACCCCTGCGATGTCAACACAGTGCTCTACCACTGAGCTACACGCCCAAGGATGGGGGCCTTAGCCGGGCTTTCCGCCCCGCGCAAGCGCTACGCCACCTAATCTACAAACCGCCGGCATTTACCCGCTCGAACATCCGGTCGACCTCAAGCACGAGGTCGCGCAGATGGAACGGCTTGGAGAGCACGCGCGCCTGCGGCAGGGTCTTGCCGGCCTTGAGCGTAACGGCGGCAAAGCCGGTGATGAACATCACGCGCAGATCGGGCACCATCTCACCGGCGCGCTGGGCCAGTTCGATGCCATCCATCTCGGGCATGACGATGTCGGTCAGCAGCAGGTCGAAATGCTCGTTCTGGAGCAGCGGAATGGCCTCGGTGCCACGGTCGACCGCGCTGACGGCATAACCCGAACGCTCAAGCGCGCGCGTGAGATACTCGCGCATCACCTGATCGTCTTCGGCGAGCAAAATCCTGATCATCACCGTCCCGCGCCCATTCCCAGCCCGCGATCATAGCGCGAAGCCCTTAACATTTTCCAGCCGATTGCGGCGGGATGAACGCGGCCCTAGTCTGTGGTCATGGACGCCGACCGGCAGCCCTTCGATGGATATGCGCTGGAGGAACCCGGCGGCCCCGTCGTGCTGTCGGTACCGCACGCCGGGCGCGACTATCCGCTGCCGCTGCGCGCGGCATTGCGCGTGCCGCTGGAGGCGCTGCTTCCGCTCGAGGATCGCCATATCGACACGCTGGCATTGGCGGCGCGGCAGGGCGAAACGATGCTGATCCAGCAACGCGCACGCGCATGGATCGACCTCAATCGCGCGGAGCATGAGCGCGACCCGGCGATCGATGCGGGAGCGGACCACCATGCCGCGCCGCACCCCTCTGCCAAATTGCGCGGCGGCCTGGGGTTGATCCCGCGTCGGGTGCCGGTCGCTGGCGAGATATGGCAGCGCAGGTTCGAGGGTGACGAGATCGCCAGCCGCATCCTGCACGACTATCGGCCCTATCATGCCGCCCTGTCGGCCGCGCTGAAGCGGGCGCATGCGCGCCACGGCGTCGCCATCCTGCTCGACCTGCACTCGATGCCTCCGCTGGGCCGCGGGCTGCCGCGGATCGTGTTGGGCGACCGGTTCGGGCGATCCGCGGGCGCGCGCTTCGTCCACCGCCTCGAATCGGTGGCGGCGCGCGCGGGCGTGACAACCTCGCTCAATTCACCTTATGCTGGCGGCCATATCCTCGACCGGCATGCTCATGTGGCGGGCGGCTTCCACGCGATACAGGTCGAGTTCGATCGCTCGCTCTACCTCGATGCGGCATTGGACCAGCCGGGCGACGGTCTCGCGACAATGGCGGCATTGTTGCGTGCGATGATCGATTCGCTGATCGACGAGGCGCTGGCGCCAGGTGACGACCGATTCGCCGCCCTCGCAGCCGAGTAGATCTTCCGAAGCCAATAAAAAACCACCGCGTGCAAGCACGCGGTGGCCAAGGTTCAGGGAGGAGACACACACGAAGGTGTGTCACGCGACCCCGCGAAAGGGGGAACACGAAGTCACGCATTGCTCATATAGGCCGCAGATTACGGCACTTCAAGGGGCGCGAATATCTATCGTGTTCAGGCCGATTCGGCCATGTTTGGAAGGGCTTTACTTACAGCGTCAGCTGCGGCTGAACGACCTTGCCCTGCGCCATCTGGCGGTTGAACAGATCAGGCATCAGCGACAGCGAAAACAGGTGCGCATAGATCAGCGGGAGCATGCCCGACTTGTGGATCTTGCGCAGCTGGTCACCGCGCAGTTCACCCAGCTTCTCCTCATTGACGATCTGGAAACCGCGATAGATGAATGGCTGCTCATAGCCCTCGGCCTGGATCGTCACCTCGCCGTCCATCAACAGCTCCATCTCGCGAAGCTCCTTGACGAAATTGGCGGTGCGCGCGCCGGCCTGCTCGAACTGCTCGTTGAAGCTGAGCACGTCCTTGGTCACCTGGCTGGGCTGGGTACCGTCGAACAGCGGCTGGCCATCCTCGAACGCGCCGATCGTCGGGGCGGTCGGATCGAAGCACAATGACATTTCCTGCGCGTCCGGGTGCAGCCTGGCGAGCATGAAGGGGTAACGACGGACATAGGCTGGCACATAGACATTGGCGTCGGTCAGCTTGCCGTCTTCGCCGACGAAGACATTGACCCCTTCGTTGAGTCCCATCAGCGCGATCGGAACGGCATCGTCGCCGGTGGTGAAGACGATCGGCAGGCGCCGCTGCGCCGGCACGAACTCGTCGGTCGTGATCGGAATGGCATGCTGGCCGACGAAGAACGGCGCGGAATCGGCCTGGCGCAGCTTGAAGACGGCGTGCGCTTCGCTCGAAAGCGGCTCGAGCGCGTTGTAGAACAGGGGAAGCGAAGCGGATTGCGGCGCGCTGGCCATCGAAACTCTCCAGACAGAAGATTGAAAATAACGAAGCGCACAAACGCGCGTATTGGCGGCTGGCCTTATGGATTAGCCGTCGCTTGCGCAAGCGCGACGAGCTTTCCGGGATTGAACAGCCCGTGCGGATCGAGCCCCGCCTTGACCGCACGCAGCGCCGCGAGCCGCGCCGGGGAAGAAAGCCGCTCAAGCTCGGTGAGTTTCATCTGGCCGATCCCATGCTCGGCCGAAATCGAACCGCCGGCCGCGACGACGAGATCATTGACGAAGCGGGTGATGGCCGGCGCCTGTTCGGCATACCAGCGGACCGCGTCCACCCCGGCGGGCGCGCGAACGTGAAAATGGACATTGCCGTCGCCAAGATGGCCGAAGCCGCTGGCATGCGTGCCGGGGAAGCGCGCGTCGCATGCTGCCGCCGCCTCGACCATGAAGCGGGGCATGGTCGCGACCGGGACCGAGATGTCATGCTGTGCCGCCGGCCCCTGGGCGCGCTCGGCTTCCGAAATCGAATCGCGCAGCCGCCAGAATGTCTCGGCCTGGGATTCGCTCGCGGCGATTACCGCGTCGCCGACCATGCCATCGTCGAGCGCGGGCGCGAGCAACCGCTCGAGCAGCGCGGCTGGCGCCTCGGCATCCGCATGATCGATCGTCGCTTCGATCAGCACATGCCAGGCATGCGCGCCGGCGAGCGGTGCGCGCGCGCCAGGCAAATGGGACAGCACGGTATCGAGCGTCTCGGCCGGGATGATCTCGAACCCTTCGATCCGGTCGGTCGCCGATTCGAGCCGGCGCAGGAGCGCCAGCGCAGCGGTCGGATCGGCCAGCCCGACCCAGGCGACGGCGCGCTGCACGATCGCCGGCACCAGCCGCAGCGCCGCGGCGGTGACGACGCCAAGCGTCCCCTCCGCGCCAACCAGCAACTGGGTCAGATCGTAGCCGCGATTGTCTTTCTTGAGCACCGACAGGCCATCATGGATCTGGCCGTCAGGCAGCACCGCCTCGATTCCCGAGACCAGCCCGCGCATCGTACCAAAACGCAGCACCTGCGTGCCGCCGGCATTGGTCGACACCAGCCCGCCGACCGTCGCGCTGCCCTTGCCGCCCAACGTCAAGGGGAAGCGCATGCCATGTTCGAGCGCGGCGTCATGGAGATGGGCCAGGATCACTCCAGCCTCCGCGACGACCAGCCCTTCCTCGGGCGCGATGCGCCGCACGCGATTCATGCGGCGAAGCGACAATATCAACGCCGAGCCATCGGCCGGTGGCGTCGCGCCTCCGACCATCGATGTATTCCCGCCCTGCGGCACCAGCGCGACACCCGCGGCATTGGCCAGCCGGACGACCGCGGCGACCTGCGCGGTGCAGTCCGGCGCGAGAATCGCCGGCGTCATACCGTGGAAACGACCGCGCCAATCGGTCGCCCAGGGTGCGATATCGCTCGGATCCGTGATGACGCCCTTGTCGCCGAGGGCGGCGCGGGCCTGTTCGATCAATGTTGCCTGTGCGGGGTTCATTGCCGCCCACTATCATGAGGCCCCGGACACAGGCAATTCATCCGCCGTTCAACCCTTTCGGTTAACGCTGGCGCCTCGCATGTCGATTCCCGCGCCTCTTGTCCTGGTCCTGCTCGCCCTCGCTCCCGCCGCCATGGCAAGCGAGCCGCGATCGCTCGATGGCGTGGAAATGGCGCAACTGACCTTCCGCCAACGCATCGTCATTCGCATTCCACGACTCGAGGCCCCTCCCCCTCTACCGTTGCCCAGGCCGCTCCGGCTGATCGAGAAGAAGGGACCGAAATGCGTGCCGATGGAGACGCTCGGCGCCGCGGTAGTAACGGCGGCCGATAGTATCGACCTATTGACGACCGAGGGCGAACGGTTGCGCGCGCATCTCGGCGACGATTGCCCCTCGCTCGATTTCTACTCCGGCCTTTATCTCAAGCGCACCACCGACGGGATGTTGTGCGCCAAGCGCGACGTACTGCGCTCGCGATCGGGCGGCGCATGCGAGATCACCGGGTTCAAGCGGCTGCAAGAGAAGCGTTGAGCGCCATCCAGCGGTCGCTGCAATAGGTCGGCGACACGTCCGAATCTCGACCGAGGTCGGCATCCGGTTGCGCCTTTACCTTGACAAAAGCCCTTCGATCCGCAAGCGCAACACTACTGGTCGACGCCTTCGTCGGCAGTCTTTTTTCCGGACACCGCATGAGCTTTGCCGATCTCGGCCTTTCCGACGAACTTTTGAAGGCGGTCAACGAGTCCGGCTATACCGAGCCGACTCCAATTCAGGCGAGCGCGATTCCCAGCGTGCTGATGATGCGCGACATCATCGGTGTCGCGCAAACCGGCACGGGAAAGACCGCGTCGTTCGTGCTGCCGATGATCGACATTCTCGCGCATGGCCGCAGCAGGGCGCGCATGCCGCGCTCGTTGATCCTCGAGCCGACGCGCGAACTGGCCGCGCAGGTGGCCGAAAATTTCGAGAAATACGGCAAATATCACAAGCTTTCGATGGCGCTCCTCATCGGCGGCGTGTCGATGGGCGACCAGACCGCCGCGCTCGAAAAGGGCGTCGACGTGCTGATCGCGACGCCGGGCCGCCTGATGGACCTGTTCGGGCGCGGCAAGATCCTGCTCACCGGTTGTTCGCTGCTGGTGATCGACGAGGCCGATCGCATGCTCGATATGGGGTTCATTCCCGATATCGAGGAGATCTGCACCAAGCTGCCCAAGCAGCGCCAGACCCTGTTGTTCTCGGCGACGATGCCGCTGCCGATCAAGAAGCTCGCCGACAAGTTTCTGTCGAACCCCAAGACGATCGAGGTCGCGCGCCCCGCGACGGCCAACATCAACATCAAGCAATGGCTCGTCCCGGTGAGCGCGTCGAAAAAACGCGACAAGCTGCAGGAACTGCTTGAGCTCGAGGATGTCAAGACCGCGATCATCTTCTCGAACCGCAAGACCACGGTGCGCGAACTCAACAAGGCGTTGCAGCGCAACGGCTTCCGCTCGAGCGAGATCCATGGCGACATGGAGCAGTCACAGCGTATCGCCGAACTCGACCGGTTCAAGGCCGGCGACGTCAACATCCTGGTCGCTTCCGACGTCGCGGCGCGCGGGCTCGACATCAAGGGTGTCAGCCATGTGTTCAATTATGACGCGCCATGGCATCCCGACGACTACGTCCACCGCATCGGCCGCACCGGGCGAGCGGGCGCGACCGGCGTCGCCTTCACCTTCGCGACGCCCGACGATGCCGAGAACATCGCCAATATCGAGAAGCTCACCGGGCTGAAGATCGAGCGCTACGAAGGCGTCGAGATGCCCGAGGCCGCCCCTGCGGAAAAGGGTCGCGGCCGGGCTCGCGGCGCGAAGCCCAAGGCCGGCGCCTCCGCACCGCCACCCGCGGTGCGGACCGAGCCGGCAGCTACCGAACCGCCCGCCGCGCGCGAGCCGCGTCCTGCCCGCGCCCCGCGTCCGCCCCGCGACGAGCGTCCGGCGCGGGAAGAGCGCCCCGCCCGTGACGAGCGGCCGGCGCGTGAGGCACGTCCCGCGCGCGACGCGCGACCACCGCGTGACGATCGTTCCCCGCGCCGCGACCATGCGCCACAGGACGACGGGCCCGATGATGGGTGGAACGGCCCGATGCCGGGCTTCCTCTCGGCCAAGCTGACGATCGACTGAGCATCGTCCCGATGGACGACGGTTTCATCGAATTCGTGCCGGTGCAACGCGTCGTCAGCCCATGCGTCAATATCTGCGAGATCGACCCGCGCGACCGACTGTGTCGCGGTTGCGCGCGCACCGTCGACGAGATCGCCGGCTGGAGCAACGGCAGCGACAGTTGGCGTGACGCGGTGATGCGCGAACTGCCGGGGCGGCGCTAGGCGCTACGCGCTGGCCGGTTCCGCCGCCGGCATCAGCGCATCGTCGATCCCGGCCGCGCGCTTATAGGCATCGCGCGCCGTAACGCGCCCGGCATAGGCGACAAAGGCGTCGCGCTTCGGCAATGTGCCGAACTGCATCCCCCAGCCGAGCTGCGCGCCGATATAGACATCGGCGGCGCTGAAGCGATCGCCGGTAATATAGGGACGCGCCGCGATAGCCTTTTCGAGCACATCGACGACCAGCTCGAGATTGCCGTAGCCGGTCATGCGCTGTTGCTGTTCGGTCGGGGCCAGCCCCATCGCCTTGTCGGTGATCGCCTGTTCAAGCGGGCCTGCAGCGAAGAACAGCCAGCGATAATAATCGGCGCGATCGCTCGTCGGCGGTGCGAGGCCAGCCTCCGGAAAAGCGTCGGCGAGATAGGCACAGACCGCCGCGCATTCGGTCACGACATGGCCGCGGTGAACGATCGCCGGGATCTTCCCCATCGGGTTGATCGCCAGATAGGGTGCTTCCTTTAACGTGGAGGCGTAATCGAGCAGCACCGCCTCATAGGGTGCGCCAACCTCTTCGAGCATCCAGCGGACGATCCGCCCACGCGACATCGGGTTGGTATAGAAGACAAGATCGGTTGCCATGGCGCATCTCCCGCGAATCACCCAGTCGTGAACATAAGTGGAACACGAGCCGATGATCGGGTCAAGATCGGCGGCCACTACTGCGTCAGGCGAGCGCTCGCCACGGCCTTCTGGAACAACAGTCCCAGCGCGCTGGAGATGTCGCCGTCGGTCGTCACCTGGTAGAACAGCCCGGGCGAGGCGCAGCTGGTCAGTGCCGGGGTAATGTTGTCCTTCGGCGACAGATAGGGCGTCTTCACGTTCGAGATCGACCAGCTGTCAGAGGCAGATTCGGGCAGATATTGCGTGTCGAGGATAGCGATACGGATGCCGCGGTTCTTGATCGTGGTGCATTGGCTGGTCGGGATCGGTCCGAGATAGCGCGAGCCGGCGTAGAGCTCGTCGCGCATGCCGTCGGTGATGATGAACAGCATCGCCTGTGGCGTGTCGCCACTGTTGTTGGTGCCGGCGCCCGAAGCGAGTGGCATGGTGGCGAGCGCACCGGTAAAGGCAGCGGTGTAGTTGGTGCCGGTATCGTTGTCGCCGACACCGCACACGCGCTGATTGTTGGTGCAATAGGTCACCACCTGCGCGTCGGCGACATGCGAACTGACGTTCGACAGGTTGCTGTCGACGTTGAAGCCACTCATCGGCACGGTCGGCCAAAGCTGGCGATACATATAGTCGAAATCGGACAAGCCCATGCGGTAAACGGCATGATTGTTCTGCGCCGTGGTGGTGGCGAGCGTGGTCAGGTCCTGCACGGCACCCGCGACGAGGTCGGTGCGCAGCGCGATATTGGCGTTACGGGCTACCTGATAATAATCCCAATATGTGCCGTTGACCTTGGGAGTATTGCCGGGGTTGCTCGATGAAGTGCTGGTCTGGTGACAGGCAAAGGCGCAGCCATTGGTTGCGGCCGTCATCGCGGAGAGGCCGCTGCTGGTCGCAGGCAACAGCATCGAGGGCGAGGTGTCGATCATCACATAGAAATCGATGTTGGGCGCGACCGCCGAATAGGCGGTCGAACTGCCATGGATCGACAAAGTCGTCAGGCCGAGAATGCCACCAAAGGCGTTCTGCGAGGTCGCGTGATACGTCACCGTCGCGCTGCGACTGTAGCTTGCCGTGGTGGCGGTGCTGGAACTCGAGCAGGTCGAGGTGGTGCCGGTTCCGTTCGGGCTCGCGCTATCGGTCACACTGATGGCGAGCTGGGTCGGATCGTCGGCGTTGAAATTGAGTCCGGGCAGCGCGGTGGATTGCCCGACGAACATGTTACGGGCGGTCGTACAGGCGACGCTGCTCGACTGGTTCATCATCGGTCGCGTTACCGCCGCCAGCGCGGCAGCATCGGCGGCGGCGTTGAGCTTGGTCTGCAGCTTCATCGCGCGGCTGTAATCAATCGCCATGCCGGCGGAGAAGGTCAACGGGATGATCGACAGGCCAACGATCATCAGGACGTTGCCACGCCTGTCGCGACGCAGCGCGCCAGCAAGGGTGCCGACGCCGCGGCACAGTCGACCGGCGAGGATCGCGATCGGGGTCATGACATCGTCACAGCCGAGGAAATGCGCGGGCGCATATAGATGGTGTCGCCGAGGCTCAGCGGGCCGATCACGCCGAACGACATCGCTGGCACATAGGCATAGGTCACTTCCGCGACGATCGAATAGGTGTCGTTGGTGACCAGATTGGCATTGGCGACAAAGGTCGCGCCAACCGTGTGGGGGGTCACGGCGCCGGTCGCCTGGCTCCAGACGATCTTGGTCAAGCCATTGGTGTCGGTATAGAGTTCGGAGACGATGATGGTCGCCTTGCTGGTATCATAGGGTGCCATGATCTGCGCCGAGGCATTGAGGATCGTCGCCTCGGAGGCGCTGGTCACGGTGGCATATTGCGAGGTGAGATCGGCGACGGAGCGTGCGGTGATGGTTACCTTGCGATTGCAGCCCACCGCGTCGGACACCTGATAGGTGCCGAGATAGAGCAGGATGAGAAACGGAACGGTGAGCGCGAACTCGACCAGCGCGACACCGCGCAGATCGTGCCGCAAGTGGCCGCAGATCCGCGCGAGCCTCATGAAAAGGGCTCCGTCTTGGCAACCGAGGTCGCCATCAGCAGTCGCTGGCCGTTGCCGAGCGTGGCGAGGTTGAAGCCGAGCGGCCCCGTCGGCACCTTCCAGATATACATCAGCCGGATGACGACGATGTCGCCGGCATTGCCCGGCGTGTAGGCAAAGCTGTTCGAGACATTGCCGTGGCTGTCGAATGTAATGGTCGGCGCCGAGGTATTGATCGCGCTGAACGAACTCGCGCTCTCCACGTCGACCAGCAAATTCGCGCAGCTCATGAACGACGGCAGGGCCTTGCACGCGGCTTGCTTGAATTGGGATGCGCTATAGCCGCCACTCTGGGCCTGGCCGGTCATCAGTACGCGCGATGCCGCCTCGGTCGCGGTTTCAAGCCCCTCCTGCGCGAAATAGACGGTGCTGGTGACGAGGATTGCCATGAGCAGCGCCATCAACGGCGCGGCGACGAAGGCGAATTCGAGGATCGTCGCGCCGCGCTGGTCAACGATCAGCGCGCGTGCCCCGCAACGCGCGCGGCACGCCGTCAAGCAGTCTGATGCGCCCCGCTTCATCCAGTCGGCGTAGCCAAATTGACTAAACGGAAAGTAAAGGTCGGAACGACAGCCGCCGATAATTCAATGAAATTTACGACATATTCATGTCATCTTGCCGTTATACATTAAATTTCCGACGCCACAAATCGCTTCTTTCGAATATTGAAGCGTAATATATTCAATTTCTTCAAAATTCGTGCTACGATTATTGTTGAGACGCAAGATATGCGCCAAGTCTTGCAGCAAAACAAACAAATGGCGCGGTGAAATTACTCGACCGCGCCATTGAAAAATCGAAACCAGATCCGGGCACCGAAGCGCTACGGATCAAGCCGCAACGATCACCACCCGGCCATTGCCGTTCATGAGACGCTTGAAGCCCGGCATGGCACGCATCACCTCGGCGACCTTGGCATCGCGGGAAGCGCCAGCCGATGCCTTGCCCTGTGCCTTGGCGAAGTCCGGCGCGATGGCGAGGTAGCCGTTACCGGCGTAGCGAAGGGCGATATCCTCGGCGGCCGCGTCGTTGGCTGGGATCACCAGCACGACATCGAGATCGCTCTTGCCCTTCGGCGCCGCGAAGAAGCCGGTGATCATCGTGCCATTGCGCAGCACGTAGCGCGCCCGGATGGTACGCAATCCCTCGCCGTCACGCTTGATCGCCGCCATCGCCGGCGCGGCAACCGCGCTCGTCGCGCCGAGCACCGCCATGGCGCCCATCATCTTGCGACGATCAATGGCTATGACGCCCCGATTCGCCCTCCCGCGCGCGTTTTCCAAATTCACCCCCCAAAGCGTGCCCAATTTCGCACCGATATAGAACCATATTGGTGCGACCTGAGCAAGCGTGGGTAACGGGTTATTTAGTACAAAACGGGACACACCGTTCCACCTTCTGGCGGAACATCGGGAGAGCCTCGGCCGCGGGCTCGGATCACGCCGCTCCGAACCACCAAATGCCGTCCCGCGTCTCCCGTCGCGCACGGCCTTCAATTTCAAGTCGCCGCAGGTGCGACATCGCCTCACCGGTTGCCATGCCGAGCATGTCCTGCCCGATCGCGCGGCGGAACAGACGACCAAAGCAGTCGACCGCACGGCGCGGTTCGGCGAGAAATATCTCCAGTTCGTCCAGTCGCGCGCGATGCTCGGCATCCAGCGCATCGAGCCGGGTGTGAAGCCCGTGGAAAGGATCGCCATGTCCCGGCAGCACGAGCAGGTCGTGGGGCAGTTGCTTCAGTTTGGCGATCGAATCGAGCCACTCGCCGAGCGGGTCGGCGTCGGGTTCGGTCGCGCCGAGCGAGACGTTGGGGCTGATGCGCGGCAGGACCTGATCACCGGCGATGAACAGGCCGTCGCGCTCGTTGACCAGGCAGGCATGTTCCGGGCTGTGGCCCGAACCGGTAACGATGCGCCACGGCTTGCCACCAATCGTAAGCGTGTCGCCATCCTTGATACGGCGATACCCCATCGGCATCGGCGTGACGATGCGACGGAAGCCCGACCAACCGCTTTTCGCAGCCTCCGCGATCTGTTCCTCGCTCCAGCCGGCCCCGACGCGAAATGCCGTTACTTCGTCAGGCACGGCGTCACGCGCATCGGCGACGATGAACTTCGCGGTGAGCCATTCGCCACGCGTCATCACCAGTGGCGCGTGGTGATGGTCGCACATCCAGCCAGCAAGGCCGATATGGTCGGGATGGAAATGCGTCCCGATCACCTGGGTGACGCGGGTGCCGGCGAGCGGCCCGCGCCACACCGCTTTCCACGCCTCGCGCGCGGCGGGCAGGTTCATGCCCGTATCGACCAGCGCGACCCCGTCATTGTCGTCGATCAGCCAGCTGTTGATATGCTTGAGCGGCCCCGGCACGATCAACCGCACCCAGCGAACCCCGGGCGCAACGGTCATCGCCTCACCGTTGCCCGGTTCGACACCGCCGAACAGGTAGGTCAGGCCTTTATGGCTGGTCGCCGTGAAGCTCTCGTCGAGCGGCGAAATGGCGGATGGCGCTTTGGACATGAGTTGCGGGTAGCAACGGAATCCCCGCCGCGCCAGTCACGGCGCCGTACCCGTCGCCAAAACCAACCAGCGCGGATCAGCGCTTGAACAAATTCTCCGCGGTCGGCTCGACCCGCGTCGGGGCCACGACGCCGTCTTCGCCCATCGCCTCGGCATCGCGCGCCGCCTGGTCGCGCTGGGTGCGCAGCTCGGCGATCAGCGCCTCGCGATCACCCTCGAGCCGCGTGTCGACCGGCGCTTCGAGGCCAGCGGATTTTGCCGCCTTCGAGACGGCGGCGTCGAGTTCGCGCTGCGTCGTCAGGCCGAGCGTCACCGGATCCTTCGGCGTGATGTTGGCGATGTTCCAATGGCTGCGATCGCGGATCGCCGCGATCGTCGTGCGCGTCGTGCCGATCAGGTTGGAGATCGCGCCATCAGTGATCTCGGGATGGTTGCGGATGATCCATGCGATGCCGTCGGGCTTGTCCTGGCGCTTCGACACCGGCGTGTAGCGCGGTCCCTTGGTACGGCGCACCTGCTCGGGCCCCTTGGTCATCCGCATGCGGTAATCGGGGTCAGCCTGACCCTTTTCGATTTCCTCCAGCGTCAACTCATGGGCGCGTACGGGATCGCGGCCGGTCAGCTTGGTTGCGGCGGTGTCGTCGGCGATCGCCTGGACCTCGAGAATGTGCAGGCCGCAAAAATCGGCGATCTGCTCGAAGCTGAGCGCGGTATTATCGACCAACCAGGACGCGGTCGCATGAGGCATGAGCGGCTGAGCCACGACGGGGGGACCTTTCAGAAACAATAAGGGCCGCCCCTTCCCGGAGCGGCCTGTCACGGGTGGCGATCTAATACTTGCGGCGCCCAAGGGCAAGGCGCGTGGTGATCGGGGTCGAGAACACCGCCGCCGTGCTCCACCCGCCGCTACCGGACGGTGTCGATCACGCCGCCAACGCCTCATCGATCACCGGCACCAGCGCGGCGAGAAACTGCCGCGCGCTCGCTTGCCACGTGAAGCCCGCGCCATAGGCGGCGCAGGTCGCGCGGTCGCGGGTCAAAGCGAGGCGGATCGCGGTGCCGAGATCTTCGTCCATCGCACCAACCAGGGGTGTCAACACGTCGACTGGGCCGGTCACCGGAAAGGCGGCGACGGGCACGCCACAGGCCAGCGCCTCGATCATCACGAGACCAAAGGTATCGGTGCGACTGGGGAAGACGAAGACGTCGGCGGCGGCATAGGCGGCCGCAAGGTCGGCGCCGAAGCGTGGCCCCAGGAAATGGGCCGCCGGGAAGCGCGCCGCGAGCATGCCCCGCGCCGGGCCGTCGCCGACCACGATCTTGGTGCCGGGATGGTCGACCGACAGAAACGCCTCGATATTCTTCTCGATCGCGACGCGCCCGACATAAAGCTGGATCGGTCCGGGTAGCGCGGCGATCGCCGGATCGGGCGCGACGTCCACACCGAACAGCGCAAGGTCGACCCCCCTGCCCCAGTGCCGGACATGCGCGAGGCCGTGGCGATGCAGCACCGCCGCGATCGACGGAGTCGAGGCGAGGATCGCCTGGGCCGGGCCGTGGAACCAGCGGATATAGCGCCAGATCCATTCCGGGTTCACGCCGGTCCGCGCCGCGACATAATCGGGGAATTGCGTGTGATAGGCGGTGGTGAAGGGAAAGTCGCGCGCCATGCACCAGCGCCGCGCGGCAAGACACACTGGCCCCTCGGTCGCGAGATGAACCGCATGGGCGTCGAATTCCTCGAGCATCCGCCCGACCGCGCCGGTGCCGGCAAAGGCAAGGCGAATTTCCGGATAGGTCGGGCAGGGTACCGAGACGAAAAGATCGGGCGAAATGACCAGCACGCGGTGGCCGAGCCGTTCGAGCTCGGCGCGGGTCGCCTGCAAGGTGCGCACCACGCCGTTGACTTGCGGGCTCCAGGCATCGGTGACGATAGCGATACGCATCACGGCCTCCGGTGGCGGCACTGGATGGGGGGTGTTGTCGTTGCGCGCGCGCCAGCGCCCCGAAATCGCCCGCAACGAGCGGCGGATGCGATAGCTACGCCGCAAGCGCCGTGACCGTCGCCCCGACGGCCGGGGTTGCGCGCGCCGCAATCTCGTCGGCCCAGTGCAGCAGTTCCATCCGGCCGTCATGATGCTCGACCAGCGCGGTGCAGCCTTCAACCCAATCGCCGTCATTATAATATTCGATGCCGTTGATATCGCGCATCTCGGCGGTGTGGATGTGCCCGCACACCACGCCCTGGACGCCGCGAATGCCGGCCTCGTGGGCGACGACGTCCTCATAATGCGAGATGAACTCGACCGATTTCTTGACCTTGGCCTTGGCATGCTTCGACAGCGACCAATAGGGCATGCCGAAAGTGCGGCGGAAGCTGTTGAGCCAGCGGTTCAACGCCATCAAAATGGTGTAGGCGGCGTCCCCGACATGCGCGAGCCACCGGTGTGCCAGCGTGATGGCGTCGAATTCGTCACCGTGCAGCACGAGCAGTCGGCGGCCATCGGCGGTCTGGTGGATCGCCTTGCGGCGGATCTCGACGCCGCCGAAATCGAGCCCGGAGAATTGCCGAAACACCTCGTCGTGATTGCCGGGGATGTAGATTACACGCGTGCCGCGCTTGGCGCGCTTGAGCAGGCGCCAGACGACGTCATTATGCGCGGCTGGCCAGAAAAACTTCTTCTTCAGCCGCCAGCCGTCGATGATATCGCCGACGAGATAGAGCGTGTCGCTGTCGACATGGTCGAGAAAATCGATCAACATCGTCGCGTTGCAGCCGCGCGTCCCGAGATGGATATCGGAAATCCAGATCGTGCGATATTGCTGCCGGCCAGCGACGCGACGCTCGGGATATACCGGTTGCGAGTGGGCAAATTCGGCGAGGTCGGTTACGCCGGTGTCAGCCGCGATCCTCGTAATGGCATCCATGATGTGCGCCTGCCCCCGCTCGGTGATGAGGGCGCTATGACGGCGAATTGTGACAGGGTGATTCCGATCGCGTGACGCGAATGTTACAATTCGATCGGAATATGCCCCGGTTGCGCGGCGACGCGGGCGAGCCAGGCCTGCACCGCGGGATAATGCGAGAGACGGAAACCACCCACTTCGGCGACATGGGTGTAGGCGTACAGCACGATGTCGGCGAGCGTGAAACGGCCGCCCGCAAGCCAGTCGGTCTTGCCGAGATGCTCGTCCATCAACGTCAGCGCCGCGTCACCCGCCGCCTGCTTGCCCGGAAGTTGCGCGCGCTGCAGATCGGTGAAATTGTCCGCGCCGATCCACCCGAACCAGAAGCGCAACGTCGCCACATTCGGTTCGTGGTTATATTGCTCCCAGAACATCCAGCGCAGCATGTCGGCCCGATCGAACCGGTCGGTCGGAATCAGATGCGAGCCATCCGCCAGATAAAAGGCGGCCGCATTGCTTTCGGGCAGGAAATCGTCACCGACCTGCAGGACTGGAATGCGGCCATTGGCATTGACGCCGTTGAGAAAATGCGACGTGCGCGTCTCCCCGGCCATGATGTCATATTCGCGCCGTTCGAGCGGAATGCCGAGATGCGCGGCCGTCAGGCGGATCTTGTAGCAGTTCCCCGAGGCGGCATATTCGTGGAGGATCAGGTCGGACATCGCGGCGCTCCCTGTGAGTAGAAGCCTACATCGCAGGCGCGGGGAGCAGGTCAAATCGAAATGCGGGTGCATTCGATCAGCCAAACTTATGGACCGGGCAAAAAACCCGGGCCCACCCCCAGCCCCCTCAGATTACCCCCGCCGCCTCGCGCCGGTGGCGCGCCGCGACCGCCTCGAACCAGCCATATCCGGCCAGCGCGACGAAAAACAACCAGCCCCAAAAATATCGCCATAGCGGCGGGACGCCATGGATCGGGAAGGGAACCCCGGCACGCTTCTCGACGCCGGCCCAGCCTTCCGGCGTCAGCGCAATCGTCTCGAAATAGCTGCCGCGATCGCGGTAGATCACCCAGCCTTCGTCGGTCAGCCCGGCAAACGGCATGCCGAACGCATCCTTCTCGCGCAACGAATAGCCGACCATCAGCGGCGCGTCTGCGGGCGTGGCGGGCGTCAGTGCGGGCAGTTCGATGCCGGGCTTGTGCTCATACTTCCACGACACCGTCCCCGCATTGTCGATCCAGTTCGCCAGCACCCGCGCATCGGCCTTGGCCGGCAGCGGCGCGACATAGGCGACCCATGAACGATCGGTCATCATGATCGGCTTGCGCGACAACTTGATCGTCAGCCCGGCCGCCATCATCAACACTGCCAGAATGATCGCGCGCAGCACCGCGTCGCGCTTGACCACAGGATCCTGTTCCACCGCCATGTCGTCATCCCCCCGGAAAGATGGCAGCAACCTACTAGGGAATCGTCAGAAGCCCAGTGTCCAAACTCACATCGTCAGCACGATCTTCCCGACATGATCCCCGGCCTCCATCCGCTCATGCGCCGCGGCGGCGTCGGCGAGCGGGAAGGTCTTGTCGATCACCGGCTTGAGCTTGCCATCCTCGACATGCGGCCAGACGGTGCGGTGCAGTTCGTCGGCGACCAGCCCCTTGAACGCCGCGTCGCGCGGACGGAGCGTCGATCCGGTCAGCGTGAGGCGACGGCGCATGATCTCGAAGATCGGCACGGTCGCCATCAGCCCGCCCTGCACGGCGATCGAAACGTGGCGGCCATCCTCGGCGAGGCACTGCATGTTGCGCGGGACATAGTCGCCGCCGACCATGTCGAGTACCACCGCGCAGCCCGCACCGGCGGTGATCGTCTTGACCTCGGCGACGAAGTCCTGCGTCTTGTAGTTGATCGCATGATCCGCACCCAGCGCCCGTGCTGCGGCACATTTCTCGTCCGAGCCGGCGGTGACGATGATCGTCAGCCCGAAGATATTGGCGAGTGCGATCGCCATCGTGCCGATGCCCGAGGTGCCGCCATGGACGAGCACGGTATCGCCTTCGGTCGCATAGCCG
This sequence comes from Sphingomonas sp., assembly GCA_041659925.1. Taxonomy (GTDB): domain Bacteria; phylum Pseudomonadota; class Alphaproteobacteria; order Sphingomonadales; family Sphingomonadaceae; genus Sphingomonas. The sequence goes on from JBAZXI010000010.1 coordinate 40,919, forward strand.
CGTTCGAACAAATTGGTCCACACGGTGAACAAGGTCTCGGGGATCGCCGCCGCCTCGATCATGGTGAGCGCGTTGGGCACAGGCAGGCACTGGCCGGCCGGCGCCACGGCATATTCGGCATAGCCGCCTCCGGCGAGTAGCGCGCAGACCGGCTGGCCCAGCATTTCGCCGGTAACGCCCGCACCCAGCGCGACGATCTCGCCCGCGACCTCGAGGCCGGGAATCGATGGCGCGCCGGGCGGTGGCGGATAGCCGCCCTTGCGTTGCAACACGTCGGGCCGGTTGACCCCGGCCGCGGCGACGCGGATGAGAACCTTGCCGGCGCCGGGTCGCGGCACCGGGCGCCGCACGACCCGCAGCACCTCGGGTCCGCCGGGTGCCTCCGGGTCGATCGCGTTCATCTCTGTCGAAACATTGTTCATCGACTTGTCCGCTATCTGGCCCGCCGCCTTATTGACATCGTGCCACCGGCGGTCAACGTTGCTGACCATGGATCCTGACGAGTTCCTGCCGAAAAAATCGGGCGACCCGCTCAGTGAACTGGTGCGGCAGGATCTCGACCCGTTGTCGGTCGCCGAACTCGAGGCGAGGATCGCGACGCTGGAGGCGGAGATCGTCCGTGCCCGCGGAAAAATGGAACGCGCCGTTAACCATCGCGCAAGCGCCGACCAGTTATTCAAGCGATGAGCGACGCCCGCCCTGGCCGCTATCGCAACCGGGACGAGTTTCAAGTGCTTGATGCGGACGGTCCGACTTCCGACATTACAGGAAAGGGCCGTCTGTATCGCCGCGGCCCGCATGGAGTGAATTTGTAATGCCATCTTTTGCCTCCGCGCTCGAAACCACGCTGCACAAGGCCCTTGAGGCCGCGTCGTCGCGCCGCCATGAATATGCCACGCTCGAGCATCTGCTGCTGGCGTTGATCGACGACGAGCACGGCTCGAAGGTCATGACGGCGTGCGGCGTCGACACCGACGAGCTCAAGACCACCGTCGCGCATTATCTCGACACCGAGCTTGAAGCCTTGAAGGTCGATGCCGCGACCGACCCGTCGCCGACCTCGGGCTTCCAGCGCGTCGTCCAGCGCGCCATCCTCCACGTCCAGTCCTCGGGTCGCGACGAGGTGACCGGCGCGAACGTGCTCGTCGCGCTGTTCAGCGAGCGCGAGAGCTATGCGGTCTATTTCCTGCAGCAGCAGGACATGAGCCGGCTCGATGCGGTGAGCTTCATCAGCCACGGTGTCGGCAAGGGCGGCGCGCCGACCGAAGCCGTCAGCCCCAAGGGTGCGGAAGACGAAGCGAAGAAGGAAAAGAGCGAGACCAAGGGCAAGGGCGAGTCCGCACTCAAGCAGTTCTGCGTCGACCTCAACGAGAAGGCGCGCAACGGCAAGGTCGACCCGCTGATCGGACGCATGGCCGAGGTCGACCGGACGATCCAGATCCTGTGCCGCCGCTCGAAGAACAACCCGCTCTATGTCGGCGATCCCGGCGTCGGCAAAACCGCCATCGCCGAGGGTCTGGCACGCAAGATCATCGAAGGCGCCGTTCCCGAGGTGCTGCTGCCGGCCGTCATTTATTCGCTCGACATGGGCGCGCTGCTTGCCGGCACGCGCTATCGCGGCGATTTCGAGGAACGCCTCAAGGCGGTCGTCAACGAGCTCGAAAAGCTCCCCGACGCAATTCTGTTCATCGATGAGATCCACACCGTGATCGGTGCCGGCGCGACCAGCGGCGGCGCGATGGACGCATCGAACCTGCTCAAGCCGGCGCTGTCGGGCGGCACGATCCGCTGCATCGGCTCGACCACCTACAAGGAATTCCGCAACCATTTTGAGAAGGACCGCGCGCTGCTGCGGCGCTTCCAGAAGATCGACGTCAACGAGCCGACGATCGAGGACACGATCAAGATCCTCACCGGCCTGCGCACCGCGTTCGAGCAGCATCACTCGGTCAAATACACGCCCGACGCGATCAAGTCGGCGGTCGAATTGTCGGCCCGCTACATCAACGACCGCAAGCTGCCCGACAAGGCGATCGATGTGATCGACGAGGTTGGCGCGATGCAGATGCTGGTGCCGCTCAACAAGCGCAAGAAGACGATCACCACGCGCGAGATCGAGCAGGTCATCGCGACGATGGCGCGCATCCCGCCGAAATCGGTCTCGGCCGACGACACCAAGGCGCTGGAGAGCCTCGACACCGATCTCAAGCGCGTCGTGTTCGGCCAGAACGCGGCAATCGAGAAGCTCGCCTCGGCGATCAAGCTCAGCCGGGCCGGCCTGCGCGACCCCGACAAGCCGATCGGCAATTATCTGTTCACCGGCCCGACCGGTGTCGGCAAGACCGAGGTCGCGCGCCAGCTGGCGGCGATCATGGGCATCCCGCTGCAGCGTTTCGACATGTCGGAATATATGGAGCGCCATTCGGTCAGCCGGCTGATCGGTGCGCCTCCCGGCTATGTCGGTTACGACCAGGGCGGCCTGCTGACCGATGCGGTCGACCAGCAGCCGCATGCCGTGCTGCTGCTCGATGAGATCGAGAAGGCACATCCCGACCTGTTCAACATCCTGTTGCAGGTGATGGACAACGGCAAGCTCACCGACCACCACGGCAAGACCGTCGATTTCAGGAACATCATCCTGATCATGACGACCAATGCCGGCGCGTCGGACATGGCGCGCGAGACGCTCGGCTTCGGCAACCTCACCCGCGAGGGCGAGGACGAGCAGGCAGTGCAAAAGATGTTCACGCCGGAATTCCGCAACCGGCTCGATGCGATCGTGCCGTTCGGCTATCTGCCGCCGGAAGTCGTGGCGCGCGTGGTCGACAAGTTCATCCTGCAGCTCGAGCTGCAGCTGGCCGACCGCAACGTGCACATCAAGCTCGACGACGAGGCCAAGGCGTGGCTGACGACCAAGGGCTATGACAAGCTCTATGGCGCGCGCCCGATGGGCCGGTTGATCCAGGAAAAGATCAAGCAGCCGCTCGCCGAGGAACTGCTGTTCGGCAAGCTCGTCCATGGCGGCGAGGTGACGGTCAAGCTGAAGGACGGCGCAATGTCCTTCGAAGTGGTCGGCGCGCCGCCCAAAAAGCCCAAGAAGAAGGGCAAGGCCGAGCCGAAGATCGAGGCGAAGTAAGCAAGTAAGATAGCGGCGGGTGCGGATACGCTCGCCGCCCGCCAAAAGGGACGCGGTTATCCGGGGATGACCGCGTCCTTGGTGTCGGGCCCGCGGGGCGCCGATCCCGTCGGCGCCCCGCGTCGGATCATTTCGTGGAGAGCTTGGCGAGCGCTGCCTTGTAGGCCTCGTAATGCGTCCCCTCGTCGACCGCGATCTGGCGAAACATCGCCGCGACCTTGAGGTCGCCGCTCGCTTCGGCCTCGTTCGCGAAGTTGATGTACATGGTCACATTCTCATAATGCTCGCCGGCCATGGCGTCTTCGAGGTTCGCCGCATTGGTGCTGCCGAGCTTCAGCGCCTGCGCTTCGCGATCGAAATGCTCGTTGGCCTCGATATTGGCCGAATCGCGAAACAACCTGGCAAGCGCGGGCTTGCCGGCGGCTTCGGCCTGCTCGGCGTAGCGCAGATATTTGAGGTTGGCATAAGCCTCGCCGTGCATTGCGGCTTCGAGATTTGCCCGCGTCTGGGCGGCAAGCGGCCGATCGGCCGGTGGTGCGGCGACGACGCTGCCTGAAAGCAACACGGCCATACCAGCCACGGTCGAAAGCAAAATCTTGTTCATGATCGGATCTCCGAAACTACCGCGAATGGTGGCGGCGAGCGGATGCTCGAACAACCTGCTGACGGGTTCCTGACGCGGGCGCGACAAAGTCCACGCGACATTCGCTTCGTCGCCAGATGCGATTTGTTCGGCCTGTCAGCTTTCCGTCAGAGGACCGGCGCAACTCGATCCCACCCGGGACGATCCTCGCCCCGCGGACCCGACAAAGGATTACGAGAATGCGTCGTTCGACTCCGTTGAAGATCTTCCTGACTGCCGCGGCACTGTCGGGCGCCTCGATGGCGTCCGCCGCGCCGGTCTGCACGAGCCAGCCGCAAGCCAAATGGCTGACCCCGGCGCAGATGAAAGCCAGGATCGCCCGGATGGGCTATCGCGACATCAAGGTCTTCCAGGTGTCGGGCAGCTGCTATGAAATCTACGCGCACACCAGGGACGGCAAGCGCGCCGAGGTATATTTCAACCCGGTGAACGGCGCGATCGTCCAGAACAATATCGACTGACCATGCCCAAGGTCATCGTCACACCGGCCCGCGCTCCATCGCGGGCCGGCAGCGCCCGAACGAAGGTTTGGGACCCGATTGTCCGCATCTTCCACTGGACCGTTGCGGCCGGCGTGATCGCCAACCTCACCTTGCTCCGCCACGATGAAAAGCCACACATTTATGTCGGTTACGTCGTCGTGGCGGCGCTGGCCGTTCGGCTGGTCTGGGGCATCGTCGGTCGCGGCCACGCCCGTTTCGCCAGCTTCATCCCCGGACCGCGCGGGTTCTTCGCCTATATCCGTGCCATGCTCCGGCGGAAGGAACCGCGCTTCGTTGGGCACAATCCGGCCGGCGCGGCGATGATCGTCGTGCTGCTCGCGCTGCTCGCCACGGTCGGCACCTCCGGCTGGATGATGGGGCTCGACCGCTTCTGGGGCGTCGCCTGGGTCGAGACCCTGCATGAGGTCGGTGCCAACCTGCTGATCGGTGCCGTCGCATTACATGTCGTTGGGGCGATCACCGAAAGCATACGGCACCGCGAGAATCTGCCACTGTCGATGATTACCGGGTACAAGCGGGCCGCCAAGGGAACGGACATCGATCATGCGCCTGTTACTGGTTGAGGATAGCGCGCGGCTGGCGAGCCTGATCCGCGAGGGGCTCGACCGGCAGGGCTTCGCCGTCGACTGGTGCGAAACCATCGAGGGCGCGGAGAGCGCGCTGCGCATCAACGATTACGATCTGATGCTGCTCGACCTCGGCCTGCCCGATGGCGAGGGCCTTGAACTCGTTCGCGGCCTGCGGCGGCGCAAGGACATGATCCCGATCATGGTCCTTACCGCGCGCGGAGGTCTCGATGATCGCGTGCTCGGCCTGGACGCGGGCGCCGACGACTATCTGGTAAAGCCCTTCCAGACCCCGGAACTGGCCGCGCGATGCCGCGCCCTGTTGCGGCGACCCGGCGCTTCGCTCGGCACCCACCTCGCCGTCGGCAATGTCGTCCTCGATTCGGCCGGGAGGACGGTGACGGTGGCCGGTGTGCATGTCGACGCCACGCCGCGCGAGGTCGATCTGCTCGAATGCCTGTTGCGCCGCGCCGGGCACGTCGTCGCCAAGCCGGTCCTCGAAGGCGCACTCTATTCGATGGACGCCGAGGTGACTCCGAACGCGCTGGAGGCATCGGTGTCGCGGCTGCGCAAGCGGCTCACGACGGCCAACGCGGACGTGCGGATTCGCACGGTACACGGCGTCGGCTACGGGCTGTTCGCCCCGGTCGCCGCCGATGGATAAGGCAGGTAACAGCCGGAAAGGGCCACGCGGACCAACGCTGTTCCGGCAGATCGCGACGCGGCTCGCGGCGTTCACCCTGCTCTTTGCCCTGCTCGACGTGGCCATCGTCGTGATCACGTATAGCAGCCAGCCGGAATCGTTGGCCCAGGAGCTGTTGACGCTCGAGGCAAGCAAGGCGCAATCGGCCGCGACGCTCTCCCCCGATCTGCTCGCCGGGCCGCCCGGCGCCAAACGATGGTCGGCGCGCTATATCGAGCCGCCGGCGAAAACGGGGCCCATGGCGGGCATGCTGATGGACTGGACTCGACGTGAGCGGATCGCCACCGGTTACCGGATTTCCGGGGTCCGTTCGGTCGTACGCGACGGACATCAGCATTGGCTTTTGATGCAATTCGAAGGTGATGGCATCCGACCGTACGTTCCGGTGATCATCAACGAAATCGTCCAGCACGTCGCGCTGCCGCTCATCCCGCTGTCGCTGCTGCTACTCGCCTTCAACATCGTCGCGGTGCGCCGCGTGCTGCAGCCGCTCCGCCGCGCCGAAGCGGAAGTCGATGCGCTCGACCCTGAAAATGCCCTGCTCCGCCTTTCCGAGGCGCCCGCGCCACGCGAAGTCAACACGCTGGTGCGCGCGGTCAACCGCGCCCTGTCGCGGCTGGATGAAGCGATGGCCATCCTGCGCGGCTTCACCGCCAACGCCGCGCATGAACTGCGCACGCCGCTGTCGATCATGCAGTTGTCGCTCGACCGCCTGCCACCGGGCAAATTGCGCGACGATCTGCAGGCCGATACGCAGCACATGACCCGCCTCGTCGGCCAGATGCTCGATCTCGCCCAGGCCGATGCGCTCGCCCTCGAGCCCAAGGCGCCCGTCGATCTTGCCGATATCGGTCGCGACGTCGTCGCGGCGATGGCCCCGAAAGCGTTCGAGGTGAACCGCGACCTGCGCTTCACCGCGATCGGCGACGCGCGCGCGCTGGGGCATGCCGAGGCGATCTATCGCATCTATCGCAATCTGATCGACAATGCGCTGGCCCATGCCCCCGGTGAAGCCGCGATCGACGTGACAGCGGGTCCCGGTCCGCAACTCAGTGTGCGGGACTATGGGCACGGCATCGCCGAGGAGGATCTGCCGCACATTTTCGAGCGCTTCTGGCGCAAGGACCGGCGCAGGGCCGACGGTGCCGGTCTGGGTCTCGGCATCGTCCAGCGCCTCGTCCAGGCCCATGGCGGCACGATCGTCGTCGAGAACGCGCCCGGCGGCGGCGCGCTGTTCCGTGTCACTTTCGCACCGACTGACCTGACAAGATAAGCCTCCCACCGACGGCAACCGCCACTGCCGTCAGGTTTTGGTCAGCACCTCCGATCACTGCTCGCGCCCTCTGGAGGTGAGCATGTCAGACCCGAATATCATTGCACGATCGGCCGGCACCATCCGTGTCTGGGATTTGCCGGTTCGTGTGTTTCACTGGCTGTTGGCAGCAACGATCCTGATCGCATTCCTTTCCGCCGAGGAAGAGAGTGCGCTGACGCCCTGGCATCGGACAGCCGGTTGGGTCGCCGCCGTGCTGATCGGCTTTCGTGTCATATGGGGCTTTGTCGGCGGCGAGCATGCGCGCTTTGCCAGCTTTTTGAAGCCCGGGCGGATCGGTCACCACCTCGCCGGCCTGCTTTCGGGGCGACCCGAACGTTCGACCGGACATAATGTGCTCGGCGGTATCGCGATCATCGCGCTGCTCGCGACGGTCGGCGGCGTCGTCCATTCCGGCGTGACGATGCGTGGCGAAAGCGGCGAAGGGCTTCACGAGGCGCTCTCCAATCTGCTGCTCGGCCTTATCGCACTGCACGTCGTTGCCGTTATGGCCATGTCGCTGCTGACGCGCGAGAACCTCGTTTCGGCGTTCGTCACCGGCAACAAGCGCGCCGCTCGTCATCCCGGTGTGCCCGACGCTCGCCCGCCCGCGGCGTTGGCCATGCCCATCGCCGCTCTGGTCATGGGTAGTTCTGCGTATGGCGCGACACTCGTCGATCCCGCAGCTTTCAAGCCCGGCGCCCATGTCCAGAGCGGCGAAAGCGCGACAGGAGAACATGACGATGACTAGGCTGCACCTGCACCCCGAGCGGCATTTGGTATCGCGCATCGGCTGGCTGCGGGCGGCCGTGCTGGGCGCCAATGACGGCATCGTTTCGACCGCCAGCCTGATCATCGGCGTGGCGGCGGCGGCGGCAAAACCGGCAGACATCGTGATCGCCGGCGTGGCAGGGCTGGTCGCTGGCGCGATGTCGATGGCGGCGGGGGAATATGTCTCGGTCAGCTCGCAATCGGACACCGAACAGGCCGATCTGGCGCGCGAACGCGCCGAGCTGGCCGGGGATGTCGAAAGCGAGGTTCGCGAGCTCGCCGGGATCTACGCCGCGCGCGGCGTCGATCCGGCGATCGCGGAGACGGTCGCGCGACAGCTGATGGCGAAGGACGCGCTTGGCGCACATGCACATGACGAGCTCGGCATTTCGGACATGACCACCGCGCGGCCGATCCAGGCCGCGTTCACATCGGCCGCGACCTTCACCGTCGGTGCTGCCTTGCCATTGCTCATCGTGATTCTGGCACCGCGCGACTTGCTCGTTTCGGTCGAAGCGGTCGCCTCGCTACTGTTTCTCGGCTTGCTTGGCGGGATCGGCGCGCGGGCTGGTGGGGCGCCGGTGTGGAAGGCGACCATGCGCGTCACCTTCTGGGGCGCGCTGGCGATGGCGTTGACCGCCGGCATCGGCATGTTGGTCGGGACCGCGGTGTGACGGGGCGTGTCATCGTCTCCTCGCCGATATATGGCCCGGGGTGACGACGCTTCAACTCCTTGGCGCCATTGTGGCGACGCTGCTGGTCGAGGCCTCCCTCGTCACTGTCTGGGCTGCCCTGCGTCGGCGCGCGGGCGCTCCACCCCCAGTCGTCACCATACCATCGCAAGAGCCCGAACGCGGCGCCTGGCAGGGCACGCGCCCGTTTCGGATCATAGGCCGCCGCTATGAGGATCGCGCGCAAGGCCAATGCTCCTTCCACCTCGCGCCGGTCGATGGCGAACCGTTGCCGCCGTTCGAGGCCGGGCAGTTCGTGACGGTCGAACTGGAGCTGGACGATCCGCGTGGCGGAAAGCGGGTGGTGACGCGATGCTATTCGCTGTCGGATCGCCATGACCCGGGCGCCTATCGCATTACCGTGAAGCGCATCCCGACCGCACGCCCCGAGCTGCCGGCCGGGCTGGTTTCGGGCTATCTGCACGACCGGGCGGCAATCGGTACTGTGGTGCACCTCAGGGCGCCATCCGGCAGGTTCGTCCTCGCCGAGGATGACGGCGTGCCGATCGTCCTGATCGCCGGTGGTATCGGCATCACGCCGCTGCTGAGCATCGCGCGCGACGCCCTGGAGCGACGCCCGAACAGCGACGTTCATCTCTTCTACGGCACCCGAAACAGCCGCGAAACGGCATTCGTGCCGGAGCTGCGCGACCTGTCGCAGGCGTTTGAGCGCTTTCATCTCACGATCGTCCACAGTCGCCCCGACCCGGCCGAAGCACCCGACCGCGACTACGATGAAACCGGGCTGATCGACGTACCGCTGTTGCGACGGGTGCTGCCGCACGGCCGGCACCGCTTTTATCTTTGCGGCCCTCCACCGATGATGGCGAGCCTGGTGCCGGCGTTGCGCGCGTGGGGCGTGTCGCCCGGCGATCTGCACTATGAAGCCTTTGGCCCCGCCTCGGTTGCCTCGGCGGAAGTCCTGAGTCCAACGCTGCTGACGGAACCCCTGGAAATCCGGTTCGCGAACAGCGGCCAGACCCTGACCTGGGACGGTTGCGACACCAACCTGCTCGATCTGGCCGAGCGGAATGGTGTGGCCGTAGCATCGGGCTGCCGATCGGGCAGTTGCGGCACCTGCGAAACCGAAATCCTGTCGGGCGAGGTCGACTATGTCGTGCCACCGTCGTTCGACGTCGCGCCACGGCATTGCCTGCTGTGCGTCGCCACGCCGCGCGCCGCGCTGACGCTCGCGGCATGAGCGCGCTGCGCACCAGCCTGATCAGCCGCGAGGTGGTCCCCTTTCTCGCAGCACTCGCGGTACTTGGCGGGACGGCGCTCGCGCTCGACGCGTTGTTGCACGTCCTCGATCTGGTGTGGGTCGGGCGCTATCTCGGCATCGCCGGCGTCGCGCTGATCATCGCCTCGTCGGGCTATTCGCTGCGCAAGCACAAGCTGATCGCATCGGGCAAGCCGGCCAATCTGCTGCGCTGGCATCAGGGGCTGGCCTGGGCCGGGTCGCTGCTGATTCTCATCCATGCCGGTATTCACTTCAACGCGATCCTCGCCTGGCTGGCGGTCTGGGCGATGCTGCTCAATGTCGTCAGCGGGCTGACTGGGCAGTTCCTGCTGAAACGCGCGCGTGCGCGGCTCGAAGCCAACCGACAACAATTGCGCACGTCCGGTCTGTCGCCCGAGGCACTTGAAGAGCAGACCTATTGGGACAGCCTGACCTTCGATCTCGTCAAGCGATGGCGCGTCGTCCATGTCCCGATCACACTCGCTTTCGCCACGCTGGCGCTCGCCCATATCATCGCCGTGTTCCTGTTCTGGGGGTGGAAATGACCTGGCGCTCGGTGCTTGTCCTGATCGCGCTCAACCTGTGCGGGCTGATCGGCCTTGCCTTCGTCTATCCGCATATGATGGTCGCGCCCGGCCCGCTGATCCCGGCCCATGCGAAGATCACCAACGATTGCTTCGCCTGTCACGCACCCTTTCGCGGCGCATCGGCGGATCGTTGCACCGCCTGTCACAAGGTCGCCGATATCGGCATCAGGTCGACCGCCGGCGTGCCCCGCCCCGCCGCGCGGCGCGGCATCGCCTTCCACCAGTCGCTGACGGAGCCCAATTGCATGGCGTGTCACAGCGACCACCGCGAACCGCGCCTGACCAAGTCCACGGGCCCCTCCTTCGCCCACCAATTGCTCCGCGCGGATGTCCGCGACCGCTGCGAGGGGTGCCATCGCGCACCGGCCAACGCCCTGCATCAGGCGATCGGCGGCAGTTGCGCGCAATGTCATAATCAATCCGGCTGGAAGCCCGCATCCTTCGACCATAGCCGCTATTTCGCGCTGTCCGGCCCGCATGATGCCAGCTGCGCCACCTGCCATGTCGGCGGGAACTTCGCACGCTACACCTGCTTCAGTTGCCACGAACACCAGCCCGACCGCATCCGGGCCAAACATGCCAGGGAAGGCATCACCAACATCGACAATTGCGCGCGCTGTCATCGCAGCGACGCGGATGAAGAAGGCGGTGAACGTGGCGAAGATGGCGAGCGTGGCGCGCGTGGCGAAGGTGGCGACGACGACTGAACCACATCGGCGGAGCGATGATAGCGCCACGCCACCATATCCGAACCGAGGGAGCGGCCAGTGATCAAGGACAATGAGCCGATCATCGACAATGCGGCATTGTGGGAGATCGAATGGCTCCGTAAGCACGCGGCGGAAACCGTGGTAATGGGTGGAGGTACCCCGCTGGTTGTCGGCAATGCCCATACCCCCTCGCCGCCGCGCGACACGCGGCGACCGGCTGGAAGGCCTCTCCTGAAGCACGCCGTGCGGTCCATGATCCCGTCCCGCCGGTCGAACCGGGCGGGAAGATTTCGGTGATCGCCGTGGCACGGGCGCAGGGTGTGGATCTGCCAACGCTCGGCGCATTCGGTCATTTGCGGTCCCACGACGTGATCCCTGGCGGCGTCACCCGGGCGATGATCGAACGGCCGCGCCTGCCGTCGTTGCGCTCGCGATGACGGCCATGGCGGGCTTGAGCACCGGTGAGGCCACAGCGCGTCTCGCCGCCGATGGTCCCAACGAACTTCCGCGCGGCGGCCAGCGCTCGATGCTCCGCATCGCGCTCGAGGTATTACGCGAACCGATGCTCGCCCTGCTGCTGGCGGGCGGCGTCGCCTATCTGCTGCTGGGTGACCTGACCGAGGCGCTGATCCTGCTCGCCTTCGCGACCTTCTCGGTCGTCGTCACCGTCGTCCAGGAGACACGGACCGAGCATGTGCTGGAGGCGCTGCGCGACCTGTCGGCGCCGCGCGCGCTGGTCATTCGCGACGGCACGCGGGTACGGATCGCCGGGCGCGAGGTGGTGCAGGGCGATCTCCTCGTGCTCGAACAGGGTGATCGCATCGCCGCCGATGCGCTGTTGATCGCGGCGGCGGACCTGCAGACCGACGAATCGCTGCTCACCGGCGAATCGCTGCCGGTCGGCAAGCTGGCGCCTGCGGGCGAGACCACCGACGCGCCGCGCCGCCCGGGCGGAGACGACCAACCCTATGTCTATTCGGGCACGCTGGTCGCGCGCGGCGGCGGCATCGCCCGCGTCGTGGCGACCGGTCCGCGCAGCGAGATCGGCAAGATCGGCCTGTCGCTCGCCACACTCGACAGCGAAGCGCCGCGCCTGCGCACCGAGACGACGCGCATCGTGACCTGGTGCGCGTTCGGCGGCGGCGCCATCGCTCTGCTCGTCGTGCTGCTCTACGGCCTCTTGCGTGGCGGCTGGATCGATGCCGCGCTCGCCGGAATCGCGATCGGCATGTCGATGCTGCCGGAGGAGTTTCCCGTCGTGCTGACGGTATTCCTCGCAATGGGCGCCTGGCGGATCGGGCGCGCCAGGGTGCTGACGCGGCATGCCGCGGCGATCGAGACGCTCGGCTCGGCAACGGTGCTGTGCACCGACAAGACCGGCACGCTGACCGAAAACCGCATGTCCGTCGCCGAACTCTGGCTGCCCTCGGGTGAGACGATGACGACCGCCGGCCTCGCGTCCGTCCCCGGCACCTTCGACGCGCTGGTCGAGACCGCGGCACGCGCCAGCGCCGTCGTGCCGAGCGACCCGATGGAGATCGCGCTGCACGACGCCCGGACCGCCGCGAACACCGTCGCACCGCAACCGGACGCGCTGGCGCATGCCTATGCCTTGCGCCCCGAATTGCTCGCGATGTCGAATGTGTGGGATGTCGACGATGCGCTGACGATCGCCGCCAAGGGTGCGCCCGAGGCGATCGCCAGCCTGTGCCGGCTGTCGCCGGAAGCGCGGGCGCGGATGACCGCCGCCGTCGAGGCGATGGCGTCGCGCGGCATCCGCGTGCTCGCGGTCGCGACCGCCACCGCGCCGGATCGCGACTGGGCGGCGTCACAAGACGCCTATCATTACACGCTGTCCGGTCTGGTCGGCCTCGCCGATCCATTGCGGCCGAGCGTCGCGGCCGCCGTCGCCGAGTGCCGAAGCGCGGGCATCCGCGTCGTGATGATCACCGGCGATTATGCCGCGACCGCGCGGTCGATCGCGACCCAGGCGGGCATCGCCGATGGCGACGTGCTGACCGGCGCGGATCTTGCGGCGCTCGACGACGCGCAACTGGCGGCACGGTTGAAGACCGTTACCGTCTTCGCGCGGATCATGCCCGAGCAGAAATTGCGCATCGTCCAGGCGTTCAAGGCGGACGGCGAGATCGTCGCGATGACCGGCGACGGGGTCAATGACGCGCCGTCGCTCAAGGCCGCACATATCGGCGTCGCGATGGGCAAGCGCGGAACCGACGTCGCGCGCGAAGCATCGGCCATCGTGCTGCTCGACGACGATTTCGGCGCGATCGTCCATGCGGTGCGGCTCGGTCGGCGGATCTACGACAATATCCGCAAGGCGATGGCGTTCATCTTCGCCGTGCACGTGCCGATCGCCGGTCTCGCCTTGCTGCCGCTGCTGCTCGGCGCACCGATCCTGTTCGGCCCGATCCACATCGCGCTGCTCGAAATGGTGATCGATCCGGTCTGCGCGCTGGTGTTCGAGGCCGAACATGGCGAGACGGACCTCATGAAACGCCCGCCGCGCTCGCCTGCGGAACCGCTGTTCGCGCTGCCGATGATCGCCTGGAGCGTGTTTCAGGGTGGCCTCGCCTTCGCGATGCTGGCGACGATCTTTCTCGTCGAATCGTCGTCGGGCATGGCGGAGGAGGAATTGCGCGCGCTGATGTTCTTCGCGCTGGTCGCGTCGCTCACCGCGCTGATCCTCGTCAACCGGTCGTTCAGCGCTTCGCTGCGCGACGCCTTTCAGCGCCACAATGCCGCATTGCGCTATGTCGTCGCGGCGGTCTGCGGTGTGACGGCGTTGATCCTGTTCATTCCAGCGGCGCAGAAACTGCTCAAATTCGGCGCCATCGCATGGGCGGATATGGCGCTCGCGCTGGGATCCGGGCTATTGCTGCTGGTCTTGCTCGAGGCATGCAAGCCGTTGCTGAGGTGGATCATGGCGAAACGTCCTACAAGCCCACGACCGATCGCCACATGAACGACCGCGAGCGCTACGCGATCAATCCCGCGCGCGCGTTCCTGCTGCTGCTGGTCATCGTCGTTACGCTGGCCTTTGCCTGGGTGACCGCGCCCTTTTCCGGCGCGATCCTGTGGGGCGTGGTCGCGACATTGCTGTTCGATCCGCTCAACCAGCGCCTGCTGCGCGCGATGCCGGAGCGCCGCAATACCACGGCATCGATCACCCTGGTGGTGATCGTCGGCGTCGTCATCGTACCGGCGATCCTGCTCAGCGTCGCGCTCGTCCGCGAGGCCGGCGCGGTCTACGCCCGGTTGCGCAGCGGCGATATCGACCTCGGGCGGGCCTTCGTCGCGGCCGAGGCGCACCTGCCCGACTGGGCGCGCGCATGGCTCCAGGACATCGGCCTCGGCGATATCGATGGCGTCAGGTCGAAACTCGGCCAGGGGCTTGCCAACAGCTTCCGGGCGATACTCGCACAGACCGTGAACCTCGGCCAAAGTGCGTTGAGCTTCTTCGTCGCGCTGACCGTCATGCTCTATCTGACCTTCTTCCTGTTGCGCGATGGACGCGGGCTCGCGATCCGGGTCGGACAGGCGATTCCGTTACCGCCGGCGCAGCGCGATGCGCTGATCGACCGGTTCGTCGCGGTCATCCGCGCAACGATCCGCGGCAGCCTCGTCATCGCCATCCTGCAAGGCTCGATCGGCGGGATCGCCTTCTGGCTGCTCGGCATTCCGAGCGCGTTGTTATGGGGCATGGCGATGGGGGTGTTCTCGCTCTTTCCCGCGCTCGGCACCGGGCTGATCTGGGTACCCGTCACCATCTATCTGCTGGCGACCGGCGAAATCTGGCAAGGCATCGTGCTCGGGCTATGTGGCTTTTTCGTCATCGGCACCGTCGACAACATCGTCCGGCCGATCCTGGTCGGGCGCGATGCGCGCATGCCCGATTATATCGTGCTGGTCTCGACGATGGGCGGGTTCGAGTTGATGGGCTTCAACGGCTTCATCGTCGGGCCGCTGATCGCGGGGCTGTTCATCGTCAGCTGGGACATCTTTTCCCCGGCTCCGCGCGGCGAATTGACCGGCAAAGCGGGCTCGGAAGATTAGGCTGATGCGTCCCGCCATGATAATGAAGGACGCGACGCCGGATGACTCATCCGGCGGCAAGATTCGAGGCGTTCACAACCTCTTCGTTCGGTCACGATCGTACCGTCGACGGAACGAACGGCGTGGCGTTGGCGTTGCGCAGACGGCGACGAAGGCCTTGACGCGATTGACATGGAGATAATCAATGCCCGCCGATAACAGCGTGCCCGACGATGCACCGCGCCATGTCGTGGTGCTGGGCCATCCCTCGCTCGGCAGCTTCAACCATGCGGTCGCCGCGCGCTATTGCGCGGCGGTAAGGGCGTGTGGCCAGCACGCCATCCTGCGCGATCTCTACGCGCTCGACTTCGATCCGCGCCTCCGCGAGGATCGCCGCCCCGGGCGGCAGACCGGCATGTCGGCCGATGTCGCCAACGAGCTGAGTCACCTGCGTAACGCCGACGTGCTGGTGCTGGTCTACCCGATCTGGTTCGGCATGCCGCCGGCGATCGTGAAGGGCTATATCGACCGCGTGATGGGCGTCGCGCTGACGCCATCGGCGATCCGCGATCATGTCACCGACTCGGTGCTGCGCAACAAGCGGCTGGCGATCTTCTCGAGTTCCGGAATGACGGCGTCGTGGCTCGACGAGCAGGGCCAGCTCGGCGCGCTGCGGCAGGCGTTCGACGACTATCTGATGGGCATCTTCGGCATGCGCTCGGGCGGCCATATCCATTTCGACGCGATCGTCGAAGGGCTGAAGAAGCAGTTCGTCGAGGAGAATCTGTTCGATGTCGAGCAACAGGCGCGCAAGCTGTGCAGCGAGGTTCTGGCCGAACATCATGCCGCGCAAACGCAAGCGATCATCGGGAATAGAGCCAACGACTGATCGTCGATCCGACCACGGCGTCATGGCCTTGCGTACCGCCTCACCTGCGACCTTCCTCCAGTCCGTCGGGAACCTTCCATGACATCCACGAACGATCAGGTGGCGACGATGGTCACACACGACGATATGCCAGACATCTCCGAAGCCGCGTCCCAGGGCCCATTATCGGCGGATGAGCTCCACCGCATCCATGCCTATTGGCGCGCCGCCAACTATCTGTCGGTCGGCCAGATCTACCTGCGCGCCAACCCGATGCTCGCACGGCCGCTCGCGCTCGCCGACGTCAAGACGCGCCTGCTCGGGCATTGGGGCACGACGCCCGGGCTGAACATGCTCTATGCGCATCTCAACCGCGTGATCGTCACACATGATCTCGACATGATCGCGGTGATCGGCCCCGGCCATGGCGGCCCCGGCATCGTCGCCAACACCTATCTCGAAGCCTCCTATACCGAGCGCTATCCCGCGATCGAGCGCAGCACCGGCGGGATGGACCGGCTGTTCCGGCAATTCTCCTGGCCGGGCGGCATCCCGAGCCATGTCGCACCCGAAACCCCGGGGTCGATCCATGAGGGCGGCGAGCTCGGCTATGCGCTGACCCATGCCTATGGCGCGGCGTTCGACAATCCCGACCTGATCGTCGCCTGCGTCGTCGGCGACGGCGAGGCGGAAACCGGCCCGCTGGCAGCGAGCTGGCACGGCAACAAGTTCCTCAACCCGGCGCGCGACGGTGCGGTGCTGCCGATCCTCCACCTCAACGGCTTCAAGATCGCCAACCCGACGATCCTCGCGCGGATCGGGCGTGACGAACTGACCGAACTGCTGCGCGGCTACGGCCATGAACCGCATTTCGTTATCGGGGACGATCCGGCCAAGGTGCATCAGGCGCTTGCCGCAACGCTCGACACGGTGATCGCGCGCATAAAGGAGATCCAGACGGCGGCGCGCGACGGCGGCGGCGACACCGGCCGCCCGCGCTGGCCGATGATCGTGCTGCAGACCCCCAAGGGCTGGACCGGCCCGAAATTCGTCGACGGCAAGCCGGTCGAGGGCACCTGGCGCGCGCATCAGGTGCCGATCGCCGAATTCACCGCACCGGGCCATCTCGACCAGCTCGAGGCGTGGCTGCGCAGCTACCGCGCCGAGGAGCTGTTCGACGAATGCGGCAAGTTCCGTGAGGAATATGCCGCGCTCGCCCCGACCGGCCATCGCCGCATGGGGTCGAACCCGCATGCCAATGGCGGTGAGTTGCTCGCCCCGTTGAAACTGCCCGATTTTCGCGACTACGCCATTGCCGTCCCCACGTCCGGCTGCGTCAAGGCGGCGGCAACGGCGGTGCTGGGCGGTTTTCTGCGCGACGTGATGGCCGGCAACATGACCAATTTCCGCCTGTTCGGGCCTGACGAGACCGCGTCGAACCGGCTCCAGGCGGTCTATGCGGTGACCGGCAAGACCTGGATGGAAGAGGTCGAACCCGACGACACCGACCTGTCGCGCGATGGTCGCGTGATGGAGGTGCTGAGCGAGCATCTCTGCCAAGGCTGGCTCGAGGGCTATCTGCTGACCGGCCGCCACGGGCTGTTCTCCTGCTACGAGGCGTTCGTCCACATCGTCGACTCGATGGTCAACCAGCACGCCAAATGGCTCAAGGTCACGCGCCACATCCCGTGGCGCAAGCCGATCGCGTCGCTCAACTATCTGCTCACCTCGCATGTCTGGCGGCAGGACCATAATGGCCTGTCGCATCAGGACCCCGGCTTCATCGACCATGTCGCGAGCAAGACGGCTGACGTGGCACGGATTTACCTGCCACCCGATGCCAATTGCCTGTTGTCGGTGGCCGATCACTGCCTGCGCAGCCGCGATTATGTGAACGTCATCGTCGCCGGCAAGCAGCCCGAGTGGCAATGGCTCGATATCGACCAGGCCGTGCGGCATTGCACGATCGGCGCTGGCGTCTGGGACTTTGCCAGCGACGACGGCGATCCCGACGTCGTGATGGCGTGCGCCGGCGACGTGCCGACGCTGGAGACGATGGCGGCGGTATCGCTGCTGCGCCGCTATGTGCCCGACATCCGTATTCGCGTCGTCAATGTCGTCGACCTGATGATATTGCAGCCGCAATCGGAACATCCGCACGGCCTCGACGATACCGCCTTCGCGGCGATGTTCGGCACCGACATACCGGTGATCTTCGCCTTTCACGGCTATCCGACGCTGATCCACCGCCTGAGCTATCGCCGGCCCGGCCACGCGCATTTCCACGTCCGCGGCTATAAGGGCGAGGGCACGACGACCACGCCATTCGACATGGCGGTACTCAACGATATCGACCGCTACCGGCTGGCACTCGATGCGATCGTGCGCATTCCACGGCTGCACGACCGGGTCGCGGCGGAGACCGCGCGCTACTGGACGACGATCGAGCGCCACAAGCTCTACATCGCCGAGCATGGCGACGACATGCCGGAGGTCCGCGACTGGCAATGGACGCGCTGACGCCGCTGATCCTGACGCTCAACGAGGGATCGTCATCGATCAAGTTCGCGCTGTTCGCGGCCGATGACGACGTGCCCGAGATCGCCTCCGGCAGCACCGAAGCGGGGCTGGAAGCGGCCGCGCTGTTCGATCGCGTCGATACCGCGCGCGCCGGCAGGCCCTTGGCGGCGGTCGGTCACCGCATCGTCCATGGCGGCCCGACGCTGGCGGCGCCGCTATTGATCGATGCCGCGATGCTCGACCAGTTGCGCGCCGCGACGGCCTTCGCCCCGCTGCACGACCCCGCCGCACTGGCGTTGATCGCGGCGGCCGGCGTGCGTTACCCCGGCGTGCCGCAGGTGGCGTGTTTCGACACCGGCTTCCACGCCGGCCTGCCCGAGATGGCGGCGGTGCTGCCGGTGCCGCGGGCAATGCGCGCGGAGGGCATCAGGCGCTACGGCTTTCACGGCCTGTCGTGCCAGTCGATCCTGCGACAGCTTGGCGACGACATGCCCGAAAAGCTGGTCATCGCGCATCTCGGCAACGGCGCCAGCGTCACGGCGGTGCGCGCCGGCCGCTCGGTCGATACGAGCATGGGCCTGACACCTTCGGGTGGCGTGATCATGGGCACGCGCGCGGGCGACCTCGACCCCGGTTTCCTGCTGTACCTGATGCGGGTGCACGGCATGGACGCGGCGGCGATCGAGCAGCTGATCGATCGCCAGTCGGGGATGCGCGGCATCTCCGGCGTCTCGGGCGACGTGCGCGCCTTGCGCGGTTCCACCGAACCCGACGCTTCGCTGGCGCTGGCGATGTTCTGCCGCTCGGTCGCCAAGCAGATCGCCGGCATGGCGGTCACATTGGGCGGGGTCGATCTGCTCGCCTTCACCGGCGGGATCGGCGAGCATGACGCCGGCATTCGCGACCGGATCACGGCGGAGCTGGCCGGCGCCGGACTCCCGGTCGGCGGCGTCGCTGTCCTCCCGTCACGCGAGAATGCGGAAATCGCGCGTGCGGCGCTCGACGTGCTTGCCACCCGGTAAAAGCTTGCGCGATGGACAGGCGCGCGCCCGACACATAATCGAGGGCGATGGTTTGCGCACTGCATATCGAAAATCTGCCGCTCCCCGGCGAAGGCCGGGGCCCAGTTGGCATGGTTGTCGTAATGAAGCGCAGCGCTCAACCAAATACCTGCCCGCAACTGGGCCTCGGCCTTCGCCGGGGAACAAGCTCTTGACCAATCTCCTCACCCAAATTCGCGCGCTCACGGAAGCCGGCCAAACCGAACAGGCGCGCGCCGCAATCCGCGCCGCCGAGCGCCAACCTGCCCTCCCCGCAACCGCCTGGCGCGCGATCGGCGACGCCTGGCATATCATCGGCGACGCAAGGGCCGGCGGCACGGCGCATCTGCGCGCGCTGGAGCTGTCGATCCGCGACCGCGATCTGTTGACCGCCGCCGATGGCCTGGCTCGCAACGACCTGCCCGTCGCGGAACCGTTGCTGCGCGCGCGGTTGAAGGCACAGCCGACCGATATCGCCGCGATCCGCATGCTCGCCGAACTCGCCGGGCGGATCGGCCGCTATCGCGACGCCGAGAATCTGCTGCGCCGCGCGCTCGAACTGGCGCCCGACTTCCACGCCGCGCGCGCCAACCTCGCCACCGTCCTGCACCGCCAGAACAAGCCGACCGAGGCGCTGGCCGAGCTCGACCGCATCGCCGCCGCCGACGCCGACAACGCTACCCATGCCAATCTCCGCGCCGCCGCGCTCGGCCGGCTTGGCGCATTCGAGGAGGCAATCGCCCTTTACGAGCGCATCCTTGCCGAGCATCCCGACCAGCCCAAGGTGTGGATGAGCCATGGCCATGTGCTCAAGACCGTCGGGCGGCTCGACGACAGCGTTGCCGCCTATCGCCGTGCGCTGGCGCTCGCACCGACGCTGGGCGAGGTGTGGTGGAGCCTCGCCAACCTCAAGACCGTGCGCTTCGACAATGACGATATCGCGGCGATGGAAGGCGCGTTGGCGTCCGAAGGACTGGCGCCGGAAGATCGCTTCCACCTCGAATTCGCGCTCGGGAAGGCGCATGAGGACCGGCGCGCGCCGGAGGCCGCCTTTGCGCGCTACGACGCCGCCAACCGCCATCGCCGCGCGCTGATCCGCTATGTGGCGAGCGAGACGACCGCGATCGTCGACCGCATGATCACGACGCTGACCCCGGCGCTGTTCGCCCGCTTCGCCGATGCCGGTTACGATGCGCCCGACCCGATCTTCATCCTCGGCATGCCGCGCGCCGGCTCCACTCTGATCGAGCAGATCCTCGCCAGCCATTCGCAGGTCGAGGGTACGTCCGAACTGCCGGACATCCCCGTGCTGGCTGGCCGGATCGACGATTATCCCGCCGGGCTGGCCACGGCCGAGCCGACGCTGTTGCGCGATCTCGGCGAGCGTTACCTCGATCGCACTCGCGCGATGCGCCGCGAGGACAAGCCGCGCTTTATCGACAAGCTGCCCAATAACTGGCTGCACACCGGCTTGATCCACCTGATCCTGCCCAACGCGACGATCATCGATGCGCGGCGGCATCCGCTCGATTGCTGCTGGTCGAACTTCAAGCAGCATTTCGCGCGCGGCCAGGGCTTTGCCTATGACCTTGCCGACCTCGGCCATTATTATGCCGATTATGTGCGCTTGATGGCGCATGTCGATGCGGTGCTGCCGGGCCGCGTCCACCGTGTCATCCATGAGCGGCTGGTCGACGATCCCGAGCGCGAGGTGCGCGCGCTGCTCGCCGCCTGTGGGCTCGCCTTCGAGGATGCCTGCCTGCGCTTTCATGAAAACGCCCGACCGGTACGGACGCCGAGCTCGGAACAGGTCCGCCGGCCGATTTCGCGCGATGGCATGGATGCGTGGCGGCCGTTCGACCCGTGGCTCGCGCCGCTGCGCGACGCCCTCGGCGCGACATTGTCCGCCTATCCGGACGCCCCCGCGGCCGACTGAATATGTCACCGAAATGACACGCCGCGCGTACGAAGTTGCGCGCCGTCCGCAAAGCGTTTCGCTTTGCCATTGACCGGCGCGATGTCGCGCCGCAGCATCCGTTTCGGCCATTTTCCTGGGGGAATACTATGTTCGCCGCGCACCGCAGCTTGTTGACCGGACTTCTTGCCTCGAGCGCGCTCATCGCGCTTCCGGCTTTCGCCAAGGACGCGCCCACCGCGCCGGACGCCGCCGCACAGGCGCCACAGGACGAAGCGACCGTTCCGGACGTCATCGTGACCGCGCAGAAGCGCAGTGAAAGTCTCCAGAATGTGCCGATCAGCATCGTCGCTCTGACCTCGGCCAAGCTCGACCAGTTGAACGTCTCCGATTTCAACAGCTATGCCGCGCTGCTGCCCAGCGTCACCTTCCAGACCAGCCAGCCCGGCAACACCAACGTCTATATCCGCGGCGTCGCCTCGGGCGGCGATGGCAACCATTCGGGCCGCTGCCCAGCGTCGGCGTCTATCTCGACGAGCAGCCGGTGACGACGATCGGCGGTACGATCGACGTGCACATCTATGACGTGGCGCGCATCGAGTCGCTCGCCGGGCCGCAGGGCACGCTGTACGGTGCGTCATCGGAAGCGGGCACGATCCGCATCATCACCAACAAGCCCGACATGACCGGCTTCTATGGCCGCGTCGATGGCGAGGTGAACTCGGTCGCGCATGGCGGCGTGGGCGGCAAGCTCGAAGGTTTCGTCAACGTCCCCCTCGCCAGCAACATCGCCTTTCGCGCGGTCGGCTGGTACCAGCGAGACGCCGGGTTCATCGACAATGTCCCCGGCACGCGCACGTTTGTGAAGCCGTCGGTTGACTCCAATGGCAACCCCATTCTGGTTCCCGGTATCTCGGTCAACAATGCTGCGTTCGTGAAGAATAACTACAACGACGTCGAAATCGCCGGCGGTCGTGCCGCGCTGCAGATCGATCTCGACGATGGCTGGACGATCACCCCGACGGTGCTGGCGCAGGACCAGCGCAACCATGGCAGCTTTGGCATGGATACGACCCTGCCCGACCTGCAGGTCCAGCATTTCTACCCCGAATACCAGCACGACCGCTTCATCCAGGCGGCGCTGACGATCCAGGGCAAGCTCGGCAACTGGGACCTGACCTATGCCGGCGCCTATTTCGACCGCAAGATCCATTCGTCGAGCGATTATACCGACTATGCCGAGACCTATGACCAGCTTTATGCCGATGTGCAGCACGGTGGTCTTGCCGGCTATCTCTATTACTGGGACAATGCTGGGAAGACGATCGACCCGCGCCAGCTGATCATCGGCTATGATCATTTCACCAAGCACAGCGAGGAGTTCCGCGTCGCGTCGCCGACGACCGATCGCTTCCGCGTCGTCGCCGGCCTGTTCTATCAACGCCAGACCCACCTGATCCACCAGGATTATCAGGTGCCCGGCCTCGGCAAGGCGGTGTCGGTCAACGATTACCCGGGCACGCTGTGGTTGACCCAGCAGGACCGCGTCGATCGCGACTATGCGATGTTCGGCGAAGCGTCGTTTGATATCCTGCCGAACCTCACGCTGAACGCCGGCGGCCGCGCCTTCATCTACGACAACACGCTGATCGGCTTCTTCGGCTTCGGGCGCAATCCGGCGAAGGCCGATCCCGCCGCCGAGAATTATACGGAAAGTCCCTACAACGCCATTGGCAGTTCCAAAACCGGCGTGATCCAATGCTTCACCACGACCGGCGCGCCGCTCGGCGCGAACAAGAACGGGACGTTGCTGCCAGCGGCGGTACCGGGCGGGCCATGCACCAATCTCGGTGTGTTCAACACCGCGACCGGACAGGTCGACCCCAAGGTCGCCTCGGGCCAGGGCTTTACCCACAAGCTCAACCTGACCTGGAAGCCGACCAGCGACGTGCTGCTCTATGCGACATGGTCGCGCGGTTTCCGACCGGGCGGCATCAATCGCCGTGGCACGGTCGCGCCGTACCTGCCCGATTATCTGACCAACTATGAGATCGGCTTCAAGACCACGCTGTTCAACAAGTCGCTGCGGCTCAACGGTGCCTTCTACCAGCAGGATTGGGCGCATTTCCAGTTCGCCTATCTCGGCCAGAACAGCTTCACCGAGGTACATAACGGCCCGAATGCGCGGATCAGGGGCATCGAGCTGGAGGCAACATGGACGCCGCTGCGCCAGCTCACGCTCAGCGCCTCGGGTTCCTATACGGACGCCAAGACGCGGCAGAATCTGTGCACCTATGACGACCCGGCCTATGCCTGCACCAACATCGACGTCGCCACCGGCAATCTCAACAGCGTCAGCGCGGCGAAAGGCACGCGCCTGCCGGTCACGCCGCAGTTCAAGGGCAGCGCACAGGCGCGCTACACCACGCCGATCGGCAGCGGGAACGGTTATCTCCAGGCCGTCGTCAACCACCAGAGCTCGGCCTCGACCGACATTCGTGCCGCCAGCAACCTGGTCACCGGCCGGTTGCCGGCATTCACCACCGCCGATTTCCGGCTCGGCTATGACTGGGGGAACTACACCGCCGAACTGTTCCTCCAGAACGCCTTTGATGAGCGCGGCCAGCTGTCGCGTGGCGTGCAGTGCAGCATCTGCACGCGGGTCTATGCCTATGTGAACACCCCACGGACGATCGGCCTCAAGGTCGGGGCGAAGTTCTAAAGCGGGATGGCACGAGTGCAACCATTGGCCGGCCGCAAGCCGGCCAATGGTGACTGACTGAAGTCAAGCAGGCCGGTCGAAATCGTTTGTCACGGGCCCCTTGGGCGCCGGCGGTTTCTTTCGTGCCTAAACGAGACACGTGACAAAGGGGCCGCGACAAGCGGGATCGTTAACAATATCCTACCGGGCGAGTCGGCGGCCATCGTGCCGCTTTGTTTGCGTTTCGGGAAAGGAGCGATCGATGCTCAAATCCGTGCTTGCCGGTATCGGCGTTATCACGATCTTGGGCGCTTCCGCCGTCGCGCTGCAGGCCGGCTATGATGACAGCTATCGGCCGCAGTCGCTGGCGGTGAGCCATGCCGGGCTCGACCTGACCTCGCCGGCCGGCGTCGCGCTGCTGCAGGAGCGCGTCGAGCGCGCGGTACGGCGGGTATGCGAGGGCGATAGCGGCAGCTTCTACGATGACGGCGACGAGCAGCAGTGCCGCGACGACGCCTGGGCCGGGGCGCGACCGCAGATCTGGGCGGCGATCGATGCGGCGCGCCGCCGACCCGTCCGCTGGGCGGCCGAACGCCAGCCGACGCCGCGCCGCTGGGCCGCACCGCCGCCGCGGCGTGACTGGGCCGGGTACGACGACGAAGAGCGCGCCGGCTACGTCTCCGCGCCCCCGCCCGCTGCCCCCGCGCCGGCCCCCATCCCCATCCCGCCACGCAGCCAGCCCTCGATCGCGCTGAGCGGCGTGCTGGGTGGGCCGATCGACGGCGCGATCGCGCAGGCCTTTCAGACCGGCGAGGCGACGCGCTGGCGCGACCGCGGCTGGCATGGGGTCGTCCAGGTCAGCGAGTCGCGCGAGGTGTGGCCAAATATCTGCCGCACCGTCACGATCGTCCGCCAGACGCCGGGCGGCTGGAATCCGGTCCGCGCGGGCAACGTCTGCCTCGGGCGCGACGGGGCGTTGCACAATAGCGAACGGTACTGAGGCGCAGCCAAGCGCGGGATGCACTGCAACCGCCGACGCGCCAAGTCGCCTCTATCCTATTTTTATATGGCCATTTCGGCGATATTTCGCCCCTGACACAACAGGGGAATCGCCATGCGCCGCCATAGCCTGATGTTCCTGGCCCTCGCCTCCGTCGCCGCGCTCGGCACAGCCGGTCTGTTTGCGCAGGCGACGCACCCGCCGAAGGCGCGATACCAGATGGATGTCTCGACCACATCGGGCTTCATGGCCGGCGGCGGCAACCCGATGCGCTCGATGTTCGGCGGCGGCGGCGGATCGCAGGTCGCGCACCAGCTGATGTTGCGGCTCGGCTCGACGCTCGCACCGGCTGGCGGCGCGCCGCGCGCCGACCATTTCATGCCGGCGGGGATGAACCTCGGCGCCTCGGTGCCGCTCGAGACGCCGACGCGTGTCGCGCCGACCGGCCCGGGCGAGCAGACACCGGAGAATTTCCGCCGCCCCAAGGGTCGATTGCTGATTTTCTGGGGCTGCGGCGCGCATGCCGGGCCGGGCCAGCCGGTGGTGATCGATTTCGCCAGGGTCGCACAGGGACAGTTCCCGCCGGGGCTGTTCTCGTCGAACGTGCCGGTCGAGGTCGGGCCGATGGCGAGCAACAGCCGGACCTTTGGCGACTGGCCCAACAGCCAGGGACGGCGCGGCCTGTCGGGCAATTCCTCCCTGCTCGGACAACACCGCGTGGCGGGCAATTACAGCCCCGAGATCAGCTTTACGCTCGACCAGGATTTCATGCCCGCGATCAGCGCGCGCTCTTCGTCGCTGGGCGGCGGGGCGACGTTGATCAGCTGGAACCCGGTCACGTCGGCGACGGGCTATTATGCCTGGATGTTCGGCGCCAAGGGCATGGGGCAGGACAACGCCGACATGGTATGGTGGACATCGGCCAGCCGGCAGGAATTCGGCGCCGGGTTGTGGGACTGGCTGTCGCCCGGAACGGTCGCGCGGCTGATCGGTCAGAAGGTGGTGATGCCGCCGAGCCAGACCAATTGCTCGATTCCCGCCGAGGTGAAGGCGGCGGCCGGCGGGTTCATGATGGCCTCGCTCTATGCCTATGGGCCGGAACGCAATTTTGCCTATCCGCCGCGCCCGGCAAATCCGCGCCTGGCGTGGACCCCGGACTGGACGGCGAAAGTCCGCTACCGCGCGATGACCTCGCTGATGCTCGGCATGCCGGGTATGGATGGCGCCGGCATGGGCAATGAGGATGACGGCGACGAGGATGGTCGTCCGCAGCCGAAGCCGAAACGGTGCAAGCCAGGCCTGGGGAGCATCCTGGGGGTCGGGCGCTGCTGAGGCGCTGCGCATAATATCTACGTTTCGCGCGCGTTTACCAATAGTTCGCGAACCGGCCCTACAGCGGAGCAATGGGGCCACGTCAGACCGTCAA
Source organism: Sphingomonas sp. (assembly GCA_041659925.1). Taxonomy (GTDB): domain Bacteria; phylum Pseudomonadota; class Alphaproteobacteria; order Sphingomonadales; family Sphingomonadaceae; genus Sphingomonas. Next base: position 67,344 of record JBAZXI010000010.1, read on the forward strand.
GCTACTGGCAGGATTGCTGCGCTGTCTGGCATTGCTGCTGGCGGCGGCCTTTGTGACCACGCCTGCGACAGCCAGTCCCGCCGATTCCATCGCGATCACGTCATGCGTGTTGCGCGACGCGCCTGGACTGACCGCGCGGGCGCTGCTGCGCGACCCGGCGCGGTTCGACTGCACGACACCGCAACAGCGTTTCGGCGCTGGCGACTTCTGGCTGATCAGCCAGCCACTCGATGTCAGCGCTCACGATAGCCGCTACGTGTTGCGCACGGCGAGCGTGTGGCAGCATGCAATGACGGAGTACATCCTGTTTGCCGACGGCGCGATGGTGTCGATCCGCACCGACGCGCGGCAGGCCAGCCACAATGTGCAACTCGGCGCGATCATCCAGCGTATCCTGCCACGTCACCGGGCGCCGATCGTCAGGATATTGTGGCACACCGAAGGTTCGGCGAACGTGCGTGGCCTGCTGCTCGGCCCGACGCTCACCACCACTGCGATCGCGAGCCAGGCGAATGTGCGAATGGCGGCGATCTATGCCGGCTTCGGCGGCCTGGTGCTGGCGCTGCTGATCTACAATCTCGCGCTATGGCGTGTGCTGCGCTACCGCTTTCTGCCCTTTTATTGCCTGATGCTGCTGGCGCTGGCGGGCTATGCCTTTTCGTCCTCGGGCGCGATCGCGCTGGCCTTTCCCGACCTCAGCAACACCGCGCGCATGCGGATCAATTATCTGACGCTGGCGCTGGCCGGGGTGTCGGCGCTGGCGTTCGTGCGCTGCTTCTTCGAACCGCGCGTGTTCGGCCGCCGCCTGACACTGATGGGCAGAGCGGCGGCGGCGGCGGTGCTGATCCCGGCGCTGGGAATCGCCATTTTCGGCGACTGGCAGATGCACCTGTTCGACCGACTCTATTCCTACGCCTTTCCGGCGCTGATCGCGTTGATCGTACCGGTGCTGTACAGCGCATGGCGGCGGGGGAGCGACTATCTCGGCCTGTTCGCGCTGGCCTGGGGGCTGCCGATCGGGCTGGCGGCGCTGCGCTGCATCAACAATCTCGGCTTCATCCCCTATAATTTCTGGCTCGACAATTCGACGCTGCTGGCAATGGCGGGGGAGTCGGTGATGTCGAGCCTGGCAATCGCCTATCGCATCCAGCAGCTCAGCCGCGACCGCGACCTGGCACGCGAGCAGGAGATGGCGGCGCGGCTGCTCGCCGATATCGACCCGCTGACCGGCCTGCTCAACCGCCGAGCCTTCCTCGCGCGGGCAATCGGGCGCGAAGGCGAACAGGTGCTGCTGCTCGCCGACATCGACCATTTCAAGCAGGTCAACGACACGATCGGCCATGACGGCGGCGACGAGGTGCTGCGCGTCGTGGCGCGGACGCTGCGCCAGGCGGTACCGCTCGATGCGCTGATCGCGCGCTTTGGCGGCGAGGAGTTCGCCATCGTCGTGCCCGCGACCCAGGCGATCGAAGCGGAAGCCGTGCTCGCGCGGCTGCGCGCCGCGCGCATGCCGTTCGACCTGACGGTGACGGCGAGTATCGGCGTGACGCGCGGCCCGCTGACCCGCGAGAGCGAATGGAAAGCGTTGTATCGCGCCGCCGATGCCGCGTTGTTCGACGCCAAGAAGGCCGGCCGCGACCGCGCGCGCGGGCAGAGCAGGCGCGCGGCCTGAGGCGAAGTCCGCGCGGCACCTCTGCGGATGCGCGCACCCGCGGCCCGGGGCGGCGGATGGCGCGGCCCATGTGCCGAGCAGTTGACCCGCTCGACGCGGTGTGCGTTTGGGGACGGCATGGCAAAATCCGCAACCGAAATCGTCCAGGACGTCATCAATGCCGCGGTCGTCGACGCGATCGTCGCCTTGAAGGAAGCGTCACAGGGTCTCCCCAACGCGCTCATCCGCGACCTGGCCTCGATCCACGCGAACACGGCGTTCAGCGACCTCCCGTCCGCGGTTCAAAAGGCGGTCGCCGCGAGCGTCCGCAACGCGTTCTCCCGACTGCAGAAAGATGGCTACGTCATCGCTGAAGCGAAAAGCGTGCTTCCATCTGCGCCGCGGCCAGCCCCCACCGGCGCCACCGGCCGCACCGATCGCTCGCCGCGCCGTGGAGCCCCCAAATCCGGCGGCGCCCGCCGACCGCCCGCTGACCGGGGCAAGCGCTGAATTGTCCGGAAGTGCCGACGATTCGAGCCTGACCTTGCCCGATCGCCTCAAGATCCTGCTTCAATATCTGCTCCCAAAGCAGCGCCTGACCGAACTCGCCGGCCGGGTCGCCGGGGCGCAGGGAAGCGCGCTGACAATCCCGCTGATCCGCTGGTTTGTTCGCAAATACCGGGTCGATATGAGCGAAGCCGAGAATCCGGACATCGCCAGCTACGACAGCTTCAATGCGTTCTTCACCCGCCCGCTCAAGATCGGCGCCCGACCATTGGCCGCAGCCGATTTCATCTGCCCGGTCGACGGTGCGATCAGCCAGTTCGGCACCATAGACGACGACCGGATATTGCAGGCCAAGGGCCATCGCTTCACCACCACCGAGCTGGTTGGGGGCGACACCGCGCTGGCAGCCCGGTTTCGCCATGGCAGCTTTGCCAATTTGTACCTGTCACCCAGGGATTATCACCGCCTGCACATGCCCTGTGACGGGAAGCTCACGCGCATGATTTACGTGCCGGGTGCGCTGTTCTCCGTGAACCCGACCACGGCGCGCGGCGTGCCCAACCTGTTTGCGCGCAACGAGCGCGTGGTGTGCGTGTTTGAATCGGCGGAATATGGTCCGTTCGTAATGGTGCTGGTCGGCGCGACGATCGTCGGCAGCATGGCGACCGTCTGGCACGGGGTGGTCAATCCGAAGCGCACCGGCACGGTTGCCGAATGGACCTATGCCGATCAGGACATCTTGCTGCGCAAGGGCATGGAGATGGGGCGCTTCCTGCTCGGCTCGACGGTCGTGATGCTGTTCAGGCGGAACAGCATCGTCTTCAACCAGGCCTGGGTGCCCGGGGGGCCAGTGCGCCTCGGCGAAATGATGGGCAACCGCCCGAACTGAGCCCCCCGGCGCGACCGGCTTCATCGCGCCACGACCGGATCGACGGACAAAGTTTCGCGCCCGATCAATGCGGAAGTCCGTTGCGGAAGACGGACAAGCCACCATTCACCACGACCGAACACCTTGCCCCGCACGCCACACTCGTTTACCATTCGCCGCTTCTCGGAGGTATGGCGCGATGCGCGATCGGCGGATAGCATTGGTGATCATGGCGGCATTGCTGCTGGCCATGTTCGCGCGCCATCCGTCGGCCGATATCCGTATCCTGACGCATGACGCCGCCGACCGCGCGCCACACCGCGTACAGGCGGCGATCGACCTTGGCCTCGCCTCGATTTCGGTGCTGGTGACCTGGACGACCAAGCGCGTCATCTGAAGCGCGATCCGTCGGCGGGTTGCGCCCGCCCGGCCGCCTGCTTACACGAATGTCAATGAGTGATCCCGAGAGTAGCTGGCGCAGCGCCTATCGTCATCCGACGCCCTGGGGGACCTATTTCCCGCCGCTGACGATGGTCGAAATGTTCGACCGCGCAACCGATGAGCATGGCGAAACGACGCTGATCGATTTTCTCGGACGGCATTACAGTTTTGCCGAGACTGCCGACGGGGCGAACCGGGTCGCTGCGGGGCTGGCCGCATTGGGCTATGGCAAGGGCGACCGGATCGGGCTGTTCCTGCCCAATGTCCCGCATTACCTCGCCGCCTATTACGGCATCCTCAAGCTGGGCGCGACGGCGGTCAATTTCTCGCCGCTCTACACGCCGGCCGAACTGGCGCACCAGATCGAGGATTCGGGCACGCGACTGTTGTTCACGCTGTCCGCCAGCGCGCTGCTGCCGACCGCGCTGAAGGTGCTCGACGCGAGCAGCCTGGAGCGGCTGGTGGTCGGGTCGGTCGCCGGGGCGCTGCCGGGGGCGAAGTCGATCCTCTACCGCATGTTCAAGCGCAAGGAGGTGACGCCGCGACCGCACGACAAGCGGATCAGCGCCTTTTCCGCGTTGATCGCCAATGACGGCAAGCATGCCACGCCGGCGATCGACGCGGAAAGCGACGTCGCGCTGATCCAATATACCGGCGGCACCACGGGCGTGCCGAAGGGCGCGATGCTGACGCACCAGAATCTGTCGGCCAATGCGCGGCAGGTGATGGGCATCGACCCGCACCCCGGCCCGCCCGACCGCATCCTCGGCGTGCTGCCGCTGTTCCATGTCTTCGCCAATACCTGCGTGCTCAACCGCACGGTGCTGAACGGTGGGTGCATCGTGATGCTGCCGCGCTTCGACGCGGGGCAGGTGCTGGCGGCGATCGGCCGCACCAAGGCGACGGCACTGCCCGGCGTACCGACGATGTACCAGGCGCTGCTCGACCATCCGAAGATTTCGACGACCGACTTTTCCTCGCTGCGCGTGTGCATTTCGGGCGGCGCGCCACTCTCGGCCGAGTTGAAGGCGCGGTTCGAGGCGGCGACGGGCGCGGTGGTGGTCGAGGGCTATGGCCTGTCGGAGAGCGCCGGTGTGATCTCGGCCAACCCTTATGAGAGCAAGGGCAAGGACGGCACGATCGGCCAGCCGATCCCCGGCACGCGCGTCAAGCTGGTCGACAAGATCGACCCGCATTTGCCGGCACCGGAAGGCGAGCCGGGCGAGATCGTCGTCGCCGGACCGCAGGTGATGAAGGGTTACTGGCAGCGACCCGAAGCCGACGCCGAGGTATTCATCGACGACGACGCCGGCACGCGCTGGCTGCGCACCGGCGATGTCGGGGCGATCGATGACGACGGCTTCGTGCGGATCGTCGATCGCCTGAAGGACATGATCGCGGTGTCGGGTTTCAAGGTGTTTCCGAGCCAGGTCGAGGCGGTGCTCTACCACCATCCGGCGGTGAAGGAGGCGCTGGTGATCGGCCTGCCCGACGCCTATCGCGGCGAGCATCCGCGTGCCTATGTCACGCTCAACGCGGGGGCGGAAATCGACGGCGCGGCGCTGGCGGCATGGCTCAACCCGCAGCTTGGCCGGCATGAGCACGTCGACCAGGTGGTGATACGCGACAAGCTGCCCAAGACGATGATCGGCAAACTCAGCCGCAAGGACCTGGTGGCCGAGGTGATGGCCGAAGGCGCGGCGTGATACGGCGGCCGACGCGCTCCTGAACGGCGGGCAATCAGTCCCCCTTGCTGGCCTGTGCCGTTCGCGGTCGGCATCGACCAACATATCGGCGCGGTTGTACGGCGAAAAATTCTTCCGGGCGGAACGGCACGGTGCTTCGCATGGTTATTTCACACAATATCAATGTGTTAATGCGATTTCACCGTTATTCGGAAACAGCCACGGAACAGCCGGCCCCGACATCCGGGCATCGACAATGAGAAACAGCCTCGCCACGCCGATGGGCGCACCGGCGGCATGATCGGATAGCGCCGCCGCGCCCGCCGTTGAATCATCTTGCACCGCCGCAGCTGCGCCGAACCGGCGGGCTTGGCCGCAGCCTCGTCACCTCAGATCGATGGTTATGATTTCGCACATCGCCCCGGACGCCAGATCCTGCGTGTTAAAGAGAGTGCTTTCCGCCTTCAGCGCATCGACCAGCGGCTTGCGAGGAACCTCGGTGGGCGCCCCGTTTTTGCCGCCATGCTTGCCGCCCATCGTCGACATCACCGATTTCAACCGATCGGCGCGATCCGGCTTGCCGCGCTTCCTGAAACGGTTCCACATCGCCTTTGGCGTCGCGTTCAGGCTGCCATGATGGCCAACTTTGTACAGGTCGACCTCGTCGAGCAGCGCGGCTGACGGATCCTGCAGCGCGAAGCTCCAATTTTCGAGTTGGGCATCGCCAGGGAAGAGCAGCTTCTTGCTGCCCGCCTCGAACAGCAGGATGACGCTGGTATTGTTCATGACGTTGTCGAGCTGCGTGACAATGCCGAGCATCTGGTCGGCCTCGGCCGTGTCGACGCGCTCCGCGACCCAGCGCATCTCGGTCGGCAGCTTCGATTTGCGGAACGTGTCCTTCGCCTTGAGCTCGGGAAACAACATGCTCCGCTTGCTCGACGCGACTTCTCCCGTCGCGCCGAGCGCGACCATCTGTTGCGCGCGGAACCAGTAATCGGGCGACGATCCGGCGTACTTCCTGATCGAGTTGGCCTGATGCAACGTCGGCGGCCCGAGCACATTGACCTTCACATTGGGCAGGATGTCGTCGAGCTTCGGGTCGCTGCCATGGAAAACATAGAGATTCGTCGCCGGATCCTCCGCCATCGTCATGAGATTCTTAACGGCGGAATCGTTCTTGATATTGTCCTCGCCGACAAAGCGCAGGCGCGCCGCCAGCGGCCAGCCTCGATCGAAGCCGTCGGCGCGGTCGAGCCGCTCGACCACCGACCGGGCAATGGCGTGCATGCTTTCGAGGTTGCGGACTCGCGCGGCAAAGCCTTTGGGCCCGGTCGCCTCGTCCGGCCCGGCCCAGTTTTCGGGCGCGTCGGGCGCTTCGGTCCATGGCTGGATGACGCGCCTCGGCTTGAGCTTCCGAATGATGTCGCCGGGCCCATGCTCCGTATCGAAGCCGCTGATGTGATCGGCGTGGCGATGGGTCGCGACGACGATATCGAGCTTTCCGCCGCAACGCGCCGCGATGTCTTCGGCCACGCGCGTCATGTTCACGGTCGGATCGTCTTTCGGAAGGCCGGTCGAACCGAAGTCGATCAGAATGTGCCGGGCGCTTTCGTCGTCATAATCGAGCCGCAGCAGGAAGCAGTCGCCAAAGCCGACCTGATAGGCGCGGATCGTGGCGGTGACCGGGGTTGGTGCTGCGACGGCCTTGGCGGCAGGTTTCCTCATCGATTCAGCCCTCCATCCGCGCGAGGTGCATATTCGCGAATTGATTGCGACTGTCGTCGCCCCGCCCGGCGAGCTGGCCCGTGTCGCGCAGATATTCGAGGCGCTGACGCTGGCGCCTCCCCTCCAGCAGGCGATTCGCGATGTGATATTTCACCCGCCCATATTGGTCGAAGACGATGATTCCGCCGCCGAGAAGATCAACGCTGGATCTGGTCGTGAACCCGTCGGGAAGCGGCTTTATGCCGACCAGGCTCATCAGTTCGGACCCGAAGAAATGTCCCAGCTGCACATATTGGCAGATGGTTTCGCGAAACGGGATACCGTCGGGATCAATCCTGAGCGAGCTGTCGATCGACACGACCTGTGTGTAGCCGCGCTCGGTGATGCCCAGCGCGGCGCGATTTTCCCACAGGAAGCGGAAGCATTCGTCCAGATCGCGGGTCAGCGCCTCGGCGTTGCTGCGCGAATATTGCAGCGCGTCCGTGCCGGCGAAACGCGGCCAGCAACCGTCGGCGTCGGTATCCTTCGGCGGCGGCACGATCCCATATGCGGCGAACGAGGCGCGGATCATCTCGCGATAGCCGAACCGCGAGTCGTCGGGCACGAGCTCCCGGTCGGCGGTCAGTAATCCGATCAGGAACTGACCGAAATCGATATCGGTCGGAGGGCAATAATCGATTGCGCGGATCGCCATCTGGAGGAGCTGCGCCGCCGCCTTCGCCCCTTCATCGACAACCGCGGCGAGATTGTAGGCGTCCCCACCAAAGGTGCCGAGCTGCGCGACGCGCGCCGCCCACAGCTCGACGAAGGCGTGGGTCATCGCGGCGACCACGACCTCGCCACGATTGTGCGGCTCGGCCATTTCTGGATCGTCGAGGATATCGACCCGCGGCTCGATCCTGACCGACTGTCGCAGCGCGCCGCGCCCGCCGCCGATCGCCATGCCGATTTCGGCGCCGATGCCGAGCAGGATCGATTTCCGGATCGCGTCGCCGGTGACTTTTGCGATTGGAATCAGCACCATCGGCTCGCCACGCCGTGGCAGCTTCGCATCCATGTCCAGCCCGGCCACCACGACCTCGGGGAGCGAGAAGATCGAAAGAATTGCGACGATATCCGCGAACCCCTCGTGGAATGCCGCCTGGTCGGGGCCTGAGGGCTCGGTGTAGCGCGTGCGCAGCCCGTCAAGCACGGCGTGCGTCGTTTCGTGCGCGACCACATCGTGGCTGAGCGCCGTAAAAATCGGCTTGCCGTCATCCTCGAAAAAATAGCCGAACATCAGCGCCCGGTCGGGCTCCGAATAAAAGGCGTTGGCGAGCGCGAAGGCATGCGGCGCGATGTGAAGCTGGTGCCCGCCCGACGACCAGGGAACCCGGCGACCCAGTGCGCGCTCGAACAGGCCGAGCGTGCGCATCGCGATGCCATAGCAATTCTGCGCGTGGAAATTCGGATTCGCGATGACACGCGCCTGATAGCGGGGGTCGAGCAGCGATTCACCCGCGGCTGGCGCGAACGGATCGAGCAATTCATCACCGTCCTGATATTGCTGGCGAGCGGCGTAGGCACGCCGCTCGGTCGCATTGTAATCGACGACCTTGATGCGATAACCGGTCGGACCAGGGCCGAGAATTTCGGCGGGCACGTCAACCTGCGCGAAAACCATCGGGCCGCCCGATCCGACGCGCAAGCCCGGATCCTTTGCGATGATCGTAAGCTTCCGGACCGGTTGAAGAGCGACCATGGGCTGACCTCCGTGGAGAAGCGCGTGACACCTGCGATTACAATAGCGATCGCGATTTTTATTTCACTACCGTCACCGACGCCAGCAATTTCCGACATTGACCGAGGAGAAATATTACAGATTTTCTCTCGCCAATAATTTCTTCGACAATGCCGCGATCAATCTTTTCGCACATCTGGACCGACGGCGGCTGCTCAGAGACTGTTTGAAAGCTCGCGGTAGAGCGAGTTTTGCACGGCACCGGCCATGTGTGCGCCGCAGGCATCGGGCGCTTTTCAATCAGGTCACTTTGCCGCCACCGTCGACACGGTGAAATCAACCCCGTCAGCAGCGCCGCTCGGTCCTGTTCGCCGCCGGCATCACCCGCAGCCGACGTTTGTCCCAATAGCTGAGGTCCATCGAGATCCTGACCGGCATGTCCTTGCGCGTGTAGATGATCTGATCCCCACGATCTTCGGTGCCGGTATTGCAGTGCCGCCAGCCCTGCTTTTCGAGCGCGTCGGTAATCTTGTAGACGGCATATTGATCGCGATCGTGCCACAGGATCAACTGGTCGAAGCCACCGCTGCCATCACCGCCGACCAGATCGAGCGCGGCTTCGTAGGGACCGGAGCCCTCCAGCATCACGCCGTGTCGGCGGCAGCGCAGGCTGATCGCGTCGAGCTGGATGCAGTCGGTGAATCCGGCGCGCTTCGCGTCGGCCAGGCTGCCGCTTACCGGTAGCCCGGCGAACATCAATCGCGCCGGTGGCGGACGGTGGGGACCGCATCCGGCGAGAAGAAGCAGCGCCGACAACCATGCCTTGTTCACCGTCAAATCGGCACCCGTCCGCAACCCCGCTTCACGTCGCGCGCGCCGCGTGCGCGGCGATGGCGCTGTGAATTTGCGCGACGACGGCGGCGCCCTCCCCGACCGCCGCGGCGACACGCTTGGTCGACCCGGCGCGCACGTCGCCGATCGCGAAGACGCCGGCCATGCTCGTCTCGAGCGGCAGTGTGCCCTGGCCGGTGACGATGAAGCCCTTGTCGTCGGTGTCGACGCAGCCTTCGAGCCAACCGGCATTGGGGTCGGCGCCGATGAACAGGAACATGTGGCGCAGCCCACGGTAGTGGGTCTCGCCGCCGCCACGACAGCGAAAGACTGCCCCGGTAAGGCCAGTGGCGCGATCGCCCTCCAGCGCGGCGACCTCATAGCCGACATGGATCTCGACATTGGGCAGCGCGGTGATGCGATCGATCAGGTAGCGCGACATCGTATCGGCGAGCGGGCGCCGCACGACGAGATGCAATCGCTCGACGCGCGGCGCGAGGAACACCACCGCCTGCCCGGCCGAATTGCCGCCGCCGACCAGCGCGATCTCCTCGCCGGCGCACAGCTTCGCCTCGATCGGCGAGGCCCAGTAGGAAATGCCCGCGCCCTCGAACGTCGCGAGATTGGCGATGTCGGGACGGCGATAGCGCGCGCCCGACGCGACAATCACCGCGCGGGCGCGGATCCGACGGTCGCCCGACAATGCCAGCGCGAGCGGGTCGCCGGGTTGCGGATCGCCGTCACAATCGAGCCGCTCGACGGCAAGCGGGACGGCGATCTCGGCACCGAATTTGAGCGCCTGGTTGAATGCCCGCCCGGCCAGCGCCTGACCCGAGATACCGGTCGGAAAACCGAGATAATTCTCGATCCGGCTCGATGCCCCGGCCTGTCCCCCGATCGCGCGTTCGTCGAGCACGATGACCGACAGCCCCTCCGACGCGGCATAGACGGAAGCGGCGAGCCCGGCGGGCCCGGCGCCGACCACCGCCACGTCATAGACCATCGCCGGATCGAGATCCGGCATCATGCCGAGGCACGCGGCGAGATCCCCCTCGGCCGGTCGCTTGAGCAGGGTGCCGTTCGGGCAGACGACGAGCGGCAATTCCTCCGGATGCACGCCGATACGCTCGACCAACGCGCGGCCTTCCGCGTCGGTCGCGGCGTCGAGCACGAGGTTGGGATAGCCGCTGCGCGTCAGAAAGCCCTGCAACCGCACGATATCAGGGCTACCGGGCACGCCGATCAGGATCGTCCCGGCGCCACTTTCCTCGATCAGCCCGACGCGACGCAGGATCAGCGCGCGCATCACGATCTCGCCGACATCGGCCGAGCCGACCATCAGCGCGCGGAGGTGCGCGGCGTCGAATGGCAGCGCGGTACACCCCGCCGGCCCGGCACGCCCGGCGGCGATCGACGCGCGGCCGGCAAGCTGGTTGACCTCGCCGGTGAACTGGCCGGGGCCGTGCTCGGTGATCGGCGCTTCATGGCTCAGCCCGTCACGACGTACGACGAGGATCGACCCGTCGAGCACCAGCCAGGCGGGCGAGCCTCGTTCGCCGATGGCATAGACGGTCTCGTCGGGTGCAAAGCGCTTTTCTGGGCCACTCGCGAAGCGCTTCGCGGTCTCGATCTGTGCCGCGTCGAGGACCGGGAACATCTGGTGTTGTCGGGTTTCGATGGTGCTCATGACGGACAAGGCTAGGGTAGCCGCGCGAGCGCCGCAATGGCCCGCGCCGACGGCGGCTTCGCGATGATTTGCCGCGTCGTTTTCACATGGCTGTAACGTGCGGGCACCATGGGCACCTGGGATGCGCTGTGGGGAAATTGATGTTCAGCCGAAGTCTGGTGGCGCGCATTATGCTACCGCTGGTGTTGATGACGGCCGTGGTGATCGGCACGGTCTGGCTGGAGCAACGCGCGCGCTATGGCATCGCCGCGGCGCAAGCCGAGGTCGAAGCGCAGGTCGACCGCACGCTGGCGCTGACCGAGTTGCGATCGACCAGCCGCGCGCTGCAACGCGATGCGCTCAATCTCGGGACCGAACCCGATCGCACCGCGTTGCGGGAGATCGGTGACCGCTTCAACCGCCGCTACCGCGCCTTCACCGATGAACTTCTCGCGCTGGAGCGGGCCGAACATTCGGCAAACAAGGACTTTTTCCAGACCCAGCGCGAGGTGCTGCGGCAGCTCGCCATCGTACGGGATACCGCGAAAATCGACCGCGGCCGCGCACTGCTGTTGTTTCGCGAAGCGGTGCGCCCGGCCGAGCGACGCGCTTCGGTCATCGCCGACGCGTTGATCAAGGACGATATGGCGCGGATCGACGCGCTGCATCGCGAGGCGCGGCGGCTGGAGCGCCAGGCCGACCTGCGCGTGCTCGAGGTTTCCGGGCTGATGTCGTTGATCGCGCTGGGCCTCGCGTTGCTCGTTACCTTCCGCACCGTACTTCGCCCGCTGCATGACATCCGCACCGCGATGCAGCGGCTCGCCTCGGGCGATGCGGCATTGACCGTACCGCATATCGATCGCGCCGACGCGATCGGCGCGATGGCGCGCGCTATCGAGGTCTTTCGCGAGGCGGCGCGCGAGCGCGACAGTCTGCTGCGCGACGGCGCACAGGCACAGGCGGTAATCGCCGCGCAGGACCAGCTCGCCGAAAAGCAACGCCGCGTGGCAGATGCCGCCAACGCGCAGCGCGCGGCGCTCGATGCGCAGCGCAAGCAGCTGCTGCACGACCTGGCCGACATGATCGACGGCAGCGTCTCGACGGTCAACGACAAGCTGCGCGCCTCGGCCGAGCGTCTTTCACGATCGGCCGACGACGTGGCGCGGCACGCGATAGAGGCCGGGCGCAAGGCGGGACTGACCGCCGGCGCCGCGGAAAAGGTCACCGGCGACCTCGCGACGATGTTCTCCAACAATGGCGAGCTGGCGCAGGTCGGCGACCGCCTGCAGCGCGAAACGCAGGTTGCGGCGCAGGCCATCCAGACCGCCGCGACGCGTTCGCGCGCGGCGACCGGCCAGGTCGCGACGCTGTCCGACAAGGCCGATCAGGTCGCGGCGATGGCCGAGCTGATTCGCAGCGTCGCGCAGCAAGTGACGCTGCTGGCGCTCAACGCGACGATCGAGGCGTCACGCGTTGGCGAGGCAGGCAAGGGCTTCGCCGTCGTCGCGGCGGAAATGGGCCATCTCGCCAAGCAGACCGCGAGCGCGACGATCGAGGTCGACGGGCAGGTCGAGAGCATCCGGTCGGCGGCGGCGAATGCCGGCCTCGCGCTTGGCGCGATCGACGAGGCGATCGCCCAGATCGAGCGACACGCCGCGCTGGTGGCGAGCGCGATGGCGCAACAGGGTGATGTCAGCAAGGGGATCAGCGAGGGTATGGGACTGGCGCTCGACAACCTCGCCACGGTCAGCAGCCACATGACCATGCTCGGCGAAACGGCCGAGAGCACCGGCATCGTCGCCGGCGCGCTCCAGGCCGAGGCCCGGAAACTCGGGGCCGATGCCGACACGGTCGACAGCGCGCTGCGCCGGGTGATCGCGGAACTGCGCACGGCCTGACGACCGTCAACGCGTCAGGCCGAACGGGGTTTCAGTACCTTGAGCGCCTCGCGCGCCTCACGCTCGGAGGCGAAGACGACGTCGATCCATTTGTCATGCGCGACCGAATAGATGCCCCAGCGCCCCGGCAAATCCGGCTCCGGGCGACGACCTGTGATCAAGCTCGAATCTGGCTGCATGGCGCCTGAATAGGGCGCTTTCATAAATGTGTCACGCGCTGGCGCACGGCACCTCGTTCGATCGCGCGGGACGCGCCGCGCGACCACTGGCAATGGCCTCGCTTCGTTGCTAGCCTCGGCCAGGGTTTTCCGGGAGGGGGAGCAGGCAACTTGGCGACATTGGCTGGAGAGGTGCGAGCGCCGATCGCGAATCGCGACCGCGGATTCTTCCTGATCATGGCGATCATCATCGCCGCGACGGTGATCGCCGGCTTTGCACTGCAATTCGCGGCCGGAAGGTCGAGCCTCGCGTCCCCTTGGTGGGTGCATCTTCACGGGCTGACCTTCATGGGCTGGCTGGGCATCTATGTGACGCAGAACCTGCTGGTGTATCGCGGCAACCTCGCCCGACACCGCCGCCTCGGCATGGTCGCGGCGGGCTATGTCGGCTGGGCGGTGCTGGTCGGGCTAAGCGTGACCACGCTATCGGTGGCGAGCCACCGCACCCCACCCTTCTTCCAGCCCAATGTCTTCCTGGTGATGGACTGGTTGACGGTGATCGTCTTCGCCGGCCTCACCTGGGCGGGCGTGCGCATGCGCGGGTCACCCGACTGGCACCGCCGGCTGATGTTGTGTGGCGCGATCCAGGTGATGACGCCGGGGGTCGGCCGCCTGTTGCCGATGCCGTTGCTGGGCAACTGGTCGCTGTGGGTGATCTGGCTGGTAATGATGGTCTACCTCGCGGCCGCGATGATTTACGACCTCGTCACGCGCGGCCGGGTTCACCCCGCTTATTACTGGGGACTCGCAACCATTACGCTCGCGGTGGCGATCATGCGCCCACTGGCGTTCAGCCCGCCGATCCTCGCGCTGACCGGCGCGCTGACGGGCTGACGCGCGCCGGTTCGCGGCGACCGTGGCGATACCGGTGCGCATCGGCCTCTGCGGGATAGGGAACAGAAGGATGGCGACGGACCCATGATGGGGAAGGCGCCCCGAATGTTCCCGCGACGATCCGCGTGCGAAAAGATTGCGGCGCCGAAACGAGCATGCCAGTCTCCGTGCTTCCGGGAAGGGGAGGATACCATGTTTCATCTGATTCGCATGATCATCGTCGGCGCGATCGTCGGCATTCTGGCACGATTTTTCTATCCGGGCGCGGTCCATATGACCCTGATCATGAGCGCGCTCCTCGGCATCGCCGGGTCGTTCGTTGGCGGGCTGATCGCACGACTGTTCAGCCCGAACTCAGCCAATCAGCCGTTCCATCCGGCCGGCTTCGTGATGTCGGTGATCGGCGCGATGTTGCTGATCCTCGTCGCGCATCTGTTGCATCTGGGTTGAGCGCATCCGGGCGAAGGGGATGGTTGACCCCCCTCGCCCGCCTGCCGCATAGCGTGACGATGGAAACTCCGCCCACAGACCTGTCATTTGAAGCCGCGCTTGCGGAACTGGAAAAGATCGTCGGCCGGCTGGAGAGCGGTGAGGTGCCCTTGCAAGACGCGATCGACCTGTACGAACGTGGCGACACGCTGCGCAAGACCTGCGCCGAGCGGCTGAACGCCGCGCAGGCACGGATCGAAGCGATCAGGCTCGACGGCGAGGGTCGCCCGACCGGAACCCAGCCCTTTGCCGCCGGCTGAACCGGTGGCGAGCCGCACGCTTTCGCTTCAAGCGGCGCTGACCCAGGTCGGCGCCGATGTCGATCGTCGATTCGACCAGTTGCTCACAATCCCCGACGATCCGCGCGCCGACCTGTACCGCGCGATGCGCCATGCGACGATCGGCGGCGGCAAGCGACTGCGACCATTGCTGGTGTTCGCCACCGCCGGGCTGTTCGGCGTGGACCGCGATTGCACCGGGCGCGCGGCGGTCGCGATCGAGTGCATCCATGTCTATTCGCTGATCCATGACGATCTCCCGGCGATGGACGACGACGACCTTCGCCGCGGCAAGCCGACCGTCCACAAGCTGTTCGACGAGGCGACCGCGATCCTCGCCGGCGATTGTCTCCATGCACTGGCGTTCGAGGTTCTCGCCGACGTGGCGACACATCCCGATCCATTCGTCCGCGCCGAACTGGTGCTCGACCTGGCGCGCGCCGCCGGCCCTGCCGGCATGGCCGGCGGACAGGCGATGGATATCGAGGCCGAGAAGGCGAGCTTCGACCTCAACACCGTCACGCGCCTCCAGGCGATGAAGACCGGAGCGCTGATCGCCGCGGCGGTCGAAGCGGGCGCCATCCTCGGCCGCATCCCGCCCGAGGGCCGCACGGGCCTGCGCGGCTATGCCCGCGATCTCGGCCTCGCCTTCCAGATCGCCGACGATATTCTCGACGTCGAGGGCGACGAGGAAGTCGCCGGCAAAAAGCTGCGCAAGGATGAGGGCGCCGGCAAGGAGACCTTCCTGTCGCTGCTCGGATTGGACCGGGCGCGGTCGCAGGCCCGCATGCTGGTCGACCAGGCGATCGAGCATCTCCACTCCTATGGCAGTGAAGCCGACCTGTTGCGCGCGATCGCGCGCTTCGTCCTCGAACGCGACCGCTGAGGAAATCCCATGACCGTTCGTACCGGCGTCTATCCGGGCACCTTCGACCCGATCACGCTCGGCCACATGGATATCATCCGGCGCGGCGCGAAGCTGGTCGACCGGCTGGTGATCGGCGTGACGACCAACCCGTCCAAATCGCCGATGTTCAGCATCGACGAGCGCATGGCGATGGTCCAGCGCGAGGTCGCCGATATCGGCGGCGAGATCCATGTCGTCAGTTTCGATTCGCTGCTGATGGACTTTGCCGAGCGCGAGGGCGCCCGCGTCATCATCCGTGGCCTGCGCGCGGTGGCCGATTTCGAATATGAATATCAGATGGCGGGGATGAACCAGCAGATCAACCCGCGCGTCGAGACGGTGTTCCTGATGGCCGATGTCTCGCTGCAGCCGATCGCCAGCCGCCTGGTCAAGGAAATCGCGCTCTATGGCGGCCCGGTCTCTCGCTTCGTCACCGAACCGGTCGCGGCCGACATCGCCGCGCGGGTCGAGAAGATCGGCCGCAAGGGCAGTTGAGCGCCGCCGTTACCAGGTCCGCGCCGCCATCAGGATGAAGGTGCTTCGCCGCGCCGCGCTCCTTTTTCCTGGATCCCGGCCGGTGCCGGGATGAACATGCTTCGCTGCGCTGCGCGCCCTTTTCCTGGATCCCGGCCGGTGCCGGGATGAACATGCTTCGCTGCGCTGCGCATGTTCAGTTTGGCGCAAGGCGGGATTTGCTCTAAGCCGCGCCACCACCACCGCGTTGCCACGGGGACATGATGCGCTTTTTCGCTCGGTTGACTGCTCTTGCCTGCCTGCTGATCGCGCTCCCCGCGACGGCCCAGCTTCTCCCCACCACCTCCAGCAAGGTGCCGATCGCGTCGCCGACCGACCCGGAGAACCTGCTGTATCTCGATCTGTCGACCGGGGGCCGCGTCACGATCTGGCTGCGCCCCGATGCCGCGCCCCAGATGGTCGAGCGCGTCAAGCTGCTGACCCGACAGCATTTCTATGACGGCCTCACCTTTCACCGCGTGATCGAAGGCTTCATGGCGCAGGGCGGCGACCCCAAGGGCGACGGCACCGGCGGTTCGACGCTGCCCAACGTGCCAGCCGAATTCAACTGGTTGCCGCATGTCCGCGGCGCGGTCTCGGCCGCGCGCGCCGACGACCCCAACAGTGCCAACAGCCAGTTCTTCATCGTCTTCCAGCCGCGGCTCAACCTCGACAAGAAATATACCGTGTTCGGACGCGTGATCGACGGGATGCAATATGTCGACGCGATCGCGCGCGGCGAGCCGCCGGCGAATCCGTCAAGGATTCTCCACGCCTATATCGCGGCGGACAATCCGCCCGCCTATGCGCCACCGCCGCCGCCCGCCCCGCTGCCCTCGCTGTCGCCGGCACAATCCGCGACGGTCTCGCTGGCACCGGCGAAGCCGAATCTCGCCAAGCCCGCACCCAAGCCGGCGGTGAAGAAGTAGGGCCGACGCGAGTCGTCCGTTCGGGGCGGACGAGGCCCCGATGAAGGTCGATCTGTTCGATTTCACGCTGCCGCCCGAGCGGATCGCGCTGCGCCCGGCCGAGCCGCGCGACGCGGCGCGGCTGCTGGTGCTCGATGGCGATGCGACGCGCGACGCCCATGTCGGCGACCTGCCCGGCGAACTGCGCGCCGGCGACCTGCTGGTGTTCAACGACACGCGCGTGCTGCCCGCCCAGCTGACGGGCACACGCGGGCCCCGTCAAGATGACGGCGCGCTTAGCGCGCCTTGGGCCAAAATCGGCGCGACGCTGCACAAGCGCGAGGGGCTACGCCGCTGGCGCGCCTTCGTGCGCAACGCGCGGCGGCTGCGCGACGGCGATGTGGTCGATTTCGGCCACGGCGTCAGCGCCGTCGCCAGCGACCGCGAGGCCGATGGCAGCATCGCCTTCACCTTTGCCGGCGACGAGCCGGTCGAGTTGCTGCTCGAGCGCGCCGGGCGGATGCCGCTGCCGCCCTATATCGCCGCGCGCCGCCCGGCCGATGCCCGCGACGCCGAGGATTATCAGACGATGTTCGCGCGCGAGGAAGGCGCCGTCGCCGCGCCGACCGCCGCGCTGCACTTCACGCCGGCGCTGATCGCCGCGCTCGACGCCGCCGGCATCGGCCATGCGACGCTGACGCTGCATGTCGGCGCGGGCACCTTCCTGCCGATGAAGGCCGACGACACCGACGACCACCGCATGCACGCCGAATGGGGCCGGATCGACGCCGCAACCGCCGCGCGGCTCAATGCCGTGCGCGCCGCCGGCGGCAGGGTGATCGCGGTCGGCACGACGAGCCTGAGGCTGATCGAAAGCGCCACCGACGCCGCCGGCCAGGTGCAGCCGTTCGAAGGCGACACCGCGATTTTCATCACGCCGGGTTATAGTTTTCGTGGCGTGGACGGGCTGGTGACCAACTTCCATCTGCCGCGATCAACGCTGTTCATGCTGGTGAGCGCGCTGATGGGGACCGAGCGGATGCAGGCGGCGTACGCGCATGCGATTGCCGCGGGGTATCGCTTCTATTCCTATGGGGATGCGTCGTTGCTGCTGCCGTAGCTTGCCCGTCTCCCGGCAGGCGCACTGCCGCACCTGCTCGACCTGCTAAACCTGCAACCATTTTTTTGCCGAGCGCGGTGTCGGACCGCGCGCGCGGCGATCGCGCGCTGGCGCAATGACTTGCGGGGAAAGATGTTGGTATTCGGAATCCAACATAACAGGTGCCCGAGCAGGACGGTGCAGGCGGCGGCAGGGCCTGCTTCGGCGCGAAGCAGGACCTGCTGACAGCGCGGTGCAATCCTACGGCACGCCGGGCCGCGCGCGGGAATATCCCGATTATCAGATCGACGATGTGAAAGAGCGGCGCGGCTAGCGCAGCGTGCAGCATGGCATGAAGTGGCGGGGGTTGAATCATTGTGAGTGGCAGTATCATGTGGCAGCTATTGGGCCGCAAGCAGACTGGCTGCTTTCAGATGCCGCGGCCTGCAATGCGGATATGTCCGTGCTCGGCAGATCTGCGACGGCTAACGGCCGACAGTGTTGATAATACGCACCCTTGCCCGCTGGCACATCGTGTAGAGTGTGTCGCCCTGCAGTCCGAGCGAGTTTGCTTTGACAGCCCTAATCCGATCTGTATTGTAACCGGTTACATAATCTAATTTGCGGCTTGTGGAAGGATTGATCTTGACACGCAATTCGAAGTTCAGGTTGCTCGGCTGCATCTCTTTTTTCGCAATGTCTTTCACAGGCCAGGCGGCACTTGCTGCCGACCTTCAGGCCTCGCGTGGTGGGCTCACCGCGACGATTGCCGCTGTCAGCGACCACGTGTTGCACGTCGCGATCACCGCGCCGGGGCATCCGGCTGCCGAAGCGAGTTGGGAGGTTAGTCGCGACGAACGCCGGGCACGTACCGCCGCGCAGCTATCGGAAAATCGTCTGATCACCCCGTCCCTTGTCGCTTCACTTGATCCCCATACCCTCCGCCTGACCGTTACAGACCCACAAGGTCGCGTGATCCTGGCCGACGCGACCACGCCGTTGCGCCTCGAGGGAGCGCGCTTCACGCTCGACAAGCAACTCGCGCAAGGCGAGCACATCTTCGCGCTGGGCGACAAGACCGGACTGCTCGATCGGCGCGGCGGCAGCTATGTCAACTGGAACACCGACGCATGGGGCTTTGGATCGGGCACCGACCCCATCTACAAATCGATCCCGTTCTTCGTGTCGAGCGGCGGCGCGGGCGGGGCCTATGGGGTGTTCCTCGACAACACCTGGCGCAGTTGGTTCGATTTCGGCCACCGCGCCGCGGACACGCTGGCCTTCGGGGCCGAAAATGGGCCGATAGACTATTATGTGATTGCCGGCCCGACGATCCGCGACGTGGTGCGCCGCTATGCCCACCTCACCGGTCATGCGCCGCTCCCTCCGCGCTGGGCGCTGGGCTACCAGCAGTCGCGCTGGTCCTATGGCAGCGAAGCCGAAGTGCGCGCGCTGGCCGACAAGCTGCGCGCCGAGGATTTCCCGACCGACGTCATCTGGCTCGACATCGACTACCAGGACCGAAACCGTCCTTTCACGGTCGACCGCAAGGCCTTCCCGCATTTCGAGCAGATGGTCGCGGACCTCAAGAAGCAGGGGATCACGATCGTGAACATCGTCGACCTGCACGTCGCGCAAGCCCCCGATCAGAGCTACAAACCCTATGACGAGGGCACCGCGCAGAACCGGTTCGTCCACAATCCCGATGGATCAACCTATGTCGGCCCTGTCTGGCCCGGTCCATCCGTGTTCCCCGACTTCACGCAGGCGAGCACGCGCAAGTGGTGGGGCACGCTGTTCAAGCCGTTCACCGACGCCGGGGTTGGCGGAATATGGAACGATATGAACGAGCCGGCGGTATTCGAGACGCCGACCAAGACGATGCCGCTCGACATTGTCGATCGCATCGAGGGCGACGGCTTCACGCCGCGCACTGCGACACAGGCCGAAATACATAACGTGTTCGGTATGGAAAACAGCCGCGCAACCTATGAAGGCCTACGCACGCTGCGCCCCGACGAGCGCGCATTCGTGATGACCCGCGCGAGCTTTGCCGGCGGGCAGCGCTATGCCGCTACATGGACCGGCGACAATTCCTCGACCTGGGACCACCTTAAGCTTTCGGTCGAGCAGACGCTGAGCCTCGGCCTGTCCGGTTTCACGTGGACCGGGGCGGACGTGGGCGGCTTCACCGGCGGCCCGTCGCCCGAACTGATGACGCGGTGGTTCGAATACGCGACCTTCGCGCCAATCTTCCGCGACCACTCGGCCAAGGACGCACCGCGCGCCGAACCGTGGGTGGACGGCCCCGAACAGCTTGCGATACGCCGCCGCTATGTGGGCGAACGCTACAGGCTGATGCCGTACTTCTACGCGGTGGCCGAAGCTGGCGCGCGGACAGGCGACCCGTTCATGCGCCCGGTGTTCTACGACTATCCCCAAGTCTTGGAGACGCCCTGCAACGCAACTATGACCTTCACGGTCGGGGCGCAGTTGCTTGTCGCGGGCAATCCCAGGCCCGAGGACAAGGCCCGCTACCAGGCCTGCCTGCCCGCAGGAGGGTGGTTCGACTACTGGACCGGCAAGGCCGCGGGCGGCAGGCCGTCGCCCGATGGCCGCTATGACGAAGTCACGCTTACGCCGAAGCTCGACACGCTGCCGGTGTTCGTGCGCGCGGGCACGATCCTGCCGCGCCAGCCGCTGGTTCAGAGTACGCTGGAGGTGCCGCAGGGTCCGCTTTCGCTCGACGTCTATCCCGGACCCGACTGCCACGGCGAACTCTATGACGACGACGGCCATTCGATGGCTTTCGAGCGCGGCGGCTTCGCGCGCCAGGAAGTGTCGTGCGTCTCTTCCGGCGGCGAAGTGAGTTCCCTTACCTTCGCGCCGCGCGAGGGCAGCTACCGCCCGTGGTGGCGCGATATCCGGGTGACGATCCATGGCGACAAGGGCTATGCCGCCCAACTCGGCGGCAAGGTGCTGACGGTAAACGAGAGCGATGGCAGTACCCAGTTCACCATCCCGGACCAGGCGAAGGGAGCGACCGTCACCTTTGTACCCACAAGCTGAGCCGATGGCGCGGCGATCGCGGCTTTCGCTGGCGGTCTTCGCCGGCGGGGACTTCGCGTTCAATCTCTACTGGCAGAGCATGATGCTCTACCTGCTATTCTATTACACCGAGGCGCTGCATATGCCGATCGCCACGGCAGCGCTGTGTTATTCGCTGGCCTCGGTGTGGGATGGCGTGGCGAGCCTTGGCATAGGTATATGGATCGACCGCCGGGGCGCTGGCCGGCTCCATCGCGGCCTGCTGATCGGCGGGGCCGTGCCGCTCGGCCTTTCGTTCGTCTTCTCCTATGTCGCGCCGCCGGTGGCGGGGACATGGGCCATTGCGTGGATCTTTGCCGGTCAGATCCTGCTGCGTACGCTCTACGCGCTGGTCAACATCCCCTATCTCGCGATGTCTGCCCGGGTGAGTGTGCATAGCGCGGACCGGGCCATGGTTGCGGGTGGGCGGATGCTGGCGGGCACGCTTGCTGCGGTAGTCGTGGCAGTCGGCACGGTGCCGATCGGCGCGTGGCTGACGGGCGGCGAGGGCGCGCGGGCCTACTCGG
This sequence comes from Sphingomonas sp., assembly GCA_041659925.1. GTDB lineage: Bacteria > Pseudomonadota > Alphaproteobacteria > Sphingomonadales > Sphingomonadaceae > Sphingomonas. The sequence goes on from JBAZXI010000010.1 coordinate 89,196, forward strand.
CGGCCGCGGCGCTGTTCGCGTCCTTGGCCAGCGCAGTGCTCATCGGCGTGGGCCTTTCCTACCGCGAGGACGACGTGCCGATTGCGCGCGAGCGCGTCCCGCTCGTGCGCACAATGCTGCTTGCATGGCGCAATCGCGCCTTCGTGACACTTGGCGGAGCCATGACGGCGATGATCGTGGCGGTGTCGATGCTCGACAAGTCGGTGCTCTATTACTTCAAGTACAGCCTGGGCGACGAGAGCGCGGGGCGGCTAGCGCTCGGGGCGATGATGGCGGTCAGCGCGGTGGCTGTGCCCTTTTGGTTCCTCGCCTCGCGCCGGATCGGCATCCGCGCGCTCTGGTTTGCCGCCATAGCTCTGTTCATGGCGGCGCTGGTCACCTTCATTGCGGTCGACCTTGCCACCCCCATTTCGGTCCAGGCCTTCCTGATCGTGACGCAAGTGGCGAGCGTGGGGCTGAACTTCGCGCTGTGGGCCATGCTGCCGGACACGATCGAGTACGGTCAGCATCGCCACGGCGTGCGGACCGAGGCGGTGCTTTATGGCTATGTCGCGCTGTTGCAGCGGCTTGCGATAGGGTTCGGCACAGCGGTGATGGGTGTAAGCTTGGGCGGCGGCGACCTTGGCGCACCGGGCGGTGCGGGCGCAGGCCTAAGGCTGACGATCGCGCTGCTCCCGCTCGGCTTCCTGGCGTTTTCGGGCATGCTGATGCTGTTCAATCCGCTGCGCCGCGACAGCCACGACGCGATCCTGCGCGAGCTGCGCGAGGACGCCGGGTCAAGCAGCGGTGAGGTCGAAGCTGCCGCTCACGCCGTCGGCCTGGGCTGAGGGCGCGATCCATACCTTGAATTCGCCAGGCTCAACCGTCGGCTTCATGTCGAAGCCGATGAACTGGAGGTCGTCGCGCCGCAAGATGAAGCGCACGGTGTCGGACTGGCCTGGCGCTAGCGCGACCTTGCGGAATGCCTTTAGCTGGCGGACCGGGCGCGTGACGCTTGCCACCACATCGTGGATGTAGAGTTGCGCGACCTCTTCGGCCGGCTGCGATCCAGTGTTGGTGATCGTTGCCGAAATGGCGATCTCACCATTCCACGCCAGCTTGCCGCTGCCCAGGTCCAGCCCCGAATAGTCGATTCTGCCGTAGGTCAGGCCGTGACCGAACGGATAGAGCGCCGCGTTGCGGATGCCGCGGTAATGCGCCTTATAGGGCTGGAGCGGTCCCGGCGGGTTCGGGCGGCCGGTGGTCTTGTGGTCGTAGTGATAGGGCTCCTGACCGGAATCGAACGGGAAGCTGATCGGCAGCCTGCCGGACGGCCCGTGAGCGCCGTAGATCACGTCGGCGATGGCATTGCCGCTCTCGGTACCGAGTTGCCAGGTGACGAGGATCGCCGCCGCGTCGCGCACCGCACCCTGCAGTGCGAGGCCACGCCCGTTCTTGAGCAGCACCACGATCGGCTTTCCGGTCGCGGCGACGGACTCGGCCAGCGCCTGCTGGGCCGCCGGCACCACGACCTCGGCGCGCGACTGTGCTTCGCCCGACATGGTCTGGCTTTCGCCGATCGACAGGATCACTACGTCGGCCGCCTTTGCCGCAGCGACCGCAGCCTCGATCCCGCCCGGGATAGCCTCTTCGATGCCGCTGCCCGCGGTCACGGAGATGTTGCCACCGGCATTGCGCAGGCCGGTATCGAGAGCGACGGCTTCGGCATCGCTGCCATAGACGCACCAACCCCCGATCAGGTCGTGTTGGCCGGATGCGAAGGGTCCGATCACGGCGACCTTGGCCGTCTTGGCAAGCGGCAGGAGGTCACCTTCGTTCTTGAGCAGGACCATCGACTTACGCGCCGCTTCGCGCGACAGCGCGCGTGCCGCCGGCAGCATCGAACGCGCCTTTTCGCGCTTGGGATCTATACGGCGGAAGGGATCGTCGAACAGACCCAGCATCGCCTTGACTGCCAGAACCCGGCGCACCGAGCGGTCGAGCAGCGCCTCGGGCACGGAGCCGTCGCGCACCAAAGAAGGCAAGTGGACATAATAGAGGTCGCTCTCCATGCTCATGTCGACGCCCGCCAGAAAGGCCAGCCGCGCCGCGTCTCGGCCATCTGCCGCGACCCCATGTGCGATCAGTTCCTCGTCGCCGGTGTAGTCTGAGACGACGATACCGTTAAAGTGCCACTCGTCGCGCAGCAGGTCGGTCATCAGCCATTTGTTGGCGGTGGAGGGAACGCCGGCGATTTCGTTGAACGAGGCCATGGTCGACATGGCTCCGGCGTGGAAGGCGGCCTCGAACGGCGGTAGATAGACCTCGCGCAGCGTACGCAGCGAAATGTCGACGGTGCTGTAGTCGAGCCCCGCCTCGGCCGCGCCGTAGGCGGCGAAATGCTTGGCGCAGGCCATCACCGCGTCGTTGGACGAGAGGCTGTCGCCCTGGAAACCCTGCGTGCGCGCGGCAGCGAAGACTTCGCCCAGCAGCACGTCCTCGCCCGCACCTTCCATTGCGCGGCCCCAGCGCTGGTCGTGCGCGATGTCGACCATCGGCGCGAAGGTCCAGTCAACGCCCGCCCCAGAGGCCTCGAACGCCGCGGCACGCGCCGTGCGGCGTGCCAGGTCGGGCTCGAAGCTGGCCACTTCGCCCACCGGGATGGGAAAGATCGTACGGAAGCCGTGGATCACGTCGGCGGCAAACATCAGCGGGATCTTCAGTCGCGAGCGCTTCATCACAGCGCCCTGCATCCGCGAGGCCATGTTGGCGCCCTGCCCATTGAACACGCCTGTAAGCTTACCGGAAACCGCATCTTCGACCTGCGCGCCGAAGCCCTGTCCGTTACCGGGCGGATTGAGGTCGGCCGCAGAGCTGCCGCCCCAGGCTGCCGCCATGAGTGTGAGTTGTCCCGCCTTTTCCTCGAGTGTCATCCTGCCGATCAGCGCGTCGACAAATCCGGGGACTGGCAGCTTGCCCGCAGCATCGATGGCGGCACGGAGTGGGCTGGCGCTCCATGCGGCGGCAACCCCCAGCGCCCGAATCGCACTGCGGCGAGAAATGCGCGTGTCGAACATTGCCTTCCGGTATCCCCCAATCTCGCGGTCGCACTCGAATCAGAATGCGATTGACCATTGTCTGTAACCGGTTACATAGCGAGCGAACCCGCAAGTGGCAATCGCTGACGCTCTTCGCTATCAAACGGCGACACTTGGAATTTCTTGGGGGGCGACGTTTGCGAGACCAGCCAGCGACGATTCGCGATGTAGCCCAGATGGCGGGGCTTTCCGTCGCGTCGGTTTCGCGTGTTCTCAATCGCCACGATAACGTCCATCCCGACACGCGCGAGCGAGTGCTCGCGGCGGTCCGTGCGCTTGGCTATGTCCCTAATGCGGCCGCGCGCAGCCTCAGCACCGCACGGACCCAGGCGATCGGCGTTGTCCTTCCCGATCTGCACGGTGAGTTCTTCAGCGAACTGGTTCGGGGCATGGACAAGGCCGCGAGCGAACGCGGCTACATGCTGCTCTTGTCCAACATGCACGCCGACAGCCAACTCGCCGGGCAGGCAATGGGGGCGATGCTAGGCCGGGTTGATGGCATGGTGGTCATGGCGCCGCAGATTTCGGCAGGCGAATTAAAGACGGTGCTTCCGCGGGGTGTCCCGGCAGTGCTGGTCAATTGTCCGGCCGAACAGGGCTTTCAGGCGATCAAGATCGACAACCGCGCCGGCGTAAGGCTGATGGTCCGACACATGCTCGATAGTGGGCGCAAGCAAATTGTCCACTTGTCGGGGCCGCTGGGCAACATTGACGGTGCGGAACGCCGCGCCGCCTTCGTCGAGGCCATGGCGGACTTTGCCCCGAAGCTGCCGGCGCGCGTTGCGGAGGGCGACTTCACCGAAGCGAGCGGAGCGTCGCTTGTCGCCGACCTGCTGGCTAAGCACGCCGAGTTCGATGCGATCTTCGCGGCCAACGACATGATGGCGATGGGCGTCCTGATGGCCCTGCGCGAAGCGGAGATCGCGGTGCCAGGTCAGGTTTCGGTCGCCGGGTACGACGACATTCCGCTGGCGAGGTATCTGGGGCTTTCGACGGTCCGCTGCGACATGGTCGGGATGGGCGCTCTCGCAATCGAGCGCCTGCTCGACCAGATCGATGAAAAGTCGCAGGGTGAACTGTTCGAGCAGGTCGAGCCCGAGCTCGTCGTGCGGCAGACCACGGGACGAAGCTGAAAGTCCGGCAGGACGAGGACCCAGAGAGGATACAAAATGACATTCCGGTTTGAACGTCGCGCGGCCTTGCGCGGCGCGGCCCTGGGACTGGGTGGCGCGCTCCTTGATGTAACCGGTTACTCGGCACTGGCTCGGCCATTTCGACGCCGCGCACCCGCTTTGCCCGCCTTTTTCGATGACCTTGAGCACCGCACGTTCCGCTTCTTCTGGGAGCAGGCCAATCCAAAGAACGGCATGGTGCCCGACCGCTGGCCGACCCCATCGTTCGCCAGCATCGCCGCGATCGGCTTCGCGCTCACAGCCTATCCCATCGGCGTCGAACGAGGCTGGGTATCGCGCGCCGCTGCACGCGAGCGCACGCTGACCACGCTGCGCTTCATGTCCGGGCTGCCATGCGGCGAGGATCGCGAAGGGATCGCCGGCTACAAGGGCTTCTTTTACCACTTCCTCGACATGGGAACCGGGCTGCGCTTCAGGCAGACCGAACTGTCGACGGTCGACAGCGCGCTGCTGTTCATGGGCATGCTGTTCGCTTCCGGATGGTTCGACAGCGATCATCCCGGCGAGCGCGAGATCCGCCGTCTTTCCGATGAAATCGTCGAGCGCGCCGAGTGGGACTGGTTCCAGCACGCCGGTCCCGGCATCCCGATGGGCTGGCATCCCGAAAGCGGCTTTATCGAGCGCAACTGGGACGGCTACAACGAAGGCAAGCTCGTCTACATCCTCGCGCTGGGCGCGCGCAGCCACACGGCAATGGACGGGAGCTGGTCGGCATGGACGGCCCCCTATGCGAAATTCTGGCGCGGCGAAGGGCCGACGAGGCATCTCGCTTTCGCACCACTGTTCGGTCACCAGTATTCGGAGATGTGGATCGATTTTCGCGGCATCCGCGATGCGCCGATGCGCGCGGCGGGCTTTGACTATTTCGAAAACGCACGGCGCGAGACATACGCTAACCGCGCCTGGTGTTCCACGAACCCGATGGGTTGGGACGGCTATGGCAAGGACATCTGGGGGCTGACCGCCTGCGACGGCCCAGGCGACTTCAAGGTCGCGCGCGATGGCCGCGCGGCACGGTTCCGCGGCTACTCGGCGCGCGGCCCGAAGAACGAACCTGACGGGTTCGATGATGGCACGATCGCGCCCACCGCAGCGATCGGCGCCACGCCTTTCGCGCCCGAAATATGCCTTCCTGCCGTGCTGGCGATGCATCGCCAGCACGGCGCGCGAATCTATGGCGAATACGGCTTTCGAGATTCGTTCAATCCCAGCTTCCGCGATGCCTCGCTCAACGTCGCGACAGGCAGCGTCGACCCCGTCCACGGATGGGTCGCGAGCGACTGGCTGGGCATCGACCAGGGGCCGATCCTGGGGATGCTCGCCAACTATCGAAGCGATGCGATCTGGCGCGTCATGCGCCGTTCGCCGAAGATCGTGCGCGGATTGAAGCGCGCCGGTTTCACCGGAGGCTGGCTGGGAAGCTGACCGGCCCTAGCGACGGGCGCGGATGAACAGGTTGGTGGTCAGCCGCCCTGCTGCCGGATCGGCGTTGCCTGCGAAGCCGGCCGGGATCACCCCCGAATGGAGCGCGCGCGCCGGATAGGCGACGAGCCGCCCAGCAAGCCCCTCGACGTGGCCGATGCAGGCGAAGGCAGGATCGTCGAGCCCGATATAGCCCTGCGCCACCGGCGTGCGCCGTGCCGCCGCGACATAGGCATCGACGCTGGTGGCGGTGACCACTTCGGTGCCGCTCGCGCGGTGACGGAAGAATGCCGTGCCGGCACACGGCGCGACATAGTGGAGTACCGCGTAGAGATCGGGGTCGACGTCATCGAAATGCGGCGCGCGCTGCACGGCGGCGAGTCGGTCGGGCGGCGTGGTGACCAGCGAGAAACTCGCCTCGACCAGGTCGAAGGCGTCGAGATCGAAGGCGCCGGCGATATAGGACGAGGCTTCCTCGAGCAAGGCGACGACATAGGCGAAGGCCGCGCGGTCGCTTTCGTTGAGCACGCGGCGCAGGCCGGGATAGTTGTTAACGGCCTCGGGGAAGGGCGCGAGCGCTCTGGCAAGCGCGACGATCCCTCCCACCGGCGGGCCCACAGCATCGACCTGCACGACCGGCACCTTCGCCTCTCCGAAACGGTTCAGCCTTGGTGCGGCGGGCATGGCGGGCCTCCTCTCAGAACAAGGAAGGGTTGCCGCTCTGCGCCTTGAAGCGCAACGCGACAACCCTTTCACCGTGCACCCCCCCGGGAGGGACTGGCGGATCAGAACTTGTACTTGATGCCCGCCTGGAACGAGCGCTGGTCGTTGCCGACCTGGCCGTTTTCGATCAGCGGCGCCGGGCTGCCGCCGCCCGCGCCCCAAGACGAGTAGGTGCGGTTGAGCCAGTTGAATACGTTGAAGGCCTGCAAGTCGAAGGTCAGCTCGTGCCCGCCGCCCCAGGGCATCTTGAACGTCTTGGCGACGCGCAGGTCGAGCCGCTTGTAGGCGATGAACGGCTTGGGATAGAATACACCGCCCATCTTCGCGTAGCAGCAGGCACCGTCGGGCGCACCGCCGAACACGATGTTACCGAAGGCAGGACCCGACGACAGCGTCAGCGTACCCGAGAGCTGAATGTCATAGGGTGCGCGCCAGTTGCCCGTCGTGACCCAGCGCCACTTTTCGACGCCGTTGACGTAGCCCCAGCCGTAAACGTCCTGCGAGGTGCCATTGTAGAACTCGTCGGAGTTGAGTTCCTGCTGGTCGTTGGTGCGCGCCAACTGCACGGTCAACGCTGTGCTGAAGCCCCACTTGCTGTGCTCGGTGAACGGCTTTTCGGCGGTCACGTAGATCGCGTTGTATTCCGCCTTGCCCGCGCTCGAGCCCCGGTTGAGCTTACCGCTGAAGCCGGCCAACTGGCCGCCGCCTGCCGGGCAGTTGGCGTAGGTGGTGTTTGAGATGAAGTCCTGGATCCACGTGTTGCCGCCGTTGGTGCAGCCGATGACGTTGCCGTTGGCGTCCTTCTGCAGATTGCGGGTGAACCAGCCGTTAGTGAAGTAGTTGGCACGTACGAACTGGAAGATGTTGTGCGAACTGATGTGCGAGAACGTCAGCGAGGTCTGGATGTCACCAAACCGCTTGCGGATGCCGATGTCGATCTGGTCGGAGAACGGCAGCGGCGTGTTGTTGTTGAGCACCCATACGTCGCCGCCGGTCAGGTTTTGACCCGCCACCAGCGAACGCAGGTTGTTCACGTCGCGATAGGAATTGTTCCACTGTGCGCAGTTGGCGCTATCGACGCCGTTGCCCGATCCCTGGCTCGTTCCGCCGTTCGGGCAGAAATAGGCCTTGCCGATGCGGCTCGAGTTGGTGAGCTGTTCGATCGCGCCCTCGATAAACAGGCTGCGGTCGAAATAGCGGCCTATTCCGCCGAAGATCACCAGATCGCGATCGCCGTGGACATCATAGGAGAAGCCCAGGCGGGGCTGGATCGCACCCCACTCGGGATGGCGGTTGCTGCCGGTCGAGATGTAGTCGGCCGCGTTGATACCTGCAGCCTGCCAGCCTAGGTAGTTCTGCAGCGCAGTCGCGATGGCTGCCGGCGTGACATACTTGTTGTTGTTGGCGTTGGTCTCGATGTCCCAGCGAACGCCGTAGTTCAGCGTCCAATGCTCGTCGGGCTTCCATTCGTCCTGAATATAGGCACCGATCTGCGTATCGCTGGCCGAAAGCGTCGGCGACTGCTGGATGTTGATCTGCGCGCCATAGGGCTGGTCGGTCAGCGGATCGAACGTGCCCGAAGCGCCCGGGTTGTAATAGTAGTAGCTGCCGTTGAAGCGATTGCTGACCGAGCGCGACAGGTCGAGCACGGCGACCTGGAAGCCCGCCTTGATCGTGTGATCGCCCTTGCGCAGGGTCGCGTCGTCCTTGATCGTCCAGGTCTTCTGGCTGTCCGCCTGCGTGAAGAAGTGGGCACCAAGTTGCGCGCGAGCCGAGAAATCGGGATTCATCACCGAACAATTGTTGCTCGCGACGTCCTGCGCCGAACAAGCGGCGGCGCTGGTGTACGAATTGTCGAGAAGGTATTCCGGCCCCGTGCCGACCGTTGGCGTGGACTGCGTCGCCTTGTCGTAGGACAGATTGAGCGCGTTGACGAAATCGCCCGCCGAGTGCTTCCACTGGAACTGATAGCGATCCTCGTGCGTCAGGATCGTGCGGCCGTGCGTCGATGCGGCATTGCTGTCGACGTCGGAGAGGTTGTTTTCGCGGCGGATGAAGGCACTGAGGTTGATCGTGTCGCTATCGGTCGCAAGGTACGTCAGCTTGCCGAAGTAGAGGCCCTGCTTGAAGTCGAAGTTATGGTTTACATTGACCAGGCTTGCCACGCTCGACGGCACGTTCAGCACATTGCCGGTCGAACCAGGAAGGTTCTCGATCGTACCTTCGCCCGCCAGGTAGAAGAACAGCTTGTCCTTGATGATCGGCCCGCCGAAGTCACCGCCGAACTGCTTGCGGTTGTATTCGGGCTTGGGGCGGCTGTTCAGCTTGTCGAAATAGGGCTGCTCGATGAACGAGTTGGGCTGGAATTCGATGAAGGCCGAACCGTGGAACTCGTTGCCGCCGCTCTTGGTAACCGCGGTAATCACGGCGGAACCGGTTTGACCGACTTCGGCCCCGAAGTTCTGGGTGTCGATCTTGTATTCCTGAATCGCCACCTGCGGGAAGGGATTGCCCAAGCCGAAGTTCTGCCCGAAAATACCGCCGTGGTTGATCGGGTTCTTGAGACTCATCCCGTCGAGCAGCACGTTGGTGTTGCTTGAGCTAATGGCGCCGGCCTGTACTTGAGCATTGCCGCCGCGCGTCACCGTGACGCCTGGCGCAAGTGCGGCGAAGCTCAGGAAGTTGCGCTGGTTCTGCGGAAGGTTCTCGATTTGCGCGGTTGTGATGTTGGTGCCCACGGTTGGCGTGTGCACGCTCTGCAACCGCGTGGCGGTGACAACGATCTCGCCAGCCGAGGAACTTGCGAAATCGACCGTCGCGGTCTGTCCGACCAGGACGGTCGCGTCATGCTCGCCCTTGCCGTCAACCGACACTTGGTAAGTCGAGGCGCGCAGGCCGATGATTACGTAGTTTCCGTTGGCGTCGATCTTGCCGAACGAGCGCTGTCCGGTCTGCTTGTCGACCGCGACCACCTGCGTGCCGGCGGTCGCACCGTCGACGTGCCCCTGAATCGCCGAAGCATCGGACTGGGCATGCGCCGGCGTGGCAAGCGCCAGTGCCACCGCCACTGCGGAAACCGACATCCCGCCGAACGTGCGGCGTGCGCGAATCGAAACGAACCCCATAATCCTCTCCTCCCGCTGGCTGGCGGCGCTTTCGGCCGCTTCGCTTAGAACCTAGCGTGGCCCGGCCGCCCCCATGGCCCCCGAGTCCGATTGCTGTCGAGTAACCGATTACATCTTTCTGTAACCGGTTACAATAGCCTGTTTGACATCCGATCCTGACGCTTTTCCGCTATCGCTCAGCGGGTCGAATAGTTGATGGTGAACCCCGCCGCAGCGGGACGGGCGGGCTGCCGGATGCGCGCGATGAAGTCGGCGTGGTCGGGCATGCGTTCGGCCGCATGCCGAACAACCTCTTCGATATCGCGCAAGTGGCCCATCGCCTGGTCGTCGGGGATCAACTCGACCATCGGGTCAGGCAACGCTTCGATGCCCTGTCCGATCAGCACCTGCACCCAGCTTTCCTCGCGAAACAGTTCAGCCTTTCCGTGCTGGAAGAACCGCCCCGAGGAGCGGAACAGCGCGAGTCGGTCGGCCAGCGACTGCGGCACGTCCATCGTGCGCACGTGGTTCCAGAACGCCGAATCGTCGCGCCGGGTCACGTGGTAGTGGGCGATGATGAAGTCGCGCACATCCTCGTACTCGAACGCGCTCTGACGATTGTATTCCTCAATGTCGGCGGAAGCGAAGCGGCGTCCGGGGAACAGGGCTATGAGGCGGAAGATGCCGGTCTGGATCAGGTGGATCGACGTGGATTCGAGCGGTTCGAGGAACCCGCTCGACAGCCCGATCGCCACGACATTCTTCTCCCATGCGCGCTGGCGCCGTCCGGGTGTGAAGCGTACCGGCAGCGGATCGCGCAGCGGCGCACCGTCCAGCCCCGCGAGCAGCCGCGCCGCCGCCTCGTCGTCGGAAACCTGCGCGCTCGAATAGACCATGCCATTGCCGATGCGGTGCTGTAACGGGATTCGCCACTGCCAGCCGAATTCATGTGCGGTCGAGCGAGTATAGGGCGTGAGCGGCGAAACGCTCTCGCAAGGCAATGCCAGCGCTCGGTCGCAGGGTAGCCAATGGCTCCAGTCTTCATAGGTCACGCCCAGCGCGCCGCCGATCAGCAGGCCGCGCATGCCCGAGCAGTCGATGAATATGTCGCCACCGATAGTCCGGCCGTCCTCTAACCGTACGCTCTCGACGAAGCCGTCCCCTTCGTGCAGCGCCACATCGACGATGCGGCCTTCGATCCGCTCCACGCCTTGCGCTTCGGCGCGTCCGCGCAGGTAAACGGCATAAAGCGTCGCGTCCATGTGATAAGCATAGTCAATGTCGGCGAGCGGGGTGTCCGGACGGTTCTTGTCGGGCTGGGCGAAGCGATTCATGCGCGCTGCGACGCAGTTGATCGCATAGGCGTCGAGCGGCTTTACCGCGTCGCGCCGCGCCATTTTCAGCCAGAACTGGTGTGTGTGCAGCCACAGCAGGTCCCGACCGATTGCGCCGAAGCCGTGGATGTAGCTTGAGCCCGGTTCGCGCCAGCCGGCGAACTCGATACCCAGCTTGAAGGTCGCCCGCGTCTCGCGGATCATCTCTGCCTCGTCGATGCCGGCAAGTTCATTGAACACCCGGATCGCGGGAATGGTCGCTTCGCCGACGCCGATCGTGCCGATCTGCTCGGATTCGATCAGCCGGATCGTGTAGTCTCGGTTAAATAGCCGTGAGAGCAGCGCGGCAGTCATCCACCCCGCTGTGCCACCTCCGACGATCGTGATGTTGGAGATGGGTGCGTTGTTTGCGCGCATTTTCCTCTCGCGTATCCTCCCGCGCGCCGCGCGCTTGGCCAATTCGTGTTCTTGGGCGACTCTTGTAACCGCTTACAGGGCAACAAACAACTGAGTGCTTTCATGTGCGGACGGCTCCGCTTCCGAAAGAGCCGACGGCGCTCCAGAATTTCTGTAGCGAAACCTGCGCGTCGTCCGCTGCTCCAACACGACTGAACTAGTTTTGCAAAAGTGTCGAACGTCCAGGCATTCCAGAGGCATTGCCGGTCCTCTATTGAAACGACCTGTTTCAGGAATGACGCTCGGCACATAAGACGCCTTCATTGAGGGCGCATTGCCGTCGCGCCAGCGGGACCGAACGAGCCACGGCTAACGCACCACCTGAGCAATTTCGTTTCAAGGCAAGCGGCAGGTTTCCGATCGCAATATCTCGACCGCCGGAGCAAAGCGGACCGCTTCCCGCCGCCCCGCTCTCAAGCCCTCCATTGAGCCCCCTCCCAGACCGCCTATAGCCCCCCGCATCACCATCAAGGAGCTCCCCATGAAGCGGCGCGTTCTGCTCCTCTCCCTCCAGACGTGCGGCGCGTCGGTCGCTCCGCTGTCGTCGGCACGGCCGGCGCCCGAGGGCGACGCACCGTCGCGCACCTTTGCCCCGCGCGACGTGTTCGCGCTGGCGCGGGCGAGCGACGTGCAGATCAGCCCCGACGGCAAACGCATCGCCTATATTCGCGCGACCGGCGACATCATGACCGATGGCGATCGTCGCGACATCTGGCTGGTCGATACGGCGACCGGCAAGCAGCAGCCGCTCGACCGGCAGGCGGCGTCCGACTTCAACCGCTTCTTCTTCGCGCTTGTCGCGCGGGTCGCGAATGCCGATGCCGCGCCAGCCTGGAAGCCGGGAAGCGGTTTGCGACGGGCGTCTCGCCAGAGCGGGCTGCGTTTCGACGGAAACGCAGCCCGCTCCAGATTCCCTGTGGTCGCGTGCTCGATCGCGAATAGCCGGATTCCACCTATTCGCAGCACGCTCCAAGCGTGATCGCGCGCGTGGACGAAGCGCTCAATAGGTCCCGCAATAGCCCGGCAGATAGACCGCCTCTTCGCCATGTGCGGCGTGGAGCGCCTTCATCACCGCCTTGTCGAAGTCGCGTTCGAGCAACCTGGCCGGGACGCGCGGGCGAAGGAAGTCGGCCCACAGAAATTCGGCATAGGGCGTCTCGACCTTGGCGAAGCCGCCGGCGCGGCGCATCTCGCCGGCGAGCGAGCGATAGGGGTCGTCGACCAGCTTCGCCACGCTGCGCGGCACCTCCTTGTACGCGACGCGTTTCCCCTCCGCGTCATAGGGGTGCAGCCAGTTGCGATTTTCCATGAAGGTCATGAAGCGGCGCTTGCCGAGATGATCCAGCGACGCGACGATCGACACCAGCACCTCTTTCACGCCCTCGTCGTGAAGCGCGCGTGCCAGATGATGATTGTCGATCAACCACATCGTGCCGCCGGGACCGGTCACGACCGGGATCATGTGACGGCCGAGAAAGTCGGGCCCGTCACGATCGAGCCGCTCGCGCCAGTCATGCCGCTTGCGCGCCACCTCGCGATAGCCGACCGTCATCTGCGTCGGGCGCAGCTTCTCGATCCGCACGGGGTGAAGCACCGGGTGGGTGGGATGGTTTAGCGCCATGTCACGACTCCTGCTGCGCCACCGCGTCGGCGACGCTGAACGTAGCGCCGTGCGCGAGTTCGTCCATCCCCGCCGCCGCGAGCACGTCGCGCACGGCATCATGCGCACGCGCCAGCACGACGCGGCGGCCATTGGCGCGAAGCGTGGCGACGAATTCGCCCAGAGCCTCGGTCGCGCTGCTGTCGAGGTCGCTGCTTTCCTCGAGACTGAGCACGATCAGCCGCGCGTCCGTCCGCGCCAGCGCGCGCCGCGCGATCTCGCCAAGCGCGGTCTCGGCGTTGGCGAAGAACAGCGGCGCATTGGGCCGGTACAACGCCACCCCCGGCAGCCCCCGCGCGTCGGGGTGGCGTGCGATGTCGACGAAATCATGGCTTTTGCCGACCCGACCGAGCTCGCTGATCGTCGGCTGCGAGAAGCGCCGCAGCAGCGTACCGAGCGACAGCAGGATCGCGGCGAGCATGCCGTTGAGCACCCCGAAGGCGAGTACGCCGAGCGCCGCGGCGATCGCCACGCCCTGGTCGCGATCGAGCCGGAACAACCGCACGAACGGTGCCGGCGCAAGCGCATGGGTCAGCGCGGCGATGACGATCGCGGCGAGCAGCGGCTCGGGGATGCGCGCGACGAGCGGCGCGGCGAACAGGATCAAGCCGGCGAGCCCAAGGGCCGCGACCACCCCGGACAACCGCGAGGTCGCGCCCGCGCTGTCATTGGCGGAGCCGACCGAGAAACCCGCCCCGACCGGCATGCCGGCAACCGCCGCGGCGGCGAGGTTGGCCAGCGCCAACGCGCCCAACTCACGATCCGCATCCAGTGTATCGCCGTGACGCAGCGCCATCGAGCGCATCGTCCCCCAGCTCTCGGCGAACAGGATCAGCGCGATCGGCAGCGCCAGCTGCGCGACCCGTGCCCAGCCGCCGAAGCTGAGCGCTGGCAGCGTCGGCCAGGACAATGACAGCGGGATCGTCCCGGTCAGCGCGACGCCGGCCGCCGGCAGATCGACCAGCGAGGCCAGCGCCACGCCGGTGGCGAGCACGATCAGCGGCCCCGGCAGCGCCTTGAAGCGCCGCAGCAGCAACAGCGCGAGCAACGCGCCGGCACCGACCAGCACGCTGGCGACATGCACCGTGCCAAGGCGCGCCGCCAGGCCGAACAGAACGCGCGCGATGTTGCCGCCCGGCACATCGATTCCGGCGATCGCCGGCAACTGGCGCACGATGATCGTCACCGCGAGGCCGAAGGCGAAGCCGCGCAGCACCGGCCGCGACACGAATCCCGCCAGCCCGCCGAGCCGGAACAGCGCGGCCACGCCGAACATCGCCGCGACCAGCGCGACAACCGCGACGACCAGCGCCCCGCCCGCCGCCGGCAGCGCGGCGAGCGCCGCCGCGAGGATCGCGGCCGAGGACGATGTCGGCGCGACGATCGCATAGCGGCTACGCCCCAGCGCGGCATAGCCGAGCCCGCCCGCCACCGCCGCGGCGATGGCATGCGTCGGCGCGAGCCCGGCGATCCCGGCATAGGCGACCGCCTCGGGCAACATGATGCCCGCCACCGCCGCGCCGGCGAGCAGATCTTTGGTCGGGACGGTCATGGCGCGAGCGTAGCGCCGCCGCGCGCCCGCGCAACCGGCGCGAAAGGGGCGGCGCCGCACATAACATTCATGGTCTTGTCAGGCCCGGGCGATGTAGAAGACCGACAAAGCCCGCCCCGACCGCACAAGGACGACCGATGCGCCCCCTTTTCCCGATCGCTCTGTTGTTGCTCGCCGCCGCCCCGGCCGTCGCGCGGGATACCCCCTCGCCGGCCGCCGCCGGGGCGGAACAACCCACCACCCAGCCGACCATGGTGGTCGAGCCCGTCGCGATGATGATCGCCGCCTGCGATGCCGATGGCGACGGCAGCGTTACCCGCGCCGAACTGACCGCCTGCGTTGCCCACAGTTTCGCGGCGATCGACACGACGCATGGCGGATCGATCGGTTATATCGGCTATGGCGACTGGGCACTGAAATGGCTCGGCGACGCCAACGCCCTGCCCAGCCCGTTCACCATCGACACCAACGACGACAACCGCATCACGCTCGCCGAATTGCAGGAAGAGCTGGGACACACCTTCGACCGGCTCGACAAGGACCATGACGGCATGCTGACTCGCGCCGAACTGTTGACGATCCGCGCCAACACGGGCGGCGGCGGATCGGAACGGCGCGGCAAGAAGCGCCGCTAGCGCGACCGGCGGCTTGCATGCCATAGCCATGACCCGAGCCATGCGGTCGACGACGGGAGAAGATCATGCGGTTTCTGTTCGCGCTCGCCATGCTCGCATCGCTGGGCTCGGCGGCCGATGTCGCGACCTGGCGCGACCTGCTGGCGCAAGGCAAGACCGCCGAGGCGCTCGCCGCCGTCGAGAAGAGCGCCGGCACCAACGACCCCGACGCGCTCGATTTTCTCGGTTGGTTCCATGACGAGGGGCGTGGTGTCGTCGCCGACAAGACCCGCGCCGCGACGCTCTATCGCCGCGCCGCCGAGGCCGGACAAAAGCACGCGCAATGGCGGCTCGGCGTGATGCTCGACAAGGGCGAGGGCGTGCCGAGCGACCCGACGCAAGCCGTCGCGTGGTTTCGCAAATCCGCCGCCCAGGGCTTCACCAATGCCTATGTCAGCCTTGGCGTAATGTATTCCACCGGGCGCGGCGTCCCGCAAAGCTATGCCGCGGCGCTGCTTGCCTATCAGGAGGCGGCGCGACGCGGCAACATCCACGCCTTCAACGAAATCGGCGTGGTCTATCTGCACGGCGAAGGCGTCACCGCCGATGCCCATGAGGCGGTCGCCTGGTTCATCGTCGCCGCAACGGCAGGCGATTCCGTCGCGCAGCGCTACCTGCAGATCGCCGGCAAGGACATGGACCGGAGCGAGAGGGAGGCTGCGGCACGGCGCGCCACCGATATCGCGCGCGAATATCATTTCAACCAGCCGGCACCCGCCACCAACAGCTGATTCACGCCGGGCGCGTGCCCGGATTGCCTCGGCTCGAGCGAACCGGCCACCTTCCGCGATGTTGTTTTATCAGGCGCCGACCTCGTCTCTCGACAATCCCCACCCCAATCGGCATGGCATCGGCGTGACAATGCCCCCCCGTTTCGCCTTTTCCATCACCGCCACCGACGGCAAGGCCCGCACCGGCACCATCGCGATGCGGCGTGGCGAGATCCGCACGCCGGCCTTCATGCCGGTCGGCACCGCCGCGACGGTCAAGGCGGTCAAGCCGGCCGACGTCCGTGCCGCCGGTGCCGACATCATCCTCGGCAACACCTATCATCTGATGCTGCGCCCCGGCGCGGAGCGCGTTGCGCGGCTTGGCGGGCTGCATGATTTCATGGGATGGGACCGGCCGATCCTCACCGACAGCGGCGGTTATCAGGTGATGAGCCTCGCCGACCTGACCAAGCGTTCGGAAGAGGGCGTGGCGTTCAAGTCGCATCTCGACGGGTCGCGCCATCTGCTCAGCCCGGAACGCTCGATCGAAATCCAGCGGCTGCTCGGCTCGGATATCGTCATGGCGTTCGACGAACTCGTGCCCACCACCTCGACGCCTGAAGTACAGCAAGCGGCGATGGCGCGATCGATGCGCTGGGCGAAGCGCAGCCGCGCGGCGTTCGACAGCGGCGAGGAACATGCCGCCGGCGCCGCGTTGTTCGGTATCCAGCAGGGCGCGCTTGACGAGCGCCTGCGCAAGGAATCGGCCGATGCGCTGATCGACATCGGCTTCGATGGCTATGCCGTGGGTGGCCTCGCGGTCGGCGAGGGGCAGGAAGCGATGTTCGGCTGCCTCGACTTCGCGCCCGGCCAGCTGCCCGCCGACAAGCCGCGCTACCTGATGGGCGTCGGCAAGCCCGACGATATCGTCGGCGCGGTCGAGCGCGGCATCGACATGTTCGACTGCGTCATGCCGACCCGATCTGGCCGCACCGGCCAGGCCTTTACCCGCACCGGCCCGATCAACATCCGCAACGCGAAGTTCGCCGAGGACCTGGGGCCGCTCGACCCCGAATGCGCCTGTCCGACCTGCGCGACGTGGAGCCGCGCTTATTGCCACCACCTCGTCCGCTCGGGCGAAATTCTCGGCGCGATGCTGATGACCGAGCATAATCTGTGGTTCTACCAGGCGCTGATGGCCGATTTGCGCGCCGCGATCGCCGAGACACGGATCACCCCATTTGCTGATGCGTTCAGGGCGCGTTATCGCGGTACAAAAGGAGAGTAAGCGTGCCGGACCAGGACGACAGCAACGAAATCATCGCCGTGACGCGCGCCGCCAAACGTCATCAGGATGCCGCCGCCGGCACCCCTGAGCCGGCGCTCAACCGCGTCTGGCCGATCGCCGCCGCCGGCGTTGCGATCGGTTCCGCCGCGCTCGCCGCCGCGTTGCTCTACGCGCAACAGCGCAAGAAATAACGGCGCGCGTTCACGCCGCCGGATGACCGGCGTGACGGAGTTCGGTGAGGAACAGCAACAACGCCGTCCCCGCCAGCGCCGCCCCGCTCAGCACCGTCATCGTCCAGCCACCATGTGCGTAGGTCAGCGATGCGAGCGTTGAGCCGACCGCGCCGCCGATGAACATGCAGGTCATGTAGATCGCGTTGATCCGCCCGCGCGCGTTGGGCGCGATGGCGTAGATCACGCGCTGGCTCAACACCTGGTTGAACTGGACCGCGGCGTCGAGCAGCACCGCCATCGCCGCGAGCAGGATCAGGCCGTGCGCCGCCACCGCCCAGCCCGCGCCGAGCATGGCGAGGATCGCCAGGCCAAGTGCCGCCGCCGTGCCCGCGCGGATATAACCCCGGTCGCCGAGTCGTCCGGCGATTGGCGCGGCCAGTGCCCCGCCCGCGCCGGCCAGCGCGAACAGCGCGATGCCGATCTGTCCGAGCCCGAAAGTTCGTGCGAGCAGCAGCGGGATCGCGGTCCAGAAAAGGTTGAAGGCCGCGAACAGCAATGCCTGATAGGCGGCGCGGCGCCGGATCGCCGGCGTCCGCAGCAACAGCATCAGGCTCGATGCGAGGATCTGGCCATAATGCATCCCCGGACGCGGCTTGCGTGTCGGCAACAGCCGCGCCAGCACCACGCCCAGCACGACCATCAGCGCCGCCGAAACCGCGAAGATCGCCCGCCATCCCGCAATTGCCGCGAGCGCGCTCGCCGCCGGGCGCGCCAGCATGATGCCGGTGATCAGCCCGGCCATGATATTGCCGACCACTTGCCCGCGCTTCGCGTCGGGCGCGAGATGCGCGGCGAGCGGCACCATCACCTGCGCGCCGACCGAGCAGAAACCCGTGACGAACGAAAAGACCAGGAAACTCACCGCGTTTTGCGACAGGAACACGCCCGCGAGGCCGAGCGCGGCACCGCCGACCATGGTCAGGATCAGCCGGCGATTCTCGACCAGATCGGCAAGCGACACGATCAACATCAGCCCGGCGCCGTAGCCGATCTGCGTCAGCGTCACGACCAGCCCGGCAATAGCCGGGGGCAGCCGCATCGCCGGCGCGATCTCGCCGACCAGCGCCTGGGCATAATAGAGATTGGCGACCATCAGACCGCACGCCACGGCAAAGACGAAGGTCAGCCGAGCGTCGATCGGGCGGGATTCGGGGAGTGTGTGCACGGGGCGGGCGCTTAGGCGGTGCGAGGTGCCGCCGCAACCTGCGCCAATCATGCGTGACCTTAAGACGACAAATAGCCGTACCACATGATCAGCAAAACCAGACGCGGCGCGAAGGCCGAACGACTGATCGTCGCCAGCACGCTCGCCACCACCGCCGTTGTGCCGCCGGTGGCCAAAGCGAACAACAGCGGCCGTGCCGACAGATCGAGCAGCGCGACCGGTGCCGCGAGAAGGGCCGCCCAGCCGACACCGGCGACCACAAAGGCGACTCGCCGGGCAATGGGTGACTGCGACGTGGTCCGCGTCAAGGCGAGCAAGCCGCGCGCCTCGCTCCGCCCGGCGTGGCTGGTCATCGCGAAGATCAGCAACAACGCTGCCGCCGGGCTGCCAATGTGGCGATAGTCGCCGACCATTCCGCCGAGCGCGGCCAACACCGCGAGCAGCAGGAACGGACGCCCCCAGCCGATCAGCCGGCATTCCGCCCACACGAGATTGCCGAACGGGTACGCCGTCCGGCCCGCCGGCGCCGCGTTCGGATCGGCCGGATTCGGAGGTGGCGCGGCGAACAGTCGCGCGACAATCCCGCTCCGCGCCGCCTGGCGCCGCGGGCGATGCGGGCGATAGATCAAACCGGCAAGAACCGCGATCATCACGGCCACAGCCGCCCAGGCCAGGCGCGAGGCGATGTAACCCGGAGCCGCAATGCCGGCCATCACATCGAGCGGGACGCGACCCGGAGCGATCTTGTCCATGCTGCCGATCGAGATATTGTCGTGTGCCGCCGGAGCAGGGCCGACCAGTGGGCGATAAAAGCCCGGGAAATCGTAGAAATTGGTGGCGAAGCTCGATGGCAACCCCTGCACCGCGGCAGGCCCGGTGAGCGAAGCGATCCAGATGATGAGATACAACAGCTCGCCCCATGCACGCCGCGTCGACGGCACGGCATCGAACAATATCCGCAGGGCGGCGATCCCCATCACCGCGGGTGCCGCGACCAGCCACAATGTCAGGCTCAGCTGTACGAGGTCGAGCGGACCGGAGACGATCAGCCAGCCGAGCAACCAGCCAGCCACGGTCAAGGTCGCGAGCATCGCGAACAATATTGCGACGTCGGCGCCGAATCGACCTAGCGCGATCGCAATGCGCGAGCCGGGCGTCACCTCCTCGATCTGCCATGGCTGGCGCCGCGTGACATTGGCGCGCAGATAGAGAAAACCGATGGGCAGCAGCAGTGTCGACACGACGACCCCGAGCGACACCCCGACCATCGCCGAGGTCATCACCGGCAAATGGTCGCCGAGCGCGATCTGGACCCCGGACCCGTCATCGCGCGCGATCATGAAGCGCGCTCCGACCGGCCCGAGGATCAGCAACAGCCATAACCCCCAACTGCGCCGATAGCGCGTCAGGCTGGTGGAAAACGACGATCGCGCGACGGCAATCTCGGTCATGCCGGCACTACCCGGCCACCCTCGACGCGCAGTATCGCCACGGCGTGCGGCGCGAGCTCCTCGGCAAGATGCGTGGTCATCACCACCGCCGCGGTCTTTGCCTGTTCGAGGATCACCGCACCGACCTTGCGCGCGGTCTCGCCATCCAGCTCGGCGGTCGGCTCGTCGAGCGCAAGCAGGCGCGGCGCGCCGAGCAGCGCCTGGGCGAAAATCAGCCGGCGCCGCATCCCGCCGGAGAAGGTCGCGATGCGATTGTCGATATCCTCGTGCAGTCCGATGGCAGCGGTGATCGCGCCGAACTGGCGATCCGCGGCGGCGAGATCGAGTCCCTTCAGCGCCGCCATGTGCAGCGCGAAACCGCGTGCGCTGAGATCGTCGGGCAGGTCGACCGCCTGTGGCGCATAGCCAAGCGAGCGGCGCAGCGCGGCGCGGCCCGCCGGCAGCGAGACGCCGTCCCACAGGATATGCCCCTTGTTCGGCCGTTCAGCGGTGGCGATCAGGCGCAGCAAGGTCGACTTGCCGGCGCCGCTCGGCCCGGTCAGCAGCGTCAGCCCGATCGGAAAGCCGATACTGACATCGTCGAGTACCGCTTTGCCGCGATAGGATTTGCGGACACCGTCCAGCGCGAGAATGATCATATAAGCGTGTTATAGTTATAATACAGTCAGCACAAGGCAGGGTGGCTTGCCCGCGCCACCGGAGCGGCTAAGCTGTTCGCTTCACCGCAGGATCACCCGATGCGCCTCTTTCCGATCGCACTGCTCGCCGCCGCCTTGCCGTTGACCGCCGTCGCGCAGACAGTTCCCGAAGACCCCTATCTCTGGCTCGAGGACGTCTCGTCACCGCGCGCCATGGAGTGGGTCAACGCGCACAATGCGACCAGCACCGCGCTGCTCCAGGCCGATCCACATTATGCCACCTTCTACGACCAGGCGTTGACCATCGCCGGTGCCAGGGACCGCATCCCTGCCCCGAGCTTTCTCCACGGCGCGATCTACAATTTCTGGCAGGACCCCGAGCATCTGCGCGGCATCTGGCGCAAGACGACGTTGGCCGATTACCGCACGGCCACGCCGTCCTGGACCACGGTCCTCGACATCGACGCGCTCGGCAAGGCCGAGGGCAAGAGCTGGGTGATG
Organism: Sphingomonas sp.; assembly: GCA_041659925.1. Taxonomy (GTDB): domain Bacteria; phylum Pseudomonadota; class Alphaproteobacteria; order Sphingomonadales; family Sphingomonadaceae; genus Sphingomonas. The sequence goes on from JBAZXI010000010.1 coordinate 110,377, forward strand.
AAGGGCATCCAATGCCTGCGCCCCGATGAGAAGCGCTGTCTGGTGTCGCTGTCCGACGGCGGCGAGGACGCGGTCGAGATCCGTGAGTTCGATCTCGACACCGGCAATTTCGTCGACGGCGGATTCCATTTGCCGCGGGGCAAGCACCGCGTGGCGTGGGAGGATGCCGACCATCTGCTCGTCGCGACCGACTGGACACCGGGCGAACTGACGCCATCGGGCTATCCCTATGTCGTCAAGCGCCTGACGCGCGGCAAGCCGCTGGCCTCGGCGGTCGAGGTCTATCGCGGCGCCAAGGGCGATGGCGGCTATGGCGTGAGCCCCGACGTGCTGCGCGACGGCCAGGGCCACCAGCTCGCCTATATCGAGCGCCCGCTCGACACGTTCCACCATCAGACCTTCATCGTCACCGGCGCCGGCACCAGCCGGGTCGCGATCCCGGACAAGGCCAGTCTGGTTGCACTGGTCGACGGTCGGGTCATCGTCCAGCTCGATGAGGCATGGAGCGCCGGCGGCGTCAGCCTGCCCGCCGGCGCGGTTGCCGAACTCGACCTCGCCGCACTGAAGGCCGCTCCCGGCGCGCTCAAACCGAAGCTGGTCTGGGCGCCGGGGCCGCGCGATTCGCTCGATGGCGTGCGCACCACCAAGGACAAGCTACTCATCTCGACGCTCGCAAATGTCCGTGGTCGCGCCTGGGTTTATACGCCAAAGGCCGGTGGCGGCTGGACCAGCCAGCGGCTCGCGCTGCCCGACAATCTCGATATCGGCTATGGCGCGACGGACGAAAATTCCGACCTCGCCTTCATCAACGTCGCCGGCTTCCTGACGCCCTCGACGCTCTACCTTGCCGATACCGCGGCGGGCACACTGGCGCCCGTCAAGACGTTGCCGGCCAAATTCGACGCCGCCAACGACGTGGTCGAGCAACTTGAGGCGACGTCGAGCGACGGGACGAAAATTCCGTATTTCGTCGTCCACCGCAAGGACATCAAATATGACGGCACCACACCGACCTTGATGACCGCCTATGGCGGCTTCCAGGTCAGCGAGACGCCCTATTACTCGGGCACCACCGGCAAGCTGTGGCTCGAACGCGGCGGCGCCTATGTGCTCGCCAATATCCGGGGCGGCGGCGAATTCGGGCCGAAATGGCATGAGGCCGGGCTCGGCACCAAACGCCAGATCATCTATGACGATTTCACCGCCGTCGCGCGCGACCTGATCTCGCGCAAGATTACCTCGCCGCGCCGCCTCGGCATCGAGGGCGGGTCGAACGGCGGGCTGCTGATGGGCGTGGAGTTCACCCAGCATCCCGAACTGTGGAACGCGGTCGTCATCCAGGTTCCGCTGCTCGACATGATCCGTATCTCGAAGATCGCCGCCGGCGCCTCGTGGCAGGGCGAATATGGCGACGTCAACGCCGACCCGGCGGTGATGGCCTTCTGGCGCAAGACCTCACCCTATCAGAACCTCAGGACCGGCATCGCCTATCCCGAACCGTTCATCTTCACCACCACCAAGGACGACCGTGTCGGCCCGCAACATGCCCGCAAGTTCGCCGCCCGAATGGAGGAGCTCAAGCTGCCCTTCCTCTATTACGAGAATACCGAGGGCGGCCACGGCTCGGGCGCCGACCTCAAGCAGAGCGCGCGCACGACGGCGCTGACCATGACCTATCTGCAGCGCAAGCTGATGGATTGAGCGATCGCCCCGTCGCCGCGACAAAATCGCGGTGACGGGGTTCGCCGATACGACCGTCTATCGACAAATTTCCCGACGATCACCCGCCAGCGGCGGCAACGCCCCTGAAGCCGATCAGTAAACCCGCTTCTTCGGCTTGATATATTCGGCCTCGTCGGTGAGCGTATAATCGTGCACCGGGCGCGTGCCGAGATCGACCTTCCCACCGGTGCCGCCCCAACCGGCGAAGGTCGCCGTGCTGTGCTTCATCCAGTTCTTGTCGTCGCGATCGGGATGATCCTCGTTGACGTGGGCGCCGCGCGATTCCTTGCGGTTGGCGGCGCTCTCCATCGTTACCACAGCCTGGGAGATGAGGTTGTCGAGCTCCAGCGTCTCGACCAGATCGGTGTTCCAGATCAGGCTGCGATCCTGCACGCTGACATCGTTCATGCGCTGATAGGTCGCGGCGATCTTGGTCTGTCCCTCGGCGAGCAGCGCGTTGTCGCGGAACACCGCGCAATGCTTCTGCATCGTGCGCTGCATCTCGAGCCGGATTTCCGCCGTCGGCGAGCCCCCCTTGGCGTTGCGGAAATGATCGAGCCGGCCGAGCGCCAGCTCTTCCGAACCCTTGGGCAGCGCATTGTGCGGCGTGCCGGGCTTGAGCGTCTCCTTGAGGCGCAGGCCGGTCGCGCGACCGAACACCACGAGATCGATCAGCGAGTTGGAGCCGAGCCGGTTGGCACCGTGGACCGAAACGCACGCCGCCTCGCCGACCGCGAACAGGCCGGGGACGACCGCATCGGCATCGTCGCCGACCTTGTGGACGACCTCGCCATGATAATTGGTCGGGATACCGCCCATATTGTAATGCACCGTCGGCGTGACCGGCAGCGGCTGGCGCGTCAGATCGACGCCAGCGAAGATCTTGCCGGTCTCGGTGATGCCGGGCAGGCGCTCGTGCAGCACCTTGGGGTCGATATGATCGAGGTGAAGGAAGATGTGATCCTTCTCCTTGCCGACGCCGCGACCCTCACGCATTTCCATCGCCATCGAGCGCGATACGACGTCGCGCGAGGCGAGATCCTTGGCCGACGGGGCATAGCGCTCCATGAAGCGCTCGCCTTCCGAGTTGGTCAGGTAACCGCCCTCGCCGCGTGCGCCTTCGGTGATGAGAACGCCGGCGCCATAGATACCGGTCGGATGGAACTGGACGAACTCCATGTCCTGCAGCGGCAGCCCGGCGCGCAGCACCATCCCGCCGCCGTCGCCGGTGCAGGTATGCGCCGAGGTCGCCGAGAAATAGGTCCGGCCATAGCCGCCGGTCGCGAGCACCACGGCGTGGCTGCGGAAGCGGTGGATCGAGCCGTCTTCCATGCACAGCGCGATGACGCCGCGGCACTGACCATTTTCCATGATCAGGTCGAGCGCGAAATATTCGATATAGAAATCGGCGTCGTACTTCAGGCTCTGCTGATAGAGCGCGTGAAGCATGGCGTGGCCGGTACGATCGGCGGCGGCGCAGGTGCGCTGCGCGGGCGGCCCCTCACCCATATTCTGCATCATGCCGCCGAACGGGCGCTGATAGATCTTGCCTTCATTGGTACGGCTGAACGGCACGCCGGCATGTTCGAGCTCGTAGACCGCCGCCGGCGCCTCGCGCACCATATATTCGATCGCGTCCTGGTCGCCGAGCCAGTCCGACCCCTTGACGGTATCGAACATGTGCCAGGTCCAGTGATCCGGCCCCATATTGCCGAGGCTGGCGGCGATGCCGCCCTGCGCCGCGACGGTGTGGCTGCGGGTCGGAAAGACCTTGGTGATGCAGGCGGTCTTGAGGCCGCTCTCGGCAATGCCCATCGTCGCGCGCAGGCCGGATCCACCCGCGCCGACGACCACGGCATCATAGGTGTGGTCGATGATCTTGTACGCTTGCGACATCAGGCGGGCGTCCCCGAAAAGGCGATCTTGAGGATCGAGAAGATCGCGATGGCAGCGGTCGCGACGGTGAAGAAGTTGAGCAGCAACAGGCTGACGATGCGCGACTCGGCGTGGGTATAATCCTCGATCAGCACCTGCAGGCCGAGGCGGAAATGCCAGAACACGCTGGCGATGAGCAACGCCATCGGGATTGCCACCCAGGCCGACGCCATCCAGGCATGGACCGTGGCGTAATCATAGGCCGGGAGCCGCGCGATCGAGACGATGAACCACAGCATGAGCACGAGGTTGCCGGCCGCGGTGACGCGCTGGTTCCACCAGTGATGCGCGCCTTCGCCGGCGCTGCCCAGGCCGCGTACGCGACCAAGTTCGGTACCGCCGCGCATCTTATTTGCCCCCCAGGAGATAGGCCCAGAACAGGATCGTCGCCGTGGTGGAACCGAATAGCGTGAACCAAGCGACCATGCGGTTGCCCTTTAATTCATAGCCGGCCCCGACATCCATCACGAAATGGCGGATGCCGCTGGCAATGTGCTGGAACAGCGAGAATGTCAGGCCGATACCGACGACATAACCGAGCGCGCCACCCGCCCAGTTGCTGAACAACCAGTGGAAAGTCTCGTAGCTCGCCGGGCCGGCGGCCAGCGCGGCAAGCCACCAGACGAGCAACAACGTGCCGACCAGCGCCATGCCGTCGCCGGTGATGCGGTGGATGATCGACACCATCATGGTGATCGGCCAGCGAACATGCATCAGATGGGGTGATATCGGTCGGGCAGGACGGTCCGTGGCCAAGGTGCGCTTCCTATCGGGTCGGGTTGTGCCCTCCTTACGCGCGCAACGCCGCGATGCAAGCGTCAGCGCGTCTCCCTAACCCGGCCTTAACCAAATCGCGCTAACCCCGCACGTGGGACCACCGCCAGGTGGGCCGCCGCCTGAGAATGGAGTTTTTACCTTGAACCCCAACGACTTGCCTGCCCCCGGCACGATCGCCGCGACGATCGATCTGAGCGCCCGACTCCGTGTATTCGATTTTGACGGATCGCTCAGCCAGGCCAGCCGTGACGCGTGGCACGCGATCGAGCCCGAGATTCACGCGATTTCGGAAGCTTATTGGGAGCAGTGGCTGCGCTGCTTCGACGACGGCAAGGTATGGGCGGCGCACGAAACCGCCAAGATGATCGAGGTCGGCTGCGTTTTCCTGAAGAATCGCTTTCTCGAAACCGCCGGGCGCGCATGGGTCGAATCGATCGAGCGCTCGGTCGCCGCGGCCTATGTCGCCGACGTCCCGCCAATGGCGCTGCTGTCGATGATCAATGCAAGCGATCGCGCGGCACTCGACGTGCTGATGCGCCGCGTCGCCACGGACGACAAGCGGCTCCCGATGCTGATCGACACGATCATGCGGCTTTCGGCGCTGGAGGGCGACATCACGGTCGCGATCTACAACGAATATCGCCTGCACAGCGCACAGGCATCGCGCGACGCACTGGCGGTCGACTTTCGCCACGGGGTCGCGGCGATGGTCGAAAGCGCCAGCACCGAGGGCCACGCGCTGCGCGACCAGGCGGTGCGCACCTCGGCATCGGCACGGGGCATGCTGGGCAAGACCAGCGAAGTCGCGGCGGCGGCGGAGCAATCGGCGGTGGCGATGCGCGAGGCGGCACAGACCGCCGCCGGCCTGATCCGGGCGATCGAGGATGCCCGCACCGAGGTCGAGGCGGCAGCCGAGATCGCGACGCGCGCCTCGGGCCAGGCGAGCCAGGCGGTCGGCATGTCGGAGACGCTGAGCGACCATGCCAAGTCGATCGAATCGATCCTCGGGCTGATCCGCGACATTGCCGGACAGACCAATCTGCTCGCGCTCAACGCGACGATCGAGGCGGCGCGGGCCGGCGATGCCGGGCGCGGTTTCGCCGTCGTCGCGCAGGAAGTGAAGAGCCTCGCCAACCAGACCGCGCGCGCCACCGACGACATCGCCGGCAAGATCGCCGCGATCCAGTCCGCCACGCGTTCCACCGTCGACACCAATGCCAGCATCAAGGCGACCGTCGCCGAGGTCCAGGAAAGCGCCAACCGCATCCGTTTCGCGATGGAGGCCCAGGCGCAGACCGTCACCGCGATCACCGCAGCGGTCGACGAGACCGCGCTTGCCGCCGACTCGATGTCCAACACCATCGCCGCGATCCGCGAGGACACCGAAGGCGTCGCCAGCGAAATCGACGCGCTGACCCGCGACTTCGCCGAGGTCGACGACCGGCTTGTCGGCTTGAAGAGTGCGGCGGACGGCTTTTCGGCCAGCGTGGCGGCCTAGCCCGCCCGTCGGCGACGGGCTATGCCCCGGCGCATGACCAACATTCTCCTCACTGGCTCGTCGCGCGGCATCGGCGCGGCGATCGCCGATGCGCTCGAAACTCCCGATGTCGCGCTGATCGGGCACGGCACCCGTTCGGGCATTCCCGCCGACTTCGACGACCCCGCCGCGCCGCGCGCATTGTGGGGAGCGGCGCTCGACCGACTCGGCGGGACGATCGACGTGTTGATCAACAATGCGGGCATCTTCGAAGCCAATCCGCTCGACATGGCAGACGACGCGTGGATCGCTGGCTGGGAACGGACGATGCGGGTCAACCTGACTGCCTCGGCCGAACTATGCCGGCTCGCCGTGCTTCACTGGCAGGAGCGCGGCGTGGGCGGCCGGATCGTCAATGTCGCGAGTCGCGCCGCCTATCGCGGCGACAGCCCGGCACACTGGCACTATGCGGCGTCGAAAGCGGGGATGGTGGCGATGACCAAGACGATCGCACGTGGCTATGCCGCGCAGGGTATTCTGGCCTTTGCGATCTGCCCGGGCTTCACCATGACCGGCATGGCCGAGGATTATCTCGCCAGCCGCGGCGGCGACAAGCTGCTCGCCGACATCCCGCTCGGCCGTGTCGCCGAGCCGCGCGAAGTGGCCGAGGTCGCGCGCTTCCTCGCGCTCGACGCGCCGCCGTCGATGACGGGATCGGTGATCGACGTGAATGGGGCAAGCTATGTCCGATAGCTGGAAGCTCACCCTGCCCTGCACGCGGGCCGAGGCCGAGGCGATCGAGGTCGACATGGGGGACCTGGCATTGCTCGATCCGCCGCCGGTGCTGATGACCAGCGAAGCCGTCGACGACGATCCGCTGCGGTGGCGGCTCGATGCCTATTTCGAGAGCAAGCCCGATCGCGCCACCATCGCGGCGATCCGCGCGCTCGTACCGAGCGCCGCCGGCAGCAAGGCGAGGGCCGAGCGCATTGCCGAAGCCGACTGGGTGACGCTGAGCCAGGCGGGGCTGGAGCCTCTGATCGCCGGTCGCTTCCATGTCGCGACCGAGGCCTGCGACACGCCGATCGGCAAGCGCGGATTCGTCATTCCCGCCGGGCGCGCCTTCGGCACCGGACATCACGAAACCACCACCGGATGCCTGATCGCGCTCGACACGATGAAGCGGCGCGGCGCGCGGATCGACAATCTCATCGACCTCGGCACGGGCACCGGCCTGCTGGCCTTTGCCGCACTGCATCTGTGGCCGCGCAGCTACGCTACGGCGACCGATATCGACCCGGTGTCGATCGATGTGACCGCGGAGAATGCTCTCGCCAACGGCGTGGTGCTGGGCCAGCAGCCGGGTCGGCTCGCACTGGCGGTAGCTGACGGAACCGACGCCGAAGCGGTACAGCGGCGCGCGCCCTATGATCTGATCATCGCCAACATTCTCGCCGGACCATTGGTCGCGCTGGCGCCCGAAATCGCCGCGATCGCCGCGTCCGGCGCGCGGCTGGTGCTGGCGGGATTGCTTGGAAAGCAGGCCGACGCGGTGATGCGCGCCTATCGTCGGCAGGGCTTTCGCGTCGCGACCCGGCGCGATCTCGGCGACTGGGCGATCCTGACGCTGCGTTATCGCCCGCGCTTCGGAGCTGAACGCACCACGCGGCAGGCCAAGGGCGATACCGAGGCGCCGGGCTTCGGCAGTTGGTGAGTCAGCCGAGGATTGCCGAGGCACGCTCCCGCGCATAGGCTTGCGTGCCCCGCGTGATAACGACGTCCTCCGGCTCGATCGTCGCGATCGCGATGTCCGGCTGGTTGCCGATCTCGTCATAGAGCGGGGCAAAATCGGTCTCGACGGTGACGCGCAACAGTTCGTCGAAGCTCGGAATGACGAAGTAATTCTGCTGGAAATCGTCGATCCGGTATTCGGTACGCATCACGCGCCGAAGATCGAAACCGATGCGATTGGGGCTCGGATCATCAAGCGCGAAGCGGCTCTCGGCGGCGGACGAGACGATGCCGGAGCCATAGATGCGCAGACCCTCGGGCTCGGCGATCAGGCCGAATTCGACCGTATACCAATAGAGCCGGCCGAGATATTTGAGCGCATCGAGACTGAGCGCCCGCTGCCCACCCTGGCCATAGGCGACGAGGTAATCGGCGAATACCGGATCGGCGAGCATCGGCACGTGACCGAATACGTCGTGGAAGACATCGGGCTCCTGCAGATAGTCGAGCTGGTCGGGCCGGCGGATGAAGTTGCCCGCGACGAAGCGCCGATTGGCCATGTGATCGAAGAAGATATCGTCTGGCACCAACCCGTGGACCGCGACGACCTGCCAGCCGGTCAGCTTCATCAGGCGCTCGGACAGCTCATCGAAGTCCGGAATGCCCGGCTTGGACAGCTTGAGTACATCAAGGCCGCGTAGATAGGCCTCTGACGCACGCCCGGGGAGCAGCTTTGCCTGGCGTGCGAACAGCGTGTCCCAGGTGGCGTGCTCCTGGGCCGAGAAATGCGCCCAGTCCTGCGGCACCGTCCAGTCGGCGGCGGCACCCGGGGGTGGAGAATCGAGGACGTGCGTTTCATTGATCATGAAATGAGCTTAGCATGCCTGTCGCAATGCCGAAAATCGCCGACCTGCCACCGCCATCGAAGCTGCTCTGGGCCGCCGAGTTGCCACGCGCCGCGTGGACCGTTGCCCGCTATGGCATGTCGCGCGCGCGTCCCGACGATGCGCCGCGCGGTGACGGGCGTCCCGTGATGGTGCTGCCCGGTTTGTTCAACAGCGACCGGTCGAATTTCGCGCTGCGGCAATATCTGCGGACGCTGGGCTATGCCGCGCACGGCTGGGAACTCGGACGCAATTTCGGCACGCGCACGGTCGGCGAGGAAGGCGAGCGGCTGTTCACCCGGATCGCGGCGATGCATGCCGAGCATGGCGCGCCGGTGACGCTCATCGGCGTGAGTCTCGGCGGGATGCTCGCACGGCTCGCGGCGCAGCGCCTGCCCGACCTGGTACGCGAGGTGATCACGGTCAGTTCGCCCTTTGCGGGCGATCCGCGATCGACGAACATCTGGCGCGCGTACGAATGGATCACCGGCGAGAAGGTCACCAGCGAGAGCATCAGGGAGCGTACCGCCGAGATCGCGGCGCCCTTGCCGGTGCCGTCCACCGCCATCTGGAGTGCCAGCGACGGCCTGGTCAACGGGCTAATCTGCTACGCCGCCGACGACCCGCTATGCCGCAACATCGAAATACGCAGCAGTCATATGGGCGTTCAGATCAACCCCGACGTACTGCGCGTCGTCGCCGAGGTATTGGCGGATCGTCCGAGCGCGGGGCGCAGCTGTCCTGAATCAGGTTCCGCGCTATAATTTCTTGTTATAGAATGCTTTTTAGCGAAAATCCGCCGCTCATCTTTTGGGGCGCGCCTTTTGGATTTCGATCTTTACCAGCCCGACATTCACCAACTGATGCAACGCGGCGCGCGCGTCGTCGCCACCGACCGACTGCCCAACCCGAGCGACCAGTTCGGCGACCGGGCGCGGTTCCATGCCGATGGCATCGAGCATGGCAAGCAATGCCGGCGTTGCCCGCACCGCGGCACCAGCGGCGGCGATCATGCCATCGCGGCGCAATGCTGGCGGCAGCGAGGTGGCGAAGCTCGCCGTGGCACCGGGAACGCCAGCATCGAGCGCAAGGCCGGGGACCGCGCTCGCTCGCGCATGCTCGGCATTCTTCGCCGCGAGCCAGGGTGCCAGGTCGATCGTCGCGGCCAGATCGACAAGCGCGGCTCGCAACAGCGCCTGCTGCGCCGCCAGCGCCTCTGGCCCAACGTACGGCCGCACCGGAACGTTGAGCTCGGCGAGCGTGGCAAGGCGATCGCCGACATATTCGGCGAGGTTGATATGGTTTACCAGCAACGACAGGTGCAGTGAGACGCCTTGCGCCTCGCACACATGATATTGGCCTTGCGGCACGAACAGCACGTCGCCCGGATGGAGCATCACCGTGCTGGTGATATCCTTGAAAGCCTCGACCGGCGGGCGCATCGACATCGCGCTCCCCGCGACCGGGGTGCCGTGAAAGTGCCACAGCTTGCTGCCCTCGATCTGCAGCACGATCACGTCGGAGCGGTCGAAATGCAACGGCAGCGCGGCCTCTGGCCCATAGGAGGCGACCGCCGCCATCGACGTGCGGTCACCCAGCCGTCGCTCGGCGTCGACGGTCAGGTCCCACAGCGCCGGGACATGGTGGTGGATCTTGTTGACCACGACGCCGGCGCCCTGGCGCAGCAGGCCGCGCAGCGCCAGCGGCCGCAGCCTCCCGTCCGCATCGATGAAACGGGCGGATTTCGGATCGATGTCGCGCCCCCTCATCACGATCCGCAAATGCGCCGCCGGCTCGGGCAATCGAGAAATCAACTGGTCCAGCGCGGCAAAATCGAACGACGTATCGGGCACGACGCCGCTCGCCGAGCGGCAGTGGAGAATTTGTCCGTCGGCCATCGCGCACCGCAACCCGGCCTCGCTTATTCCGCCGAGAAAGTCGGTCAACTTCATCGGCAGGCTCGCACGACCCCGGACTGACTTGTTACCATGCTAGCGCGCACGGTCACCCCGACAGTCATCGGGATGTTGCCGACAGCGCTTCTCGGCCTTGCGCCGCTCCTTCGCGTCGCGCTGCTCCTGCTTGCGCGCGGCGCGACCGCGATTGCGGTCGGCCTCATCCTGGCTGGTCGTCGTCCAGTCGACCGCCTTGGCGGTTGCCTTGACCGGCAAGGTCGCCATGTTGAACGCCGTGCGGGCGACGCAACCGCCGGCGAGCACGGGCAGCAGGGCAACGATCAACGTGACACGGCGCACATCATCATCCTTCGATCACGGCTCTTGCGGGCGGCTCTTCCTTTTGGCCGCGTCGCGGGCCTGAGCACCAAGATACGGAAAATCGGTGAAGAAACCATCGATACCGAGCGCGAGATAGCGGTCGATCTCATCGACGAGCAGACCATGGCCGCGCGGGTCGATGCCCTGGCGCAGGCTGGACGGGAGAAAGAAATTCTCCGCGCGAAAAGTCCATGGGTGGACGCGCAGCCCGGCGGCATGGGCATCGACGACCAGCGTCGATGGCACGCCATCGCCCTTGCAGATCATCTCCTTGTTCGGGCCGATGCCCCAGGCATAGGTCGCTACCGCCTTCAATCCCTCCGGCGTGGTCATCGCGGCATAGCTTGGCACGGCATTGTCGGCGGGACCGCCGCTCGCATCCATCAACTGGATCAGCCGCAGGCCGGTCAGCGTGTGAAGTTGCCGCAGATTGGCGACTTCGAACGACTGGATGATCACCGGATCCTCGGCTTTGCTCCAGCCGGCCGCCTTCAGCGCGGCGGCGAGGCGGACCTCCATCGGGTGACCGATCGACGCGAAATAGCTCGGATGTTTGGTCTCGGGATAGATGCCGATCGTCCGGCCGAGTTCGGCCGAGCGGCGCTTGGCCAGCGCGATGATCTCGGCCAGCGTCGGCACCTCGAATTGCCCGTCGAAGCGCATATTGTCCGGGCGCAGCAGGGGCAGACGTTCCTTCGCGCGCAGCGTCTTCAGCTCGGCAAGGGTGAAATCCTCGGTGAACCAGCCGACATGCTTTTCGCCGTCGATCGTCTTCGTCGCCTTGCGCGCGGCGAATTCGGGATGCGTCGCGACGTCGGTGGTGTCGGTGATGTCGTTCTCGTGCCGCGCGACGAAGACATCGTCGCTGGTCAGTACCAGATCTGGCTCGATGAAGTCGGCGCCCTGCTTGATCGCCAGCTCATAGGAAGCCAGGGTATGCTCCGGCCGCAAGCCGCTGGCGCCGCGATGGCCGATGACGATCGGCGGTGAGAGCGGCGCGACGCGGGGCATGGATTCACTCTGCCCCAGCGCGGCGCCGGGCACCAGAGCGAATAGGACGAGCATATGGCGCAGGATATGGGTCATGCGCGCCGCCTAGCGCGGAAAAATGACAAGTGCGAGGCGGCCTCGCTTCTTGTGAAAACCGTCGTTTCGTCCTCGCGCGACGGAAGCCTCCCCGCCTATTCGTGGCGCAGCGCGTCGATCGGGTTGAGCGATGCCGCCCGGCGCGCCGGGAAATAGCCGAATACCACGCCGATCACCGCCGAGATACCGAACGCCAGCAGGTTGATCTGCGGCACGAAGATCCAGCTGACCTTCATCAACGGGGCGATCAACACGATCGCGATCTGCGCGACGACGAGACCGATCAAGCCACCGAGACACGACAGCGCGATTGCCTCGACGAGGAACTGCAGCAGCACCTCGCGCGCCACGGCGCCGATCGCGAGGCGGATACCGATCTCGCGCGTCCGTTCGGTAACCGAGACGAGCATGATGTTCATGATCCCGATTCCGCCCACGATCAGGCTGATCGCCGCGACCGCCGTGACGATGCTGGTCAGCAGCGTCGTCACTCCGGTGAAGGTGTCACTGATCTGCTTGGTATCGAGGACGAAGAAATCGTCGGGTTTGCCGCCACTGATGTTGCGGCGCTCGCGCATCAAATCCTCGATCGACGCCTGGACGGAGCTCGTCGAATAGGCTGGGTCGACCCCGACGAGGATCAGCCGCAGGTCGGTCGAGCCGGTGAAGCGGCGCTGGACGGTCTTGAGCGGCATCAACACGACGTCGTCCTGGTCGCCGCCGAAGCCGGCCTGGCCGCGCGACGACAGCAAGCCGATGACATCGCACGAAATGCCCCCGATCCGCATCCGCGCGCCGATCGGCGAGCCGCCGCGAAAAAGGTTGGTGTTGACGGTGTTGCCGATGATGCACACCGCCTTGCCGGCCGCCTCTTCGGTCGGCGAGAAGGTGCGCCCTTCGACCAGCGGCCATGGCTGGACGTCGAAATAGCCGTTGGTGGTGCCGTTGATCGTGGTCGACCAGTTGGCGCCTTCATAGATCGCGGTGGCGCTCGTCCCGGCCTGCGCCGCCACCGCGGCGACACCGGCGATCTGGTCGCGGATCGCGGCAAGGTCCTCGGGCTTGAAGTCGGCCGGGCGCGGTCCGCCGCCGCCACGACCAAAGCCTTGCCCCGGGCGGACCTGGAGGATGTTGGTGCCAAGGCTGGCAATCGACTTCTGCACCGAGGCGGTCGTCGCCTGGCCAAGCGTGACCATCGTCACCACCGCCGCGACGCCGATGATGATGCCGAGCGTGGTCAGGAAAGAGCGCAGCTTGTGCCGCAGGATCGACCGGATCGCGAGGAGGAAGGTGGTTCCGAGCATCAACCGACCTCCCGTCCCGGCACATGCTTCTTATCGATGCGTTCGACCATCCCGTCCTTGAAGTGGACGATGGTGTGCGCGAACGCGGCCATGTCGGGCTCGTGCGTGACCATCACCACGGTAATGCCGCTCTTGCTGTTGAGTTCGGCCAGGATCCGCATGATCTCGACCGAGCGCTCCGAATCGAGGTTGCCGGTGGGCTCGTCGGCAAGCAGCACGTCGGGTCGCGTCACGATCGCGCGGGCGATGGCGACACGTTGCTGCTGGCCGCCGGACAGTTCGGCAGGCGTATGGTCCCACCAATCCTTCAGGCCGACCGTCTCGAGCGCGGCCATCGCCGTTTCGCGGCGCGCGCGCTTCGGATCGCCGCGATAGAGCAAGGGCAGCTCGACATTTTCCAGCGCTGAGGTGCGCGCGAGCAGGTTGAACCCCTGGAAGACGAAGCCGAGATATTTGCGGCGCAGCAGCGCGCGCTGGTCGCGATCGAGCCGCTCGACATGAACGCCGCGAAACTGGAAGGTGCCCGAACTCGGTACGTCGAGACAACCGAGGATGTTCATCGCGGTCGATTTGCCGGACCCCGATGCGCCCATCACCGCGACGAAATCGCGCGGCTCGATGTCGAGGTCCACGCCCTTCAGGGCCTGGAAAGCCGTCGCGCCCTCGCCATAGGTCTTGGTCACGCCGCGCAGGCTGATCAGCGCGCCGGCCTGCGGCAAAGCCGGCTGCGCGCTACTGGCCACTACGTTGACCGCCGCTTGCGCCACCCGACGTACCGGTGCGCCGCTTTGCGGTGGCGGACGCCGTCGCGCCGTTGGCCAGCTGGCCGGTGATGACTTCCATGCCGGACTTGAGATCGCCGCCGGTAACCTCGGTCAACGAGCCATTGGTCTCACCGGTGGTGACGCTGATCGCCGTCGGCGTGCCGTCTGCGCCCTTGATATAGACCGTCTGCTTGCCGCCGCGATCGATGGTCGCGCTCTTGTCGGCGCCGCCGCTGCGTGGCCGGCGCGGGACGAGCGCGCCGGCGATCCCGCCGCTGCTCGAAGCGGCGCCATCGGCGGTGCTCGGCTTGAAGCGCAAGGCGGCGTTGGGCACGAGCAGCACGTCATTCTTCTGCGTGGTGACGATATCGGCGGTCGCGGTCATGCCCGGCCGAAGCTGGAGATCGGCGTTGGAGACGGCGAGCGTCGCGGCATAGGACACGACCTGGGTGGTGGTGCTCGTCGTTGTCGACGACGATGCCGAAAGGTTGGAACCGACGTCGACGCGGGTGATCGTCGCCGGAAAGGTCTTGCCCGGAAAGGCATCGACGGTGAAATTCGCCTGCTGACCCTGTTTGACCTGGCCGACATCGGCTTCGTCGATCGCCACCTCGAGCTTCATCGTCGCGAGATCCTCGGCGATGACGAACAGCGTCGGGGTGTTGAACGAGGCGGCGACGGTCTGGCCTGGCTCGATCTGGCGCGCGAGCACCACGCCGTTGACCGGCGAGCGGATGATCGCCTTGGTCAACTGCGTCGAATTGGACGACAGCGTTGCGCGGGCCGAGGCGACATTGGCCTGCGCCGCGCGCACATTGGCGACGGCGCGATCGCGGTCGGCGATCGCCTGGTCGAGTTCGGTCTTGGCCGGCACGCGGCCACCGGAAAGCTTGCTCACCTCCTGATAGCGCGCGAGCGTCGCCGTGGACTGGGCCAGCGTGGCCTGGGCCTGGGCCACCGCGGCGATGTTGGCATCGAGCGCCGCCTTGCTCTGGTTGACGGTGTCCTGAAAGCGCGACGGATCGATCAACGCGAGCGGCTGGCCCTTGGTGACGCGATCATTGACGTCGACCAGAACCTTGGTGACAAGCCCCGACAGTTCCGAGCCGACATCGACCTGGTTGGTCGGCGCAAGCTTGCCGGTTGCCGACACGCTGACCGTGAGGTTGCCGCGCTGCGCGGTCTCCGTCGCATATTGGGTCGTCGACGTGCCGCCCAGGTAGCTTTTGAGCAGTAGCGCGAGCAGGATGAAGCCGATCGCGACGGCCCCCCATTTGGCGTAACGCCGCCAGGCCGGCACGGGCTTGACGTCGAGGAACTCGTCGAGATTGGTGTCGGCCATCGTCATTCCTGCGAATAATGCGCGGGTGTGGTGGGTGCCGTGGGAAGCGCGCCGCTGTCCCAGCCGCCGCCGAGCGCGAGAAACAGCTGTACCAGCGCATTGGCCTTGTCGGCACGCGCCTGGCTCAAACCGTTGCGCGCCGACAGCAATGAGCTCTCGCTGGTGTTCAGCGTCGTGAAATCGGTGAGGCCCGAACGGTATTGGGTGCGCGACAGGATCGCGCCGTTGTTCGCCGCGTCATAGGCGATGGCGAACTCGGCCTCGCGCTGGCGCGCGCTATCGAGCGCGACGACGGCATTTTCGACGTCTTCGAGCCCCGTCAGCACGGTCGATTTATAGGCGGCGAAGGCGCCCTCGGCCGCTGCCTCGTTCGACCGCACCTGGGCATGGAGCCGCCCGCCGTCGAAGATCGTCTGGCTCAGCCCGGCGAAGAACTGACCGGTAATGACGTTGAGCAGGTTGCCGAAGCTGCCGGCACTGCTCGCCAGATTGCCGCTGATCGACAATGCCGGGTAAAGCTGCGCCTCGGCGACGCCGATCTGCGCCGTGGCGGCGGCGAGCCGGCGCTCGGCGGCGCGCACGTCCGGGCGCTGGCGCAGCGCATCGGCCGGGATGCCCACGGCGATCGCGGCCGGCCCAGTCGGGATCGGCGCGACCGCCGCGAGATCGGCCTTGAGCGCACCCGGCGCCTGCCCCGTCAACACGCCGAGGCGCGACACGGCGGCGTTGTAATTCTGCTCGAGCGTCGGAATGGTCGCCGCCGTCTGTGCGCGCTGCGACCGTGCCTGTTCGCTGTCCAGCGACGACACGAGGCCCGCCTGCACCCGGTACCCGGCAATCTGGAGATTGTCGTCCTGGATGGCGAGCGAATCGCGCGCATTGGCGAGTTGCGCCTGGTAGAGCCGTGCGAGCATATAGTTGCGCGCCGTCTCCGCCTCGGTCGAAATCAGGACCGAGGCATAGTCGTAGCCCGATGCCTGATATTGCGCGCGGCTCGCCTCGACCGAGCGTCGCACGCCCCCGAACAGATCGGCCTGATAGGCGACATCGAGCCCGAGCGAGAGATTGTCGCTCGCGCCGCGCGCGGCGACCACGGTGCCGTTGGCAAGGGTAGTGCTGGTGGCACCGCGCAGCGTCGCGTTATGCGAATAGCCGCCCGACCCGCTGACGCTGGGGAGAAGCTGCGCGCGCGACTGCACCAGCGCCTCGCGCGCCTGCCGCAGTCGCGCGACCGCCTGGGCGATATCGAGATTGTTGGTCCGCGCCTGTTCGACGATGCGGGCGAGCAGCGGGTCGTTGAAATTGCTCCACCACCGCGTGAGGCTGGCACCATCGGCCGCCGGGGTCGCGACCGAGAAGCTGTCCGGCACGCCGAGCTTCGATGGCGCCGCGGGGCGATAGTCGGGACCGACGGTGCACCCGACCAGCGGCAGCGTGGCGACGAGCAAAAGGGCGATACGCTGGCGAGACATTCCACCCCAATGATTGGGTGACCAATCCGGGTCCATTGAAATATTGTCGCATGATGTAACCATCTCGCCTTCTTCTGGGCTCTGCGCCTTTGCGGCGCGGGCTCGCGCTGGTAAGCGCCGAGCATGAACACGGTCCATGACGAGGCAATTACCCGCGCGCGTGCCGCATATCAACGACGCCAGTTTTCCGAATGCGATGCCGCCCTGCGTTCCGCGCTCATCGCGAGCCCGGATAGTCTCGAAGCCCATGCCATGTTCGGGATCTTGTTATCGGAACAAGGCGTGCTGGTGCCCGGGGCGTGGCATTTGCGACGAGTTTTATCGTCGGGCGACCGTCACCCGCAATTGCTCGCGACACTTGGGCACAACTTGCTCCGACAAGGAGCCATTGACGAGGCTGAAGCGCTGCTTCGCGAGGCAAATTCCGCAATGCCAGACGCCCTGCTACCGCTCGCACACCACGCGGCCACCCTTGAACGGCTGGATCGGCTCGACGAGGCGCGCGTGGTGCTCGACCACGTCAAGGCAGTCGCAGCGCGCACCGGGCAGGAAGTGATGGTGCAGGACGCAATGTTGATCGCTCGAACGCCAGCATGGCGCGACGCGTTGGCGATGCTGGATGCCGCATCGACATTGGATGGCAATGCGATGCTGATCCGCGGTCGGTTGCGTGATCGCGCGGAGCGCTATGATGAGGCCTGGCAAGATTTCTTGACGGGCAAGAGCAGGCTCGCGAGCGAAACGGGCTTGAGCTATCGGCGCGATGACGTGCAGGCCCACATTGCCAAATTGGCCCGCTTTTTCACAGCGGAGCGATTCGCGTCCCTACCGCGCGCGGAGACGCGGACCGATGTGCCGCAGCCCATCTTCATCCTCGGCTTTCCGCGTTCCGGTACGACCATGGCGGAACAGCTCATTATCAGTCACCCGGATATCCGGCCCGGTGACGAGTTGCCGTTCACCGGTGAACTGGTTGAGTTCGCGGCAATGCAGACCGGCAGCTTTCCCGACGGACTGGCTGGATTAGTGGCAGCCGATCGCCACCATATCGTGACATTGTTCCGAGACTTTTACCTGGCTCGGGCGGAAACCTATGGCTTGCTGGCCCCTGGAGCGGACTGGTTCACCGACAAGATGCCGCTCAACGACATCTATCTGCCATTGCTACGGCTCGCCTTTCCGGCATCGAAAATCGTCTCAGTCCGGCGACATCCGCTCGACATTCTCGTCTCGGTGATGAGCCACAGCCTCACGCACGGCTTCAATTGCGGCTTCGACATTGACGATGCAGCGCACCATCTCGCCGCTGCGTCCTCGTTAATGGCGCAATGGGAAGTGATCGGTATCGAAACGCACCATTTCGTCTATGAACGTTTTGTCGCCGACCAGACGGGCGAAACGACCGCTTTGATGGCCCATCTCGGCCTTGAGCCGGATCCCGCTCAGGCGCAATTTCACGAAAGCAAGCGTTTCGCCCCCACGCCGAGCTATGCCCAGGTACGCGAGCCGATCTACGATCGTTCGATCGAGCGTTGGCGCAATTATTCGCGACACCTGGCGCCAATCATCAAAGCAATGAAGCCAACTATGGCCCGCGACGGCTACACCGCCTGAACACTGTGTTCACTCCATCTCCAGGATCACCGTATCGACCGCGAGGCTGTCGCCGGGCCGCGCGTTGACCGACTTGACCACGCCTGCCTTCTCGGCGCGGAGGATGTTTTCCATCTTCATCGCCTCGACCACGGCGAGCGGCTGGCCGGCCTCGACCTTGTCGCCCGCACCCACGTCGAGCCGCATCAGCAGGCCTGGCATCGGGCACAGCAAGAAGCGCGACAGATCGGGCGGGATCTTCTCGATCAGGTGCTTCGCATAGGGCGCGACATGTGCGGGGAGGACGCGGGCGACATGGCTCGCGCCGCGCGTGGTCAGCTTGAAGCCGGCGCGCGTCTTGGCGATGCGCACATTGAGATCGCCGTCCTCGCCGTCGACCGTAACGATACGATCGCCGGGGGTATATTCCATCGCCAGCGGCAGTTCGGTGCCGTCGACGGTGACGCCGCTCGTCGAGATGATCACGTCATGCTCGGCATCGCCGATCTTGATGCTCCAGGCAGCTGGCGGCCGCAGCCGCTTGCCGAGCTGGCCGTCGGTGCGCCGTGCGCGATCGGCCTGTGCGGTCGCGGCAAAGGCGGCGATGGCAGCAAGCGCGCGCAGCAACTCGGCCGACGCCGGCGCGCCGTGGAAGCCGTCGGAATATTCCTCGGCGATGAAACCGGTGGTGATGGCGCCGGAACGGAAGCGCGGATGCTGCATCAGCGCCGAGACGAAATCGATATTGTTGCCCGGCCCTTCGATCTCGAATGCGTCGAGCGCGGCGATCTGCTTGTCGATCGCCTCCTGGCGGGTCGGCGCCCAGGTGATCAGCTTGGCGATCATCGGATCGTAGAACATGCTCACCTCGCCGCCCTCGGCGACGCCGTCATCGACACGCACGCCACCGCCGGCATGCGGAGGATTGTAGCGCACCAGCCGGCCGATCGAGGGCAGGAAGCCGCGATAGGGATCCTCGGCATAGATGCGGTTCTCGATCGCCCAGCCGTCGAGCTTCACCTCGTCCTGCGTCAGCGGCAGCTTCTCGCCCGCCGCGACGCGGATCATCAGTTCGACCAGATCGAGCCCGGTGATTTCCTCGGTGACGGAATGCTCGACCTGCAGCCGGGTGTTCATCTCGAGGAAGTAGAAACCCTTGCCGCTGGTATCGGCGCCCGAGACGATCAGCTCGACCGTGCCGGCCGAATAATAACCCACCGCGCGCGCCAGCGCGACGGCCTGCTCGCCCATCGCCCTACGCATCTCCGGCGTGACGAAGGGCGACGGCGCTTCCTCGACGACCTTCTGGTGGCGGCGCTGGATCGAGCATTCGCGCTCGCCGAGATAGAGGATGGTGCCGTGCTGGTCGCCCATCACCTGGATTTCGATGTGGCGCGGGCTCTCGATGAACTTCTCGATGAACACCCGGTCGTCGCCGAAGCTGGCGAGCCCCTCGCGCTTGGTCGCCTCGAAGCCCTCGCGCACGTCCTGCTCGCCATAGGCGAGCCGCATGCCCTTGCCGCCGCCGCCAGCCGAGGCCTTCATCATCACCGGATAACCGATCTCGCCGGCGATCTGCACCGCCTCCTCGGTATCGGCGATCTCGCCGAGAAAGCCGGGCACGACGTTGACGCCGGCCGCCTTGGCGAGCTTCTTGGATTCGATCTTGTCGCCCATCGCGGCGATGGCATTGGGCGGCGGGCCGACAAAGGCGATGCCGGCCTCGGCGCAAGCGCGCGCGAAGCTCTCGCGCTCCGACAGGAAGCCATAGCCGGGATGGATGCAGTCGGCGCCGGTTTCCTTCGCCGCGGCCAGGATGAGATCGGCCTTGAGATAGCTCTCTGCCGCCGGTGCCGGCCCGAGCCGCACCGCCTCGTCAGCCATCAGCACATGCGGGCTGCGCGCATCGGCATCGGAATAGACCGCCACGGTGGCGATCCCCATCTTCTTGGCGGTGCGCATCACGCGGCACGCAATCTCGCCGCGATTGGCGACCAGGATTTTCTTGAACACCTTACTTACTCCCCTCCCGCTTGCGGGAGGGGCTGGGGGTGGGCGCCCGGCTTCCTGCAAACGGTAACGATGATGGTGAGCGCGAGCCCACCCCTGCCTCTCCCGCAAGCGGGAGGGGTGAAGAACTATTCCGCCGCGACCCGCATCGGCTCCTCGACCTGCATCGCCTTCAGCCCCAACCGCGCGAACAGCGCCGCATCGGCATCATCCCCGGCATTGCCGGTGGTCAGCAGCTTGTCGCCGGTGAAGATCGAATTGGCCCCGGCCATGAAGCACAGCGCCTGCGCCGCATCGCTCATGCTCTCGCGCCCGGCGGAGAGGCGCACCATGCTCAGCGGCATGGTGATGCGCGCCACCGCGACGGTGCGGACGAACTCGATATCGTCGATCTTCGCGAGCGGCGTGTCGGCGAGCATGTCGCCGAGCACCGTGCCCTTGACCGGCACCAGCGCGTTGACCGGTACGCTCTCGGGATGGACCGGCAGGCTGGCCAGCGCATGGATGAAGCCGACGCGATCGGCGCGCGTCTCGCCCATGCCGACGATGCCGCCGCAACACACATTGATCCCCGCCGCGCGAACGTTGTCGAGCGTATCGAGCCGATCCTCGAAGGTCCGCGTCGAGATGACGTTGGCGTAATTCTCCGGCGAAGTGTCGATATTGTGGTTGTAATAATCGAGCCCCGCCTCGCCCAGCGCCTCGGCCTGGCCCGGCGTCAGCATGCCGAGCGTCATGCAGGTTTCCATGCCCATCTGGCGCACGCCGCGGATCATCTCGGCCAGGGCGGGAATGTCCTTGTCCTTGGGCTCGCGCCACGCCGCGCCCATGCAGAAGCGCGTCGAGCCATTGTCGCGCGCCTGCGCCGCCGCCTGCAGCACCGCGCGCACGTCCATCAGCTTCGACGCCTTGAGCCCGGTCTCGGCCGAGGCCGACTGGTTGCAGTAACCGCAATCTTCCGGACAGCCTCCGGTCTTGATCGACAGCAGGGTCGAGCGCTGCACCGCGACGGGGTCGTGATGCGCGCGGTGAACGGTCGCGGCGCGGAACAGGAGTTCGGTGAAGGGCAGGTCGAACAGCGCGGCGATCTCGGCGCGCGTCCAGTCGCTACGAACAAGCTCCCCTCCCGCTTGCGGGAGGGGTCGGGGGAGGGCCTGATCGAGGGCAGGCGCTTCGGAAGAAAGCCCCTCCCCTAACCCCTCCCCTGAAGGGGAGGGGGATATAAGAACGTCACTCATTCCGCGGCCTCGGTCTCTGGCGCCATATTATGCCCGAGCAGGCGCAACACCTCCTCGGCGGCGTTGATCAAATTGGTGCCCGGGCCGAAAATCGCCTGCACCCCGGCCTCGCGCAGGAAGTCGTAATCCTGCGCCGGGATCACCCCGCCGGCGATGACCTTGATATCGGCGCGGCCGGCATCGCGCAGGTGGCCGATCAGTTCGGGGATCAAGGTCTTGTGCCCGGCCGCGAGCGACGAGGCGCCGACGATGTCGACGTCCTTGGCGAGCGCCAGCGCAGCGGCCTCGCCCGGCGTCTGGAACAGCGGCCCCGGCACAATCTCGAAGCCGAGATCGCCGAACATCGACGAGACGAGGTTGGCGCCGCGGTCATGCCCGTCCTGGCCCATCTTGGCGACGAGCATGCGCGGTTTGCGCCCCATCCGCCGCTCGGTCGCGGCGACGCCGTCCTCGAGCCGCAGCCAGCGCGCATCGTCGAGATAGGCGCCGCCATAAATGCCCGAGACCGGCGTCGGGTTGGTGCCATAGCGGCCGAACACATCCTCCATCGCCGAACTGATCTCGCCCAGCGTGGCGCGCGCGCGCGCCGCATCGACCGCCAGCGCGAGCAGATTGCCGGTGCCGCGCGCGCCCTCGCGCAGCGCGTCGAGCGCCGCCCGGCAGGCGTCCTCGTTGCGCGTCGCCTTGGTGCGCTTGATCCGCGCGATCTGCGCCTCGCGCACCGCGACATTGTCGACGTCGAGAATATCGATCGGTGCCTCTTCGGCGAGGCGATATTTATTGACCCCGACGATCACGTCCTCGCCGCGATCGACCCGCGCCGCGCGCCCGGCGGCTGCCTCCTCGATCATCGCCTTGGGCCAGCCCGCCGCGACCGCCTTGGCCATGCCGCCCTCGGCATCGACGCGCTCGATGATCTCCCACGCGCCATCGACCAGCTGCTGCGTCAGGCTCTCGATATAATAGCTGCCGCCGAGCGGATCGACGACCTTGGTCATCCCGGTCTCTTCCTGGATGACGATCTGCGTGTTGCGCGCGATCCGCGCCGAGAAATCGGTCGGCAGCGCGATCGCCTCGTCGAGCGCGTTGGTGTGCAGGCTCTGCGTGCCGCCGAGCATCGCCGCCATCGCCTCGATCGTCGTGCGCATGACGTTGTTGTACGGGTCCTGCTCGGTCAGCGAGACACCGCTCGTCTGGCAATGCGTGCGCAGCATCTTGGAGCGCTCGTCCTTGGCGCCGAGATCGGTCATCACGCGGTGCCACAGCACACGCGCGGCGCGCAGCTTGGCGATCTCCATGAAGAAGTTCATGCCGATCGCGAAGAAGAAGCTCAGCCGCCCGGCGAACTTGTCGATGTCGAGCCCGCTCGCCACGCCGTATTTCACATATTCGCGCCCGTCGGCGATGGTGAAGGCCAGCTCCTGCAACTGCGTCGCCCCGGCTTCCTGCATGTGATAGCCGCTGATCGAGATGCTGTTGAACTTGGGCATCTCGCGGCTGGTGAAGCCGAAAATATCCGAGATGATCCGCATGCTCGGCTCGGGCGGGTAGATATAGGTGTTGCGGACCATGAACTCCTTGAGGATGTCGTTCTGGATCGTCCCGTCGAGCTCGGCGCGCGGCACGCCCTGCTCCTCGCCGGCGACGATGAAGAAGGCGAGGATGGGGATCACCGCGCCGTTCATCGTCATCGACACGCTCATCTTGTCGAGCGGAATGCCGTCGAACAGGATCTTCATGTCCTCGACGCTGTCGATCGCCACCCCGGCCTTGCCGACATCGCCGGTGACGCGCGGATGGTCGCTGTCATAACCGCGATGCGTGGCGAGATCGAAGGCGACCGACAGCCCCTTCTGCCCGGCCGCCAGGTTGCGGCGGTAAAAGGCGTTCGATTCCTCGGCGGTCGAGAAGCCGGCATATTGCCGGATCGTCCAGGGCCGCCCGGCATACATCGACGCGCGCACGCCGCGCGTGAACGGCGCGAAACCCGGCAGGCCGGGGTCGGTCGTCACATCCTCGGCGGTGTAGAGCGGCTTGACGTCGATCCCCTCCGGCGTGTGCCAGGTCAGGTCGGCGCCCTTCACTTCCTTCGCGGCGGCGGCCTGCCAGTCGGCGAGGGTTGGCTTGGTGGTCATAAACTTACTTTTCCACCCCGGCGAAGGCCGGGACCCAGTTGGGAAGGTGAAATTTGGTGAGCGCACCATCCGCCAACTTGCCGGTCCGCAACTGGGCCCCGGCCTGCGCCGGGGAGCAGCAAAATACTAATAGCATCAAAAGCCCCGGAACGCCGGCTTGCGCTTCTGCAGGAAGGCGACGCCGCCCTCCATCGAGTCGGCCGAACCGCGCGCGGCGCGCTGGTTTTCGGCTTCGTGCAGCATCGCGGCTTCATAACCACTTTCGAGCGCTTGGTTGAGCCCGCGCTTCATCAGGCCGAGCGCGACGGTCGGCCCCGCCGCCAGCCGCTCGGCCAGCGCGAAGGCCTCCTCATCGAGCATCTCGTCGGCGACGACACGGTGGATCATCCCCCAGTCGTGCGCCTTCGGCGCCAGCACGCGTTCGCCGAGCATCATCATCTCGGTCGCGCGCGCCTTGCCGATCAGCCGCGGCAGCACCCAGCTCGCCCCGCCGTCGGGCACCAGCCCGATATTGACGAACGCCTGGAGGAAATAGGCCGTGTCGCTGGCGATGCAGAAATCGGCGGCGAGCGCGAGGCTGCAGCCGATCCCCGCCGCCGGCCCGCGCACCGCGCTGACCACCGGCACCGCGAGATCGGCCAGCGCCGCCATGGTCGGGTTGTAGCTCTCGGTCAGCGCGCGATAGGTGCTGTTGCCCGGATCCTCGCTGCCCAGCGCGCCGCCGCCGACGTCGGCGCCCGAACAGAAGGCCCGACCCGTACCCGTCACCAGCACCGCCCGCGCGCCATCGAGCGCGCCGAGCGCGGCGCGCAGTTCCTCGAACAATTGCGGTGGAGCCGCATTGAGGCGTTCGGGGCGGTTGAGCGTCAACACCAGCACGTCACCGCGCCGCTCGCTCAGGATCATCTCATAGGCCATCAATGCGCGTCCTTCGGTGTTTCCATGATCTCGGTCAGCACCCCGCCCATATCCCGGGGGTGGACGAAGAAGATCGGCGTGCCATGCGCGCCGATCCGCGGCTCGCCGAGCACCTTCGCGCCCTTGGCCTCGAACCACGCCTTGGCCGCGTGGATATCGGGCACCTCGTAGCAGAGATGATGCTGCCCGCCGGCCGGGTTCTTGGCGAGGAAGCCGTGGATCGGCGAGGCATCACCAAGCGGCTCGATCAGCTCGATCTGGGCATTGGGCGTGTCGACGAAACACACCTTCACGCCCTGCGTAGGCAGGTCGAACGGGGCATGAATCGTCGTCGCGCCCATCACCTCGCGGTAATGGACGATCGCGTCGGCGATCGACGGTGTCGCGACACCGACATGATTGAGCCGCCCGAGCTTCATTGACCGGCCGACGCTGCCGGCGCGCGCACCGGGATCGTCCCCAGCGTGTAACCGCAGGCGGTCAGCACCTGGGTCAGGCCGTCCGGGTTGGCCGGGCCGTCGAACACCGCGTCGATCGGCTCGCCGACGAGATTGGTGGTGTGGACCTTGATTTCCTTCGCGTGGGCGAGGGCCGCGGCGATCGTCGTCACCGCGGCATCCTCGCGCTCCAGCGCGATGCCGCTGATGAATTCCCAGTTGGCGATCAGCGGCGTGCCGCCATCGATCGTCAAGCTGACCGGGCGGACCGGGCCCGCGCCAAGATCGCCGGGGCCACGGAACTGGATCGAGACGACCTTGTCGACACGCGCATCGCAACGCACCGCCAGACGGCCGCCCGGCGTACGCGAATAGACATAGGCCGAAACCGAGAGGTTGCCCGAAGCGGTATCGCCCCGCGTAATCGGCGCCCAGGGCGCAGGCGCGGCAACCGGAGCGGGCGCGGCGGCTTGCAGCAGCATGGCGAGAATCGTGATCATTGGCGGGTACCCCCTGTTAGAGAATCAAAGCGGGATATTGTCGTGCTTCTTCCACGGATTCTCCAGCGCCTTGTTGCGCAGCTTGCGCAACCCCAGCGCAATGCGCCGCCGGGTCGAGTGCGGCTGTATCACTTCGTCGACGAAACCCTTTGACGCGGCGACGAACGGGTTGGCGAAGCGCGCCTCATATTCGGCGGTGCGCTCGGCGATTTCTTCCGGCGTCTTGCCGCGAAAGATAATCTCCACCGCGCCCTTGGCGCCCATCACCGCGATCTCGGCGGTCGGCCAGGCATAGTTCAGGTCGCCGCGCAGATGCTTTGAGGCCATCACGTCATAAGCGCCGCCATAGGCCTTGCGCGTGATGACCGTGATCTTGGGCACCGTCGCCTCGCCATAGGCGAACAACAGCTTGGCGCCGTGCTTGATGATCCCGTTCAGTTCCTGGCTCGTGCCGGGCAGGAAGCCGGGCACGTCGACAAAGGTGACGATCGGAATCTCGAACGCGTCGCAGAACCGCACGAAGCGCGCGGCCTTCTTGGACGAATTGATGTCGAGGCACCCGGCCAGCACCATTGGCTGGTTGGCGACAAAGCCAACCGTGCGGCCTTCGATCCGTCCGAAGCCGATGATGATGTTGCCGGCATGGGTCGGCTGGATCTCGAAGAAATCGCCCTCGTCGACGACTTTGCGGATCAACTCGTGCATGTCGTAGGGCTGGTTGGCCGAGGCCGGGACCAGCGTGTCGAGGCTGTTCTCGATGCGGTCCCACGGGTCCGAACTGGGCCGCTCGGGCACGCCGTCACGGTTCGAAGCGGGCAGGAAGTCCACGAAGTCGCGGGCCGCGAGCAGCGCCTCGATATCGTTCTCGAAGGCCACATCGGCGACCCCCGACTTCGTGGTATGCGTCACCGCACCACCCAATTCCTCCTGCGTGACGATCTCGTTGGTAACGGTCTTCACTACATCGGGGCCGGTGACGAACATGTAGGAGCTATCCTTCACCATGAAGATGAAGTCGGTCATCGCGGGGGAATAGACCGCGCCGCCGGCGCAGGGACCCATGATCAGGCTGATCTGCGGCACGACGCCCGAGGCCAGCACGTTGCGCTGGAACACCTCGGCATAACCACCGAGCGAGGCGACGCCCTCCTGGATGCGCGCGCCGCCCGAATCGTTGAGGCCGATGACGGGCGCGCCGACCTTCAATGCCATGTCCATGATCTTGCAGATCTTCTGCGCGTGACGCTCGCTCAGCGACCCGCCGAACACGGTGAAGTCCTGGCTGAACACGAACACCAGCCGGCCGTTGATCGTCCCCGAGCCGGTGACGACGCCGTCGCCGGGGACGATCTGGTCGGCCATGCCGAAATCGACGCAGTTGTGCTCGACATACATGTCGAGTTCCTCGAACGATCCCTCGTCGAGCAGGATCTCGAGCCGCTCGCGCGCTGTCAGCTTGCCCTTGGCGTGCTGCGCGGCGATGCGCTTCTCGCCGCCGCCAAGACGCGCGCCGGCGCGCTTCCGCTCGAGTTCCGCGATCGTCGACGACATGTGCTTCTCCGGCTTCGGGTTGGCTTCCATTCCGTCTTCGCCCCCGAAAAGCAAATGTGAATTTGCAAAGTTGCGAAGCATAACTTTGCAAATTACACCCGCACCATGACCCGCATCCGCCTTTATGCCGGCGAGCAACTCCGCGCCTTGCGTCTCGCCGCCGCGATGAACCAGGCGGCGATGGCGACGCGGCTGGGGATTTCGGTCAGCTATCTGTCGCAGCTCGAAAGCGGCGAGCGCCCGCTGACCGCCGCCGTGACGGCGGCGCTGCGGCGGCACTATCCGGCGGCACTGGCGACGATCGAGGGCGAAGCGCCTGCCGCGCGGCTCGGCGCCCTCGAACGCGCGCTGGCCGACCCCGCGCTGCCACCCTCCCCACCGGCCGAAGCGATTGCGCGGCTCGCCGAGGAGCGCCCCGAGATCGCCGATCGCATCATCGCCTTGCACGCGACGATGCGCGACGCCGAGGCGCGGCTGCAGATGGTCGAGGAAGTCATGGCCTCGGGTGGCGGCGCGCGCATGCCGTGGGAAGCGGTGCGCGACTGGTTCCACGAGGCGGGCAATTATGTCGACCCGCTCGACCGCGCTGCGGAGGCGCTCGCCGAGGCGATGGATGACGGCGGCGCGCCCTCGGAAGTCGCACTGGTCGCGCAACTCGGCGCGATCGGCGTGACGGTGGCGATGTCGGGCGATGAGGCCGCGCCGCTCCGCCGCTTCGATCAGGCGCGCGGTCTGCTGACGCTCAACGGCGCCTTGCCCGCCGAAAGCAGGCGCTTCCTCGTCGCGCACCAGCTCGCGGCGCTGCACTTCGCCGACACGATCGCCGGAATCGCCGCGTCGGTCGGCGGCGACGCGGCGCGGACCCTGCTGAGCATGGGCCTCGCCAATTACGCGGCCGGGGCGATTACCATGCCCTATGCCCGGTTCCGCGCCGCGGCCCGGACGATGCGCCATGACATCGACCGATTGTCGCGGCGCTTCGGCGTCAGCTTCGAACAGGCGTGCCACCGGCTGTCGACGCTGCAACGCGCCGGGGCGGCGGGCATTCCCTTCTATTTCTGCCGCGTCGACATGGCCGGCAACATTACCAAGCGCCATTCGGCGACGCGGTTGCAGTTCGCACGGTTCGGCGGCGCCTGCCCGCTATGGATGGTCCATGAAGCGGTGGCGATTCCGGACCGCATCATGGTGCAGCATGCCGAGACGCCCGATGGCGTGCGCTACGTCTCGATGGCGAAGGGGCTGGTCAAACCCTCGGGCAGCTTCACGCGCTCCCCGCGCCGCTATGCCGTGGTGCTGGGCTGCGAGGCGGAACACGCCGCCGACTTCGTCTATGCCGACGCGATCGACCGCGCCGCGCCGCCGACCCCGATCGGCATCTCGTGTCGGCTGTGCCCGCGCCCCGATTGCGACCAGCGCGCCTTCCCCCCCGCCGACCGCGCGATCCGCGTCGATGCCGAGGTGCGCGCAGTGGTGCCTTATCGCATCGTGTGACTCTATATGGGTTCACGCGGAGGCGCGGAGACGCGGAGATTTAAGATCTCGGCACGCGGCGCCGCCCTGCCAGTGACGATCAATTGTGATGCGATGGAACGTGCGGCACACAACTGCTCCGCGTCTCCGCGTCTCCGCGTGAACAACACTTGCATCGCGTCACCAGAGTGCGACGCCCAGCATCACACCTTCACCAGCCCGAGATCGATCAAGCTCCGCGCGGTATCGACGATCGACTCCTCCGCCGGGCGCATCTGCCAGCCGAGCACCTCGCGCGCATGGCTCGAATCGCCGTCGCGCACGCGGCCGAGCTCGCCGATCACCTGGCGCACCATTGGGTCGAACAGGGCGAAGATGCGCACGAGGAAATCCGGCAGGTTGCGCTTCGGCACCTTGCGCGCCTCAGGGCCGAGGCGTTCGTGGAGCACGCGACCGACATCCGCCATCATGTAGAAAGGTCCCGAAGCGACGAAGCGCTCGCCCGCCATACCGGGCGCGTTGAGCGTGCGGACGTGGAGGTCGGCGACGTCGCGCACGTCGACGATGCCGAAGCCGAAGCGCGGATAACCCGGCAGCGCGCCTTCGAGCATCTTCTTGACCACCTCGATCGAGGCGGAGAAGTCGTCGCTCCACACCGGGCCAAGCACCGCCGCCGGGTTGACCGTGCAATATTCCATCGCCCCGCCCTCGGCCGCGATCCAGTCGCGCGCGGCGCGCTCGGCGATCGTTTTCGATTTGACGTACGGATAGGAGTCGGGCGACTCGGCGTTGGTCCAGTCGGCCTCGGTGAAACGCTGCTTGCTGCGATCACCATAAGCGATCGCCGCCATCGACGAGGTCATGACGAAGCGCGTCACCCCGGCATCGCGGGCGAAGCGCAAGGCGCGCAACGCGCCTTCGCGCGCCGGCACGATCAGATCATCCTCATGCTTCACCGCGCCCGACGGCAAGGGCGAGGCAACGTGCGCGACATGGCTGCAACCGGCGACCGCCTCGGCCCAGCCCGCATCGTCCGTCAGGTCGGCGGCGAAGAAACGCAGCTGCGCCTCGGGCACGCCGAGCAGCGCGCGGACCTTGGCCTCCTTGGCCAGCGACCGGATCGTGGTGTTGATCGTCCACCCTTCGGCGGCGAGTTGCCGGATGAGATAGCCGGCAATGTAACCACTGCCGCCGGTGACCAGGATCGTGCCCGCCATCATGCCCTCCTCGATATGTGGGAACGGGTTTTACATTGAAACCTAACGCGCGCCAAGCCGAAACGCCTTGCCCCACCCCGCCCTCCTGCGGCACATCGCCGCCATGTGCCTCGATCATCTTCCGCCCGACGATCGCCCCTGGCCGCAGGCCGGGCGCGAACGGTTGATCGTGCCGGCACCGGTCGGCATCGTCGGCACCGGCCAGTCGACCGGCGAGCATGAAGCGCTCGCCCGGCTCGGCCCGAAAACGGTGATGATGATGGGCGACAACCCCGCTTTGCCGCGCATGCCCGAGGCACCGACGCTGCTCGATTTCTTCCGGCACCGGCTCACCGGCATAACCGGGCGGCACCTGTTGGGTTCGGCCCGGCGTGCGCTCGACCAGGGCCACCCCGAAAAGGTCGTGCTCGCCTGCCTGCTGCACGACATTTCCAATGCCTGCCTGATCCGTGCCGACCATGGCTATTGGGGTGCGCAGATGATCGCGCCCTATGTCGACGAGGAGGTCGCCTGGGCGGTGCAATATCATCAGGCGTTGCGCTACTTCGCCGACGAATCGGTCGGCTACTCCTACCCAGAAAGCTATGACCGCTTCTTCGGCGCGGATTTCGTCCCGCCGGACTATCTGCGCCGCGACGCGGAGCATGCGCGTGGCCACCGCTGGTACATGACCGCACGGATCGTGACGATCAACGACATCTATTTTTTCGACGATCTCGACGACATGCCCGACCCCGAGATGTTCACCGACCTGATCGGGCGACATTTCCGCCAGCCGGCACAAGGTCTGGGCTTCGACGGATCGCCGACCGCGCATATGTGGCGCACGATGATCTGGCCCAACAACTTCCTGTAAGGACTACCCCGCGATGAGCGACGCAGAGCTGTATCCCGTCCCCCCCGAATGGGCGAAAAACGCGCGGGTCGACGCGGCCGGCTATGAGAAACTCTATGGCCGCTCCCTCGCCGATCCCGGCAGCTTCTGGCTCGAACAAGCCCGCCGGCTCGAGTGGATCAAGCGCCCCGAAATCGCCGGCGACTGGTCGTTCGCCAAGCGCGATTTCCACATCAACTGGTTTGCCGATGGCAAGCTCAACGTCGCTGCCAATTGCCTCGATCGCCATCTCGCCAGGCGCGGCGAGCAGATCGCGCTGATCTGGGAACCCGATGAGCCGTCCGATGAGCCGCGTCGCTTCACCTATCGCGAGCTCCATGCCGAGGTGTGCCGCTTCGCCAATGTGCTGAAGGACCAGGGCGTGGTGAAGGGGGACCGCGTCACGATCTACATGCCGATGATTCCCGAAGCCGCGTTCGCCATCCTGGCCTGCGCGCGGATCGGCGCGATCCATTCGGTGGTGTTCGGCGGCTTCTCGGCCGAGGCGCTGGCCGGGCGGATCGAGGATTGCCAGTCGCGCATCGTCGTCACCGCCGACGAAGGCCGCCGCGGCGGCAAGCGCGTGCCACTGAAGGCCGCGGTCGACGCTACGACCGCGCATGCGCCGGGGCTGGAGAAGGTCGTTGTCGTGCGTTCGACCGGTGGCGACGTGACGATGACGCCGGGCCGCGACATCTGGTATGATGAGGCGGCCGCGACCGTCGACGCAAGCTGCCCGCCCGAGGCGATGGGTGCCGAGGATCCGCTCTTCATCCTCTATACCAGCGGCTCGACCGGCCAGCCCAAGGGGGTGCTGCACACCAGCGGCGGCTATCTCTTGTGGGCCAGCCTGACGCACGAACTGGCGTTCGACTATCGCGCCGGCGACGTCTGGTGGTGCGCCGCCGACATCGGCTGGGTCACCGGGCACAGCTATATCCTCTACGGCCCGCTCGCCAATGGCGCGACGACGCTGATGTATGAGGGGCTGCCCAACTGGCCCGACGCGAGCCGCATCTGGCAGGTGGTCGACCGGCACAAGGTCCACACCATCTTCACCGCGCCGACCGCGCTGCGCGCGCTGATGAAGGAAGGCGACGAACCGGTAAAGGCGACCAGCCGTGCGTCGCTCAAGCTGCTCGGCACGGTCGGCGAGCCGATCAACCCGGAGGCGTGGCGCTGGTATCACGAGGTCGTCGGCGACAGTCGCTGCCCGATCATCGACACCTGGTGGCAGACCGAGACCGGCGGCGCGATGATCGCGCCGCTCCCCGGCGCCACCGCGCTCAAGCCGGGCAGCGCGACCCATCCGCTGCCCGGCGTCGACCCGCAACTGGTCGATACCGAGGGCGAGGTCCTGAACGGACCGACCGAGGGCAATCTCGTCATCGCCAGGAGCTGGCCGGGCCAGATGCGCACGGTGTGGGGCGACCATGAGCGCTTCTTCCAGACCTATTTCACCACCTATCCGGGGAAATATTTCACCGGCGACGGCTGCCGCCGCGACGCCGATGGCTATTACTGGATCACCGGCCGGGTCGACGATGTGATCAACGTGTCGGGGCACCGCATGGGCACCGCCGAGGTCGAATCCGCGCTGGTGCTGCACCCCAAGGTCGCCGAGGCCGCCGTCGTCGGCATGCCGCACGACATCAAGGGCCAGGGCATCTACGCCTATGTCACGCTCAATTCGGGCGAACAGGCGTCGCAGGAACTGCACGCCGAGCTGCGCCAATGGGTCCGCACCGAAATC
>JBAZXI010000011.1:0-140374 GCA_041659925.1 Sphingomonas sp.
CGGGTTGAACATACCTCTGGTGTACCTGTCGTTCTGCCAAGAGCGCAGCAGGGTAGCTATGTATGGACGGGATAACCGCTGAAAGCATCTAAGCGGGAAGCCTCCCTCGAGATAAGATTTCATAGGACGGTCGGAGACCACGACCTTGATAGATCGGATGTGGAAGTGCGGTAACGCATGGAGCTAACCGATACTAATTGTCCTATTCGCGCTTGAGAGTCCCACCATCAACGACAATTCTGGGTAACCGGCATTGGTGCTGATTGGGTGGATGATCGAGATGTGACGCCTGATTAAACAACTTGTTACAAGGTGCATCGATTGAAGGGCGCCCATCGGAGTGATACTTTGATGGGACCCTAAGAACCGTTTTTTGTGCGCTCGCACCGGCTTCATTGCTTGGTGGCTATAGCGTCAGTGCCCCACCCGATCCCATCCCGAACTCGGCCGTGAAACCTGACTGCGCCGATGGTACTATCGCTCAAGCGATGGAAGAGTAGGTCGTCGCCAGGCATTGTAGCCGGTGCGCGTGCACGAGAAACGTTTTGAAGAACCCATTCACATGTTATCCCTGCCCTTGGCGGGGATACTGGCGCGGGATGGAGCAGCCCGGTAGCTCGTCAGGCTCATAACCTGAAGGTCGCTGGTTCAAATCCAGCTCCCGCAACCAATTGAACTTGCGATTGCAGTTCACCCAAATCAGCCGCCCCTTTTGGGCGGTTTTTTTGTGTCTTTTGAACATGATCCGGTGCGTCTTGGCTGTGGCCAGATGCCAGCAGCAGAATCCCCGTGCGTTGGATTGGGATCATGAACTGCCGACACAGGGCATTCGGAATTGAAGCGACCGCGCGCGGTCTCGATCAGTTCGCGCGCCATGGTCTATCGCTCACGTTACTGGGCTAGGAACAGGACGCGCGGACGCCCGCTGGGGTCGGTCCGGCCGGGGAGCTTGACTATTTTGGCGCCGGAGCCCTTCCGCGGCGGTGGGCGCGCTGATCCAGCGCGGCTCGAGGCAATCGCGCTGACGGTTGCGAACATCCGTAATCGGCCCTGTCCAACCACATGACGCAGGTGGGCGCCGCGACGAGCTTGAGCGCGTGCGTCACGTGCCAGCTCGAATCGAGAAAATGGAGCGCGCCTCTTGCCCGGACGCGCGCGCGGCGAGTCGAGAATTGGGATGCGCCAACCACGATTTCCCGATCGCTCGCGGCGAGTCCGCGAGTCATCATCGGGCTGATCCGCTTGGCGCGGCCGTCGAGCGCGATCAGTTCCCCCGCCGGCGAGCCGCATGCGAGCAACGTCCCGTCCGGCAGGAACGCGAGATCGTGGCATCCGCCGTGCGGCAAATCCCAGGCGTCCATCTGCTGCCAGTTCCGGTCGAGCACCAGGATCTGGCTCGACCGGCCGCTTTGTCCGTCGCCGTTGTGGAGCATCAGCAGAATGCGATCGCCAACCGCCAGGATCGCGTTCACATGCCGGTAGCCGCGATCCCAGTCACCCCGCTCGGCGGCGGCGAGCGGCTGGGGGATTTCCAGCGGGGTGCCGTCCTCGGCAAAGGCGAGAATGCGCTGATTGTACGTGTCGAGCACGCACAACCGATCCCCGATGAAATCGATCTGATGGCAGCCATTGTCGAGCCCTTCGACGAGGACATCGCGCTCGACGATTCGGCCGCCGCGCCGCCGCAGCCGGATGATCCTGCCCAGATTCGTAGGTGCGTGGGGGAGGTCGCAGGACTCGAAGGCGTAAATGAGGTCGCCGCGAAACGTCACGCCGAAGAATAGGCCATGGGCGACCAGCCGGGCGTGGTCGCGGTCGGCTGCGAACAAGCCCTGCCGCGACGAAACGAGAAGCGGCAGCTCGCCGATATCGGGTTCGACGAGCCGAACTTCCCGCCGCGCATAGGCTTGCCGCGCGAGCGCCAGTGAAATTCGTTCCTGCGCCGCTTCATCGAACATGCGGCAGCATCGACAGTTGGCTTGGTCCACCCATCGGGCGCGAATATCATGTTTGTGGGGGAAACCCAGCCTCGCTTGCACCCGTCTGCGTTCCAAGTCATTGCGGCGGGCTATCTTGAATCTGGATCATGGCCGTTGTCCGCGACGCAATTGCTTTTCCCGCGCCCGCCGCGCTTCACGCTCCAGAGCCGCCGCCGGCTTGCCGAGGCGCGGCTGGCGCAGGCTTTGCTCGACCGGCCGGGAAGATACGCCCTGGCGGCGTTGCGCCGGGAGGCCGCGGATGCGCGGGGCAGCGTGGCGCTGATCGAGCAAAGTGAGCCGCAGAGCAACCGCGAATGGATGTTGCTGGGGCTGGCATGCCTCGATGTCCGCGAGCCTGATAGCGATCTGAGGGCGCTCGCCGCCTTCCGCCGCGCCGTGGCGATCGCCGACGACAACAACGTCCGCATTGCGTCGCTGATCGGCTCCGCGCGCGCGCTGTTGCGGCTGGGAAATGTGGATGAGGCGGAATTGCAGCTCGCCGCGGCGGTCACGCTGGACCCTATGCATGCTGAAGCGGCCGGCCGCTACGGTCGGGTCTTGGCGCGAACGGATCCGGAGCGCGCGGTCGATTGGCTGGGCCAGCGAATCGCGGAGGGCAACGGGCGCGCCGCGGTGCTAGCGAGTTGGGCAGGGGCGCTGGCGGCGGCTGGCCGGTTGGCGCAAGCCGAGGCGGCGATCGGGCTGGACCGGTTTCTGCAGCGGTCGTCCGGCGCAACGCCACCCGGCTGGGACACGCTCGACGCCTTCCACGCGGCGGTGGCCGCCGAATTGGCCGATCACCCCGCGCGCCGCCCCGAGCGCATCGGCTCGGCCTCCGTGGCAAGCGTGCGGATCGATGAGCCGCACTTGACGGGATCGCGGCACATGGCCGCGCTCGAGGCGCATCTGGCGACGCTGATCGGCGCGCATCTCGATCGGCTGGAGGGCGACCACCCCCTCATCCTTGCGCGTCCCGCAACCGCGCTGGTGCGCTATTGGGTGTTGCTCTCCGATGGCGAGGGCCACCAGATACCCCACGCCCATCCGTCGGGCTGGCTCAGCGGCGTCTATTACCTCGCCGTACCAGACGCGATCGCCGGCGGAAGCGGGCCTGCCGGATGTCTGCAGTTCGCGCTGCCGGAGAAAGCGTCGGCGCCGGGGCGGGCAATCGAAGGGCCGATTGTCCGGCCGCGGGCCGGCCTGTTCGTGACCTTCCCCGCGCACGCCCATCACCGGACCTTTCCCTATGCGCCCGCGATCGGCGATACCGCGCCACGCATCGTCGTCGCTTTTGATCTGGAACCGCGGGCCGATGGTTGAGAGTCATTGGGGGAGGGGGTTCGACCTCATGCTGCATTCCGAGATCGCGGTCCCCGGGGCAGCGGCGTGCCCGCCCCAACCGATGTCCGATATCCGCATTGCGTACGGTCCCGTGTCCTGGACCGGCGGGGGCGCAGTCTCGGCTGGGCCGGGTCATTCGCTTCTGCTCGATCTGGCGCCCACCGCGCGCTTCCGATGCACGGCCGATTCCGTCATCGTCGAACCGCTACCCGGTGCGGACGCTACGCGGGTCTCCGCGCTCTTGATCGCCTCCGCGTTGCCGGCATGTCTGTGGTTGCGGGGCGAACCCGTGCTGCACGCGAGCGTCATGGTGCCGGCGGGAGCATCGCGAGCCGTCGCGATCTGCGGCGGCTCGGGAAGCGGAAAGTCGACCGCACTCGACATGATGCTGGCGCGGGGGGCAAAGGCAGTGGGCGACGACACCGTGCGCATCGTTTCGACTGGTGGCACCCTAGTCGCCAGCGGATTGGCCGCCGCCTACCGGCGCAGGCGAAGCGCGCACGATGACTCTCGGGAAACGCTTCCCATTGCTCCGGATCAACAATGCGCACATGCGCCGTTGGAGGCGATCTTCCTTCCGCGACGCGCGGGCGAAGGCGAAACTCCGCGGTTCGAAAGTCTCACCGGCATCTCCAAAGTCGGGGCGCTGCTGTCGCAACGTCACCGCCCGGCGATGCCCGGAGCGCTGGGGATCGAGGCTGAGCTTCTGCCGTACTTCGCGCGGCTGGCCGCGCTCGACGTCTATCTCTGGTTCCGACCGCCGGGACCGCCGATGCTCACCGATGGTGAACTGGCATTTTTGGAAAAGACCGCTAGGAGGCAGAAATGAGTGACAGGCGATGGCAGCGACTTCCGGATTTCGTATCGACCGAGGCGGAGGGATCGCACGTCATCTTCAGCGTTCGGAGCGGGAACTACATTGCGCTCAATTCGACTGCCAACGCGATCTGGGAAGCGCTTGCTGACCCAGTTAGCGAGGCGGCGCTGGGCGATGTGCTTTTCGAACTCTATGAGGTCGATCGCGATACGGCGGCGGTAGCGGTGACGCGGACGCTCCGGAGCCTTGCCGAACTCGAATTGATCAAAGCGACCGCCTGATCCTGGCCGATAATGGCTGACCTCACGAATTCGGCGGAGCATTACGGGGTCGCTTTCGGGCTGCGCTGGCGCAGTGTCTTTCCCCTGCCGGTCTTTGCGTCAACCACCGCCGGCCCCTCTGACGTGCGTGTGGAACATGGGCCATGGCCTGTTGAACCGATGCCCAGCGAGGGGCGCAAGGTTCTCATCGGCCACAATCGGGTGCGGGTGCTGGCGAGCGATGATTGCATCATCGATATTCTCTCGGCCGATCATATAACCGTGTCACAGGCCGAGGCCGGGCCCCTTTGCGCGCAGTTCTTCGGCGCCACAGCGGCGTTGCTCATCGCCCTGCGCGGAATGGCGCCGCTCCATGCCTCGGCGGTCGCGCTCGGCGGGCGCGCCGTGCTGGTGTGCGGCGCCGGCGGTGCCGGCAAATCGAGCTTCGCGGCAGCGCTCATCGCTCAGGGTGGGCATCTGATTTCGGACGATCTCAGCGCGCTCACCTTCGATAACGCCGGTCGGGCGTGCGTGCTGCCGGGCCGGACGACGATCCGCCTGTTTCCCGAACTGGCCTGGCTGTTGGGAGACGAGCCCGGCCCCTGCGAGGTCAGCGAAGGCGGCAAGCTCCGCTTCCAGCCGCGGTACGTCGGCGGGACAGCCCCGATCCCGATCGGCTCGCTCATCCATCTGGACGCGTCGGGCACGGCCATTCCCCGTGCCCTTGCCACGAACCTGCTCGTTCAGCAGGTCTATCGCCGCGCCGCCATGGCGCGGCTAGCGGGGACCGAGGCGCGCTTCGCCATGATCGACGCGCTTGCCACGCAAGTGCCGATCCAGCGGATCGTCGGGCTAATGGATCGAGACGTCGACGGGTTCATAAAACGTGCCAGTCAAGTAACCACCTTTGGTTCTTGACGAATTGCGACGTGGGCCCGTTGACATTTTTATCGTCCGTTGATTAGCGTTTATCGTCCGTTGATTAGCGAGGGTCCCGAGGTTACGACCCGAAGTCACGCACAACAGGGGGATCTGACGATGAACAATGAACTGCCGAATGGCTCCCAGCGTCTGATATGGGTCGAGCCTGTCGTCGAGTCGCTGGATATCCGCGCGACCGAATCGAATTGGGGCATCCACGGCACCGACGGTTTCCCGGCGCAGGATAGCGGTTCCTGAGCGGCGGGATACGG
This sequence comes from Sphingomonas sp., assembly GCA_041659925.1. GTDB lineage: Bacteria > Pseudomonadota > Alphaproteobacteria > Sphingomonadales > Sphingomonadaceae > Sphingomonas. Next base: position 5,591 of record JBAZXI010000011.1, read on the forward strand.
CGCCCTTTGGGGAACGATAGCTCCCCGGGGGCGGGATCACTGTTGCTTGCGCCAATCCATTAGAAACACCGCGGCCATCGCCGTGGTGTGAAATTTCACGACCGTCTGGTAGGATAGCGGTTCGCTGGCGGACATCGGTCCGACCGTCCGCGCCATCCAGTCGAGGTCGAGAATTTCCCCGACACCGGCGGCGCGCCACGCGTCGAGCCGCGCCGTGAGGGGTGGTGCCTCGCGGGTAAGCCGGTCGATATAGTCCGGCGAGAAAGCTCTTTTTTCGGTGCGGAGACGCGTCTCCTCCGGCACGCGGCCGGTGAGCATCGCGCGGATCAACGCTCGGTTATTGCCATCGCGGCGCAGGAATGACGCCGGCATCCCGGCGACCAGACGCAACAGTTCGATATCGCCCAGGCACGGGTTGGCACGCCGCAGCGCGCAGCCGGTGTCCGCCGTTGGGAAGGCGCCGAAGCCGGGCTGGCCCCGCGTAAAGCCGATCGGGCCTGACGGCGACAGCCGGTCGATCGGCATCGGCGGAACCGCGCCGCGCAGCGGCGCGGGCAAGCCGGCGAAGAAGTCCGGCGCGAAACGCGCCAGGAATTTCTCCTGCGGCGCTTCCCAGCCCGACCCGAGCAGCTGGCGAAAGCCCCGGGCGGCCGCCCGCAACCGGCCCATCGGCGTGACGAAATGCGCCCACCGCGAGAGTGCCGACTCGCCATATTCGCCGTCGAGCATCAGCTCCACGCCACGCTCGTGCGCGGCGCGGAACAGCGCCATGTAGAGATAGTGTCGTACCGAACGCGTCGGGCCGTTCTCGAATTCGTGCGGCGCAGGCCGATAGATCTCGCAATCGTCGGCGGGCCAGATCGGCACCAGTTCGATGCCGAGATGATCGGCCGTGTCCTGGGTCCATTCCTGCTCGTCGATCAGGCCCGAGCCGGGGGGTGCGACGGAGGTGAAGCCGGTCAGCGTCTGGTCCGAGCGAAGCTCCTCGGCGGCGATGGCGGCGATCAGCGTCGAATCCAGCCCACCGCTCAGCAGCACGCCGATCCGCCGACAGGGCGCCATCGCCCTGCGGACGATCCCACGCAGCGCCTCGGTGGCGGCGGCGACACCGTCCTGGAAATCGCCCTGCCACGGTATCGCTTCCAGCGGTGCACGGCGCGCGACATGTTTGCCGGCCGAATCGAGCGTGACGAACTGACCGGCTTCCACCTGCCGGACCTGGCGCAGCACCGTGTGACCCTCGTGGCCGAGGCGCAAGCGCTGGGGCGAGAGTTCATAGGCCAGGCCTTCGGGGTCGATCGCGTCGTCGATCCATGCCAGCCGGGAGAGGACGGCCAGGCTGGGCGCGATCGCGAAGCGCGACCCCACCTGCGCGATCAGGACCCGATCCCGCAGACGAAAGGAGGTCGCGATCTGCAGGCGCCGGTCGATCGCATTCCAATGCAGCAGCGACCATTCGCCCGGCATCCGGGTACGGGCGTCCGCACCCCAACGCAGCAGCGCCGCCAGTGCCATTTCCGCGGGGCCGGCTTCGCTGTGGCCCAGATCCGCCGCCAGCTTGGCAGGGTCGTGCAGCCGACCGAGGAACAACAGGACGTTTGCACCGTCCCCGTGGCAGCCGACCGTCCCGTTCGTTCCGGGAAAGTCTCGCGCCATGCCCGCAAAGCCGTCGCTCGTCGGATCGATGCCAAGGATCCGGCAATCCGCGGGGTCGACCGGGTTTCCCGCAAAGGAGCCCAGCGCATAAATTCCCGCCGACATCATGCCGCCTCGTGAAAGCCGCAAGCGAAAACACGGCGCGGTCCGCCGCTCGTCACGGGCAGCACGCGGTGTTCGAGATTCGCGGCGATGCGAAACAGCAACGCCGATCCCGGCTCTTCATGGTGATGCCTTATCAGCAGTTGCTTGCTCCCCTTTTCGCGCAACTCGAAAACGCCTCCGTCGTAACGCGTGTCGGAAAGGTCGATCACCAGGGCCAGCTTGCGCCCCGGCTTGTGCATATCCTGATGCCAGGAAAGATAATCTTCGCTGCCGGCCCGATGCTCCGCGACCTCGCCTTCGACGCGGATCAGCGGACCGCACCCGGCGATCCGCTCCAGCCAGCGCAGCAGCGGCGCCCGCCGCAGCGCGAGTTCCAGCGCGCGGCTGATCGGCTGGATGCCGGGTTCGACCTGACGCATGCCCGGCGCGCCCTCGACCCGCTGTTCGATAAAGGGGGGCCGCAGCGCCTGACCTAGCATGCGTCGGAAGTCCGGTGCGAGCAGCCCCGAGAGCAGGATCGCCGGCCGCTCGGCCAGCGCGGCGGCGGCCAATGCCTGGGCGTCTTCGTCGAAGTCGATCGTAACAGCCCCAACCTCCAGCGCCGCGAGTCGCGTCACCGGGGCGATCACGGCGCTACCAAGGCCGCTGGAGGCCGCATCACCGTCATCCGGTCGGAAAGCGCATCGCCGCCGATCGTCACGCGGGGCACGCGCGGCGTCCGCGCCGCGCTGCTGCCGGACGTTGCACCAGCAACGATATGGCGGAGCAGATCGCCATGATCGGGCAACATCTCGACCGATGCCTTCTTGATCATCCCCCACTCGCGCAGGAAGCGGTCCCAGACTTCGCGCGGCAGCATGTCGGTCCCCGATTCCGGCGGCGCGGTGTAGAAGCCCTTGCCGAACAGGAGCGTGCAAATGCTCCAGTAGCTGAAGACATTCGACGCGCGATCATCATAGGCATCGGGCAGCGAGCGACGCCAGAGCGCGATACTCTCGTTCAATCGGTCGGAGCGTTTCGCCTCATGCCGGACCGCGCGCCAATAGGGCGTGTCGTCGCGGTTGCTGAGGGAGAAGTGGATTCCCAGGAAATCGCGAATTTCCTCATATTGTCCGGTCATTGCAACGTTGAACTTCCGCGCCAGTTCGGGCTCGAAATCGGAACTGGGAAAGAATTGCAGCAGCCGGCGGCAGGCCGTTTCGATGAGCTGGATCGCCGTCGATTCGAGTGGCTCGATGAAGCCGCCGGAGAGGCCGATCGCGACACAGTTGCCGACCCAGGAGCGGCGGCAATGCCCGACGCGCATCGCCAGGGTGCGGGGCTCGGTCAGCAGCGTCTCGCCGTCGAGATGGCCGAGCGCTTCGTCGAGCGCCTGCTGGTCGCTGGCGAAGGCAGAGGAGAAGACATAGCCGGTCCCGATCCGCGACTGGAGCGGGATGCGCCACGACCAGCCGGCCGCGCGCGCGGTGCTGACCGTCGCCGGATAAAGATCGGGTTCGGGGGCATGGGCGATCTGGATCGGCAGGGCGCGATCGTTGAGCAGATAATCGGCATAGGAAATGAAAGGCTCTTCCATCACCCGGTTAATGAGAAGACCCTGAAACCCCGTGCAATCGATCACCAGTTCGACCGGCCGGTGGGTGCCGTCCGCCATCATCAGCGCGGCGATGTTGCCGCGCTCGTCGCGCGTCGCGCCGACCACCTTGTCGCGAACATGGGTAACGCCGCGCGCGACCGCAATCTCGGTGAGGAAAGCCGCGAACTTCCCTGCATCGAGATGATAGGCATAGGCCTGCGGGCCGGTGAACGGGGCACTGTCGAACAGCTTGGGGCCCTTGTGGCGCGCGGCGCGCTCCTCCGAATGGCCGATGGCGCTGGTAAAGCTGGGCTCATAACCCAGCACCGCCGGGTCGGCGCCATAGGCCAGCAATGCCGCGCCGGGATTGCGCCCCCGCACCTGAACGCCGCCCTCGAAGCCGTGAAAGAAGCGGGTGAAGGCACCGGACTCGTCGACGTTCCAGTCCCGGAAGTCGATCCCCAGCTTGAAGGTCGCCTCCGTCCGCGCGATGAATTCCCGCTCGCTGATCTCGAGATGCTGCAGGGTCCGGCTCATGGTCGGGACCGTCGCCTCGCCGACGCCGATCGTCGGCACGTCCGGCGCTTCGATCAGGGTGATGCTCACGCCCTCGGGATGACCATAGGCCCATTGCAGGCGATGATTCAGATAAGCCGCAGTCAGCCAGCCGGCGGTCCCACCGCCGACGATCACGACATTCTTTATCGGTGTTCCCAAGCCCTGTTTTCCCCTTGGCGTGATGCGTCGCTGAAGGCGCGGCTAGCCCAACCGCTAAACCGCCTCAAGCGAATGAGGATTGCTGAACCATTTCACGATGGCGGCGCCAACCGCAGCGATCCCCGGCTCGGCGATGATCCCCGCGTGATCCGCAGCCACCTCGCTCACGAAAAGGCCGCCCGCGGTTCGTGCTGCCCACAGTGCGACTTCCGCGGCGGGAAGCGCTTCCGGGCCCTCGGTCGCGCGCAACAGGTGAATGGGCGCGGCGATCGGGTCGTCTTTCACGATCGCAGTGATCGCGGCGATCACCTCCTGCACGCGGGCCACCATGGGATAGATGCTGCTGATTGGCGTAATCGCCGCACGCCGGGCGGTTTCGAAGCGCCGCGCGAGAAGCTCCTGGATCGAGAGCTCATCGTGCAGGAAGGCTTGCGACGCCGGGAGCGGCGCCGGATCGATCAGCGTCAACGAGGCAACGGAATCTCCGCTCGCCTCGATCCGCCGGGCGACTTCCAGCGCGATGAGGCAACCGGAGCTATAGCCGCCCAGGTGAAGGGGCGCGCCCAGCTGCCGGTCGGCGCGCACAGCCTCGACATAGCGGCCAATCAGCGCTTCGGCGTCGTCAGGCGTGGGTATTGCGCTATCGCCTCCGAAATCGGCGTTGATCCCCACCAGGCCCTGGTCCCGCGGCAGATGTCGGGCGAGCTGGTGGAGGAACAGCGTGTGACCGCCGGCGCCGTGGATGACGACGAGGGTGATCTCCCCGGCAGCCGCGCGCACCTCGGCCCGTTCGGGCAGGCACGGTCCCTGCGGTGCCGGACCCGCCATCTCGTCGAGCAGAAGCCCCAGCAATTCGGCTTGGCATTGCGTGAGTGTCGTGATGCGCGGATGCGTGCTCATCGGTCATCCTCCGCTGCCGATCGGCATGCGAAGAGCAGCGCGGTCGCTTCCTCGTCCGTCAAGGCGGCGACGCGTTCGATCAAGCGAGCAAGCCGGCGCTCCTCGTCCACCGGTGAGGCCCCCGCGCCGCCGCTCGTGTCGCCGATGCCGCCTACCACTACGTGCAAGACGCGGTGCGAGGGACCCAAAGCGAAGAGCTGACGCAGGGCGGCTTCATCCACGCTCCCGATCTGGCAGACGGCCAGGCCGCAGGCGGGCGCCGCGATTTCCAGCAACCCCGTCATGAGCCCCGCCTCGATCCCGGCGAATGCCAGGCTCCGGCTGCCGTACAGCGGCTCGATCGCCCGCATATCGGCGACCAGCGCCACGGCAAAGGCAGCTTCCTCGAACGCCGGCGCGCCGGTGAACGGGTCGAACGCGGCACGGGTCAGGGGCGGGTCACCGTCCAGCAAGGAAAGGGTGCCGCCTTCAGGATGGCAATAATAGGCCCCGGCCCGGAGCCCGGCGATCCGGCCGGGCTTGGCGTAGAGATAGGTCTGCACCGAATAGGAATCGCCCGCCGAGCCATAACGGCGCCTCCCGCCGCGTTGCGAAAGAGTGTCGAGCAGCGCGGCCAGGCTGGACAACGGCAGCGGGCGCAACGCGAATTGGCGAACCGACCGCCGCGCGTCGAGAAGTTCGCGCAGCGCCTCGGGGACTTTGCCGTCGAGCGGCACGACGCCGTTGTGGTCGGCCGTCGGGCGACGGCCATGACGCGCCTTCTTGAACGCGTCGCGCGCCTCCGGATCGTGGATCAATCCCGTTTGACCGGCGGGCGCCTCGGTCGGCGTCGCTTGCGCGGCAAGCCAGCGGATCGTGGGTGACGCATAGAAATCGCGGACGCTCGGCCTGATGCCGAACCGGTCGCCGATTGCGTTGACGATGCGGATGGCCTCGACAGAGGTGACCCCCAGATCGAGCAGGCTGACATCGGCGGCGGGCAAGGGAACGCCGGCGATCTTCGCCACCATCGCGCCGACCGCCTGGAGGATCGCTTCGCGCTCGGCGGGCACCTCGTGCCGCAGCGCGGAAGGTTGGCCGGCGCCGGCCGGAACCATCGCGGCGAGGCGTTTGCGATCGACCTTGCCGTTCGGTGTCAACGGCAATGCGTCGATGGGAGAGAAGATCGAGGGGACCATATAGGCCGGCAGGAGGCGGCGCAGATGATCCCGGATTTCGCCGGCGCCCGGCCATGCGCCCTCCGGCACGATATGGCAGACGAGCTTGCGATCGAGCGCGCTGGTGCCGTTCGCCACCACGGCGACCGCCCGGACGGCCGGATGGCGGCTGGCGACGCGCTCGATCTCGCCGAGCTCGATGCGGAAGCCGTTGATTTTGACCTGATCGTCCGTGCGGCCGATGAATTCGATGGTGCCGTCGGGCAGATAGCGACCACGGTCTCCGGTGCGATACCATCGCCCGCCATCGACGGGATCGACGACAAAGTGCGCTGCGCTCGTCTCGGGGTCACCGAGATACCCCCGCGCAAGTCCCACGCCGCCGATACAGAGTTCACCGGGCACCCAGATCGGAAGATCCGCCATCTCTGGAGCGACCACGCGGAACCGCTGATTGGCGAGCGGCCGTCCATAGGGGATGCTTGAGCCGGCGGCGTCGGGATCGATTGGATGAAAGATGGACCAAATCGATGCCTCGGTTGCCCCACCGAGGCTGGTGATCCGGGCGGTGGGCGCGATCCGGCGGACTTGCGCTGGCAATGCCGACGAAATCCAGTCGCCGCTCAACAGCACGTGACGGAGTGAATCGAAGCGCAGACCCGGCCTGCCGCGCGCGTGGTCGACGAGCAACTCCATCAACGCCGGGACACTGTTCCACAGCGTCACGCCCCGCATCGTGACGAGCTGCGCCAGGCCAGCGGGGTCGGCGGTCTGCTCCGCATCCGGCATCACGATCGTCGCCCCGGCCGCGAGCGTGCCGAAGATGTCGTAGACCGACAGATCGAAGCTCAACGCCGACAGCGCCAGCACCCGATCGCCCGGTCCGACGCCGAAGCGGCGGTTGATATCGAGGACGGTGTTGACCGCGCCCCGATGATCGATCGCCACGCCCTTCGGTTGCCCGGACGAACCCGAGGTGTAGATGACATAGGCGAGATCGTCGGGCGATCCCGTCGGCAGGGTCGTGAGCGGAACATCCGCATCCTCGCCGATCGCGATCACGCGGACATCGCCGGCCCATGCCGGCACGGGGTCGCCACTTCGGATAAGCGCCAGCGTTGCCTTCGACCGTTCGAGGATCTGGGCGATCCGTGCCGCCGGCCAGCCGGGATCGATCGGCAGATAGGCCGTGCCGGCTTCGAGAGCGCCGATGACCGCCGCGACTTGCTGCCAACCCTTGGGGATGACGATCGCGACCAGCGGCCCGGGACCCGCCTCGGCGATCCGGCGTACAACTGCGGCGCTGTGCCGGGCGAGCTGCCGATAGGTCATCGTCCCGCTCGCGTCGATCAATGCGGGGTGGTCGGGCGCCTGGGCGACGTGATCGCGCCACAGTTCGTGCAACAAAAGGGAGGAGAGCGGCGCGTGCGTGTCGTTCGCTTCGGCGGCGACCCGCGCGGCCTTCGCCGGCAGGAGAAGTTCCGCGACGCGGCGCCAAGGAGCGGCCAGTGTCACGGCACCGTTGGCGAGCGCTTCGAGCAGGCGTGCGAAGGCGGCGAACATGTCCGCCGCCATGCCGTCGGGAAAGACCGCATCGACCGAGTTCAAGTCGTAACGCACCCCGCCCGCCGCGTTCCGGATCATCAGGTCGATCCAAACCTGCGGGGTCTGGCTGACGGAAAATATCTCCTCGCCGAGCCAGTCCAGCTCGTCCCCCGCCAGGCCGTCGGCCGTCAGCGCGCTGGTGAACACGACGGGCATGACCGCGCGTGCCGGATCGGCCCGGGTGCGAAGGAGCTCGCGGATTACGGCGACGCCGCCGAACTGGCGATGATCGATATCGCGCCAAAGCTGTTGCTGGATCTGCCGCGCCCGCTCACCGAAACGCTGTGCGCCGCGCGCCGCGACTTCGAGCAGGGACAAGCCCGTGAAGTTGCCGACGACGCCGGCCGCTTCGGGCGGGCGGTTGAACAGGGTGAGGTTGAGCGTGAAGGGGCCGCCGCCCTGCCAGAACGCGAGTACATCCGCATAGGCCGCGAGCAACAGCGCATTGACCGAAAGGCCGCCGTCGCGCGCGATCCGCGTCAGCCTCTCCCAGGCCTCGGCATCGAGCTGGCCGGTACGACGGGTGAAGCGGATACGCTCCGCCTGAGTATCCCGTTGCGGCAGATCGGGCGCCGGCGGCAGGCTTTCGAGCCGGCCCAGCCAGTAGTCGCGCGCGCGCGCCCGCGCCGATTCATCGAATCGCGCATTCGCGATCGCATCGCGAAAGGAGCAGGGAAGCGGGGGCAGGGCGGCGTTCGGATTCCGGTACAATTCACCCCATTCGCGCATCAACCGCGTCCGGCTGTCGAGGTCGATCGTCATCGAGTCGAAGCTCAGATGGAGGCACGTCCGCTGTTGATCAATCAGGCTGGCGCGAATTTCGAACAAGGGCCATTGGTCGAGCGGCAGCACCTGATGCGACATGTGTTCGCGGGTCGATGCCAGGATCGCATCCGCCGCTTCGGTCGGTAGCGAGCGCAGATCGTCTTGCGCGATCACATAGGGCGGCACTTCGGGAAGAACGCGCTGGGTGCCGTCCCGCGAAATGACGGCGCGGAGCATCGGATGGCGATCGATCAGCCGCTGCCACGCGCGCGCCAGCCGGTCGAGCTCGAGATCGCATCCCTGGACCTCGACATAATTGTGCGTCGATACGGTACCGAGGTCGAAGTCTCCGGTCCGTCCAGCCCAATAGGCCTGCTGCACGTCGGTCAACGCAAATGGCGGGAATGCGTCGGCCGGGGGCATCGGCCTGTGGTTGGCGGACTCCGGCGAAGCCTGCACCAATCGCTGCTCGAATGCCGCGCGCTTTTCCGCCGGCAAGGCGGCGATGCGACGACGGAGCGCGTCGTTCTCCCTTCGCCCGGAGGTCATCGCACCAAGTCCGGCGAGCCCTCCAGCTCCGCCAGGATTAGATCCAGCGCCGCAGGCGAGAGCGATTGCGCCTGAAGTGCCGTCTGGGTCAGCGCCAGGCTGCGGATGGTCGGATCGATGAGGAAACGTGAAATCGGCAGATCCACGCCCGTTTCGGTGCGGATGCGCGCTGCGATCTGGACGGCGGCGATCGAGTTACCGCCCAGATCGAAGAAATTGTCGTCGATGCCGAGATCGGGGACCGCGAGAAGCTCGCTCCACATGGCAAAGAGCAGCTGTTCCGAGGGCGTCGTCGGTGGCGCGTGCGGTGGCCGCGCCGGTGGTCGGTCGAGGCCGAGCTGCGCCGCCATCTCGATGCGGCGCAGCTTGCCCGTCGGCCCCTTCGGGATCGCATCGAGCAACAGGATCTTGCGCGGCATGCGATGATCGGAAAGGTGCTCGAGCAGGAAGGCGAGCAGTGCGGTCGGCTCCGCGACGGCGCCCGGACGCAACACCACGGCGGCGACGGCATCCTCGCCGAGCGTGACATGCGGGATCGCGAAAGCGACGGCTTCCGCGACGGCCTCATGGGTCAGCAGGACGTTCTCGATCTCGACGGGCGCGATCTTTTCGCCGCCGCGGTTGATCATTTCCTTCGCCCGCCCGGTGAGGTGGAGGAAGCCGTCCTGGTCGAGCCGGCCGACATCGCCGGTCCTGAACCAGTCACCGGCAAAGGCCGCGCGGTTCGCTTCGGGATTGTCCAGATAGCCCTGCATGACATTCTCGCCACGCACGCCCACCTCGCCCTCTTCTCCCGGAGCGTGGAGCCGACCCGCCGCGTCAAGGATCGCGATCTCAGGGCCGGCGGCGCGTCCGACACTGCCAAAGCGCCTCGCTCCGGAAAGCGGGTTGCTGGTCATCTGATGCGCGGCTTCGGTCATGGCATAGGCTTCAACGACGGGAATGCCGAACAGCGATTCCAGCCGTTCGCCGACGTGCGGGGGCAGGGCGGCCGAACAGGAACGGATGAACCGCAGCCCGCTCTGCGCGACCCGATCCGGTTCGGTCTCCGCCCAGCGCAGGATCGCCTGGAGCATCGTCGGCACCGCGGTCAGCCAGGTCGCGCCGACCGTCTCAAGCCAGGCGGGGAAGGCAGCCGAATCGAACCCGCGCGTGCAATGGATGCTGCCCCCAGTGAACAACGGCGCGAGCAGCCCGGCGACGAGGCCGTGAACGTGAAACAGCGGCATCATCTCCAGCCCGCGATCGTGCGGGCCGAGTTCCAGCGTCGCGGCGATGTTGCGTGCCGAGGCATGAAGCTGGCGATGTGTGATCGGAACGAGTTTCGGTCGCCCGGTGGTTCCCGAGGTATGCAGCAGCAAAGCGAGATCGGATGGCTCCGGTGCCGTTGTCGCGACACTTCCGCCTGCCTTGCCGGCTAGCGCGAACCGTCCGACGGGCTTGAGCGGTTCGATCTCGAAGACGGGGATCGACAAGCCCCGCGCCACGGCGATGGCGGGAGTAGTCGAGCCCGCCTCGACCAACAGCGCGCGAGCGTTCAGGTCCGACAGGAAGAACTCGAACTCGGCAGTGGTGTAGCCTGGATTGAGCGGCGCGGCGGCGGCCGCCGCCGCGACCGCGAGAAAGGCCGTTGCCGCTTCCGGGCCATTGGGAAGGACGATCGCCACGCGATCGGCGCGGCCGATCCCGGCCTGCGCCAAGGCGGAAGCGACTTCCGCGACATGGGCGCGCAGATCGCGATAGGAAAGTGGTTCACGAGCCGGATCGACCAGCGCGGGCATGTCGTCCGCGCCGACGCGGATGATTTCGGCCAGCATCATGGCGCGAGCACCGGTCGGCGCTCCGGTCTGGTTGTCCAGATTAGCCTTCCGAACCCGACCGTCAGCCTGACCGGGGAAACTCGATCGATCACGATGCGCGCCATCCTTTCCCCCAATCCGGCGCGTCTAGGCATTCCAGTCATTTGCAGCAATAGAAGAGGATGAACGCCGGCCCGGCGATTCACACAATTGGCACGTGACCTTGGAATTGCCTTTGAATCGAACCGAGTCTCGACGCGCTGCGGATGGCCGATCCGAACGAGCCCGCGCGCCGATGCCGGTGCATCGAACGATCGCCCGATGATCAGCCAACCATCGGAAGCCGATATGGGCTCGTCCGCCCCAACGCCCGCCGGCACGCCTGCGGAAATTGCGACGACGCTTGCGGAAATCGTGGCCGGTCACGCGCGCGACCGGGGTTCCGCGATCGCGGTGCAGGATGCGGCCGGCGCGCTGACTTATGCCGAGCTCACAAGGCTCGCCGGGCGAGTCGGCGAGCTCGTCGCGCCGTTTGTGGTACCCGGACGCCCCATCGGCATTCTGCTCGCGCCATCGACCGACTATGTCGCGGCCATTCTCGGCCTTCTGGCGCGCGGCATCTGCTACGTGCCGCTGGACGCCAGCTTTCCTGCGGCGCGCAATGCGGAGATCGCATCGCGCGCGGACATGAGCGCGGTGATCGTCGATGAGACGACCGCCACCGCGATGCGCGACAGCGTGGCCGATATGCCCCAGGTGCTGATGCCGAAGCTTGAGACGTGCGCGGACGCAAGCTTCCGCGTCACCGCGACCCCCGACGACCTGGCCGCCATCTTCTACACCTCTGGCAGCACGGGGCGTCCGAAGGGTGTGTTTCAGAGCCAGCGTGCCGTGCTCTACGAGGTGCTGCGGCATTGCTGGCGCGCCGGGCTGCAATGCGACGAGGGCATTGCGCTGATCTATTCCCCAAGCGTCAGCGGGGCCACGCGTGACCTCTATGGCAGCCTTGCCGCAGGCGCGCGGCTCGTCGTCGTCGATGTGCGGTCGCAAGGCCTGACCAGAGCCGCGAGCATCTTCGCCAACGGCAAAGTCGCCGTGCTTCACATCATTCCCGGCCTGTTTCGGGCGATGTTCAGCGAGCCGATCGGCGCCGCCCCCGATCGGCTGCTGCGCGGATTGCGCTTGGTCCATTTGATCTCGGATCGGGTGCAGCAATCGGACATAGCGCTTTTCCGGCGATGGTTTCCGGCCGAGTGCCGGCTGTGCATCGATCTCGCCACGACCGAGACCTATAGCTACGCTTCCTGGTATCCCGACCATGACGTGGCGATCGAGCGACCACTCGTGCCCGTAGGCTATCCGCGCGCGGATGCGCCCGTGCGGCTGATTGATGCGGACGGTGCCGAGGTTCCGCCCGGCGAACTGGGCGAGGTCGTGGTGTCGAGCCGCGCGCTGTCGCTCGGCTATTGGCGCGATCCCGAAATGACGGCCGAGCGGTTCAAGCCATCCGCGATCCTGCCGGGTGCGCGGGAGTTCCATACCGGCGACATGGCGCGATTGCTGCCCGGCGGCCTGCTCGAGTTCGTGGGTCGGAAGGACCGGCAGACCAAGATTCGCGGCAACACCGTCCATCTCGCCGAAATTGAGGCCGCGCTTGCCGGCTGCCCCGGCGTGGCCGAGGCCGTCGCGCTCGTGCGGGCGAGGCCCGATCCCGCCATCGCCGCATATTATGTCGCGGAAGCCGGCGCGTCCGCTGACTCTGCCGCGATCGCGCGTTGGTGCGCGGAACGATTGCCGGCGCACATGCGGCCGGGCGAACTGATCGCGCGGGACGCGCTTCCGCGCCTGCCCAGCGGCAAGCCGGACCTGGTCGAGCTCGGCCGCGAGGACGAGCAGCGCGCTTGTGCCGGGATTGCCGGGGAGCAACCGGACCAGGCGCGTTTGCCCGCTTCCGGCATCGCGCAGGTCGTGCGCGAAAGCTGGGAGCGAATCCTCGGGCCCGGCAGTTTCGATGCGGGCGCCACCTTCGAGGCCGTGGGCGGCGATTCGCTCAAGGGCCTCAACCTCATCGTCGAACTCGAGCGGCGGCTGGACCGGCTCGTCGACTGGGAAAAACTCGATTTCGGTACGACGCCGGCGATGCTGACGGCACGGCTGGTGGACACCGCTCCGGAACCCGCGAGCGGCGGCCCGATCCTTGTCCTGTGCCCCGGCATTTTCGGCGGCGACGTCGTGATCGCCAATTTCGCCCGCCGCGCCAGCCGGCATTTCACGCCGATAATCGCCGACTACCGGTGGGGCGGTGACTGGTTCGACGGCGATTTCGATCGCGAGCGGTTGTTTGACCGGATCGTCTCCGCGGTCGTCGATCGGATCGGCCCGGTGCCCGCGCCGGGCGTCTGGCTGCTGGGCAATTCTTTCGGCGGCAAGATTGCCGTCGAGACGGCGCGTCGCCTGATGGTGCTAGGAATAGCGGTGGCTTTCATCGGCGTGCTCGACAGCGTGCCTGGCGATCCGCTCGTGGCGCGCGAAAGGGGCAGGGCGCTCGGGCAAATGCCACGCTCCTCTCCTACTAGCCCGCTGGGCGAGAGCGTGCGGAAGCTAGGCGCTTGGCTGGCGAACGGCGATCGCCATCGTCTCGCGCGCCACGTGCTGCGCTTCATCCGGCTGCTGGGCCGTAGGGGGCTGGAAATGTCGCTGCGGCGCGAGATCACGCGACGCGTGCTTCTGGCCCTGTTCCGGGACGTGCCCGACAGCCCCGTGCCTGGGCGGCTCAGCCTCTTTCTCTCCAACGAAAGGAGCTTCGATCCGGCGCTCTACCCCGATCTCGGCTGGGACCGGCTGTTCGATGACATCGATGTGGTCGCGATGGACGTCCGCCACAGCGAATTCATGCACCCCGCCAATGCCGACGGCACGATCGCGCACCTGCTGGCCCGCGCGGCGTCCCTCGCGCTGCGGTCGGCGGAACGTGCGACCGCTTGATGGGATTGGCGCCGGGGCCTCGCGCTCGCGGCCTGCCTGCCGTGGAGATTGATCTGCCCGCCGACGCGCGCTGGCGGATGATCCCCGTGGCCGAGGGCGATCCGGCCGGGTTGATGCCGATCGAGCAGGCGCACATTGCCGCTGCTGCCGAGCCGCGAAGGCGCGAATATGCTGCGGTTCGTCAACTCGCGCGTGCCTTGCTGTCCGAATTCGGGCAACCGCCACAGCCCATTCCCAGCCTTCCCAGCCGGGCCCCGCAATTCCCGCCCGGCTTCGTCGGCAGCCTCAGCCACGGCGCCGACCTCGCGCTCGCGGTGATGGGGCACGAGCGCGATCTGCTGTCGATCGGTTGCGATATCGAACCGCGCGAGCCGTTGCCCAACGGAGTCGCGGACCATGTGCTGCGGCCATCTGAACGCGCCGCGCTGCGCGATTTTCCCGCCTGGTTCGACCGGCTCGTCTTCAGTGCCAAGGAAGCTGCATTCAAGGCCCAGCACCGGCTAAGCGGGGGCTTTCCCGAATTCCATGAGATCGCGATCACGTTGGATGGGAAGGGTATCGAAATGGTGGCTGAGCTTTGTGTTGATGCCGGCCCTCTCCTGTGCGGGACTCGATTCGCTGGCAAGGCCTGCATCGCCGATAGATGGATCGCGACGTTCGTCTGGCTGCGCGCTTAACCGGTCATCATAGCGTTGCCGATCGCGGCACGCGTGCCTTGAGCTCCCAAAAATAGGCCCAAGTCTCTGGCTCGCCATTGTCGTTGACGATCTCAGCGACGACCGCCAAGTTCGCATCGCTAACAAAACTTCGGATTTCGATAAAGCTCGCGTTGCTGCGCAGTGTCCGCTGAATCAGCAGATGCGAAGCATGTTCAGGGTGGCCGATGCGGAAGTAATAGCCCCAGCCGATCTTCACGCCCTTCTGACCAAGCACATGCAGCCACAACAGCGTCGCGAGCGAACCGATCGGCGTTATCTTTGGCCCGAGATCACATCCGATGTCGAACGCTTGCTGCCGACGCTCTCGACCTATCTCGGCCACAGCAAGATCCGCGATACATATTGGTACCTGTCTGCCTGCCCCGAGCTCATGGGCGAAGCCGCGAGTAGCCTCCGCCACAACACCCACAGCAGGTGAGGCCGCTCAGAAGATATTTCGGACGCTTGAAGTCCCGGAACGTGGGCTCGTTACCATCCCCCTTTGATGCTGTGACAGGTCGTGTCCCGAGTGGTGGTGTAGCTCGCCGGTAGCGGAGCCGACCGGACGCGCGCTCACCGATGGCGCTATCGCGGCCGGTCAGCTTCGCGGGTGGTCATCGGAGATCTTCGGTTAAGGTTGGGTTGCGACACTCAGCTTGAACGAGGACACACCGATGACCAACGACAAGATGGACCTGCAGGCGCTTGTGGGGAAGAGCCCGGACGCCGATTTTCTGCGCGACATGATCGGCTTTGCCGCGCAGCGGCTGATGGAGCTGGGAGTGGGCAGCCTGACCGGCGCCGCCTATGGCGAGAAGGACGTCGAGCGGCTCGCCCAGCGCAACGGCTACCGTGATCGCGACTGGGAGACACGGGCGGGCACTGTCGAACTGCGTATCCCCCGCTTAAGGAAGGGCAGCTACTTCCCCGGCTTCCTGGAGCCACGCCGGCTGGCCGAGAAGGCGCTGACCGCCGTCGTGCAGGAGGCCTATATCCAGGGGATCTCGACCCGCTCGGTCGATGATCTCGTGAAGGCGATGGGCGGAGCCTGCCAAGGTTCCGACGATGCGAAGCATCGGTGGAAAGCAGGCGGAGGGCGTCCAGCGCGCCCGCTACATCACACTGGAATGTGTCGCCCAGTTAAGCGATGATCCGATCGTCACGCTGCCGGCCATGGCGGCATGATCAATCCGGCCAAAGCCGGAAGATCGTCGTGCCCGCGCCGGCGAAGCTACACCACGAAGTGGGACACGATCCTTGCCCCTTATCGATCGCGCGGCGAACCAGGATCGTCTGTCCCAGCAATTTGGGCCCTTGTCCCAATAATCTTGGCCCTCTGAGCGCATGGCAGCTTTCAGGACGAAAGCACCAAGGGCGGAACAGTGGCTATTGAGGCGCGAATCAGACATTCGTGGCACATTGACGAGGCGTCGACCAACCGGCCGCTGGTCCGGAACAATCCGTGAAAATCCATCGGTTTCCGACCACGGTTTTGCAGAAAATTTGCAGCAAGTCGCAAGTTCATGCCGATGCTATTACACTAAGTCATTGAAAGCGCTGATGATCTCTACGGGAATCGAACCCGTGTTTTCGGACATAGAGGCCGTCAAAGATCAGTCCAAGCACGCGGCCGAATAATCCCCCGGAAGGTTCATGATCGATCCAGACTCGGACATCTGTGCCTGAAGGAGTAGCTGGGAGATCAAAGCCCATTGCGCAGCGGCCGATGATCATCTCTCCACGGAGCGCCGTTTTCTGGACCGGCGAGCTACAATTCGATAAGTATGCAGCAGAAATCACGTTTTGAGTTCGCTTCGAGATGTCCATACTGCCGCATGCTGGCCTTGGCAACGCGGGAGATACAAGGCGCGGCGTGCGACATATTGGCGGGGGATGGTTGCGATGAACTTCAGAAGCGCGCCGGTACTAGTCGCCGGTGCCGGCGGGTTCGTTGGCGGGTGGCTGATTCGCCGCTTGGCGGAGATGGGCCATAGGGCCATTCGCGCGGTCGATGTGAAGCCGCTTGAGGATTGGTATCAGCGCTCTCCCTTCGCCGAGGAGCTGGTGCTGGATCTCAGCGATCCGCAGAGTTGCCGGACGGCTTGCAACGGCGTGGGTCAGGTCTTCAACCTCGCCGCCGATATGGGGGGGATCGGCTATATCGAGAGCCACAAGGCCGATTGCATGCTCTCGGTGCTGATCAACACCAACCTGCTGGTCGCCGCGCGCGATGCCGGCGTCAGCCGCTATTTTTTCTCCTCCACAGCGTGCGTCTACCCCACCGGCTTGCAATCCTCCGCCGGCCCCGTTGCGCTCTCCGAGGACCTCGCCTATCCGGCCGATCCGGAGGACGGCTACGGTTGGGAGAAGCTGTTCTCCGAACGTATGTGCCGTCATTTTGCCGAGGATTTCGGGATCGAGACACGGGTGGCGCGCTACCACAATATTTTCGGTCCGCTGGGCACTTGGGACGGCGGACGCGAAAAAGCGCCGGCGGCGATCTGCCGCAAGATGGCTGAAGCCGTGCTTTCGGGCGAGCACCGGATCGAGATCTGGGGCGATGGGCTGCAGACGCGCAGCTTCCTCTTTGTCGACGATTGCCTCGACGCGACGCTCGCGCTCATGCTGAGCGATTGCCGAGAGCCGCTCAATATCGGGTCGGACCACCAAGTCTCGATCAACCAGCTGGTCGACCTGGTTGAAGAGATTGCCGGCTGCCGGCTGGAGCGGCGCTACCTGCCAGCCGCCGCCACCGGCGTACGCGGACGCAATTCGGACAACAGCCGAATCACGCGCGCGCTGGGCTGGCGGCCGCAGGTCTCGCTTCGGGAAGGGCTCGAAATCACCTATGGCTGGATCTACGAACAGGTGGCGCAAGCGCGCAGCGGGCTGACGCCAGCGCTTGTCACGGACCTGCCGCCCGAGCGAACCCGGCTGACTGGCTGAGCCTTGCCGCAAGATCAGAGATAGCGCTGCAGCAGTTCGAGCATCTTTCGGTCGAGCCCGCCGGCGGAAGTGCCGATATAGTCCACATCCTCCCGTCTGGAATCGACGATCCCGAGCGGACCCCGGAAATTCCATAGCGCGAAGCCCAGCGTCCGCGGCGCGATCACGTCGAGCGCGTCGCGCAGCCATGTGAGCGTGACATGGTGGGGCAGCTTGTTGGTGCAGCCGATCTCGCTGCAATGAACTTTCACGCCCTCGGCTATCAAAGCGTCCCACGGGCGATAGCGCGCCTCGAGCCAAGCCCGGTCGAGCTGCCCCTTGCGTTTGATCGGCAAGGGCCATTCCGGGATCTCGATCTCCAAATCGGGCCGGCGCCCGCTGCCGAAATCGGTGAGGATGAGAGGCTCGTAGCCGCGGCACCCTTGCACGGCGCCGGTATCAGCCAGCTCGGGCAGCGGCTCGCGGCCGAAGTTCAGCCCGTCGATCACGATAGCCCGCTTGGGCGCGTCGGCCCGCAAGGCGGCGATTGCCCGTCGCACCACCGCCTCATGCTGGGCGCGGGACATCGCTTCGCCCGCCGGGGGCGGTTCATTGATGAGATTGAAGGACAAACCGGCGGCGGGAATGTCCGCATAGCGCTCGGCCAGGAAGCGCCATTCTTCGACGAACAGGGCCTGCAGCCCGGCGT
Organism: Sphingomonas sp.; assembly: GCA_041659925.1. GTDB lineage: Bacteria > Pseudomonadota > Alphaproteobacteria > Sphingomonadales > Sphingomonadaceae > Sphingomonas. The sequence continues at coordinate 23,737 of JBAZXI010000011.1, forward strand.
CCTGCCACAAATTGCCCGGTTCCGCCCCTTCGCGGCTGACCGTGTATCCCGGAGCGCGATGGAAGGCGAGGCAGACATGCAGTCCGCAATCGACCGCGGTGCGGATTGCCCGGTCGAGTTGGCCGAGGAACAGCGTGTCGATCTGGCCCCGCGGGCCAGCGCGCCACAAGCGGTAGTTGAGGGGCAGGCGCAGATAGTTGAATCCGAGCTCGCGGATGAAGGCGAGATCGGCGAGCCGAGACTCGCCGATCGATCCCATTCCCATGAAATCGGTGCAATTGAAGCCGATCCAGCGCATCTCGCCGCCTGATCAGCTAACGCCCCGACATGCAAGCGGGTTCAGAGCGTTGCGGCAAACTTGTCCACTTGCTTCTGCAGCATGCTCAGCTCGGCGCGAAGCGTGCGGAAGGGCGTCGGATCGACTGCGCCGCCTGTCGTACTGCCCCAGCGAAACATCTTGAGATCGAAAATACCGAAACTGATTTCGAACTTGCCGAGCTGAATCGAATCCAAATAGGATTTCCTCCGATCCTGATCGACCGGCGCGCCTTGCAGCTTGGACTGGGTGATCTCGTACATCAGCCGGCGCTTGTAGGCGGCGACCTGCCGAGTCTGCAGCTGGATCGTGTCGATAGCCATGTCAGCCTCCCGCTCTTTCGAGGATCCGGTCGATTTCCCTCAGCTTTTTCGCAATGCGCGCCTGCAGCGATTCAACGGCTGCGCGGATCGCCTTCGAGTCCATCGGCGCGCCTGCCTTCATGTCGCCGCCAGCGGCTATCCGTTCGAGCTTGGCGTTAATCTTGGCGCTGCGGATCTGCTGCTTCAGCTCGGTGACGTCCGCGGTGCTCTTCTCGCCGAGCTTGGCATAAATCTTGGTGCGGAAAAGCTCCCGCTTCATCTCGTCGATTGCCGAACTTCCCATTGCCTTTCTCCCTGATTGGACAGGATTCCCACGCTACTCCCGCACCGCTTCGATCAGGCGCCGGCGACTTCGAGGTAGAGCGTCCGCAGCCGATTGTCGGCGATATCCTCGCGCGCACCCTCGGCCTTGCACCGCTGCAGTAACCGCGCGAGCATGTCTCCGCTGGCCGAAAGGCCAAGCTCCGCCAGCCGTGCCTCCAGACCATGGCGGCCGGAGTGCTTGCCCAGCACGATGCGCGATTGCGGCGCGCCGACCTCGCCGGGCTTCATGATCTCATAGGTGTGCGGACAGGCGATCACGCCATGTTGATGGATGCCCGATTCATGCGCGAAGATATTGTCGCCGACGATTGCCTTGTGGCGCCAGAGTTCCATGCCGATGACTTCGCTTACAAGCCGGCTCAGCCCCCAGAAATGCGTGGCGTCCACGCCGGTCGCGAGGCCGAACCAGTCGCGGCGCACCGACAATGCGACGACCACTTCCTCGAGCGCGGCATTGCCCGCCCGCTCGCCGATCCCGTTGAGCGTGCATTCCACCTGCCGCGCCCCGGCGCGCAGCCCGGCGAGCGAATTGGCGACTGCCTGACCCAGGTCGTCGTGACAATGGACGGCGAAGCATACGCCCTTTTCTCCGAAGCGGTTTACCAGATCCGCAATCAGCCCGGCAAACTCGGCAGGTATCGCATAGCCGGTCGTATCGGCGACGGTGACAGTCGCCGCGCCGGCTTCGATTGCCGCTTCGATCATCTCGGCAAGGAACACCCGGTCGGCGCGCGTGGCATCCTCGCAGCCGAATTGAACCTCCCCGACCGCAGCGCGCGCCAGCGCGACCGCGCGCGGGACGGAGGCAAGCACCGCAGCCCGGTTCGACCCGAGCTTGTGCTCGATGTGGATGTCCGACACCGGCGAGAAGACGTGGATGCGCCGTCGGCCAACTCCCTCGAGGGCAGCGGCGGCGCGCTCGATGTCACCGGGCACGGCCCTAGCGAGCACCGCGGGGACGGACCGCGTGAGACGGCTGGCAATCGCTCGCGAGGCGCGAAAATCCTCCTCGGAGCTGGCAGGAAAGCCGATCTCGATGAGATCGACCCCAGCCGCCTCCAATGCCAGGGCGATGCGCAGCTTGTCGGCGGGAGGCATGCGGTTCCCCGGCGCCTGCTCACCATCGCGAAGTGTGGTATCGTAAATACTCACGCGCGGAGCAGAAGCGGTGCAACTAGTCACCAAATCAGTTCTCCAACAATAGGAAGCGACTGTATTTTATTGGCTGCGCAAGGCAATTCTCTTTTTTCTTCTCTTATACAAAGTACGCGTGGCGGTGACAAGTTGCGCCAGCAGCACGCCCGGCTGCGACTTGCGCGAAATGCGCAGCACCCGCGGATCGAAGCGCGTGGCGATCCATTCCGGCAAGCGCGCGAGCGGGCGCTGCGCCCACCACTGGAATTCATATTCGAGGCCGGTGCGGAAACGCTGATCGCCCTCGGGAGACGTGATCTTCGGGGGCAGCCGGCCCTGCGCCACCTCGACCAGCGCGGCGGGGAGATCGAGTCCGGCAGCGAGGCCGAACGTGATTGTCCCCGAGAAGCGCGCGTTGAGCTCGAGCAACAGGTACCTGCCGTCGGCCGTGCGCGTGAAATCGAAATCGAGCGGGCCGTGCCAATCGAGCGCGCGCGCCAACAACCCGGCGTAGCATAGCACCTCCTCCGGCTGGGAGATCGAGCGCACGAAAGGCGGCGTGCCGCCGATCATGTGCTGCGGCTCGCAATAGAAGGCATGCGTGGCGACCAGCTCGCCGTGACGGCAGACGGCGGCGACGTCGGCGGTGTCGCCCGGCTCATAGGCTTGGATGAAAGGCCAATTGGCGGGCCGGCCCACGCGGCGGACATAATCGACCACTTCGTCCACACTGCGGGCGATGCAGACGCCCAGCGAGCCGGTACTGCGCGGCAGCTTGACCACCGCCGGCAAGCCCAGCTCGCGCGCCGCCGCGGCGAATTCGTCGACGGTTTGCGGAAACAAGCTGCGCGGCGTGGGCACGCCCAGCCGCGCGGCTAGCCGCTGCGTCGCTACCTTGTCCTGCGCGATCCCGACGGATTGGTCGCTCGCGAGGACCATCGCCGTGTGGCGCGCGATATCCTCGCGCAGCTTGATCGCGATATCCATCGCGCGTTCTGAAATGGGGATGAACAGATCGTATCCGCGCCCCGCCAGCACCTTGAGCAGTGCCTCCTCGTAATCGGGGCTTCGATATTCGTTCGGCGTGCGGATCGCGCGGCGGCACCAGCGCGAATGCGCCGCTGGCACGAAGCCCGTATCGACCAGCACGTCGACGGCATGGCCCAAGCGCCCGAGGCTTTCGACGCAGCCCAGCGCGGCATTCCACTCGCCCGTGCTGACAAGGATATTCATTCCGCCGCTCTCCGCGAATCGCGCCGAGCATCGATCGCCTCGCGGGCCCGGCGAAGATAGGTTCGGCGGTCCACGATTCCCTCCTGCGCCAACAGAGCGCGAACGGGCGGACCTTCCTCGGCACCTTCAATCAGCGCGACATTGTCGTGTTCGAGCCGTGCGATGCACAATTGCGGATGCCGGGCGTGCAAGCGTTCGATGCGGACCCGCTGGTGATCGAGATGCACCAGCGCCCGATTGCAGTTGAGCCTTACGCAGACGCCGTTGTCCGCGCTGCCGCGCATCGCGACGATTTGGCCGGTGCTGTCGATCAGTGGTGAGGGGCCGTCGCCCAGCACCGCGGCAGCGACCATGGCCTCGCAATCCCAGGCGCGCGCGCGGAGCCCAAACCCGGCGGGATAGGCGCTAGGAAACAGGATCAGATCGGCATCCGCGGCGGCCAATTCCTCCCACCCGCTGGGAAAGTTGACGTCGAAGCACATCTGCACGCTGACGCGGCACGCGCCGACTTGCGTCAATGCAATGCCATTGCCGGGCACGGCGTCATATTCCAGCTTCTCCAGGCCGGGCTGCGCGGGCCAGGGAAAGCGCTTGGCATAAGTCGCGGCGATCACACCCGCGCCATCGACCAGATGCGTCACCACTTCGCGTCCAGGCGCGCCCGTGCGTATTGCGGGGATGGCGACGATGCCCTGGATTCCCTCGGCAGCCCGGCACAGGGCAGGAAGGGCTTCGTCGATGGCGGCCTGTAGCTCGTCGATCGGAGCCTTCACGCCCCAGTCGAGGAATCCCTCGGGGAAGCATAGCACCAACGAGGTGTCGCGGCGCGAACGGCCGATGATATCGCGTGCTCTCGCCGCATTTGCCGCGACGCTGCCGCCGCTCGCACGCGGCCAGCTGATCGTCTGGACATGCAGCGCAAAGGTCACGCGCCGGTTCCGAATCGTTCGGCAGGCCGCGGGAGCGAGGAAGAGCCTCCGGCGCTGAGGTCGAACAGGCGTGCCAGCGGCGAGAGGGCGTCGAGGAAAGGCCGGTGCCCGGGAACGAAATCGGTCAGGATCAACGCATCCAGTTGCGCCAGCGAGTTATCGGGCACAGCGCTCGTGCGGATCGCGGGATCGAGCGCGCGCAGATCCATTTCAGCGAGCAGCGGGTCATAGGCTGCCACTTGGTTGTCGGCCTGATGCAGCGCATTGGCGAGGCTCACTGCAAAAGCATCGTCGGCTAGGCGGCTGCCGCCCTTGTAGCCGAGGCCCAATATCCCGACGCGGCCGAGGCCGTTGAGGCCGAAATGCTCGATCAGTAGCGCGGCATGGGTGCGGTTGAGCGCCAGCGCCGCCTGGGGCAGCGCGGTCGGCAAGGCCAGCGCCTCGAGCGCCGCGGCCAACGCGGCGTTATCGCGAGGCAAGCACGGGCCGCCGAAGCCCGCGCCGGCCATGAGGAAGCGCGCGCCGATGCGGCTGTCGCTGCCCATGGCATCAAGCACATCGGCGGCATCGGCGCCGGGCGTGCGTGAGCAGAGATGACCGACGAGATTGGCGAAGCTGATCTTCAGCGTGAGGAAGTTGTTCAAGGCCAGCTTGGCCACTTCGACGCTCTGTGCGCTCATGCGGCGCAGCGGCGTGCCGGGCATGAGCACCTGGCGATAATAATTCTCCAGCCGGTCGGCGCCTTCGGCGTCGACTTCGCCGACAAAGGCGAAATCGGGCTGAAGGAAGCCGAGCACGACATGGTCGAGCGCAATGAGCGCCGGGGAATAGCAGAAGTTGTAGGCGCTCCCGCAGGGGCCGCCGGCGAGTCTGGTCAGCAGCGGCAACACTGCGCCGTCCACCGATCCAGGCGACACGGTGCTGACGAGGACGACCAGCAGCTTCGAATCGCGCTCGCGCAGACGCGGCGCCATCTCCCGTAGCGCATCCTCCACGAAATCGAGCGAGAAGCTGCCGCCCGCGGTCGACGGAGTCGGCACGATGACGAACGCGATGGTTGCTGCAGCCAATGCCTCTGCCATGCTCTCGCTGACCGTAAGGGCAAGGTCCCGACGGGCGAGGATCGCACCGAGCCCCTCGGCGGCGATCTCGGGGTGGCTAAGGTCGATCTCGCGCAGCAGCGCCCGGCGTACCGGGTCGCGGTCAAAGGCGGCGACGCGCACGCCCCTGCTGGCCAGGGCCGTCGCCAATGGGATGCCGACCTTGCCCATGCCGATCACTGCGGTCAGTTCCATCCCGCTCATGCGGCGACCGCTCCCACGCCGCAGGCGAGCAGGCCGCGCAGCTGCGCCGCGGCGCAATCGTCGCCGTGATGCTCGGTCGCATACGCCAATGCCCGTTGCTCGAGCCGATGCCGCCGCCCGTCGTCGCCGAGAACTGCTTGGATTGCTTCCGCCATGGAAGGCCAATCATGACACATGAGCCAGGGTGGATCGTCGCCCGTCATGCCCGCGACACCTTCCGGGAACGCGACCACTGCGCGGCCATGCGCCAGCGCCTCGACTGTCTTGATCTTGAGTCCGGATCCGGCCCGGATCGGCGCCACGACCAGGCTTGCCTCGCGATAGGCCGCGGCGAGGTCCTCGACGAAGCCATGGAGCCGGACCCCCGGCTGGTCGGCGGCTGTGGCGACCGCGGGCGCCGCGCAGACGCCACCCGTGATGTCGACGGTGATTTCGGGGTCGGCGCGCCGAAGCAGCGGCAGGCATTCGGCCAGGAATTCGCCGATTGCGTGGTTGCCGGCGTGCGCGCTCCCGACAAAGAGCAATCGCTTGCCGGTCGAGCGCGCCGGAGCCGGCGGTGGGGCCAACGAATAGGTCACAGTGCCCACGATCTGGCGCGGGCCAGCGAGCGTGGCACGCGCCACCGCAGCATCAGCGGGCGTTATCGCCAGCAGCACGTCAGCGCAGGCGAGCAGCCTGGCCTCTTCCGCGCGCGAGCAGGCCACCCAGGGATCGAGCCCCGCCGCCTGCATATGCTCGGTCCGCATCTGCATGATGTCGTGCAGATCCACGGCCCGGAGCGTGCCGGCCGGAAAAGCGGCGAGCGCGGGGGCGAGCCAGCAATAGGCAGCGATGACGATGTCCTGCGGCTTGTCCAGCGCTTCCAGCGCAGCGCGATAGGGCGCGCAGTCGAAGTCGGTGGGGCTGCCTCCCGCAAATGCCGGTGCATCGAGCACAATCTGGCGTAACGCCGCAGACGAGAGCAAGGGAATCACCGGTCCTCGCGTGACGAGAGTCAGCCGCGCGCCCTCGCGCAGCAGCACGCGGATCAGCGCGCGGATACGCTGGACATTACCCTTGCCGCAGGCCGACAGATCGCGGTCGGTGACCAGTGTAACGAGCTTCCCCGCGAGCGCGAGCGTACTCATGCCTGCTCCAGCGCTCGGCGGGCCTTGCTCCAATTCCGCATCCGCCCCGGCAAAAGCCGGGCGAGTAGCAGCGGCACGAGCAGCTTTTCGCTACTGGTCAGCCGTGGGTCGCGAAAGGCCTTTGCGCAGCGCCTGACGTACCAGCCGAGGTCCGGACCGCGGAACTTGCTCGTGCCATTTCCTTCCTTCGCCGCGGCCTCCATGGCGGCCAGGCGAAGATTGCCGTGCGCGATGCGGTCGAGCTTGTCGGCGAGCGCGCGATGATCGCGCAGCATCGGATGCCGCACCTTCACATCGGGCGCGAAGACGGGCGCGAAACCCTGGCGGCGCGCCCGCTGGCACCATTCCCAGTCCTCGCCGGCGGCTCCGAGGAAATCCTCGTCGAACCAGCCGATCGCGGCGAAATCGGCGCGCCGGACGAACATATTGGCCGTCACGCAGGCGCCGTGCTGGGCTATGAACGATTGCTGCTGCAGGAACAACGTGGCTCCCAGCGCGCCTGCGACGCTCCGCTTCGCGCCACCGGGAACCACTTGCTCGATCGCGCCACCGACGAAATGCTTCTCTCCTGCCTGGGCGAGCGCTTCGACGCCCGCGGCGATCCAGCGCCCGTCGGGCACGCAATCGTCATCGATGAAGGCGATAATGTCGCCGCTGCTCAATGCGAATCCCTTGTTTCGCGCGGCGGCCGCGGATTTCTTCATCTCCACGGTGAAGCGGACGTGCGGGAAGTCCTGCTTCAGGCTGCCGAGGTCGATTTCGGTTTTGTTGATCACGACCACGATCTCGATGAAGGTGCGCGCGTATTTCTGGTGCACCAGCGTGTTGAGCAGGCGGCGGAGATTGCCTTGCCGGCCGGCGAAAGGAATGATCACCGAGACCGACGCCGTGTCCGTGGCTGCAATCGTGCCGTCGGCCGCCATGCGGTGAGTCGCATCGTCGATGGTGGCGATCATCCGGTGGCTGTCACCGGCAAGGAAGAAATTCCGACGCCCCTGCACCGAGCCGCGGATTTCCTTGAGATTCTCGAAGCCGGTGTAGGCGTGATTCTGATGCACCAACATGACCCGGTCGGTCACGTCGAGCACTTCGGCGCCGGCGCGGCGCGCCGCGTCGACCATCCAATTGTCCCAATAGGAACGGCCGATCGCGAAAGGCGGAATGCGGTCATAGACATCGGGCGTGAAGCCGAACATGTCGATCGCCTGCGGCGCGAACAGCGCGCCGTTCGCGTGCACGTCGGCCCGCAGTTCGCCCTCCCAGCCGTCGGCAAAATCAAACTCGCGCTCGCAGTCGTAATTCCAGCGCTTGGCCACCATCAGGAAGCGGCCGAAGCGCGCGCGCGCGGCCTCGATGGCGCCGGCGAGCTCGGGCAAGGCGACGATATCAGCGTTGAGATAGCAGATGAACTCGGCGCCCGAGCGCGCCGCGAGCTCGATTGCCGGGCCGAACAGGGGCGTGTGATATTCGTCCACCGGGCAATCTGGGATCACCGTCGCTCCTACTTCCTCGCCGATCTGCTGCGCGCTCGTTTCAGCGATGAGATAAATATCCTTCTCGATCGGCAGCCGCGCCCAGCTCCGAATGGCGTTGCACTGAATCAGGGCGGTGTGGCCTTCGAAGGGCTTGGGCACCGCAGCAATCGCGATCCTACCTGCCATCGGCGCAGGCTTCCGCTTTGGCCAATGAGCCGTCATCGTCGGGATGGGGCCGATCACATATGGCGAGCTGGTAATGGCCGCCGGCAATGCGCCTCCGCCCGATGCCGGTGCCGCGCCAGGCGCTGTGCCATAACGCGGTATCGAACACGACGACGTCGCCCGGTTGCATCGCTACCGTTTCCACTTCGGCGGTTTGGTCGGGGCAGGAGCGCAGCGGATCGTTGAGACTGCGCGGCCAAGCGACGAAATAGGCCGGCAGGTCCGGGCCGGAGCCATCGATATAGATCACCGCCAGCACGCGCTCGACCCTCCTACGATGCAGCAGCAAGCCGGGATCCCAATGGAAATGATTGTGCCACAGCGCCAGCTGCGCATCGCAATGGTGGTCGCTCATCCGCGCACCGCTCTTCATCAGACGCACCGGGGCGCCGAGTAGCTGCTCCATTGCAGAAAGCAGGCGCGGATCGCACAAGAAAGCGAGGAACCCGGGGATTTTCTCCAGCAGGGGATGAATGCCGACGCCGCGGCCCCGTAAGTCCTTGAAGTTCGCCTTGCGGCCGAACTCGTCGAGCATTGCGCGCATCCGCTCGGTCTCGGCCGGGTCGAATATGCCCGTGAGCACGCAGAAACCGTGGTAACTCAGCTGGCCGCGGCCGATATCGTGAGCGGTGCCGATCACCAGCCCGGCCCCGGCCAGGCGACGAAGATCGGCCTCCACTCTCGCGTCATCAGGTTCAGCCCCCGCCGCAATATTCTTTGAAGTATAAAGAAGATTCTTGCGAAAGGAACCAATTGTAGTGACCGGGATGTGATTTTTTCGGCGCGCCGGTCACGATGACCGGCAAGACGCGTGTGGATATCGGGCGCGGTACTCGGTAAGTGGCGGATGTGCGGTCCGCTCATGAGATTCTGCGCGAGGCACCACCGCCCTTTGTCTTCCACGGCACGGTTCTGTCTGCCGCGAAGGCGATCTGGACGGCGGGGCTGAAGGTAAAGGAATTCGAGCCAAGCTTCGGCACCGATCTATTGCTTTCAAGCGACAAATATGCCGCGCTCGGTCACAATCCGCTGTTCGTCTATCGCGGCGGAGCGCTGGAAGCGGCGCGGCAACTCGCGTGCGACGGCGCGATCGAGCACTGCTCGGACGAGCGTGAATTGCTCAGTCGGGCGCGCAGCCACTGGGACGCACATGATGCGACCGGGCGTATCTTCCTCATCGCCACTGCGCGGCTGCGGCCGATCCTGCCGCCCAATGGCTCGATCCAAGTGCTTGCCGAGCGCCGCGAAGTGCGCGGCGGGACGATCAAATGGATTGAGCGCCACCTAGCGCTGGCAAGCAACTCCGGGTGCGATCAGCGCCTCGCCGGCTTGGCGCGCGATTTCGTCTCGGAGCGGCTCGACAGTAATCTCGACTGGACCAGCCGACGCGGCATCATGCGGATCGGGCAGACGGACATGTCGGGCTTCATCACCATTACGCCGGAGGTTCGCGGCTGGATTCGGCAGGTGGCGCTCGACCTCGCCCGGTTGCCACAGCGCGCGCAATATCCGCCTTCTTTGCTGAAGGCGATGACGATTGAAGCGGTGGACAGCATTGCCGACCTCACGCGCGCGGCGCGGATCGGCTGTGCCATCCGCCGCGCCGCCCTCTCGATGCTGCGCGATTGCGGCTTCAGGGTCATCAAGACCGACTTCAAGGCGCCCGAGGAAGCGCATCCGGCGCTGTTCTGGGAAGGCCGAGAGATGGCTCGACGATTGGAGGAATTGGGCAGTGTCGCCGGCCCGCCCGAACTCCTCGCGCCCGTGCGTGAAGCGCTGGCGCTGCTCGATCGGCTCGCGACGGAAGCGGCAGGGGCGGGCGATGTCGCGAGTCTGATAGCCAAAATCGAAGTGCTGACCGCCCGAATCTGGTCGGCACCGGGATCTAGGCTCGCGGCCGCCTGAGCGTTACGCGGCGCCCAACGCACATTCTCTTGCACCGTGCTGCTCGAAAGCGTGCGCCGAATCGACCATTATCGCCCCCGTCGTCCGATCGAGAACGCATAGCGCCTCCTCGAGCGCCAGACCCTCATCCCGGCCGAGTCGCTCGATTGCGGCCAGCGCTTCGCGCAGTAAGACCCTGCGTTTGGGGATATCGTGCGCGACGAAGCTCGCCAGCGAATCGATGCGCGTATCGAGCACCGCTCCCGACCAAAAGATCGGCTTGGGCTCTTCCATCACTCGGTGGGTATCGGTCTTGATCATCCGGAAGCCGCGATCACGCAGCAGCGAAAGGGTGATCCGGCGCAGCTCGGTGGCGAGCCGGATCCCGCGCAATGCCTCGACCAGCGTTTCGGGCCGGATACGCGCGAAGCCGGAGCGGAGCGACGCAGGAACCCCTTCCGCCGAGCAATGTGCGGTGGGGCAGCGGGCGATGGCTCTCAGAAAGGCCAACATCGCTGCGTCGCAGGCGAACCGGGTGCCAATCTGGCCCGGCGGGATGTGCAGAGCGCTGCGATCGTCGCGCCAGCGGCGATAACGCCACAGCCTTCCCTCGGTGAAGCGTCGACTGAAATGCACCAGCTGGCCCCTGGCTTGCCGTGGCTCGTAGGGCGACAAGTGCATCTCGATCCATTTGGTGAGCCCGCCCCGAACCGTTCTCTCGCTGCTGTCAACTCGCACCGAACTCATCACCGAAGGGCCGATTTTCCATTTGCCGGGACCGAGCAGTAGCACACTGCCGAGTCCGCCGCCGCGGTCCCAATGGTGACGGGCCTCTTCCAACAGGCTCGCGTTATCAGCCTTCGCTGCGATTTTTCCCGCCCGGGCCAGCGCGCGTGCGGCGCGCAACGCCTCACCGCTAGTCACCTTGCTGTGCGAATAGCCGAAATGCGCATATTTACAGGCCGCGACGCAAAGATCGATCGTGAAGCAAGGCTCGAATTCCGCGAACTTCAGTCCCTGCCGGTCGATCTGCGGCAAATTGGCCGCGGGCGTGCCGTGAAACAGCATCGGCGGCGGGGGATCGAAGAAGGGCTGCCCGTACGCCGCCATTCCCGTGTCCATGGCCGCGCCGCTTAGCCTTTGCGGCGATGGCGCAGGCTGCGCGCATATGCCCATTCGATCACCCGCGGGTTGCGCCCTGTGGCCGTGCACAGATATTTGGGATGCGGCACCTTGCCCGTGCGACCGAGATCGAGCCGATCGGCGTCCCAGCAGCATTGCACGGTCACATCTTCTTCGGTCAGGCCTTTGCTGTGATGTGTGCATGCGCGCACCAGCAAGTCGAGTTCTTCGCCCGACAATTCAAAATGCCGGCCATTGGCCCATTGCGCCCAGTCCGCCGCGCGCAGCCCATGCTCGGGATCGCCGCCATCATGGTGCCGCTTGATGTCATGGATATACGCGAAAATCTCGACCACCCAGCGATTGGCGCCTTCGCGCTCGGCCAGATAGGCACCATTGACTCGCACCCGCTCCCAATGCCCTGTCCCATGCACCCCGCCGCGATCGAGCGCGAATTCCGCACAGGCGGCACGGATCAGGACATGGGGCACGAGATGGGGACGGTGCCGATCCATCAATGATTCGGCCGAACCGGCGGCATGATAGGCTCCTTCCGGGCTGCTTTTCCGCAAATTAGATCATAAGGCCGATGGAGAACAACGACTAATGGCTCAGCATTGCTATGACTCTCCAGATGGTGCGGCGCTCGTCGTCTGGCGCGTCGCTTCTGCAGAGGACTGCCACTTCGCCGATCTGGCGGCGGCCGTCGCCCGCCAGCGTGTCCGGCAGAGTGATCGTCTCGCGAATCTGATGGAGATCGCCTAGCGGAAGATTGCATATCGAAGCACCCGGCTGCGTGTAGCATCGAAGGTGCGTGGCATAGGCAAAGGCCTTCATTTTCGTGCAGTTGCAGGTCGGATTAGCGGGAATGTTGAGCTTGGGGACGATCGCTTCTCGCAGGCAGATAAGCGGCGAATTGCACCATTTCTTCCCCTGCTCGGAGAAACCGATATTGCCGAGGAATGCTTGGCAATATTTGTGACCGTAAGAGATGAAATACTCGTCCTTGTCGTTGGTGCATGGACAATATTTCGCGAAGCAGCTCTTGTAGACGTCGCACGAAAGCGTTGCCGAATTGGAGCGGCCCGCGTTGGCTTGGCCTATTCGCGACGTTGTAGCCCGACCCGGTGTCCGTGGGACCGGCAGCAGCTCAATGCGGCCGGCGATCTCGCAAGCGCCGCGCCGTGCAATGTCGCAGGTGAGTGACCAGTCGAAGAGATGCCCATAAGGATCACAATGCCATGTGCAGCGCGGATGGCCGCGTCGAAGAGGGTCTCGGCTGGGAGGAGGTTGGCATGAGAGGTGTCTGGACGATGATTGCGGTGGCTGCGACCCTGGCAGGCTGTACGACAAGCCGTTCGATGGGGCCTGCGCCTCGTCCGGTAGCGACAAGTGATGCTGCGCTTCGCGACCTGCTCGACTATGCGCGTGCGCAGGAAACCACCGGCTTCCTCGTCACGCGCGGCGGCCGGACCATGGTGGAGGAGAACTGGCCCGCCCCTGCCGATCGTAATTTTGCGATCTTCAACTATGGCAGAACGAGCAACGGGCAGTTGCTGGAGGATGTCGCCTCCCAGCAGAAGAGCTTCATCGCCTTGCTGATCGGCATCGCGGTCGACAAGCGGATGATCGATGTCGAGCGACCGGTCAGCGACTATCTGGGAGAAGGCTGGTCGAAGGCCAAGCCTGGTCAGGAAGCACGGATCAGAGTGCTGGATATCCTGACCATGAGCTCGGGACTGGACGAGCAGTTCGGATATGTAGCGCCCGCCGGCACGGTATTCCTCTACAATACGCCGGTCTATGCGATCACCAAGCGCATCCTCTCCGTGGCGACGGGCATGTCGCTTGAGCGCCTTACCCGCGAGTGGCTGACCGGGCCGCTCGGGATGCGGGACACGAAGTGGCGGCAGCGGCCTGCGGCGCTGGCAGGCGTGGGCAACGCCACAGGCCTCGTCACCACGCCGCGCGACATCGCGTTATTGGGGCGCATGGTCCTCGCACGCGGAGTCACCGCGCGAGGTCGCCGGATTATCTCGTCGTCGAGCCTCGCGGCGATCTTCCAGCGGTCCGCTGCCAATCCGGCCTACGGTCGCTTGTGGTGGCTCAACGGCGGCGCGTTTTCGCTACTTCCACCCGCCCAGCGCCGGAGCGGGCCGCTCATTCCCGCGGCGCCGGCCGACCTCGTCGCCGCACTCGGCTTCCTGGACCGCCGGTTGTACGTCGTTCCCAGCCTGGATCTTGTGGTCGTACGCACAGGTGGAGACGCGCCGGATCCGGATTTCGATGAGCATCTGTGGCAGCGCATCATGCGGACGCGATTTTCGCGCTAGGTCCTCCCGCCTCCCGCCTGCTTCCCTCTCCACCGACACGGCGCTTCGCACTTATGCTCGGCAAGGATACCCGAATGTCTGGCAGAGGGCCGAACCATATCGCCGCGCAGATCCGGTTGCGTCAGATCGCTATTGGGCTTTGTCGCGAACCCTCGGCCCGGACGAGGAAGATGTGATCATCAAGCGCGGCAAGATCGATCGCACGCTTGTTCCGGGTGCAACGCTGTTGGCGAGAGGAGCGCTCGTATCGGTACAGGCCCAGGAACAGGTCCAGCGTCAACCCAAACCGCAGGGCGCCGCGACGCTCCAGCTGTTCGACGCCGTAGAAGGCGACCGTCGCGGGCGTCCTCAGTTCGCCGTCAGGATTTACCCTCCGCATGGCGTTGCTCAAGCGCCGTGATAATCTGCGCATGCTTCTTGCGTGTCAGATGGTATCCAAGCAGGAACAAGGGCGCGAGCGCGGCGAAGGCCGCCGGGAGTGGGCCCGCAATCAGGCCCAGTTTCGTCAGCACCGCGCTCGGGATCGTCAGCCCGGGCTTCGATGCGATGTCCGACGGGAAATGGATCGCGTCCAGCGCCACGCCCGCGATCAACGCCCCGATCGCGGACGAGCCCTTGTACGCCAGGGTCAGCCCGGAAAAGAACAGGCCCTCCCGCCGCACGCCGAACAGCCACTCATGCTCGTCCGCCGTATCGGCGAGCATCGACTGGAAGCCGACCCCTCCGATCATGATCGCGGTACCGACCAGCAGCCCGTTAACGAAAAGGACCACTGCCGTGTCGGCGGGCGGGATCGAGAACGGTCCGTAGAGCTGCAGCAGCGGCGGCCACATCTGTAGCAGCGCGATCGCCAGAAATGCACCGATCGAAAGCGTTCGCTTCTCGATGTAGCGCAGCGCAACTGCGCTGAACGGCGCACCGAGCAGAGGGCCAAGGGTAGCGCTCAGCACCACCCACTGGATCGCGGAGGGACCGAGCTTCCAGAAGTAGCGCGCGGAATGCAACGCCAACGAGGTCCAGGTCGTATAGGCCAGGAAGTAGATCAATACCGTCGCGAACAGGAGGAGAAACGAGCGGTTGCGCGCCAACTCCATCAGCTCGCGGACAAATCCGGCAAGAAAAGGGGTCTCGTCCGGTCGGGCGCCGTGCAGTCGCGGCAGGGCGTGGCGCACTGCGCCGATGGCGATCATGCCGGTGACCATCATCACTGCTGCGCACGACCAGGCGAATGGCACATAGTTGCTGCGCTCCAGCAGGCCCGACGCGCCGGACAGGAACACGCCGAGCCCGAGCACCACACCGCAAAGGATGCCCGCACTCTGGAAGGTCAGGCGGTACGATACGATGCTCGCGCGCTCGCGATAGTCGTCGGTCACTTCCGCGCCGACGGCGGTGAAGGGCAGCACGAAGAAGGAAAGCGAGAGCCGCAAGACGACAAGGCAGATGGTGACATAGAGGAACTGCGGCGCCCCGCTCAGCGAGGCTGGCATCGAGAACAGCGTGCCGAAGGCGCAGGCAAAGGGCAGCAGGCCACCGATCATGAACGGGAGCCGGCGCCCGAAGCGCGACCGTATCCGGTCGCTTGCCAGGCCGATCGCCGGGTCCGCGAAGGCATCGACGAGCAGCGCGATCATCTTGGCGCTTCCGGCCATCGTGCCCGACATGCCGCATACCGCAGTGAGGTAGAACAACAGGAAGAAGCCGAACCCCGCCGTGACGATGCCATCGGCCGTCGCGCCGACGCCATAGGTTGCCTTGAACCTTCGTGAGAGCGGCATGGCCCGGGCAAGCTGGGCCGTCTCTTCATCGAATCCGCTGGTCACTTGTCCGGCCACGGTCTTCTCCAAGGGTTCGCATCGCGCATCGACTTTTCACGTAACGTTCGCGCGGGGCGGGATGGCGCTCAGGATTCCTTGCGCGTCGCGACAATTGCGAAGCGCTGACACCGAGTTATCGTGTGCAGCGAGCGCAGCCGGCAACCCAATCAAGCTGCCGATTCCCGGTCTGCCCGAGCGAGATCGCTCTCCAACGCGGCGTAGACGCCATGTTGATACACGGGTAGCGCGCGACGGCCAGCAGCGCCGCGTCCGGTGGCGATGGTGGATCCCGAATTTGCGGAGACCGGAACCTGGTGCTGAACGAGATAGATCATCACCAGGTCATTGACCGGATCCGCCTGCCACCATGTCCCGAAGATGCCGGGCCAGGTCATCGAGCCCGCCGCTCCAATTGAATATGGGTTGTCGGTCAGATCCTCGGCGATCGAGAGTCCTAGCCCGAAGCCGCTTTTCTGCCACAGCGGCATGCCTGCAAACGGGACGTGGCGCTGCTCGTCGGTGAGTCGGTTGGTTCGCATCAGCCGCACGGTCTCGGGCCGCAGCAACCGCACGCCGTCCAAACTCCCCTCTTCAAGAAGCATGCGCGCGAACCGGTGATAGTCCGGCGCCGACGAGATCAGGCCGCCGCCGCCGGGTGTGTAAGCCGGCGGCGCGTCATACATTTCGGTTTCGACCTTGGCGATCCGGGCGGCTCCCTCGTCATAGGCGTAGAGGCTCGCGAGGCGATTTCGCCCTTCCCTTGGCAGCCAGAAGTCCGTGTCCGGCATCGCAAGCGGCTCGAAGATTCGCTCCTGCAGCACCTGACGGAACGGCTTTCCTTCGACCCGGCCGATCAGGAAACCGAGCACGTCGCTCGAATGTCCATAGTGGAACCGCTCGCCGGGCTGATAGGCCAGCGGCAGGGTGCCAAGCGCTGCCAGCCACGCATCGACGCTTGAGCGGTTGATGCCCGGATCGCCCAGCGCGACCTCATAGGCTTGCTTGAGCGGGCCTTCGGAGAAGGGCGCATAGGCGATGCCCGAGCGATGCGTGAGCAAGTCCTCGACGGTGATCGCGCGCTGGCTCGGCACGGTGCTTTCCAGAGGACCAGCGGCATCGCGAAGGACTCGCAGATTGCTCAGCTCGGGAATCCAGCGCGTGATCGGGTCGTCAAGGGCGATCCTGCACTCCTCGACAAGCATCATCGCGGCCACGGAAGTGATCGGCTTGCTCATCGAAGCGATCCGAAACAGCGTGTCAGGCCGCATTGCAGTCGCTGTTTCGATGTCGCTCCAGCCGATCGCTTCGGCCTGGACGACCTCGCCATGCCTCGAGGTGAGGGTCACGACGCCTGCGAGTTCGCCGGAATCGACAAAGGCCTGCAGGGCGGGGCCGATCGCGGCCAGAGCTTCGGGATCGAAGCCAAGCGCGCGGGAATCGGGATTGCTGGTCATCAATGGGTGGTCCGGGCACACGGAGGTAGGGAATGGGCGACCTGGGGGCGGCTGTAGGACCAGGTACCGCAGGAGAGATCGACCATGGTCGCCATCCCCTGCGGCAGCTCGGACCTGTGCATCACCGGTGGTGAGACAGTGGCGTCAGCGACGATCAGAACGTCTTTCGCAGGTTGAGTGCCACGAAGCGCCCGATCGGATTATAGGCGCCGCCGATACCGTCGGTGCCGGGGAAAAATGGTGGCCTCCGGTCGAAGAGATCATTGATCTGCAGTGCCAGCTGCGTTCCCTTCGCAAGCCCGGTGTCCGGCAGGGTGACCGAGATCCGCAAATCTACCGTGGTGTAGGATTTTGCGCTGTATACGCTCGTCCCCGTCGGCGTGGCGAACGTGTTGGTGATACCATCGCGATAGTTCACGAAGGTTGTGAGGTTGACCGGGCCGGCCGTGAACCCCGCGGTTGCCCTCAGGGTCGTTTTCGGCACGCCGAGGTGCAGGCTGTCCGACACGGCCGCCGTCGGCGAGAGCTGAGTGTCGAATCGCAGGATATAGTTGCCGGCCAGGCCGACATATACCGCGCCGAAGTGGGTCGGCTGCCGATAGTTGATGTCGAAATCCAAGCCGTTGGTCTTGCGGACGCCAAAATTGCCACGCCGCATGTCCACCAGGTTTCCGATTGCCGGTAACGGCGACGGCAAGTTGACCGGAACCGCGATGGAAAGAAGGCTGGCGAGCTGAGCTGCGGAAGGGTTTCGATAGACGACTGAGAGGAAAGTGGGATCCGAGAATACGAGACTGGCCGGCGGAGTTCCGACCACGTTGGTGAAGCGGATGTCGTAAAAGGTAACGCTCGCGCGGAGGTTCGGCATGAAGCGCGGACGCACGGTGGCACCCAGCGAGTATGTCTGGGCCTTCTCTGGTTGAAGGCTGCGATTGCCCCCAAGCAGATAGACGGTGTTTACCTGAGCCGAGCCGCGCGAGGGGTCGCGGAGAAGGGTCGCCGCATCGGAAGCGCTATAATAATAGGCTCCCACCGTTGCAGCGAGATCGCGCAGACCCGGCGCCCTGAAGGATCGGCCGAACGTGCCGCGTAGCGTAACACCTTCAACCGGTTCCCAGTCCAACCCGATCTTCGGGTTCGTCGTCGATCCGAAATCGCTGTAGTGGTCGTAGCGGCCCGATAGCGAAAGCGCGAGCCGATGAAACATCGGTACCTGGTTATCTGCGCCGAAAATGGGAATGAAGAGTTCGCCATAGATCGACTTGACATTACGGGACTGATCCTCGGGCACAGGTGTTGTCCCGACCAGCCCGCGCTGCTGGCGTGTTTCGCGCCGATACTCGGCGCCGACTGCGAGCTTCAATTGCCCGCCGGGCAGGTCGACGATCGTTCCGTCGATCTTCGCCGCGCCGAGATAGGTACGCTGTCGGGAAATGACGGCGATCGGGAAATTGGTGATATTATTCGCGACGCTCGCCGAGGTGCCGCTGCCGAACGGATCGAGCGCCGTGGCGGTCGAAGTGCCCAGGCCCGCCGCCGCGAGCGCCGCGGTATTGATTCCGGGCAGCGTGGCGTCGTTCGAACCCCAGTCAAATGTGCCGTAGACGCTTAATTTGAGATCGCCGGTCAGGCCGGCGTCGATGCCGACCGACGAGTTGCCGGCCTTCACCCGATAGATGTTGTTGATATGATCGGCCCCGAAAAGATTGTCGGTCCGGAAATCGACATATTCGACGGTCGCACCGGGAGTGCTCGGAGGCGCGCGGAAGAACGGATTTGCGCTGCTGAGGAAGACCCCCTGGACTGGCGGTGCGGCTCGAACCGTGTCCGTGCGCTCCGAATACAGGATCTCGCCCCACAGTGTAACTCGATCGCTCAGGTCCTGGTGAGCGGTAAGATATGCGCTGTGCAGGCGTGACTTCGGGACAAGGTCCCCAGAAGCGCCGTTGTCGCAGTAGTTCCGCGTGTTCGGCGCCAAGGCCGGTGTCGCATAATATATCGCATAAGCCGTTGCATCCACCCGCAGGTTGGCAGACGGACACGATGTCGCGCGCGCGTCGACGCCACCGAACGGACGGAAGTCCTGCACCCGATAATCGCGATCCCCGCCGGTGATATGGCCGTTTTCGGAATATTGATAGGCGGCAAGGATCGACCCGCTGCCCCAGTCCTTACCAGCCAGCACGCTTGCGCTGAAGGCGTCGTAGTTGTCGGCCATTCCATACCGGACGGAAGCCTCGACTCTGTTCACGCGCTTCCTGGTAATGAAGTTCACCACCCCAGCGATCGCATCCGACCCATAGATCGAGGAGGCGCCGTCGGCGACGATCTCCACGCGTTCGATCGCGAGTTCGGGCAGGAACGGGAAATCAGGATTTGTTTCGTTGTTGCCGCCCGAAATCAACCGGTGGCCGTTCAGGAGCGGTAGCGTGGCGGATGGCGGCAAGCTGCGCAGGCCTGGCGCAAACGCGCCCGCGCCGCCATTATTGGCGCGGGGGGCGGTGTTGAAGCTGTTCAGCTGCGGTATGCTTGCAAGCAAATCAGGCGTGGTCACCGCGCCGATGGTTGTGATGTCGTCGCGCGTGACGCTGATCAAGTTCGAGCCCGTCGGCGGGACGCCGCGGATGCTCGATCCGGTGACGACAATCTCGGTAGTGTCTTGAGTCGATTGCGGGGTTGGCGTTTTGGGCGGCGAAATCGTGCCCGCCTGCGCTGCTTCCGACGAGGCCTGGGCCGCTGCGGGCGTCGCCGTGAAAAGTACCGCAGCGAGGAACGGCGTTCCTGCCAGCACGATCTGCTTCCTGGTCTTCCGATTTGTCATCATGCATCCTCCCTGATTATGTTGAATACGCGTGCCCTTCCGGACATCGCCGGCAGGCATCTTGCTATTGCTCGCTGGAGTAGAGCGTCCGCACGATGTCGCCGTGCAGTGGCCATTTGTTTGCGGGAAAGTAGTTGACCATCACCGTCACGCGCAGCTTCTTCGCGTGATCGATGAACGCGATGGTTCCCGCCGCTCCGAACCAGCCATAGGTTCCCGCGCGAACGCCCTTGGGAACATCCCTGAGATAGACCCAGCCGCCGGCGCCATATCCTTCGGCGACCGCTGTATCCGGCGTGCCGTTGCCGGTGACGCGAACGCCCGCTGGCAGGAGGTTCGATATGGCAAGCCGCGCGGTCTCGGGCTTCAGCACCCGGACGCGACCGACCGCACCGTAGCCGGCAAGCATCTGGAGGAACCGGTCATAGTCGCGCGCGGACGAGACCAGCCCCGAACCGCCATAATGCACCTTGGGTGGATGCAGCCAATCCGAGGTCATGCCGATGTCGACTGGTACACGGCGCGCGTCCGCCCAGGCATATGCCGTCGCCAGTCGCTCCGCCTCGGAATGCGGCACTTCCCAATAGGTGGACTTCATGCCGAGGGGATCGAGAAGGCGGGTCTGCACGAAGCGTTCGAACGGCATGCCGGAGGCAATTTCGATGACACGGCCAAGCACATCGGCCCCGACCGAATAGTTCCATTTGGTGCCCGGGTCGGCGACCAGCGGAAGACTGGCAACCCGCTCCGCGAATTCCGCCAGCGTCGCGGGCTGCATCTTGCTCGCCTCAGCATCCGCGCGCCCGCCCAGCAGGCCGAGGCGTTGATATTCCTTGTTTAGCGGCCCGCTGCCCAGGAACTGGTAGATAAGACCGCCCGTATGGGTGAGGAGGTGGCGCACCGTGATCAGGCCTGCCGCCGGACGACTGTCGAGGGAGCTTTGCGGCGACGTCAGCACGCGCATGTTCTTGAAGGCGGGAATGAAATCGCTGATCGGTTCGTCGAGCTTCAGCTTGCCGTCCTCAACCAGCTTCATCGCCGCCAACGCGGTGATCGGCTTGGTCATCGAATAGATGCGCCACAGACTGTCCGGGCCGGCTCTGGGCGCTTTTGGATCGTCGGAGATCCTGCCGGCCGAGATGAAGGTCGGCGGTGCATCCCCCCGGCCGATTGCCACCACGATTCCCGGCGTCCTACCGGCCCTGACATAGCTATCCAGCAGCGATTGCACCGATTGCAGTGACGGCTCGGTCCTGGCGACGCTTGTCTGCCGGGACGGAACGTCGCGAGCCTCGAGAGCGGTGCCTGCAATTGCCGAGAGAAGGGCGGAAGCCGTCAGAATCAGGCGCTTCTTCACCTTCGGCTTCCTCGTCCCGATTCCGCTGATCCCCGCTCCGCGCCGCGCGGATGCGGATCTGACCGGCGGCCATTCTCTGGTTCGGCAAGCGTTAGACGAGCGTGCTTCGCGGTGTCAAGTTCATTGATTTAGTGCTAAATGAAATAATGCGTCGGGCGGTCTGTCGCTTGACCGAATGAAGCCACCGTCCCATCGTTTCCCTCGCATGGTCGAGCAGTCAGCGTCATGCCGAGCGTCTCGATCGGAAAGCCGGAGGTTATGGCAGCAGTGCAGAAAGTAGCGGGTCGCCGCACACGTGCCGAGCAGCGTGCATCGACCGTGAAGACGATCCTCGACACGAGCGAAGACCTGTTCGCGCAGCTCGGCTATTTCGGAGTGACGATCAAGGACGTCGGCGACCGGATGGGGATCCATGCCGCGCTGATCCATTATTATTTCGATGGAAAGAAGGCGCTCTTCGACGCCGTTTTTGAACGCCGCGTTGAATATGCGGTGGTTACGCGAACGGCCGGCCTGGATGCCTACGAAGCGGAGGTGGGAGATCACCCGACCGTCGAGGGCGCGCTCCGGGCTTATTATGACGGGGCATTCGACGTCTACATCAACGGAGACGAAGGCTGGCGCAATTTCGGCCGCATCTTTAGCCAGGTCAACAATGCGCCCGGCTATGGTGCGGAAAAGATGGATACGTTTTTCGATCCTCTGGTGCTGCGTCTCATCGGGCTGCTACAAAAGGCACTTCCTGATGCTGAGCCGGAAGACCTCTTCTGGAGTTTCCAGTTTACCTCGGGTGCCTATTCGCTGATCCTGTCGCGTACGGGCCGCATCGATCGCCTGTCAGGCAACCTGTGCAAGTCCGACGATTTCGAAGCGGTGCGCGAGCGCTTCGTAACCTTCATGGCCGGCGGCTTCGACGCCCTGTACAACGCGCATAAGCCAAAGACCGCGTGAGTCGCACGGCTTGGCCGGCATCATGCCGGCGCGGCCGGCGCGGCCGGATCGGCCTCCAGCCGCGCCTCGCGTAGCGCAGCCCGGCGCACCTTGCCGGCTTCGTCCCGAAGCGGCTCGCGCGTAAATTCGACGCTCTTGGGCAGCTTGAAGCGTGCCAATTGTCCACCCAGGAACTTGAGAAGCTCCTCCTCGCCTAGCTGTGCGCCCCCCACGAGCTGCACGATCGCATGGACGCGTGCGCCCCATTCTTCGTCCGGAAGTCCGATCACCGCGCTGGTCCGTACCGCCGGATGGGCATCGATCGCCGCCTCGACTTCGGCCGGATAGATATTCGCCCCGCCCGAGATGATCAGGTCGTTGCGGCGATCCGCGAGATAGAGATAGCCTTCCTCATCCACATAGCCGAGGTCGCCATGCGTCTCCCACTCGCCGATGCGCGTGGAGGGGCTTCCGAGATAGTGATAAGTCGATCCGGGGCCCGTATCGGGGCGGACAAAGACTTCCCCGACCGTGCCCGTTGGGCGCTCCTGCCCCTCCGCGTCGAGGATCCGGAGGGCATATCCCTCACGGACCCGGCCCACCGAGCCGCGGTGTTTGAGCCAGTCAGAGCCCGAGATCATCGTCGACCCGGTCGCCTCGGTGGTGCCGTAATATTCCCAGACCCGCTCGTCCCCCAGCCAGTCGATCCACGCTTGCTTGAGCCAGGCGGGGCAGGGTGCAGCCATATGCAGCACCGTCCGCAGGCTGGGCAGCGTGAAGCGCGACAGCAGGTCAGGGCCGAGGTGCCAGATGCGATGCATCATGGTGGGCACCACCGTCACCCAGTTGACCTTGTGCGTCTCGATCAGTTCGAGCGCCCGCAGCGCGTCGAACTTGCCCATCTCGACAATGGTGGCGCCGACGAACAGTCCCATGTGGATGCAGTGGAACGGGGCGTTGTGATAGAGCGGTCCGGGATTGAGGATCACATCGCCTGGGCGCTGGAGCAGGAAGCCCTCCGTCGGGTTCCACCGCGCCGGCATCGCATCGACGATCACCTTCGGCCGCCCGGTCGATCCGCCGCTCGTCATCGCCTTCCAGTGCGGCGAGACCCGTTCCGGGAGCGCGTCCGTTGAAAACATGCGGGTGTCGCACTCGCCGCCGATCGCCGGCACACCATTATCGGGGGGCGAGCCGACGAACAATTTTGGTCGCACGAGATCGAGGATCGCGCTCATTTCGGGAAGCGCCAGCTTGGCGGAGACGATGTTCGGGATCGCGCCCAGCTTCCAGATCGCGAAAACGGTTTCGTAGAATTCGAGGCCATTGGGGAGCGCGACGGTCACGAAGTCACCCGGCCCAACGCCGCGCGTGGCGAGCATGCGCGCGCGCTGGTTCGATCGCGCGTCGAGTTCGTCGAACCCGACAATGGCATCACCGACGATCAGCGCTGCTCTGGCGGGTGACTGGCGCGCGTGGAAGGCCAGAATGGAGCTCAGGGCGACACCTTCATTCGACATGGCAATGCCTTCTTTGGAGCCTCTCAACGTTCTTGCTCAGGACGTTTGGACGGCCAGTAGACGTGGATGAGGCATTCGTTAATTTAGCCATAAATAAATGAAAAGAGAATTCGGTCGATTACGATCAACCGGGGATGCGCCCTTCCCGATGTCGGGCAGCGGCTCTTGCGATAGGCTACCCTTGTCGCGGTCGCATTGGCTCCCGCGCCGGCAGTTGCTGCCTCTCGCTGGCTTGTCGCGGCTCGCGGACCTCGCGTTCGAGCGCCTTCATCTTGTCGGCAACATCGGTCGCGACACCCGCCCGCCTGCCGCTATCGACCTCGGCCTTTTTAACCCACCCATGACGCGCCTGCCGCACGCGGCCTAACTTCTCCGCGCCCGGCGCGTCGCATTACGGGAAAAACGACGAGGGCGAGGCGGAGGACCGCCTTCCCGTTAGAAATTGCTATTTCCCGTCAGCAACCGGCGTTCGCGCGAGGTCGGGGTAGCGATCGAGAATCGCGCTGGTTACGCCGTTGGTCCATCCGAACCCATCCTGCAGCGGATATTCGCCGCCGCCGCCGGGCTTGCGCTCCTCGACATCATATTTTTCGAGCATCCTGCCGGTTTCGCGATAGGCTCGGCGAACCGTGTCGATCCAGCGCGCGGCGATCGCGTGCGCCGCATCGTCGGCACCATAGCGCGCCAGCCCGTCGATCGCGACCCATTGTAACGGCGCCCAGCCGTTCGGTGCGTCCCATTGCTGCCCGGTGCGAAAATTGGTGGTGCGCAGCCCGCCGGGCGCGACGAGTGAGGCCCGGATCGTCATCGTCACGGCCTTTGCCTGCGATGGTGACGCAAGGCCGACGAACAGCGGGTAGGCGGTCGCTGCCGACAATATCGGTGTCGGTCTGGCGGTCGATCGGTCCCAGTCGGCATAGCGGCTTTCGCCTGCCACCCAGAGATAGTGATCGATGGCCGATTTGCGGCGCGCGGCCTGGCGGGTGAAGGAAGTGGCGCAGGGCTTGTCGCCGATCGCGGCGCAACGCGTCGCGATGCGTCGTTCCATCGCCCATAACAGGCTGTTGAGATCAACCGGCACGATATCGGTAGTGTGAATCGATGCGAGCGACGTCGGATCGCGCAACCAGCGCGAGCTGAAGTCCCAGCCACTTTCCGCGCCCGATCGCAGCTCGCGCTGGACGACCGCCGGGTCGCGCGGCGAGGCCGCGAGCGCGGTGGCGCGATCCTCGGCGAAGGATTCGTCGCGTGGCGTGTCACGGGCATCCCAATAGCGGTTGAGCAGGCTGCCATCGGCCATGCGCACGACATGGTGGCAGGCGCTCGCCGTCGCCGACACGCAAGCCGCGCCATCCATCCAGAAATCATGCTCGGCCCTCAGCGCGGCCAATCGCTTCCGCGCCAGCGCGGGATCGGTGCTGGTCGACAGGTCGAGCATCAAGGCGAAAAAGGGCGGCTGCGACCGGCTGAGATAATAGCTGCGCGTCCCGTTCGGAATGTGTCCGTAGCGATCGATCAGGTCGACGAAATCGGCGAGCATCGATTCGATCAGCGGCTGCTGCCCGTCGACGTGCAGGCCCAGCATCGTGAAATAGCTGTCCCAGTAATAGATCTCGCGAAATCGCCCGCCTGGCACGACGTAGCGCTCGGGCAGCGCCAGTGCCGAACTGCCCGCTGGCGGATCGCTCGGCGGTCGCGTGAGATCGGGCCAGAGCGTGCGGATATGTGTCCGGAGGTCGGCGGGCGTGCGCGCGTTGACGCCCGGCACCGTGAAATTGGCGATCACGAAGGCGCGCAGCGCCTCGATGGAGACCGGCGCCTCACGCTTGTAATCCGCCAGGATTGCTTCGACCGGGCGCTTCGGCACGGCGTCGGCAAAGGTCTTGCCGTCGCCGAAGATGTGCCCCTCCTGCACCGCCACGAACAGCGGGCCGTAGATATCGGCAGGCGTGCGCACCCCGGGCGAGGCGGCCATCAGCATGACCGCCCCGATCGTCGCCACCAGGGCGCGAACGCCGTTTCGCCGACGGGTCAAAGCTTGAACGCCGCGGTGAAGCGGAACGAGCGCCCCAGGATCGGCCGCGCCAGGATCACCCCGGTGCCCTGCGATCCGAGCGTTCGCGGATTGCCCTCGGTCAGGCCGATGCTGTTGGTGAGGTTGTCGCCGAACACCGACAGGGTGAGATGCTTGTTGAGATCGAGGCTGGCACCCGCATCCAGCTTGTAATAGCTCGGCAGCACCTGGTTATTGTTCACGTCGGAGAAGCGGCGACCATAATAGCCGATGGTCGCGAAGACGCTGGCCCGCCGGTCGCCACCCAGGCTCGTTTCATAGGCGGGCATGACGCGCCATTGCCAGCGCGGCTGGCGTTGAACGGTGTTGCCGGTCAGATCGACGCTCTGCGGATTGCCCATCGCATCGGTGACGGTGGTGAAGAAGTTCTGATATTTGGCGTCGAGATAGGTCGCCGAACCGGCGATCGACACACCGCGAAACGGCCGAAGCTCGCCCTCGACCTCGACCCCGGTAGCCTTTGCGCCACCGATCGAGGCGATCGGCGCGCCGCTGGTGATGACGGTGGTGGCGAGGCCGGTAAAGTCGTTGTGGAACACCGTCAGGTACAGATTCGCGATGCCGCTGGTGACCTTAACGCCGCCCTCATAGGTGTCGACGCGCGGCGCGACGCGGATGCCGTCGCGCAGATTGTCGAAGAACGGGAAGCTGTTGCCGCGGCTATATCGGGCGAACACGCCAATCGACCGCGTGAAGGCATAGTTCGCACCGACGGTGTAGGAGACGCGGTCGCCCTTGTATCGCAGTGTCGAAAAGGTGCCGTTCAGAAAGGCGTCGCCATTGTCGTACAGCGTCAGCGGATTGCCGTCGAACCCCGCCGCCGGCGCCGCGCTGTTGTTTTCGAGGGTGCCGTTTACGGTGTGCTGCTGCCAGCGGATGCCGGCGTCGACCTTCAGCTTGTCGGTGACGTTGAATTCATCGACGCCGTACAGCGCGATGTCTTCCCCGGTATAATTGGCATTGACGTTGAAGAAGGATCCGCTCGAAAAACCGTCGCGCGTCACGATGCGCCCGTCGGCCAGCGTCAGGTTCAACCGCCGCGCATTGGGCGTCGCGGTGAGCAGAAGGCTGTTGCCGAGGTTCCACTGATCGGCGGACGAATAGTGGGTATAATAGACTCCGCCGGTCAGCTTGTTGCGGTCGGTCTTCCATTCGAGTGTGAGGTCGTTGACATAGGCCTCGATCTGCTTGCGCACCGTCCACAATCCGGCCTGAACCACCGGTTGCGCGCCCGATACCGTGCCGCCGCCATTGGCATAGGTCAGGCTGCCGATCGTGCCGCCCAGCCCGGCCGCGAAGGCGGTCGCGCTTTGCGGCGGCGTACCGCCGGGGACCAGGCCGGTGGTGTCGGCGTCACCATTCAGATAGCTGAATTTGTCGCGTGCGGTCAGGCCGCTGGCCAGCTCATATTCGATGTTGGTGCCGACATTGCCGAGCCTGGCCCCGCGCCCGTCGGCAAGGTCGAAGCGCGACCCGTCGTTGCGGACGCCGTAGCGGGTGTCGACCCCGGCGAGCGTGCCCGTGCCCGGGTCGAAGCCGGGATAGGCGCTGATCGTGTTGCCGTTCTGGACGACGGGCACCGTCAGCAGCCACTGCCCGGTATCGTTGAGGTAGCGGCCAAAGACGAGGATCGACCCGTGGTCGAAATCATGGCGGATATTCGCGGTGATCTGGCCGCCGCGCTCGGCCTCGAACTGCGGATCGCGGACGCCGTGCGATGCCGCGTAATGACCACCGATAAAGGCATAGGTGCGGTCAGCGATCTGGCCGGACAGATAGCCGTCAAGGCGCAGCTCGCCAAAGTCGGTGCCGGACAGCTTGGCGAGCGCCTCGGTCCTGGCACCGCCCTCGCGCTGGACGAGGTTGACGGTGAGGCCGGGCTGCCCCGACGAAAAGAGCGAGCCCGTGCCGCCCCGTACCGCATCGACGCGCTTGATCGTCTCGTCGATCCGGACGAGCTGGGAATTCTCCAGGAATGACAGGGTCGGGGGTGGAAAGAACGGTACGCCCTCGGTCTGAAAGGTCACATATTCGGCGTCGCCCCCCGATGGATAGCCGCGCACGAAGATGTTCGCGCCATTCTTGCCGCCTGATGATTCGACGCTGACGCCCGGCACGACGCGCAGCACCTCGGCGGTGCTTGCGGCGCCCAGGCGGTTCGCGATTCCGCTGTCGATCGAAGTGACCGCGAAGGCGGCATCCTGGCGGCGCGTGCCGCCACCGGCAGTGCCGACGACGATGATGTCGTCCTGGGGCTCGGTCGCGGCTGTCGATCCGGCCGGCGGTTCGGCCTGTGGCGCGGGTGTGGGATCGCTTTGTGTCGGGGCGCCGGTCGCGCCGGAGGAGTCCGCGCCATCGGCGACGATCAGATAGGCGCCGCCGGGCGTCTGCCGGGCGTGCAATCCGGAACCTTTGAGGAGCAGCGCCAGCGCGCGCTCGACATTCATCGGCCCCCGAACCGCGCGCGACTGCTTGCCCCGGACGAGTGCGGGCGCGAACAGGATCTGCTTGCCGGTCTGACGCGAGAAGGCGAGTAGCGCGTCGCTCATGCTCTGCTGCTCGATCGAGATTCCGACGGCGGCCTGTGCCGAAACGCCGACGGGCACGGCCGTTGCCATCGCCAGCAAGCCGGCCATGGCCGTCGAGCGGGCGAAAATGCTCATATGTCTGCCGTTCATCGTCATCTCTCCGTGTTGCGGCGCCGTCGTTTGCGGGGCCTTCCACTCAAGCAAGACGCAGGCGCGACGAAAGTCCGAACCTGGCGGGGATTATTTGTGCGGGCCAGCCGAGCCAATCGAGTAATCGCCGCTCGGGAGCGGCGTTACGCGCACCGGAAAGCCCAGCTGCAGCGCCTCGACGAACGGTACGACCTCGCCGGCACGGAACGACCCGCTGATACGCAGCTGGCGCGCGCGATCGTCGGCGAGGAACAGGCGATGCTGGGAATAGCGATTGAGTTCCGCCACCGCTTCGGCGAGCGACTGGTCCTGGAAGACCAGCACCCCTTCGCGCCAGCGCGCGACCTCGTTCGCGTCGGCCACCTTTTGCACCGCGATGCCGGCACGCGAGGCGATCAGCATGTCGTTGGGCTCCATCGCGACCGATCGCGCATGCCGCGACGCGACCGAGACCTTGCCCTCGACCAGCACGACACGCACCTGATCGGCGGTGATCCTGACGTCGAAGGCGGTGCCATGTGCGGTGACGGTCTGGTCGCCCGCCTCGACGATGAACGGCCGGGCGCGGTGCTTGGCGACCTCGAACATTGCCTGGCCGCGATCGAGGAACAGCCGTCGTACCTTGTCGCTGTACGCGACGCGGAGCTGGCTGTCGGTATCGAGCGTGACCCGCGAGCCATCCTCCAGCGTCATGGCCAGTCTTTGTCCGATGGCCGTGCGGTAAACCGGCTCGGCGTCGGTGGCGGCAATCGCGGTGGCTGGCACCCGATCGAACTGCCAGATCGCGATCGGCGCCACGACCGCCAGGCTGGCCGCGAGCGCGAGCCAGGGGGGCGAGGGAAGCCGCCACCGGCGCATGCTGCTGCGCGCCACGGCTTCGTGCCGAAGCGCCAACAGCTCGGCCTCTCCGGCCAAGGCCGCGCTCGAGGCCCGCGCCGCGACGATCTGGTCATAGGCGGCCGCATTGTCGGGATCGGCGATCCACGCGTCGAAGCGTCGCGACCGCACCTCCGCGGCCCCGATACGCTCGGCCCAACGGGCGGCCTGGAGGCGACGAAGTTCAGTGATCGCGCCAGTCCGATAGCGCGTCGGCGACGTGGACGAGCGCGCGCGCCTGGTGCTTTTCGGCAGCGCGCGTCGATATACCGATCGCCCGTGCGACATCCGCCATCTTCATTCCCTCGAGCACACGCAATACGAAGACATCCCGCGTCCTCTCCGGCAGTTCAAGCAGCGCCGCGCGCAAAATGGTGGCGGCCTGCCTGCTCTCCAAGACGCGGTCGGGTGCAAAATCCGAACCCGGCAGGTCACAATCCTCGATCGGATCGTGCTTGCCGACCTCGCGGACGGCGTCGCGCCGCGCCTGGTCCCGCAGGACATTGGCTGCCGTGACGAAGATGAAGCTGTCGCGATGCTCGATCTCGCCGGGGTCGGAGAAGCGGCTTAACCGCAGAAACACCTCTTGCAGCAGATCGGGAATATCGGCCTGGACGGCGACCCGGCGGGCGAAGAACCGGGTCAGCGGGCGCGCATAGCTTCGCGCCAGGGTGCTCAGCAGCTCCTGGCGACCATCGAGATTATTTTGCTCCTTGCGATGCGCCATTGTCGACCGGCATTAATGCGGCGCGATCTGAAATACCACCGACTCGCTCACCCCCGCCATGCGGCGTTCGACCATCGCGTCTGCTACGCGATGGTCGAACGCCTCACTGGACGCTAGAAGGGCAGGCCCACATTCAGCCTGACACTGCGCCCGAATTCCGGCCGGGCGAGGAAATAGGTCGAGCTGCTCCCGGTGTCGAACGATCCGGTGCGGGGATTGCCCTCGGTCAGGCCGAACGTGTTGGCGAGGTTGACGATGTGCAGGCCCAGATTCAATCCGGGGCGGGGGTGCGCGACGGCGTTGAAGCCGAGCAGCGTATAGGCGGGCAGCAGCTGGTGGTTTGCGATGTCCGAATAGCGCCGCGCGAAATGTTCGATCGAGAATTCGGTGCGCAATTTGCCGTCGAAAAAAGTCATCGCTGGCGTCGCGCGGAGCGCCAGTCGCGGTACGCGGATCAGCTGGTTGCCCGAATAATCGTGCGTTACCGGCGCGCCGTCGACGATCTCGGCAAAGGCGAAGTTGCGGTAGCGCGGCTCCTGCCACGTCGCGCGCAGGCCGAGTTCGAAGCGGCCGGCGGGGCGCCAGGTCGCTTCGAGTTCCACGCCCAGGGTGCGCGTGTCGGCGATCGCGGTGCGCTCGACATAGTCGTTGAGGATGGTGTCGAAGCGGAAATCGGTGAAAGGCAGGCGCTGGAAATGCGTGTAGAAACCGGTCGCGTAGAATGCGAGCGGTCGCCCGGAGTGCTTGATCCCCAGCTCGGCCAGCTTGATCGGCACCGGCGCCTCGTCGGTGCGTGTCGGGTTGCCGTTGAATTCGCTCGCGCTCGGCAACCGGTTGGTGGCGGTATAGCGCGCAAACAGCCCCAGCGCCGGCGAAAGCTGGTAGTTGGCGCCGACCGACCAGTTCCAGCCATGATAGCGTTGGCGGACCGCAAGACGTGCGCCGGAGGGAGAAAGTACGGCGTCGTCGGCGAGCGTGCCGGGATCGCCGAGGTCGACAATGGTCTTGGCGGCGGCATCGCCATGGATCCAGTTGCCTTCCCACCGCATGCCGTAATCGAGGCGCAGCGCCGGAGTGACCTGCCATTCGTCGGCGGCGTAGAGGGCGAACGCGTCGACCGATAGCGCCGCGCTGTCGTAAGCCGACCCGTAACGCTGGAAGCCGTGATCAGTATAGCGGCCGACCGGCGCACCCAGGGCGTCGAGCGCGACGACGTCGAGCAACCGTGCCTGGTCGCGCACGTCGAGCAGCACCGTGCCCATCTGGCGGTCGAAGCGATAGGAGTAGGTGGCGAAGGTGGCGCCGAACGCGAGGTCGTGGCTGCCGCCCAGCTCGAAACGTCGCGTGACGCGGTTGTCGGCGAGGAACTCATCGAGCGGCACGCTGACCGAGAGCAGGTTGGCGCCGAGCACCAGTCCGTTGCCATTGGCATTGCCGGGCAACGGCGCGCCGTCGACGGCATAGCGCAGGCGCAGCGTCGTCGCGCCCGGAAAGGCGGCGAGCGTACGGGCGCGCACGGTGTCGAGAAAGTCCGCTGCCGGCATCGGCGTACCGGTCGGGAACAGCGCGTTGCGCAGCGTCGCGCTGGTCCGCCAGCGCAGGCTGCTCGAAAGCTGAAAGGCGTTGCCGAGCGCGAGGTGCGCGCGTGCGGTAATGGCGGTCAGCCGCACATGCGTTCCCTCGCGCAAGTCGAAGTCGAACGGTGCGCCCGCGGTCAGGATCGCCACCCGCGTGGTTTCGGGTCCGGGAAGCGATGCCGTGAGCGGGTCGAAGCCGGGAATGCCGGCCACCTTGCCGCCCGCGCCGAGCCGCAGCGGCACCGGCAGGTAGAAGGCGACGCGGTCGTCGAGATGGCGGATGTCGAGCGAGGCGCGGTTGCCGGCGCCATCGTCATAATCGAGCGTGGCGCGCAACTGGCCGCCCGAATCGGCGGTGAAGCCGGGGTCGCGCCGTCCGCCGTCGCGGTGATAAAATCCGCCCGCGAGCAGGCCCCAATCGGGGCCGAGATGCGTGGCGTAATAGCCGTCCAGCCGGCGATAACCCCGATCGCCCCAGATTGCTTCGACATGGCCGCCGCGCGTCGTCAGCCCCGATCGGGTGATGACATTGGCGACGCCACCCGGCGCGTTGGGCATGAACAGCGATGCCGGGCCGCCACGCACCACCTCGACGCGTTCGACGGTCTGGTCGAGGCGATAGGATTGGTCGGTGTTGAGATAGCCGAGCCCACCATCATATTGCACCGGAATGCCGTTCTCCGCGAAGGCGATCGCCGAGAAGCCGTCGGTCGGAATGCCGCGCGCACGCACGTTGTTGCCGGCCTCCCCGCCTGACGATTCGACCCAGAAGCCCGGCACCTGGCGGAACAGCTCAGCGGTCGAAGCTGGCGCTTCGCGATCGAGGTCGTCGCGGCTTATCGCGCTGAACGCGTAGCTTAGCGCGGTTTTTTCGCGCTGCGACGTCCCGACACGGCCGGTCACCACAATCTCTTCTCCGGCAGCGGCGGGCGGTGCCGGTGCGGGCGGCGGCCTGACGACCCGGTGTGGCGGCTGGCGCGGCGGGCGGCGCGGTTCCGGGGCTCGGCGCAGCGTGACGCGGCCGTCGCGGAAGCCGGCGATCGCCAGCCCGCTATCGACGAGCAGTCGTTCGAGCGCGCGGCGCGGCGCCATCCTGCCGTTCAGGCGCGCGCTGGTCCGACCCTTTACCGCATCATAGGGAAAGAGGATCTGCACGCTGGCCTGGCGTGCGAAGCGGTTGAGCGCGGCGGCGAGATCCTCCGCCGGGAGGTCGAACGACATTTCCGCCGACCGGGCATGCGCGGCGGGTGGTAGTGCCATGACCGCCACGCCGATCGCGAGCGGTGCCGCCAGCGTGCGCCATCGCCGGACCGCCCGGGCATAGGCGCGACGCCGGCCCGTTTCATGCCCGCAACTTGCCCGGAAGATTCGCATCGCCAGCACGTGGCCGATCAACAAGACACTGGTGTGTCAGCCGACCTGCGCCGGTTCGGCGAGGCGGCGGTGAGCGCTAGGACGCGGCGACTTGCAGCCGGACGGCATTGCCGAGCGCCAGCAGCACCCCGTCCGCTCCGCGCAGCTGCACCCGCACTTCATGCACGCCGGGAGCAAACGCCAGCGGCTGCGCGGTACGCTGCGTCGACTTGTCCAGGGCAAGGCTCCGCAGCGGCGTCGTGCCGTCGAGGATTTCCAGCGTCGCGCCCGCCGGCCCGGCGACATCGGGCAGCAGCGTGAACGTGGTTCTTGCCGGCACGGAAAGGCTGGCACCCATCGGCACCTGACGGTTTCCCATTCGCAGCGCGAAATCCAGCCGTACCGGCACGCCGGGGTCGCGGACGAGTATGAACACTCGGCCATGGCGGATGCCGTCGAGGATCGCCGGCTCCGTCAGGTCCGCGGCCTGGACGACCGTGAGCGGCGCGCCGACGCCGCCAAGCCCGTCGCGGTCGGGACCGTGATTGTCACTGCCGCCGACGGCGCTTACTGCGCGGTCGCGCAAATGGTCGAGCCAGAACGGGATGCCGGACATCGCGCCCTCGGGATTGCCGCCGATGCTCGCCACCGAACCGCCGTTGATCGCCTCGATCGCGTCGACCTTGCTATAATCGACATCGGGCATGGTCCAGCCGCAGCCCATGCACATCTCGCCCGACGGCGAGCTCGGATGGTTGATCGACACCAGCCCGCCCAATGCATGGACGCGGTCGGCGATGCGATCGAAGCCGTTGTCGATGCCCGGCGCGATGCGGAAATCGATCGGCGACGTGATGCCGAAGATGTTGAAATGGCCGTGGAAGGTGGTGATCTCACGGCCGGGAATCAGCAGTAGCCGGTCGAAATAGGGCTGGGCTTCGCGCAGCACCTGAGCGTGACTCGCCGTATTATGTTCGGTGATGGCGACGAAATCCAGGCCGCGCGCGGCGGCGGCCTCCAGCGTGCGGAACAGCGGGCAGGGCACCTTGCGGCCCGCCTGGCTGTCGCACGATCCGTCACTGTGCGCGCTGTGAAGATGGAGGTCGCCGCGATACCAGCCGGGGCCGCGGCCCGCCGTCGGGCCTGGCAGCGTCTGCGCCTCGGCGCCTTTCAGGAACCAGAGCCGCGCGGTCCAGTGAGCGGTCACGTCTGCGCGGATATTGGGGATGGCGAGCGACAATGCCCATGGGCCGGAGTCCAGCCGTCCGGGCAGATAGGAGGGCGTCGCGTCGGTCTCGGCGATCGTGAAGTCCGCCTTGTTGCCGCCGCTCGCACCGCGAAAGCCGTGTGGATCCTCGATTCCCAGATCGATCACGGTCTTTTTGTCGCGCTGGTCATAGTCGAACGCGACGACGAGGCGGTCGGTCCCTTCAGGCAGCGTGAAGGGGATGCGCTTATAGCGTTGGTCGTCGTCACCGGTGATCGTGCCGGTCAGCACGGCATCGGCCGGCCGCGGCGGCGTCTGTGCGGTCAGGGCCCCGGGCCAGGTCAGCAGCACGAGAAAAAGCGCGATCGCCGGCCCGAAGGCCGACGATCGCTCGAGGGGGAGGCCATCCATCAGAACTTGACGCTCGCCGAGACGCGGAAGGTGCGTCCGAACACCGGCCGCGCGAGGAAATATTTGGCGTTTGCGTCGGTCGAGTTGAACGAGCCGGCGCGCGGATTGCCCTCGGTGAGGCCGAGCGCGTCGGTCAGGTTGGAGACGTTGAGGCCCAGGGTGAGGAAGTGAGTCACCTGCGCCCGCGCGTTGAAGTTGAGCATCGTGTACGCCGGCAGCGCCTGCGAATTGGCGATGTCCGGATAGCGCGTCGTATAATGCTCGACTTCGAGTTCGGCGCGGAAGCGACCGTCGAACAGGTTGACGCCCGGTACCGCGCGGATCGCGAGCTTGGGCACCCGGACGAGTTGATGGCCGTCATAGTCGCGCACCACCGGCAGGCCGCCGACCAGTTCGGTATAGGTGAAGCCCTTATATTGCGGGTCCTGATAGGTCGCCTGCACCGAGAAATCGAAATATTTCGTCGGCCGGATCGTGGCCTCGACCTCCACGCCCCAGGTCTCGGTATTGGCGATCACCGTGCGTTGCTCATAGTCGTTGGTGGTCGTGTTGAACTTGTAGTCAGTGAAGCTCACGCCTTCGAACTTGGTGTAGTAGCCCGTGGCGAACAGGTTGAAGGCCCGCGTGCCATATTTGAAGCCGACTTCCGCCATCTTGATCGGCACCGAACGAAGGTCGGTACGCGTCGGGCTGCCATTATAGTCGCCGGCGCTCGGCAGGCGGAACGTGTCGGTGTAGCGCGCGAACACGCCCATGTTGCGCGAGAACTGGTAGTTGGCGCCGATCGTCCAGCCCCAATCGCTGAACTGGCGGGCGACGCTGGTGTATTGGCCGGTTCCGGTCAGCACATTGTCGTCGGCGAGCGTGGCATTGTTGCCGAGGCTCACCGTCTTCTTTTGAGCGACCAGGCCGGAGATGCTGGTCTTTTCCCAGCGCGCGGCGAAATCGAGCCGCAGTTTGGGCGTGATCTGCCATTCATCGCCGGCATAGAGCGCGACATTGTCGACGTTCATTTTGACATTGTCGTAGATCGAGCCGTAGCGCAGGAAGCCATTGTCGGTCACCGAGCCCACGGTGTTCCCAACCGCATCGACGGCCACCACGTCGACGCGGCGCGCATTGCCCCGCACGTCGAGCAACGCGGTGCCCATGTAGCGATCAAACCGGTAGCTGTAGCCGCCATAGGTAACGCCCACCGCCAGATCGTGATGGCCGCCGGCATTGAAGTCGAAGGTCAGGCGGTTGTCGGTATCCAGTTCCTCGATCGGCACGCTCACCGACAGCAGGTTGCCGCCGACGACCAGGCCGTTGCCGTTGGTGGTCGCGCTGAGCGGTGTGCCGTCGGTCGCATATTGCGCGCGCAGGGCGGTGGCACCGGGGAAGGCCGCAAGGGTGGAATTGAGCGAGGCGAGATAGGTGCCGAGCTCGGTTACATTGCCGGTCGGGAACACGGCGTTGCGCAGGATCTTCGCGTCCTTGTAGCGCGTGCGCGATTCGAAACCGACCATATCGCTGAGCGCGAGCTTGGCCTCCAGCGTCACCTGGTTGAGCCTGGTGTGCGTACCTTCGGTCAGGTCGAACGGATAGTTGCCCCCGACATTCTTGATCGCGACATTCGCGGTTTCCGGCCCGGCGAGCGTGTCCGATCGCGAATTGAAGCCGGGTATGCCGACGATCTTTCCGCTGCTGTCATAGGTCAGCGGCACCGGCAGGTAGAAAGGCACGCGATCGTCGATATGCTTGACGTCGAGCATCACGCTGTTGCGGCCATCGTCATAATTGATCGTGCCGCGCACCTGGCCACCCTTTTCGGCGGTAAAGCCCATGTCACGCATGCCGTTGCTCTGGCGATAGAAGCCGCCGACGAACACGCCCCAATTGTCGCCCAGCCTGGCGCCATAATAGGCGTCGACGCGGTGGAGGCCGTAATCGCCCCAGCTATATTTCACCAGGCCGCCGGGGTTGTCGGTGCCCTTGCGCGTGATGAAGTTGACCACGCCGCCCGGCGCGTTCGGCGCGAAGATCGAGGCCGGGCCGCCACGCACGGCTTCGACGCGGGAGATCGTCTCGTCGAAGCGGAAGGACTGGTCGGCATTGAGATAGCCGAGGCCACCGTCATATTGCACCGAAAGGCCGTTTTCCTGCAGCGCGACCGACGAATAGCCATCGGTCGGAATGCCGCGCGCGCGGACGTTGTTCGAGCCTTCGCCGCCCGACGATTCGACCCAGAAGCCGGGGACCTGCTTGAACGTTTCCGCCGCCGAGACCGGGTTGGTCAGCCGCAGCGCCTCGTCGCCGAGGGTCGTGATCGCGTAGCTGGCATCGGCCTTGCGCAGGTCCGATCCGCCGGCGCGGCCGGTGACGACGATGTCGTCGAAATCGCCACCGCGCGCGGCGTCGGCCGGGTGACCGCCGTCGTTGCGCGAGGGCGGGTTCTTTTCAGGGGCGGCTTCCTGCGCCAGCGCCGGGACGGCGAGGGTGCTGGCGAGTGCCAGCATCGAAACGGTGAGTAGGTGCCTGGTCATTGGATTCCCCCATGCGGTGTCTGTTCGCCGGGGTTCGCCGTCGCGCGGCGGGCGCCTTTTCCGCGCCGCGCCGCCGCCCGGAAGCGGGCGCAGTCGACCGCACGCGCGAACGCGCCATCGCGCGCTCGTGCCGTCTGGTCAGTCTGTTGCCGTGCTTCCCGTCGAACCCTCGCCGACAAGACGGGCGAGGGCACCGCAACCGCTATGTCGCGGGCAAATTTTTTCGCGTCGGTGTTGCGGGTACCTCGTCACGCTGGGTGTACAACAGGATTTCGTCGTTTTCGGCTCGACTGGAAATGCCAAAGCCGTCGTGCAGCGCCTCGAGAAAGCCTTGCGGATCGTCGGTGAAGAAGCGCCCGCCGAGCCGTACCGAAGCGAGGCTCGTGTCCGCCAGGGCAAGGTGGCGCGGCAGATAGCGATTGAACTCGCCGAGCGCGTCGCCGAGCGTCATGCCGTCGAAGATGATCTCGCCGCGCCGCCACGCGTCGAGGCGCTCGGCTTCGCCGGATGCGAGCGGTGCCTCGACCAGCGTCGCGCCGGTGGCCGTCAGGGCATGGCCGGGCAGCAGCGCGCGCTCCGCCCCGGCGCCGTCGGCGATGCGCGCCCGTCCCGACAGCGCGACCAGCCGCGCCCGCGCCTGGTACAGGCGCATATTATACTGCCCCGTGTCGAGTACGGCGCGGATCGCCCGTGCGCGCAGCACGAAAGGCCGCACGAGGTCCGAGGCGACGGTGATCGCCGCCTCGCCTTGTTCGAGCCAGAATTCGCGCCGTTCGCCGAAGCGCCAGGCGATGCGGCTGTTGGTATTGATGTCGGCGTGGCTCCCGTCCGGCAGCCGGACCGTGCGCCGTTCGCCAATCGCGGTCTCGGCATGGGCGCGCTGGTCCCACAGCAACATCGTCGCGCCGATCGCGACCGCCGTGCCGCCCGCAACCGCGGAGCCGAGCAGGCCGCGCCGTGTGACGCGGGTCGTGGCGGGCTGGGCCGGCGGCGGCGCCTCGCTCGGCATCCCGCGCAATTCGCCGGTGCGCTGCCAGGTCGCCGCGACCTGCGCGAAGACCGAGGCGTGACGAGGATCGGCGCTGCGCCAGGCGTCGAAGGCCGCTTCGTCTGCCGTCCCGGCGTCGAGACGAACCAGCCACGCGGCTGCCTGGTCGACTAACGGATCGCTCGCCTTCTCCTCGAAATCCATTCGTGCGCGCGCCTTGATTCCCCAGGTTGGTCTGTCGTCGCCAGCCTCTCGACCAGAAGGCGCAGTCCCTTCGTCAGATGTTTCTCCACCGTAGAGACGGAGATGTTCATTCTTTCCGCTACTTCGGTTGGCGGCAGGCCGTCAATTCGCCGCAGCAGCATCGCTTCGCGGCACCGATCCGGCAAGGTATCCAGCGCACGCCCCACGCGGCGAAGCTCGGCGCGATCGTGCGCGATGACATCGGGCGTGGGGCTATCGTCGGCCGGATCGAGCGCGAGCAACGTCACGCTGCGGTCGAGCCTGACGACATCGGCGCGGCGATAACCCTCGATCGCGATATTATGGATGATCCGCATGGTGAAGGCGTGGGGATTGGCGATCGACGCCCAGTTCTCCAGCGCGAACAGCCGGGCATAGGCGTCCTGCACCAGGTCCTCGGCTTCCTCGGCATTCAGCGCCAGCCGCCTGGCATAGGCGCGGTGCGCGCGCTGATGGACGAACACCTGCTCGGCGAACCAGCGATCGATCGCGCGCAACCAGGCCATGAAGATCCACCCCGACTCTCTCGGGCCGCGCTTAGCGACGGATCATGACACCTCGCTTACAACCACATGAAGTGGTGTAGGATCCGCCACGCCACCCCGCACGCCATGACATCGCCGTCGGACGGCGGGTCGACGCTTGCCCGGAGTAGGCATATGAGCGACTCCATGGAGCTGGAACTCAAGCTCGAATTCGCGCCTGACGATCGGCAGCTGCTGGAAGCGATCCTGCCGCCGGCGGCGCACGCGCCCGCGACGCGACGGCTCGTCTCGACCTATTTCGATACGCCCGAGCACGACCTGCGCCGTGCGGGCTATTCGCTGCGCGTGCGCCGCGATGGCCGCCGGCGCATCCAGACGCTCAAGGCGGATGGCGCGGGGTTCGCCGGGTTGTTCGCGCGGCCCGAATGGGAGCGTCGCATCGCTGGCAATGTCCCGCTGCTCGACGGGGATTGCGCGCCGGACGCCGCGTTGCTCGGCGCCGCGACGCTCGCCCGGATCGGACCCGTTTTCGTCACCGAGGTGCGGCGAACCTCATGGATGATCGATTATGCCGGCGCGGAGATCGAGGTCGCGCTCGACGATGGCGAGGTTCGCGCCGGCGATCGCAGCGAACGGCTCTGCGAGCTCGAACTGGAGCTGTACGCCGGCGCCCCGCAGGCATTGTTCGATCTTGCGCGCGCCTTGAACGACTCGGTTCCACTGCGGCTCGGCGTTCGATCCAAGGCTGACCGTGGATATGCCTGCGTCGACGGCATCCCGGCCGAACGGGCCATCGCCGCGCCGCTCGCGCTCGACCCCGAAGGCGATGCCGGAGACGCCTTCCGCGTGATTGCCGCTGCCGGCATCCGGCAGTTCCGCCTCAATGAGGCGTTGCTCCTCGCAACCGGGGCGGTGGAACCGCTGCATCGGGCGCGCGTCGGCCTGCGCCGTCTGCGTTCGGCCTTTTCGCTCTTCAGGCCGTTGCTCGCCGACGACCCGCGCGCCGCGCCGTTGCGTGCCGAACTGCGCTGGCTGGCGGCAAAATTGGGCGACGTGCGCAATCTCGACGTGTTGATCGCGCGCTGCGCGGGCGCTGGGCGGGACGAACTGGTCGCGGCGCGCGCGGGGGCGTTCGAGCAGGCCCGCGTCGCGCTCGCTTCCGTGCGCTGCCGACGCCTCATGATCGATCTCGCCGCGTGGTTGGAGCTGGGCGACTGGCGCGTCGCGCCGGCGCATCCCGCGCGTCTTCATGCCGCGCTGGTGCCGTTCGCGCGTGTCCTGCTCGAAGCGCGCCGGCGACGGCTCAAGCGTCACGGCAGGGGACTTGCCCGCCTCGGCTCCCGCCGGCGCCACCGCGTGCGGATCGAGGTCAAGACGCTGCGCTACGCCACCGAATTCTTCACGGTGCTTTACCCCGACGGCAAGGCGCACCGGCGGCACAGGGCCTTTCTCGCCGCCCTCGACAGGCTGCAGGATCTGCTCGGGGAGCTGAACGATCTTGCCGTGGGTGCGGCCCTGCTCGCCAGGCTCGGCAGCGACATGACGTTGCCGAAATCGGGCCGGCACCGGCGCAGGCGGCTGCTCGACCGGGCCGAAGACGCGTGTGACGCCTTGTTGCGTGCGAAGCGATACTGGCGCTCCTGAGGGGCGGGCGTCGTCGGGACAGCGGGTCGATGAACGGCGCGCGGCATCGATAGTACGTAGGAACACCGACGGCGCGCCGTGAAAGGCGGCGCTACATGAGGCGCGGTTTATCCCCGGAGAAGACGGATGGACGACGATCTCAAGAAGAAGATCCTGACGTTGCTCGACCAGCACCGGATCATGACGATCGCGACGTTGCGGCCTGATGGCTGGCCGCAGGCGACGACGGTGGGTTATGTGAACGAGGGCCTGACGCTCTATTTTCTGTGCGGCCTCGACAGTCAGAAGGCGGCAAATCTGTCACGCGACGACCGCGTGTCCCTGACGATCGATCACGATACGGCCGACCTGATGACGATCACCGGCCTGTCGATGGCGGCGCGGGCGGAAGCGATAACGGACATCGCGGAGGCGGAGCGGATCCTCGCGTTGCTGCCGGGCAAATATGCCGAGCCCGCGACGCCGCTACCGCTTCCGATGCCCGGCCCGCGGGACGTTCGCATCTACCGCCTCACGCCGGTCGTGATCTCGGTGCTCGATTATACCAAGGGCTTCGGACACACGGATATCGTAACATGCTGACGCCAGACGGGCGGTCGCGCGCTGATGAGCATTCAGCCACACCGGCGGCCCCGTCGAACGCGCGGGATCCCGTCACCGATCTCGCCACGTTGCTGCGCCCGGAGCCAGCACGCGTGGTGCTTCGACCGTTCGTGCCGGCCGAGAATAGCGGGATGGGGCCGCCCGGTTCGCGGGTCGAGCGTATCGTCGGTCGTGTCCTCGGGCTCAGTGAAGCGGCGCTGGAAAGCGATCTCAACCGGGTCGTCACCAGCCTCGCCGAACGCCATCGCAGCCTCGATCGCGTCCTCCAGCGACGCTATCACGACATCGCCGAGCCCTTCGCGCGCGGCCGCGAGGTCAGCGCGGCGCAGGTGCAACTGATCGGCGCCTATTTCGTCGAGGAATATTCCTTCGAGGCCGCCGCGCTGTTCAATCCGAGCATCGTCGCCCATCCCGACCAGTCCGGCCTGTCGCCCGGCGCGGTGCGCTTCGTATTGTCGCTGCGCGGCGTCGGCGAGGGACATATCTCGTCGATGATCTTTCGCACCGGCGAATTCTCGGCCGAGGGCCAGTTGCGGATCAACCCGCCGAGCCCCTGGGCGACATCGCCAAGCATCGAAAACATTCCCGGCGGCGCACCGGACGACCCCGGAGTCAGGTTGTTCTACGGCGAACAGGACGACCTGTCGCAGATCGTCATCTTCCCGGTGACCTTCTATCAGCGCCATGGCGTCGAGGATCTCAGGCTGGTTCGCTTCACCGAGTATGACGGGCATATCAGCTATTTCGGCACCTACACCGCGTTCGGCGGCGAGACGGTCCGCCAGGAATTGCTGCGGACCGACGATTTCGTCACCTTCGAACTCAACGCGCTTCGCGGCGCGCTCAGCGGAACCAAGGGGATGGCGCTTTTCCCCCGCCGGATCGACGGATGCTACGCGATGCTCGGCCGGCAGGATCACGAGAATATCTGGCTGCTCCGCTCGAACGATCTCTACAATTGGGACAGCGGCGCGATCATCGTTTCGCCGCGCTGGGAGTGGGAATTCGTCCAGATGGGCAATTGCGGCTCGCCGATCGAGATCGACGAGGGCTGGCTGGTCATCACGCACGGCGTCGGGCCGATCCGCAACTATTGTCTCGGCGCCTGCCTGCTCGACAAGCGCGACCCCGCCAGGGTGATCGCGCGTTCGACCGAAC
This sequence comes from Sphingomonas sp., assembly GCA_041659925.1. GTDB lineage: Bacteria > Pseudomonadota > Alphaproteobacteria > Sphingomonadales > Sphingomonadaceae > Sphingomonas. Next base: position 65,914 of record JBAZXI010000011.1, read on the forward strand.
CGCTCCTTCGCCCCAGTTCCGATACGCGCGACGGCTACGTGCCCAATGTCGTCTACAGCTGCGGCGCGATGGTGATCGGGCGAACCTTGCTGCTGCCCTATGGCGTGGCGGACTCCTTCACGGCATTCGCCTCGGTGCCGCTCGACCGTCTGCTGGCGACGATGTGCTAGACCACGCTGAAACATAGGTAACTTTGCGGATTGGGGTTCGCGCTACCAGCGGGCAGGTTCCGGTCGTCCCTATCGCGTCGGCGTGAGTCGCCGCCCGCGATCCTGTCCCCGCCAGCAGCTGGCGCCAAAATTACGAGGCATGACGATGGAAAAAACCATGAAGGCGGCCGTGGTCCGCGAATTCGGTCAACCGCTCGTCATCGAGGAAGTGAAGGTGCCGTTGCCCGGCCCCGGCCAGATCCTCGTCAGGATCGCGGCGACCGGCGTCTGCCATACCGATCTCCACGCCGCCGAGGGCGACTGGCCGGTCAAGCCCAAGCCGCCGTTCATTCCCGGGCATGAAGGCGTCGGCCATGTCGTCGCGGTGGGTGCCGGCGTCGGCCATGTGAAGGAAGGCGACCGCGTCGGGGTGCCGTGGCTCTACTCCGCCTGCGGGCATTGCGTGCATTGCCTCGGCGGCTGGGAGACCTTGTGCGAGACGCAGCAGAACACCGGCTATTCGGTCAACGGCAGCTTCGCCGAATATGTGCTGGCCGACCCGAACTATGTCGGTCACCTGCCCGACAATGTCGGCTTCGTCGAGATCGCGCCGGTGCTGTGCGCCGGCGTCACCGTCTACAAGGGACTCAAGGTCACCGACACCAAGCCGGGCGACTGGGTAGCGATTTCCGGGATCGGCGGGCTAGGCCATATGGCGGTGCAATATGCCAGGGCGATGGGTCTCAACGTCGTCGCCGTCGATATCGACGATGCGAAACTGGCGCTGGCGACGGAACTGGGCGCCGCGCTCACCGTCAATGCGCGCGACACCGACCCCGCCGCCTTCATCAAGAAGGAGATTGGCGGTGCGCAGGGCGTGCTCGTTACAGCCGTCAGCCCGATCGCCTTTCAGCAGGCGATGGGGATGGTCCGGCGCGGCGGCACGGTATCGCTCAACGGCCTGCCGCCGGGCGACTTTCCGCTGTCGATCTTCGATACCGTACTCAACGGCATCACCGTGCGCGGCTCGATCGTCGGCACGCGGCTCGACCTGCAGGAAGCGCTCGACTTCGCCGCCGATGGCAAGGTCCATGCCACCGTCGCGACCGACAGCCTCGAAAACATCAACGACATTTTCGGCCGTATGCATCGCGGCGAGATCGAGGGCCGCATCGTCATCGACTTCGACAAGGCGGCATAGCGCGCCCGTCCCGGCCGGTCAGTCGCCGGCCGGGCCGAGATAAGCCGCGCCGTAGACGGCGGCGCGAAAGTCATGGTGCAGCGTGCCGTCGAACGGCGTCACCTGCGCGAAGAACACCGCCGCCAGGTCGTTGGCCGGATCGACCCAGAACAGCGTCGACTGGGCACCGTCCCAGAAAAATTCACCGACAGCGCCGCGATTTTCGCGCGCGTCATGTGGCCGTGCGGTGCGCACCGCAAAGTCCATCCCGAAGCCGACCGAGCCCTTGGACGGCAGGAAGAAGCGCCGCACGATGCGTGGATCGAGCTGGTTGGTCGCCATCAGCCTCACCGTCGACGGCGCAAGAATGCGCACGCCGTCCAGCGTACCGTGACCGAGCAGCATGCGCGCGAAGCGCATATAGTCGTCGAGCGTCGAGGCGAGCCCGGCGCCGCCCATCGTCAGGCGGCGCGGCCCGAAATTGAGCGCGGCGTTACGCTCGTCGGGCACGCGAACGAGCTTCCCCGCTTCCTTCACATAGGTCGCCGCGAGGCGCGCGCGCCGCGCCGGGGGTTGCGTCCAGCCGGTTTGTTGCATGCGCAGCGGATCGAGAATGGTGCGCCGGACATGCTGTTCGAACGGTTCGTGCGTGAGATGTTCGACCAGCAACGCCTGGACGTCGACCGCCGCGCTGTAGCTCCACTCGCTGCCGGGATCGAACAGCAGCGGCACGCGTGCGAGCTTGTCGCCCATTTCCTCCAGGTTGTTTGTCAGGGCCAGCGGATTGATGGTGTGGAAGATCGCGTCGGCTTCGGTGTCGCGCATGCCGTAGGAGAAGCCGGCGGTATGCCGCATGATGTCGCGGATCGTGATCGGCCGTTTCGGCGCGCGCAGGATCGGCTTGCCGTCGGGGCCTTTGCCCGCGAGCACCAGCACGTTACCGAACGCCGGCAGATAACGGTCGAGCGGATCGTCAAGCCCGAAGCGGCCCTGTTCCCACAGCCGCATCAGGGCCGTCCCCGTGACCGGCTTGGTCATCGAATAGATCTGCACCAGCGTGTTGCGCGCCATCGGGCGGTGCGCCTCGCGATCGGCATTGCCCGCCGCGCCGAAATAGCGCTCGACGCCGCCCTGCCACAGCAACGCCGACACCCCGGCGGCGCGGCCATCGGCGACCATCCGGCGCAGCGCCGCGTCGATCCGCGCACGGTTGATGGCGAGCGAGGTGGCGACCGGTGCGATGCGGCGCGCGCCGGCCGTTGCCGGCAGCGTCGCGGCCAGCATGATCGCCGCGATGGCCTCACGTCGATGCATTACGATCTCCTGCTTTCCATCGATGCGCTGATAGCGGTCGCGGCGTGGTTCGGACAACTGATTTGGCATCACGCTCTCCAGCGGAGCGTCAGCCGGAACGGCGCGGCAGGCAGGCTGTCGGCATCGCAAGGATTGGTGCAGGGCGTGTCGGCACGGGCGTCGGGCACGCCATCGCCCGAGGCGATCACCGTCCGTCGGTCGATCATGCCGTTGCCATCCCCTCCGCGCCCGTGGCCCGACCGGGCCGCCAGCGGACCTCAGGCGTGGCTTTTCCGTTCGTCGCGTTTCGAATGTAGCGCTAGCATCGGCCGATCGCCAACCGGTTATGACAAAAACAATTCCGCCGCCGCATCGATGATCGCCTCGGCGTCGAGGCGATAGCTGCGGTAGAGATCGGGCAGGTCGCCGGTCTGGCCGAAGCGGTCGACGCCGAGCGGGCTGACGCGCATGCCCTTGACCCCGCCGAGCCACGACAGCGCGCCGGGCGCGCCGTCGATCACCGTCACCAGTCCCGCGCCAGGCGATAGCGCGGAGAGCAGCGTTTCGACATGCGATGGGGTCGGCGGCGTGCCGGTCCAGCGTGCGGCGCGGCGCGCCGACCAGCCGCGATGCAGCAGGTCGGGCGAGGTGATGGCGAGCAGCCCGAGCCCGGGAATGTCGTCGAGCAGCTGTTCGTGCGCGGCGAGCGCCTCGGGCGCGACCGCCCCGGTGAAGACGATCGCGGCGTCGGTGCGCGCGCCCGGCTTGCGTAGCCAGTAGCCGCCCTTGAGCGCGCCCTGCTCCCAGTCGTCGTCGCCGCGCGCGACCTGCGGGATCGAGCGCGTGCTGAGCCGCAGATAGACCGAGCCGCCGTCATCGGCCTGGATATGCGCGAAGGCGTGGCGCATCATCAGCGTCAGCTCGTCGGCCCAGCTCGGCTCGTAATAGGTCAGCCCCGGCTGGCCCATGCCGATCAGCGGCGTGTTGATCGACTGGTGCGCGCCACCTTCCGCGGCGAGCGTCAGACCCGAAGGTGTGCCGACCAGCAGGAAGCGCGCATCCTGGTAACAGCCGTAGTTGAGCGCATCGAGACCGCGCGCGATGAACGGATCATAGACCGTCCCGACCGGGATCAGCCGCGTGCCGAAATGCGGCGCGGCGAGACCCAGCGAGGCGAGCATCAGGAAGAAGTTGTTCTCCGCGATGCCGAGCTCGATATGCTGGCCGGCGCCGCCGCCCGACCATTTCTGCGCCGAAGGGATTTTCGCCGCGCGGAACACGTCCTTGAGTTCCTGGCGGCGGAACAGCCCGCGCTGGTTGACGAACCCGCCGAGATTGGTGGTCTGCGTGACGTCGGGCGCGGTGGTGACGATGCGGTCGCCGAGCGGCTCGCCCGACTTGGCGAGGTCGAGCAGGATGCGGCCGAACGCGCTCTGCGTCGATTGTTCATCGCCATCCGGCACCGCCAGCCGCGCCGGCACCGGCACCGCCGGCGCGCACGGCTCGGGGCTCTTGCGGGCGAGCGCGCTACGCCCGACGAATGCCTTCAATTCGGCCGCGGCATTGTCGCCGAGCCCGCCATAGGGTTCCCATTCGTCGCCCTCGGCGATGCCCAGGCTCGCGCGCAGCGCGGCGATCTGCGGCGGGTTCATCATGCCCGAATGATTGTCCTTGTGGCCGGCCAGCGGCAGGCCATAGCCCTTGATCGTATAGGCGATGAACAGCGTCGGGCGCTCGTCGGCGGCGCTGTCGAACGCCTGGGTGAGCGTCTCCATGCAATGCCCGCCGAGATTGGTCATCAGCGCGGCGAGCGCGGCATCGTCATGGCTGTCGAGCAGCCTGGCGACATGCGGTTTGCTGCCGATGTCGGCCAGCAACCGCGCGCGCCATGCCGCACCGCCCTGATAGGTCAGCACGGCGTAATCGGCGTTGGGGCAGTTATCGATCCAGTCCTCGAGCGTCTTGCCGCCGGGGCGCTTGAACGCCGCGCGCTGCAACGCGCCATGCTTCAGCGTCAGCACGCGCCAGCCGCACGTCTCGAAAATGTCGTCGAAGCGACGGAACATGCGGTCCGCCGTGGTGTGGTCGAGCGACTGGCGGTTATAGTCGACCACCCACCAGCAGTTGCGCAGATCGTGCTTGTAGCCTTCGATCAGGCACTCATAGATATTGCCCTCGTCGAGCTCGGCATCGCCCATCAGCGCGATCATCCGCCCGGCATCGGCCTCGGCCAGCGCGCCGTGCGCGATGAGATAATCCTGCACCAGGCTCGAAAAGGCGGTGACCGCGACGCCGAGACCGACCGACCCGGTCGAGAAGTCGACCGGGATGCTATCCTTGGTGCGGCTCGGATAGCTCTGCGCGCCGCCCAGCCCGCGAAAGCGCTGCAACTGGTCGAGGCTCTGGCTGCCGAGCAGATAGTGGATCGCGTGGAGCACCGGCCCGGCATGCGGCTTGACCGCGACCTTGTCCTGCGGCCGCAGCGCATGGAAATAGAGCGCCGCCATGATCGCGGTCATCGACGCGCAGCTCGCCTGGTGCCCGCCGACCTTCAACCCGTCGCGCTTCTCGCGCAGATGGTTGGCATTGTGGATCGTCCAGGACGACAGCCAGCGCAGCCGCGTGTCGAGCGCTTCCAGCGCGGCCAGCGTGTCGTGACGCGAAGGGGTGGCGAGGGTGGTCATGGCATATCGTCCGCGGCAATAATGTTTCGCGCCATCAGACACTCGCGCGGCGCCTGGTCAAGCCGTACTATCTCATGACGGCATGACCAAAACGCGATCACGTCGTCGGCGGTGCCGCGCCGGCCTCAGGCCCCCCAGTCGCGCATCGCCGCGATCACTGCCGCCGGGTTTTCCCACGGCACGAAATGGCCGGCATCGACCTTGTCGATCTGCACGCCGGGAACCAGCGCGTCGAGTCCCTCGAGCTGGCTCGGCAGCAAGGCCGCGTCGCCCAGTCCCCAGATCACCAGCGTCGGCACATGCAGCGGTGGGAAGGGCGCGTCGAGAAAGGCCGGGCGCGGCGGCTCTTCGTCCATCGCCGGCACCTGGATCGCGCTCGCGCGGTACCAGTTGAGCATCGCGGTCATCGCGCCGGGCTGGCCCCATTGTTCGAGATAGACCGGCTTTTCGTCGGCGATCTTCGAGAAGTCGGTGTGACGCAGAAAGCTGCCGTCGAAGAAGCTCGACAGGCCGATTTCGGCGATATGCCGTTCGAGATCGGGGTTGCGGAAGGCGCGGATATACTGGCTCGCCTCGCGCTGCGCGGGGTCGTCGAACATCGTCTTCTGGAAGATGAACGGGTGCGGCGCGTTGATGATGACCAGCTTGCGCACGCGGTTCGGATTTTGCAGCGCCGCCATCCACGCCACCGCGCCGCCCCAGTCATGCCCGACCAAAGTGAAGCGGTTGATGTCGAAATGGTCGGCCAGCGCGAGCAGGTCGCCGACGATCTTGTCGGGGGTATAGTTCGCCACGCCTTCGGGCTTGGACGACTTCGCATAGCCGCGCTGGTCGGGCGCGAGGACGAAATGGTCCTTCGCCAGATCGGGGATGATGTGCCGCCAGGTGCGGTGCGATTCGGGAAAGCCGTGGAGCAGGATGATCGGCGGATTGGCCGGATCACCCGCCACGGCCACGTCGAGCGTGACGCCGGTCGAGAGTGCGATGGGTTGCAGGTCGAACATCAAATTCCCCTCCCGCTTGCGGGAGGGGTTAGGGGAGGGCCTTTCCCGATCTTCCGCGCGAACGCCGACCTAGCCCTCCCCCGACCCCTCCCGCAAGCGGGAGGGGAAAAGATCAGGGATAACTCACCGTCACCGGTATCTCGGGCAGCGGGATGAATTCCTTGTCGTCGCCCGGCACGGTCGGAAATTCGCCCGCCTTCCACGCGCGCTTCGCTTCCTGGATGCGTTCGCGCCGCGACGAGACGAAGTTCCACCACACATGGCGCGGCGTGGTGAAGGCATCGCCGCCGCATAGCATCGCCCGGCCGCCTTTGGTCGAGGTCAGCGACGTCGCCACGCCGGGCTTCAGCACATAGAGCGTGTGCAGCGCCAGCGGCACGCCGTCGAGCATCGCCTCGCCGATCGCGAGATACACCGCGCGCTCCTCGGCGGCCGCGTCGATCGGCACGCTCGCGCCGGGGTCGAGCGCGATGTCGGCATAGATCGTCCCGGCATAGGTCGTGGTCGGCGCGGTCGCGCCCCACAGGCTGCCCATGATGATCCGCGCGCGCGCGCCCTGCGCCTCGATCATCGGCAGGTCGGCGCGCGCGACATGCTCGAACGCCGGGTCGATCTCCTCGTTCGCCTCGGGCAGCGCGAGCCAGGTCTGGATGCCCGACAGGTCGGGCCCCTGCGCGCGTTCGCTCAGCGGCGAGCGCTCGGAATGGACGATGCCGTGCCCGGCGGTCATCAAATTGACCGCGCCCGGCTCGATCGTCGCCAGCGTGCCGAGCGAATCGCGATGGTCGATCGCGCCGGCGAACAGATAGGTCACGGTGGCGAGGTTGATGTGCGGGTGCGGCCGCACGTCGATCCCGCTGCCGACCTCGAGATGCGCCGGCCCCATCTGGTCGAAGAACAGGAACGGCCCGACCATCGTGCGCGGCTTGGACGGCAGCGTGCGGTGGACCTTGAACCCGCCGAGATCGTGGGTCGAGGGCGTCAGCGTCTGCAATACGATATCGTCAAGCATGTTCGGCTTCCGCCTGTGCGAGAATGTCGGTGATATCCCCGGGGAAGATCGTCTCGTGCCAGCCGTCCAGCTCGGCGCGGTCGAACCAGCGATGCGCCTGCATCACGCGGCGTTCGAGCTCGGTATGCGCGCTGGTGTCGAGCTCGAAGCTGGCGGTGCGCACCAGGAAATAACGCTCGTCGGCGATCACCGGCACATCCTCCAGCGTGGTGAAGCGCACGGTGCGCGCATGCACCTCCGCGCCGCACGTCATGTCGAGCCCGGTCTCCTCGCGCAGCTCGCGCCGCGCCGCTTCGGCATAGCTCTCGCCCGGGTCGACCGCGCCGCCCGGCGTCGCCCAGAAAGGCGATCGCCCACCCGCGACGAAACGGAACAGCAGCACGCGGCCGCGCTCGTCGAGCAGCAGGATCCGCGCCGCCGGCCGCCGCGCCAGCGTCATGCCGCGTCGAGCTCGGGATAATGGCGGAAGATGCCGTCCTCGCTGAAGCCGAGCCGCCGGTCGCTGGCGAGATAGTCGAGGATCCCGGGCAAGAGGCCGACCCGGTCGTGCAGCGCGATCACGCCGGGATAGTCGCGCTCGATCGCCGCCATCCGCCGCGGGAACATGTAGCGCAGCCCCGCGACGAGCTGGAACAGCGAGGTGTCGGCGGGGCTCCAGCGCTCGCCGGCCAGCCAGTCGCCGTCGTTCGCATCGGTCGCTGCCTCGAAATAGCCGAGGAATTTGGGCATCCGCACCTCGCGGAACTGCTTCGCCGCCCGCGCAGCCTCGACCTTCTGCTCCTCATAATAGGCCGACCCGCCGACCGGGTGATGCACATTATGTACCTCGGCGACGATGTCGGTGACGGTCAGCTGCAGCTGGTTGATCCAGTAGCGCCCCGCCGCGTCGGCCGGCGCCAGCCCGTGCTTGTCGCCGAGATAGAGCAGGATATTGGCGACCTGCGCGATCGTCCCGCCCTCCGCCTCGATATAGGGCGGCGCGAACGGCCCGGTCGCGCCGCGCGCGTCCATGTCGGCGATCATCGCCATCGCGCCGCCGCTCCGCGCGCAATCCTCGTACGCGATGCCCGCCGCCTCGAACGCCAGCCGGACGAACTCGCCGCGCCCCTGCACCGTCGGCCAATACCATAGATGATAGGGCATCATGCCTCTCCCGGTGCCGAGGCGCGGATCGACAGCGCGTGGATCCGCGTCGCCAGCAGGTCGGCCAGCGCCTTGTTGACCAGCCGCTGCCGCCCGACGCGATTGACGCCGGCGAACGCCGCGCTCTCCACCGCCACCGCGAAATGCGATTCGCCCGTGCCCGGGTCGCCGCCATGCCCGGCATGCAGGTGGCTCTCGTTGATCACCTCCAGCCGCGACGGGGTGAGCGCCGTGGTGAGACGGTCGGTGATGATATCGGCGAGCGGGGCGGTGGCGGGAAGCGTCATCGCCGCTATATAGCGCGCTTTGCCAAAACGGGGAGCCGCGTGGCGCGGGAATATGACAGGAAGGACCGGCCGGGTGCGCGCTTCCATGGCCGCATCGAGGGTGCGGGTCGGCAATGCATGGAGCCCGGGTGCCAGGAACCCGGCGAATTCCGCGCGCCCCCCGAAGACGGCGTCGGCGTCGATGGCGAGGGGCCGCGCCCCTATCGCTGGTTCTGCCTCGATCATGTCCGCGCCTTCAACGCGCGCTACAATTTCTTCTCCGGCATGAGCATCGACGAGATCCACGAGGCGCAGCGCCCGTTCGCCGGCTGGGAGCGCGAGACCCGCGCCTTCACCGCTACCAATGGCGACCGCCCGCCGCGCTGGGCCGATTTCAGCGATCCGCTCGACGCCATCGCCGGGCGTTTCGGCAAGCGCACCGCGACCGAGCGCAAGGACGGCAAGCCGCTCTCGGGCGAGGACCGCCGCTCGCTCGGCATCCTCGGGCTCGATACCGATGCCGATCGCGGCGCGCTGCGGCGGCGCTACAGCGAGCTGGTGCGGCGCTATCACCCCGATCGCAACGGCGGCGACCGCAGCCATGAGGCGATGCTGCAAAAGGTCATCGCCGCCTATCAGCAGCTGCGCAAGGCGCCGGCCTTTGCCTGAGCCGGGATATGGCGCCTGTCGCGACGCCCGGTTTGCGCCGGCCGGGCCACCATCGATGCGCCGGTCATTTTCTCATCATGTTCGTGCTAATGTCTGAATTTGTTTACGATTTATACCTAGTGCGGGAGCCGAGGGGTAAGATGCGCGCATGATCCGGTTCAATCGCTGGAAGCTGATGTCGGATGCGCTCGATCTGCTCGGCCGGGTGGCGTCGATCGACGACGCGCTCGAGACGCTGCGCCTGCACGCCCGCGCGCTCGGTGGTGCCGACGGCGTCACCGTCGCGCGCCGCGACGGCGACGAGGTCGTCTTCGTCGGGGAAGACGCCATCGCGCCCTTGTGGACCGGCCGGCGCTTCCCGATCGGCGACAGCATCTCGGGCCTCGCGATGGTCGAGCGCCGCCCGATCTTCGTCCCCGACATCCACGCCGACACGCGCGTCTCGGTGCTGCCCTATCACGCCACCTTCGTCGCCAGCCTCGTGGTCTTCCCGCTCGGCCTCGGCACGCCGGTCGCCGCGCTCGGCGTCTATTGGGCGAAGGATCATCCGGTCGAGCCCGACGCGCTCGCCCTGCTCGATACGCTCGCCCGCTCGGCCAACGGCACTTTCGAGCGCCTCGCCGTCGCCGCCGAGATCGCCGACAGCCGGCGCGACCCCGACCGCCGCTGATCGCACCCCCGCGACATTGACGATCGCCCCGCATTGCCGCACCCCGGCCGCGACAAGGGAGCGGCGCATGGCAGGTCTGTATTTCGAGCAATTCACCGTCGGGCAGCGTTTCGCGCACGAAATCCGCCGCACCGTCACCGACATGGACAACATGCTGTTCTCGTCGCTGACCTTCAACCCGGCCGCGCTGCACATCGACCACGCCTATGCCGCGACCACCGAATTCGGCCGCCCGCTGATGAACTCGCTCTTCACCCTCGGCCTCGTCATCGGCCTCAGCGTGCAGGACACCACCTTCGGCACCACCGTCGCCAATCTCGGCATGACCGAGACCCTGTTCCCCAAACCCGTCTTCGCCGGCGACACCATCCATGTCGAAACCGAGGTCAAGGGCTTACGCCCCTCAGCCTCGCGCCCCGGCCAGGGCATCGTGACGTTCGAACATGTCGGCCTCAACCAGCGCGACGAAATCGTCTGCCGCACCACCCGCCAGGCCCTGATGCTCGCGCGGCCTGCGGGGTGAGGCGTGCCCGTGCTCCTGCGCACGCAGGAGCCCAGGGTTGCCGGGCGTGGCGGACGCCAAAACCCCAATCCGTCACCCCGGACTTGTTCCGGGGTCCACCGTGCCGCGTGAGCAAAGGCCGGTTGGATTGCGGCGCCGTGGATGCCGGAACGAGTCCGGCATGACGAAGGAGGATTGCGGCAAGCGCCCGCCCCCACCACACCCCCCCCTCAATAACGCCGCGGCAGCCCCAGCACCTTCTCCGCCACGAAACGCCTTCTTCCGTCACCCCGGACTTGTTCCGGGGTCCACCGTGCCGCGTGAGCAAGGGCCGGTTGGATTACGGCACCGTGGATGCCGGAACGAGTCCGGCATGACGAAGGAGGATTGCGGCACGCCCACGCCCCCACACCCCCCTCAATAACGCTGCGGCAACCCCGGCACCTTCTCCGCCACGAAACGCCCTCTTCCGTCACCCCGGACTTGTTCCGGGGTCCACCGTGCCGCGTGAGCAAAGGCCGGTCGGATTGCGGCCCGGTGGATGCCGGAACGAGTCCGGCACGACGAAGGAGGGTTCCCCCCTCAATAACTCTTCGGCAACCCCAGCACCTTCTCCGCCACGAAACACAAGATCAGCTGCTCGGTAATCGGCGCCAGCCGCGTGATCGCCACCTCGCGGTACAGCCGCTCGACATGATATTCGCGCGCATAGCCATAGCCGCCCAGCGTCGCGATCGCCTGCCAGCACGCCTCGTGCCCGGCCCGCGCGCCGAGGAACTTGGCGCTGTTCGCCTCAGCCCCGCACGGCGCCCCGGCATCGTACAGCGCGGCCGCGTGCATCACCATCAGCCACGCCGCCTCGAGATACATCCAGCGCTCGGCCAGCGGATGCTGCACGCCCTGGTTCTGCCCGATCGGCCGGTCGAACACCATGCGGTCGCGCGCATAGTCGGTCGCGCGGCGCAGCGCATCCTGCCCGATGCCGATCGCCTCCGCCGCGATCAATATCCGCTCCGGGTTCAGGCTGTGGAGGATCGCCTTGAACCCGTCGCCTTCCGCGCCGATCCGGTCCGCCTCGGGCACGAACAGCCGGTCGATGAACAGCGCGTTCGAATCGACCGCCGCGCGCCCCATCTTGCCGATCCGCCGCACCTCGATCCGGCTGCGGTCGAGGTCGGTGTAGAACAGCGTAATCCCGTCGGTCGGCCGCGCGCAGTCGGCGCGCCGCGTGGTGCGCGTCAGCAGCATGATCTTGCCCGCGACCTGCGCGGTCGATGTCCACACCTTCTGCCCGCTGACCAGATATCCGCCATCGACCTTCTCGGCAAAGGTCGTGATCCGCGTCGTGTCGAGCCCCGCATCGGGCTCGGTAAAGCCGAACGCGACCTGGTCCGCCCCCGCCACCAGCCGCGGGATCCAGCGCGCCTGCTGCTCCGCCGTCCCCGCCACCACGATCGGGTGCGGCCCGAACAGGTTGATATGGACGGAAGACGCCGCCGTCATCCCGCCGCCATGCGAGGCGACCTCGTGCATCATCACCGCCGCCTCGGTCACCCCCAGCCCTGCGCCGCCCTGCGCCACCGGCATGGTGATGCCCAGCCACCCGCCCGCGGCCATCGCGCGGTGGAATTCGGTCGGGAAGGCCCCGTCCGCATCGCGCGCCAGCCAATAGCCATCGTCGAACCGCGTCACCACCGCACGCACCCCCGCGCGGATCGCGGCCAGATCATCGCGCTCGGGGGAGGGGGTCATGGCGGGCTCCTGTGGCGGGTGGCGCTATGTGGCGGCTTTTGGGGGAGGCCGTCACCCCCTGATCGGTCGCTGCTCCGTCATTGGTCCGCCCCCAATCCGTCATGCCGGACTTGTTCCGGCATCCACCATTGGGGCGAGCGCCGCCAGCGCATAGCTCGTGCTGCGCCCGCCGCCCGGCTCCCTCGCCAGCACGCCCTTGGTCACCAGGTCATCGATGTCGCGCAGCGCGCTGTCCTGCGAGCATTTCGCGATTCGCGCCCATTTCGACGTCGTCAGCTTCCCCGCGAAACCGTCGAGCAGGCGATTGATCAGCCGTCGCTGGCGCGCGTTCATCGCCGTCGCGGCATGCACCTCCCAGAACCGCGCCTTGTGCAGCACCGCGCCGAGAACGGCATCGGCGCCATCGATCGCGCCATCGAGGCAGTCGAGGAACCATGTCAGCCACGGCGTGATGTCGAGATCGCCCTTCTGCGTGCGCTCCAGCACGCGATAATATTCGTCGCGCGCCACGCGGATATGCGCCGACATGCTGTAGAATCGCTGCGCGCTCCCCTCCGAACGCGCCAGCGCCATGTCCGCGATGGCGCGGGCGATGCGGCCATTGCCGTCGTCGAACGGGTGGATGGTGACGAACCACAGATGCGCGATCCCCGCCTTGAGCACCGGGTCGATCGTCTCCGCCGCCGCGAACCAGCGCAGGAACGCGGCCATCTCGTCGCCCACCCGCGCCGCCGCCGGCGCCTCGTAATGGACCCTTTCGCGCCCGATCGGCCCCGACACGACCCGCATCGGCCCGTCGCCATCGTCGCGCCACGCGCCGACGTTGATCCGCGTCAGCCCGCTCCGCCCGGTCGGGAACAGCGCGGCGTGCCAGCCGAACAGCCGCTCGGCATCGAGCGGCGCGTCGAACCGCTGCGTCGCATCGAGCATCATCTCGACCACGCCCTCGACATCGCGATCGGCCGGCGTCAGCGCGCCGATATCCACCCCCAGCCGCCGCGCCAGCGACGACCGCACCTGGTCGCGATCGAGCCGCTCGCCCTCGATCTCGCTGCTCTTGACGACATCCTCGGTCAGCGTCCGCAGCACCGCCTCGTTGCGCAGCGCAAAGCCCATCCGCTCCATCCGCCCGACCAGCCGACCCTGCCGATGGCGCACCCCGCCAAGCCGCGCGACGATCTCCCCGTCGCGCCAGCGAAAGTTCGGCCAATCGTCACGCTGGTGGATGTACGTCATAATCTCCGCATCTTTTGCGGTGATTATAGGGGCTATTCGCCGCAGGGGGAAGCTATGTGGTGGCCGGGCTGGGTTCGGCCCGCCGTCTCCCCCCAATCCGTCATGCCGGACTTGTTCCGGCATCCACGGTGCGACGAGCGCGGCGGGCAATAGCCATCGTCCAACCGCGTCACCACCGCGCGCACGCCCGCGCGGATCGCGGTATGTGGCGGATCTTATGGAGCTGGAATGGCTAAGGTCGGATCAGATCCGTGAAGCCAGTCGCTAACCTCGGTAGCGATTAGGGGTCCGCCATTTGCCTTGATTGAACACTCCCAGACAACGGCGGTACGCCATCCAGCAGTTAACAGCGCGTCAAGATTTCGACTATCTCGCTCTGCATTACCGTTCAATTTATCGCTCCAGAATTCAGGTCGCGTTGCCGGAGTCGTAGCGAAGCGGCAGCCTCGATGGCGGTGCCAAAAGCAGCCGTGGACGAAAACCACGGCATGGAATTTCGGGAAAACGAGATCTGGCTTGCCTGGCAGGAGCTTGCAGTGAAGCCGATATCTCAGGCCGAGTGCGTGGAGGGCGCGGCGCAGGACGATTTCAGGTTTGGTGTCCCGCCCGCGGATGCCAGCCATCATTCTCGACCGAGTTGCCACGTCGACGATGTCGACCACCGCAAATTCTCCTGGCTAGTTACAGCCGCCCTGGTATGTGTCATACCAAGGAATGTCGATAGATGGCTAATAACTTTAAAATAATAGATATTTTCGCGGGTCCTGGCGGCTTGGCGGAGGGTTTTTCGTCCGTCCGCGATAGCGATGGCAAGCGAATATTCGATATCGCCCTGTCGATCGAGAAGGAACCTTCGGCGTTTGCCACGTTGCGACTTCGTAGCTTCACGAGACAGTTCGATGGCAAGCTGCCTCGAGCCTATTATGACTATCTTGCTGGGGCGATTTCGAAGGCCGCGCTAATTGAACAGCACCCTGACGAGTGGCGTTCGGCGGTCCAGGAAACCATGATGCTGGAGCTCGGCACCCCCGAGGCCACGGCTCAAATCAATCCGGTTCTTGATCGCATTCGGGATGAAGCAGAGACCGGGACGATCTTGATAGGCGGGCCTCCGTGCCAAGCCTATTCTCTGGTAGGACGAGCGCGCAATCGCGGCATTCAAGGATATGATCCCGCCAAGGATCATCGGCATTTCCTCTATCAGGAATACATCAGGATCATTGAGCGATTGAAGCCGGTCGCCTTTGTCATGGAGAATGTGAAGGGAATATTGTCAGCGAAGGTCAGCGGAGAGAGCATCTTCCCACACGTTCTCGCCGACCTGCGAGCGGCTGGCGGCGGCTCTGATAGCTACACGCTCATACCTTTGGTTGCAGGAGCAACTGGGCGCCACGCAGGGAATGTCGTCCGCTGCGAGGATTACGGCATCCCGCAAAATCGGCACCGAGTGATTCTCATTGGTATCCGCTCTGACAGCGCGCAAAAGGCACGCGATGGTACGCTGTCAGGTTACACGCTTGAACCGGTCGCTGTGCCGACAACAGTTGCCAATGTCTTGGCGGGAATGCCGAAGCTCCGCAGCGGCCTCAGCAAATCAAAGGACGACCCGGAAGCGTGGCGAGCTGCCGCGGTCTCGGCATTCAGGCTTGCGGCGTCAGCCTGCCGAGCAGATGGCACTTGGCTGACTCGTGCCGCCGAGGCGTTGACGGCAAATGCGCGTGCGATTCAGGATGAGGTTCATCTGCCGCCGCGCGAGAGTAGTCAGCCATCGGCCATTGCGGATAGCATCCTGGGCGACTGGTTGTTCGATCCCGATCTGTCGGTTCTTCCCAATCACGCATCTCGGGGGCACATGGAAAGTGACCTCGCCCGGTATGCGTTTGCCGCAGTCTTTGCCGAGATGTTTCAACGCTCTCCAAAGGCTCACGAATATCCGGACGGCTTGGCGCCAGCTCACGAAAATTGGAATAGCGGAAAGTTCGCTGACCGCTTCCGCGTGCAGCGCTGGAATGCGCCTTCGAGTACCATCACCAGCCACATTTCGAAGGACGGTCACTACTTCATCCATCCCGACCCACTCCAGTGCAGGAGCCTTACCGTACGCGAGGCTGCGCGACTCCAGACCTTTCCAGATAACTATTATTTTGAAGGCAACCGCACCGAGCAATTTGTTCAGGTGGGCAATGCCGTGCCACCACTGTTGGCGAGCAAAATAGCCATTATTGTTAATTGCTTACTATCATAGTCGCCTGTGTAACGATAACATTTTTCATATATGTGCAAAATGTGAGCGGCAAATTTGCCATTCCACTTGACATAAAAGCCTCTCGCGCTATTTTATTGGTGACATATTTCTAATATGGTGACCATATGCGCAACAAACGAGAAAAGTTCGTGGAACTCGCGGAGGCCAGGGTTAATAAGACTCTTAAGGATATCCAGCTGATCGGAAATCTTTCCAACCGCTCCGCTTACGAATTTGCCGAGGGGGACATTCGCAAGATATTCGGGGCACTCCAAAAGGGACTGGATTCCGCAAAGGCCAAATTCTCAAGGGAAGGCGAGGCCTCCGGTGGAGAGTTTCGGCTATGAGCACGTATGACCAATTAAAAACGAGATCTATACAATGGCTGACGTCGCTGTAGTCTGAAATCACTGCGATTTGAAAGGAAAGCTGCTGTGAGCGCCTGGTCTTGGATTTGGCCGATTGTCGGGGGGACGCCGATCAATCAGGGGCTCGACAGCGAGATGTTCGATCGCGTTGACTATCCATATTCTGAAACGTTCGTGCGCGAGGCAATACAGAACAGCCTTGATGCTCGCCTGGACCCAGAGCAGCCGGTTGTCCTTCGGTTTGCCTTCCATGAGGGCAAACTTGGCAAGCGCGGGAAATTTTTGCGCGAAGCCATGGAGCATCGCGAAGCTGCAAATCTCCCACTGCCCCCGGATTGGAGCAACGACAAGATCAAATGGATCACTGTGGAAGACAGCAATACGAAAGGGTTGCTCGGGAATCTTGACGATCGGAAGGGCGATTTCTGGGGCTATTGGCTGAACTTTGGCATCTCGAATAAGACCGGTACCGGACGAGGCGGTCGGGGGATTGGTCGGGTTACCTTTCTCATCGCGTCGAGAATGCATGCTGTGATTGGGCTTACTCGACGGTTCGATGACCGCGCTTTGGCGGGCTGTGGCATGTGCGTCTTAAAAGCCGATGACTATGACGGCGAGTTCCGCTCGACGCACGCGTATCTCGCGGCCCGGGAGCGAAACTCCATCTACGAACTTCACGACACCAACGATTTCCACGCTCAGCTGGAAGAGGCATTCCAGCTCGAGTCTTACACCCAAGACGCGAGCCGCACGGGTTTATCGCTGGTCATCCCCTACCCGCATGACGAACTCGATGAGGATCGCATTTTGGCAGCGGCAATAGATCATTTCGCGCCGGCGATTCTGAACGGTTCACTCGTGGTGGAAGCGGGCGTCGACCGCCTCGACCGGGAATGGATCAGGAAGGTGGCGCCAGGAGTTGCCAACCGGATCACGGCCAAAGCGGTGTCCGGGGGGGTAGATCGTTATCTAAACATGATTGCTGACGGTTTGTCCGGCACCCCCTTCAAGATTGAACTACCTAGTGCCAAGGCGAAACTGTCGGATCACAGAGATACGATCACTGCCGTCGACCTCCGATCCGATCTTTTAGACGGGAAGAGGGTAAAATTCAGGCTCACCTTCCCGATGTCCAAAAGCGGCGTCGTCAACAACGTCGGCCTTACGGTAGTTGCCGCCGTCACGCCTCACGGCAAATTCCCTCTCGACCGCCTTTTCCGTGAGGGCATGAGCCTGCCGGAGGTTAGAACAGCGAGACCTGGCGACCTTGATCTGATCGTGCTGGTCGAAGACGAGCCACTCGCCCAGTATCTGAATTTTTGCGAGGGCAAAGCCCATCTCGATTTACTCGCGTCAAAGGAAGTTAGTGAGAAGTTGGAAAAGGCAGGCTTTGACGGCTTGACTGTTAGACGGCTGGTGAAAACACTGCCGGATACGCTACGTGAATTCCTCACCGAGGAAAGCACTGAACCGGACACATCTGTGTGGGACAACTATTTTTCGATCCCTGACCCTGAGAACAACAAAAAGAAAGTTCCCAAACCACAGAAGGATGATCCGAATCCGCCGCCGCCCCCTCCTACTCCGCCACCGCCGCCGGCAAATGTCAGCGCCGTAATCGTCGATACACTCGCTGACGGTTTTCGTCTGAGGCCAAACAACGAATACAAAAAATTCCCGGCGCTCGTAGATATCGTTATGGCTTACGCTGACGGGTCGGCCAAGCCGACTTGGAGTCAGTTCGATTTTCGACCCAAAGACTTGACGACCAAGATTGAAAATTGCCTCGTCGAATTTTCTGACAATCGAATCCGAATTCGTGATTGGTCAGATAACAGCGTTGTCGAAGTGACGGGATTTGACGCTCGCCGTGAACTTGATACGCGCATCAGGACGGAAAGCCATGCATCGCAGGATTAGACTCACGGGGCGCCGTCAACTTCCGAAATCAGCGATCAGAGTTGCACTCGGAGAGTTGAGTGGAAATCCCTTGATAACCATGACTGTAGTTCACCCGGATGCGTTCAAACATTTCCCGGCAACTGCAAAAGTTTCGCTTGTTCTAATCGAAAACAAGGGAGTTGAAATCGTCGATCTGGGGACGGTCGCGAAACTGCAAGCGACGCAGACGCTAAAGACCCGAGGTTTTGTTGCACCGAGCTGTCAGCTTCGTATTGCCGATCCTGGTATCAAGGCAAAGGGACTATTGCTGGCAAGTACTGATAGCTGGACTCTGCGAGGCGACGATGACCCGAACGAGGCAAACAGTCGCGGTATCCTGCAGTTTCTTGCGGCTGACACCTCCCCGCAATCCTGGAAGTTGGATATCAGGGACAGCGACTACCCGATAGTCAAGGTAGACAAGCGCATTCCAAATGCAGCCAGCTGGGCAAGGAATGACCCGGTTTTTGTTGGCACGGCCCTTCCTTTTATTGTGCGGCAGGTTTTTGACGAAATCCTTCGTGGGGAATACCCCGAAGACCTGCCTTGGGTCATCGACTGGCTGGCTTGGGCCGCCGCGATAATGCCTGATAGGGCGCCGCCGCTGGATGAGGGCGCAGACAAGACGGCCCGAGTCAGTTACCTTGATGCGCTTGTTGATAGTTTTTGTGATCGGCACGAGTTCGCCAACAAACTGCTTGCAGACGCGACGCCAAAGGATCCACAATGACCTCTTATCCAGGCGTTTACGAGTTCAATCCCCAAGGCTTACACGCGTTCAAACGGATATTCGAGGGCTCTCTCGGCGAGACCGCGATCAATCCGATCGATTCCCAGTTCGCCGCAAGAGTAACTGGTACCAAACCGATAGGTGATGAGCCCGCGGAAACATCTAAAGAAATGGCGCAACGTGTGCTTAGCGCCCTTGGCCCGAGCTGGCGGGAGCATCTGTCCAAGCCCGGCATCTGGGCTTGGTTGACGTTCGTACTACGCGACATCGTGTTGCCGAGAGACGCACACGGAAAGCGGAAGCTCGGGGAGTTGCATCGCTGGTTTCCAAGCGACGCAAACGATTATCAAAAGGCGCAGCGTCACCTCGTGAGAATGCCTGTCGTTTTGCTCGGCGATTTGGGTGACGCCGCCGACCACTTGTTGTGCGGCGACCCATCGGTGCCGGGGGACGTTCGCGAGCAGCTTACCGCTCAGCAAGTTATGTTCAGTCGAGAATTTCAACAAATGGCGCGGACCCTGTACTTTGATCCGGCGGAAAAAAAGTTGAAACGCGGCAGTGCCGGCAAGGGCGGTGGCTCGGCGCGAAGACTGAGGGCGGTCAGGAGGCAACTGGACGTAACTTGGAACCTGTTTGATCTCGACGCTCCCCACATCGTACAATTGCTCCCAAAAGAGTTTGACCGATTCAAGCCAGCTCAATCTTGAGCCTATTTCGCGAAGGAGGAGCCTGTGCAAAAAGACGAATATGTGAAAGCTCAATTGGCGCTTGCCGAACTCAAAGGCGCCGTTGTCTCACTTCTGGAGCGTGACGGTAGCGGAATGACAAACGCGGCGATCGGCCGATCATTAGGAATTTACGGCGGCCATAAGGGACACGAAGGTCACATATCCCGCACGTTGCTTGCAATGCTCGAGGCGGAAGGCGTCGTTCAGCAGAGTGAGGACGATCAAAGTTGGACCATTCGGCGTCACATGCCGTCGAAAACAGCGGGAGCTGTTTCCTAGAGATACTCGACACCAAAGCGGGACCGAAGCCGAACGCACGCCCGCGAGGAATTTTGTGCCGATCCTGCCGGAAGTGTTGTGGTGCCGCTTACAAACTCGAACCTGAGCCCCGCCTTACGCACGCCCCCATCACCCCGCCGTCACACACCGATAACTCCCCACCTTCGCCGCATCCCCGCCCTCATAGCGCGCATAGGCCGGATACGGGCACAGCGGCCGCTCGCCGCCGGCCGGCGCGCGGCGCCGCGCGGTTATCGCGTCGGGCGCCTTGCCCTGTTCCACCCACTCGGTCAGCGGGGTCAGCAGGTCGAACTGGTCGAAGGCGTCGCCGCCCTGGCAGTGCATCATGCCCGGCACCATGTAGAATCGGCTGGCATCGGTGAAGGCCGCGCCGTTCGTCGCCGCCGCGCGCTGGTAATAATCCCATGTCGCCAGCGGCGAAAACCAGAAGTCCGAGGTGCCGTGATAGAACAGCATCTTGCCGCCATGGCCGAGAAAGCTGTTGAGGTTGGTCCAGTAGTTCGTGTCGGTCAGCCGCCCGGCCGCGTCGCCCCGAATCGCGTGGATCCGCGCGTCGAGGTCGATCGCCGTGTCGCTGTTGGCCGGGCCGAACGGCCCCGGCGCCCCGCTCGGCAGATAGCCGCCCCGCATCGCGACGATCCCCGTGTCATAGGGCACCGGCGCGTAGATCGGGTATCCCGCTCTGTCGAACGGCCCGGCAAAGGCCTTGTCCAGCGCCTCGGCCAGCGCCGGGCTGATGCACCCGTCGCCCGCCGCGCCGGCGCGGCACGCCAGCGACTTTGCCTTGAAATGGCACCCCGCGACATTCTCGATCATCCCGTCGGCCCGCCCGTCCAGCGCGTCGCACTGCGCCAGCATCCCGTTCAGCAACGTCCGCCGCACCGCCGGGCTCAGCAGCGCGGCGATGTCGGGCTTGCCGTCCGCCCGCTTCGGCGCGACCTGGTTGAGCAGCACCTGCGTATAGGAAATCGCCAGGTTGGAATCGCCCGCCCGCATCGCCGGCGCGCCGACGATGATCCCGTCGAACAATTCCGGGTAGCGTTGCGATGCCAGCATCCCCTCGCGCCCGCCGGTCGAACAGCCCGTCATGTAACTATGCGCTATCGCCTTGCCATAATAGCCCTGCGTGATCGCCTTGCCGAGCAGCGCGACCGTCTTGACCGAGGCTTCCGCGAAGTCGAGCGCCGCGCGCTGGTCCGCCATGAAGCTCGCGTCGAACACCGCGCCCTCATGCCCGCTGTCATGCGATATCACCGCAAAGCCGCGCGCCAGCGCCGGCCGCATGCCGCTTGCCACCGGCCCGGTCGGCGGCTTGACCGATCCGTTAAGGCCGCCGCCGCCCTGCAGCAGAAAGCGTCCGCTCCACGCATCGGGCAGCGCGATCGCAAAGCGGATGCCATAGGTCTTGCCGCCCGCGCCCTTGCGCTCGTCGATCACCCCGTCGATCCGGCAATGCGCCGGCAACGGCCCGGCATCGTCCGCTTCGCCGCCGCCGCGCGCCCCGGCCCGCGCCGCGTCCGGCCCCACGTCGCCCGTCGCGCCGCTCGTCGCCTCGACATGCACCGCCGAGATGATCCGCACATCCGCGCCCAGCGCCGCATGCGCCATCGCCGTGCACTTCGGCGCGCTCCCGCTCCCGCCGCCGCTGACAGTGCTCGTGGCCGCCGCATCGGCCGCGCCGCCCGCCGCCGCCGCGCCGCGCACCCCCGGCGCCGCCGCGCTCATCGTCAGCGCACCGCCCGCCAGCAACACCGCCCGCATCGTTCCGCCCAACCGTCGCATCGCGCGCCCTCCATCTCGCCGCCCCGCTCGCCGGGGTCGTCGCGCCGGTCATAACCCGCCGGCCCGCCCGCGCGAAAGGCACATTGTTTGCCTCGCATACGATGGCGCGCGTGCTTCACGCCCCGGCCCTTCGGGGGAGGGGTTGGGGCGGGGGCTCTCCGCCAACGCCGCACCTGCGCCGCAGCGGAAGGGGCGATCGGCGATGCTTCGTGCGGCGCGCGCGTGATTCACTTCCCCGCCACCGCGCTTATCATGCCGCCACCCGCGCTCACTCCCACCGCCACAGGATGCCCGATGATGGATTTCACGCCCCCGATGTTCCGCCGCCGCAAAGCATCGGCGAGAAAAACCCTGTGTGACTCCAAAATTCGTCAAGTCCCCGGCCCGGCCGAAACCGCATGATCCGCCGTAATGCCATGTTGGGAATGCCGCGTTCGTCATCCGCAATAGCGCCGCCGCGAAGTAAAAACGCCGGCGCTGCGGGAAACGCGATGCCCCCCGTCGGTCTTCAAAAACCCCCTGTTACTTGGCCCCGCGAAAGTCACGCCGTGCGCGAATACGTCCCCGCCCGAAACGAACATTGCCCCACGCCGCCACACCCCGCCGCGCGCCGCGCGATCATCTTGTCCGGGGCAAGTAACGCCTCATGGCGGGCCGGTCGGGCACCCGGATCGCGCGGAAATCCCCGCCACGCATCCGCCATCGCCACGATGCCGGAAATGCCGGGTCGCGCGGCGTGCCGCGATGCGATAAAATATATATGCGGACTTGCCTCGCTGCCGCGTCTTAGGGTCCGGGAGGGACGCGAATGTCTGCCGCCGCGCGGGATCACCGACTTGCCGATGTTGCCAGGCAATATCGCGCGCCGCTGCTGCGCTTCTTCCAGCGCCGCGTGGGGCCGGGGGACGATGCCGATGATCTGGTGCAGGACGTCTTCAGCCGGCTCGCCGCGCAGGATATTGCCGAGATCGAGAATATCCAGGGCTATGTGTTCAAGGTCGCCGCCAATGTGTTGCGCGACAAGGCTCGGCGCGCCAGCGTGCGCAGCATCGTCACCCCCGCGCCCGATGGCTTCGACATCGCCGACGAAAGCGGCTTCTCGCCCGAGCGCATCCTGCTCAGCCGCGAGGCGTTGCAACTGCTCGTCACCGCACTCTACGAATTGCCGGAAACCGTCCGTATCGTGTTCAGCCAATATCACTTCGACGGCATCGCCCAGGTCGAGATCGCGCGCCGGCTCGGGCTTTCGCTCAGCTCGATCGAAAAGCACATGGCGCGGGCGAACGGCCACCTCCTCTATCGTCTCCGGAAAGTTCGATGAACAAGCGTAGCGACGAGGCCGAGGAAGTGGCGGCCGCGTGGGACGCGCGCCTGCGCGGCGCCCAGGCGACGTTCGACGATCGCCGCGAGTTCGAGGCGTGGCTGAACGAGGATGCCGCGCACGAAAGCGCCCATGTGCGCCTCCAGGCGGCGCTGTCGACCTTGCGCGCGCATGTCGATCTGCCGGAGCTGAGCGCGCTGCGCGACGAGGCGCGCCACGCCGTCCGCGCGAACCGGCGCCGCAGATTCGCCGGCGGCTTCGCGCTCGCCGCCGCTGCCGCCGCGATGGTGGTGCTGGCCCAGTCGATCGAGACCGCGCGCGGCCCCGAAATCGCCGCCGCGGCGCCGAATGTCGTGTCCTATGTGACGGAGCCGGATCAGCGCGCCGACGTCACGCTGGGGGACGGATCGGTGGTGACGCTCGATTTCGGCACGACGATCGAGGCGCGGCTCGAAAAGTCCCGCCGCAACATCACGCTGCTCGCCGGCCACGCGCTGTTCCGCGTCGCCAAGGATCACAGCCGCCCGTTCATCGTCAAGGCGGGCGACCGCACGATCACCGCGCTCGGCACCGTGTTCGACGTCAGCGTGTCGCCGCGCGAGGTGCGCGTGACGCTGGCCGAGGGCAAGGTCGCGGTCCGCTCGCTGCGCAGCGGCCGCGGCGCGACGCCGCAGATATTGAAGCCGAACCAGCAATTCGTCGCGCCGGCGGGCGCGGGCGTGCCGCAGCTTCGCATCGTCGATACGCGCCGCGAACTGAGCTGGAGCGACAGCCTCTTCTTCGAAGACGAACCGCTCGGCGAGGCGATCAAGCAGGTGAACCTGCTCGAGCAGACGCAGATCGTGGTCGATCCCGACGTCCGGGATTTGCGGATCAACGGCATGTTCCACACCGGCAACACCGCCGGATTCGTCGCGGCGCTGGAGACGGCGCTGCCGGTGGCGTCGCGGGACGATGGCAATGGCCGGATCGTCCTCTACCGCCGGGCGGCGCCGGCGGCGCAATGACCGGCGGGGCCGACGCACCGATCCCCCGGCAAGGATTTCCCACCCCTCCCAGCCACTCATCACAGGACAGGCCCATCATGCGATCCTCCCTCCTCGCCCTCGCGGTCGCCTTGCTGCCGACCGCCGCCGCCGCACAGGACACGCCCGATCCCGCGCGGATGAAGGCCGATGTCGATCGCCTCGTCAGCTTCGGTACGCGCCACACATTGTCCTCGCCCGACGATCCCAAACGCGGCATCGGCGCCGCGCGGCGCTGGTTCGCGGCCGAGATGGCGCGCATCGGCACGGGCTGCGGCGGCTGCATCGCGGTCAGCACGGTCGAACGCACCATGACCGGCCCGCGCATCCCCAACGGCGTCAACATCGTCGACGTGCTCGGCATCCAGCAGGGGACCGAGCCCGGCCGCGTCGTGATCGTGCAGGGCCATATCGACAGCCGCGTCACCGACGTGATGGACGCCACCAGCGACGCCCCGGGCGCGAACGACGACGCCTCCGGCGTGGCCGTCGTGCTCGAGGCGGCGCGGCTGCTGTCGCACCGCAAGTTCAAGGCGACGATCATCTATGCGGCGCTGTCGGGCGAGGAGCAGGGGTTGTTCGGCGGCCGCTTGCTCGCCGACACCGCGAAGGAGCGCGGCTGGCAGGTCTCGGCGGTGCTCAACAACGACATCGTCGGCAACACGATCGGCATGAACGGCAAGCGCGTCGCCGATCGCGTGCGCGTCTTCTCCGAAGGTATCCGCGCGGTCGAGACGCTGCCCGAACAGATGGCGCGTCGCGCCAATGGCGGCGAGGACGATGGGCCGAGCCGCGCGCTCGCCAAGGCGATCGACCAGGTCGCCGCCGCGATGCCCGGCGCGCTCGACGTGTTCGTCGACCGCCGCCCCGATCGCTTCGGCCGCGGCGGCGATCACGAGCCGTTCCTCGCGCTCGGCTATCCCGCGGTGCGCTTCTCGGTCGCGACCGAGAATTACAACCAGCAGCACCAGGATCTGCGGACCGCAGGCGGCGTCGAATATGGCGACACCAGCGACAAGATGGACTTCCCCTATCTCGCCGGGGTGGCGGCGATCAACGTGGCGACGATCGCCCGGCTCGCGGCCGCCCCCGCCGCGCCCGAGACGGTCGCGCTGCGCGGCGCGCTGAGTTCCGACACCAACGTGTCGTGGCCGGCGGTGCCGGGGGCCGCCGGCTACCGGATCCACTGGCGCCGCAACGACAAGCAGGACTGGACCGACCATCGCGACGTTCCGGCATCGGCCACCGCCGTCGATTTGAA
This sequence comes from Sphingomonas sp., assembly GCA_041659925.1. Lineage (GTDB taxonomy): Bacteria > Pseudomonadota > Alphaproteobacteria > Sphingomonadales > Sphingomonadaceae > Sphingomonas. The sequence continues at coordinate 91,175 of JBAZXI010000011.1, forward strand.
GGACGTGGTCGTCGACGACAGCTTCATCGGCGTCGGCGCGCTTTCCGCCGATGGCGCGGAAAGCCTCGTCACGTTCGGCGGACGCGCGGCACCGCAGCCGCGCTAGCCTCCGGCCTCGCCCGGCCGGGGTTCCCCCATCGGCGCAATACCACGCCGTCCCCCTCGGCTCGCGCCGGGGGGACGGGTGGGGAAACGCCTTTCGGGCAATCAGAACTTGAAGCGGAAGCCCACGCGATAGGTGCGACCGAGCAGGTCGTACGCGCTCGACGTGCCGAAGCTCAGATACGAGCCCGGCACCGGCGGCGGGCTCCGGTCGAACAGGTTTTCGACCACGCCGAACACCGTCACCTTCGCGCCGGCGATGGTCAGGTCGTAATTCTCGGCAAGCTCGAAATACCACACCGGGTCGACGTGATTGAGATTGTCGGCGACGCCCAGCTGGCTGGTCGACGGATAGTTGCTGAGCTTTGCCGGCCCGATATAGCGGGTCGTCAACGTCGTGCGGCTCCGCCCGACGGAATAGGTGGTCGTCAACAGGCCACCCCATTTCTGCAGGCCCGTCAGGCCCAGGCTGTTGGTGACCGCGCCGGCCAGTTCGGTCTCGAACGTCAACCGCTGCGAGACCAGCAACCGCATGCTCAGCGCCCCCGGCAACGAGGCGGAGATCCGGTCGAGGCTGGAATGGTAGGAGATTTCATAGTCGATGCCCTCGACCGACTGCTTCTGCGCATTGATGCCGCCGGTATAGATCGTCGCGTTGGTGAGGCCGACCTGTCCCGGCGCAAGCACGATCGCGGAGCAGGATGCGGTGTCCTTGGGCACGCCCGCGCCATAGCATTGGTTGATGATCTGCTGCGCGCCGATCGATACGATCGCGTCCTTGATCTTGATCTTGTACCAGTCGATCGAGGCGGTGAAGCCGGGCAGCCAGGTCGGCCGGTAGATCGCGCCGGCGGTCCAGGTGTCCGCGATTTCCGGCGTCAGGTTCGGGTTGCCGCCGCTGATGGTGGTATTGCTCACCGTCGGGCTGCCGGGCTGGGTCGGGTCGGTATAGCTGTTCACGAACTGGCTGCCCGGCGCATACAGATCGTTGAGGTTCGGCGCCCGGATATCGCGCGAGCGCGTACCGCGCAGCCTGAACCCGTCGGTGATGTCGTAAGTCAGGCCCGCCTTCCAGGTCGTGACCGCACCGCTGGTCGAATAGTCGGTCCGGCGGACGGCCCCGTTGAAGTCCAGGCTTTTCCCCAGCGCCGAATCCTTCAGAAGCGGCACCAGCACTTCGCCGAACACCTCCTTGACGTTGTACGAGCCATGGCCCGGCTTGTAGTTGCCGACATACCAGAGCGAGGCGAGCGATGTCGGATCGGCCGAGGCGGAGAAGGTTTCCTTGCGCCATTCGAACCCCGCGGCGATCGACACCGGGCCCGCCCATGTCGAGAAGGGCTCATATTGCCCGTCGAGCGACGCGACATCCTGATAGAAGTCGATGTCCTGGCGCGTCCGCAAGCCGTTGTCGTAGCCGGTGACATAGGCAACCGCCGCCGCGCTCGGCGATCCTTCGCCGAAGATGTTCAGCGGCACGCAGCCATTGGTGGGGCTGGCAAGCGTCGAACGGCAGATCGGCGCGCCGACGGCCACGCCCGCAACGCCCCCCACCGCCGGGTTGGCGATCGCGTCGAGCGCGAGGTTGAAGCGCGAGGGTATGATGTTGTTGTCGCGGGTGTACCAGACGTGGCTGTGGCCATGCTGGAAATAAGCGCGCCACCGGCCGGTCCCGAGAAAGCTTCCCTCGAGCGCGCCGAGATAGCGGTCCTGGCGGCGATAATAGCCCGCCAGGCCCGGGTGGCTGCCGGCCTGGTTGATGATGTCGTAGAACAGCCGGTTCATGGTGAACGTCGTCACGTTGTTCGTCACCATCAGCTGGCGCGCTTCCGCCGGCAGATAGGGGTTGTCGCGCGACACGGTTATCGCGCTTGCGCCCTGCCGGTTGTAGACCGCCGACCAGTTGATCGTGTCCGATCCGCCCGCGCTCGCCTCGAAGATGGCGTTGATCGAGTCGGTGAGGTGATAGTTGATGCGCCCGTACACGCTCCAATGCTTGTCGTCGGGCAGCAGCGGCCAGCGATAGGCGGTGTCCTCGACCGTGCCGCCGGCCTGAAGCTGGCCGCTCTGGATCGGGCCGAAGGTGAACTGGCCGATCTGCCCGCCGGGCAGGAACTGGACGCCCTTCAGCGGGCCGCTCGCGATCACACCGCCCGGCGTGCTGTTATAGCCGGCGTCATAGCGGACGATCTGGCCGGGCTGGCCGTTCGTCGACGTCCAGCCCGGGTTGGGCAGCAGGCGGTATCCAGGCGTGTACCAGTCGCGCCCCAGCGGATTGTCGATGCCCTCGCCCTTGAAATAGGAGCCGCTGAGCAGGATGTGGCCGCGGCCGCCGGCAAAGCTCTTCCCATAAGCGAGGTCGCCGGTGAAAACGCGGCCGTCGGCGTGATCGGTCTCGCTCAGGTTGACCGTGCCCTTGAGCCCGACATATTCGGAATCGAGGATGAAGTTGACGACGCCGGCGACAGCATCGGAGCCATAGACGGCGGAGGCGCCGCCCGTGACCACATCGACCCGCTTGACCAGATTGGTCGGCAGGAGGTTGACGTCGACCGCCGAGATCATGCCGTCGGCGACGACACGACGGCCGTCGAGCAAGGTAAGCGTGCGCGTGACGCCCAGCCCGCGCGCGTTCAGTTGGTTGGAGCCGCCGGTGGCGTTGGCGAACAGCAATGTCGTGCGCGGTGTATTGCCGACACCCATTTGTGGCAGCTGGTTGATATAATCGGCAATGTTGGTGGGGTTGCGTTCGTCGATATCCGCGCGCGAAACCATCGTCGTCGGCTGGGGCGCTTCGGCACCGTTGCGCGTGATGCGCGACCCGGTGACGACGACGTCCTCGCTCGGCGCCGCGGCGCTCTCCTGCGGCTCCGCAGCCGCGTCTGACGCGGCGGCGCCGGGGCGGTCCTGGGCGCTGCCGGACTGCGCCATCCGCGCGGCGGCGGGCTCGAAGCTGATCGGTTGGCGCCGCTTGTCGGCGCCGGTGGACCCGGCGATCTTGCGCAGCGTCAGCACCGACCCGCCCTCGGCGCGCAGGCCGGTCCCCTGAAGCAGCGCCTGCAAGGCGGCTTCGGTCTCCAGCGTGCCGCGAACGCCGTTGGTGCGCTTGCCCGCGACCAGCGTGCTCGAAAAGATGATCTCGCGGTTGGATTGCCGCGCAAAGGCGTTGAGCGCCTGCCTCAGATCGCCCGCCGCGATGTCGAAATTCGCCTGTTGTGCCGCCGCAGCCGCCGGCATGGCCGCGAGACACAATATCGCGGCGACCGCCGTGCCTGCGCCATATGCCGAGAAACGCCCCCTGTTGCGCATTGTAAGCCTCCCTTCCGCGATCATCGCGGGTCCCGTTCCTGAGACGCAGCGGCGACGCGATCCCGCAAAGAAAATGTCATGGTCGCACGCGGGCGGGATGACGGCCGCCGTCGATGCGGTTCGGGCGCGCCGGCCAACCTCGAACTCCGTCTCTCCGTCGCTCGATTGCTGCTGGAAAAGGGTAAGCCGACCTTGGCGCGTGTCGCGCTTTCCCGTTCCGCTACCGGCGTACATGGCGGGAAGCTCGCAATCCTGACCACGAATGCGCTGAAGACGCTCGACAAGGCCGGCGCGGGTGCCGCACTCGCGATGCTGCGCGACGCAACCCTGCCGCATTGACGCCTTGGCGCAAAAAAGGGACGGCCCTTCCGGGCCGCCCCTCTCGTCACGCAGGAAAACCGGTCAGAAACTGATCTTGGCGCCCGCCCGGAACGAGCGGCCGATGATCCCTGCATTCGCCCAGGCCGGGTTGTACTGATAGCCGCCATAGGTGGTGGCATCGAGCGGCGCCTTGGCGTCGAAGACGTTCAATACGTTCAGATAGAAGGTGAAATTGTCGTTGATCCGATAGGTCGCCGACATATCGACATTGATGAAATGCGCCACGTCGCATTGGACCGGGGTGCCGTCGCGATAGGCGGCGGCGAACCCGCTGGCGCAATTGAACGCGGTTCCGGCGCCCGCCTGATCCTCCGCGGTCGCGCTATAGCCTTGCGTGTAATAGGCGGTGGCGGAAATGCTCGCCTTGCCGAAGTCGATCGTGTTCTGCCAGCTGCCGCGCCATTGCGGCGTGCCAGACCCCGACGTGATCTGGAAGTTGCCCAACGTTCCCGCATAGCGCTGTTTGACGCCGCCCGGGAAAGTCTGGTCGTAGTTGATCACGTAAGTCGCGTCCAACGAGCTGATCAACTTGATGCCGCCACCCAGCTTGATGTTCGCCGTGGCGGTGAAGTCGATACCCGACGTGTTCTGGCGTGGACCGTTGATGTACGAATAAACCACGAACGCGGCACGGGGCTGGGCATTCGGATTGGCGGCGATGTCGGGCAGGCTCGGTACGTCGGGAATGACCTGGAACCCTGCCGGGATCGGCTGACCGGCGTAATAAGCTGCCAGCGCCGGGGCGAAGTTCGCGCCGGTGATAACGTCGGTCTTTTCGATATTGTAGTAATCGGCGGTCAGCGTCAGCCACGGCACCGGTTCTACGATCGCGCCGACGGTGAGATTGCGCGACTTTTCGGGTTTCAGGCCGGGCGCGCCCTTCTGGCTGAGGCCGAGCGCATAGCCGTTGCAATAGAGCGTGTTGGCGATCGGATTCTGCGCGAGGCAGGTTGGCCCGGCATTGGCCGATACGAAGCCGGTTGTCGGCGAACTGCCCGTTTCGGCAAAGCTCGCGATGCGGAACCCGCGGGAGAAGGTACCGCGCAGCGCGACCTGCCTGATCGGCTGAAACTTCGCGCCGAACTTGGGCGAGAAATTGCTCTCACCGGTCGAATAGCGATCGTACCGGCCGGCCGCACTCAGCTCGAGTTCGTTGAGCACGGGCGCGTTGATCTCGAAATAGGCCGAGGCGACGTTGCGACGGCCCTTCGAACTGAACCCGTTGATCCCGAAATATTGCTGCGTCGGCTGGTTGAGCACACCGGGATTGGCGCTCGGCGCGTTGACGAGTTCGTCACGGAACGATGCACCCACCGCCGCTTGCAGCCGCCCGCCCGGCAGGCTCAGCAGCGAACCCGAGAGGCTGCCCTGGACCTGATAGAGTTCCGAATAGCTCTTGTTGATGTTGTCGGGCGAGATGAAGTCGCGCACTGCCTGCGTGTTCAAATCGGGGCGAACCCAATTGTACGACCCGTCATTCACCGCATCGAGGAAGTTCTGGATGAAGACTCGGCCGCGCTGGTTGGTTCGAAGGTCGACGCGCATGCCGGTTGCCTCGATCGCATAGGACCATTTGTCCCCGCCGAACGATCCTTTGATCCCGATCGCGCCGCGATAGGAACGGGTCAGGAATTCGTTCGATACGTCGATGTCGGGAAGGCGACCGATCACTGCCGCGCGCAGACCCTGGGCGGCGAAGGGGTTGTTCGGATTAAGCGTACCGTTCTGCGCGGTGCAGGCGACGGTAGTGCCACGCGGGCAGATCCATACCGGCAGCGTGATCAATGCGCCGAACAACCCGCCCGCGCCCTGCGTTCCGGGCGTGCTCGCGGTGGTATAACGCTGCAGCAGCGGGCCCGGCACGCTGGTCGTGCGGTAGATCGCCTTGCCTCCCGTGGTGTTGGTCCGGCTCTGCTCGAAATTGGCCATCGCGTAGAATTCGGCGGTGTCGCCGAGCTTGACCGTCAGCCGGCCCGACACGCCCAGCCGCTCGTTCTCGGGCGAGATCTGCGAATAGCGCGCAACCGGATCCTCGGTGCACAGCACGCCGTTGGCGGGCGCGGTCGCGCCGGCATTGCCCCCGGTGTTGGTGAGCTGGGCACCGGTCAGCACGATTGTACCGAGAGACCCGCAGCCCGCGGCCGGGTTGGTCAGCTGCTGATAGCGCGAGCCCGCGATCGGCACGCCGGTCGCGCCATTGGCGGGACGGACATAATTGATCTGCGTGCCCGACGAGATGCCGAGGAACGTGCCGTCAGCCTGGATGCCATTGAAGATGCCGTTATTCTCGCATTGCAGCGTGGTGCCGCCCGGCAGGCAGCGACTGCTCAGGTCGGAGGTGTTGTAGGGAAAGCCACGGTCGCGATTATAGAGCGGATCGCTGTGGATATAGTGGGCGCTGACATAGGCGTTGAAGCCTTGGTCCTCGAGCTTGCCGAAACCGTAGGTTGCCTCGACGCGCCGGTTGCCGTCGTCGCCGCGCTGGGTGATCCCGGCCTCGACGCGCGCCGAAAAGCCCTGAATCTGCTTCTTGGTGATGATATTGATGACGCCCGCGACGGCGTCCGCGCCATAGGTCGACGACGCGCCGTCCTTCAGCACTTCGAGCCGGTCGACGATCGCGTCGGGGATGGTGTTGAGGTCGACGAAATTGCGCGAGCCGTCGTCGGCCAACGGATAATAGGCTGCGCGCAGGCCATCGAACAGCACCAGGGTCGACGAGGTGGTCAGGCCGCGCAGCGATGCCGCCGATGCGCCACCCGCGAACGCACCATTGGCCGTGAACGAATTCATCAGCGTGCCGCCATTGTTGGCGGACAGCGTCTGGAGCGCGTCCTGGACGGTGTTGATGCCGCGTTTGTCGAGATCGTCATTGGTCAGCACTGTCACGGGCGACGCGGTCTCGGTGTTCGCCCGCCGTAGCAGCGAACCGGTGACGACGATCTCGTCGCCGGCGGCCGGCTCGTCGGTTTGTCCCTGGGGCGTGCTCGGCGCGGCGGCCGGCGCGGTCGCGCTCGACTGCGCGATGGCGCCTGAAGGTGTCACGACGGCGACCAGCATCGCCGAGCCCAATACACTCCCCGTCAAATAACGTGTTTTTTTCATATAGATCTCCGTAAGTGCCGGAATCGTGATGAACGAGTCTTAATTCCGGATAACGGGGATATATATCAAGACAATGTCGTGTAAACTGGCGATGGTGGCATGTGTTATATTTACGACATTGCTCTCATCGATCAAGAGTATCATTATAAATGGACAATATACAGTATTCTTCGGTTGTTTATCTAACGGCTGCCTTTTCCGACCCCGTGCTGTGACCCTCAGGGCGGTAGGAATCGTAAATCGCGGCGACGAAACGGTCGGCGTCGCCTTCGAGCGCGTAGGTGGCAGCTGGCCTGGAAGCGATGATCTCGGCGCGCGGCGTCCCCGCTGCCATCTGTCGACGGACGTTGCGATCGACGTCGGCAAGCATGGCGCGATAGGCGAACAGGGCAGCCCGGTTCGTCACGGTGCCGTGGCCCGGTACCACCTTCGTCCGGGCGTCGCTCAACCGAATTCCTTCGTCGACTGCGCGGATCAGTCCCTGGACGCTCCCGCCGCTGGACAAGTCGATGAATGGGTACAGCCCGTTGAAGAACACGTCTCCCATATGGAGCACGTTGGCGCGAGTCAGCTTGACCAACGTGTCGCCATCCGTGTGCGCGTGATCGATGTGGACGAGGAGGACGCGTTCCTGCCCGAACCGCACGGTCATCGTCGCGTCGTACAGCCGTGTCGGCCACGCCATGGCCGGGGACGCGGCGATGTTCGCATTGTAGGCGGCCATGAATTGCGGCATCGACAACCGGCTCGCGACGTTGCGCTGCGCAAGGATGACGGCGCCCGCCCGGGCAAAGGCCGCATTCCCGCCGGCATGATCGAGGTGCCAGTGCGTGTTGATCACTTCGACAACCGGCTGGGAGAACATCGTCTTCAATGCCGCCACGGTGGCGGCGTAATCGCGGTCGCGCTGGTCATCGATCAGCAGCAGGCCGGTCGGGCCCGGCACGACGACGACGTTGCAACTGTCGCCTTCCAGCAGCATGGCGCCGTCGCCGAGCGAGGTGAGCGACGCAGGAGCAGCGCCAGCGGACGAGCTCGCCGCGACGATGGCGAGGCATGAGAGCAACTTACGCATGAGCGACCCGCGCGAGCATGTCGGTTCCCAATGACAGCCCGATCGTGGTCGCGACCGAGCCGCTTGTATCCTCATCGAGCCTCAATCCCACGCCCCGATTGCCGAACCGCCAGAAGGGGTCGTTGGCGCCCGTCGCGACGAATTTCTGGCGGATGCGGAGCATCACGACGGCGCGCGTCGCCGGGTTCGATCCGAACGCAGTCAGAGCTTCGTCGATCGCCTCGTAGGTGGCGCGCCCCCGGATCGCGACCGTGCGGAACACATGCGCTTCGGTTGGCGAGAGCGGTATGCGCCGGCCGCGCCATAATATCTGGTCCGGATCCGACAGGATGGTGATCGCGCCGCGCTTGACGACCGAAACCGACCCGGCCCCACAATGCGGGCAGCACCGCCCGGGATGAGGCTCATCAATTGGATGCCGTTTCACGTCGTTGGCCATGCCGAAACTCCCCTTTCGGCCGAGCTTACCCTTCGATGATACGCCGCGACCGCGCGATGCAGCGATCGGGCCGATAGGTGCAGCGAGCGTCCAACGGCTCGCTTCCGTCAACGAACGTCACGGAGCAATGTCGGAACGGACCAGGGAGCGCACCGTCCGGCGATAGCTGCGGCCCACCGCGAACTCGCCATCATCGGTGATCAGGCGATAGCTGCCGGTCGCGCCGCGCCGCACCGCCATGATCCGTGCGCGATTGACGATCAGCGACCGATGGACCCGAACGAAGCATTGCGGATCGAGCCGTGCGAGCATCGCCGTCAGTGCTTCGCGGTGGAGATAATCCTGGCCGCCGATGACGATGCGGACATATTCGCCCTCCGCCGCGATCCGATCGATCTGGTCGAGATCGACCCGCACCGCACCGCCGCGCCGCTGGATCCAGAGGTGCGGTACTTCCCGCCCCCCCAAGCTGTTGCGCAGCATCGAGATCTGATCGCGAGCCTGGCGCAACCGTTCGGCCGCGTCGCGCTGATCGAGCGTGCGGCGCACCCGATCGATCGCGAGTTCGAGCCGCCCCAGCCTGACGGGCTTGGTCAGGAAATCGACGACTCCCGAATCGAAGGCGGAGGGCGCATGGCAATTGTGCGCGGTGACGAAGACGATCAGCGGCGCTTCTCCTCCTCGCCGCGCGAGCTGCTCGATCACGTCGAACCCGTCGAGATGGGGCATTTCGACATCGAGCAGCACGACATCGGGGGTCCGTCGCGCGATCAATTCGAGCGCCGCCTTGCCGCTTCCGGCGACGCCGTCCGCTTCGACACCCTCGATCCGCGACAGCATCGCGACCAGGCGCTCGCATGCCAGCGGTTCGTCGTCGACGACGAGGGCGCGCAGGCTCATGGGCGGCCCTCGAACGGCATCGTGATCGTCACCGCATAACCGCCATCGGGCTGTGGCGACGCGTCGAACGACGCGTCCTCGCCATACCGCGCGCGCAGCCGTTCGGCGACGTTCGCCAGCCCGACATGCGTGCCATTCGCCCGCGAGACGCCTTCGGGCGCGGTGTTGGACACCATCAGTCTGAGCCGGTCGCCCACGCACGTGCCGGTGACCCTCAGCGATACCATGTGCGGCGTCTGCGCGACCGCATGCCGGATGACATTTTCGGTGAGCGGTTGGGTGATGAGGCTTGGCACCAGGGCGCGCGCGGCCTCGTCGCTCACGTCGATGTCCACGTGCAGCCGGTCGGGAAAGCGCCGCCTCTCGATCGCCAGATAAAGCGACTGCAATTCGAGTTCGCGGGACAGGGGAATATCCGCGGCAGGGTCGGTGGCAAGCGTGGCGCGGAGGAAATCGGCGAGGTCCTCGATCATCCGACCGGCCGTCGCGCCATCGTTGCGCTCGACCAACGCCGCGATGGAATTGAGCGTGTTGAACATGAAATGGGGATTGAGCTGGTAGCGAAGCGCGCGCAATTGCGCCTCGTTAGCGATCCGATCGAGCGTCGCGATGCGCCGCTCGCGGTCGGCGAGGTCGCGGCCGTAATCGAATGCCTGGATGATCCCGATCAACGCGGCATAGATCCAGAACCAGTGCAGGGTATCGCGCAGATAGACGACCGGCGTGATGGCGGTACGCATCTCGGGCGCGAACGAGCGGAAGATGAGGTAGTTGGTGCTCGCCTGGGCAAAGCCGCCCAACACGGCCAAGCCGAGCGCCAGCACGCCCTGCATCACGATCGACGTGAGCGCGAAGGACAGTCGAATCCTGGCGAGAAGGCGCGCGATCGCGAGCGAGATCAGGAATCCCGAAGTCGAGATCAGGATGCGCGGCAGGAAGAGGATCGCGACCTGGGTCGCGATGTGATCGACCGTCGTGACGATCGTATATTGGGCGAGCCAGAACAAAAGGACGATGACGGTCGACGCCCGGTCTGCCAGCCGGGCATCGGTCGACGAACCGGGCGAAAGAGAGAATGCGGTCACGCCGTCACGTATAGCGTCCCGCCTGTCACCGCAAAGCAGCTGGAGGGCCGTTCGTGGGCACGGACGGGGCCGTTCGCATCATCCTTCCCGACGAATCGGCCGGCAAAGTCGGCCTGGCGATCGGCGAAAGGATTGGGAAAATGGTGGCGAACGCGTCTCATCATCCGCACCCTCGTCCAGCACCGCAGGCGATCCGGTCGCGGCGTTCGAGCGGATGAGCCACAGGATCGCCGGACTTACCGCCGCGGTCGAAGGGTTCGCGGCGCGCCAGCAGGAGCTTCATGCCCGCGACTATGGTCCCGACCTGGCGAAGATCCACAAGCGGCAGGATGACGCAAGGGACGCCATCTGGACGCTGGCCGAGCGGCCCGGCGTGAAACTCACGCCTCGTGAAATAGCTGAACAGATCGAGGCGGCGGGAGCGCAGGTGAGGGCGCGGGACCATCAGGGCTGGGCCGAGGCGTGTCGTGCGCAGCAGCAGGCGACCAGGGCGTTCGATGCGGTCGTTGCGCCCGCGCTCACCGCGCGTATGCAGTGGCGCTGGATCTGGGGCGCCGCGGCGGGGGCTTTTCTGCTTGGTATCATCCTGTGTGCGATCGTCCCCGGTGTGGTCGATCGCTCGGTGCCGGCCAGCTGGATGTGGCCCGAGCGGCGTGCCGCCTCTGTCCTTGGCATGGATGGCTGGTCGGCGGGCATTCGGTTGATGCAGGTGTCCGATCCGCGTCAGTGGCGAGCGCTCAGGGAAGCGGCGCAGTTGGTGGCCGACAATGCCGATGCGCTCAGGGCGTGCCGTGATCACGTCGCTCGGACGAAGAAGACATCTGCGTGCGCGATCCGGGTCGAGCCGGTTGGAACGACGGAATAGCCCAATCATCGTCATTCGAGCCGCAGCGTGGTGATTCCGAGTTATCGCGCTGGTAAATTTAACGTACGGGCCGCCTGAGCCTCTGTATTTGGGACTTGGCGAGCGTCCGAGTTCGATTTTATGGTGTGGTAATTTCTTTTTGTACGACCTTCGACGCGATTTCTGACGGGTTGAGCCGCATGGTATGTTCGCCCTGAGCTTATCCAAGGCCGACCACCCGCGGGGCACCCCAGTCTTCATGCTCGAATTCCGTGCGCCCGGCCAATTGCCCGGTGATCGCTTCGGGGCAAATCGAGATGCGAGTTGATCGTGCAAGACCGCAGCGTTCATGGTCGGCGCTGCGCAATCCCGCCGCTGGACCGCGAGGCCGAAGCCCCATGATACTTCACTCTTTTGGCACGATGCGCGTGTTTCCCGGGCTTTCCGTGCGTCATCCAGGGCCGCTCGCGCTGCGGTCGGCGACACGGTTGGACCGCGTCGAATGGCACAACGACGTGCTCGGTGAGGTGGCGATGGAAGTCGGCATGGGCAGCTATCTCCAGGGCGCGCACGTCGCACACGTCACGGTGCGGCTCGCGCTGCTCACTGGCGACGGCACACGCTTCCATTTCCAATATATCTCGGTGGGCGAAATGGAATCGCACATCCGCGGCGAAACGCCGGTAATGCTGGCCGGACAGATCGAGATCGATCCCGAAGACGCGGCCTATGCCTGGCTCAATCGCGTTCAGCTTGTGGGGCGCGGGATGCTGACGATGGATCCGGTCTGCCAAACCTATGAGATGGCCTTCGTCGGCGACCCACCCGCCTGAGCCGCCGCGGATCGCCCCGCGATCCGCCCCGAGTAGACGCAATCCGCCAATGACAGCCCGCTTACGTAGCGATGCGACGAGATGCCGCGCGCATTCTTGCCCGCGGCGTACAGCATGGGGATCGGCACCCCGTCCGCGTCGAGTGCCTGTCCGGTCGCCTCGTCGACGCGGACGCCGCCGAGCGAGATCGAAGGGCAGAGATAGCGCTGGTTCCCGAGCGAGATGTCGATCGCGTAGAAGGGCGGCGTCACGATCCGGCCGGTCAGGTCGGGATGCTTGCGGAACCGCGTCGCTTCGAGCCCCTCGGACGCGCGATTATAGTGGCGTACGGACTCCTCGAGCAACGCCGGGTCCATGCCGCAAGCACTCGCGAGCGCATCCAGCGTCGGCGCCTTCCTCATGCTCATCGCCATGCCCATCAGCGCGGGCGCGCCTTGCAGGCGAAAGAGCTTGCCGGGACCGGGGAGCGCCTGTCGCAGCGCCTGTTTGCGCAAGGTATTGTCGAGGACAATAAAGGCGACGCCGCCCGGTTGGCCTGCGATCTCGTGGCCGATCCTGCCGCCATAGCAATCCTCGGCGACGAAACGCTCGCCCCGCGCGTTGACGACGATCCCCGTGGCAAGCGCGGCCGGCGGCTGGAACTGGCGCCATGCGGACATGTTGCCAAGCCGGTCTGCCGCCGCCCCGACCGACTGGCCGAGCCGTATCCCCGATCCGTCGCAACCGATGCCGCCGAGCGGGATTGCCCCCAGATACGCCGGCGCATAGTGCGCCACCATCGCGCGATTGTGGACATAGCCGCCGGCGGCGAGCACGGCCGCCTTGCCGATCCGGATGCGGCGAGGCTTTCCCTCGCAGTCCATGATCGCGTTCGCCTCTCGCACGATGCGTCCAGCGATCCTGGGAAAGATCAGCGTAGCGGGTGCGCCGAATTTGCGCGCCAGCTTCGTCAGCCGCGCCGCGGCGGCGGACTTCGGATCGACCTGGCGGATTTCGATCCCCGCGATCTCGCCGCCCGGATCGAGGATGAAGCGCCGCGCCTCGCTGAAACAATGGAGTTTCAGCCCCTTGCGCAGCGCTGCATCGCGCAGCGGATCGAAGAAGCGGTGACCGGTGAGTCCATCGCCGAATGTGCGGTGGCCACGCTGCGCGGGGCGCGCATGGTCGGCATAGTCGGCCTGCGCCTCGTTGCCCGAGAAATAGAGATACTGGCCCGTGCCCGGATACGACGTCTTCACCCGCGAGACCGTGCCGTCGAAGCGCACGCCGTGGCTGGCGAGCCATTCGATCTGCTCTATACTGGTGTCGCAGAAATGGCGCAGCGTCGCGTCGGATACAGCGTCGGCAACCTCGAGCCTGAGGTAGCGGTACATCTGCTCGGCGTCGTCCGTGACGCCGCCCTGGTGTTGATAGCGCGTGCCGCCGCCCGCGTAGAACACGCCGCCCGACATCCGCGTCGCGCCACCCCCGGTGAAGCGGTCGATTGCGATCACCGAGCCGCCCCCATCGAGCGCTTCGATCGCCGCGCAGACTCCGGCGCCGCCGAGGCCCACGATCACGACGTCGGCTTCGTCGTCCCAATGCACGCCGGCGCCGTCGGCAATCTCTGGATCCGCCGCGCGTGAATTCCAGTCGGGGTCGTCGCTGCGCATCGTGGCTCCCCGCGTCAGAACCGATCGAGGTCGCGCGCGACGACCACGCGGCCACCGAACGCGGCGGAAACGCCGGCGCTGTAGACGCTAAGGTCGGTCTCACCGTCATCGCCCGGAACGAGATGAGTCAGCACGACCATGCCGACATTCGCCTGTTTGGCAATCGCGCCGACCTGCGCCGGCGTGAGATGATCCTGCCGCATGTGCGCGAGCAGGCCGGGCAGCGCGACCACGGGGATATGGGTGTTGGCGCGCATCGCGTGCTCAACGCCAGGGATGTCGATGACTTCGCTCACCAGCACGTCTGCCCCGCGCGCGAGATCGACCAGCCGTGCGGACGGGCCGGTATCGCCGGTGAAGACCCAGGTCTTGCTCTTTGTCTCGATGCGGAAGGCATAGGAGCGCGAGAAACGTGCCTCCGCGCTGCCGGGGGCGAAATGATAATGATCGTTCGCGACCGCGAGTACGCGGATATTCGCGTCCTGATAGACGAGCACCGGGCGATCCATCGCCGCATCCAGCTCGCGCGCGTCGATCGACGCGGCGAGCGCGGGCTTGGGCGGGCCGCCGATGGTGACGGGTGCCATCACAATGGGCTGTGCAGCAGCGACGATCCCGCCCACCATCGCGCGCGTTCCCGGCGGGCCGATCACCGGCAGCGCGGAATCGCTGTAGAGCAGCCATCGGTTGACGAGGAACGGGCCGAGTCCGCCGACATGATCGAGATGGTGGTGCGACAGGAACACCGCCCGCACCGCTCCCGGATCGATCCCCGCCAGCGCGAGCTGGCGCTGCGTGCCCGCGCCGATATCGAAGAGATAGACCGAGCCGTTGACGATCACCGCATTGGCGGGCTGCGACCGCTCGCGGCGGACAACGGGACCGCCGTCCGTGCCCAGCGTGACGAAGACAGGCTCCACCGACTGGGCCAGCGCAGCGCCGGGAAGCCATGCAAGCGCCAGTGATGCGGCAATGGCGAGGAGCAGTGGGCTTGGCCTATTCCGTTTCACGATGCTCGGGGCTCCCGGAAACCGCAGGGGTGACGCCCGGCGGCGCCACCCCTGCCTTGCGTGCGTCAGAACTGATAGCGCGCCTGGACCGCGATCTGGCGACCGCGCAGGATGGTGCGCGTATAGGAACCCGCCGAGGCGACGGCATCGGTGGCCGATCCCAGTATCTTCTCGTCGGTCAGGTTCTTGCCGACCAGCGCAATCTGCCAGGCATTGTCGATATCGCCGAAGCTCAGCCGGGCATCGACCGTCTGCCAAGCTGCCTGCCGGTTGTTGGGATCCTTGTCAGCGATCACGTCATAGGCGCCCGAGAAGGACAGCATCGTATCCAGTCCGACCTTGAAGCTCCTGCCAACCGGCTGGGTGTAGCCCGCGCTGAGATTGCCCGAATAGACCGGCGAGAAGGGCGACGACCGCCCCGTCAGATTCTGTGCGCAACCGACCTGTCCGGCCTGCGTCGCCTGCAGGGCCTGGAGCGCTGTGCAACCCGCATTGGCATAGTTGCGATAGGCGGTGTCAAGCAGCGCGAGGTTTGCCGCCAAATGCCAGTTCCGATTCGGCCGCCATTCCAGATCAGCCTCGATCCCCTGCGACTTCAGCCCGCCGACATTGGTGACGGTGATGAAAGCCGAAGTCGCGGTGAACTGGGCGACCGCCTGTTGCAGGTGCTTGTAGTCGCTGCGAAATACCGCGAGATTGAACCGCAGCGTGCGATCGAACAGCATCGACTTCAATCCGACCTCATAGGCGTTCACCGTTTCGGGCGAGAAAGTCAACCGGCTGGCGATGCCGGTCAGCTCGACCGAGTCGAACCCGCCCGCCTTGAAACCGCGGCTGTACTTTGCATAGAAGGTTACCGAGCCTGCCTTGTACTGGAGCGAGAAAGAGGGAAGGAACGCGTCGTCCTTCACCTGCCCCGTGGTGATGTGTTTGGTGAAGCCCGTCAGCGCCTGTGCCAGCGGCTGAAGCGCATCCGGGATCGGCGTGCTCCGAAGCCCGAAATTGTCGAGTCCCGTCGCATTGTACGCGGACTGGACGCCGTCCTTCTTCGAATTGGTGTAGCGGATTCCCACGGTCGCGGAGAGGTGGCTGGTAAGCGGATAAGTCACCGATCCGAACGCGGAGAAGGCTTTTTCCTTCTGATCGAGGAATATTGCCCCCGAAAGCGGCGCATAGGGTGCGAGCGCGGCCAGCGGCCCCGTGAGCAGCGCATTGGCAAAGGGGAAGGACAGGTTGGTGTTAATGTCGAGATGGGAGTCGAGATAATAGGCACCGACGATGTAATCGAGTTTCGACCCATGCGGCGATACGATCCGCACCTCCAGCGTCTTCTGGTTCAGCTTTTCCGGAGCGCTGAACGCGAAGAACGGGACGGCCGTGCCCGCGCCCGCGGTGACCAGGAAATCATGCTTCGACAGCGATCCCTGCACGGTGACGCCTGGGCCGTTCGTATTGTCGCGCTCCAGCGTGGCGACGAATTCCGATGCCTCGATACGCCCGCGCTCGCCCGCGATCGAGTTGCGGTTGAAATCAAAGTCGGTCTCCTGGTGGTTGGCGAGCACAACGCCGCAGCCGAAGCCGGTGGTGAAGGGCGGCTTGGGCGGGCAATCGGTATATTGCGGGGCGAAGGGCGAGATCGAATTCTGCTTGCCATATTCGGCCTTGAACGACGCCGACCAGTCCGGCGACATCTGCAGCAGCGCCGAGAACCGCACGAACCCGTCCCGCAGGTCCGGGTTGCGCCCACCGGTCGTCAGGTTGCGTACGAAGCCCTTCATCTCACCATAGCGGCCCGCGACCCGCACCGCGAGCTTGTCGGGGATCAGCGGCCCGCCGGCCGCGACCTCGACGATCGGCTCGTCCGCCACGAATTCATAGGAAGCCTGACCATAGCCGGTCCAGTGTCCGAGATTGGGCTTATTCGTCGTGACGCTGAAGGCGCCGCCGATCGCATTGTTGCCGAAATAGATGCTCTGCGGCCCGCGCAGCACCTCGACGCGCTCGACATCGACGAGATTCGACTGGGTGTAGCGGGCGCGGCCATGATAGACGCCGTCGACGAACGTCGCGACCGCCTGTTCGAACCCCCCGTTCGAACCCGACCCGACGCCGCGGATATAGAGATTGTTCGACGTGGTGTCCTTGGACACGAATACGTTGGGCATCGATTGGGTAAGGTCCTCGATGCCCGCGACCTGGCGATCCAGCATCTCTGTACCCGACACCGTCTCGATCGAGATCGGCACATCCTGCGCGGACTGTTGGCGCTTCTGCGCGGTGACGACGATTTCTTCCACCTGCGCGAATGCAGGGGTGGCCGTGGCCAGGACCGTGACGGCCGCGGCAGAAACTAACAGCGTCGATTTAACGCTCTTCATCATCGCTCTCCCCGAGACACATGGCCTTTGAGCCATTTTGGTTATTTCGGTAGTTCCTCCAAATCGGATAAATGTGAGTGCGGGAAAACGCACCTCGCATTCCGCTCGCTTTAGTCGCATTTCCGCGAGCGGATGGGCGCTGCCTTTACGATACGATAATCACATAACCCACTGAACTTGAATTATTTTCTGAGAAGGAGTGGCGCGGCGCGCGGGACTCAGTTCTTGCGCAGCACCTCCACCATCGCCGAAGCCGCGGCCCGATGTTCCTCCGTCGTGTGGCACAGGCTCTGAAGTCCCGCGCAGTAATCGAGGAAGTCGGGGAGACCCATGCGCTGGCCGGCGCGCAGCAATCGCTTGGAAAGCCTGAGCGCATCGCGCGGCCGTGCCGCGAACTGGCGTGCCAGCGTTTCGCAGCGCGGCAGGAGTTGGTCCTGCGACACTACTTCGAGCACGAGATTCATCTCCCTCGCCTCGGCGGCGCCGAACACCCGGCCCGAGAAGGTGAGCTCGGCCGCGCGCTGGTGCCCCACGACGCGCGGCAGGAACCATGCGCCGCCGTCGCCTGGGATGATGCCCAGATTGACGAAGGTTTCGCCGAACTTCGCGCTTTCCGCGGCGATGCGGATGTCCGCCATGCAGCTCAGGTCGAAACCGGCGCCGATCGCGGGGCCGTTGACCGCAGCGATGACCGGCACCTCCACTTCGTGCATCGCGCGCGCCATGCGCTGGATGCCTGAGCGATAGCTCTCCTGAATCTCCATCGGCGTGCCGCCGAACATGCCCCTGCGCTCATGGATGTCGAACACATTGCCGCCCGCCGAAAAGGCCGTACCATTGCCGATGAGGATCAGCGTAGCGACATCGCGCGTGGCATTGGCCCAGCCGCACACCGAGACGACCTCACCGGCGAGCGCGGTGCCGGTGAGCGCGTTGCGCACATCGTGCCGGTCGAAGCGGAGGATCGCCACGCCGTCCCCCAGCGTCAGCGTGGAATCGACGAGTTCGGGTAGCGCGGTCATGGGGAATTCCTTGCGGTGAGGAAGCGCCACGCGTCGCCGTCGGGGAGCGCAAGCACCTGGCTGCCAATCGCGCGTGACCAGTGGCGGTCGTTGCCGAACTCCGCCCGCCATGCCCACAATCGCTGGCTGTGGCGGTGGAGCCCGAACTCCTCGGTGATGCCGATCGCGCCGTGCACCTGATGTGCGATGCCGGCGGCACGGCCCGCGGCCTGGTTGGCGCGCAGCTTGGCACAGGCGACCTCGAAGCCGCCATCGCCCCGGTCGAGCGCCAGCGCGGCGGCGGCGGATGCGGCGGATGCGGCAGCAGCTTCCTCCGCGAGCAGCGAGATCTGGTGCTGGATCGCCTGGAACTCGCGCAGCGGTCTGCCGAACTGGCTGCGGACGCCGGCATATTGCACGCATTTCTCAACGCTCGCGGCGAGCGCGCCAGCGATCTGCGCGGCACGGAGCAGCGCGCCGAAGCAGAGCAAGGTCTCGCCAGTCGCTGCGCCGCCAAGATGCGCGCATTCGGCAGCCTCGAAGCGATAGCAGGGGCGCGGCTCACCCGCGGCATTGCTCGCCGCATCGGCGGCTGCGGCATGCGAGGGATCGAGCAGGAGGATCGATCCGTCGAGCGAGGCGAGCAGGCGCGCGCTCGCAATCACGGTCGATCGGGCGCTGACAGTGCCAGTGAAGCGCCCGGCGCCCAGCGCTCCGGTCGCATGCGCCAATGCTATAGGTCCGTCGCCGGTCTCCATGTCCGATGCGTGGAGCAGGCGCCGCGCGATCATCGTCTCGCCCAGCGGCGCGATCACCGCGTGATAGCCGCACAGCCGAAACACCGGCACGGCATCGGTCCAGCCGCCGTCCATCCCGCCGCGCGCCTCGGGCAGGAACAGATCGGCGACGCCGATTGCCATGATCGGCTCCCAGTCGGCGATCGCCGCGGCCTCGCCGCCAAGGTCGCGGAGCATCCGGTCGATGGTCTGCTCGAGAAGTTCCGAGAGTTCGCTCATCGCAGGCCGATCTCGCGGGCGATGATGCCGCGCAATATCTCGCGCGTGCCGCCGCGCAGCGAGAAAATGGGGGAGAAGAGCAGCAGATATTCCATCACTGCGGTCAGATCGGAGCGCGGGCTTAGCCCCTCTTCCTGCGTCATCCAAGCCTGCACAGCGAGCGGCAGATCCTGTTCGAAACAGGCGCCGAGATCCTTGACGATCGCGGCCTCAGCGGTGGGATTGCCGCCCGCCCCGACGCGTTCGAAGACCGAGAGTGACATTTGCCGCAGCGTCCACATCCGCGCGGCAAGCTCGCCGACCAGCGCCTCGACCGCGGGATCGGCGCTGCCGCGATGCGCGCGGACGAAGGTGTCGAACACGCGGTAGCTGCTCAGATAGCGCTCTGGCCCGCTACGTTCGAGGGCGAGTTCGGCGTTGACCTGCGCCCAGCCCTGGCCTGCTTCGCCGACCAGCATCGCATCGGGCACGAATACATTCTCCAGATGCACCTCGCCGAAATGGCGCTCGCCCTGATGATCCGCGATCGTGCGCCGGGTGACGCCGGGCGCCTCGAGATCGACGATCAGTTGGCTCATCCCGCCATGGCGCGATTCAGTCCCACGTTCGGTGCGGACCAGTGCAATCATCTGGTGCGCGTCCGCTACATTGGTGGTCCAGAGCTTCGATCCGTTGACGATCCAACCGCCATCGCCGCGCTCGGCCACCGTCTCGATCGCCGCGAGATCGGAGCCCGCATTGGGTTCGCTCATGCCGATGCAGAAATAGATTTCCCCGCGGACGATGCCGGGCAGGAACGCGGCCTTGGCGGCGTCGCTGCCAAAGTTGAGGATCAGCGGACCGCTCTGCCGGTCGGCGATCCAGTGCGCGCCCACGGGTGCCCCGGCGGCGAGCAGTTCCTCGATCACGACATAGCGGTCGATCGCCGGGCGGGCATGGCCACCATGCTCGGCGGGCCAGGTCATGCCGATCCAGCCGCGCGCGCCCAGCTTGCGGCTGAATTCAGGATCGCATCCGAACCAGGTGCGCGCGCGATGCACGGGCGGGATCCCGGCCATCTCGACGCCGAGAAAGGCGCGCACATCGGCGCGCAGCGCCTCGGTCCCGGGCGGCAGCGTTACCGGGGGCAGGTTGAAGGGATGCACTCAACGCCCCGTGAACTTGGGCTTTTCCTTGCGCTGGAACGCATCGAGCGCGATCCTGTGATCGTCGAGGAGCTGGGTGACATTCTCGAACGCGGCGGCGCGGTCGATGACGGCATTGGCGGTCACTTTCAGTCCCGCGTTAATCGCGGCCTTGGTCCATTTGATCGAATGCGTCGCGCCGCGTGCGAGCCGGGCGGCCATCTTCGCGACCTTCTCGTCGAGCTCGCCGGCGGGCACCGCCTCGGTGATCAATCCCATCGCGGCGGCATCGCCCGCGCCGATCGGCTCGCCGGTGAGCAGATAACGACGTGCGCGGGCATAGCCGATCAGCTGCGGCCACATCACCGCGCCGCCATCGCCCGCGACCAGCCCGATCGAGACGTGCGGATCGGCGAACACCGATGTGTCGCTCGCGTAGACAAAGTCGCAATAGAGCGCGAGCGAGCAGCCGAGCCCGATCGCGGGGCCGTCGACCTTGGCGATGATCGGCTTTTCGAGATCAAGGATCGAATTCTGGATGCGGCGGTCGCGGCGGATGCCCACGCTGGTCGCGGCGGCATTGCCGTGCATCTCCAGCAGCCAGTTGAGGTCGCCGCCCGCGCAGAAGGCGCCGCCCGAGCCGGAGAGGATGACGACATCGGTATCCTCGTCCACATCGACATCATCGAAGATGCGTCCGAATTCCTCGTGCAGCCCCTTATCGATCGCGTTGCGCGTTTCGGGGCGGTTGATCGTGATCGTCAGGATGCGGCCTTCGCGCGTGATGGCGAGGTTATCGTAGCGGTCATAGTTCATGCGGAGGTATCCTCTTTCCCGGCCAGATCGAGGCGCCTGACCATTTCTTCGCGCAGTATGAATTTCTGAATCTTGCCCGAAGGCGTCATCGGGAAGGTGTCGATGAACGCGACATGCTCGGGCACTTTCCAGCGCGAGATGCGCGCGGCGCACCATTGCCGGATCGCCTCCCCGGTCACCTCGCTGCCGGGACGCAGGCGCGCCACCGCGCACACCACTTCGCCATAGCGCGCGTCGGGCACGCCGATCACCGCGACATCGGCGATCGCGGGATGCTCCTTCATGTAGGTCTCGATCTCGACGGGGGAGAGATTCTCGCCGCCGCGGATGATCATCTCCTTCTTGCGGCCGACGATGGCGACGAAGCCTTCCGTATCCATGCGCGCGAGATCGCCGGAGCCGATCCAGCCGTCGCAGTCCTCGTTCGGTTCCGCGGCGCTGCCATAGCCGGTCATGCGGCCCGGCCCGCGGTAGAAGAGCTCGCCCGTCGCGCCGATCGGCACCGCGGCGCCGCGATCGTCGCGCACCGATACGCTGACGCCCACCAGCGGCCGGCCGCTGGTCTCCACCTTTTTCGCGACGGGATCGTCGAAGACGGTAGAGGCGGTGACGCCGCAAGTCTCGGTCTGGCCGTAGCAGTTGATCACGTCTGCACCGAACGCGTCCTGGCAGCGATGGAGCAGGTCGCGCGTCACCGGCGCGCCTCCCACGATGATGCTCTCCATCGCCGAAAAGTCGCGCCCCGCGATTGAGGGATCCTCGAGCATCGCGATCAGCATCGTCGGCACCCCAATGAAGCTGGTGCAGCGCTCGCGCTCGAGGATGTCTAGGGTGAGGCCGGTCTTGAAGATATGCAGCGGAAGCGCGGTCGCGCCGGTCAGGCAGGCGCCGGGAATCGAATTTCCCGATCCGCCGACATGAAACAGCGGAAAGCCGGGGCAGACGCGGCTGCCCGGCCCGATCCCCCAGCGCGCATAGGAATTGCGCGCGGTGGTGACGATCGCGCGGTGCGACAGCCGCACCGCCTTGGGCACGCCGGTGGTGCCCGAGGTGTATTGGATCATGGAGGTCGCGGCCGGATCGGCGGCGACCCCGGCGCACGAATCGCTCTGGTGGCGCAGCAGATCAGTCCAGATGTCGGAGAAGCTGTGGACATGGCGCAGCGCCGGCACTTCCGCGCGCGCCTCGGTAATGGTTTCGGCGGGCATCTGCGTGCCGATCCGGTCCGCGTGAAAGATGCCCACCGCTCCGGAATCGCTGAGCGCGAATGTCAGCTCGGCTCGGCGGTAGAGCGGGTTGAGCGCCACCAGCACCAGCCCGGCCTTGGCCAGCGCGTATTCGAGGAGCACCCATTCGGGATGGTTCGGCCCCCAGATCGCGATCCGCTCGCCGGGAAGATAGCCGCGTGCCACCAGCGCGGCGGCGAGCCGGGCGGCGAGCGCGTCGAGCTCGGCATAGGTCCAGCTCACCGGCTCGATCGCGGGCTGGTGGCGAAACACCAGCGCCTCGCGCTCGGGCCAGTCCCGCGCGGCCCGCGCGATGGCGTCGCCCAGCGTCAGATCGACGCCGTTCGCGCGCGCTTCCGCTTTGGGCGCGATCCATTCGGACAGTCGGTGGTCGGGTCTCGTCACACTGCTTCTTGCCGGCGCCCATTGTCGGGAATTGGCAGGCTAGTGCTACGTCCGGCTCACCTTGAACTCGCTTTCACCGGCGAAAGCGGGCGGGGGGATGCGAGTTCAAGGTGAACGTGCTGGCCTGTACTTCCGCGGAAGGACACCAAGGTCCGCGAGGCAAAAAATGCACGATTTGCGAGAGGACGAGCAGACCCGGATGCTCCGTGAAACGCTGGTGCGTTTCATCGATCGGGAGATGCCGCTCGAGCGCGTGCGCCAATGGGATCGCGACAATCATTTCCCCGCCGAAGTGCACGCCAAGCTCGCCGAGCTTGGCCTGATGGGACTCACGGTGCCGGAGGAGCATGGCGGCGCGGGCCGCAATGTCTCCGCCACGCTCATGGCGATCGAACTGCTGTGCGGACGGAGCATGGCGGTGGGCGGGCCCTATATCCAGTCGGCCTGCTACGCCGGGCTCAACCTCGCCGAGGTGGCGAGCGAGCGGCAGAAGCGCGAGCTGCTTCCGCGGGTCGTCAACGATGGCATGATCTTCGCCTACGGGATCAGCGAGCCCGATGTCGGCGCGGACGTGTCGGCAGTGCGCACCACCGGGCAGCGGGACGGCGACAGGCTGATCGTCAACGGCACCAAGCGCTTCTGCTCGGGTGCGACCATCGCCGACTATATCTACACACTCGTCCGCACCGGGCCGAAGGAAGACAAGTACGCCAACCTGTCGCTCGTGCTGGTGCCTACCGACGCGGAGGGCATCACTTTCGAGGCGCAGGACGCGCTGGGACTCAAGGGCACAGGCACCTATGACGTCACCTTCGCCGATGTCGCCGTGCCGATCGATCATATCGTCGGCGAGGAGGCGGGCTGGAACAATGCCTGGACGATGCTGGTCGGTCCCGGGCTCGACATCGAGAAGATCGAAGTCGCGGCGATGGCGCTGGGTATCGCGTCAGCGGCTGCGGACGAGGCCTGGGCCTATGCCCAGGAGCGCGAACAGTTCGGCCAGCCGATCTCCGCTTTCCAGTCGATCCGCCATGTGCTGGCCGACGCGAAGACCAAGCTGCACGCCTCACGCGTCGTCACCTATCATGCCGCCGCGATGCTCGATCGCGGCGAGAAGGCGTCGCTCGAAACGTCGATGGCCAAGCTGTTCGTTTGCGAAACCACGAGAGACGTGGTGCTCGCCTGCCAGCAGGTGCTCGGCGCCTATGGTTATATCAAGGAATTCGACATGGAACGGCACGTCCGCGACGTGCTGGTGATGCCGATCCTCGGTGGATCCTCGGCGATCCAGAAGAACAACATCTGCAACATGCTGAAGCTGAGGAAATAGCCGTGCCGCGCATAACTTTCATCGCGCCCGATGGCGCGCAACATGTCGTCGAGGCCGAATGCGGCAGCTCGCTGATGGAGGCCGCGCGCGAACGGACGGTGCCGGGGATCGAGGCGCATTGCGGCGGTTCCTGCGCGTGCGCCACCTGTCATGTCTATGTCGATCCCGCCTGGATGGAGCGTCTCGGCGCCGTACAGGACATGGAGCAGGCAATGCTCGAATGCGTGGCGGAGCCCGACGCGACGTCGCGGTTGAGCTGCCAGATCGAGGTCAGCGACGCGCTGGACGGGCTGGTGGTGCGATTGCCCGAGCAGCAGGGATAGATGCTGTCGCGTTCAGCCCTCGGCGGGAAAGCCGTCTACGATCGTCAGTTCGGTCTCGACGCCGTTTTCATGGCGCAGCGTGATCATCGCGGCATAAAGCGGATCGCGATACCAGCCGAGCGCCGCCTGCCGGTTCGGAAAGGCGATCACCACCATCGCATGGGCTTCCGGGCCGTCGCCTTCGGCAAGCGTCGGCTCGCCGCCCTTCACCAGATATCGACCGCCATGTTCGGCGACCAATGGCTCGGTGACCGAACGATATTCGCGGTACCAATTCCAGTCTTTGACGATCAATTTGCCGATGACGTATGCGGTCATGCCCCACCTGTTTTCCGGGGCGGGGGCTAACAGGCGGACCCCTCACGTTAAACTCGCCTATGAAATACCCTGGGACCCCATCCGGGACGGAATGGAGACGATGGAGAGCGAGGAAAAATCGGGCGTCGAACGCCGCAAGCGGCCGAAGCAGGATCGCGCGGTGATGACCGCCGAGGCGATCATGCAGGCGACGCATAAGATCATCATTACCGAAGGCTATAAGAGCGCGACGACCAACCGCATCGCCGAGGTGGCGGGGGTGAGCGTGGGCTCGCTCTACCAATATTTCCCGAACAAGCAGGCGATCGTCCGCACGCTGATCCAGGAAACGGTGACGCGCTCCGCATCGCGCGTGCGCAGCCAACTCCGCGAATTGATGGACGTGCCGCTCGAGCCAGCGCTTCGTCAGGTCATGGAAATGCTGGTGGAGATCTACAAGGAGAATGACTTCATCCTGTTCCGTGTGCTCGATCAGGTACCCGAGCTAAAGGAATTCACGCAGAATCTGGCAGTGGAGATCCACACCCATTCGACCAATTTGGCCTTCCTCGAACAGCATCAGGCCGATCTGACCGTCACCGATCTGCACACCTCGCTCGCGCTGATCGAGCGCGCGACGATCCACAACATCGAATATTATCTGGCGCACAATCCGACCAACATCACCGAGCAGCAGCTCGTCGAAGAGCTGACGCGGATGGCGCTCAACTATCTGACGAAATAGCGGGTCAGCCCTTCGAGATGCGTTGCCGGATTGCCGCCAGCTTCTCGCGGGCAATATCCGAACCGAGCAGATCGTGGAGGATCTGCGCCTCCTCGGTGATCGCCGCGTCTACGGCGTCGGCATCTGCCTTGCGGAGCAAGCGCTTGGTCTGGCGCACCGCCTCGGGCGAAAGTCCGGCGATCCGCGCTGCTGCGCGCGATACGTGGCCGGCAAGCTGGTCCGCGGGATGCGTCTCGTTGACGATGCCCCACTCGAGCGCGCGTTGCGCACTGCAACGGCCCTCGCACAGGAACAGCGCCATCGCGCGGCGGTGCCCAATCATGCGCGGTAGCCAGTGCGTGGCGGCGAATTCAGGAACCAGCCCCATATCGACGAAGGGGAAGACGATCCGCGCCTCGGGCACCGCATAGACGAGATCGCAGTGGAGCAGCATCGTCGCGCCGATCCCGACCGCGTCGCCGTTGACGGCAGCGATCACCGGCTTGGGGAATCGCGCGAGCGTCTGCATGAAGGCGAAGGACGGCTTCTCTTCGGGCGCGAGATCCAGGCCGCGCGCGAAGCCGCTGATATCGTGTCCGCCGGTGAAGATCGCGCCCGTCGCCGCGATCACGACGCAACGGACGCCCGGGTCTTCCGCAGCTGCCCGCAGCCGTTCGGTGATGGCCGAGTACATGTCATAGGTGATGGCGTTGCGCTTGTCCGGATGGTCCAGCCGGATCGTCAGCACCTGATTTGACAAGGCGATCGAAAGCCCGTCGGTTTCGGGCCATGTGGATTGCGCGTGGAGCTCGGTCATCGTCGGCGAGGATAGGACCGGTTGCCGCTAAGGTTTAACTCGCATTCCGCTGGCAACAGGACGGTGCCCGAATACGAGTATCTCATGAGCGCTCCCCGGCAATAGGTTGCAGCCTCGACAAGGACGTTCGGCCCGCATCAGTGGAACGCGCGTCCGCCCGAGCGATGCAGTGCGAAGGCCAGAAGTTCATGGATTATAACCCCTTCTCCCACCAAGCGATGCTGGATCCGCACGCGATCTATGACGAGCTGCGCAAGGAGGGCGGGCCCGTCTTCATCGAACAGTATAACGCCTGGGCGCTGGTGCATTTCGAGGACATCTGGAACGTCTCCACCAAGCACGAGCCCGACATTACGTTCACCGCCGGCCAGCCGCTCACCAACGTGCTGCTGAACGAACCCGTGCCGCATGCCTTTCCGAGCATGGACATGAGCGAGCATCGCAAATGGCGCCGTTTCGTCCATGCCGATTACACCAGGAGCAGCGTCGAGCGCGATCGCGAGCGCATCACCGCGCTGGCGCGCGAGCTGCTCGAGCCGCTGGCGGCGCAGGGGCGCTTCGATTTCTACCGCGACTATGTGAACCGGCTGTTCGCGATCAACGCCGGCCATAATCTCGGCCTGCCACGCGCGGAATCGATCGAATGGCGCCGCCTGATCGACGAGATGATGCACCGCGAGCCTGGCCAGCTGGGCACCAGCTCGCCGCGCAACCTCGAAGCCGCGATATCGCTGCAGGGCCAGCTCCACCAATATGTCGCGACGGTGCGGGCGAACCCGGAACTCGCGGGTGGCCATGTCGCCACCTATCTGGAAGCCGAAGTCAACGGCACGCGCCTGAACGACACCGACATCGTCAACATCATGATCATCTTCCTGACCGTCGGATCGGGGACCACGCCGAACGTCTGCGCCAGCGCAGTCTATTATCTCTCGCAGAACCCCGATCAGCAGCAGGCGGTACTCGACGATCTGTCGCTGGTGCCCAAGGCGTTCTTCGAGGCCGGGCGCTACGACCAGCCGACCAACATATTGTGTCGCCGCGCGGTGAATGATTTCGAGGTGCGCGGCCGGCAGATCAGGGCGGGGCAGAATTTGCTGATGGTCTATGCCTCGGCCAATCGCGACGAGGCAGAGTTCGAGCGTGCGGGCGAATTCGACATCTTCCGCAGCTATCCGCGCGACCTTACCTATGGGATCGGCGGGCACAAATGTCTGGGCATGCACCTCGCCACGATGGCGGGCGTGATCGCGCTCGAGGAGTTCTTCAAAATCTCCGGCCGCTACCGCATCGATCCCGACCAATGCACCCGCGCGTACAGCGAATTCCTGTCGGGGTTCGATCATGTGCCCGTGGAAATCGAACGCTGAATCCGCGCCCCGAAATGCGCCGAGAGGAAATACACCCATGACCATTCGCAGCCTAGGCTATGTCGGCTTCAACGCGCCCGATCCGGCGGTGTGGCTCGATTATGCCACCAACATTCTGGGTCTGATGCCGGCGCGCGCCTGCGCGGGCGAGGACTGGGGCATCCCCATGGTGCCGGGTTCGGGGCCGAAGAGCGCGGGTAGCGGCACCGCCGAAGACGGCAGCATCTATCTGAAGATGGACGAATGGCAGTGGCGCATCGCCGTCCATCCGCACGCCAGCGACCGGGGCATCGCCTATATGGGGCTGGAGGTCGAGGATCGGATCGATCTGGAAGCGCAGGTCGCGGCGCTGAAGGCTGCCGGGCACGATGCCGAATTCGGCAGCGCGGCGCAGGCGCAGGCGCGGGCCGTGGCCGGGATCGCTTATACCAAGGATCCCTGCGGCAACGCGCTGGAATTGTTCTACGGGCCCACGGTGGACCGCAAGTTCAAGTCGCCGCTGGGAATGGAGTTCCTCGCGGGGCCGCTGGGACTGGGGCACCTCAATCTGCTCACCTCCGATCATCTGGAGGCGGCGCAGGATTTCTACACGCGCGTGCTCGGTTTCAAGCTGTCCGATTACATCGCGTTTGGCGGGGGCAATTCGGCGAACTTCTATGGCTGCAACGCGCGCCACCATTCGATCGGACTGATCCAGGTCGGCCCTGCGCTGGGCGTGCATCACATGATGCTGGAGGTCGCCGCGATCGACATGGTGCTGCAGGCGCATGCGCGCGTGCAGGATGCCGGGATCACGATCACCTCGACGCTGGGGCGGCACGTGAACGACAATATGCTGTCCTTCTATATGCGCAGCCCCTTCGGCTTCGAGGTGGAGATCGGCTTCGATGGGCGGCTTATCGACGCGGACTGGACACCCAACCAGTTCGTCGAGGGCGACCTGTGGGGGCACCGCGGGCTCGATCCCGAAACCATCGCCAAGAATATCGCGGCGATGCCGACCGGCTGAAGGAGCTTTCACGATGATCGAACTCGCATCGCCTCAGTTTGACGCGGGGCTCGTGTCCAACCGCGCCGAAGCGATGATCGCATTCTACACCGAAGTGCTGGGCTTCCCGCTCGGCGGATCGGTGGAGATCCCCCATGTCGGCACGGTGACGCGGGTTCAGGTGGGCAACAGCGTGCTGCGCATCCTGGCACCGCTCTCGCCCGCTGCGCCGCAGGCCGAGGCGCCGTCCTTCACCGCCACTTCGGGCATCCGCTACGTCGCGCTCAAGGTTCGCGGGCTCGCCGGGGCGGTCGAAAAGGTCGCGGCGGCGGGATGCAGGATATCCGTGCCGATCCGCACGCTGCGCCCGGGTGTCGAGGTCGCGCTGGTCGAGGATCCGGACGGCAACACCATCGAGCTGATGGAGGAAAGCGCGCCGTGAATTTCGCTTTCTCTGACACGGAAATGGCGTTTCTCGGGGAGGTCCAGGCCTATCTGGACCGCGAGACCGAACGCGAAGATGCGCACATAATCTTCGCGCCGCACCGCGAGACCGATTCCTGGCTGGTCGATTCGCCCGAACGCCGCGCCTTCATGAAGCGGCTGGCGAAGGCGGGCTATATCGGCATGGCATGGCCGTCCGAATATGGCGGGACGGAGCGGCCCGGCGTCTATGACTATCTGCTCAACGAGGAGCTTTCGAGCCGCGGCGCGCCGATCATTGGCAAGGGCGTGGGCTGTATCGGCAAGACCATCATCGCACACGGCAGCGACCGGCTGAAGCGGGAGTTCCTGCCGCGCATCCTCGAGGCCGAGATCGAATTCGCGCTGGGCTATTCGGAGCCGGGATCGGGCTCGGACCTCGCCTCGCTTCGGCTGCGCGCCGAGCGCCGGGGCGCGGAATGGGTTCTTGACGGGCAGAAGATGTGGACCACATCGGCGCATTTCGCCGACTGGTATTGGGTTGCCGCACGCACCGATGCCGATGCGCCGAAGCACAAAGGCATCAGCGTGTTCCTGGTGCCGATGGATCATCCCGGCCTCACCATCCGCGAGATCGAGACGATGGGCGACCATCGCACAAACGAAGTGTTCTTCGATGCGGTGAACATCCCCGCCCATTATCTGGTGGGTGAGGAGAATTCGGGCTGGCGCTATGTTTGCGAGGCTCTCGATTACGAGCGGTTCGCGCTCTACACGGTCGGGCCCCTGCTGCTCAAGTTCCAGTCGCTGGTCGAACTGGTGAAGCTGACCGAGCGCAGCGGCGCGCCGCTCGCCGAAGACCCTGTGGTGCGCGATCGCATCGCCGAATTCGCTTGTGAGGTGGAGACCGCGACGATGCTGCAACGGCGCGTTATCGCCATGGCGATCAAGGGCTCGGTGCCGACGGTCGAAGCGGCGATGTACAAATATTTTAGCACCCAGCTTGGCCGCGACATCGCCAATTACGCGATCGACTGCCTTGGCCCGGTCGGGCTGCTGAAGACCGGCGCGCCCGGCGCGCCGTGCAACGGCAAGTGGGAGATGTCGGACCGTGCCACCGCCGTCGATACAATCGGCGGGGGATCGTCCGAGATCCAGAAGAATATCGTCGCCCGACGTGGGCTTGGCCTGATGGCGGATGGCTGAAGATGGACCTTGATTTCAACGAAGAGCAGGAGCTGCTGCGCACCACCGTACGGCGAATCTGCAATGAGCATTTCGACAGCGCGCGGGTCCGCCGGCTCGAAGTGGACGAGCATAAATTCTCCCGACCCTTCTGGGCTGCATTGAGCGAGAACGGGTTGTGCGCATTGCGCGTGGACGAGGCGCATGGCGGCGCGGCGATGAGCGCGCTCGACCTAGCGGTGACGTTCGAAGAGTTCGGCCGGACGCTTGCCTCTTCGCCCTATCTGCAAAGCTGCGTCCACGCGGCGCATATCCTTTCGCGCTGCGGCGCCGATGCGGAGAAGGCCGAATGGCTGGCCCGGATCGCGAGCGGCGAGGCGATCGTCGTGCCGACGGTGGAGGCCGACGCGTCCTATGATACCGCGGCGGGCACGCTGCGCGGCGCCGCGCTGCTGGTCCCATTTGCCAGCGTGGCGGACGCATTTCTGGTTGGCTGCGGCGACGATGGCTGGGCGCTGGTTATGGCCGACGCCGAGGGCATCACGATCCGGCCACAGGCCAATTATGCCGCCCAAGCGCTGTTCGCGGTGACGTTCGACGGCGCAGGAGTTCGCGCGTTTCTCACCGGCCGCGTGGAAACATGCAGCGACGTGCTGATCGCCGCGGCGGCAGAGGCAGTGGGTGCATCCGACGCGCTGCTGGCGATGACCGCCGACTATGCCAACCAGCGCAACCAGTTCGGAAAGCCGATTGCCGCGTTCCAGGCGATATCGCACCCGCTCGCCGAATGTGCGACCGAACTGGAGGGCGCGCGCTACCTGACCTATCAAGCGGCCTGGGCGCAGGACGAGGGATTGGAGCATTTGACTCTCGCGCGGATGGCGAAGCTGCGCGCCACCAGGCTGTACCGCCGCCTCGCCATGACGAGCGTGCAGGTGCACGGCGGCGTCGGCTATTCGACCGAGGGCGATCCGCAACTCTTTTATCGCCGCTCCAAGTTTCAGGAGCTGATGAACGGCGCGCCGGACACGCTCAAACGGGCGATTGCCGATCATGTCCTGGCCTAGATGACGGCGGACGATCTGGACGCGGAGGTCCGCGCGCTGATCGGCCAAGCGCAATATGTGTCGCCGCCGGGTATGCCGGCGAACGCAGTCAATGTCCGAGCGATGTGCGCGGCGGTGGAGAATGGCAATCCGGCCTATTGGGACGGGGACGCGTGCCCCGCGACACTGCTCCCCGCCTGGGGACGGCCCGAGCTTTGGGAGCCGGGCGAGGAGGCGTCGCCGATCGCCCTGCAGGCGCATTTCGATCTCAAGGAAAGGCTTGGCTACCCGGCCTCGATCGTGGTTTCCTATACCACCAGCTTCTACCGTCGGGTGCGGATCGGCGACCGGCTGGGGACGCGGCAGGTCGTGCGGCAGATCGGGTCGGTGAAGACCACCAGGCTGGGCACCGGGCGCTTCTGGACGGTGGAGATGCAGTATCTCGACGAGGTGGGCCGGATGACCGGGATCGAGCGCTACGAATTCTTCGGCTATGCGAAGGCGGGTACGTGATGCGGCTGACGATTGGCGATGTGGCGCCCGGGCTCGCGCTTGCGCCGTTGCGGTTTCAGGCGACTGCTACCCGGATCGTCGCGGGCGCGCTTGCCAGCCGCGACTATTCGCGACTCCATCACGATAGGGGATATGTCGCGGAAGTGGCGGGGCAGCGCGACATCTTCGCCAACACGCAGTTCCAGGCGGCGCTGTTCGAGCGCTATCTGGGCGACTGGTCGGGGCCGCAGGGGCGGGTGGCCCGGATGCGCTTCGCGATGCGCGAGTCGATCTTCGCGGGGGACATGGTGACGTTGACCGGCACTGTCCGCGAGGTGATCGCCACCGGGCCGTGCGGGCCGGCCGTGATCGCCGAGCTGGCTATGGCGGTGGAGGACCGGACGGTCACGACTTGCCAGGCGCTCTACGCGCTTCCGTTGGACGCGCGTGACGATCCGTGGCGGCGCGAAGGGACGGAGTGGCTCCAGCCGGATTAGGCCGTGATGTGGAAGCCGCCGTCGATCCCGAGGTGCTGGCCGGTGATATAGCCGGCGGCGTCGGACAGCAGGAAGCAGGTCGCGGGGGCGACGTCTTCCGGGGTCGAGAAGCGGCCAAGCGGGAGGGCCGCCAGATAGCGGTCGCGGAACTTCTCGGCGCGGATGTTGTCGGTCATCGCCGTCTCCACCATGCCGTAGCAGACGCTGTTCACATTGATGTTGAACCGCCCCCATTCGCGCGCGGCGCTCATCGTCAGCCCCAGGACCCCCGATTTGGCCGCGCCATAGTTGATCTGGCCAAAGGTGCCGCGCCGCCCCGCCGCAGAGGAGACGTTGACTATCGATCCGGGGTTTGGATCGCCCAGTTTCGCCTTGGCGATCAGGTGGCGGCCCACCGCCTGCAGGCAAATGAAGGCGCCGGTCAGATTGACGTCGATCACCGCCTGCCATTGCTCGCGCGTCATCTCGGTGATCATTGCCGTGCGGATGATCCCGGCATTGTTGAGCAGGCCATGGACGTCACCGAACACCGCCGCCGTTCCCTCGACGACGCTCGCGACGAAATCCTCGTCGGTGACGTCGCCGGCGAAGCAACGCGCGGCATCGCCATGTGCCGCGAATGCCCCGGTCAGCACCGCTTCGTTGCGGTCGACGGCGGCGACGCGCGCACCCATCGCGATCGCGTGTTCGGCGAGCGCCTTGCCGATGCCCTGCGCGGCCCCGGTGACGATGATGACCTTGTTCTCGAGCGATGCGGGATTGTTCACGGGTACACCTCGTTGGAATCTGGAAAGGGAGGCGGCGTCAGCCGCCGAGCAGGCCGAAGACCGAGACGCTGCAGACATTGCTGTTGGGGAAGCCGCCCAGATTGTGCGTCAGCGCCTTGCGCGGCGCGTTGAGCTGGCGGTCCCCGGCGCGGCCGAGGAGCTGGTTGTAGCATTCATAGGCCATGCGCAGCCCCGAGGCGCCGATCGGATGGCCGAAGCATTTGAGCCCGCCGTCGATATTGCTCGCGACTTCGCCATCGGCGTCGAACTTGCCCGCGAGCACGTCGCGATAGCCCTGGCCGGATTCAGATAGGCCGAGATCCTCCATCGTCACCAGCTCGGTGATTGAGAAACAGTCGTGAACCTCGACCAGCGCGAGCTCCCTGAGTGGATCGGCGATCCCCGCCTCGCGATAGGCGCGCTGCGCGGCGATGCGCGTGGTGCGGGCATAGCTGCCATCCCAGCCGGTGTGCGACATCTCGGCGCCGTTGCTCACTGCGACCTGAAGCGCCTGCACGCTCACCAGATCGCCGGTGCGGCCGAGCCGCTTCGCAGCCTCGGGCGAGGCTAGGATCGCGCAGGCCGAACCGTCGCTGACGCCGCAGCAATCGAAAAGGCCGAGCGGATAGGCGATCATCGGTGCGTTGAGGATCGCGTCCTTGGACAGCCGCTTCCGCAGATGCGCCTTGGGATTCTTGGCGCCATTCTCGTGGCTCTTCCACGAGACATGCGCCATCGCCTGCTTGAGCGTTTCCATATCGACGTCATGCCGCGCGACATAGGCGCTGGCGAATTGCGCAAAGGATCCGGGCGCAGTGACGCTCGGCTGCCACAGGTCGTTGAAGGTGCCCCGGCTTCGCTCGGGCAGGCCGCCATAGCCGGTGTCCTTCAGCTTCTCGACGCCGATGGCCATTGCGATATCGGCGGCGCCCGACGCGATCGCATAAGCGGCGCCGCGCAGCGCCTCCGATCCGGTCGCGCAGAGATTCTCGACGCGGGTGACCGGGATGTTGGGCAGGCGCAGCGATTGCGACACCGACATTCCCGACTTGCCCAGATTCTGCTCGTCCATCGAGAGGCCGAACCATGCGGCGTCGATCTGGTCGCGATCGATGCCCGCATCAGCGATCGCTTCGCGGAAGCTCTCGACGAGCAGGTCCTCGGCGCTGCAATCCCATCGCTCGCCAAAGCGCGAGCAGCCCATGCCGAGGATGACGACCTTGTCGCGGATACCTTCAGCCATTCAGCGTTCCTTCGGCGTGCGCGCGGGGGCCGCTTTCCAGAAATAGCGGCGAAAATTGCGCTTCGAGTCCTTGTCCTTGATCCGGAACACGAAGCGGATGGGCTGGCCGACCGAGAGTTCGCCCGGTGCGAAATCGACGAATTCCATCTGCACCACGCCGCCATCCTCGAAGGCGACGTTGCCATACATCAGCGGCGGATTGGCGGAGATGGCGAGCCAATCCTCGGTGAAAGAGCGGACCTTGCCGATCTTGTGCTGGAAGGGCTCGTCGATCAGCGTGTCGAAGCTGCGGCAATCGGGGTTCACGCAAGCCTGACCCCTTGGAAACTGGCGGTTGCCGCAGGCGGTGCATTTGCCGCCGATGAAACCGGTCACGGTCTTGCGGTGGCGGTTGAAGGCGGAAAGCGCGGTGCGGTTGTCGCGTTCGGCGCGGATGCCCCAGTCGATCGCGACCTGATCGTTGAAAGAGAGGAAGCGGAGGTAATTCTCGTCCTCCCTGCCATCCGCCAATTGCGCGCCGACCGGATGGAGGGGCGACCAGCCCGCGATCGCATCGGTGGTTTCGAGGAGCAGGCACTGCGCGCCCTGCGCGACATTGACGAGCAGGATGCGCTCGCCCGGCCCGACCTGTTCAAGCGTGTGGGCCAATAACAGCAAGGCGTGCGCCGCGCCGAGGTTTCCGCAGCCGACGTCGAGCGGGTCGGCGATGCGGCCTTCGGCGATGTCGCAGCGCTTCGCGACCTGCTTCGCCGCTGCGGCGCTGACCCCCGCGATAAGCAAGTGGTCAACGTCGCCCGCGGCCATCCCGGCCTTGTCCAGCAGCGCGGCGATCGCGGGAGGGGCGATCTTGAGCTGGCCCTCGTCGCGGACCCAGCGTTCCTCGAGCGAATAGTCGGCTTCCGCATCAGCCGAGCGATAGTGGTCGACGAAATCCTCGGCGGTGCTGTGCGTCGCGAGCGGGCGGGCGATCACGCCTTCGCTGCCAGTCGCGACCGCGGCGGCGCCATGGCCGAGCGTCAGTTCGAGCATCGATCCGGGGCGGGCGTTGCGCCGCTCCGCGGCGGCGGTGAGCGTCGGCTCCCCGGTCGCCAGCGCGTCGATGAGCGCCGCCATCCCGGCGCCGAGAAACCCCCCGGAGTCGATGCAGCGCAGCTCGGAGGGCAGCGTGAGCGCCTCGCTGATCAGCACCGCGTTGGAACGGTCCGCGAAGGGCGCGGTGGTGCTAGCGAACCGAAGCGCGGCGAGCGGCGCGACAGGCGCGGCGGCAAGGCAATTGCGGCTCGCCTCGACCGCCATGGTCAGGCTGTCCTCATCGGGCGTCGCGCTGGTGCGGTGGCCCCTGGCCGCCGCCTTCAACGCGGGATTGGCCCAGGCATTGGCGCCCGCGATCGCCGCCCGCGCGAGGCGCAGCCGGGGCAGGTAGGCCGCGACCGATGTGATCCCTGTTTCCGGCACGCGCTTCTCCAAATCATGCCCGCTTCCTTCCGGCGAGCGGGCTGCGATCCTGCTAGGAAACAAGGCCGCTCACATGAAACTCGTATCGGCGGCGCATTCGGCGCGGAGCTGATCGCGAAACTCGGGAGCGGCGATGGCGATCAGCGCTTCGGCGCGCGCCGCGACGGACCGGTCCGCGAGCGCGGCGACGCCATGTTCGGTGACGACGTAATCCACGTCCGTCCGGCAGACCGTGGCCGGGCCGGAGAGTGCGGCGACGATGTTCGAACGGCCCGCGCGGGGATCGGCAGACTGCAGACACAGGATCGCGCGGCCGCCCCGCGACGCCCGCGCGCCCCGCATGAAATCGACCAGCCCGCCGCTGCCGCTCACCTGCCGCTTTCCCGCGAACTCGGCATTGGCCTGGCCGAACAGATCGACCTGGATCACCGAATTGATCGCGACCAGATTGTCGATCGCGGCGAGCGTGGCGATGGCATGCGTGTAGCGCACCGGGCGGAAGGCGAATTGGGAATGCGCGGCGATCCAGCGGCAGAAATCGGGTTCGCCGCAGGCGGCGCCCGTGACGTGCCTGCCGGTGTCGACGCTCTTGCGCGCTCCCGTCATCGCGCCGCTTTCGATCAGCGGGCGCACAACCGGCGTGACGAGCCCGCTGTGCAAGCCGAGGTGGCGGTGTTCGTTCAGCCCTGCCACCACCTGCTGCGGGATACGGCCGACGCCGTACTGGATGGTGTCCCCGTTTCGTACCAGCGCCGCGGCAGAGGCGACAATTCGCGCGACGGTCTCGTCGGTGCCGGGGGCGGCGATGAAGGGCAAAGGATAGTCCGCATCGACGATATGATCGATGCGCGCGAGCGGTACCTTCGGACCGTTCGCGACGGGCGGCATCGCGCGGTTGATCTCGGCAATGACCACACGGGCGTTGCCGAGCATATCGGGCACGAAATCGGCAGCGAGCCCGGTGCTGCAGATGCCGTCCGCGTCGGGCGGGCTGAGCTGGATCAGCGCGACATCGATTCGCTGACGTTCGAGCCAGGCGGGAATAGCGCTGTAATGCAGCGGCATCACTTCAATCGGTCCGGCCCGGAAGGATTGGCGCAAATCGCGATAATCGAAGAAGCTGATAAGGCTGCTGGGCGCGCTGCCTGGGCCGATGGCGATCCGGTTGAGCCCGGGGGTCAGCGGTGACACGAAATGCACCTCGCCCAGCCCCGGCGAAGCCGCCTCGATCGCAGCGAGCAGCGAGAGCGGCGCGCCGACGCTCCCCTGCACGAACACGGTCATCCCCGGGCGGATCAGTCCCGGCAGGTCGCTGGCGGCGATGCGCGTCACGGCGCTACAGGCTGAACCCGCCGTCGAGCGTCAGCGTTTGCCCGGTCACGAAGCTGGCGCGTCGCGAGGCGAAGAAGAGCACCGCCTCGGCCACTTCCTCTGCGGTGCCGAGCCGCTTGAGCGCCGAATTACGCTTCGCCGCCTCGACATAGCGTTCGTCATACGCGGTGCCGATCAGCTTGCGGAACAGCCCTGCGTCGATCAGCCCGAGGGCAACGGTGTTGGCGCGGATGCCGTTGCGGCCTTCCTCGCGCGCGATGCCCGTCATGAGCGCGTCGTTGGCGGCCTTGGGCACCACCGACAGCGCGTCCTTGTTGGGCCAGCGGAACAGCCCGGTGGTGCTGATCGCGACGAAGCTGCCGCCCCTTTCGCGCATATGCGGCAGCACCGCGTGGATCACGTTGAAGAAGCCGTTGGTATCGACATTCATCACCGCGCGGAAGGTTTCCGGATCGAGATCACCGATGAACTTCA
Organism: Sphingomonas sp.; assembly: GCA_041659925.1. Classification (GTDB taxonomy): domain Bacteria; phylum Pseudomonadota; class Alphaproteobacteria; order Sphingomonadales; family Sphingomonadaceae; genus Sphingomonas. Next base: position 128,639 of record JBAZXI010000011.1, read on the forward strand.
TCGCGATATGCGATCCCGACGCGTTGACCACCGTGTGAATGCGCCCGAAGCGCGCGATCACGGCGCGGCACATCTCCGCGACGGCCGCTGCATCCTCGATCGCTACGGAATAGATTTCCGCGGCGCGATCGTGCGCCGCCACCGCGGCCGCCACCTCGTCGGCCACCTCGCGGTTCGTGCGATAGGTGAGCGCGACATCGCTGCCGCCCTCGGCCAGCTTCTCACAGATGGCGCGGCCGATGCCGCCGCTGCCGCCGATCACGAGCGCCACTCCCTCCTGAGCAGGGAAGTCAGGGCTGGCGGGTTTCGAGGAGTCCATGCTCAGAAGCTCCTCGAGATGATTTCCTTCATGATCTCGTTCGTGCCGCCATAGATCATCTGGGCGCGCGCATCGGTCCACGCGCGGGCGACCGGATATTCGAGCATATAGCCATAGCCGCCATGCAGCTGGACGCATTCGTCGAGCACCCGGTTCTGCAGCTCGGTGCACCACCATTTGGCCATGGCGGAGGCTTCGGCGCTCAGTTCCCCCTCGACCGCCAGCTCGATGCACTTGTCGATATAGACGCGCGCGATCTGCGTCTTGGTCTTGCACTCGGCGAGCTTGAACTTGGTGTTCTGGAACTCCATCAAGCTCTTGCCGAACGCCTGGCGCGACTTGGTGTAATCGACCGTGATCTCAAGTGCGACCTCGCAGCCCGCGACGGCGCGGATCGCGATCATCAGCCGCTCCCAGGCGAGTTCCTGCATCAATGTGCGCAGCCCCTCGCCCTGGCGGCCGAGCAGGTTCGATCTGGGGATTCGGACATCGTCGAAGAACAATTCGACGGCGTCCTGCGATTTCTGCCCCACCTTTTCGAGCGGCTGGCTCTTGCTCACGCCGGCGCGGTCCGCCTCGACCAGGAACAGCGACAAGCCGCTCGATCCATCGGGCTGATCGGTCTTGGCGGCGAGGATGATCAGATCGGCTATATAGCCGTTGGTGATGAAGGTCTTGGCGCCGTTGATCACATATTCGTCGCCGATCCGGTTGGCGCGGGTGGTGATCGCGCGCAGGTCCGATCCGCCGCGCGGCTCGGTCATGGCGAGCGATCCGATCACCTCGCCGCGCGCCATCCGGGGCAACCAGGTCTCCTTCTGCTCCTCGGTGCCGAAGCGCAGAATATAGCCCGCGACGATTTCCGAATGCATCACGAAGCCGGGGCCGGCCGCATTTGCCCGCTGCTGTTCCTCGATCAGGATGGCACTGTATTTCCGATCGGCGCCCGCGCCGCCATATTCGGGGGGCGTGGTTACGCAGAGCAGGCCCTGCTTGCCCGCCTCCAACCACACCTCGCGATCGGGGTGGCATTGCTCGTTCCACTTGTCGAGGTTTGGGATCACCTCGTCGCGCATGAAGCGGCGAACGGCGGCGCGGAACACCTCATGCTCGCTCGAGAAGATCGTGCGCTCGATCGGCAGGAAGCTGGTATCGCTCACTGAAAATTCCTCCGCCCGGGGTCGGCTGCATTGGCAGGCGTCGCAGCTCGTGTCTCGGTACCGGCGTACATCCCGATCACGCTCAAATTTAACTCGTATTCCGGGGCGCCGGCTCAGCGCCGCAGCACCAGCGCGCCGTTGGGCGTGGTGTCGCAGGAGGTAACGAGGCAGGTTTCGGCGTTCGCGATCTGCGTAATTGCGGTGCCGCGAAGCTGCTTCACCGCCTCGGTCGCGAGGTTCATGCCGTGGAGATAGACTTCAGAAAGGCTCCCGCCCGAGGTGTTGACCGGCAGCCGCCCGCCGGCGCGCAGATTGCCCTCCGCGGCAAACGCCCCCGCCTCTCCCCGACCGCAAAAGCCATAGGCTTCGAGGCTGAACAGCACGAGCGGGGCAAAGGCGTCGTAGATCTGCGCCACGTCGATGTCGGCGGGGCAAATGTCCGACTGGCGCCACAGGTTCGCCGCACAGGCCCAGGACGAACTGCGCAGCGGATCGGCGCTGTGATAATCGGTCATCAACTGGTGCTGCGCGGTCATCCCCTGCGAAAAGGCATGGATATGGACGGGCCGGGTGGGGCAGTCCCTCGCCCTGTCGCTACCCACCAGCACCAGCGCGATCGCACCGTCGCTTTCGAGGCAATTGTCGAACAGGCACAAGGGATCGGAGATCATCCGCGCCCCAAGATATTGCTCCAGATCGAGCGGACGGCCGCCCATCAATGCCTTGGGATTGCTCCGCGCGAAATCGCGCATCGACAGCGCGACCTCGGCAAGCTGCTCACGCGTCAGGCCATATTCGTGCATGTAGCGCCGCGTCAGCACCGCCACCTCGTCGACCGGGCGGACAAGGCCCTGGGGCCGCGTCCATTTCCAGTGATCGGTGACCGTGTTCTGCACGCCTGCCCACAGTCGCTTGCCAGGCGATCCCCGCTTGCGCGAGCGCCACACCACGCCGACCCTGGCCACCCCAGACGCGATGGCGAGCGCCAGATGCCCGATCGCGCCGCAGCCCGCGCCGCCGCCATGCGGGGATTGCGAGAGATAATGGAGGTCGCCCATCCCGACGCTGCGCGCGACTTCGAACTCGGGGGTCTCTTCAAAGGTATAGCTGGAGAGCGCATCGACCTCTGCCGGAGCGATTCCGGCGTCGTCCAGCGCCATGCGGATCGCGCGGCACGCGAGCTGGAACTCCGATTCCTCCAGATTTCTGGCGAAGTCGGTTTCGCCGATGCCGACGATCGCGGTCCTGTCCTTGAGCATCAGGCTGCGGCCAGCGCTTGGGGCTGAGGAGCGGGATCGAAATAGCCCGCGAGCAGCGTGTCGAGCTTCACCTGCGCGCGCGCCAGATGCTCGTCCTTCACCACGTCGTAGCCGCGGATCAGCTCAGGGTATGAGGCGATCTCGACCGCGAGTGCGTAATTGCCCTCCGTCAGCGCGGCGAGCACGCGGCGAGTCATTGCTTCATAGTCATCGATCAAGCGGCGTTCGAGCTTGCGGTGGGCCGCGCGGCCGAACGGATCGAAATTAGTGCCGCGCAGGAATTTGAGACGCGCTAGCAGCCGGTAGAGCGCCATCGTCCCGCGTCCGAACTTGCGCTTCCGATAGCGGCCGGTGGCGGGATCGCGGCGCTGGAGCAGCGGCGGCGCCATGTGGAATTCGAGGCGCAGATCGCCTTCGAATTCCGCTTTAAGCGTCTTGAGGAAGCTGCCGTCCGAATAGAGGCGGGCGACCTCATATTCGTCCTTATATGCCATCAGCTTGTAGAAATAGCGCGCGACGGCACGGGTGAGCGCGCCCGCGCGCTGCGGGAACCGCGCGTCTGCCGCGCGCGCGGCGTCGACGAGCGCGGAGAAGCGATCGGCATAGGCGCGGTCCTGATAGCGGACGAGCTCGCCAGTCAGCCGCTCGCCGAGCGCCATGGGCGTTTCGGGCACCACATCCTTGCTGGACGCGCCACTGCCCGACGCGAAAGCCTCCACCGCCGCAAGATCGGCCGCGGCGAGCCTGCCCCAGCTCAGCGCCGCGCGGTTCATATCGACGCCGACGCCGTTGAGTTCGATCGCGCGCAACAGCGCCGCAAGCCCGACCGGCGACCAGCCCTTCTGCACCGCATAGCCGACGAGGAAGAGATTGGTCGCGACTTCGTCGCCGAGCAGCGCAGTCGCGAGCGTGCCGGCATCGACGAACTCAGCAGCTTCCTCGTTCAGCACGCCGCCGATAGCGGCGATCATGCGATCGGCGGTCAGGTTCAGGTCCGGATTGCTGGCGAAGGCCGATGTCGGCGCGACGCGTGTGTTGACCACCGCGCGGGTGCGCTCCGCTACCATCTTCGACATCACTTCCACGCCCGATGCGACGACGATGTCGCAGCCCAGGATCAGATCGGCGGTGACGATGCGGCTGGCGTGCAGATCCTCGGGCCGCGCGGCGACGCGGACATGGCTGGTAACCGGGCCGTTGCGCTGCGCGAGGCCCGCCACGTCGAGCACCGAACAGCCCTTGCCCTCCAGATGCGCGGCCATGCCGATCAGCGCACCGACCGTCACCACGCCCGCGCCGCCGATCCCTGCAACCAGCAGGTTGTACGGCGCGTCGAGCGAAGCGGGGACGGGATCGGGCAGTGCCGCCAAACGGTGAGCGAACTCGGGCGGCGGCGCCGCGCCCCTGCCCGCGCTGCGGCGGCGCGGGGTGCCGCCATGGACGGTCACGAAGCTGGGGCAATAGCCCTTGGTGCAGGAGAAATCCTTGTTGCACGCGGACTGGTTGATCCGGCGCTTGCGATCGAATTCGGTCTCAACGGGCTCGATCGCGATGCAATTGGATTGCACGCCGCAATCGCCGCAGCCTTCGCACACGCGCGGATTGATGAAAATGCGGCGGTCCGGATCCTCGGCCTTGCCGCGCTTGCGGCGCCGGCGCAGCTCGGTCGCGCAATATTGCTCGTAAACGAGGATCGACACTCCTTCGATCTCGCGCAGCTCCTTCTGCACCGCATCGAGATCGTCGCGATGATGGATCGTCACGCCCGGCGCGAAATCATATCCGGTGCGGTATTTCTCGATATTGTCGCTGACCAGCGCGATGCGCCGCGCGCCTTCCGAATGGACTTGGCGCGTGAGTTGGTCGACGCGCACGCTGCCTTCGATCGCCTGCCCGCCGGTCATCGCGATCGCGTCGTTGACGAGGATCTTGTAGGTGATGTTGACGCCCGCCGCGACCGCCGCGCGGATCGCGAGCAGCCCCGAATGATGATAAGTGCCGTCCCCCAGATTCTGGAAGATGTGCCGCCGCGTCGTGAAGGGCGACAGGCCGATCCATGGCGCGCCCTCGCCCCCCATCTGGAAGAGCGTAGGCGTCTTCCGTTCGGGCAGGAAGCTCGCCATGCCGTGGCAGCCGATCCCGCCGAAGGCCATGCTTCCCTCGGGCACGCGCGTCGAAGTGTTGTGCGGGCAGCCCGCGCAGAAGCTGGGCATGCGCATCAGCGCGCCGCCTGGCCCCGCGTTGGGCTTGGCCAGCGCTTTGGGGCCCGGCGCTCCCTTCACGCCGATGCGCGCCATCAGCGCGGCGAGCGCCTGCGCCAGCATCGTCGCGCTGAACTCGGCTTCCGACGAGAGCAGCGGCGCACCGGTCTCGTCCGCCTTGCCCATCAGCAGCGGCGCCCTGGCATCGTTCACGAACAGCGTAGCGAGCTGCGGCTCGATCACCGCGCGCTTTTCCTCGACGACGAGAAGGTGGGTGAATCGGCTGGCGAAATCGCCGATCAGGTCGGGCTCGAGCGGCCAGGGCATCGCCACCTTGAACACGCCTATTCCCAGTTCGCGGCAGCGATCGGCGGTCAGCCCCAGATCCTCCAGCGCCTGCATCAGATCGAGATGCGCCTTGCCGGTGGTGACGATGCCCAGCGCGCCGCCCTCGCCGCCGATCACCGGATGGTTGAGCGCATTGGCCTTCACGAACGCCTTCACGCGCGGGATTCGTTGCTGATAGTGGCGCTGCTCGACCATCACGGGATGGACGCCCCAGCGCGCGTTCAGGCCCGGTTCGCCGTCCGGGGCTTCGGGGAGCACCGCCAACGCGCGCTCCGGCGAGACATCGACCGACGCCGAGCTCTCGATCGTATCGGTGACGCATTTCATCCCGACCCAGCAGCCCGACCAGCGCGACAGCGCGAAGCCGAAAAGGCCGTAATCTAGGTAGTCCTGCACGGTCGACGGGTTGAAATAGGGCATGCCGAAATGGACGAACGCCTGATCACTCTGATGCGCGACCGTGGAGGATTTGGCACCATGATCGTCGCCCGCGAGCACGATGACTCCGCCATGGCGCGAGGTTCCGGCATAGCTGCCGTGCTTGAGTGCGTCGCCCGACCGGTCGACCCCCGGGCCCTTGCCATACCAGATCGCGAACACGCCATCGTAACGCGCTTCCCCGAACAGATCGGTCTGCTGCGATCCCCAGACCGCGGTCGCCCCAAGTTCTTCGTTGATCCCCGGCTGGAAGACGATGTGGTGTTCGTCCAGCGCGCGCCGGGCTGCCTTGAGGGTGGTATCGTATCCGCCCAGCGGCGAGCCAGTATAGCCCGAGATGAATCCTGCGGTGTTGAGCCCGGCGGCGCAATCGCGCTCGCGCTGGAGCATCGGCAGTCGGGCGAGCGCCTGCGATCCGGAGAGGTACACGCGGCCCAAGGATTTCCGATAGCGATCCCCCAGCGCATAATCGTGAAGGGCGATGGCGGGGGTGCTCAACGGAGGTACTCCAGGCTCGAGGATTCGAGGCGCCAGAAGGGCAGCGCACAGCCCGGGGCGACTTCGCGGAAGTGGATCTGGATCGGCTGGCCGATCGCGACATCGCCGGGGCCGAGGCCGGTAGGGCTGGCTTCGTCGGAGGCGATCACCATGCCGGCGATGCGGATAGCGGGGTTGGATGCGAGCGCGCCGATCACGGTGACATAAGGCGCCATTGCCTCGAACGCGGGAAGCAGCGGCGGGCGCGGGGAGGCGAAGGACCAGACGGTGGCGTCGCCGGCATCCTCCTGCCAGGCGATGCTCTCGGACTGGCAATGCGGACACATCGGACGCGGCGGAAAGCGCTGCTCGCCGCACGAGGCGCATGCCTGGATGACGAGCACGCCCTGGCGCGCCTTCTCCCAGAAGGCGCGATCGAGCGGGTCGTCGATGGCGGGAAGGGGCTGGCCTTCGATCATATCATTCCTTTCACGCCGGCCGCAGACGTCACGGGCGGTAGAGGAGCTTCCACGCGAACAGCAGGCACGGCTTGTCGTCGCCGACGATGTGCACGGCGACGCCTAGGTCGATCATCGTTCCGCCACCGCGCTCGCCCACATTCTCGATCCGGCTGCGGCAGTGGATGCGCGATCCGGCGGGCACGGGCCGCACGAAGCGCAACTGATCGATGCCGTAGTTGAGCGCGCTCCCGTGGCCGGTGATCTCCAGCCCGTCGGTCTTGCGCAGCGTCGCGATCAGCGACAGCAGCAGGAATCCGTGCGCGATGGTGGTGCCGAACGGGCTCTCGTTCGCGGCGCGCTCGGGATCGACATGGATCCACTGCATGTCGCCGGTCAGCGCGCCGAACGCGGTGATGTCCTGCTGGCTGATCTCGCGCTCGGCGCTCCACGGCCCGTAGCTGCCGGAACCGAGGGCCTGGAGCGCGGCGATGTCGTCGAATTGCACTATGGTCATCGGTCTTTCCATCGAACTGCGGGGCCGGCGCGATCAGGCGCCGTAGCGTGCCCAGCGCGGCGGGCGCTTTTCCGCGAAGGCGCGGATGCCCTCGTCGAAATCCGGCGTGTCGCGGTGCGCGGCGATCATCCGCCACGCCTCCGTCGACGCTTCGTCGAGCCCTGCCTGCTTCGCGCCCCAGATCGCGCGCTTGGTGAGCGCCATCGCCGTGGGCGAGTTTCGGGCGATCCGCGTCGCGAGCGCGTGCGCTTCGGGCAGGAGCATCGGCGGCGCGCAGACCTGGTCGACAATTCCGGCGCGCAGCGCTTCCTGCGCCGTGATCTTCTCGTCGCGACCGCCCAGCGCGAGCCGGAGCACCGTGCCGATCTGCGCGCGCCGCGCAAGCACCACCGTCTCAAGCGCGGAGACGAGCCCCACGCTGACGTGCGGGTCTGAGAACTCGGCATGTGCGGCCGACAGCACCACGTCGCACTCCGCGACGAAATGGAGCCCGCCGCCCATCACTGCGCCGTTGAGCGCGCAGATCACCGGCTTCCACACCCGGTTCTGCAACGGCGTCCAGCGGATCGATTCGATCGTCGCGTTGCCCACGTCGTCGGTGATCATCTCGGGAAGGTCGGCCAGGTCGGCGCCGGTGCAAAAGGCGCGGTCGCCCGTGCCGGTGACGATCGCCACCACCGCCGACGCATCCGCCTCGAACCCGCGCCATACCCGCGGCAGCTCGCGGCTCATCACGCTGTTGATCGCGTTCAGCCGCTCCGGGCGGTCGAGCGTGATCAGCGCGATGCCGTCGCTGACTTCATATCGCAACGTCTCGAACCGGATCGTCGCTCTCCTCTTACCCGACCTTTGGAGGCAGGATATGTCGCCAGAGCAGGCTCAGCAGAAACTCGCTTTTGACGCTGCGAAGCGCGCGGGAAGCGGACGCGGTGGCCAAAAGCGAGTTTGTTCTGAATCCGCCCCGGACCTAGACCATCGGCAAACCCGCCGTGCGCGACGCGACAGGATTCATGGAGAGGAGAGACGATGCGGCCGGCGATGCACGACCATTCACCCGTCGGAGGGCGCAGTGGCGGCCGTTAAGCAGGAGACGGCGTCGTCTTATGACGTCATCGTGGTGGGCACGGGCGCGGCCGCGTTGATGGCGGCATGCCGCGCACATGATCTTGGCGGGCAGGTGTTGATTCTCGAGAAGACCGACCGGATCGGCGGCAATTCCGCCACGTCCGGCGGCGGCATCTGGGTGCCTAACAATTCGCAGATTGCCGCGTCCGGCATCGAAGACAGCGAGGAAGACGCCTTCTCCTACCTCCGCGCCGTCCTGCCCGAGGAGCAGATCAGCGACGCGACGATCCGGACCTATATCCAGACCGCGCCGAAGATGATCGATTATCTGGCGGAGATCGGCGTCCCCTATACACCGGTGAAGAAATATCCCGACTATTACCCATCCTATCCCGGATGGAAGCCGGGCGGGCGCACAATGGACTGCGCGCCGCTGGAGGGCCGCGAGCTGGGCAGGGAACTCTATCAGCTTCGCGAGATGCCGCACGCATCCAAGGTGTTCGGCAGGCTCAACCTGTCGATCACGGAGGTTTCCAAGATCCAGGCGGTGGCGCCGGGCTGGCAGCGAATCGCGATGCGCGCGCTGGGCCGCTACTCCGCCGACGTCGCGGGCAGGCTCAAGGGCAAGCGCGACCGGCGACTGTGCATGGGCGAGGCGCTGGTCGGGCGGCTGCTGCTCGCGGTGCGGCGGCGCGGAATCGAGCTGCGCCGCAATGCTCCGGTGCGCGAACTCATGCGCGAAGATGGCCGGATCGCTGGTGTCGTGATAGAAGGGGCAGGCGACGGCCGCGAGCGGATCTTGGCGCGGCGCGGGGTGATCGTCGCCGCGGGCGGGTTCGAGCGCAGCACGGCGATGCGCGGCGCGAACATCGCAAGCCCGACCTCGCCAGATTGGTCGGCGGGCAGCTTGGGAAATACCGGCGACCTGATTGCTGCAGGACGCGAGATCGGCGCCGCGACCGGCCTGATGCAAGAGGCGTGGTGGGCGCCGGTGGTGCGTTGGGGGCAGCGCACGGTGGTGTTGTTCTTCGAAAAATCGAAGCCTGGTCTGATCGTCGTCGATCGCCAGGGGCGCCGTTTCATGAACGAGGCGATCACCTACAACAGCTATGGCAAGTGCATCTATGGCGAGAAGTACGACCTGCGCGACCGCGTGCCAGCCTATGTAATCTTCGACGCCACCTATCGATCCAAATATATCTTCGGTGGGCTGCTCCAGTCGCGCATGTCGCCCGACTGGATGAACCGCGACGCCTTCGGCCCCGATGGCATGCTGGAACGGGCATCGACGCTGCGCGGGCTGGCCGGAAAGCTCGGCGTCGACCCGGACGGCCTGGAAGAGACAGCCGCTGAGATGGCTCATTTCGCCAAAACCGGTGTCGACGAGAAATTCGGCCGCGGCGCCGATGCGCACGATCAGATGTATGGTGACGAACGCGTCACGCCCAACCCGTGCCTCGGCCCGGTCGACAAGCCGCCCTTCTATGGCGCGCCGCTCTACCCGGGCGACATCGGAACCAAGGGCGGGCTGGTGATCGACAACGACGCGCAGGTGCTGGACGCGAGCGGTGCGCCCATCGCCGGACTGTTCGCTGCGGGCAACAGCACCGCGTCGATCATGGGCGACAGGTATCCGGGTGCGGGCTGCACGCTCGGGCCGGCGCTCACCATGGCCTATCGCGCGTGCAATCGGATGATGGGCAGGAACGAGGACTGACGCGGGAACCTGCGGAGATGCGGGGAAACGCTTCCGAAAAGGGAAGGTTGGAAAGATGCTGCAATATGCCACTATACAGGCACCGGAGGGGCCAATCGTGTTGCGCAGGAAACAGCCGACCCAGGATCGCGCAAAGGTTACTTCTGACGCCATCCTGGAGGCGGCGGAGATCATCCTTCTCGCCGACGGCTACGAGAAGGCGAACACTAACTATATCGCCGAGAGAGCAGGCGTCAGTATCGGCTCCCTCTACCAATATTTCCCCAACAAGGAATCGATCGTCTCCGCGTTGATCGAGCAAACGGTGTCGCGCGTGGCAAACGGGTTGCGCACCGAGCTACACGCATCGATCGACCTGCCGATGGAAACCGCGAGCCGGAACGCATTCCAGTATCTGCTCGAGAATTTCCGCGAGAATGCCGAGCTTTTCTACGTCATCCCAAATAGTGCTCCCGAGTTGATGGACCTGACGCGCAATCTGTCTGTCACCAAATTCACCCACCTGACCACCAAGGCTATCCTTGAGCATCACCGTTCGGAAATAGCCGTCGCGGACATCGAGCAGGCACTGGTCGTGCTGGAGATCGCGATCCTCGCCAACCTGAAGCACTATATCCTCGAAAACGCCTCGGGGATGACCGACGACGATTTCATCGATTCGATGGTGCGGCTGTCGCTCGCTTTTCTTCGCACCGATGGGATCGGGAAAGCGAATATCACCTGAGACGCCGCACGCGTATCAGCCGGCTGCAATGCAATGGTTTGGAGCCGGTCGGAAATGAAGGTCATCGTTCCGGTCAAGCGCGTGCTTGACTATAACGTAAAGCCCCGCGTGAAGCCGGATGGCACGGGCGTGGATCTTACGAACGTCAAGATGAGCATGAACCCGTTCGACGAGATCGCCGTCGAGGAAGCCGTGCGTCTGAAGGAAAAGGGCGCCGCGACTGAAGTGGTGGTGGTCAGCGTCGGCGCAGCCAAGGCCGAAACCGACATATTGCTCACCGCGCGCGCGATGGGCGCCGATCGTGGCATCCTCATCGTCACCGACGAAGAGGTCGAGCCGCTGGGCGTGGCGAAGCTACTGAAGGCGGTATGCGACGAGGAGCTGCCGGGCCTCGTGATCCTCGGCAAGCAGGCGATCGACGATGACAACAACCAGACCGGCCAGATGCTGGCGGCGCTGCTCGGCTGGCCGCAGGGCACCTTCGCCTCGAAGCTCGAGGTGAGCGGTGACCGCATCATGGTCACTCGCGAAGTCGATGGCGGCCTCGAGACCGTGGACCTCAAGGCGCCCGCGATCGTCACCACCGATCTGCGGCTGAACGAGCCGCGCTATGCGACGTTGCCGAACATCATGAAGGCAACGTCCAAACCGATCGCCAAGAAGACGATCGCGGACTACGGCGTCGATGCCGCCCCGCGCCTCAAGACGCTCAAGGTCGTCGAGCCCGCCAAGCGCAGCGCGGGCGTCAAGGCCGCCGATGTCGATGAACTGGTGGCGAAACTCAAGGCGATGGGAGTCGCCAAATAACCACCGTTCGCCCTGAGCTTGTCGAAGGGCCGTACTTTTCCACATTCCGAAGAAAGGGCAGGGCCTCGACAAGCTCAGCCCGAACGGATTGAGAGGACATGAAAATGAAGACTCTGGTTTGGGTCGAACATGACGGTGCGTCCGTCAAGGATGCCACGCTCGCCGTGGTCACCGCCGCCTCGCAGCTTGGCGAGGTCCATCTCCTCGTTGCCGGGCAGGGCGTCGCGGCCGTCGCGGCCGAAGCGG